>NZ_CP154796.1:4800000-6000000 GCF_039566955.1 Micromonospora sp. DSM 45708 | reverse complement strand
CGACGCAGGGACTCTGCCCCCCACGGCGGTCTACTCGCGGTCGTTTCGGGAGGGCGGTCCACCATGCCGATCGACGAGCCAGGTGCGGCCTCGGAGGCGCGGGAGGTCTTCGAGGCGCATCGCATCATCGAAGCTCACTGGCCGCCCACCGCCGGCCGGCCACGGCGTGGCTGCCTTCAGTGCCGGGACTGGCACGCCTGCGCTCAGCTCGATTGGGCGGTGGAGCGGTTCGCACACTACGCATCGATCAGGTTGCAGAAGCAATGAACGGAGCACGTGCCCGTCCGAGGCCGATCATGAGGTTGACGGTGAAAAAACGGACCACGCCTACCGCCAACTTCATGATCGCCGGGGCAGGGGCGCGCAGGCCTCGCGTCGCGCGGGAAGACGGTCAGCGTGGGCCGCGTAGGGGGCGGGGTGCGGGGCGGCCGGCGTCGAGGGAGGCGCGGTCGGCGGCGGTGGTGCCGGAACTCCACCCCTCCGTGTCACGCACCTGGAGCCGGTGCCGGACGGTGCCGGGAAAGAGCGTGTCGGCGCGTTCCCGGACGGCGTCCGACCGGGCCGCCAGCACCGGCAGCAGTCGGTCGTCGGCGTGTTCCTCGGCCGCCGCCGTGCTGGCCGCCCGCAGCCGCTCCCCGATCCGCAGCGCGAACGCGTTGAGGAACGACTCGTCGTAGCCCTTGGTGCGCCGGCCACCGCCCTTGCCGCGCCCGCTGCGGTCGTGGCGACCGCGCAGCATCGCGGCGGTGGCCTGCACCAGCAGCGACGTGTGCAGCAGCTCGACCGCGGCCAGGTCGGCCGGGAACCCGAGCACGGTGGCGAAGCCCAGGTCGTCGGACCAGACCGACTCGCAGCGGTTCGCCGCCGCCACCTCCTGGATCAGCAGCGCCTTCGCCGCCGCGTACGGGGCGTCGGTGCCGAGGCGCATCCCGCCCGGCTGGTCGGGCCGCTCGGCGGTGGCGTCGAGCAGCGCCGCGTCGATGCTGTGCCGGGCCATCAGCTCCTGCGCCTTCGCGGTGAACGCCTCCGCCTCGGCCGGGTAACCGGTCGACTCGGCCTTGGCCAGCAGCGCGCGTACCCGGTCGAGCATCCGGGAACCGGTGGCCGGCACGGCGGCCAGCGGGACGGCGGCGGCGCCGGGCGGCGGGCGGAGCAACGCGATCGGCGGCAGCGTCTCGACCAGCACGAGCGCGTCGACCGCGTCCCGCAGCGCGGTGATCCGGTCGCCGTCGGCGCGGCGGTCCAGCCAACCCGCGTCGGCGTCCCAGCGGGCGTCCAGCTCGGTGAGCTGCTCGTCGAACCAGGCCGGCACCGGTCCGGGGAGCGCGCGGCGCTGGGCGGCCAGCGTGTCGCGCAGCAGCCGGGCACCGCGCGCGGTCAGCCGGCGGGTGGCGAGCCGGTCCAGGTCGACCGGTTGCCAGCCGCGCGGCCAGAGCCGCCCCACGGCGCGGGTGAGGCGGGCGAGCAGCGCCGCGTCCACCGCCGCGCCGTCGCCCACCACCAGCCGGTCGAGGGCGCGCTCGGCGGCGCGTACGTCGGTGCCGCGTGCCGCCGCGAGGGCGTCGTCGAGCAGCGTCTCGGCTGGTGACACGGGTGGCTCCCCTGGAATCCGACAGGCGGCAGGTCGTCCACCCCGGCACTGACGGTACCCGGCTCCTCCGTTCAACCGTCCGGGCCTGGTATCCGTACTCCTGCCCGGAGCGCGGGCGGGCGACGGACGGAGAGCGACGTGGGCGGGCAGGACCGGGGCGTGCACCGCCGCCGACGACGGTCGCGGGCCGGCCTCCGCGCGCTGGCGGCGGTGCTCGTCGTGACCTGCCTCACGGCGGGCGGCGGGTACGCGGTGCGACGCCACCCGGAGCTGCTGGCCTCGGTCGGTGTGGACCGGACGGGACCGTCGGCGGTGCCCTCCGCGCGCCCGCCGGCGGCGACCGCCCCGGCGAAGGCCGCCCCGTCGCCGGTGCCGGCGGCCGGCCGGGTGCCGCCCGGCATCGGCTTTCCGGCCCGGGGCGGCGGCGGGTTCCGCACCGCCGACACCACCGGCGCGGTCGCCGGGCGCGGCGGCGCGCTGCTGCGCTACCGGGTCGCGGTCGAGAACGGCATCCGCAACGTGGACGTGGAGCGCTTCGCCCGGGAGGTCGCGGCGACGCTCGCCGACCCGCGCGGCTGGACCGGTGACGGCCGGTGGCGGCTGCAACGGGTGGGCCGGGACGGGCCGGCCGACTTCACCGTGCTGCTGACCACGCCGGTGACCCGGGGCGAGCTGTGCGGCGACCCGACCGACCGCTACACCTCCTGCCGCAACGGCGACCGGGTCGTGATCAACGTGGCCCGCTGGGTGTACGGGGTGCCGCACGTCCCCGACCTGGACCTCTACCGGCAGTATCTGCTCAACCACGAGGTGGGTCACCGGCTCGGCCACGGGCACGAGCGCTGCCCCCGGGCCGGCGGCCCGGCGCCGGTGATGGTGCAGCAGACGCTCGGCCTGCACGGCTGCGCGCCGAACGCGTGGCCGCTGGTGGGTGGCGAGCCGCTCGCCGGCCCGTCCGGCCAGTACGACGACCCGATCCCGGCCGGGGACCACTGACCGGCCGACCCGCCGGGTGACTGCGGGCCGGGTGGAGAGGCCCCCGCCCGCTGCCGGTCGAGGACGACCGCGCCCTGTCCGGTCTCCTCGCCGACCCGCTGGCCGAGGACCGCCGGCTCGACGTGGGCAGTCGTCGGGACTGCGCACCCCGCACGGCGGTGGTGAGATGGACCGCATGGATTACGTGACGTTCGGCTCCACCGGCCTTCAGGTGTCCCGGCTCTGCCTGGGTTGCATGAGCTACGGCGAGCCGGGGCGGGGCACCCACCCGTGGTCGCTGCCGGAGGACGACGCCCGGCCCTTCATCAAGCAGGCGCTGGAGCTGGGGGTGAACTTCTTCGACACCGCCAACGTCTACTCCGACGGCACCAGCGAGGAGATCGTCGGCCGGGCGCTGAAGGACTTCGCCGACCGCGACGACGTGGTGATCGCGACGAAGGTCCATGGCCGGATGGGGTCGGGACCGAACCGGGGCGGCCTGTCCCGCAAGCACATCATGAGCGAGATCGACGCGAGCCTGCGCCGGCTCGGCACCGACTACGTCGACCTCTACCAGATCCACCGACTCGACCCGGTCACGCCGATCGAGGAGACGCTGGAGGCGCTGCACGACCTGGTCCGGGCCGGCAAGGTCCGCTACCTCGGCGCCTCGTCGATGTACGCGTGGCAGTTCGCCAAGGCGCTCTGGGCCGCCGAGCGGCACGGCTGGACCCGGTTCGTCTCCATGCAGAACCACTACAACCTGCTCTACCGGGAGGAGGAGCGGGAGATGCTGCCGCTCTGCCTCGACGAAGGCGTCGCGGTGATCCCGTGGAGCCCGCTGGCCCGTGGCCTGCTGACCCGCGACCCGGGGGAGCGGACCGCGCGGGCGGACACCGACGAGTTCGGCCGCAAGCTCTACGCGCGCACCGAGGAGCACGACCGGGCGGTGGTCGACGCGGTGGGCCGGGTCGCCGCGCAGCGGGGGGTGCCGCGTGCGCAGGTGGCGTTGGCCTGGGTGGCGCGTCACCCGGCGGTGACCGCGCCGATCGTCGGCGCCACGAAGCCGCACCACCTGACCGACGCGGTCGCCGCGCTGGAGCTGGAGTTGACCGACGCCGAGGTGGCGGAGCTGGAGGCGCCGTACGTCCCGCACCCGGTCTCCGGTTTCTGAGCGCTACCGGGAGAACGAGGCCCAGATGTTCTTGGTCTCCCCGGTGGCGTACCAGCCGACGTCGAGCGAGATCGACTGGGCCAGGAAGAGCCCGCGTCCGCCCGAGTCGAGCGGGTGGATGTCGGACAGTTCCGGCACCGAGCTGACGTCGTGGTCGGCCACGTCGAGCAGGAAGCAGTCGTCGGTGGCCAGCAGCGTGACGATGGTGGGGGGTCGCCCGTGCCGGAGCGCGTTGCTGGCCAGCTCGGTGACGACGAGCAGCACCATGTGCGGCACCTCGTCGAGGTCCTCGCCCTGCACCAGCCCGTGCCGGTTCAACGCGTCGCGCAGCAAGGCGCGCACTTCCCGCAGCTCCGCAGGGGTGGCGAGCACCCAGCGCTCCAACTCGGTGGCCTGTGGCGGCGGCGGCGACGTGCGCAACTGTCCCATGATCTGTCTTTACCCTGCGTAGCGATCTGCTAAGCCGGCCCGCCCCGCGGTCGACGGGCCGGGGCATCAGCGGCGCATGAGCGCGAACACCCCCCAACCGAGATGTTCGCGCTGGAAGCGGACGTACCGCAGCGGGTCCTCGGTCAGCTCCTGTCGTAGCTGCGGGGCCAGCTCGTCGTCCGGGTTGGCGTCCAGCCAGCGGCGCAGGTTCAGCCAGTGCGCGGCGGCGTAGCGGTCCCAGCTGTCCTGGTCGGCGAGGACCATCTCGACCAGGTCCCAGCCGCACGCGCCGAAGAGCCGGACCAGGCCGGGCAGGTCGTGGAACTCGTCCCGGGACCGCGCGTGCGAGCCGGTCACGGTTTCGGCGTCCGGTGGGTCCCGCCGCCAGTACGGCTCGCCGACCAGCGCCAGACCGCCGGGGCGCAGCGCGCGGCCGAGCAGTTCCAGGGTGCCGGGCACGCCGTCGCCGATCCAGGTCGCGCCGACGCAGGCGGCCACGTCGACCGGACGTTCCGGTTCGTACGCGGCGGCGTCGCCGTGCACGAACCGGACCCGGTCGGCGACGCCCAGTTCGGCGGCGCGGTCCCGGGCGGCGGCGGTGAACACGGTGCTGATGTCGACGCCGGTGCCGGTGACGCCGTGGTCCCGCGCCCAGGTGCAGAGCAGCTCGCCCTTGCCGCTGCACAGGTCGAGCAGCTCCGCGCCGGGCGGGAGCCGGAGCGCCCGGCCCAGCGTGGCCAACTTGGCCTCGTCGATCGGGTTGAGGACGCGTAGTTCGCCCTCACGGATGGTGAAGCTCCGTGGCAGATCCATCCGCCGGGACGCTAGTTCGGGCCCCGGCGACGGTCCAGGGGATTTCCGGCTGGACGGCCCACACCGCCCCGGCGGCCGAGGTGCCGGCCGTACGGATATCCGCCACGGTCGATCTCGCTTGTCAACGGCTTGGCGACCGGGCCAACCTCAACCAGTACGCCGACACCAACCGGCTGATCGTGTTCCATCCGCAGGCGATCGCCACCGGAGTCGACCCGAACGGCTGCCGGGAACTGGTGGGACTGCCTCGGCGCCACGAACTACCCGGTCAAGGGTGGTGCCCGGGTCGAGAACGTCATGAACGTGGCCCGTCGGCTGGACGACTGACCGGCGGGGAACCCCGGTCCGGCCGCCGGGTCTGGGCCGGACCGGGTCACCTGCGGTACGGTCAACTCATGGTCGTCGAGGAACACTGGTGGAACGGCGTCAACATCCCTCGCGGGCGCCGCGACGTCTACATCTGCACCGACGGACAGCGCTGGCAGGTCCAGGCCCAGATCGGCGGGGCCGCCGGCCGGTCGAAGATCCAGCAGTGCCCGAGCCGCGGTTCGGCGAGCATCCTCGCCGGCGCCTGGCGGTCGAGCGGCACCGGCTGGCGGGAGATGCCCCGCTGATCCGGGTACGGCGGTCAGTCCCGGCCGCCGTGCACCGCCCGGTCGACGAGTGACTCGGCCACCGCCGAGCACCGGCGCTGGCCCATGATGATGCCCTTCGCCTGCTCGATCACCGCGCGGCTCTGCATCGCCTCCTGCATCTGCTGGGCCAGCGTGGCCGTGCTCTCGTAGAGGTGGACGTTGGCGAGCGCGATGGCGGCGTACCCGGCCAGCGTCTGCGCGAGTTCGACCTGGTCGTCGAAGACGCCCGCCACGGCGGCGTAGATGTTGAGCGCGCCGACCATCGCCTCCTGGATGGGCAGGCCGATGGAGAGTGAGCTGGCGGCGCCCGCCTTGTGGGCCCGGCTCGCCCACTCCGGCCAGCGGCTCTCCGTCGACATGTCCGGCACCAGCATGGCAGTGCCGGTGGTCGCGGCGTCCAGGCATGGTCCGCGACCCTGCTCGTACTGCCACTCGTCCAGGGTCAACGCCAGGTCACCGGTGTAGGCGGCGGTGTGCGCCTCAGCGCCCTGGACCAGGGTGACCGAAACCTCGGCGGTGCCGTGGATGGTGTCCTTGGCGACCTGCGCGATGGTCGACAACACCACGTCGAGGTCGACCTCGTCGTACTTGATCCGCCCGAGTCTGATCAAGGCTGCGGCGAGGTCGGGGTGGGCCTGCGGCATGAGCTGTGACGTCCTTGTGCGAAGCGCCGTCGGCCCAGGGGGTGGGACGGCGGGTGGCGGGGAGACGGCCCGCAGTCGCGGACCGCTGTCCCGATCCGACGGACCGGGACATGCGCCGCTTCTTGACGCTCGTTCGTGACGCCCCGGCCGGGACGTCAGTCACGGGTCAACTCTACGACCCGGCGCGGGCCGGGACGACGGGACGTGCCGGCGCGTTGCCGGTGACCCGGGCGTGTGGACGGTCGACGACCTCGAACACGCCGAGCGTGCCGGTGATCTCCAGGACCCGGCGGACCACCGACGAGGGGCGGCACAGCGTGAGCCGGCCGCCCTGCCCGGTCAGCACCTGATGGGCCCGGACCAGCGCGTCGGTGCCGTTGGCGCCGAAGAAGGTGACCTCGGAGAGGTCCACCGCCACCATCGGGGTCCGGGCGGCGACGTTCTCCAGCAGCTCCGCGAGCAGATGGGCGTTGCTCAGGTCGACCTCGCCGACCACCGAGACCTGGGTCACGTGCCCACGGGCCTCGCAGCTCAGCCACATGATCGGTTCGTCGGGCCGGAGCGACCCGGACGCGGTCGGCACATGATGGCGGCCGAAGCCCGGCAGATTTTCCGACATGGCACCTTCCACGCGACGAATCGGCGGACGCTCCCCGGCCGGGAGAACGAGATCGACCGTGAGCGGGTGGAGGGCACCTGTCTTGACCCGTCCCCGACACTACGTCGGTCCGGCCGCCGCCGCACCTCGGGCTTCCGTGCCGCGTGGCAGCCCGGCGAGTAGGTTGGGCGGTGCCCCGACCGTCCGACCGCCGGCCGACAAAGGACCCGCTGATGGCAGCCCCGAGCACGGACCCCGGTGAGGCCCTCGCCGAACTGAGCCGCATCCGGCTCGACGAGGTGGACCTGGCGGACATCCTGCGACGCGTCGCCGGGCTGGCGAACCAGACGGTTCCGGGCAGCGCGCACGTGACGGTCACGCTGGCCCAGGGCGGTGCCAACTCCAGCGCCGCCTGCACCAGCGACCTGGCCCGGCAACTCGACGAGTGGCAGTACCGGTACGAGCGGGGACCCTGCCTGGACGCCGCGGCCAGCGCGGCCAGCATCTCGCTGCCCGACCTGGCGGTGGAGGAGCGCTGGCCGGAGTGGGCCGCGCAGGCCCGGGCGGCGGGCATCGGGAGTTCCCTGTCGATCGGGCTTCCGATCCAGGAGGCCGTCACCGGCGCGCTCAACCTCTACGGCCTCACCGCGCACGCGTTCGACGGCGTGGCCGTGCGGGCGGCGGAGAACTTCGCCGCGTACGCCGCGGTGGCCCTGGCCAACGCGCACCTGTACGACAACGCCGCGACGTTGGCCCGGCAGATGCAGGAGGCGATGCGCAGCCGGGCGGTGATCGAGCAGGCCAAGGGCATCATCATGGGCGAGCGGCGATGCTCGGCGGACGAGGCGTTCGCGTTGCTGTCGAAGCTCTCCCAGGACGCCAACCGGAAGGTACGCGAGGTGGCCGAGGCGCTGGTCGCCAACGCCGCCGGTCGCTGAGCGGGACTGATCCGACCGGAAGCGGGCCCGCACCGGCGTGGCCGGTGCGGAGGCGGGACGTCGAGGTGGCGATCGCCGCGCGGGACCGGCCGCGCGTGTGAAAGGCGCGTCAAGAAACCGGCGGCCGGCGTGATGGTCGCGTGATAGCCCCTGTCCGCGCGCCCGACCTGGCGTTGTGATTGTCCGGCGCGACCGGGAGGCGGTCGCGGGGACGTTTCGCTAGGAGAGCCAGCCGTGTCTGACGTGCTGTTCGTGTTGCTGACGGTGGGGCTGTTCGCGGCCCTCGCCCTTGTGGTGAGGGGCGTGGAGAGGCGGTGAGCGCCGTCAACGCCGTCGGCCTGGTGCTGGCGATCGGGCTGGGTGTGTTCCTGGTCGTCGCCCTGCTGTTCCCGGAGCGCTTCTGATGAGCACGACAACAGCCGGGGTGCTCTTCGTGTCGTCGCTGGTGGTGGCGCTGGTCGCCGTGCACCGGCCGTTCGGCGACCACATCTACCGGGTGGTCTCCGGCACCCGGTCCACCCGCGTCGAGCGGGGCGTCTACCGCCTGATCGGGGTCGACCCGGCCGCCGAGCAGACCTGGGGCGTGTACGCCCGCGCCGTGCTCGCCTTCTCGGCCGTCTCCGTCCTGTTCCTGTACGCGTTGCAGCGTCTCCAGAACCACCTCTGGCTCTCGCTGGGCTTCGACCCGGTGGTGCCGCACGGGGCGTGGAACACCGCTGTGTCGTTCGTGACGAACACGAACTGGCAGTGGTACTCGGGTGAGTCGACCATGGGTCACCTGGTGCAGATGGCCGGGCTGGCGGTGCAGAACTTCGTCTCCGCCGCGGTGGGCATCGCCGTCGCGGTGGCGCTGGTGCGCGGCTTCGCCCGTAGCCGCACCGGCGAGCTGGGCAACTTCTGGGTCGACCTGACCCGGATCACGCTGCGGATCCTGCTGCCGATCGCGGTGCTCGGCGCACTCGTGTTGATGCTCGGCGGGGTGGTGCAGAACCTCTCCGGCGGCACCGACGTGACCACGCTGACCGGCGGCGTCCAGACGATCACCGGCGGGCCGGTGGCCGGTCAGGAGGTCATCAAGGAGTTGGGCACCAACGGCGGCGGCTTCTACAACGCCAACAGCGCCCACCCGTTCGAGAACCCGACCGCGTGGACGAACTGGCTGGAGATCTTCCTGATCCTGGTGATCCCGTTCAGCCTGCCCCGGGTCTTCGGCCGGATGGTCGGGCAGAACCGGCAGGGCTACGCGATCGTCGCGGTGATGGCGATCCTGGCGCTGGCCAGCATCAGCCTGACCAACGTCTTCGAGCTGGCCGGGCGCGGCACGGTCCCGCAGGCGGTCGGCGCGGCGCTGGAGGGCAAGGAGGTGCGGTTCGACGTGTCGAACTCGGCCACCTTCGCGGCGGCCACCACGCTCACCTCCACCGGCGCGGTCAACTCGTTCCACGACTCGTACACCGCGCTGGGCGGGATGATGACGCTGGGCAACATGATGCTCGGCGAGGTCGCGCCGGGCGGCGTCGGCGCCGGCCTGTACGGGCTGCTGATCCTCGCGGTGATCACCGTCTTCGTCGCCGGCCTGATGGTCGGCCGCACGCCGGAGTACCTGGGCAAGAAGATCGGGCCGCGCGAGATCAAGCTCGCCTCGATGTACTTCCTGATCACGCCGGCGCTGGTGCTCACCGGCACCGCCGCCGCGTTCGCCACCGGCAACTCCTCGACCGCGCTCAACGTCGGGCCGCACGGGCTCTCCGAGGTGCTCTACGCGTTCACCTCGGCGAGCAACAACAACGGCTCGGCGTTCGCCGGCATCACCGTGAACACTCCCTGGTGGAACATCGCGTTAGGGCTGTGCATGCTGCTCGGTCGGTTCCTGCCGATCATCGTCGTGCTCGCGCTGGCCGGCTCGCTGGCCCGCCAGCAGCCGACGCCCGCGTCCGAGGGCACCCTGCCGACCCACAGGCCGCTCTTCGTCGGCATGGTCGTCGGCGTCACGGTGGTCCTCGTCGCGCTCACCTTCCTTCCCGCCCTCGCGCTCGGCCCGCTGGCCGAAGGGCTGTGACCACCATGAGAGACAAGGACATGACGGCACCTCTCGACACCGCCGACGCGCCGACCCCCGGCACACCGGCCACCCCGGGCGGCCGGGTCGGCGGCGGGCTGCTCGACCCGCGCCAGTTGGTCGCGTCCCTGCCGGACGCGCTGCGCAAGCTCGACCCGCGCACGCTGTGGCACAACCCGGTGATGCTGATCGTCGAGATCGGCGCGCTCTTCACCACAGTGCTCGCGGTGGCCGACCCGACCGTGTTCGCCTGGGCGATCACGAGCTGGCTCTGGCTGACCGTGGTCTTCGCCAACCTGGCCGAGGCGGTCGCCGAGGGGCGCGGCAAGGCCCAGGCCGCCACGCTGCGCCGGGCCCGGCAGGACACCGTCGCCACCCGCCTGCTCGGCTGGACGCCGGGCGCGGCGGCAGACGCCTACCGGGACGAGGCGGTGCCCGCGCCGCAGCTCCGGCCGGACGACGTCGTGCTGGTCGAGGCCGGCCAGATCGTTCCCGCCGACGGCGACGTGGTCGAGGGCATCGCCAGCGTCGACGAGTCGGCCATCACCGGCGAGTCCGCCCCGGTGATCCGGGAGTCCGGCGGCGACCGCAGCGCGGTCACCGGCGGCACGCGGGTGCTCTCCGACCGGATCGTCGTCAGGGTCACGCAGAAGCCGGGCGAGAGCTTCATCGACCGGATGATCGCGCTGGTCGAGGGCGCCAACCGGCAGAAGACGCCGAACGAGATCGCGCTCAACATCCTGCTGGCCGCGCTGACGGTCATCTTCCTGCTCGCGGTGGTCACGCTCCAGCCGATGGCGATCTTCGCCAAGGGCTGGCAGGCCGCCGCGCCGGACACCCAGGCGGTCACCGACTCCGGCGTCACCGGCATCGTGCTGGTCTCGCTGCTGGTCTGCCTCATCCCGACCACCATCGGCGCGCTGCTCTCCGCGATCGGCATCGCCGGCATGGACCGCCTGGTCCAGCGCAACGTGCTCGCCATGAGCGGCCGGGCGGTCGAGGCGGCCGGCGACGTCGACACGCTGCTGCTGGACAAGACCGGCACGATCACCCTGGGCAACCGGCAGGCCGCCGAGTTCCTGCCGGTGGACGGCATGGACGCGGCCACCGTCGCGGACGCGGCCCAGCTCTCCAGCCTGGCCGACGAGACGCCCGAGGGGCGCTCGGTGGTGGTGCTGGCCAAGAACGCCTTCGGGCTGCGCGAGCGGGAGCCCGGCCTCGTCCCGCACGCCACCTTCGTACCCTTCACCGCGCAGACCCGGATGAGCGGTGTCGACCTGGACGCCGACGGTGGCGTCCGGCAGATCCGCAAGGGCGCCGCCGCGGCGGTGACGAAGTGGGTACGGGAGCACGGCGGCCACCCGACCGAGCAGGTCGGCGAACTGGTCGACGCGATCAGCGGCGCCGGCGGCACGCCGCTCGTGGTCGCCGAGCGGATGGCCGGTGAACCGGCCCGGGCGCTGGGTGTCATCCACCTCAAGGACGTGGTCAAGGCCGGCATGCGCGAGCGCTTCGACGAGATGCGCCGGATGGGCATCCGGACCGTGATGATCACCGGTGACAACCCGCGCACCGCGAAGGCCATCGCCGACGAGGCGGGCGTGGACGACTTCCTCGCCGAGGCCACGCCGGAGGACAAGCTCGCCCTGATCCGCAGGGAACAGGAGGGCGGCCGGCTGGTCGCGATGACCGGCGACGGCACCAACGACGCCCCCGCGCTGGCCCAGGCCGACGTCGGCGTCGCCATGAACACCGGCACGTCGGCCGCGAAGGAGGCCGGCAACATGGTCGACCTCGACTCCGACCCGACCAAGCTGATCGAGATCGTGGAGATCGGCAAGCAGTTGCTGATCACCAGGGGCGCGTTGACCACGTTCAGCATCGCCAACGACATCGCGAAGTACTTCGCGATCATCCCGGCCATGTTCGCCGGCATCTACCCGTCGCTGGACCGGCTCAACGTGATGCGGCTGGCCAGCCCCGAGTCGGCGATCCTGTCCGCCGTCGTCTTCAACGCGATCGTCATCGTCGCGCTGATCCCGCTGGCCCTGCGCGGGGTGCGCTACCGCCCGGCCAGCGCGTCGAAGCTGCTCAGCCGCAACCTGTGGCGCTACGGCCTCGGCGGCATCGTGGTGCCGTTCGTCGGCATCAAACTCATCGACCTGCTCGTCCAGTTGATCCCGGGGATCTCGTGATGCGCCTTCCCAGTTGGCTCGCCCAGCACCTGGCCGCCCTGCGTGCCGTGCTCGTCCTCACCGTGCTGCTCGGCCTGGCCTACCCGCTCGCCCTGGTCGGCGTGGGCCGGCTCCCCGGCTTCGACGGCAAGGCGGACGGCTCGCTCGTCACCGTCGACGGCCGGACCGTCGGCAGCGCGCTGATCGGGCAGTCGTTCACCGACGCGGAGGGCAACCCGATCCCGCGCTACTTCCAGTCCCGACCCTCCGCCGCCGGCGACGGCTACGACCCGACCGCCACCGCGGCGAGCAACCTCGGCCCGGAGAGCGTGGTGGACACGCTCGCCGCCGACCCCGCCGACTCCACGCCGAGCCTGCTCACCCAGGTCTGCGCGCGCAGCAGGGCGGTCGGCGTGTGGAACGGCGTGGACGGGCGGCGGCCGTACTGCACGCCGGACGGGGTGGGCGCGGTGCTGGCCGTGTTCCGCGCCGACGGCCTCACCGGTCCGGTCACCCGCGTGGTCAGCGTCAACCAGGCCGCGCCGGCGACACCGTTCGTCGCCACCTGGGCGGGTGTCCCGGTCGAGCCGGCCCGACCCGGCCGGGACTACGTGGCCGAGGGCGGCGTGATCACCCCGGTCCGGGGGGACGCGCCGGCCGAGCCGGCCGTGCCGGCCGACGCGGTCACCGCCAGCGGCAGCGGCCTCGACCCGCACATCTCCCCGGCGTACGCGGAGATCCAGGTGGCCCGCGTGGCGCGGGAGCGCGACGCGGACCCGACGGCGGTACGGCGGCTGGTCGCCGAGCACACCACCGGCCGGGCGCTGGGCTTCATGGGCGGGCCCGGTGTGCACGTGCTGGAACTCAACCTGGCGTTGGACGAGGCGTTCCCGGCGAGCTGACGGAAGTGTCAAGAAGGGCCCCCTTCACCTCGCGAGGCGTTGACCGGGGGCCCTTCCTCGCACTCGGGGAGGATGGGGTCGTGGGCAGGGGTGAACTGCGGATCTATCTCGGCGCGGCGCCGGGCGTCGGCAAGACGTACGCCATGCTCGAAGAGGCCCGGCGCCGGGCCGAACGCGGCACCGACGTGGTGGTCGGGCTGGTCGAGACGCACGGCCGGCCGCACACCGCCGCCATGCTCGGCGACCTGGAGGTGGTGCCGCGCCGGAAGATGAGTTACCGGGGCGTCGACCTCACCGAGATGGACCTCGACGCGGTGCTGGCCCGCCGCCCCGAGGTGGCGGTGGTCGACGAGCTGGCCCACACCAACGTCCCCGGGTCCCGGCACGACAAGCGCTGGCAGGACGTCCAGGACCTGCTCGACGCCGGCATCAGCGTGCTCTCCACGGTCAACGTCCAGCACCTGGAGTCGCTCAACGACGTCGTCGCGCAGATCACCGGCGCCACCCAGCGGGAGACCGTGCCGGACCAGGTGGTCCGCGCCGCCGAGCAGGTCGAGCTGGTGGACATGACGCCGGAGGCGCTGCGCCGCCGGATGGCGCACGGCAACATCTACCGGCCGGACCGGATCGACGCCGCGCTCGGCAACTACTTCCGGGTCGGCAACCTCACCGCGCTGCGCGAGCTGGCGCTGCTCTGGCTGGCCGACAAGGTCGACGAGCAGCTCGACGCGTACCGGGCCCAGCAGGGCATCTCCGACACCTGGGAGGCGCGGGAGCGGGTCGTGGTCGCGCTCACCGGCGGCCCGGAGGGCGAGACGCTGATCCGGCGGGCCGCGCGGATCGCCGCCCGCAGCAAGGGCGCCGACCTGCTCGCCGTGCACGTGGCCCGCAGCGACGGCCTGGCCGGGGCGGACCCGGCCCAACTGGCCCGGCAGCGGGTGCTGGTGGAGAGCCTCGGCGGCACGTACCACCAGGTGCTCGGCACCGACGTCCCGGCGGCGCTGCTCGACTTCGCCCGCGGCGTCAACGCCACCCAGCTCGTGCTCGGCGCCAGCCGGCGCGGCCGGTTCGCCCAGGTGCTCTCCCGGGGCGTCGGCGTGACCACCACCGCGCTCTCCGGACCGATCGACGTGCACCTGGTCACCCACCCCCAGGCCGGGCGCGGACGCCGCGGGGCGGCGGTGCCGGCCGCGCTGTCCCGCCGCCGGCGGCTGCTCGGGTACGCGCTGGCCGTGCTCGGCATGCCGCTGCTCACGCTGCTGCTGCGGACGCTGCCCGACCTCACCCTGACCAACGACATCCTGCTCTTCCTCGCCGGCGTGGTCGGCGTGGCGCTGGTCGGCGGCCTGTGGCCGGCGCTGGTCGCGGCGCTCGGCGGTTCGCTGCTGCTCAACTGGTTCTTCACCCCGCCGTTCCACACGCTGACCATCGCCGAGGCGGACAACCTGCTCGCGCTCGGCGTGTTCGTCGGCGTGGCGGTCGCGGTGAGCGGGGTGGTCGACGTGGCGGCCCGGCGGACCCGGGAGGCGGCGCGGGCGTCCGCGGACGCGCAGACGCTGGCCACCGTCGCCGGCAGCGTGCTGCGCGGCGCGCGCCCGCTGCCGGCGCTGCTGGACCGGCTCCGGGAGACGTTCGGGTTGCGCGCGGTCAGCGTGCTCGAACTCGCCGCCGAGGCGGAGGGGCGGCCGGCCCGGTCCCGCGAGGAGGCCGCCTGGCGGGTGGTGGCCAGCGTCGGCGACGCGCCGCCGGGCAGCCCGAGCGCGGGCGAGACGGTGGTGCCGGTGGACGAGCGGCTCAGCGTGGTGCTCGCCGGCCGGCGGCTGGCGGCGGCCGACCGCCGGGTGGTCGAGGCGTTCGCCGCCCAGGCCGCCGTCGCGCTGCGCCAGGAACGCCTGGCCGAGGAGGCGGCCACCGCCCGTCCGCTGGCCGCCGCCGACCGGATGCGCACCGCGCTGCTCGCGGCCGTCAGCCACGACCTGCGGACGCCGCTGGCGTCGGCCAAGGCCGCGGTGAGCAGCCTGCGCAGCCACGACGTGGAGTTCGACGCCGACGACTCCGAGGAGCTGCTGGCCACCGCCGACGAGTCACTGGACCGGTTGGGCCGGCTGGTGGCGAACCTGCTCGACATGAGCCGGTTGCAGGCCGGCGCGCTCGGCGTCGCCGCGACCGCGATCGGGCTGGAGGACGCCGTACCCCGGGCCCTGGACGAGCTGGGCCCGGCGGCGGCCGAGGTGACCACGGACATCCCGCCGGACCTGCCGGCGGCGCTGGCCGACCCCGGCCTGCTGGAACGGGTGCTGGTCAACATCGTCGCCAACGCGTTGCGGCACAGCCCGCCCGGCCGGCCGCCGACGATCACCGGCAGCGCGCACGCCGGCCAGGTCGAGGTACGGGTGATCGACACCGGACCGGGCATCCCGGAGGACCGGTGGGAGCACGTGTTCCTGCCGTTCCAGCGCCTCGGTGACCGGGACAACCGGACCGGGGTGGGGCTGGGCCTGGCGCTGTCCCGGGGGCTCGCCGAGGCGATGGGTGGCAGCATCACCCCGGAGACCACGCCCGGCGGCGGTCTCACCATGGTGCTGCGGCTGCCCGCCGCCGCCGAGTCCGGAGGGCCGCGGGAATGACGCGCATCCTGGTCGTCGACGACGAACCGCAGATCGTCCGCGCGCTGCGGATCAACCTGCGGGCCCGCGGCTACGACGTCGACGTGGCCGGCAGCGGCGCCGCCGCGTTGAAGGCCGCCGCCGGCCACCCGCCGGACCTGGTGGTGCTCGACCTCGGCCTGCCCGACCTGGACGGCACCGAGGTCATCCGTGGGCTGCGCGGCTGGACCGCCGTGCCGATCATCGTGCTCTCCGGCCGGGCCGGCAGCGAGGACAAGGTCGCCGCGCTGGACGCGGGCGCCGACGACTACGTCACCAAGCCGTTCGGGGTGGACGAGCTGCTCGCCCGGATCCGCGCGGTGACCCGGCGGCTGGCACCCGTCACCCCCGGCGTTCCCGCGCTGCGCATCGGCCGGCACCTCGTCGACCTGGCCGACCGCACCGTCACCCGGGACGACGGCACCGAGGTCAAACTGACCCCCACCCAGTGGGCGGTGCTGGAGAAGCTGCTGCGCAACCCCGGCAAGCTGGTCAGCCAGCGCCAGCTCCTGCACGACGTGTGGGGGCCGGAGTACCAGCAGGAGACCACCTACCTCCGGCAGTACCTGGCCCAGCTCCGCCGCAAGCTGGAGGACGACCCGGCCCGGCCCCGGCACCTGATCACCGAGCCCGGCATGGGCTACCGCTACCGGCCCTGACGTTTGCGCCGGTCCTCGCGGGGGACTCGGCGAGCCGGCCGAGCAGCGGGGGAGGGGCATGGCGGACAACCGGTTCGTGACGCCGCCGCCGGAGGGGTTCGGCCGCCGCCTGGACGAGCACGCCGTCGACGCCGGCGCGGCCGAGCCGGAACGGCCCGCCGGGCTGGTCGACAGCGGCGTCTACGTCGACGGCGTCCGGCGCGCGTCGCCGGTCGGCCTCGCCGACACGTTCCGCTGCCTGCAACAGCTCGACGGCGGCATGGCCTGGATCGGGCTGCGCCGGCCGAGCCGGGAGCAGGTCGCCTCGCTCGCCGCCGAGTTCCAGCTCCCCGAGCTGGCCGTCGAGGACGCGATCAACGCGCACCAGCGGCCGAAGCTGGAGCGCTACGGCGACACCCTGTTCGTGGTGCTGCGCGCCGCCCGGTACCTGGACGCGCGGGAGGCGGTCGAGTTCGCGGAGCTGCACCTCTTCCTCGGCCCCGGCTTCGTGATCACCGTCCGGCACGGCGGCACGCCCGACCTGGCGGCCGTCCGGCGGCGGCTGGAGGCGGACCCGGCCGTCCTCGCGCTCGGCCCCGAGGCGGTCCTCTACGCCGTGCTCGACCGCGTGGTCGACGGCTACGCGCCGGTGGTCGCCGGCCTGGAGAACGACATCGACGAGATCGAGACCGAGGTGTTCGGCGGCGACCCGAACGCCAGCCGCCGCATCTACCAGCTCAGCCGCGAGGTGATCCAGTTCCAGCGGGCGGCGAGACCGCTGCTGAACGTCGTCGAGGCGCTCTCCGACGGCTTCGACCGCTACGGCACGGACGAGGAGCTGCGCCGCCGGCTGCGCGACGTGGTCGACCACCTCACCCAGGTGGTGGAGCGGGTGGACGGGTTCCGGCACCTGCTCCAGAACATCCTCACCGTCAACGCGACGCTGGTCTCGCAGGCGCAGAACGAGGAGATGCGCAGCCTCACCGCGGCCAGCTTCGAGCAGAACGAGGAGGTCAAGCGCGTCTCCGCCTGGGCGGCGATCCTGTTCGCGCCCACCCTGATCGGCACCGTCTACGGGATGAACTTCACCCACATGCCGGAGCTGGGCTGGCGGTACGGCTACCTGTTCGCGGTCGCGCTGATGTTCGCCGTCTGCGCGGCGCTCTATCTGCTCTTCAAGCGCCGCGGCTGGCTGTGAGCCCGGCCGTCCGGTCGGAGCGCGGGACCGTCCACAGCAGCGCGGTGCCGAGCAGCGCGGCGGCGGGCGCGACCACCAGCCCGTACCGGACGCCGGCCGACACACCGGCGAGCGCGGAACCGGCCGCGCTGCCCACCACGAACGCGGTGCTCACCCAGGCGAACGCCTCGGCCACCGTGCCGGGTTCGGCGAGCCGCTCGGCGGTGAGGAAGACGGCGGTCAGCACCGGCGGCAGCGCCAGCCCGCCGACCGCGAGCAGCCCGGCCATCGGGACCGGGCCGGGCGCCAGCAGCAGCGGCAGGAAGCCGACGGTGAGCGCGGCGGCCAGCAGCGGCAGCCGACCGGGCCCGCCCGGCCGGACCCGGGTCCAGCACAGGCCGCCGACCAGCGCGCCGGTCGCCTGCGCGGCCAGCAGCCACCCGCTGAGCCGCCGGTCGCCGGCCGCCTCGGCGTAGCCGGTCACCGCCACCGCGATGCTGCCGACCGCCGCGCCGACGCCGACCACGCCGAGCATCATCACCCCGAACCGGGGTACGCGCAGCGGCCCGGCCCAGTGCCGCACCGCGGCCACCCCGCGCCAGGCCCGGGCGGCGGGACTCAGCGCGTACATCGCGGTGCCGACGAGCTGCACCGCGGCGGCGGCGAGCAGCCCGGCGGCCGGCCCACCGACGGTCACCGCGAGCAGCGTGACCAGCGGTCCCACCACGAAGATCACTTCCTGGACGGCGATGTCCAGCGTGTACGCGGTGGGCACCGTGCCCGGCGTCAGCAACGCCGGCCAGAGCGTCCGCAGGCACGCCTCCAACGGTGGGGTGCCGAGCCCGGCGACCGCCGCGCCGGTGACCGCGCCGGCCAGGTGCCCGCCGGTGAGCGCCACCGCGCCGAAGCCGAGGCCGGAGACGACGGCCGCCGCCCAGAGCACCGGCGGCTGCCGCCAGCGGTCCACCGCGCGGGCCAGCAGCGGGGTGCCCACCGCCATCCCCGCCGTGTACGCGGCGACCAGCAGGCCGGCGGCGGCCAGGCTCAGCGACTGGCGGGCGAAGAGCAGCAGCGCCAGCGGGCCGCTGGCGGTGGGCAGCCGGCCGATCTGGCTGGCCAGCAGGACGCGGGCGACCTGCGGGGCACGCAGCACCGCCCGGATGGAGGTGTCGACGGACATGGGGCATCGCTCCCGGAGTGCGGGTCGGGTGGAGGCGTCGGCTGCGTCGCGCGCCTCAGGGAGCGAAGTCGGCCCGCTCGGGATCGTCGCCGTAGAGGGGGAGGGCCGGCGTGATCCACTGCGCGAAGGCGGTCGCCGGGATCATCCGCCGACGTTAACCCATAGGGTGTCGGAATGGTTGACCGGCGGACCGACGTGCCGGCCCAGCGGGGGGCGCGTCGTCCCGGCGGCGCGGAACGGGGACTGGCGGCCGGGTGCGCCCGGATCGTCGCGTCCCGGCCGTTCGAGGTCGCGATCGTCGTGCTCATCATGGCCAACGGCGTGGTGCTGGGCATCGAGACGTACCCGCACCCGGGCACCACGGCGGCGGTGCTGCGCGGCATCGAGTGGGTGTTCCGGGCGGTCTTCGTCGTGGAGATCACCATCCGGGTGCTCGCGTACGGGCGCCGGCCGCAGGACTTCCTCCGGCACGGCTGGAACGTGTTCGACCTGCTGGTGACCGTGGCGATCTTCATACCGTGGCTGCACGGCGACCCGGCCGTGCTGCGCTTCGTACGGGTGGCCCGGGTGCTGCGGCTGGTCCGCTTCTCGCCCGGCCTGCGCACCATCGTCACGGCGCTGTGGCGCAGCCTGCCCGGCGTGGCGGCGTTCCTGGCGCTGGCCGGCGTCACGCTCTACGTCTACGGCATGGCCGGCTGGCTCATCTTCGGCGACCGCTACCCCGAGCAGTACGGCGACATCGGCCGCTCGCTGGTGACGCTTTTCGTGCTGCTCTCCCTGGAGACACTGCCCGACCTGCTCGAACAGGGCCTCGACGTGTCGCCGTGGACGCTGCTCTACTACGTCAGCTTCGTGATGATCGCGGTCAACCTGCTGCTGAACATCCTCATCGCCGTCATCGTCAACTCGATGGAGGAGGCCCGCCGGCTGGAGATGACCGAGGGGCTGGCGCCGGACTACGACTCCGACGGCGACGGGGTGCCGGACGAGGTGGACCGGATCGCCATCAGCCAGCGCCTGGACGACCTGCGGACGGTCATCGCCGAGCTGGAACGGGAACTGCGGATCGACCGGGAGGACGCGCACCGGCGCTGAGGCGCACGGGACCTCGGGGGTTGACCTGGGCCGGCCCGGGCGGGGCGGGCCATGACAGTTCCGTGAAGAAACGCACCTCGCGTTTGGCGGCCGGGTCGGGCGGGGCACCGAACGAGACGTCAGCCCATCGGAAGAACAGGACGGCTCTCGTGGAAGTTACCGGTTTCCTCACCGCGATCATCATCGGCCTCATCATCGGCGCGCTGGGCCGCCTGGTGGTGCCGGGCAAGCAGAACATCCCGATCTGGCTCACCCTGCTCATCGGTGTGGTGGCCGCGATCCTGGGCACACTCGTGGCCGGCCTGTTCGGCGTCGACGACACCGCCGGCATCGACTGGATCGAACTGCTGCTCCAGGTGCTCTTCGCCGCGGCCGGCGTCTACATCGCCGCGGGTGCGTACGGACGTCGCCGCCACTGACGCGCTTCGCGGGGCCCCGCTCGGCGGGGCCCCGCCGCACGTCTACTCCCGCCAGCCGGTCAGCTCGACGCCCTTGGCGAGTTCCACCCGGAAGGCCAGCGTGATCTCGCCGCGGTCGCCCGGTGCCAGCGACAACCGCCAGGTCAGCTCGCCCAGCTCGGTACGCTCCGCCGGCTGCGGCGCCACCGTCGTCTCCCGGACCACCACCGCCTCGTCGCGGGAGACCGGCAGTTGGTCGCGTACCTCGACCGTCGCCGGTCGGGGCGTGTGGTTGGCGACGGTGATCCGGTACTCCACCTCCCGCCGCCGGGTCGACCCGAGCGTCGCCTTCGTCTCGGTGCGCCGGTGCAGTTTCCGCTCCACCCGCAGCCGGTCGTCCACCCCGAGCGCCAGCTCGGTTTCCTCGCCGGGCGCCCACATCGGCAGCCGGGTGGCGGCGACGAAGTCGGCGCCGTGGAACACCGACGCCGGGCCGGGGAGCATCGTGTGCGCCGACGTGTTGCGTACCGTCGCCCGCAGGTGGGCCTCGGCGGCGCGCACCGGCGCTGTCACGTGGTCCAGCCGGGCCGGCAGCTCCAGCACCGCGATGGTGGCCCGGTGCGCGCTGCCGTCGGCCGGCACCGCCACCGGCCGGGCCGGCCGGTAGGTGGCCGCGCTGACCCCCTGCTCGACCTCCGCGACGCTCTCCCGCAGGCGCGGCCGGGGCGCCGCGGACCGGGCCGAACCGCCGCCGGCCGGTGCCGCGCCGGGAGCCGGCGGCGCCGGCATCCCGAACGACATGTCCGCCGACATCGCGGGCAGCGGCATCGGCCGGAACCGGTCGAGGTACCAGGGTGAGAGTTCGGGCACGCCGGCCGTGGCCGCCGGCCGGGCGGTGGAGAGCGCCAGCTCGCACTCCGGCCAGTCCTCCCCGGTGCTCTGGCTGACCAGCCCGAACCAGGTGACGGTCATGGTGTCGTCGACCAGTCGCAGGTCGTAGGCGGGCGTCCAGCGCGCGCCGTCCACCAGGTAGCTCAGTTCCAGCTCGACCTCGGCGTCGTCGGCCTCCACCGCGACTGTCACCTCGGCGGCCAGCCGGTCCGGGGCCCGCTTGTCAGCCGCGGCGGCCAGCTCCCGTTCGACCGCGGCCAGTTCCTCCGCCAGCTCGGTCCGCCGGCGGGTCAGCCCGCGACGTCGGGCCCGGGAGTCGGCGAGCTGACCGGCGAGCGACTCGGTGAAGGCGGCCACGTCGGCCGGCGTGGCGTCGCCGGCGGCCAGCGCCCGGGCGTACGTGCCGCCGGCGCGCTCGGCCAGCCGGGTGAGGAACTGCTCGCGCTGCTCCTCGATGCCGTCCGCGTCACCGGTCCCGGCCAGCTCGTCGGCCAGGTCACGACGTCGCTGTTCCAGGCCGGCCACCTGCGCGTCGGTGCTGCGGGCCTGCCGCCAGGCGGTCACGTCCACGCCGAGCACGGTGGCCGCGCCCCGGCCGCCGACCCGGACCGAGTCGCGCCGCAGGCCGGGCGGGAGCGGCGCGACGCGTACCCGATGGTCGCCGGCGGGCAGCCGGACGCTGCCGCGGCGGGTGACCCGGGCCCGGTCCGGATAGACGGTGACGCCGACGACGGGTGCCTCGATCTCTGCGGTGTCCACGGCGGTGACGCTAGTTCAGCCGTGCATCTTGGCAGCGGGGCCCGCCTCCGCTACCGTCCATGGGAACGCTCCCATGAACTTAGATACATCAATGTGATCAGGAGGAAACACGTCGTGGCTATCCTCTCCCCGCTGCGCCGCAGATCCGCGGCCCTCGGCGTGGCGGCCGTCGCGGCCGTCACCGCCGCCGGTGTCAGCCTCACCATCGGCGACGCGTCCGCCGGCACGGTGTCCGGCTCGCTCTACCGCGACCCGAGTTCGGCGGTCGTCCGCTGGGTCGCCGCCAACCCCGGCGACTCACGGGCCGCCGTCATCCGCGACAAGATCGCGAGTCAACCGCAGGCCCGCTGGTTCGCCAACTTCAACCCGTCGACCATCCAGTCCGAGGTCTCCGGGTTCGTCGGCGCCGCCAACGCGGCGCAGCAGATCCCGGTGCTCTCGGTCTACGAGATCACCAACCGGGACTGCGGCGGGGCCAGCGCGGGCGGGGCACCGGACCTCAACCAGTACCAGACGTGGGTGTCCAACTTCGCCCGCGGGCTGGGCAACCAGACCGTCCTGATCATCCTGGAGACCGACTCGCTGGCGCTCCAGACGTGCCTGAACAGCGGCGAGCTCAGCGCCCGCAACCAGGCGATCTCGACGGCCACCCGGACCATCAAGTCGGCCAACCCCAACGCCAAGGTGTACCTCGACGGCGGTCACTCCACCTGGAACAGCGCGGGTGAGACCGCCAACCGGCTCCGGGCGGCCGGCGTGCAGTACGCCGACGGCTTCTTCACCAACGTGTCGAACTTCAACCCCACCTCCGGCGAGGCGAACTTCGGCCGGGCCGTCATCTCCGCCCTCAACGGCATGGGCATCTCCGGCAAGCGCCAGATCATCGACACCAGCCGTAACGGCGGCGCCAGTGGGGACTGGTGCGCGGACGACAACACCGACCGGCGCATCGGGATGTACCCGACCACCGCCACCGGCGACGCCAACATCGACGCGTACCTCTGGGTGAAGCCGCCGGGTGAGGCGGACGGCTGTCGCTACACGGCCGGTTCGTTCCAGCCCGACCTGGCCTTCAGCCTGGCCAACGGCGTCCCGAACCCGCCCACCACCGCGCCCCCGACGACCGCGCCCCCGACCACCGCGCCCCCGACCACGGCGCCGCCGACCACCGCGCCGCCGACCACCGCGCCGCCCACCACCACGCCGCCGCCGACGGGCAACGGCTGCTCCGCGTCGGTGTCGCTCAACCAGTGGTCCGGCGGGTTCACCGCGAGCGTGACGGTCACCGCCGGCTCGGCGGACCTCAACGGCTGGACCGTGACCATCACGCTGCCCGGCGGCGCCGCGACCACCGGCGTCTGGAGCGCCCAGGCCAGCGGCACCAGCGGCACCATCCGGTTCACCAACGTGAGCTACAACGGGCACGTCGGTGCCGGGCAGTCGACCAACTTCGGCTTCCAGGGCACCGGCACCGGCCCCGGTGCGGCGGCGAGCTGCACCGCTGCCTGACCCGCGTGACGCCGGGGCCCGGTGCGGAGGACGACTCTCCGCGCCGGGCCCCGGCGGGTGGCTGACCCCGCTTCACCGCAGGGGGCCCGCGTCTCGCTGACACCTGCGCCCGGAACACCCGCACAACTACTTCCCCGGACCGTGCAACGTCCCGGGTGGCTGGCTCCGTTCTACCTCCGTCACGAGGAGGCAGTCGACGTGAGAGCCGAAGACGAGCAAGCATTCCGCGAGTTCGTGACGTCGCAGATGGCGGCGCTGCGCAAGCTGGCGTACCTGACCTGCGGCGACTGGCACGCGGCGGAGGACGCCGTGGCCAACGCG
This sequence comes from Micromonospora sp. DSM 45708, assembly GCF_039566955.1. Taxonomy (NCBI): domain Bacteria; kingdom Bacillati; phylum Actinomycetota; class Actinomycetes; order Micromonosporales; family Micromonosporaceae; genus Micromonospora; species Micromonospora schwarzwaldensis. The sequence goes on along the minus strand of NZ_CP154796.1, from coordinate 5,976,455 downwards.
CTGATCAAGCTCTACCCCCGCTGGCGGAAGCTGGAGCGCCCCGATCTCTACGTCAAGACCATGGTCTACCGGGCCGCGGTCGACGAGACCCGCCGGCCCTGGCGGCGCGAGCGGTCGTCCGGCGACGCCATGCCGGACATCGCGCTGCGGGACCCGGCCGGTGCGACCGACGAGCGGATGCGCCTGCGCGCGGCGCTCGACGCCGTGCCGGCCCGGCAGCGGGCCGCAGTCGTGCTCCGGCACTACCTGGACCTGAGCCTGGAGGACACGGCCGGCGTACTCGGCTGCACCGTGGGCACGGCCAAGAGTCAGGTCTCCCGTGGCCTGGCGAAGCTGCGCGAGTCACTCGGCGGCGAACGCATCGAACTCACCGGGAAGCCGATGGAGGAGTGGACCAATGCAGTTGCATGACCTGGTGGACGCCGTGACCGACGACGAACCACCGATGCGGCGCACCGCCGACGACATCGTCGCGGCCGGGCGGCGGGCCGAGCGGCGCCGCCGGGCCGGGTTCGCGTCGGCCGGCGCGGCCGGTCTCGTCGTGGTCGCGGTCGCCGGCGCGTTCACGTTGCCGACCCTGGGCGCCGAGCGGGACACCCCGGCCACGCCGGCCCCGGCCGCCGCGGCGGCGTCCCGGCCGGTCGGAGCCACCTGGCCCGCCGCCGCGCCGTTCACCTTCACCTTCCAGGGGTACGACGCCGGCACGCTGCACGTGCAGAACCCGATCGTCACCTCGACCGCGTACCAGATCGCCTCCGTCTACTCCGACCGCCACACCTCGAACGACAAGCCCGTGACGGCGGCGGAGGCCGAGGCGCAGGGCGACACCGTCGAGCAGAAGAGGAAGGCCGCCGGAGGGAAACCGTCCCTGTGGGCGTATCTGACCGTCTACCGGCCGGGCGCCTTCGACCCCGCCGGGATCAGGAACGGCAGGACGGTCACCGTGGCCGGGCACCGGGCGGTGCAGGCGACGCTGCCGGTCGGCCTGGACCCGAAGAACCCGATCGACGCGGGCAACAAACTGTTCGCCTGGGAGTACGCCGCCGACGCGTGGGCGGCTGTCACGTCGATCTCCAGCGATGAGGCCACGCCGAGCTTCGCGGACCTGGGCGGTCTGGTCGAGGGGTTGAAGCCCGCCGGGCCGACGCCGGCCCTGGTGCCGTTCACGGTGGGTTACGTGCCGGCCGGCTACCTGCCGTTGCAGACCGGCACGCACGCCATGCCCGGCCTCAGCGGCATCGCCACCGCCCGCGCCGGTGACTACGGCGGCGCGACGTACACCCGGCCGGCGGCACCTACCTCGGGCCTGACCGCACCGTACGACGCGGTCGAGGGCACCATCAGGGACGGGTTCCACATCTTCGTCACGCCGAGCACCAGCGCGAACCAGTCGCCGGAGCCCGGCACGACGAGGTGCTACCAGGCGTCCGACCGGCGACTGCGGGAAGCGGGTCGCGCGGTCGGCGGCTTCTGCAACATCTGGAGCGCCGACGGCACCGTCGTCCTCCAGGTCAGCGCCACCGGCCTCGGCGACAGGCTGCCGCAGGCCGAGCTGGAGAAGATCGCCAGGGGGATCACGGTCGCCGACGTCGGGGACGAGTCGACCTGGACCCCGGCCGCGAGCGCTCTGCGGCCGTAACGATGGGCACCGGGCTCGCCGGCGAGAAAATCTGTGCCGGCGAGCCTAGACATCCTCGGCGGTGTGGCATACTCTTCTTCAAGTCGAGAGATAAGATCCGTCAAGACGTGGACGGGCCGTCCGGCCGTGAGGTCATGACGGACGGCGTGACGCAGGTGGAGCCAAGGCTCTTTTCGGGGCTGCACCTGATGCTCGCCGCGCGTGTCGGGGCCATGAAGTCGCGTGGGCTCCGAACCGGCGGGCCGCACCACCGCACGTGAAAGAAGTAGGCAGAGGAAAGGGAGGGCCGTACACCGTTGGATCGCCCGCCCTCGGCCGGCACGTCAGGCCGGGCGGACACCGCAGTTTCCATCGAACGAGAGGTGGTCTCCGGTCACGCATACGCGATCCTCGCGCCCGAAGCCGTCCACGGCGGCTGGCGCGCATACGACAAACCGACGTTCCTGTCGGTAGATGGTGTTCAGACCCGTAACCCTGGGCCCCGGCGCTTGTGCGCCGGGGCCCTCGACGTGGAGGTGACATGGGGCAGCAGCCCGACGACATGTTCGGTGATGACAACTACCCGGCCTACACCATCGGCCAGGCCGCGGAGATGCTCGGCGCCACCCAGGACTTCCTGCGCCGCCTGGACGAGGCGGGACTGATCAACCCGCACCGCTCCAGCGGCGGGCACCGCCGCTACTCCCGTTACCAGCTACGCCTGGCCGCCCGGGCCCGCGAGATGGTCGACCAGGGCACCGCCATGGAGGCCGCCTGCCGGATCATCATCCTGGAGGACCAGCTCGAGGAAGCCCTTCGGCAGAACGAGAAGCGGTGACGGTCGCCGCGGCGACCGCCACCACCGGGCCGCCGACCCGCGTCGATCAGTTCCCGGCGCTTTCGTAGCGCCGTAGGCCGTGGTGGAACATGCGGTACGCCAGAAAGGCCCACGCCACCGCCACCACCGGCGTCAGCAGGCCGAGCCAGCCGTATCCGCCCTTGTCGAGGAGCCAGCTCGCCGGCACGAATCCCGCGAAGGCGAAGGGCACCACGACCACCACCACCAGCTTGAGGGCGAAGCCGTAGATCGAGATGGGATAGCGGGCCAGCTCGCCGACGTGGTAGACCGCGGTCGCGAACATCGGAAACGGGGATCGCACCCAGAAGGAGACCGAGTTGGAGGCGACCGTGATGGCAACCCGGATGACGATCGCCGAAACGAGGAGGATCGCGCCGACGAGCACTTTGCCGACCGTCCACCCGACATCCACGTGGAACAGGGCCCAGCCCAAGAGAATGCCGGCCCCCACCGTGTCCCCCACGCCATTGAAACCGACCTGGCTGCTCATCACCTGGAGCACCGGAGGGTACGGCCGGACCAGGTAGTAGTCGAGGTTCCCGTCGTGGATCGACTTTCCGAGTTCCCAGATTCCGTCCGCGATGACGGGCACCACGGACTGCGCGAGGCCGGCCAGCGCGTAGATCAGCACGACCTCACCGAACGTCCACCCGTTCAACGTCTGCACCCGGGCGAAGACCGCCCCCAGGAAGACGATGCCCAGTGTCTGGGTGCCGATCCCCGCCGCCACCAGGATCCAGAAATCGGACTGGTATTCGAGCACGGCCCGGATGTGGGCGCCGAGACTGCGCAGGTAGAACCGGACGTGTCCCATGGTCAACCCCCGTGCACGGTCAGGTGGCGTACGGAGCGCCGCCAGGCGAACTGTCCGATGTACCAGAGGAGGACCACCCACATCAGTTGCAGGCCGACCAGCCTGGCCGCCTCCGCCTCCGAGATCCGCCCGATGAAGATGAGGGCCGGCGTCGACGTGATGCTGGCGAAGGGCAGGGCCGTGGCCAGCACGTTGACCCACTGCGGCAGGAACACCAGCGGCACCAGTGCGCCCGAGAAGACGGCCACGATCACGTTCCGCGCCCAGGACACACCGTGGTAGTTCTGCGTCCAGAAGCAGATCAGGGTGCTCACGTAGAGGATCATGAACTTGATGGGCACCACGGCCAGCAGGCTGATCAGGAACAGCAGGTGGTACGCGGGCGTCATCACCGGGCCGGCGAACGAGGTGAAGACGGTCCCGACCACGACGACCAGCGCCACCTCCATCGGCAGCCCGCCCAGCGACTCGGCGAAGCGCGCCTTCTGGTAGTTGAGCGGTTTGACGAGATCGAGCGACACCGCGCCGCTGCGGATCCGCTCGGCCATCCACTGTTCCCCGAAGCCCGTTCCCAGCACGCCGGTGGCATAGCCGACGAGCAGGTAGCTCTTCATGTCGGTCAGGGAGAAACCCGCCAACTCGTCGCGGTTGCGCAGCAGGGCGGTCCACAGTGCCACCATGGCCAGCAGTTGGAAGATGGCGCCCACGGAGCCGAACAGGAAACTCACCCGGTAGGCGAAGATCGTCTTCGCGGAGGCCCGCAGCACGCGTGCGTACGCCCTGACCCTCACGTGGTCAGCTCCTCGGCGGCGATGTCGCCCGCGTACACGCGCCGTACCACGTCCTCGATCGAGGGCTCGTCGATGCGGACGTCCAACACCTCGGCCAGCGGCGCGACCCCGGTCAGCACCTGCCCCGCCGTGAGCTGCTCCTTGTCGAAGGTGATCGTGAAGGCGCCACGGTCCGCCCCGGCGGACACGGCCGCCATGGGAAATCGCCGGGCCAGCGCCGCCAGGTCGACCGGGCCACCCAACTGCAGATGGACCGACCTCTCGCGGGCGTACCTGTGCTTCGCCTCGGCCAGGCTGCCGTCGTGGATGATGCGGCCGTGATCGATGATCACCATCCGTTTGCAGGTGTCCTCGATGTCGTCCAGGTCGTGCGTGGTGAGCATCAGCGTGATGCCGTCGCCGACGAGGTCCTTGAGAAAGTCCCGCACCTGGTATTTGACGGCGATGTCCAGGCCGATCGTGGGCTCGTCCAGATACACCACCTTGGGGCGGTGCACCAGCGCGCAGGCGAGGTCGGCGCGCATGCGTTGACCGAGGGACAGTTTGCGGGCCACGACCGGTAGTAGTTCCCCCAGACCCAGCACGGATTCGAAGCGCCGCATCTGGCTGGCGAAGTCGGCGGGCGAGATCCCGTGCATGTCCCGCAGCAGTTCCAGCGAGTCCCGGACCGGCAGGTCCCACCAGAGCTGGGTCCGCTGGCCGAACAGCACCCCGATCTGGCGGGCGTTGGCCATCCGGTCGCGGGTGGGCACGACACCGCCCACCCGGACCTCTCCCGACGTGGGCTCGAGGATGCCCGACAGGAGCTTGACCGTGGTCGACTTGCCGGCGCCGTTGGGACCGATGTACGCGACCGCTTCGCCGGCCGTTATGGAAATGTTTATTGCATTGACGACTACCGAATCGACAAACCGTCTTTGAAACAAATTTTTGACAGACCCCCGCAGGCCCGGATCTTTCAAAGGTCTCCGGAAAATCTTTGTTAGTTCATGGGCCTCGATTAATGCCATGTCGAGCAGTGTTGCAGACCGCCACCGAGAAGCACAACCACCCCTGCAATTTCTTGCACGGCTTACACGAGCCCTTGCGTGCCCCTGTACCCCATGCTACGATCTTGACGGGAATCCATGTTAAAAGCAGTTGTCCGGGACGTCGTGCGCATGACTGAAGTGGAGTGTGCTGACCCATTACATCTCGCTGCGGCAGGGTCAGCCCGAAACATGCGCGCCGATTCCCTCCAAGACCTGGATAGCCAGCCAAAACGGGGAGAAGAATGCACATCGGCATGGCCTTCGATGAGAAGTACGCCGATTACGCGGCGGTGACGATCGAATCAATCCTGGCAACCAGGGCGTCAGCCGAGGACGAAGTGACGTTCTGGATCCTGCCGACGCCCGACGTCGGTGCGAGCACCTTCGACCGCATGGTGGAATGTGTGTCGGGGCGGGCGGCGATCAATTTCCTCGACTCCACCGACGCCGTCTCGCACCTCCCGGGCTCGGTCATGAACGGGCTGGAGTACATCAGCTCCGCGATGTACCTGAGGTTGCTCCTGGCGGACCTGGTGCCCGACGAGGTGGACCGCATCCTCTACCTCGACACCGACATCCTGTGCACCGGCGACCTGAGGCCGCTGTACGACACGGAACTGAACGGCGCCCCACTCGCCGCCGTACGGGACGCCTTCACCCTGACCTTCGCCCACAACGGCGGCATTCCCGGTCTCGACGAGGAAGAGGTCGGGTCGCTGGCGGACCGGAAGTACTTCAACTCGGGTGTGCTGCTCATCGACGTGGCGAGCTGGCGCAACAACGGCTTCACCGAGCGGTGCATTCGATATCTGGAGCAGAACGCCGGTAAGCTCCGCTATCCCGACCAGGATGCCCTGAATGTGGTTTTCGACGGCATCTGGCACGAGCTGCCCAAGATCTGGAACGAGATGGAGAGCCACGAGCTGGAGTGGGTCGGTCGGAGCTTGACCGAAGCGCGTCTCCTGCATTTCGCCGGCCCCTACAAGCCATGGCAGAAGGACTTTCCGGACGGCCCCCGGCTGGCCGCCTACCACAAATACATGGTCCAGGTGGGCCTGATCGGGGCGCAGACGGCATGAAGATCGCCATGATTGCGCCGCCCTACACGCCCTGCCCCCCTCGCGGCTGTGGAGGGTTGGAGCACATGGTGGCCGAACTCAGCAACGAACTCGTGGCCCGGGGCCATGAGGTGACGCTGTTCGGCCACCCCGCATCCGACACCCGCGCCCGCCTCGTCTCGATGCCCTTCGAAGAAGGATTCATCTTCGACTCCTTCCGTGAGCACGTCCACGCGGCGGAGTCCCTGCTGCACGCCGCCGAATTCGACGTGGTCCACAACCACACGGTCTCAGCCGTCACGTTCGACAAGCACCTCGACCTGCCGATGATCACCACCGTCCACGGCACGACCGGTCGGGCGATGGAACGCCCGGTGTACGAATACAACAAGCAGGCCCGCTACATCTCGATCAGCTACGGGCAACGCCGGGTGGGCGTCCAGGGCATGAACTGGATCGAGAACATCTACAACGGAATCGACGTCGACTACTTCCGCCCCGGCCCGGCGGACGGGTCGAGGCCGTACCTGCTCCACATGGGAGCGCTGTCGCGCCGCAAGGGGACGGCCGAGGCCGTCCAGATCGCCCAGTTGGCGGGCATGCGGCTGGTCCTGGCCGGGCGGCCCGACCCGATGGACGAGGAGTATCTCGACAAGGACGTCCTGCCCTGGGTCGACGGGGAGAACGTCATCCTGGCGAACGAGGTCGAAGGCGAGGAGCGGCTGGCCCTGCTCCAGGGGGCGACCGCGCTGCTGGCCCCGATCCAGTGGGACGAGCCGTTCGGCCTCGTCCTGGTCGAGGCCATGGCATGTGGTGTGCCCGTACTGGCCTGCGACCGCGGGTCCGCCCAGGAGGTGGTGGCCGACGGGGTCACCGGTTTCGTGCGGCCGACCTGGCAGGAACTGGTGGAGGCGGTCGGGCGGGTCGACCGGTTGGATCGGGCGCGTTGCCGGGAACGGGTGGTTCGGCACTTCCGGAAGGACACGATGGTCGACGCGTACGAAGCGCTCTACGCGCGGATCGCGTAATCGGAAACCGAATCCGCCGGAGCGAGGACGAGTGGGTGGCACGGCGCCCGCGAGGCTCTTGTGGCCCTGTGCGCGGCGGTTCGACGACGCCATGACCTCCGGGACGCCCGCCGCCGGACAGGTGCCGGGCTCCGTCGGCTGGTCGTAGCGCTCGGCCGGCCCGGCTCTCCGGTGCCATGACCGCCCCGTAGGCGTTCGCCGCATATCGACGTTGGGGGCTTCGATGGATGTCGAGTATGAGTCGAATGATTTGTATGAGTTGTCCGCGCCGGACGACCTGGACTGGCTGCTCTACCGGTCGGTGCTCGACGGCGGGGTGGTGACCGACCTCGGAGCGCTGCGCGCCGAGCTCCGGCTCAGCGAGGAGCGCTTCGAGGAGTGTCTGGAACGGATGCGCCGGTTGCGCCTGCTGCGGGTCGACGCCACCGGCGGCCTGAGCGCGGTGCGACCGGACGTGGCCGCCACGGATGTGGTCGACCCGTTGGAGCGACAGATCGTCCGCCTGCGCGCGGAGGCCGACCGGATGCGGGAGAACTTCAGCAAGCTGACGTCCGTGTACCACCATCACCGGGAACGGCAGCTGCGCCGCACCGGCGCGGGCGTGCTGGCGATCCCCGAGGACGCCGGGGTCAACTTCATCATCAGCGAGATCGTGAACGCCGACGTGGCGGAGGTCTCCCTGCTGCATCCCGGGCCCACCCGGTTCGGCGGACTGCTCGACCAGATGATCGCTGAGGCGCCGGCGCTGTCCGAGCGGGGCGTGACCCTCCGTGTGGTCTACGGGGCCGGCGCGTCGGGCCGGGACGAACAGGCGCTGCGCGCCTGCGCCGTCGAAGCCGGCTACGAGGCACGTCTCGTGCCCGAGGTCGCGGGCGCGGTGGCGATCCTCCACGAGCAGGCCGCGTTCATCCCGACGGTGGCCGCCGACGCCGGCGAGGCGGTCGTCGTGGTGCGTCAGGCGACCGTGTTGGAGGTGCTGTGTGGCGCGTTCGAGCAGCACTGGTCGGCGGCGGCGCGGCTGACCGACGACCGGACACCGGAGCCGACCGACGGCGACGAGGTCAAGCGCCGGATCCTGGAACTGCTCGTGCAGGGCGCGCGGGACGAGACGATCGCCCGTCGCGTCGGGATCTCCGTGCGGACGTGTCGAAAGTACGTCGCCCGGATCCTGCACGAGGCCGGTGCGCAGAGTCGGTTCCAGGCGGGGTACCTCCTCGGTGACGCGTCGGAGCGGGAGTGCCGGCTGTCGTCGTGATCCGGGCGGCGGTGCGACAGCAGTCGCGAACCGCGCCGGTCGGCATATTTAGGCAGTGCAGCATGGTGACGTCTGCTCACTCTGGACGCATCGACGGCCGTTCGTGAGGATTGTCCTGGCAGGGTGGCTGAGTCCGAGGGGGATTTCGTGGTGGAAGTTCGCCTCGACCATCTGCGGGTCGACGTCGCAGACATTGACCGCGCCGAGCGGTTTTACGTCGAGGCGCTGGGCTTGGATCGCATTGTCAGATATGAGATCGACAATGGAGTGATCCTTCAGCTCGGGCCCGGCGGCCGGCCACCCGGTGTCGAACTGTGGTGCGAGGCGGGGCTGGTGCCGCGCCCGAGCGCGACGGAGCACCTGGCATTCGCGGTCGATGACGTCCACACGATGGTCGAACACGTGCGTGCGCTTGGTTACCGGGTGGCGCGTGAACCGTGGCGGATCGGGGGCGAGACAGTGGCCTTCGTTCTGGATCCTGACGAACATCTGGTGGAGTTGAACGACTTCGCCGATCGCCGCACCTGAGAACCGATTCGATCCGCGTTCGGCCGACCGCTGATGGGCAACCACACCTAGGGGGACAAGCTGTGATTCTGGCCAGCACCGTGCTCGAAACGGCACATGGCACGTTCAACGTCTCCACGCACGGCGTGGACGGTCCGGAGCGCTGCGTGTCGATCTCGCTGGGGGAGCTCTCACGCGACGGCGCCGCCGTGCGCCTGCACTCCTCCTGCCTCTTCGGCGAGGCGCTGGGGGCGTGCGACTGTGACTGCGGCCCGCAGTTGGCGACCGCGATGCAGGAGGTCGCGAGGCGGGGTGCCGGCGTCGTGGTCTACCTCTACCAGGAGGGTCGCGGCGCCGGCCTGGACACCAAGATCAGTGGCATGGAGCTGCAACGCGTCGAGGGCATCAACTCCTACCAGGCCTACGCGAAGCTCGGACTGTCCCGCGACGTCCGCGACTACCGGCTGGCCCAGGTCGCGCTCACGGACCTGGGGCTGGCCCAACATGTCACGCTGCTGTCCAACAATCCCACCAAGCGTCAGGCGCTGGAGGGGTTCGGCTATGTGATCGACGAGCAGATCGCCTTGTCCTACCAGGTGAGCAAGCGGGCGTACGACTATCTCCTCATGAAGCACGAGGAGGGCAAGCACGCTCTCGACTTCGACAAGATTCGCTTTGTCGGCTGACCCCACCCGCAGGCTGTTCGTCATCGACTTCACCGGGCTGGGAAGCGCGTGTCTGGCGGTCCCCGTGCTGCGCGGACTGGAGGCGGCGAATCCTGGTATTCGCTACACGTATCCGCAGAATGCGATTCTGCGGGACGAACACCTGAGGGCGGCGAGCGACCTGCGCGGCATCCTGGAACTGACGCCGTCGCACTGGCGCCGATTCGATCCGGCGGACTGGCGGCACATGACGCGGGTCATCGAACTGCATCGCATCGACACCATCGTCAACTTTCGCAACCCGGACCTCACCGTCGATCCGCGCTTCCCGCAATTTCGGGCCTGGTGCCGGGAGAACGGCCCGGAGGTGCGATGGCACGACCTCTACGACGTTCCCGACGTCGGTCGGCTGCATGTCCACGAACGGATGCGGGCGGTGCTCGCCTCGGCGGGGCTCACCGTCGCGCCCGTCGAGGACCAGTGGCTGGCCGGATCACCCCCCGTACACCCGGTGATCGGGTTCTTCAGCAGCGCCAGCGCCCCCACCAAGCGTTGGCCGATCGACCGGTGGGTGGAGCTGGCCGGCGAGTTGGCGTCGGACCAGGTGTCCTTCGTGATCCTCGGCGGTGCGGGCGGCGAGGAGTGGGCCGAGGCGTTGGCGCTCGCGGAACGGCTCGGGCGGGTGGTGCCGGCGGAGCGGTTGACGCTCGCCCCCGCCACCGGGGTACGCGAGTTGACGGCGCGGCTGGCGGCGCTGTCCGTGCTGGTCGCCAACGACACCGGCGTCGGCCACCTGGCCGCCGCCTGCGGCACGCCGGTGGTGTCGGTGTTCCTGTCGACCGTCGCGGACGTGTGGGCCCCGCGGTCACCCGGGGGTGTCGCGGTGCAGAGCGCGATCGGCGCCCGCTGCCCGAACCAGCGTCCGGCCCAGGGCAACTGCACCCGGCACTACGACCACTGCGTCGCGCCGTGCCATCTCGATCTGACCGCCGCCCAGGTGGGGGCCGCTGTCCGTACCGTCCTGTCCGCATCGAGGAGGGATCGCGATGTCCCGTGAGCTTGCCGTCGCCGCCCCGGAGTTCTTCGGCACGGGCCCGCTGCTCGGCCGGGTCGACCACCTGCGGGTGCTGCGGGACCTGGGCATCGACGCGCTCGAACTGTGGTCGCCGTGGCAGGTGACCGAGGACGACGCGGCTGACGTGCGCGCCGCCCTGGACGCGGCCGGGCTGCGCACGGCCTGCGTGTCCACCCCGAGCTACCTGCACGGCGAGGAGACCGGCGAGGGGCGGGCCCTCATCTCGTCGAGCATCCGCATCGCGCGGCTGCTCGGCGCCGTCCGGGTCAACACCTACTTCGGCCACGGCGGGGACGGCGACGACCGCCGCGCCGCCGACCGCTACGCCCGGCTGGTCGCCCCGCTGCTGGACCAGGCCGCGGAGGCCGGTGTGCTGGTCGTGCTGGAGAACGAGTTCGACGGGTTCGGCCACGACCCGGAGCACCACGACATCTCCCGACGAGCGTCGTCGCTGGCTCACCTGATGACGGTGGTGGATCACCCGGCGCTCCGGCTCAACTTCGACGCGGCCAACTTCCGCTGCGCCGGCGAGGACCCGGGGAGAGCCGCGGCGCTGCTGGCGCCGTACGTCGGGTACGTGCACGTGAAGGACGTGATCGAGATCGGTGGGCAGCGGCCGGGCGCCGAGTCGGGTTGGCACACCTACACCGACGGCTCCACCGCCTTCCAGACCACCGAGCTGGGCACCGGCGAGGTGCCGTGGACGGACGTGCTCCACGAGCTGGACCGGGTCGGCTACACCGGGCCGCTCACCCTGGAGCCGCACTGCCAGCCGGAACTCCTCGTCGACCAGTTGCGGGCCGGCGTCGCCTACCTCGGGGACGAGCGATGGAGGTGACGGTGGCCGGGCCGGACCTGGCGGGCACCTACCTCGGGTTGAGGCGGACGCTCACCACACCCGGGCCCGTCGTCCTTGAGGTTCCCGCCGACGCCAACGTCCCCTTCTGGACCTGGTACGCCGGATGGCTGCGGGGCGGCCAGGCGCAGATCAGGGTCGTACCCCCGGCGGGTGCGACCTTCCCCGCCGCCACCGGTGAGATCGCCCAGTGGCGGTCGAACGGGCTCGCGTCGGCCTACACGGATCTCGTCGTGGGTCACCTGTCGCCCACCACGCTGCGTCACGAGGGCGCGGCGGACGACGCGGTGCCGCTGCTGTTCGGCCTCGCGGTGCGGTCGGCGCGTCGGGGCGCGTCGTGTGCGTACGTGGGCGTGCACCGGCGGGCCGCTCTGGCCCCTCCCGCGGGGCCGCCCGGCCCGGCCGACCTCGACGCGGACCTGGAGTTCCTCGCACGCTGGAACGAGTTCCATCCGACCACCCAGGTGCGGACCGTGTGCGCGGAACTCACCCGTGACCAACTGGTGGCGGCTCTGCCCCCCGGCGCGGAGCACCAGCTCGAAGGATGCGGCCGGGCGGCGGACGCCTGGTGCGGCGACTGCGCGACCTGCTTCGACACCTACTACGCCGCCAAGGCCGTCGGCCGCCCGATGAGGTTCCGACTGTCCCCGCGGATCTTCGCCAGCCGCTACGACCATGGCTACCGTCCGTGGCTCACCGGTGAGTTCGCCGGTCCCCCCGACGCGGGGTTCCAACTCTTGGCCAGGCTCGCGCTCACCCACGGGCTGCGACCCGACCGCACCGTCGACGTCGACGACGCTCGCGCGCACTGAGGAGTGACCGGTGGATCGTACGTACGTTGAGGAGATCGCCGCACTCGGCGACACCTGGCAGGCGTGGGAACGTTGGCATGCCGACGACGACCTCGCCGAGCTGACCGCACGGCTCGGTGGGCCGGCCGCGTTCGTCGCCTCCGGCGGCTCGCTCGCGGTCGCCCATCTCGCCGCGTCGGTCTACGAACGGCGTTGGCGACAGCCGGCTGCCGTGCTCACCCCCGTCGACTTCGCGCTCTCCCGCGTCCCCTACCGCACGGTGTTCGTCATCTCCGACAGCATGAGCCACCCGGATGCCCTGCTCGCCCTGGAGCGGGCCGCGGAGGTCAGCTCGTGCGCGGTGGTGCTGTCCAACCGCCCGGCCGCGGACCTGCGGGAGCTGGCCGGGGAGAACGTCGTGGTGGTCTCCTGCCCGAGGCCGGGCCGCGACGGCTGGATCGCCACCAACTCCATCCTCAGCCTGAGTCTGGGCGCGCTGACGGTGCTGGGCGTCGGTGACGGCGCGCCGGAGCCGGCGGCGGTCCTGGCGCGCTGGCTGGTGGACGGCCGGTTGCGGGCGTCGGCGGACCTCACCCGTCAGCGTCTTCTCTGCCTCTACACGCCGGGGCTGCGCAACGTCGCCGTCGACCTCGAGGCCCGGGTGTCGGAGGCCGGGCTGGGCGTGGTCACCAGCACCGACCTGCGCAACCTCGGCCATGGCAGACACGTCGGCCTGTACCGCAACGCGCACGTCTCGAGCGTGCTCGTCCTGGCGGAGAAACGATGGGCGCCGGTCGTCCGACGCACCGTCGAGTCGTTGCCGCCCGGGGTCGAGGTGGCCACCTGGCAGGCCGGCGGCTCCGACGAGTGGGCGCCGGTGGAGTTGCTGGTGCCCAGCGCCGCCTTCCTCGCCAACCGCGCCGCCGAGGCGGGTGTCGATCCCGGCAACCCGGAGGTGTGGGCCGGCGGCAACGCGCTGTTCAGAGCCAGGGTGATCGAGCTCGTGCCGGATCTGATCGGGGGCGTGGGTTGAGCGCGGACGCGGTCGTCGACGCGCTGCTCACCAGTTGTGTGGTGGTGACCAGCCGGGACACCGCGCCGAGAGGCTGCCTGGTCGGGTCGGTCATGCCGGTGGGCTACGCCGCCGGTGTGGTGGCCTTCGCGCTGACCACCGGCGGGCGCACCGAACGTGCGGTGGCGGCGAGCGGGGTGGCGGTGCTGCACGTGCTGGCGGCCACCGACCTCACCACCGCGCAGGTCTTCGCCGGCGACGTCGACCGGTTCGCGGCAGTCCAGTGGGCTCCCGGCGCGCTCGGCGCACCGGTGCTGACCGCCGCGACGGGTGTCCTGGAGCTGGTGATCACCGCCTCGTGTTCGGCCGGCGGGTGCACGGTCTTCTGCGGTGAGGTGCGGCATGCGTCCGGCGCACCGGGTGAGGTGCTGACGATCACGGAAATCCGCGCCGCGGGTGTCGAAGCGGCGCGCACGTCGACCGAGGGAAGTGCATGACGCGCATGGAGACTGGATTCGAGCACGTCGCCCGGCTCCAGCACCGGCTGGCCGGTCTGGACCACGCACTCATCGAGCGTTGGGGCGGGAAACTGGCGGACGTGCTGGGCCGGGGCGGGCGGCTGCTGGCGGCGGGGAACGGCGGGTCGGCGGCCGAGGCGCAGCACCTCACCGCCGAGCTGGTGGGCAAGTTGCGTGACGACCGCAGACCCTTCTCGGCCATCGCGTTGCACGCCGAGTCGTCGAGTGTCACGGCGATCGCCAACGACTACGGCTTCGAGGAGATCTTCGCCCGCCAGGTCCACGCGCACGGGCGCCCCGGTGACGTGCTCGTCCTGATGTCCACCTCCGGCGGCAGCGAGAACATCCTCCGCGCGGCACGAGCGGCCCGCGCGGTGGGTCTGCTGGTCTGGGGCATGACCGGTCCGACGCCCAACCCGCTCGCCGAACTGTGCGACGAGGTCCTGTGCGTACCGGACGCCAGCACCGCGACCGTGCAGGAGTGCCATCTGGTCGCGGTCCACCTGATCTGCGCCGAGTTGGACGTGGCCCTGGGCGTGTGCACCAGGACGGTGCCCGCCGCCCGGACGGCGCCGGACGATACGCAGCCCGCGCCGATCGTCGTGGTGGGCGACGCCCTGCTCGACCGGGATCTCGTGGGCGACGTACGCCGGCTCTCGCCCGAGGCGCCCGTACCCGTGATCGACGACGTCCAGGTCCGGACCCGGCCCGGCGGCGCGGGGTTGGCGGCGACGCTCGCCACCCGGGGCTCCCGCCCGGTCGTGCTGGTGACCGCGCTGTCGGCCGACCCGGAGGGCCGCGAGCTCGGCGACCTGCTCCGCGCGCGCGGCATCCGGGTGGTCGACCTCGGCGCGGACGTCCCGACGGCGGTGAAGTCCCGGGTACGCGCGCAGAGCCGCTCGCTGCTGATGCTCAGCCAGACCAGCGACCGGCAGGCCGTGCTGCGCCGTGGCCTGACCGACGGGGAACGGGATCTGCTGCGCGGCGCGGCGGCGGTGCTGGCGTCCGACTACGGCCGCGGGGTCCTGTGGGACGAGTCGGTGCGCGACGCGTTGACCGACGTCGCGGCGGACACGCCGGTGGTGTGGGACCCGCACCCGCGGGGCGCGTCGCCGGTGCCCGGGGTGCGGCTGGTGACGCCGAACTCCCGTGAGGCGGAGCAGTTCACCGGGATCGCCGGGGCCGGGCCGAACGAGGACATCGACCGGGCGGCGGCGCTGCTGGAGCGGTGGCCGGTCGCCGGTGTGGTGATCACGCGGGGCGCGGACGGTGCGCTGTTGCTGGAGTCACGCCAGGACGCCCCCTTCGTGGCGCCGGGCGTCCCGGTCACCGCGCTCGACACGTGCGGCGCCGGTGACCAGTTCGCCGTCGCGGTGACGATGCGACTGGCCGACCGGGCCTTCACCTCGGCGGCGGTCACCTCGGCGGTGTCGGTATCCGCGCAGTTCGTCGCCGCGGGTGGCGCTTCCGCCGTCACCGACCCGGCGTCGGCGGGCGAACCGGGTCGGGCGGCCGAGCAGGTCTTCGACGCCGACGACGTGGTGGCCCTGACCGCCCGGGTCCGCACCATGGGCGGCACGGTGGTGGCCACCGGTGGATGTTTCGACCTGGTCCACGCCGGCCACATCGCCATGCTGGCGCAGGCCCGCCGGCTCGGCGACTGCCTGGTGGTCTGCCTCAACGACGACGATTCGGTGCGGCGGCTCAAGGGCGAGGCCCGACCGGTGATGCCGGAACGGGACCGGGCACTGGTGCTGGCGTCGCTCAGCTCGGTCGACGCGGTCGTGCTGTTCGGGGAGGACACGCCGGAGGAGATCCTCAAGGTCGTCCGCCCGGACATCTGGGTGAAGGGCGGCGACTACCGCGCCGAGGACGTGGTCGAGGCCGGCACCGTCGCGGCCTGGGGTGGTCGAACCGTGATCGTCCCCTACGTCGAGGGTCGTTCCACCACCGGCACGATCGCCCGGATACACGGAGGGGTCTCGTGAGTCGTTCAGCCCGTCTCCAGGACGACGTGCGTGGTGCCGTGGTGCGCGACCACGCTCGCGCCCGCGTTGGCGAAGTGCTGACGGTAACGCGTTTCGAGGCTCGCGTGCACCACGGTGAGCAGCTTGCGGCCGGCGCGGGCGCGATGGACGAGCGCGGCCATCAGCGCCGCCGTCTTCTCCGCGTCGATGTGCGTCGGAACGTTGCACACGGTGAGCGGCGTGTCCTCGACCTCACCCGGGTCCGCCGTGCAGATCGTGCTCAGCGGCACGCCGTTGACCCGCGCGTTGTGCTCGGCGAGGTAGAGCGCGATGCAGTCGATGTCGGCGCCGACCGCGCGCTGGGCCGTGCCCGCGCGGACCAGCGCGACCGCGAGCGGACCGTAGCCGACCCCGATGTCCGCGACCGACGCGACCGGTGGCTGCCGGAGCGCCACCTCGGCGAGCAGGCGGGTGCCCTCGTCGACATGGCCGGGGGAGAACACGCCGTAGTCGGCGGCGAACACGAGGTCGTTGCCGCCGATCCGGGTCCGGAACGCCGGCGGGTCCGGCAGCTCGGCGGTGTCCGCCGGGATGCCGCCGACGCGATGGACCCGGCCCGACCGCTCACGGGTGACGTCCCGCCACCCGAGGTCGCCGAGCAGTGTCGCGATCGACGCCGGCCCCTGCTGCTTCTCCAGCAGGAACGTGGCCTTCCCGCCCGGCTCGATCAGGCGGTGGACGACGAGCCAGTTCAGCAGCCGCACGAGCGACTTGCCCCGGTACGCGGGCAGCCGGATCTCGACCTCCGGGGCCCGGGGCAGGGTCGGCGACGACATGGCCTGGTGTAGGCCGACGGCCAGCGGGCCCCCGAGCTCCGACACGTCGAAGGCGATCCCCCGCTCCGGTGCGCGCAGCTCGGTGCCGGGGAAGCCGATACGCCACCGACCGACGGAAGTGTCATGTGCGGACATCGGTCGGAAATCCTAGCTCATGAGCCCCCGCCACCTGGTTGACCACCACGACGAGAGAACGGAGGGCCGTCTGTGCCCGGCCCCGGTTGGTACCTGATCGATGACGCCGAGGAACGTGCGGTACTCGAGGCGATGCGGGAGCGGCACCTCAGCCGCTACCGCTTCGGCGACGAGTCCGCCGTCTCGAAGACCATGCGGTTCGAGCGTGAGATGGCCGCGTTGCTCGACTCGCCGCACACCCTGGCGGTGAACAGTTGCACGTCGGCGCTCCTGGCCGGGCTCGTGGGCCTCGGGGTCGGCCCCGGCCACGAGGTGATCGTGCCCGGCTACACGTTCATCGCCTCGATCGCGGCGGTGCTGTTCGCGGGCGCGCGACCGGTGCTGGCCGAGATCGACGAGAGCCTGACCATCGCGCCCGAGGACGTCGCCAAGAAGATCACCGAGCGGACCAGGGCGATCATGCCGGTGCACATGATCGGCGGGCCCGCGGACATGGAACGGCTCCTCGCCGTCGCCGACGGGCTGCCGCTGATCGAGGACTGTGCGCAGGCGTGCGGTGGCTCGTACCGGGGCCGGCGGCTGGGCACGATCGGCGCCGCCGGCACGTTCTCGTTCAACGTCGGCAAGACGATGACCACCGGTGACGGTGGCCTGTTGGCCACTGCCTCACCCCAGGTGTACCGCAACGCGTTCGCGCTGCACGACCACGGTTTCGCGCCGGACCGGGCGGGGCTGGTGGAGGACGGTCCCCGGATCGGCCTGAACCTGCGGATGCACGAACTCGCCGCCGCCGTGGGCCTGGTCCAACTGGGCCGGCTGGACCGCACCCTCGAGCACTGCCGGGCGCTGGCCGCCGTGGTCCGGGACGGACTGGACGGGATCCCCGGTGTCGGTCACCGGGTGGTGCACGACGAGGGCTGGTGCGGCAGCGCCCACGTACTGATCTTCGACGACGGGGCACATGCCGCCGCGTTCGCCCGCGAACTCGGCGGATCGACCCTGGACGCGTCGACGAAGCACAACTACGCCCGGATGGGGCAGTTGTACGGCGAGTTCACCGGCGTCGGGGTCGACGGCTCGCGGACGGTGGCCAACGCCGTGCCGGGCGACCTCCCGCGTACCGACGACCTGTTGTCCCGGTCGGTGGCGTTGAGCGTGGGTGTGGTCGACGGGTACCTCGGCACGCTGGGCGAGGTCACTGTCCTCGACACCCCGGCGGAAGCCGCGGTGAAGACGGCGCGGGTCCGTGAGGTGCTGCTGCGCGTGCTGGCGGAGTCGGCCGGATGACCGGCGAGGTTCTGGTCACCGGCGCGGCGGGATTCATCGGCTCCCACCTCACGACCGCGTGCGGACGGATCGGCTTCGCGGTCACCGCCGTCGATCCGCGGCCGGTGCGGGTGCCGGCCGCCCACGTCGTGCGGGGACCGGCGGCGTCGGCGTCGGTGGTCGCCGACGTACGGGCCGGGCGGTACCGGGCCGTGCTGCACCAGGGCGGGATCAGCTCCACCCTCGAGTCCGACGTGGCCCGGCTTCGTGCGGTGAACGTGGCGGAGCCGCTGGCCCTGGCGGAGGCGTGTGCCGCGTCCGGCACGCCCTTCGCCTACGCCTCGTCGCACAGCGTGTACGGCACCGTCCACGCCCGTGTCCCGATGGCCGAGCACGACGTGGACGACGCGGACCGCTGCACCGGGCCGCTCAACGCCTACGCCTGGTCGAAGCTCACCCTGGACCGGGAGATGGCGGCGCGTTTCGGCGCCGACGCCGCCTGGGCGGGTTACCGCTACACCAACGTGTTCGGCACCGGCGAGGAGCACAAGGGATCGATGGCGTCCATCATCTCGCAGCTGCTCAGGCAGACGGCCCGGGGCCAGCGGCTCCGGGTGTTCGCCGACACGCTGGAGGCCTGCCGGGACTACGTGCCGGTGGAGGTCGTCGCGGAGACGATGCTCGCCGCGATCGTCGAGCCGCCACCTGCCGGCGTGTACAACCTCGGGTCGGGGGTTGCGGTGAGCTTCGCCGCGCTGCTGGGCTGGTGCGCCGAGCTGCGGGCGGACGGCGAGCTGGACGTCCGCCTGGTACCGAACCCGGTCCGGGACCGCTACCAGTACTGGACCTGCGCCGACCAGAGCGTCACCGGCAAGGTGCTCGCGCCGGCCCGGGCCCGTACGGTCGACGAGGTGCGGGCCGCCGCGAGCCGGCTGTACGCGACGTTCTCCGCCGCACCCGGGCCGGTGTCGTGACCGGCCGGACCGTGCTGCGCTCGATCAGCGCGGACGGCCGGTGGTGGCCGGTGGTCGTGCGTCGTCCGGTGCCGCCGCGGCCGGGCCCGGAGTGGTCGCTGGCCCGGGTCACCATGGCCGGGATCTGCGGCAGCGACCTGCGCGGCCTCGCCGACCACGACACCGACGGCACCTGCGACTCCGTCGTGCCCGGTCACGAGGTGGTCGGTGTGGTGGAGGACGGTCCACTCGCCGGGCGACGGGTCGTGGTGCATCCGCTGGTCCCGTGCGCCGCGCGGGCGGTCGATCCGTGCCCCGCCTGCCGCGCGGGCCGGTTCGGGCAGTGCCGTTCCTTCTGGGCGCCGGAGCTGCGATGGGGCAAGTCCCTGGGGTTCAGCGCGGCACTCGGTGGCGGCTGGGCCGACCGGGTCTGGGCGCATCGCACGATGCTGCGGCCGGTGCCGGCCGCGGTGCCGGATCGGACGGCGGTGCTCGCCGAACCGCTGTCGGTGGCCGTGGCCGGGTTGCGGGAGGTGCGCGACACGGCGGCGACGGAGGTGGCTGTGGTCGGCGGCGGCACGGTGGGCCTGGTGACGTTGGTGGCCGCCGCTTCCGTGCTGCCGGGACGGCGGCTGTCGGCGATCGTGCGCCACGGCTTCCAGGCGGACGCCGTGCGCGCGCTCGGCGCGGAACCCTCGATCGGGCCGCCCGAACTGACCCTCGACGGGCCGGCGCTGGTGGTGGACGCGGGGGGCACGTCGTCCTCGCTTGTCGACGCGATGCGCGCGGTGGCTGCCGGTGGCACCGTGCTGACCCTGGGCAATCCGGAGGACTGCGCGGACCTCACCCCGCTGTGGCTCAAGGGGCTCACGCTGGTCGGTCACCTCGAACACTCCGCGCACGACGTTCCGCCGCCGGCCCTCGCCGACTCGCTGGACGAGGCGGTACGTCTGCTCGCCGCCACGCCGGACCTCGGCGACCTGCTGGTCACCCACTCATTTCCGCCGGACGATCTTGTCGAGGCGCTCGCCGTGGCCCGGTCGCGGGAGACGCACCGCGCGATCAAGGTCGTCCTGGAGCACCCGTGAGGAGCGCCCCTGTGTTGATCGTCTTCGACCTGATGGACACGTTGCTGACCGACCCGTTCCAGGCCGCTCACGAGGCGGCCTGCGGAATGTCGTTCGCCGAGTTCGAGACGCTACGCCCGGACGGCCTCTACCACCGCCTGGAACGGGGGGAGGTCGAGGAGGGTGAGTACTGGCGGGGGCTGGTGACAAGCGGCCTGCGGTGGGACACCGAGGAGTTCCACCGCACGCGGCGAGCGGGATACGCGTGGATCGACGGCATGCGTGACCTGCTGGTCGACTGCACCGCCCGGCACCGGGTGGCGATCGGCAGCAACTATCCGGTGTGGATCGACGAGGTCGTGGGGGACCATCTCGCCGGGCTGGACGTCGGCGTGTTCGCGTCCTGCCGACTGGGCGTACGAAAGCCGCGTCCCGAGTTCTTCGAGCGGCTGGCCGAGCAGGCCGGCACGGCGGTGACCGACCTGATCCTGGTCGACGACAAGAAGGTCAACGTGGATGCGGTGACCGCCGTGGGTGGGACGGGCGTGCACTTCACCACCGCCGCGGAGACGCGTGCGGCGTTGCGTACGGCGGGGGTGGCCGGTGTCTGACCGCTTCGAGGGCATCGGGTACGCGCTCACCTCCGCCGGGGAACTGGTCGGCTCGCCGACGGTCACCGTGGCGGCGCGGACGGTGGTCCGCGTCGACGCGGCCGGCATCTGCGGCACCGACCTGGCGGAGTATCGCCGACGGTGTGCCGAACCCGGCGTGCTGCCCGACGTGGCGCTGGGGCACGAGGTGGCGGGGACGGTCGTCCACAGCGACGAGGGCTGGGCGCCGGGCACCCGGGTCGTCATCGATCCGGCCATCCACTGCGGCTCGTGCGCCCGGTGCGTGACCGGCCGGACGAGTTACTGCGAGCGGTTGCTGCTGCTGGGCCACAACTACGGTGCCGGCGGGCTCGCGCGGTACGTCTCGGTGCCCGGCTCGGCGCTGCTGGAGGTGCCACCGGGGCTCGACCCGGTGACGGCCGCGCTTGTGGAACCGCTGGCGTGCGCCCACCACGCGGCGGCGAAGGTGCCCGGGGAAGGGCCCGTGCTCGTGCTCGGTGCGGGGACCATCGGGCTCGGCGTCGCCCTGTTCCTGCGGGCCCGAGGTGTCGAGGTCTCGGTCACCGACCCCGTTGCGGCCCGGGCCGCGCTCACCCGGTCGCTGGGCCTGCCCACCGATCGCCCGGACACGCCGTGTCCCGTTGTCGTCGAGGCGTCCGGGACGGCCGCCGGCTTCGCCGAGGCGTTGGGCGCGGTCGACCGTGGCGGGACGGTCGTGGTGGCCGCGCAGCACCCCGGCGTGCTCGCCGTCGACGCCGGCACGGCGTTCGGGAAGGAGGTCACCATCGGCTGGTCACTGGGTGCCCTGCGACCCGACTTCCGGGCCACGCTCGCGCTGTTGGCCGACGGGGTGATCGACCCCCGTCCGCTCGCCAGCCCGATGGCGCCGGCGGATCTCGGCACCGGCACGTTGCGGGACATGGCGGCGGGACGGACCGCCAAACCGGTCGTCGTCTGGCCCGCTCAGGCGTAGTGCTTCAGCTCGATGCGGTGGCCGTCCGGATCGAGCACGAAGGCCATCGTCTCGTCGCCGATGGTGAACGGCTCACGCTCGACCCGGTAGCCGAGGCTCCTGATCCGCTCGACCCACGCGGGCACGTCGTCGGCGAGAAACGCGATGTGCTCGGTGGGGCTGGCGTTCGGGACGAGGTCCGTCAGCATGGTCAACTCGACGCCCGGCGGCTTGCCGCCCGGCGCCATCATCTGGATCACCCCGTCCGGGATGTCGTAGCGGAAGACCCGCTGGAAGCCGAGGGCGTCCCGGTAGAACGCCTCGGCCGCGTCCATGTCGCGAACGTCGAGGCGCGCGCTGTCGAAGGTGAGGTCGGTCATGATGTCTCCTCATGGTGCCGGGGCGGCCTCTCGGCGGGCCGCCCCGGGTCGGTTCCGATGGATCAGGCCGGAGCGTGGAAGTCCACGACCCGGTTCTCCCAGAGGATCAGCAGCGCGTCGAGCACGTCGTCGTCGGCGGGCAGGCCGTGCGCGGCAGCCGACGTCGGGCCGGCGGTCGCGGCGCGCAGGAGACCGAACACGGCCGCGTCGACCTCGACCTCCTTGGCGCCCTGGGTGCGGAACGCCACGACGCGCCGCGACGTGCCGTCGGCGGTGACCACCTCGCGCAGCCGGGTCGCCGGATGCAGCTCGATCCGGGCCGTGTGCAGGGCGGCCCGGAAGCCCTCCTTGCGGCGCACCACGTGGCCGGGGAGGACCACCAGGTCCAGCGCGGTGGTCACCAGGCACCGCAGGACGTCCCGGACCGACTGCACGATCGGCTCCGCGAAGTTGTTGAACGAGGTGTTCAGCAGCACCGGTGTCCCGGTGGCCGCGCGGAAGTGGTCGATCAGCTCCCACATGACCGGGTTCGTGTCCCGGTGCACGGTCTGCACCCGCGCGCTGCCGTCGACGTGCGTCACGGCGGGCAGCCGTTCCCGCCATTCCGGCCGGACGTCGACCACGCACCCCATGAAGTCCAGCCGCGCCCTGGTCGCGGTCAGGTCGAACACCTCGGCGGCCGACTCCGCCAGCACCGCGGGCGCGAACGGGCGGAATCCCTCCCGCTTCTTGATCATCGCGTTGACCCGGTCGCGGTTGGCCGCGTCCCGGGCGTCGGCGAGGATGCTGCGATGGCCGAGCGCACGCGGACCGAACTCGGATCGTCCGTGCGCCCAGCCGACCACCTGGCCGTCGGCGATGGCGGATGCCGCTCGGATGGTCTCGGTGCCCGGATCGATCTCTTCGACCTCCACGAAACTCCGCCAGGAGACCAGTTCGGCGCGGACCGCCGTGTGGTCCCCGAGCTCCGGCCCGAGGAACGCGTTGATCAGCCCCTTGCCGCGTCGGCCACCCTCCTCCGCCTGCCGGTACTGCGCGGCACCGGCCGACGCGCCGGCGTCGTGGGACGCGGGATGGACGAAGACCTCGTCGAACAGGCCCCACTGGAGCACCCGCCCGTTGGCGGTGGAGTTGTGCGTGACCCCGCCCGACAGGCAGAGCCGGGTCGCCCGGGTCTCGCGCGCCCAGTACCGGAAGAGGTGTTGCTCGATGTCCTCCAACGACGCCTGGAGCGCCGCCGCCAGGTCGGCGTCCTGGGTGCGGGTCGCCTCACCACGCCGGCGCGGCCGGAAGCCGCTGCGCAGCAGGTGCTCCACCACGGCGGCCGGGTCCAGCGAGTATCCGCCGTCGGCGAGCAGCTCGTAGTGTTCGCGGATCAGCCCGAGGTAGGTCGAGGGGTCGCCGTAGGGCGCCAGACCCATGACCTTGTACTCGTCGAAGCGCCGGAACCCGAGGAACGGCAGGAGCGAGAGGTACAGGTGCCCCAGCGAGTCACGGGTGGGATAGCTGCGGAGCAGCTCCAGGCCGTTGTCCCGGCACTGGAACACCGAGATGCTCTCGGCCTCGCCGTTTCCGTCGATGACCACCGCGAGCGCGTCGTCGAACCCGGAGTCGGCGAACGATCCGAACGCGTGCGCCCGGTGGTGCTTGGTGAAGTGGATGTCCTCCGGGCGGAACGTGCGCCCCACCGCCTCGGCGAGCCGGGCGCCGAGCAGTTCCCGCGCGGACAGCGCGGGCACGTCACCGAACTTGAGGTACTCGTAGCCGACCTCGAGGTCGGCGTAGTCCTCGCCGAAGAAGAACGCCACCTGGTCGACGTCCCCGGCCCGCACGCCCGCCATCTCCAGGCACTGGCGGGCTGCCGAGGCGGGGAAGAGGTTGCTGTGCTTGAGCCGGTTGAGGCGCTCCTCCTCGACCGCGGCGACGACCGTGCCGTCCACGACCAGCGCCGCGGCCGAGTCGTGGAACAGCCACTCCGGGACGTCGGGCATGAAGGTGCCCGCCAGGTCGGCGAAGCTGCCCGTGATGCCGAGCGTGATCATCGGATGCTTCCTCGCGTGGTCACTTCGCCGTCCACTCGGTTGTCGTGGCGGTGCCGCCGGTCACCCGGATCGAGCATCTCCCGTCGACCACGAGCTGCTCGTCCGGACGCAGGTCGACGGTCCATGCCGGGGGCTCGGGGGAGGAGGGCGGCCACGCCTGGCTGCCGATCGCGATCCGCACCGTCGCGCCGACGTCGGTCGTCAGCACGACAGCGGTACGCGTCGGGCCGAGCGGGTTCTGCGAGTCGGGCCGTTCCGCGCAGGTCCAGGAGTCGGGGGCGGTGCCCCGGGCGGTGACCACCGGGTCGTCGCCCAGCACCGCTGGCACCACGTCCAGCCCTGCCCCCGTTGCCGCCCAACCGCAGAGCGCCACCGCGCGGGCGGCGAACTGCGTGTCGGCGAACCTCGTCGTGCCTTCGAGAATCGTCATCTGCGTCCCCACGTTCACGCCCCCACCTCGTGGTGCTCGGCGGGCAGCACATCGAAACCGTCGTAGAAAGTCCGTGGCTTGCTCGTGTCGTGCAGCCGAGGGTTGAACCACTCCCAGCGGTCACCGCCGGGGCGCGCGATCTCCCGGTGGAACCGGTGGAACTTCTCCTTCTCCCGCCGCATCTCCCGGAAGGACTGGCCGAAGGCGCACTTGGCGCAGATCGCCATCTCCGTGTTGCGCTCACGGAACTCGCGGGACACCGGTTTCGCCCAGATCTCCTCCAGGCTCTCCTGCCGGAGGTCACCGAGCACCATCTCGCCGTTGTAGTCGTGACAACACGGCACGACCCGCCCGTCCCAGAGGATCGCCACGGAGTTCCACGGCCGGGTGCACGGTTCGGTATAGCCGGGTGAGGTGTGCTCACCGAGCTCCGCGACCAGGTCGTCCTCGAAGTCCCAGCGTTCCAGGCGGATCACCACGCCGCGGTCGACGCCGAGCTCCTCGCAGTAGGCCAGAAACCGCGCCGCCTCGTTGCCGTTGGCGTGCATGCTGATCATCTGGAGGGTGAGGTTGGTGTCGTAGCCGCCCTCGTCCCGCATCCGGACCAGCTCGCGCAGGTTGCGGTCCGCGACGTCGAGACGCGCCGCCCGGCCCCGGATCGACTTGTAGACCTCGGGGTCGAGCGAGTCCAGGGACAGCACCATGTTCGCGATGCCCGCCTTCAGCACCGCCTCCGCCCGCGCCGGCAGCAGGCTCGGGGGGTTGCAGGACAGACCGGTGCGTACGCCGTGACCGAGAGCGATGGCGATGGCCTCGCCGACGCCCTTGTGCAGCAGCGACTCACCGAAGTGGTGCAGCGCGCAGAACGTCGTGCTGCCACTGACCTGACGCATGATCGAATCGAAGAGTTCGAGCGACATGTCGCCCAGGCCGCGGTCCATCTCGAAGGTACGCGGGCACATCTTGCAGGTGTAGGGACAGCGGTTCGTCAGCTCGATCTGCTCGATCTTGGGCAGTCGGCCGGCCTGTCGCGAGGGTCCGCTGTCCAGCCAGCGGTTGGCCTGGTCCCGGTCGGCGAAGACGATCTCCAACTCCTCGGCGACCGCCGGCGGAGTGATCGCGGCGGACGGGGCCTCGTGGATCGCCGCCAGCGTCTCGACGGCATCCCACCCGGCCACCGCCTGCCGCTTCGTGATGTGGTTGGTGAGCACCACGCCGTCGGCCACCTGTCGGTAACTGAAGAAGGGCAGCACGTACACGTCAGACCCCCACCCTGGTCGGTGCCGAATCGTCCTCGTACACGGCGTCGCCCCGGAAGAGACGCCAGCGGAGTTCTTCCACGCTGGTGGGCGGCACGTTGTGCACGTTGAGGTACCGCTGTGCGCGTGGCGCGAGTCTGTCCAGGATCTCCGGGGGCACCGCGCGGGTGAAGTCCATCTGCGGGCGGTACCAGGGCGCGGTGAACAGCGTCTTGATCAGGGTGCGCGCCCCGCCGACGTGGTTCGTGCCCGCGCAGTGCCAGATCCGCGCGTCGAAGACCACCCCGTCGCCGGGCTCGACCTCCAGCGGTACGGACAGCGGTGCCATGACGTCGGGGTCGGGCTTGTCGGCGAGGGTGTGGTGGCTTCCGGGGACCACCCAGGTCGCGCCGTTCTCCTCGCGTACCCGGTCGAAGTAGTAGAGGACGTTGACGCCCGGAATGCGCGACGGCGGGAACGAGACGCCGGTGACGTCCATCAGGTCCGTGTGGTAATCCCACGGGTAGCGGCCCTGACCGGGGAAGAGCGTCAGCGCGTCGTAGCAGTTGAGGATGCCCTTGGGGCCGAGCAGGGCGTCCACCACGTCCAGCGCGGGTGACGACTCCAGCAGCGGGTGGAAGGCGTCGTCGGCGGCGGCGAGGTTACGCAGCGCGCCACGCTCGCGGAGCTTGGCGAGTTCCTCGCTGCCGTACGTCTCGTCGTCCTGTTCCGACAGCCGGTGCAGCACCTCCCTGGTGCGACGGGTCTGCTCGGGCGACAGGACGCCGGGCAGCACCGCATACCCCACGGTTCGCACCTTGTCGATGATCACGTCAAGATCGATTGCACTGGCTGGCAATGGCCTTCTCCCCTCGTGGTTCACACATCCGGGCTTGCTCTGAAAGGCTCGGTGCGATCCTCGCCGAACCAGCGGCCGGGGTCCACGCTTCTCCTTCGGCACGATGCTGCACAGCCGCAAGCTGTCCACTAGCCGCCGGCGTGCCCCCGGGTCGGCGCGCTCCGCGCCGGCGCGCGGATCGTGGCCGGTTCCGACCAGGACTCCAGGCGCTCCGCCCGCCGGCGGTACGCCCGCCTCACCCTCGGCAATGCCAGCGCCAACCGGGCGTGTGTGGCCAGGGTGTCGACCAGCAACCGGCGGAACAGCGCCGGACGACGCTCACGCAGCGTGACCTGAGTTCCGTCGGGGCTGGCGACCGCAGCCGCGTCGACGTGCGCGAGGACGTACCACTGGGCCTGTTCCGCCGAGAGGTGCGGTCGTCGGTCCACCGACCCACCACGCCGGATCGGCAGGCAACCCCGGGCGAGCGCCCGCAACAGGCGCAGCGCCGATCCCGGACCGCTTCCCGGCGGCGACACCGTCGGCGCGGGAGATCGAGGGTCCGCCAGCGGGGGCGTCTCCGCCTGCGGGTCCACCGCCTGCGGGGCGTACCGGCCGTGGATCTCCACGGCGCGCGCCCGCGCGGTGGGCAGCGACGCCGCGAGCACCTCCGGGCCCTTCAGGAAGTCCCCGACACCGGCGTTACGCAGGCCGACGTGCCAGTACTGCATGGACACCAGGCGCTGGAGCGTCTCCGTCAGGTGGGCGGCCACCAGCCGGGGAAGCCACCGCGCCGAACCGTGCAACGACGCCGTCACCAGCCGGTTTCGGCTGTGGAAGTAGGTCTGCCAGCCGTTCTCCTCGTCCTTGCTCCACCACGGCTCGTGCCAGACCGCCACGCCCGGAACCGAAACCGTCGGCACTCCCTCCCGGGCGGCGCGCAGGCCGTATTCCACGTCGTCCCACTTGAGGAACAGCGGCAGCGGCCGGCCCAGCCGGGCCGCGACGTCGCGGGGGAAGACACACATCCACCAGCTGTTGTACGAGACGTCCACCCGCCGGTGCAGCCACGGTGTGTCAGGCAGGGATCGCACCGAGAAGTCGTGGTCGTACTCGGCGCCGGGCGGTTGCCGCCACCGGAAGGACCGCTTGTCGATCTGCTCACCGAGCACGTACAACTGCGACCGGATCTCCCGGTTCAGCATCTGGCCACCGACGACCAGCGGGTGTCTGGCGTGCCGGGCGAACGCGACGGCGCGCAGGATGCTCTCGGGCTCCACCACGATGTCGTCGTCCATGAAGGCGATCTGCTCGCACCCGGGCTCGCCGAGCGCCTCCCGTAGCGCGCGGGTGTACCCCCCGCTGCCGCCCAGGTTGTCCTGCTCGATGACGCGGAGGTTGTCGCCCAGGTCGTCCCGCAACGACCGGAAGTCCGGGTGGGCGGTGATCCGGTCGGTGCCCTGGTCCACCACGACGATCCGGGTGACGACCCGGCGTAGCTCGGGATGCCCGGCCATCGCCCGCAGGACCGCGACGCAGTCGTCCGGGCGGTTGAAGGTCGGCATGCCGACGACCACCGCGGCCCGCCCGGGCGCGCGCCCCGGCGCGTGCCACGCGCCGGACAGCAGCCGGGCATCGCCGGTCGGGGCGGTGACGTCGAACCAGTACCACCCGCCCTCGTCGAATCCGGTCAACGGCAGCCGGGTCTCCAGGCAGCCGGGGTCCGGCCCCCGGTGTCGCAGCCCGGCGACGCGTGTCGCGCTCCCGTCGGCCGCGGACCGGTAGACGTCCACCCGGACGTCGCCGGCGACGCGGAGCCGCAACACCACCTGCTCCAGCGCCGACCAGCGGGCCCAGTAGCCCGCCGGGAACGCGTTGAGGTAGCTGCCGAGGGAGACCCGCTCGCCACCGCGCAGGGCCAGCCCGTCCGGGGCGCCGCCCGCAACGGTCCCGGTGACGTCCAGCAGGAGCGCGGTGCGTCCGCCCACCGCGCCCGGTTTCGGCAGGAGGACCCGGTGCAGACAGGTGTCCGCGGCGTCCGCCCGCGCGCCGTCGTCGACAGTCCTCATCGGCGGGACCCGCCGACGGCGGCGATCGAGCCGCTGATCATCCGGTGGAAGAAGGCTTCGAGCATCGGTACGTGGTGGTCGAAGGTCAGCCGGGTCCGGTTGCGTCGCATCGCCTCGGCCCGCCCTGTCGTCAGCCTCCGGTCCGCGAGCAGGGCGAGCACCTCCTCCACCGTGTCGTAGCGGAGGTCGACTCCGAGCGTCTCCGCCAGCGACCCGACGGCGGTCAGCGTGCCCGGCGCGCCCCGGACCAACCACGGCAGACCGGCAGCCGCGCAGGTCCCCAGCCGGGCCGGGAGGTTCAGGTCGCTCCAACTGGCCGCTCGCACGTCACCACCGTTGTCGCTGGGGATGTCGTGCACCCAGGCCGCGTCGTAGCGCGACAGCTCGGACACCCAGTCGGCCGGTTCGACAGTGGCGTGCAGGTGCACGTTCGGCTGTTCACGGGCCAGTCCCGTGACGTCCGGGGCGTGGAAGTTCGTGCCGTACAGGTGGACGTGCACCCCGCGCCCGGCGACCGCCGACAGTCGGCGCAGATTGATCGGACGCCCGACGGAGACCGTGTGCACCGCGCCGTCGGCGTCGGACAGCCGGGGCGACCAGTCGTGCGTCATCCAGTCGGCCTTGGGGAGGTCGCCGTCGAGGACGAGCACCCGGTCGTCGCGCAGCACCCCCGGAAACGCGTGGCGGTGCCAGTCGAGGTTCTCCTGACTGATGAAGATCAGTCCGTCCGCCCTCCGCAGGATCTCCCGCAGCTCGGACCAGAGCCCGAAGGCCATCGCCCGCTGCGGGGACTCCTTGAGGTGGAAGACCACGGGTATGCCGGGCCGGGCCCGGATGGCGGCGTGCACGAGCGGTACGGCATGGACGTTCAGCAACGCGTAGATCACCTCCGCGCCGGTCTCCCGCATCCGGGCGGCCCACGCCGGGCCCCACGGCACCTCACGCAGCCCGCCCACCGGGAGGGTCGAGGCCGCGTCCCATGACTCGGGTCCGGGGATCCAGGTGGCGGAGAGCCGGTGACCCGCCTGCTCCAGGGCCAGGATCCGCTCGGGGTTGAACCCGAGTTCGCCGACGAGGTGGATGCCGAGCGCCTCCGGCCGGTCGGTCGCCGGCCCCGGCCCCCGGTCCAGCCCTCGGTACCGCACCGACTCGTCCACCCGGGGGCCGAGCGAGGGCTGCCAGTTCAGCGCCGCGCCCTGCGGTATCCCGTAGTGCTGGCGGTAGGCGGCCAGACCCCGGCCGGTTCCGGGCCAGACGAGCGGCGGTTGCCGCGCGAAGGCCTCCGCGATGATCTTGTGTCGTTGGTCCGGGTGATCCGTCCACTCGCACGTGACCCGCCCGGTCGAGGCGAACGTACAGCCGGCGTCGAGCAGCGCGGACCAGAACTCCGCCTCCAGGGTGTCGGACACGTACTGCTCCCGTTCCGTCCACCGCACCCCGGCCGGTGCCGGGCGGCGGTGCATCACCTGGGCCAGCGCGAGGAGGTTGCCGCTGGTCAGCCCCAGGGCGTTGCCGTGCGCCAGGCGGCCCCGGAGCGCCGCTTCCTCCCGGCCGACCGCATGGGCGCCCTGAAGCTCGACGTCGGCGTCGCCGTGCAGGGTCAGACCGGACCATCCCCACCAGTGGCGGTGGGAGCGGACACCGGAGTAGGCGAGGAACGCGTCCGGTCGGTCGTCGAGGGTGGCCACCAGCGAGGACAGGTGCCCGGGGTGGTAGAGATCGTCGGACGGGAGATAGGCGAGAAATCGGCCGCGCGCCCGGGCGCCGGCGTAGTTCAACGCCGCGCCCAGCCCGCTGTTGCGGGGAAGACGGTGGTACCTGACCCGCGGATCGGTGAGGTACGGCGTCACGACCGCCCGGGTGTCGTCGGGTGAGCCGTCGTCGACGAGGACAAGCTCCCAGTCCTCGAAATCCTGCCAGAACAGGCTGGCCAAGGCCCTCTCGATCACCCAGGCGTGTTTGAACGTCGGCATCAGCACCGAGACCGCCGGGGGAGCGGGAACCGCGCACGGCTCACCGGAACCACTCCTCGCCGTCAGGTGGTCGTCTCCCGTGGAGCCGTCCAAGACCCTCACCCCTCCGCCGTTTCTGCCGACCCGGACCTCACCGATGGAGGATGCGGGTGAACCGACTCGTCGCCGCCATGAGACACAGGCCGCCCAGGACGACGAAGTAGACGACGCCCGCCGCGTGGGGGTGGCCCGGTCGCACCGCGACGTCACGCAGCAGGACCATGCCCTGGTAGAGCGGAGTCCAGCTCACCGCCTCCTGCAACCAGCCCGGGTAACGCGTCACCGGAACGAACGTGCCGGACAGGACGAACATCGACGTCAGCGCCACGTTCACGTAGTCGAAGTCCTGCCAGCTCCGCATGAACGTGGTGGCGGCCAGACCGGCGAAGGCGAACGTCATGGCGATCAGCACCAGACAGGGCACCGCCCACATCGCGTCCGCCGGATCGACCCACCCGCACGCCGTGGCCATCGCCAGCAGGACCACTCCGTAGAGCGTGCCGCGAACGGTCGCCCACAGGCCCTCACCGAGAACGATCGACGCGGGAGTCACCGACGTCTGGACCACCGTGGCGTAGAAGCCGGATATGCGCATCTTGTTGAAGATGCTGTAGGTCGCCTCGGTGACGCTGCCGTTCATCACGGTGGTCACCACCATGGCCGGCGCCAGGTAGGCGGCGTAGGCGTCCGCGCCCGGCAGGCCGTCGATCTCACCGACGTAGCGGCCCAGACCGATGCCGAGCACCAGCAGGTACAGGACGGGTTCCACCACTCCCGTGGCGATCTCCAGCCAGTCCTTCGTCGCGACGACGACGTTCCGCTCGACCAGGCCGAAGGCGAACCTCGTGCCGGCTCCGCGCGCCCGGGAAACGGTGGCGTTCTCCACGGATTCCGCCCTCACCTGTGCAGGACCCGGGCGAAGCTCCGCGCGGCCAGTCGCCATCCCACGACCACCCAGAGCAGCAGATAGCCGACGTGCAGGAGCGTCGTGCCGCCCGCCTGGCCCAGGGAGAGTTCCCGGTACGCCTCGAGGGCGTGCCACAGCGGTGAGATCCACGCCACGAGCGCCAACCCCCAGGGCAGGTGCTCCACCGGGAAGAAGACGCCGGAGAAGAGTTGCAGCGGCACCACGCCCAACCGGAACACCACTCGGAACGTCGCGTCCGAACGCGCGCGTGCGGCCAGCGCGAACAGCGGGTTCGCGCAGGACAGGGCGAGGAGCATCACCAGCGGGAAGAGGATCAGGAGATCCGGTGGAGGCACCGCGCGCAGGATCGACGCCACGATGACGAAGACCGACGCGCTCAGGCCGGCACGCAGCATGACGAAGCACACGTGCCCGAGCAGGATGTCCCGCGACCGGAGACTCGTCGTCGCCATGCCCTCGTAGATCCTGGTCCAGCGGAAACCGCTGTAGACCGGCCAGGTGGACTCGGTGAAGGTGATGGTCAACGCGCCGGACATGATCATTCCCGGGACGAAGTACCGCAGGTACGGCACGACGGTGTCGCCGACGGTCACGTCCCCGGTCAGGCCCGTTCCGACCACGGTCATGAAGAGCAGCGGAACGACGAAGCTGGTGGAGAGACTGCCCCGCCACGTTCGCCGATATCCCGCCAGGTGGTGCCGGAAGACCGGGAGTACGCGCAGGTGAGCCGTCATGGCCCGGCCGCATCGTCGGTCGTCAACGCCAGGAAGACGTCCTCGAGGTTGCTGCGGCGCACGAGCATGCTGGCGGAACCCAGTGACATGCCGAGGATCGACCGGACCGCCTCGTCGGCGTCGTCGGTGAAGACCAGGATCTTGTCGGCCCGGCGCCGGACCCGGCCTCCCAGCTCGGCGAGGGCCGCCGGGGGCACCGGTCTGCTCGGGTCGAACCGCAGCTCGACGACCTCACGGGCGGCGAACCGCCTCACCAGGTCGGCGGGCACGCCCTCGATGACGATGCGTCCGTCATCGATGATGCCGATCCGGTCGCAGAGCTGCTCGGCCTCGTCCATGTAGTGGGTGGTGAGCAGCATCGTGACGCCGTCGCGCTTGAGCTGGTAGAGCCGCTCCCACAGCAGGTGCCGGGACTGCGGGTCCAGCCCGGAGGTCGGCTCGTCGAGGAGGATCATGGACGGCTCGTTGACCAGGGCCCTGGCGATGCTGAGTCGCCGGCGCATGCCCCCGGAAAGGTCGCCGGTCCTGGCGTCCGGCCGGTCGGCGAGGTTCATGAACTCCAACATCTGATCCGCGCGCTGCCGGGCCACCCGTCGCGGGATGCCGAAGTAGCGGGCGAACATGACCACGTTCTCCCGTACCGTCAGCTCCGAGTCGAGGGTGTCCTGCTGCGGCACGACGCCGAGCCGGGCGCGGATCTCGGGGCCGTGCACGAGGGCGTCCAGCCCCAGCACGCTCAGGTCGCCGGCGGAGGGCTTCGAGACGCAGCCGATCATCCGCATGGTCGTGCTCTTGCCGGCGCCGTTGCGCCCGAGGAGGCCGTAGACCTCGCCCAGGCCGATGCCCAGGTCGATGCGCCGGACCGCCGTACGGTCGGCGTACCGCTTCGTCAGGCCCCGGGCGACCACGGCCCGTGCGTGCGGCGGGTGTTCGGCCGAGACCGCCTCCCGGCCACCGCGCGGCAGGCCGCCGAGCGCCTCGGGGTCGACGGCGGCGCGTCTCATGCGTCGTCTCGACGCAGGGCGGAAGCGACGTCGCGGGCGCACGCCATCCCCTGTTCGATGGCCTGGTCCTGGTTGATGTACTCGTAGTTGGCGAGCCGGCCGCAGTAGAAGACGGCGAGGTCGGTCCGCTCGCGGATCATCGCCTTCAACGACTCGTTCCGGCGTTCGTTGGACCGGTCCGGAGTCTGCACCGGGTAGTGGCGGTCCGCCGACCCGGGGTACTCCTCACTCAGGACCGTGCCGGCGACGCGCTGCCCCGTCGCGTGCTTGGTCTCGACCGTACGGGTGAACGGATGGCGCAGGGACGGCCGGTTCACGACGTAGGCGGGCGTCACGGTCGCGGTCGGATCCGCCAACGGCAGGTAACGCGAAACCGTCCGGACGCCGCGCCACTCCAGGCTGCCGTCCTGCTTCGCGAAGACATC
This sequence comes from Micromonospora sp. DSM 45708, assembly GCF_039566955.1. Classification (NCBI taxonomy): domain Bacteria; kingdom Bacillati; phylum Actinomycetota; class Actinomycetes; order Micromonosporales; family Micromonosporaceae; genus Micromonospora; species Micromonospora schwarzwaldensis. The sequence continues at coordinate 5,942,690 of NZ_CP154796.1, read as the reverse complement.
CAACGGCGCGGTGATCACCACTGCCGCGAAGTCGCGCTCCAGGGCCGGGAGGTCGTCCACGGAGATCGACTGCCCGGCGAGCACCGGGATCGGCGCGAGAATGGACTCGATCATCTCCTGGGAGCCGCGCTCCGGGAAGAACTCCCAGGTGTCCCGGAACAGGCGGCGGTTCCCGTCCGTACGCAGATCGAGACGACCGGGCGCGAAGCGACTGGACAGTTCGGTGGGATGCCGCCCCCACTGCTTGACCGAGTAGTCCCGGATGAAGAGCTGGTAGAGCGTCGGCCCCATGATCGACTCGCAGTAGGCCTCGAGGTTGTCCCGCCACGGCTCGGCGGGCAGGTCCGCCAACTCCTTCTCGACCCGGGGCCAGACCGGCAGCGCCCTGAGCTCCTCGACCTGCGGTGGCCAGGAGAGCAGCCGGGGGGAGTCGTCGTCATCCAGGAAGATCTCGGTCAGCACCCGGTGCTCGTAGGTGCGTCTCATGCCGAAGCGCTGCACGTACCGGGCGACCTCCGGGTTGGAGGTGTGGAAGATGTGCGGCCCGTTGGGTTCGAAGACCACGCCGGCCAGGGTCTCCGAACGGGAGTGCCCCCCGACGGTCTGTCTCTCCTCGAAGACTTCCACTGCCATGCCGTCGTCGTGCAGCGCGCGGGCCGTGACGGCCCCCGCCCAGCCGGCACCCACGACGGCGATCTTCTTCCTGTTCATGGACACATGCCTTCCCGGCCACGATGCCAGATCGATCACGTGGGGTCCGCGGCGTCTTCCGCCGGCGCGAAAGAGATCAGGTTCCAGGAGACGGGCGGCAGCATCTGGTGGCAGGTGTCGCCGCCACGCGCGGGGGGAACGTCGCGCGGCCGGCCGGTCGACGGCTGCGCGTCGCCCCCGTCGGCGGCGGCCATCGACTGGTGCCGGGCCACGACGAGGTCACCGAAGCCGGTCGCGGTCACGTCGAGCGCGATCGCCTCGGGACCCCGGTTGACGGCGAACAACGCGAGACGGCCGGTGGCGTCGTCGTACGTTGCCGTCACGTCCACGGCGGGGACCGGGCCGAACCGGCTCGTGGGTACGGTCGGAGCAGCCAGCTCGACGCGCATCACCTCGCCGTGCGCATGCTGCGACATCAGGGCGAACGGGTGGAAGATCGGCTGCTTCCAGGCGGGGCGTCCGTCCGCGGTCCTGATCGGGGCGATGACGTTCACCAACTGCGCCTGGCATCCGATGCGGACGCGGTCCGCGTGGCGGAGCAGCGTCATCAACAGGCTGCCCGCCACCACGGCATCCCGGACCGTGAAGTCGTCCTCGATGACGACGCGCGGATCGTCCGACAGTTCCCACTCGTACGGCTCGACGAAACGCGACTGGTACCAGATGTTCCACTCGTCGAAGGCGAGGTTGACGCGCCGGTCCCTGCCCTGCTTCGCCCGGACGAAGTCCACCGCGGCGACGACGTCCTCGATGTGGCGGTCCATGGCGACGGCGGACGCCAGGAAGGACGCCTCGTCGCTCTTCTCCGGGTCGTAGTACTGGTGCAGCGACACGTAGTCGACGTATTCGTAGGCCGCCTCCAGTGCCTCGGCCTCCCACGCCACGTACGACGGCATGCCCGTGTGCGAGCTGCCGCACAGCACCGTCTCGATGCTCGGGTCCACCAGCTTCATCGCCTGCGCCGCCTGGGCGGCCACCTCACCGTAGGAACGGGCGCTGCGGTGGCCCACCTGCCACGAGCCGTCCATCTCGTTGCCGAGGCCCCACAGCTTGACGCCGAACGGATCCGGCGCGCCGTTTCGTCGTCGCCGGTCGGACAACCGGGTCCCCGCCGGGTGATTGCAGTACTCGACCAGGTCCGCCGCGTCCTTCGGGCCCCGGGTGCCGAGATTCACCACCAGGTAGGGAGCGACCTCCGCGCGTCTCGTCCAGTCGATGAACTCGTGCAGGCCGAACTCGTTGCTCTCGACCGTCCGCCAGGCCAGGTCGATGGTGCGGGGCCGGTCGTTCCGCGGCCCCACACCGTCCTCCCAGAAGTGGCTGGAGACGAAGTTGCCACCGGGGTAGCGAACCGTGGTGACGCCGAGTTCGCGGGTCAGGCGCAGGACGTCGCCCCGCAGGCCCGTCCCCTCGATCTCCGTGGCATGGCCGGGCTCGTACAACCCTCCGTAGACGCCTCTGCCCATATGTTCGGCGAAGGACCCGAAGACGCGTCGGTCCACCGGACCGATGCGGTAACTCCCGTCCAGGCGAACGGTCGCCGTTTCCATTGACGTCCTACCTCGCATCCGGTTGCCGGCCCGCCCAGCGTCCGCCGTTCCACGGCATCGGCGCTCCTCGATCATCCGTCGCCGGTGTGACCTCGTCCACGCCGGCCGACGTCAGGATGTTGCATGACAGACAACTGACAGGCATGGCGGAAAAGCCGCCGCCCGCGCCGGGCGGGCGAAGCGAGGTGGGAGGGCTAGGAAAGCCGGTGGGCCAGTCGCTTGGCCAGTGCCAGGATCGTCAACGCCGGGTTCGCCGCGCCACTGCGGGGGAAAGTCGACGGTCCGGCGGCGTACATCCCCGGGACGCCGTGGAATTGGTGGTCGTCGTCGAGCAGCGTGCCGAACGGCGTGGTCCCCCCTTCGTGCTGCTCGGATCCGAGTTGGAACGAGTAGGTGCGGGCCTCGGTCGGCCCGGTCGCGTCCTTCGGCGCGAGCAACAGTTCCTGGAGATCGGGCGAGCCGAATTCCGGTGCGAAGGCGAGCGGTTGCCGATCGGCGCCCGCGGCGTCCAGGAACTGACTCCAGAGCCGCTGCAACTCCGTCTGCTGTGCGTGGCGGAGCTTCTCGTCGATGTCGCTCAGGCCCGCCACGACGGACGTGGGCCACGGCCACGCCGGTGCGGGCCGGGCCTCGACGTAGGCCGCCTCACCGGCGATCTGCTCACCCATCACCCAGGCGTCGAGGACAGCCGTGCCGTGCGGATTGACGTGCAACGCCAGGAACGTGTTCGAGCGCAGCCCGGACGCGCAGGCCGTGATGCCGTAGCTGTGCTCCCGCGCGGCGTCGGCGAGTTCCGGCGACAGCCGGGCGAGGTCGAAATTGGCATTGAAGCCGTGGACGACCTTGTCGACCAGGCCGGGCAGGCGCGGCTCCGTCAGCCACCCGACCTCGGTGAGCGCCTGGATCGCCAGCCGGCTGTTCTCCACCGTGCCGCCGGCCAGCACCACCCGGTCCGCCCTGAACTCGGTGATCCCCGACTCCGTCTCGGCGCGTACGCCGACGGCCCGGCCGTCCGAGATGATCACCCCGAGTACGCGGCAGTCGGGGACGAGCCGCGGCTTCCCGCCGTCCTTCCACTGGCCGAGTGGGCTGTAGGCCTGCCAGCGCCCGTCGGCCCGACTGACCACCGCCTGCGGCACCGGGCCGAACTCGTAGTCGCCGAACGCGATCCGCCTGCCCGTGCCGGGCGGATCCGTGATGTCGTAGCCCGACCACTTCGTGAGCTCTTCCGACACCCGGTGGTACAGCGACGGCCCGCCGAGCCACTCGGCGGTCAGATCGTGGGTGACGCCGACGGGCCAGCTCTCCAGCGCCCAGTTCTCGATCGGAAGCGTCACGCCGTGCCAGTACAGCGAGCGGCCACCCATCCGCCGGCGCAGCCCGGAGATGCCGGCGTAGCTGACGCCGTCGGTCGCGTACGGGCGCCAGAAGTGCGGGTCCGAGGTGGGGTCGAGCCACTGCCGCATGGCCGTCGGTTCGTCGGCGCTCCACCGGTAGTGCTCACGGTCACCGTCGGGACCGGCCTCGAGCACCACCACGTCGGCGGCCCGTGACGCGCTGAGTTCCGCGGCCACCGCCAGCCCGGCCATGCCGCCCCCGACGATGACGATGTCGACCTTCTCCGAGCGCTCCATCTTTCCCTCCAGGTGGCTCTGCGGCGTCCGACCGGGCGATCCCGGCGTCGCCGAAACGTCAGGGGAGCTGTTCGTGCGGTGCGGCCGACCCTCGTCGGCCGGCCGATCGGCGCGACGGTCGGCCGTGGCGAATCTCAGCGCCACGGACGCGGCGCGCACCGCGTGCGACGCCTCGTCGAGCCGTTCCCGGTCGGGCGGGGTGCCCGGTGCGGTCGACGCACGCCACGTGCAGAGCGCCGCCTCCACGCAGGCGAGCGTGGCCTCCACCAGTGGATCGGAGCGATCCCCGGAACCGGACAGCCGCTCCACCAGGTCGGCGAGGTCCCGGTGGAGCGCCACCTGTTCCGCCCGCTGCGGTGCTCTCGCGTCCAAAGACTCCTCCATCGACGACGTGATGGCTCGACGAAATCGACGGGCGAGCCAGCGGGGATGGATACCGATATGGCGATCTCCGTCGTATCGACGCAACAAATTGACCACCCGAAAAAACAGTGGTAAAATTGTCAGAACTGCGTAAATCTCGGGGAAAAGGGTCGATGTCGCGGCAGACCTGGAAGTCATACGAGAACGGCTGTGCCCAGGGATGCTGCCATTCACCGCGGCTGCGGTGCGGTTGGGGGCAGGTGTCGCGGCGGCTGAGCGGGCCGACTCCGCGGAATTGCGTAAGGCAATTCACGGCGTCGCCGGATGAGGGCCGAGACATCACACGAATCCTAGAAACCGTGGAACGCTAAGTGGGAAATCCGTCCGACCAGAGCGACCCGCCTCAGCCCGAGATGGACGACGTGGCAGTGGAGGCGCTGCTCGCGCCGATAGACGAAACGGCCCACCGGGTCTACGCCTGGTTGCTCGAGAACGGTCGGAGCGACCATCCGAGGATGGCCGCCGAACTCGGCATCGAACCCGACGAGCTGCGGTCCGCGGTGGAGGCACTGAAACACTGGCGGCTGCTGCGGGAAACCGCCGACGGCACCATGGTCCTGGCCGACCGCCCGGACGCCGCGTTGGCCGAGACGATCCTGATGCTCGAAGCCACCATCACCGGGTTCCAGCTCGCGGTCATCCGGATGCGGGACCGGCTCGACGCGCTGCTGACGAGGCGCCGGACGCCGAACGACCAGGGGACGATGGTGTCGCTCGCCACCGAACGTGACCTCGCCACCGCGCTCAGGATCCTGCTCGACGGCTCCCCGCGGGAGGTGCTCATCGCCAGCCCACGCAAGTCGCCGTGGCCCGACGCGATGTGGCAGACCCTGAGCGAAGGTCGACCGCCGCTGCCCAGCACGGCGAAGGTGCAGTTGCTCTACCAGCACTCCTCGCGCTTCGACCCGACCGCCCGCAGGCACGCCGAATCCGCCCGTGCCGCCGGAGCGGAGGTCCGCACGGTAGGCGAACTGCCCAACCGGATCATCATCTTCGACCGGGAGGCGGCGGTGCTGACCGGCAGCGACGGCCAGGACGCGCTGCTGGTGCGGGAGTCGACCGTGGTCGACCTGCTGGTCCGGATCTTCCACCAGTTCTGGCAGGAGGGCACCGACTTCGCCGGTGAGAACGGTTGGCGCTCCGACGCGCACGAACTGGTCGGCACGGTGCGGCAGGACATCATCCGGTTGCTCATGGACGGGGCCCGTGACGAGGCCATCGCCCAACGGCTGAACATGTCGGTCCGCACCTGCCGCAGACACATCGCCGCGATCATGGAGCAGTTGGGCGCGGAGAGCCGCTTCCAGGCCGGACACCTCCTGCGCGAGCAGGGTTACACCGGCTGAATCGGCCCGCCGGGGGACCGTTCGACGCCGGGGCGTCGAACGGTGGCCCCGGTCCGGTCGGAACCGCAGCGACTGGCTATCGCGCACCCGACCTCCACGAGACGATGGGGCATCGGTGAGCGCGACGCCGCGGCAGCGGTTCCGCACCGTTCCTCCGTCACCGCTGTCGGCGGCATCGATCCCGGATGCCTGACCGCACCCAGCGTCGCGTGCACCCGGGGAACGGGTCCACAGCGTCCACGTGGCAACTCCCTGCAACGCAGACAACTGCCTGTTGTCGGCACCAATCCGGGCGGACGTGGACGACGTCCGGCCACCCATGGTCGACCGCCAGGTCGCGAGTTCCCGCGCCCGCGGTCGCGTCGGCGTGCAGGGCCGGCAGGTCGGCCAGCGGAACCCGCCGGGCGACGTCGATGCGCCCTGCTGGGACGACCCCGCCTGGTCGCTGACGAAGGCTCGGACGAGGCCGTTGAGGGTCGACCCCATTGTGCTGGTAGAAGTCGTGGTACGCGCGGTAGCCGACGGCGCCGCCTACCTGTCACCGAAAGTCGCGGCCCGCGTCGTCGCGCACCTCGCCGCGACGGGCGCGGACACCCTGGCCGCGCGGCGCTCCAGCGCCCGTGCCCGGGTCGACGCCCTCAGTCCCCGGGAACGGGAGGCGCTGGCCTTCCTCGGCAGCGGGCTGTCGCCGGCACCGCGCCGGGACGCTCGCCGCCCGGGACAACCCGTGCCGCTGCGGGCCGGACCGGCACGGTTCAGGAGCGCCCGAGGCGGTCCAGCAGCTCGCCGAGGAGCGCGCGCTCCCCGGCGGTGAGCCCGGCCGGATCCTGCTCCAACAGGGTTCGCAGCGCCAGCGCGGTGCTGGCGCGGGTCGCCGCCGGGGACTCGCCGCGGGCGGTGGTGTCGAGGACGCCGGCGAGCGCGGCCTCCCGTACCCGGTCCGAGAGGCCCCGGTCGCGCGCCTCCTCGGGCTGCGTGATCAGGCTGAGGGTGACGCCGACGTTGGCGGCGAGGAGCTGCTCGGCCGCGTCGTCGACCGGTACCCGCAGCAGCCCCTGGCGCGCGGCGGCGCCCAGCAGGTCCCGCAGCATGGCGTGGGCGGGCGCGGTGATGGCGCAGGGCCGGCCGGGCTCGACCCGTCCGTAGAGCAGGGCATAGAAGGAAGGATGTTCCAGACCGAACCGGACATGCTCGTCCCAGCCTTGGCGGATGTCGTTCAGCGCGTCCCGGGTGTCGCCGGAGGGCCGCGGGGAATGGACGTACTGGCTGAAGCCGTGGTTGATCACCGCGTCGATCAGGCCCTGTTTGCTGCCGAAGTGGTGGTACAGCGTCGGCGCCTGCACTCCGGCGCGCTCGCAGACCGCTCGGGTCGACAGGTCACGGTCGCCGGAGCTGTCCATCAGCTCGGCGGCGGCTAGGAGGAGACGGTCTCGGGCACTACCGCTCCACGCACGACGGGCCATAGCGCTAGAGTATCTCATGTAGCGCTACATGAAGCTGTGTAGCATAAATAGCAGCGATGGGAGAGGCATGGACACGGCAGTTCCCACGGTCGTCCGGGAGTACTTCGATGCGAGCGCGCGTCGCGATGTCGAGAGCATCGTCGGCCTGTTCACCGAGGACGCGGTGGTCGTCGACGAGAGTGAGACGCGGCGCGGCCGGTCGGAGATCCGGGCCTGGCAGGAGGGGGCGGCGTCGCGGTACGAGTACACGACCGAGCTGCGCCGGGTGGAGCCGGCCGGGGCGGACGCCTTCCTGGTCAGCGGTCGCATCGAGGGGAACTTCCCGGGCGGCACGGCCGACCTGACCTGGCGGTTCACGCTCGCAGGCGACCGGATCCGTCAGCTGGAGATCGCACCCTGACGCCCTCCGCTCCCCTGGACCGTCGAACCATTTAAAAATCGGGAAGAAGATCATGAGGACCTGGTTCATCACCGGAGGCACCCCGGGCGGCTTCGGCATGACGTACGCGGACGTCGTGCTCGGCCGCGGCGACCGGGTGGTGCTGACCGCGCGGCGCCCCGACGAACTGCGCGACTGGGTGGTGCGGCACGGCGACGACGCGCTCGTCCTGCCCTTGGACGTCACCGACGCCGAGCAGATCCGGCAGGCCGTGGCAGAGGCCGAAGGGCGCTTCGGGAGCATCGACGTACTGGTCAACAACGCCGGCCGCGGCTGGAGCGGCTCGGTCGAGGGAATGGACGAGGCCTCCGTACGCAGGACGTTCGAACTGAACTTCTTCTCGGTGGTGCAGGTGACGCGCGCCGTGCTGCCCGGGATGCGGGCCCGGCGCGCCGGCTGCATCGTCAACATGTCCTCGGTCGCCGGCCTGGTCGGCGTACCCGGATTCGGTTTCTACACGGCGGCGAAGTTCGCCGTCGAGGGGCTGACGGAGGTGCTGCGGCAGGAGGTCGCGCCGTTTGGCATCAGGGTGCTCGCGGTGGAGCCCGGCGCTTTCCGCACCAGGGCCTACGCCGGCTTCGCCGACGAGCCGGTCGAGGAGAGCGTCGAGGAGTACCGGTCAATGCTGACGACCGTGCGAACCGGCATGATCGAACAGAACGGCCGGCAGCCCGGCGATCCCGTGCGCGGCGTCGAGGCCGTGGTCGCGGCGGTCGACCGCGATCAAGCCCCGAGGCGCCTGGTGCTGGGCAACGCGGGGTACGACCGGGTGGCGGACAACCTGGAGGCCATGCTCGCCGAACTGCGGGCGGATGAGGCGGTCAGCCGGGGGGCGGACTTCCCGGCCGAGGCGGACACCGGCGGTCGCCGGTGAACCAGTCGCCGGGTCCCTTGGCGGTGACGATGGAGCTGCGGGTGATCTGCATCAGGTTCCTTCCGAATCGCGGACTGCGGCGGTGGCAGTGGTGGCGGTGGCCGCCCAGGAGGCGAGCAGGCGCATCCGTTCCGCGGACGGCGACCCGGGTTCGGCCGTGTACACGAGCAGCACCAGGCCGGGTTCGGCGGTGATCGCGAGTTCCTCGTAGGCGAGGGTGAGTTCGCCGACGACGGGGTGGCGGAACCGTTTGGTGCCGGCGCCGTGGGTGCGCACGTTGTGGTCGGCCCAGAGCCGGCGGAAGTCCTCGCTGCGGGTGGAGAGCTCGCCGACGAGGTCCTGCAGCGCGCGGTCGTGCGGGTCGCGGCCGGCCTCGGCGCGCATGACGCCGACACACATTTCGGCGAAGCGGTCCCAGTCGGGGTAGAAATCGCGCGAGGCCGGGTCGAGGAACTGGAACCGGGCCAGGTTCGGTGGGCGTCCCCCGTCGCCGATCACCGGTGCGTAGAACGCGCGGCCGAGCGCATTGGTCGCGAGCAGGTTCTGCTGCGGGTCGCGCACGAAAGCGACTCCGTCGGTGATGGCCTCCATCGCCCATCGCAGGCTGAGGCGCTCGGCGGCCTTGGTGGCCGTGCGGCGGCGGGGCCGCCCCGAGGTCGGGATGCCGTCGGCGGCGCGGGCCAGGTCGAACAGGTGGGCCCGTTCTGTCTCGTCGAGCTGCAACGCCCGGGCCAGGGCCTCCAGCACGCCGGACGACGCACCGGCGATCTGGCCGCGCTCGAGGCGGGCGTAGTACTCGACGCTGAGCCCGGCGAGGGCGGCGACCTCGCTGCGCCGCAGCCCGGGGACGCGGCGGCTGCCGGTCGGCGGCAGGCCGACCTGCTCGGGCGTCAGGCGGGCCCGGCGCGTGGTCAGGAAGTCGCGCACCTCCGAACGGTTGTCCATGCGTCGAGCGTAGGCCGCGCGACACCGGGTAGGGGTGCCCTGTCAGTACACCCATCACCAGGGACTTCTCCCCGCTCGGGTGGGCACGTTGACTGGGTCCCGTGGCCCTGTAGGGCCGTCGGAACCGAAGCGAACGGAGCGCACCAGGATGCGTCAGGTTGTCATGCACAAGCCCGGGGACGTGCGGGTCGAACAGCGCCCGGACCCGACGATCATCGAGCCGACCGACGCGATCATCCGGCTGGCCGCGACCTGCATCTGCGGCAGCGACCTGTGGCCGTACCGCGGCGCCGAACCGGTCGACCACCAGGTGATGGGTCACGAGTACGTCGGCGTCGTCGAGGCGGTCGGGTCCGAGGTGCGCACCGTGAAGGTCGGTGACTTCGTCGTCGGCTCGTTCTGGGCGTCCGACAACACCTGTGAGATCTGCCAGGCCGGATACCAGGCGTACTGCGTGCACCGCGTCCTGATGGGCACCATCGGCACCCAGGCGGAGCTGGCCCGCATCCCGCTCGCCGACGGCACCCTCGTCGCCACTCCCGGCCGGCCCGACCCGGAGCTGATCCCGTCGCTGATGGCGGCCTCCGACGTCCTCGGCACCGGCTGGTTCGCCGCGGTCGCCGCCGAGGCCGGACCAGGTAAGACCGTCGCGGTCGTCGGGGACGGCGCGGTCGGCCTGCTCGGCGTCCTGGCCGCCCGGCAGCTCGGCGCGGAGCGCATCATCGCGTTCAGCCGCCACCCCGACCGGCAGGCCCTCGCGCGCGAGTTCGGCGCCACCGACATCGTCACCGAACGCGGTGACGCCGGCGTGAAGCGGATCAAGGAGCTGACCGGTGGCCTGGGCGCGCACAGCGTCATCGAGGCCGTCGGTACCCAGGAGGCCATGATGCAGGCCATCGGCTCCACCCGCCCCGGCGGCCACGTCGGGTTCGTCGGGGTGTCCCACGACGTCGCCATCCCCGGCGACGAGCTGTTCATGTCCGGCGTGCACATCCACGGCGGCCCCGCCCCGGTCCGGCGGTTCCTGCCCGAACTGATCCAGCTGATCTGGGACCGCACCATCGACCCGGGCAAGGTCTTCGACCTCATCCTGCCGCTCGACCGGGCCGCCGAGGGCTACCGGGCGATGGATCAGCGCACCGCCACCAAGGTCCTGCTCACGCTGTGACCCGGTGGCGAACCCGACACCGGGAGATGCCATGCCAGCCACACGCACGGCCGTGGGCGTAGCGCTGTCGGCGCTGCTCGGCCTGAGCCTCTCCGGCTGCGGCGTCAACGGTCAGTCCGGCGATATCGGCGGCGCAACGTCCGCGACGTCGCCCGGCAACGCCGGCCGGGCCACGGCACCACCGAGCGGCACCACCGCGCCCCGGGGAGAGCAGATGAAGATCCAGATCACCATCAACGACCAGCGCTTCCAGGCCACAATCTTCGAAAGCGCCGCCGGCCGTGACCTGCTTGCCCAACTGCCGCTGACCGTCAACATGATCGACCACGGCGCGGTGGAGAAGACCGGCCCACTGCCCGCACCCCTGTCGCTGAGCGGCCAGCCGGACGGCGCGGACCCCGACGTCGGCGATGTCGGCTACTACGCCCCCGGCAACGACCTCGTCCTTTACTACGGCGACCAGTCGTACTATCCCGGCATCGTGATCATCGGCCGCATCGACGGAGACGCCGCCAGCCGCATCGCCGACCTCGACGGCGCCGTCACCGTGACCGTCAAGCCCTTCGCCGCCTGAAGAACACCGAGCGCGCCACCGGGAGACACCATGAACCCCACCTACGACTTCACCGGCCAGGTAGCCCTGGTCACCGGCGCCAGCTCCGGCATGGGGCTCGCCACCGCGCAGGCGTTCGCCCATGCGGGAGCCTCGGTCGTCCTGGCCGACATCAACGACGCGGCCCTGCAGACCGCCACCGCCCAACTGCGGGCGGGCGGGCACGAGGCCCTCGGCATCCGGTGCGACGTATCCGACGAGGCGCAGGTCGCCGCCCTCATTGACCAGACCGTCGCGGCCTACGGCCGGCTCGACATGGCCTTCAACAACGCCGGCATCCAAGCCCCACCCTCCGACGCCGCCGACGAGCCCGCTGACACCTTCGACCGCGTCAACGCCGTCAACCTGCGCGGCGTCTGGGCCTGCATGAAGCACGAGCTGCGGCAGATGCGTGAGCAGGGCAGCGGCGCCATCGTCAACTGCTCCTCCCTCGGCGGCCTCGTCGGCCTGCCCGGACGCGCCGCCTATCACGCGTCCAAACACGGCGTACTCGGGCTCACCAGCAGCGCAGCCCTGGAATACGCGCCGCGCGGAGTCCGGATCAACGCCATCTGCCCCGGCACCTTCGAGACCCCCATGGTCACCGCCATGATCGCCAACGGTGAACTCGACACCGCCGAAGCGCTGGCCAACCAACCCATCGGCCGGTTCGGCCGAGCCGACGAGATCGCCTCCACCGTGCTCTGGCTGTGCAGCCCCGGCGCCAGCTTCGTCGTCGGCGTCGCCCTTCCGGTGGACGGCGGATACACCGCGCAGTAGGGCGGGTGTGCTTACCCGCCATGTGCAGGGTGACCAGGTAGCCTCCTGCTTGACGCTGAGCTGGGTGCCCTGCCCGGCAACGGGCTGCGGGCTCCGTCCCAACAAAGAACGATCGATTTCCCGGATGAGGTCAAGGCTGGACTGCCAGGTAGTCATCCCAGCTGTTGCCGGCGCTCCCTCGGCGCCAAGCCGGGCTCACCGCCCGCGCCGGCCCTGAATGTGCGTCATCCTCACATCGTGTATTTGCGAGAAGGAATGCCCGGTGGTGGCCACGGCCTGACCAGTGGAAGATCGCGTGGACTAGCGTCCCGCCCGGTCCGAACGCGTTCCGGTGCACGTCATGGCGCGGGGTGAGATCACCGAACGCCTCGATCCGTTCCTGTCACCGATCCGTCCCGTTGCCGAGGACTGATCGCCCTACGGATCAGAAGGGTGAAGGTTGGGTCCCTTGGCCGCCTTGGACGAGGACGCTGCCGGAGCCCCGCTCCGGGCCAATCTGAGTTAATGATCTTGTTCATTGCCCTGTCCGGTGTGGTCGGCGTGTGATCGTCGGCTGCGACGGGTTGTTCGGGTCAGTGCAGGTCAACGTGGGTCACTCCCTGCCAACGCGGGTGGACCCGCAGGTCGGTACACTGGCCCCTCGCGCCCTCGTAGCTCAGGGGATAGAGCATCGGTTTCCTAACCGGACGCTCCGCCCGTATTCATAGGCCGACGACCTGCGGTTATCCATCTTTTGTCTTTGCGTCCTGGTCGCTTAGCGGCCTTGCTGCGATCGTTTGCCGAAGATCAGCTGGAGCGTTTGGCCCTGCGAGTGCAGGCATGTCGCTGCCGCGAGCTGAGAGTGGAGCCATCCTTGGCTGCGGCGGACTTTCTTGGTGCATGCCGCGGTAGACCACGAGCGCAGGACGGTGTCCGGGCGGCAACTGAGCGCCGGGAGGTCAGCTGACGGAGCCGTCAGGTCGAGCGGGTACCTCTTCGCCGAGCAGTTCACGGCGCCATTCGGCGAAACGGTTACGGAGATTGTCCAGCGCTCGGCCGGTGACGCCGTACTGGGCGAAGTCGTCAGGATCGAGCAGGGTGGCTTGTCCGAGGGCGTCGGCGAAGACGCGTCGGTCGAAACCACGGTCGGCGCGCTGCGCGAGGGCTAGGAGGGCTTCGTGGGTGTAGCGGCCGGATCGAAGCGTGGCGTCGATGTCGATGAAGTCACGAGCGAACGCTCGCCCGTAGAGTGCGCTCATCTTGTTCGCGACCGCGTCGTCAGGGTGCAGTACCGGCCCGATCGCCATGACGATCGGTTCGTTGGCACGCCAGTCCACGCCGAGTTCGACCTTGGAAACCCGGATACCGTCGGTGACAGCCAGCCGGGCGAAGGTGTCGTACTGTCTCTCGGTCTCGACGCTCAGGCCGTCGTTGCGGTAGGCGTGCACGACGGCGGCGACCGCCGCGGTGAACTCCTGCCGGCGGTCCCAGGCGGTGAACAGATCCACGTCCTCGCTGGGCCGCTCGAGAACCCCGGCGGCCTGGACCGCGTAGCCTCCGGCCAGAGCGAAGCCGTATCGATCGGCCGCCGCGAGCCCCGTACGGGCGAGGCGTTCGTGGAAGGGGTCCACCGCTATGCCGCGTTGCTGCGGGTGGCGGCGAGGTCGGGGAAGGCGTCCTCCCAGCGCTGGCGGAGCTGGGGTGGCAGCCAGAGGGTGGGCCAGAGCCGCCGAAGGGGGTCGGCGTTGAGCCAGGTGTTCAGATCCTCGACCGTGCTGGCTTCGGTGAGCACCACCTTGTACATGCTAGCCAGGCGTGCGGCCCGGTTCAGGTCGTACTCGGCGTGCCCGGACCAGTCGAGATGACGCGGAAGCGTCACCACGCCCTCGGTCGGGCCGTGCAGATCGGCGAGGGTTTCGGCCACCACGTAGGGCTTCCGGTCACCGTAGGGCCGGTAGTCCGTCGGCGGCTGGGGTGATGTCCGGCGCCGGCTGATGTTGGTCGCCCGCCGGACCTCCGGTCGTAGCGCCTGACGAATCGTCTCCCGGCTGTATCCGGTGACCCGCTGCAGATCCACCGGCCGCCACCCGGCCGCGTGGAACGCCCGCAGCTGCTCGTCCCGCTCGGTCAACGCGGCCGCCCGCGTCGCCTCGTACCGGGAGACAACCGCATGCAGCTCATCCTCGGAGAACCGACCCATGCCGTCAGCCTACTACGCTAGGCCCAGCACGCTTGGCTTCCTGTCATATCTCCTTAACCGGCGGGACCAGCCATGGTGATCGCGCTCGGATGCACTCATGTCCTGGTGAAGCCGAGGGCCCGGTATCCGGGCATGCGGCGTGGGAGTGAGGCGGCAAGGATGGGTGTGGCCGAGTCGTGGTAGTCGTGGACCTCGGCGAGGTCCTTGCCGGGCGCGGCGCGGATGACACGGCCGGCGCATTGGACGAGTAGGCCGTCGTAGGAGATCGGGCCGGCGAGGAACAGTGTGTCGAGGGCGGGGGCATCGAAGCCTTCACCGATGAACGGTGTCGTGCCGATGACGAGCAGGCCCTCGCCGGCCTTGGCGCCGTCGAGCCGGTCAATGGTGGCCCGTCGTTCGCTGGTGCTCATCGCGCCTTGGAGCACGAGCGCCTGATGTCCGCGTGCGGCGAGCAGAGCGGTGAGGGCCTCGACCTGGGCGACCCGTCGGGTCAGAACGAGACAGTTGCGACCGCGGGCCAGGGCTACGGCGACATCATCGGCGATCTGGGTGTTGCGGGGCTCGTCGACTGCAAGTCTTCGGTGCACCTCGGCGAGCGCGCCGGGCGCGTCAAGGTCGACGTCGCCGGGTTGGAAGGTGGTCTCGTGGATGAACAGCGCTCGACGGGGTCCGGCGTCGGTGTGCATCGCTGCCGCGAGGGTGCCTTGTTCCTCGTCGGTCAGGGTGTGCCGGACGGGTCCAAGTTGCCAGGTGACGAGTTGGCCGAGGCCGTCGCGTCGGGTGGGTGTGGCGGTGAGGCCGAGCCAGAACTGCGCGGCGATCCGTTTGACCGAGTGCTCGTACGCCGCGGCGCCGAGGTGGTGGCATTCGTCGACGATGACGTGCCCATACCCCTGGGTCAGGGCGGCGACGTCGTCGCGCCGGGCGAGGGAGGGCAGCAGCGCGATGTCCACCGTGCCGGTGAGCTTGCGTCGGCCGCCGCCGAGTTGGCCGGGCTTGATGTCGAGGAACTGTTGGATGCGGGTGCGCCACTGGTCGGCGAGGGCTTTGCGGTCGACGAGGACGAGGGTGGAGGTGTTGCGTTCGGCGATCACGGCGCAGGCCATGACGGTCTTGCCGGAGCCCGGCGGGGCGACCAGGATCCCGTCGTCGTGGGCGAGAAGCGCGCCGACCGCGTTGGCCTGCTTGCCGGTGAGTTCGGCGGTGAACGCGGTGTCGATCTCGGTCCCGGAGTTTCGTGCGTCCGTGACGACCAGCCGCGACCCGGCGCGCTCGACGATGGTGGCGATGGTGTGCCGCAGGCCCCGGGGGACGACCAGGTGATCGTCGAGGGTGAGGTCGTAGCCCTGGATGAATCGTGGGGTGTCCCAGGTGGACTTGCGGAGTCGCTGCAGTTCGTAGAACTTCGGGTTGACCATGGCGGCGGCGTGCTTGAACGTCGCCAGCGCGGCGGGGGTCAGCTGGGCCGCGTCGATGCTCAGCCCGGCACCGGCCTCCGCGTGGACCACCGGAGGAAGCGGAGGATGGACCTGGGTCGCCGCGGATCGGCTCATCGTGGCGACGTCGGCACCGGTCGGGGTTTGCTTGGCCTGCCGGGCGATCTGTTCGGCGTCACCGGGGCTGAGCCGGTCCAGCGTCGACAGGAACGTCCACTGATCGGCGTACGGCTCAAGCGTGCCGAGGTCGAGAAACGTGGTCAGTCCGTCCTTGCGGCGGCGGCCCTGTAGCGGTGCGGCGATGAGGTTGCCGAAGCCGCCCTCGGGCAGGACGTCCTGGTTGGGGAACAGCCGGTCGTACGACCGGAGATCCATCGATCCGCGTAGCACCATCGCCTCACGGAGAAGGACGGTGCCGACGGCGCGCGCGGTGGCCGCGGGAACAGCGCCGGTGAAAAAGACCCACACGTGGGCTCCGCGGCCTGACTGGGAGATCTCCAACGCAGCCGGCACCGTCCTCGCTCGTGCCGCCTTCACATAGGCGAGGGCGTCGAGCATCGCCGTCGGCCCGTCGAAGTCGGCCACGACGAAGTGGCAGGTGTTGCCGGGCATCAGCGGGTACAGGCCCATGAACACGTCGCCGACGAGATGCGCCGCGACGACCTCCGTCGTGCGGGCCAGGTAGGTGGCACCGCGCCGGTCCATACCCTTACGCCAACCGCCGGCGACCGCGGGCATCCACCCGGCAGCGCCGGTACGGGCGTTGTCCCACCGCACGGCGTACACGTCGACCCGGGCCCTGAACCGGTCGGCGAACAACGCCAGCTTGTCCCGAGT
Source organism: Micromonospora sp. DSM 45708 (assembly GCF_039566955.1). NCBI lineage: Bacteria > Bacillati > Actinomycetota > Actinomycetes > Micromonosporales > Micromonosporaceae > Micromonospora > Micromonospora schwarzwaldensis. The sequence continues at coordinate 5,926,313 of NZ_CP154796.1, read as the reverse complement.
CGGCGAGGCCATGGTGACCAGCCCTGGCGGCTCGACCGGCGCGGACAACTGCTCCGGCGCCGCAGACGTGTCCTGGCCGCGTAGCTCCAGCAGACGCGCCAGCCGGGCGTTCTCCGCCCGTAACCGCTCCACCTCCCGCCGGAGATCGACGAACTCGGACACCGAACCCACGCCGACCATCCTCGCGCATCGGACTCCGAACACCCTGACGCCAGTCCGCTATCCTCCGCCGATGGCATCGAAGGGCAACGCCGCGCTGGAGGCGATGATCGAGGAGGCCACCGTCGACACGGACGGTCACGAGGACGAGCGCACCGGCCTGTTCATCATGATCGAGGAGCATCTGGCGGCGCCGTTCCCCACCACCGTCCTCGGCATCGAGGTCACCGTGAGTAAGATCGACCTGACCGCGGACACCATCGTCGCGCTCTGCACCCGAGGCCACCACCGGCAGAGAATCGACCTCCTCGACCTGCCGCTACCCACCCCCGCGCCCGACGGCACCGCGTGGATCGACGACTACCGGCATTGGGCCGGAAAGTAGGCCCCCGTGAGCGAGTACCAGTACTACGAATTCACCGCCGTCGACCGACCCCTCACCGGCCGGGAGCGGGCCGAGCTGCGGGCGCTGTCCACCCGGGCCGACATCGCCGCCACCAGCTTCGTGAATACCTACGAGTGGGGCGACTTCAAGGGCAACCCGCGCACGCTGATGGAACGGTACTTCGACGCACACCTGTACCTGGCGAACTGGGGCACCCACCAGCTCATGCTGCGGCTACCGAAACACGTGCTCGACCCCGCCACGGTGGCCCAGTACTGCCAGGGCGACAGCGCGTCCGCGTGGACGGCCGGCGAGCACGTCATCATCGACCTCCACGACGAGGACGAGGACGGCACCGACGAGTGGGACCTCGACGGCCACGGCCTGCTCACCTCGATCATCCCGGTCCGGGCCGGCCTCGCCGCCGGCGACCTGCGCCTGCTCTACCTGGCCTGGCTCCGCTGCGTACAGTCCGAGGAGATCGCCGACGACGAGCCGGAACCGCCCGTACCCGCCGGCATGGAAACCCTCGACGCGTCCCTCACCGCCGTCGCCGAGTTCCTACGCATCGACCCCGATCTGATCGCGGCTGCGGCGGCCGTGCCGTCGCCGGCCGCCTCCGGTGAACCGACCGCCACGCAACTACGCACCTGGGTCGTCGGGCTGCCCGCTCGGGACAAGGACGCCATCCTGGCCGACCTGATCACCGGCAGCGACAACCACCTGCGCAACCGACTGCTGCGCCGCTACCGCGACGCCCATCCCGCCGACGCATCCGCCCCGACGGCCGTCCGTACCGCCGGGCAACTGCTCGCCACCGCCGCCGAGTTGCGCGCCGTGCGGGAACGACGGGATGCCGAGCAGCGGGAACGCGACCGGGTTCGCCGGGAACGCTCCGCCGCAGCCGCCCGGCAACGACACCTCGACACCCTCGCAATCGACCAACCCGCCGCCTGGCAGCGGGCCGACGAACTCATCGCCACGAAGAAACCCCGCGAGTACGACACCGCTGTTCAACTCCTCGTCGACCTGCGCGAACTCAGTGAACGCGACGGGGACAGCTCATCGTTCCGGTACCGGCTGGCCGAGCTACGGGCGGCGCATGCCCGCAAGCCCAGCCTGCTCGAACGCCTCAACCTCGCAGGCCTCGACACCTGACGGCATGGTTCGCCGCCCGATGACCATCACCCAGGCACGCAAAGATCCTGGACCGCTCGGCGTTCCGGCGCGACGCCCCTGATAGCGGCGGCTTGGGCTCCGGGTGTCCGTCCGGAGCCGCAACCATACATCGAAGCTTGTCGTTTGTCGGGGTGGACCCGGTGGGTCGGGTGACTGTCTGGGTGTGTGCTGCCGCTGTCATGGCCAGCTTGGAGTAGGACGCCCCGGCCCTCGCTGACGACCGCTGTATCAGCACTGGATGGAGACTTGCGACCGATCGCCCTTTCCGAAGTTGTGGCTACTGAACCGCGGCGGGTCCACGCCCCTTGACCAGACAACCGAAGGGGTGATGCCCGATGGGCAGCCTGTGGGCCGGCGTCGACGTCGGCAAGACCCACCACCACGTGTACGTCGTCGACGACGACGGCACCGTGGTGATGTCCGAGAAGATCCCCAACGACCAGCACGCGATCTCCGGCATCGTCGGGCGGCTCGGTAAGCGCCGCAAGCCGATCCGCTGGGCCGTCGACCTGCGAGGCGGACCGGCTTCGCTGTTGCTGGCGGTCCTGTTCGACCGCGGGGCGGACGTGCGCTACGTCAGCGGCACGGTCACCTCGCGGATGGCGGAGGCGTTCCACGGCGAACGCAAGACCGACGCCCACGACGCCTACGTCATCGCCCAGACCCTGCGCATGCGCGCCGACCTGCCGGCCCTCACCCTCGCGGACGGGGTGCAGCAGCAGTTGAAGCTGCTCGTCTCCCGCCGCCTCGACCTGGTCGCCGACCGCGTCCGCCTCACCGCCCGCATCCAGGACCTGCTGGCCATGATCAGCCCCGCGCTCGAGAAGACGCTGAACCTGCGCAACAAGGGCGCGCTACGGCTCCTCACGCAGTGGCAGACACCCGTCGGGCTGCGCCGCGCCGGCGAGGCCCGCATCCTGGCCTACCTACGCCAGCACGGCGTCCGGGCCGCCAAGGCTCTCACCGCCAAGGTCCTCGCCGCCGCGCGGACGCAGACCGTCGCCGTCGCCGGGGAGGCCACCGCGGCCGGGATCGTGGCGCAGATGGCCACCGACCTGGAAGCGGTCAACGACCGCATCACCGCCATCGAGGAGATCATCGCCGGCATCGTCGCCGAGCACGAACTGGGAGAGATAGTCACCAGCCTGCCCGGCATCGGCACCACCCTCGCCGCCGAGTTCCTCGCCCACGCCGGCAGCCTCACCACCTACCCCAGCGCCGCCGCACTCGCCGCCCACGCCGGCCTCGCGCCGATCTCCCGCGACTCCGGGAGCAGGCAGGGTCACCAGGTCCGACCCCACCGCTACCACCGTGGCCTACGCCGGGTGTTCAGCATGTCCAGCTTCACCGCCCTGACCCACTGCCCACGATCACGCGCCTACTACGACAAGAAACGAGCCGAAGGAAAGACCCACCGCCAAGCCACCGCCGCCCTGTCCAGACAACGCCTCAACGTCCTCTGGGCCTGCATCCGCGACAAGACTCCCTACCAGCCCAAACCATCAAGATCAGCAGAGGTGGCGCTGTGCGGACTCGCGTAGAGACTCCGTCTGCTGAAGATCAGCCGAGGGCCCGGCTTCCGATGGGGCGTTGTCTGAGTGGTCTTGCACCCGCGGCTACATGGAGGGTCTGGGTTGCTCGGGTGGGTTGCCGCGGGCCCGGACGCCGTCCGCGATGGCGACCCCCGCCAGGACGAGGGTGGCGGTGAGCCCGGCCACCAGAGTGGGTGCGAGCAGCAGAGCGGGGCCGGCGATGATCAGCACGAGCAGCGCGACCAGCCGGGACGGTGACACCCGGCTGAACACCTCGTATTCGAAGCGGGCTCGTCCGGCCAGGAACAACGCGGGACCGCCGAGGATGACGCCGGCCAGCCAGGGGGTGGTGTGGTCGGTGGGGTGGGTGATGACGACCTCGAAGCCGGCGGAGGCGGCGACGACGCCGGCCACCATCAGCAGGTGGGTGTTCGGTGCGGACCGCACGAATCCGCCGGGATCTCGGGAGGATTCGATGGTGGCCTTGAGTAGGGCGCCGGCGCGGTGGACGTAGATCTGCCAGAGCAGCACGCTGACGGCGAAGGCCAGCACGAGCGCCGCTGTGCGGCCGATCGTCGCGTCGTTGTCGGAGTAGGTCAGAGTGGTGAGGAGGATGAGATCACCGAGGGCGAGAGTGAAGAACTGCTGGTAGCGCTCCGCCAGGTGGTCGGCCGCCACCGTGTACTGGGATGTAGGTACCCGACCGAGCCGGGGCGTGGGGTACCGGAGCCAGGCTGCCCCGTAGTCGACGGCGAGCGCCGCGGCCCACAGCAGACCCCGCGCCGTGCCCGCCACGAGACCGCCGGCGAGCCACGGCACTGCGGACACGACGAACCAGAAGGTGAACCGGCTGGAGCGCACTCGCGTCCTGCTGCCGTGCAGCGCGGCGATGAGGAAGATGCCACGCCCCACCTGGATCGCCACGTATGCGCCCGCGAAGATCAGGGCGTGATCGGAGAAGGCTCCGGGCAGCGAGCCAGCCATCAGGACGGTGCCGAGCATGACCCAGAGCGTCATGACGAAGATGGGTGGCCGCTGGGTGTGGTACAGGTCGGTCACCAGCGCGGTGACCGACCAGACCCACCAGATCGCCATCAGCAGCACCACGGTCTGGAAGGCCCCCACCCAGCCGAGATTCTGCGCCAGGGTTCTAGACGTCAGGGCGAGTGCGGCGACGAATACCAGGTCGAGAAACAGTTCCAACAGGGTCGCCCGCTGGGGCCCCTCGCCCTCCCGGGCCAGCCCTACCGCTTGGTCGATCGTCATCAGGTTCCCGTCTACTGACTCCGGGTCCTCAGGACTGGAGAGGGACTGCAGTAGGGGAACTGACCGAGTCGGGTGGCAAGGAAGCCCCTGAACGACCTTATCGAGGGTGTAAGCCTCAATGCGGCAAAGGTGCGGTTTGTCCTGTGCGGTTGTGCCGGTCACTCGCGCCATGTGGGCTGCCCGTGACTACTGGCGGGGTCTGACCTGCCCGGGGCTGTGTCACAGATCCCGAGCAAGTGTGGTGAGTATGCCGCGGACGACCGGTTCGGCCCGCCGCACGCAGTCGCAGGTGTCGCCGTGCGCGTCGCGGTGCCAGGCGATGAGGTACTGCAGGGCGAGCTGGTTGACCTGGTAGTCATGTTCGGCCTTCACCCGGTCGGTGTCGGCCTGGCGGTTCTGGCTCAGCAGGATCAGGGGGGCGGCGTAGGCGGCCTGGGTGGAGAAGAGCAGGTTGAGCAGGATGAACGGGTAGGGGTCCCAGCGGTGCAGCACGGCGACGACATTGGCGGCTATCCAGGCGACCACGATGCCGGTCTGGATGATGATGAATCGCCAGGAGCCGAAGATCGAGATGACCGAGTCGGCCAGCCGTTGTCCGGAGGTGCGGTGGTCGAGCCGGTACTGGTTAGCGGGGTGCCGGTGGTGACGTGGGTTCATGCCGACCGTCGCCCTTCCGGTTGATTGGTCTTCCGACCGGAGCCGTGCAGGAGCGGAAGTCCGCCGGCGGAGGTCGGTCGATGGTCTGGTCGGCCGGCAGTCGCGGTGCGTGCGCCGGTCCCGGGTCGTCGGTGTCGAGCATGCCGAAGCGCAGCACCAGGTACGGGTGTCCGAGGTTGGCCACAAGCCTCCGGATGGTCTGCCGGCTGTCGGCTACCTCGACGGGGGCGCTGATCGGGAGTACGGACACGCCGAGTTCGGTCGCGGTGAGCCAGGCCGACGACAGGGCCTCGCCCGCTCGTAGCCAGTCCATCGGCTGGTCGGCGCGGCCGTAGAGCACCGCGTAGGTGGCATTGTGGTCGTGTCCGGTGCTGACGGGCAGGTCGCCGTGGTGGCCGAAGTCGCGCCCGGCCACGGTCGTCTGCGGCGCATGGAGCGGAATCGCGGTGTCGGGAATGCCGGTGCCCGCCGGCCGGGAGCCGCCGGTCCAGTACGCCAGCTCCGCCTGCCACGCCGGCTCGGCGGTCTCTGTCTCCTGGGCATGGCTCGTCGCGGCGGCGAGATCCACCACCTGATCGGGTCGCAGGACGTGCAGCAACGTCGCTTCAGCCCGTGCCGCCGCGCTGATCGCCCCGAGATCGTCGGACCCGACCGGAAGGCCGGTGACGGGACGGCGGTCGGTGCGCCGGAGCCGGATGGTGTGCGTACGGCGGACGGCCTGGAGCTCGACGGGTGCCCGCCCGTCGACGCGCAGTCGCGCCAGATGGCCGGGGTCGGCCGGGTCGGGCATCCGGGCGACGGTGACGTGCCAGCCCTGCGCGGCCAGGCCGATCCGGGCGTGGTGCAGCGCGGCTCCGCAGCTCAGCGTGGCGAGCAGGGCGTCGGGGTCGGTGCTGTCGAGGACCCGGTCGTGGTCGATGAAGAGGTCCAGCCGGTTCCGGGCGATCCGCCACCGCCATGGCTGGGTGTTGAGGATCGACGGCGCGTGGCCCGCGACGGTGGCCGCATCGACCAGCGCCTGGGTCATGGATCCACTGCCGGTCGGGTGAGTCTGCGTGGGCACGACGAGGTCCCTTCTCGGGCCTTCTCGCGCGGTCACCGGTACCGGCTGGTCGCAAGGGGCCCGCGTGGGCGAGGAGAGGGGAGGGGTGGCACCGCGTCCGCTGAGGGTTGTCTTCCGGCCGGGGAGTGGGCCGTCCTCGGGTCGGCAACCGTCAGGAAGGGCCGGCCTTGCGGTGGGTGGGACAGCCACCGGGGGCCCGGGCGACACGTTGAGCCTACGCTCCGGTGGGACCGGTGACGAGGACCAGCGGACCGGTACCGGTGATGCCTGGTGCCGCCGATTCTCCCGCCGCCTTTTCGTACGGCAGCGCGTATGGTGAGGATGTCGCTCGGGTCCCCGGTGGCTGACCGCCCGCCGCCGCCTCCGGTCCGCTCGATGTCGAGACCGACGTCCAGCGGCTTTCCCGCCAGGTGCCGAGGCCACGTCGTCCGTCGCATCGGATGTTGTGCCGGCGCCGACCCACCCGTGTCCAGCAGGCCGCGGCACCGCGTGACGAGCAGAACAAGGAATGTGAGTGCGATGGCCTACATCGCCAGGAACCACAATGCAGCATTACGGAACGCCGTGCCGGCCGCCGGGTTGGCGCTGCTGGTACCGGACGCCTCCGCACACCGGCCCGGCGCCGAGTCGGTGGGTGTCGGGCCGGACCGAGCCGGTGGAGCCGTGGCGAGGGCAGCGACCGGGGGCGACCCGCGGGTCAACGCCACGGTGCGGTACCTGCTCGCGGGCATCCGCCTCGCGCTGGGTTGGATATTCCTGTGGGCGTTCCTGGACAAGGCGTTCGGCCTGGGGCATGACACGACCGCCGCGAAGTCCTGGGTCAACGGAGGGAGCCCGACGAAGGGATTCCTGGGATCCGCGGCAACGGGCCCGTTCGCCGGTTTCTACCACTCGATCGCCGGCGTCGCCCTGACCGATGTCCTGTTCATGGGCGCCCTGCTCGCCATCGGCGTCGCGTTGCTCCTGGGCGTCGCGATGCGGCTGGCGGCCGGCGCCGGAGCACTGCTGACCCTGATGATGTGGACCGTCGTCCTCCCCCCGGCGAACAATCCGTTCATGGACGACCACCTCGTCTACGCCGCCGTGCTGGTCGTCCTGGCCCTGTCGGGTGCCGGCGACACCCTCGGTCTGGGCACCTTCGGGGCCCGGATCCCGCTGGTGCGACGCACCGGCTGGCTGAAGTAGACGACCTCAGGTGACAGCCTCCCGAGAGGAGCTCGACGTGACGGACCAGGCCGAGGAGCATGACCGGTGCATCGTGGTCGGAGTCGACGGATCACCGGGCTCACGGATCGCCCTGCGCTGGGCGGTGGCCCAGGCGGAGCTGAGCGACGCGCGGGTCGACGTGGTGGGCGCTTGGCACGACCCGGCGGAGTACGCATTCGCGTACGGGTGGTCGCCCGCGGTGTTCGAGGATGTGAGCATCGCGGCGATCACCGAGAAGATGCTGGTGGAGGCGGTCGCAGACGTGGCCGGCGGCGGTGCGCCCGTCCAGTTCACCACCCACGTGGTACGCGGGCATCCGGCCCAGGTGCTGCTGAACGCCGCGGACGGGGCGCAGTTGCTGGTGGTGGGCAGCCGCGGACACGGAGCCTTCGCCGGGATGCTGCTCGGCTCGGTCACCCAGCACTGCGTACAGCACGCGTCGTGCCCGGTGGTGGTCGTTCCGTCGACGGACCGGACGGTCGACGAGGTCGGGAGCGACTGAGGGCCGCCCTGATCCGGCCGCCAGGAGCCATCGTGCCCGGTCGCTTCGAGGTTCTCGTCGCAGCCGGGCACGGTGACCGGGCCCGCGCCGTGCACCCGGTGCGCGGCGCGGCAACCCGGCATCGGCGCCGCCCGCGACGACCCGTGAGGGATGTCGCGGGCGGTGCCGGTGCACCGCCTCCACGGCGGTCGGTCAACTGCGGCTGAGGACCACCTTCGATGGCCGGCGCGATGGCGTAGGGTGGGGCGGAACGGCCGCCCTGGTCCCTGGTGGTGCCTCAGCCGCAGGCACACCACCAGGAGCATCGGATGCCTGTTTCCCCTGTCTACGTCGTCCCCGGTCCAGAATCGGTGAACGACCTCGTCAAGCGGGTCGCCGACCGTGACCGGGCCGCCTTCGGTCGCCTCTACCGCCGTCTCGTCCGCGTGGTCTTCATCCAGGTGTGTGAGGTGGTGCGCCGCCCGTCGGTCGCCGTCGCGGTGACCCGGGCGGTGTTCGTCGAGGTGTGGCAGCTTGCGCCGAGGTGCGCCGCCGGTCAGGTCGATGGTCTCGCGTGGGTGACGGCCATCGCCGATCGCCGGGCCGCGGAACGGCTTCGCGAGATCGATGGCCGCACTCCGCCCCTCGGCGCCGGATACGACGAGTTCGTCGGTCGCGAACTGATCGCCGCGCTGGACGGCGAGCCGCCGGCACTGCTCGGCACGTCGGTTCCACCGACCACCGGATGACCGGCTGCCGGCGGGCCTCGGCCCGGTGACCGACGCGGTCACCGGGCCGAGCAGCCGTTCCTGTCGGTCAGCCCACCGGCACCGCGGCCGTCGTGGGCTCGGATTCGGGGAGGATCCGCCGGACATCCGGCATCGTCGCTGTCTCCGCTACCCGGGGACGGGTCGCGACGACCGGCGCCGGCGGGGGCGTCGCGTGGTCGAGAAACCGCAGCAATTCGACCGGGAACGGCATGACGAGGGTGCTGTTCTTCTCCGCAGCGACCTCCACCACCGTCTGCAACAGTCGCAGTTGCAGCGCGGCGGGATCGGCGGCCATGGTGGCGGCTGCCAGGGCGAGCTTCTCGGCGGCCTGGTACTCACCGTCGGCGGCGATGACCCGGGCCCGGCGTTCACGCTCGGCCTCGGCCTGACGTGACATGGAGCGTTTCATCGATTCCGGCAGCGCGACGTCCTTGACCTCGACGCGCTCGACCTTGACTCCCCACGGACCGTCGGTGGGTGCGTCGATGATGCCGGTGAGTTCGGCGTTGAGCTTGTCCCGGTCGGAGAGCAGCTCGTCGAGGTCGGCGCGGCCGATCACCGCGCGCAGTGAGGTCTGCGCGACCTGGGAGACGGCGTACAGGTAGTTCTGCACGTTCACCAGCGCCTTGACCGGGTCGACGACGCGGAAGTACACGACCGCGTCGACGCGTACGGAGACGTTGTCGCGGGTGATGCCGTCCTGAGCGGGCACGCTCATGGTGGTGATCTGGAGATTGACCTTCGCCAGCCGGTCGACCCCGGGGACGATCAGGGTGAGGCCCGGGCCGCGGGTGCCGTCGCGCACCCGACCGAAGCGGAACACCACCCCACGCTCGTACTGCTGGACGACCCGCACCGCTCGGGCGGCGGTGCCGAGACCGATGACGCCGATCGCCACGATCGCGATCACGATGACGGTCTGCAGAGCGTTCATGCGGGCACTCCGGTCCGGGGAGGGGTGGTGAAGAAGTCATTGACGGGGCGGCGGCCGATCGGAGCGGTGCTGCCACCTTCGTTGTCCCACACCGCGTCTGCGGCGGAGCCGGTCGCCGCTGCGGCCTGGGGCCCGACCGGTGCGCTGGCCAGGATGTCGGGCGCGCGCCTGAGGTTGGTCGGGTCGGCGGCGGTTGCCATCGCCCACTCGGCTGCCGTCCGTGGCGTGGCGGGCGGCACCACCAGCAGGTCGACCTGGACGTCGCGGCCGGTGGTGGCGACCAGCAGGGCGGGGTCGAGGGTGTCGAACCAGCCGATCCGGATCACGTCCGGTCCGACGGTCAACCGGCGGAACCGGCTTTCCCAGGCGTGGATGTTGAGCATGAGATGCCGGATCCGACCATGGCGTTCGGACAGGGCGAGGACGAGGCCGGGGAGTTCGACGGCCGGGTCCCAGGACCTCGGCCACCACCCGCCGTCCAGGACCGCCCGGTCCCGGGTCGGGGCGAGGACGAGCCGAGGCGCGGACGTAGCCGACGCGGGGGTCGCGGCGGCTCGTCGCGTGTTGACGGACATGGCTCATCCGTCCGCACGGGGTGGGCGGGGCGGCAGCGGGACGGCAGCGATGCCGGTCGACGACGGGGGAGTCGGGCCGGGCCCGTGCGGACCGACCGGCTGCGTGACGGGACGGCGGTCGAACATCCTCAGCTGTACGATCCGGGCGGTGCCGGGCAGGGCGACGAGAAGGACCCCGAAGACTGCGGCCAGCAGCAGCGCCACTCCCATCGGCAGGGTGCCGTGTGCGCCGAGGAACGACACCTCGGCACGTTGCCCGTTCTGCAGTACGAAGATCAGGAGCAGCAGGAGCACGAACGCGAACACCACGGCGGCGACCCACACGCCTCCGACCCGTGAGCGCTTCACCGCCGGCCGCCGGGGCCTCGCACGAGAAGCATCGGTGCCGCTGCGGCCGTCTGGCGGGAGGAATCGAACATGATTGTTCCGGGGTGCGGTCATCACGAACCGCCGCCTTCCGATGAGGACCTGGCGCGCCTGGACGCCGTGGTGCGCTGGCGCGCCCGGATGATGGCGGGCCTGCGACGGACTGTCGCGGTCCGACGTGCTGGTGCGAGGGAGGTGCCTGGTCGGGAATGCGGCGGGGATCCGAGGACCTGACCGGTGCATGCCGTGCGGTGGGTAACCAACAACGGGGACCTCGATCGGTGGGATGCGTCCGCCGGCGGCGAACTGTCAGCCACCGGGGTCCCGAGCGACACCGCAAGCGTACGCTCCCGCGACCGGCTCGTCAGCCGTCGGTGCCCTCGTGGTCCGGTGGGCGCCGGTCGCGCGGCGGCGTCACGCGGGAGTACGGTGTGACCGTCGCCCGGGACCTCGGCGCCGCACGGCAGCGGGTCCGTTCGACTGATCCGGGTCGGAGTCAGCAGTGGGGAAGGCCAACCCGGGGCGCGGGGATCCGATGGACGCCGATCGTCGGCTGCGGCTGTGGGCTGTTGTCGTCGATGTCGCCCGGGGCGGCACCGTGGCGGTCGATCATGTCTGCGCGGCGGCGGTGTCGGTCGCCGGCGTCGACTCCGCCGCCGTCGCGGTTCTCCTCGACGCCACGCCGCGCGAACTGGTGTACGCCACGGACCGGACCGCGTCGGAGCTGGAAGACCTGACCCTGACCCTCGGTGAGGGGCCGTGCGTGGACGCGACCACCGGTGGACCTGCCCTGGTCGCCGATCTGACTGTGCCGGAGTGCCGGAACCGCTGGCCGGTGTTCGCGCCGGCCGCGGTGCTCACCGGGGCCGGCGCGGTGTTCGCGTTGCCACTACGGGTGGGCGGGATCCGCCTCGGTGTCCTGGACCTCTATCGGGCCCGCGCGGGTGACCTCAGGGCGGAGCAACTGGCCGACGCGCTGGTCCTGGCGGACACGGCATGCGGGTGCTGCTGGACGACGCGACGCGCCACGGGGCGGACCGGGACGACCAGTGGCCCGAGGGGCGCCGGCCTGCACTACCCCAGGGTGCACCAGGCGACGGGCATGATCATGGTCCAGTTGGGAGTATCCGCGGCGGTGGCGCTCATCCGGTCGCGCGGCGCGTACGGACCATCCCGCCGGGCGACCGGCGGAACCACTGACGGACGAGGTGACTGACATGGCCGAGACCCCGCTGGCCGACGTTTTCGTGGAGATGGCCGACACACTCGTCGACGACTTCGACGTGATCGAGTTCCTGCACGTGCTGACCGAGAGGTGTGTCGAGCTGCTGGGTGTGTCGGCGGCCGGGCTGCTCCTGACCGACCAGCGGGACACGCTGCAGTTGGTCGCCGCCTCCTCCGAACGCACCCGACTGCTGGAGCTGTTCCAGCTCCAGACCGACCAGGGGCCCTGCCTCGACTGCTTCCGTTCCGGGCAACCGGTGTCGGTCGCCGATCTGACCCTGGCCACCGCCCGATGGCCGAGGTTCACCGCCGCCGCGGCCGAGGTCGGCTTCGCCGCGGTGCACGCCCTGCCCATGCGCCTGCGCTCCGAGGTGATCGGCGCGCTGAACCTCTTCGACGTCCGGCCGGGAGCCCTCGACGAGGACAAGCTCCGCATCGGTCAGGCGCTCGCCGACGTGGCCACCATCGGACTGCTGCAACACCGCGCCATCCACCGGCGTGACATCCTCACCGAACAGCTACAGACCGCCCTGAACAGCCGTGTCCTGATCGAACAGGCCAAGGGGGTTCTCGCCGAACGCCTACAGGTGGACGTGGGCCAAGCCTTCGCGATCCTGCGCGACGGCGCCCGCAGCCGCAACCGGCGACTGTCCGAACTGTCCCAGGCGATCGTCGACGGCTCCGAGCAGCTCGTGCCGGGGCTGGTCACCCACCGGTCCGGCTGACGACCGGTTCGACACCCGAGTGCGCTTCCCAGCGCCCGTCCGGGTGTCGGTCGGGAAGATGAAGGCGTACGGTTGCGGTGTCGCCCGGGTCCCCGGTGGCCGCCAGTCTCGCCGCCACCAGCCCGTTAGGGGCGTTGGAACAAATGGTTCCCTCCGCCGTGACACCCACAGCCGTTTCCTCCCCTCCGACGCTGAGCCCGGCTGTCGGTGACAGCGAACACCTGCTGCGCCGACGCGCAGCCCTGAACGCCGATGATCCCGACCGGGCACGACTGCGGAACCGGATCATCGAGGCGAACCTGCCGATGGCGGGTCGACTGGCCCGCCGGTACACCGGTCGCGGGGAGTCCTACGACGACCTGGCACAGGTCGGCGCGCTCGGCCTGATCAGAGCCGTCGACGGGTACGACACCAACCGGGGCGTGGCGTTCGCCAGCTACGCCATCCCGACCATCCTCGGCGCCATCCGGCGGCACTTCCGCGACACAGCCTGGGCGATCCGGGTCCCGCGCGCGGCCCAGGAACTGAGCGCACGGGTGCCCGAGGCCCGTGGCAGGCTGGCCCAGCAACGCGGTCGCCATCCGACGGATCGAGAGCTCGCCGACGACCTGGAGGTGACCGTCGCCCCACTCGTGGCCGCAGTCGCCGCCTTCGACGTCTATCGCCTGACGTCGCTGAACGAGCCGCGACCCGGGGCCGACGGCCCCGAGCGCCTCGCGCTCATCGGCGCCGCCGATCCGGGATACGCAGCCGTGGACGACCACCTCGCCCTCCGACTGCTCCTCGCGGCGCTTCCCGCCCGGGAACGTCGGATCCTGACCATGCGGTTCTACGGCGACCTGACCCAGGCGCAGATCGCCCCCCGGGTCGGGCTGTCCCAGATGCACGTCTCCCGGCTGCTGAAGCGTTCGTTGGCCCAACTGAGAGCCGGGATGCTCCGCTGACTGTTCGCCGGCCGGACCGCTCAAGCAGTCAGGCCGAATCGTCGAGATCACCAGGAGACGACGACGTGGCCGTTCGGCCGATCGCCGCTACCGGGTCGTCGTCGCCGGTCAGCGGGACATCCACCCCCTCGACGTTCGAAGGGCGGGTCAGGCGGGCCCTCGACGTCCGCGCGCTCCGCCTGCGGGTGTTCCTCCTGGTGGCCGTCCTGCTTCTGCCCCTGGTGCTCGTCACGACGTTCGCCGACCGCTGACCACGACCGTTCCGAACGACCGTTCGAGGAGATAGACGATGAGGCTCGCCAGACACCGGATCGTTGCCGCGCTGCGCGAGCGCGGCCAGCAGACCAGGGCCGACTGGGTCGAGCGGGAACTACCGCCCGCACGCCGTCGAGCTGCTCACCGGCGGCCCCGGTCTGGTCGTACCCATCAGGATCCGGCGGCGCTGGCCGCAGCGATCCGGCGGATCCTGACCGAACCGGGCCTGGGCGCGCGGCTGGCCGGCCGCGTCCGGCCGCTGGCCGCGGACCTGCGCTGACCGGCGGTGGCGGCCCGCTACGGCGCGCTCGCCGAGCGGCTCGTCGCCGCCCGCCGTCGGGGCGATGGTACGACCGCGGCGCCGCCCTGCTGCCCAGGCGACGGAGTAGGCTGAGGAAGCGTTCGCTCCAGACCCCGGCGACGTGCGCTGAGCGCCGGCTGCCGGGAGGATCCATGAGCACCATCGACCAGACCATCGGAGCGGTGCCGCCAGGGGTGCAGCGCCGTCCTGTCAGCGACTACGCCGAGCTGTTGAGCCGGGTGCGCCAGGCGGGCCTGCTCGAACGACGCCCGACCTACTACCTGGTCATGATCGCCGTCAACGCCGCGCTGGTCGCCGCGGGCTGGACGGCCTTCGTGCTGGTGGGGGACTCGTGGTGGCAACTGGTCACCGCCGCGTACCTCGCCGTGGTCTTCACCCAGAGCGGTTTCCTCGGCCACGACGCCGGCCACCGGCAGATCTTCCGGTCCCGGCGTGCCAACCACCTGGTCGGGCTGGTGCACGGCAACCTGGCCATCGGGCTCGCCTTCGGCTGGTGGGTCGACAAACACCATCGCCATCACGCCCACCCCAACCAGGAGGGCCGCGACCCCGACATCTCGGGTGAAGCTCTTGCGTTCACCGGGGCGCAGGCCCGCAGGCGGCGCGGCGCGGGACGGCTGCTCGCCCGCCACCAGCGGCTCCTGTTCTTCCCGATGTTGCTGCTCGAGGCCGTGTCCCTGCACGTGGCCAGCGTCCGTGCGCTGTCCCGGCCCACCTACCGGGAGCGTGGCCGGGAGGCGCTGCTGCTCGGGCTGCACACCGCCGCATACTTCACCGCGGTCTTCGTGGTGCTGTCCCCGCTGCGCGCGTTGGCCTTCGTCGTCGTACAGCAGGGCCTCTTCGGGCTGTACCTGGGATGTGCCTTCGCCCCCAACCACAAGGGCATGCCGATCCTCAGCGCGGACGAGGACGTGGACTTCCTCCGCCGCCAGATTCTCACCTCCCGCAACGTCCGCGGCAACCGGCTGACCGACTTCCTGCTCGGCGGCCTGAACCACCAGATCGAGCACCACCTGTTCCCCAGCATGCCCCGCGCCGCACTGCGCCACGCCCGGCCGATCGTCCGCGCCTTCTGCCGCGAGCACGACCTGCCCTACGTCGAAACCGGCCTGCTCGACTCCTACCGGCAGGCGCTGCGCCACCTGCACCGCGTGGGGCGCAGCGTCCGGCCGGCCGGAGAATCCGCGTCACCCGTCGAGCCGACCTGACCGACGGGACCGGTGGCGCGGCTGCGCCGAGTGAGTTGTCACCGGCCGCGAGCCGCGGCCAGTTCTCGGCGTTCTCCCGGGCGTCGTAGTAGGCGCCGTCCGGGTCGCTGGAGGAGATGGCGTAAGGCTGACCTCACCTGCCAGGGCGTGTGAGGACCTCTGGCCGTGCGGTCAGCCATCCGACCACGACCACGTACCGTGCGGTGGTACTGGCTGCGGCCGTGGTCGGCCTCGTGGCGGTCGGATCCGTCGCGGTGGCCGTGACGCGGCACTTCTGTGCCCTGGCTCACCCGTCCACCCACGCGTCGCGCGATGATCGGGGTGTCCCGCGGTGATGCCAGGGGTGCGGGTGTCGATGTCCCGGAAGGGGGTGGGCAGGTGCGGGTGCTGGTCGTGGAGGACGAGACCGCCCTGGCGCAGGTGCTGCGCGCCGGCCTGACGGACGAGGGTTTCGCCGTGGATGTGCAGCACACCGGGACCGACGGGCTGTGGGCGGCAACCGAGCACCCCTACGACGTGATCGTGCTGGACATCATGCTGCCCGGTCTGAACGGTTACGAGGTGTGCCGGCGGCTGCGGTCACAGGGCGTGTGGACACCGGTGTTGATGTTGACCGCGAAGGACGGCGAGTACGACCAGGCGGACGCTTTCGACCTCGGGGCCGACGACTATCTGGTCAAGCCGTTCTCGTTCGTGGTGCTGGTGGCCCGGCTGCGGGCTCTGGTGCGCCGGGGCGCGCCCGCCCGGCCGGTCGTGCTGACCGCCGGGGACCTGACCGTGGATCCGGCCCGACGGCAGGTCAGCCGAGCCGGCCAGGCCGTTCGGGTCACCGCGCGGGAGTTCGCGCTGCTGGAGTTCCTGATGCGTCACCGTGGTGACGTGGTGTCCAAACGACAAATCATCGACAACGTCTGGGACGCCCACTTCGACGGCGATCCCAACATCGTCGAGGTGTACGTCGGCTACCTCCGCCGCAAGATCGACCAGCCGTTCGGGCGCCGGGCCATCCAGACCGAGCGGGGCATGGGCTACCGCCTGGCCGCCGACGGCGGCTGAGCATGGCCATCGGGTGGATCCGCCGGCATCTGGGAGTACGGCTGCGGTCGGCGCTGGCCGCCGCCGCTGTCGTGGGGGCGGCCTTCGCCGTCGGCGCGGCGGCGTTCGTCTACCTCGCCCGCGCGGATCTCGCCGGCAACGTGGATGCCGCCGCTCGGCAGCGGTCGGCCGAGGTGGTCGCGGCGGTGGCCGCCGGCGATCAGGACGCGCTCGCCCAGACGCTGAGGCCCAGCCCGGGAGAGCAGACGTTGGTGCAGGTCCTCGACCCGACCGGACGGGTCGAGGCGGCTTCCGCCGCGCTCGGCGACGCCGCGCCGTTGTCCCCGCTGCGGCCCCGGCCCGGTCAACTTCTACGCGAGCAGCGGCTGCTGCCGTTCGCCGACGAGGACCCCTTCCGGATCGCCGCCGAGGGGGTGGCCACCGACTCGGGCGTACGCACGGTTCTGGTCGCGCAGTCGCTGCGGCCGGTCAACGAGAGCACCGAGGCGGTCGCGGCGATCCTGGCCGCCGGGCTGGCGCCCATGCTGCTGGTGGTCGGCGCGGCCGTGTTCTGGTTCGTCGGTCGTTCTCTGCGCCCGGTCGAGGCGATCCGCCGCCGGGTCGCCGGCATCAGCGCCCGTGACCTGCACGCCCGCGTGCCCGTGCCGGCCGCCCGCGATGAGGTCGCTGCGCTCGCCGAGACGATGAACCGGATGCTTGAGCGTCTGGAGACCGCCGCGGCGAGCCAGCGCCGGTTCGTCGCCGACGCCAGCCACGAACTGCGCAGTCCTCTGGCCACCCTGCGTGCCGGCCTCGACCGCCTGGCCGTGGCACCCTCGCCGAACGGCCAGCACGACCTGGTCACGCTGCTACGCCGGGAGACCAGCCGACTCGGCGATCTCGTCGCGGACCTGCTGCTGCTCGCGCGCATCGACGAGCGCGGCGCCACCGGGCGCCGCGACGACGTCGACCTCGACGACCTGGCCTACACCGAGCGGGACCGGCTCGCCGCGCACCGCCCGGACCTGACCGTCCGAGCCCACCTCACCCCCGTGCGGGTGGCCGGGGACGCCCACGACCTCGGCCGCGCGCTGCGGAACCTGGCCGACAACGCCGCCCGTCACGCCCGTACCCAGGTGTCCCTGCGCGTGTCGGTACGCGACGGGTGGGGGTGCGTCGAGGTCACCGACGACGGACCCGGTGTCCCCGATGCCGACCGCGAGCGCATCTTCGACCGGTTCGTCCGTCTCGACGACAGCCGCACCCGCCCGGAAGGCGGCACCGGCCTGGGCCTCGCCATCACCCGCGAGGTCGTCCAAGCCCACGGCGGACACGTGCAGGCGATGCCCGGGCCGGGCATGACAGTCCGGATCCTTCTGCCCCGCCACGTCGACTCCGAACATCGCTGAACCGGCGCCGGCCGGTTCAGGCTCCTCTCAGCTGACGGGCGGCACCCTGGACGAGAGGCGCCTGTCTGGGCCGCAGCCACCAACGGGGGAGCGATGAACTATCACCTGTTCCAGATCGTCAACGCCGCCGCCGGCCGCAGCGACCCCGTCGACGACGTCTTCGAATGGTCGGCGGTCTGGCTGATCTACGCCCTCGCCGTCACCGCAGCCATCCCCGCCCTTGCCCACCTGCGGCACGGTCGTGCCGCCCTGGTGCGCGTCGTCGCCTCCCTCGGGCTGGCATTCGCTGTCGGGCAGGCCGTCGCCGCGCTCAGCACCGAGGTGCGGCCCTTCCAGACCCACCCGGTGCACCAGTTGATCCCGCACGCCGCCGGACCATCGCTGCCCAGCGACCACGCCACCGCGGCGTTCGCGGTGGCCTTCGCCGTCGGGGCGTTTCTGTCCCGTCGATGGGGGGTAGCGCTGAGCGTGCTCGCCACCATCATCGGTTTCGCCCGCGTCTGGACCGGCGTGCACTACCCCGGGGACATCCTCGTCGGCACGCTCATCGCCGCCGCGGCAGTCGCCGCCATCGGCGTCGTTGGCCGCGCCCACGACCGCCTTACCAGCCGCCGCCTCGACACCACCGCCTGAGCACCAGCCCTCGCCCCCTCGTTCCGGAGGTCATGCCATGTCCACGCCTCACGCGCTACTCGCCGTGGGCCCCAGCTTCATCGACCCGGAATGGCTGATCTCCACCTTCGGTCTGATCGGAATCCTCGCGATCATCTTCGCCGAATCCGGGCTGCTCATCGGGTTCTTCCTACCCGGCGACTCGCTGCTGTTCACCGCAGGACTTCTCGTCGCCGACGGCCGCTACCTGCACCAGCCGCTCTGGCTCGTCTGCCTCCTCGTCGCCGTCGCCGCCATCGCTGGCGACCAGGTCGGTTACCTGTTCGGCAAGCGGGTGGGCCCGAGCCTGTTCCGTCGCCCCAACTCCCGGCTGTTCAAGCAGGAGAACGTGCACCGGGCCAACGCGTTCTTCGCCCGCTACGGCGCCCGCTCGATCGTGCTGGCCCGCTTCGTGCCGATCGTGCGGACCTTCACCCCCATCATCGCCGGGGTCAGCCGCATGCACTATCGCACCTTCGTCACCTACAACGTCCTCGGTGGTGTTCTCTGGGGAACCGGCGTCACCGTGCTCGGGTACTTCCTCGGGCAGATCAGCTTCGTCAAGTCGAACATCGAGTTCATCCTGATCGCCATCGTGCTCGTCTCCGTCCTGCCCATCGGTATCCAGCTCCTGCGCTCCCGCCGCCGTTCGGCCACCGAGGCGACGGTGGCCGGAAACTCCTCCCGCACCAACTGAACGACCCGTCGGCGCTGAGGCGACACTGGCCGGGTGACCTCGACGATGCTGGTGCTCGGGCCGAAACTCGCCGTCGCGCTGGTGCTGATGACCGCCGCCGCAGCCGCCATCGCCACCGTCGGGCGGCTCGGGCACGGCCGGCAGATCGCCGTCGCCGCCGTCCGCGCCGCGCTGCAACTGGCCGCCGTATCCCTGGTGATCACCGCGATCGTCGGCTCGCTGTGGGCCACCGGGGCGTTCGTCCTGCTCATGTGCGTGGTCGCCGCCGGCACCTCAGGCCGGCGGATCACCGGCGGGCCGTACGGCTGGTGGGCCGGAGTCCCGATCGCCACCGCCAGCCTGACCGTCGTCGTCGCACTACTGCTCGCCGGGCTGGTACCCCTGCGCGGCATCGCGATCATCCCGATCGCCGGCATCCTGACCGGCGGCGCGATGACCGCCACGAGCCTCGCCGGGCGGCGCTTCAACGACGATCTGCGCGCCCGGCGCGGCGAGGTCGAAGCCGCGCTCGCGCTGGGCCTGTCTCCCCGCGACGCCGCGCTGCTCGTCTGCCGTCCCGCCGCGAGCCAGGCACTCATCCCCGCCCTCGACCAGACCCGCACCGTCGGCCTCGTCACCCTCCCCGGCGCCTTCGTCGGAGTCCTCCTCGGCGGCGCCAGCCCGCTGACCGCCGGGATCACCCAACTGTTCGTCCTCGTCGGCCTCCTCGCCGTCGAAGCCACCGCCACAGTCCTCACCATCGAGTTGATGGCCAGAGGACGGCTCCGTCCGCGAGGCGGTCAGCTGACGCCGTCGAACTGATTCAAGGTCGCCATCAGGGTGTCCACCGCCGACGCGCAGTCATCCTGCACCGGACTCGACGCCCGCAGAGCCGTCAGGACCGCATCGATCTGGCCGTCGAGTTGGTGCCACCTCGCCGAATCGCGCGGCTTCAGCCCCGCCTCGGCGTCGTCCCAGGCCACTTCGAGATCCTTCGCCCTGGCCTTCCCACCCACCAGGTCGTCCTTGGCGACCCTTTCCCTGACGTCCGTGACGATCACCGCGAACTTGCCCAGGTTGCCCAGCTTCGTGGTCGGATGAGCCTGCTGCGGAAGGGCCCCGGGGGCACCGGCCGGGCTACCGGGCTGTGCGGTCGTCATGGGCGCAGGCTCGGCGGTCGGCGTCGTGTCCGCAGCCGGCCGCAGCACCCACCCGGCCAGCGCGACAGCTACGACGGCCGCGCCGGCCCACAGGTAGTCCTGCCGGTAGCCGCCCAGCGGCCCCGCGCCCTTCACCGCCACCCCATGACGACTGACCAGAACCTGTTCACGGATGACGAGGACCACGATCGTGCCGAAGAACAGCAGACTGGTCACGCTCGCGCCCAGCCCCAGACCGCCGAGATCCTTGTCCTGCGTCAGCAGGTCACCGAGCGAGGCGCCAAGCGGACGGGTGAGCACGTAGGCGATCCAGAACGTCAGCACCTGCCCGGCGCCCAGCCGGTAGGCCACCCACGTCGCCGCGATCAGGCCCCCGAAAATCAGCACCCCGTTGCGGAAACCGAGGCTGAGTGCCTCGGTGGCGAGGTCACCAGCGGCGGTGCCGAGCGCGAACGTGGTGAGGATCGCGCCCCAGTAGAACGCCTCGCGGCGCGGGGTGTCGATGGAGGTGATCGCGAGAGTACGTTCCTGCCGGTACCAGACGGCGAACACGACCGCGAGGACCACTGCGAAAACAGCGGTGCTGACATACAAGCTCACGCCCAGCGTGTCGGTGAACAAGTCGGTCAACTGGGTACCGACGATGCTCACCAACACCACACACAACCAATAGATCCACGGCGTGTACGCGCGGGTCCGGAACTGGATGACAAGCGCGCCGACCAGCGCCACGGTCATGACCGCGTCGGTGACGGCAGGACCCAGCCCGACGTTCACGGCCAGATAATCGGCGAACGTCTCCCCAATCGTCGTCGACAACACCTTGATGACCCAGAACGTCGCAGTGATCGCCGGGACTTTCGTCAACCACCCGCGCGTACCTACCAGCCGGTCAGTGGCAACGGACACGACTCTTCCCTTCGTCAAGGACACTGACGCGAGCATGGAACGCCGACCCTGAAACCTTGCTGAAGACCTCACCCGCTCTTCGACCTCAGCGACCCCGAGAACCACTCCGGACGCGGCCCTCGCCGCCCGATGGCCATCACCGAGGCGCCCAAAATCGTGGACCGTCCGGCGTTCCCGGCGCGACGCCCCGGACAGCGGCGGCTGGGGCTCCAGGTGTCCGTCGGGACCCGCAACCGGACATCGAGGTGTGTCGAGCGTTCTGGCTGGTCTGGTCCGTGTCGCGCTTTCAGTTGCACTTGGATGACCAGTGGTCGTTGATTGAGGGGATGCTCCCGAAATCGACGGGACGCCCGGGCCGGAAGGGAATGACTGGCGACATATAATCGCGGTGAGGGCGAAGCGCCAGGCCGAGATTCCGCCACCGGTGTGAGGGAGGGGCCAGGATGTTCGGTTCGAAGAAGAAGCTCAACGATCTGATGGCGCAGCTCAGGCCCGACCTGAGTCGGGAATCGCTCGGCGTCGGGCCCGACTTCCCGGGCGTCGCCCCGAACCCGCTCCTGAGCAGTGATGCACGGAAGCGCAATGCGGAACTGCGTACGGGGGCGCTTGCGCTCGGCGTTCTCGTCGACTGGCGGGAGGTCAACAGCAACCCGCGCGTGGTCCTGATGTTCGACGTGGAGACCGCCGACGGCATCTCGTTCCGCGGTATCGCAGACGAAGACCTCACGATCACCGAGCTCACCCGACTCGCCCCCGGACAGACGTTGCCCGTGCGCTACCGGCCGGCCGTCATGGACCACTACGTCGCCCTTGCCCGTGACGCGGACCCCGCCCGTGTGCAGCAGCTCTCTGACGAGATCGCGAGCCGCAAGTGGACCTGACTCGAAGCCATTGGCCGGGTGCGGCTAGCTTGATCTTTAAGCTGCTGGGCGGTGGTATCGACCCCGGCTGATCACGGGGACAGCCCTTGATCGATCATTCCTCTTGTCTAGGGAAGAAGATCGCAAACCAAGGGCTGTCTGGTGATCAGTGTGCACGATGCCGGGCCGACCGATGAGGTCGGGCGGCTGGCGGTGTTCCGGCGTGAGTTCTACCGTTGTCTGACCGCTCGTGCGGATGCGTTGTTCGAGCTGGCGGACGCGTTGTTGTGCGGTGACGCGCCGGTGCGCTCGTCGGTGGAGTTGTCGCTGGTGGGCGAGCACCGGCGCGGTCACGGCTCGTTGTAACGCCGGTACCAAGCCGGCGGCGAGGTGATCGCCGGGGCCGCCCGTCACGCTCGCTCCTACGGATCAGAAGGTAGGGGGTTCGAGCTCTTACGTGCCCTGAATCAGGATGCTGCTCGGCGTAGCCGACCGGCGACCGGCCCTAAGCTCGTGCGATGAAGCGTTAGCATCCGCAACGGCACCAGCGAGCGGCTGGTGCCTAGGCATGACGGGGTCGGGGGGACCCGCTATCGATCTTGCCGATGTGTGCGCTGTGTGCTCTCCAGCGGGGGCCACCCCGAGTCAACCTGTGCCACTCCAGGCCAATCAGGGCCAATGATCTTGTCGATGGTCCCGGCCCGGTGTGGTCGGCGTGTGGTCGTCGGCTGCGACGGATCGGCGGGTCAACACAGGTCAACGCGGGTCACTCCCTGCCAACGCGGGTGGACCCGCGCGGGTGGGGAGCCGGAGCAGGGGCTTCGTCGCGGCGGCGACGGTCACGGGTCTGCTGCTCGGCGCAGCGGTGGGTATCGGGTTGATCTGGTTCGGCATCTCCTTCAACCTGAATGCCTCCACCTGCGATCCCGAGAGCAGCCGATGTGTGACCGTGATCGACGGAGTCGCGCGTGGCGAGTCGACGGAGTCCGTCGGGAGCCAGCAGTTCGGCAACCTCCTACTGTCCCTGGTGGCCATTCTTCCCGGCGCCGTGATCCTTGTCGGTGTGACCCGGGGGATGGTTTCGCTCGTCCGCAAGGGTCGAGGTCGTCCCGGTGCGCCCGGGCCTGACCCGGTGTGACGAGAAGCCAAAACGCAGGAATCCAACCTGCCTCTGCGCCAAACTCCCGAACCCGCAAAGCCGGCGAATCGCAGCTACTCAGGGGCGAACCTCCCGTCACAGGAACGATGAGTCCCTCGCGCTGAAGACGACTCACGTCACGTGGGACCGCTCGACCGTCGCCCCCACCGAGTTCCGATCTCAGTCAAGCCTCAAGCCCTGCCACGACCCGCACACGCGCCTGTAGGGTGCCAAAATTATGAGCCTTTTCATCCTGCATGGCCGGTTGGCTTCGACGTGGTGCAGAACGAGGATGGCCTGCGCGATCGTGGTCGCTCGCCGTGGGCAGCAGCGCAGCTTGGCCAGGCTCCTCCAGGTCTTGAGGGTGGCGATCGCGTTCGCTGCGGGCGCGGATTTTCGCGTGGGCGCGGTTCACGGACTTCTGCCGGCGTGACAGCTTGTGGGCCGGAAGCGGCGCCGCTTGAAAGGCGGGCGCACGCTGCCGCGGGCTCCTTGATAGCCCTTATCGGTGAAGGTCATCACGTCTGTACTGGTCAGTGCCTCGATGATGCCGTGGGTTCGGGCTGCGGTCAGGTCGTGGACCGAGCCGGGCAGTGCCGGCGAAGCCCAAACGAGGCGGCCAGCCGCGTCGGCGATGACCTGCACGTTCACGCCGTGCCGCTGATGTTTTCCGGAGTAGTTCGGCTTCCGGTCGGCGACCCGGTCGATCCGGATGAGGGTGCCGTCCAGGATCGCGTACGCCAGTCGGCGGATCCGGTTCATAACGGTGGCCAGGTCATCGGCGGCCGTCGCGAGCAGGCTATCGCTTCCTGCACGTACCGCCATGCGGTGCTCACGCCGACGGCGAACCCGGGGGCCAGCCGGGTGTAGGTATCACCGTTGCGCAGGTGAGCCAGGGCGAGCAGTGCCTGCTGTCCCGCGTCGAGGCGCCGCCACCTGGATCGGCGCTGGTTGCGGTGGCTGCGGATACGGTCAGCGAGATGGTTCAGGGTCCGGCTGGACAACGAAATCATGGACGGGTAAGACAGCACAGGCGAGGCTCCCGTGTTGGGGCATCGGGTTTTGGTCGATTTGCTGTCTTACCTGGAGCCTCACCCCTCATCGATCCCCGGGCTGCGCGCACCGCCCCTGACCTGCAAGATCTGTGAAGGTGTTTGTCAAGCGGTGGCTTCGAGGGTGCGCCAGATTTGGCGGGCTATGTAGCGTTTGAGGCTGCGGGTGATCTCGGCTGGGGTGCGGCCTTCGGTGGTGCGGCGGTTGATGTAGTCCTTGGTGGGTTGGTGGCATCGTTGCCGGGTTTTGGCGATGGTGTGCAGGGCGGCGTTGAGGGTGCGGTCGCCGCCTCGGTTGAGGCGGTGGCGGGTGATGCGCCCGGAGCTGGCGGGGATGGGGCTGACGCCGGCGAGTGAGGCGAAGGCGGCCTCGTTGCGGAACCGGCCGGGGTGCGACCAGGCGCTCAGCGCAATCGCGGCGGTGACGGGGCCGATGCCGGGCTGCTCGAGCAGGGTTGGGCAGAGTTTGTCGACCAGGGTGCGGATCTCGGTGAGGTTGGTTTTCAGGAGCTGGTCGAGGGTTAGGATCTGCTCGGCGAGTGCTGCCAGTTGAGTGCGGCGCAGCCGGTCGAGACCGCTGCCGCTGCTGGTGGTGAGGGTGGTGGCGTGTTGGACCTGTCGCAGGGTGCTCAGCCCACGCATCTGTGCGCGCAGGTCGTCGTCGGCGGTGAGGATCACCGATTTGAACAGGTTGATGGTGGCGGTGCGGGTGTCGCTGTAGTGGCGGCGGCAGACGTGCAGCAGGCGCAGGGCTTCCCGGTCGCCGTCGGTGCGGGGTGTGGCGACGTGGTCGGCGGCCAGGACGCCACGAGCGGCGTGCACGGCGTCCAGCGCGTCGGACTTGCCGCCTCGTCGGCGGCGCCCGGCAACGGGTTTGGGTGCTTCCAGGACGTACTCACCCGCGGCACGCAACACGCGCAGCAGGCCGACACCGTGACTGCGAGCACCGTCCAGGGCCCAGGCCCGCCGGCCCGCTCCCAGCATGATCGTCTGCCGCCCGGCCCAGGCCAGCAGGACACCGGCGCCCTCGTCGGTGGCCGGCACGGTGATCTCGGCCAGCACGGTACCGACCGCAGTGAGGACCGCAGCGGTGTGCGTATCGGTATGGGTGTCCACACCGACGACCGCATCGACACGGTCAGCCAGACGTTCTGCCAGGATGGAAGGCACGGACGGTTTCTCCCTTGCACGGGACGACGTTCGGACGGCGTCGGCCCGGGAGCGATCACCCGGCGGCACATCTGTGATGAGTCACGCGACACGGGCTGCACACCCTTCGCGGACAGGCTTCTGATCAGGCCAACAAGGTGGGCCGGGCCGACGCCGGCAACCCACGAGGACAAGTCAGCTCCACGGCACGCCATCTGACGGCGGCCAGATCTTGCATGAGTCACTCGTCGATCACCGACGTCGAACCCTACCGATACCAATCCCTCCCAGAACCGGCTCACCTATAGAAGCGTCAGGTTGGAAAAGGCTCAATGCTGGTGTAACGGGGTTGATGTGCGCGCTGTCGTGCTCGCGTAGCAAGGTGCGGCGGAGGTAGTCCTGTTTCAGCTTACTGACCGTCGTTGATGTTGAATTGTCTCTGAGCTAGGAGGAAACGTCGCGAACATGTTCGTGACGTCGGCTGTCTGACCTTCCTGCTCGGTCGGCCTTCGTACTCGAACGCCAACCCGGGCACCTTCACGGCCACCCTCACGGTGAGGATCTGCCACCGCGACAGCCTGAACGCCAGGATGTCCTCCAGGCCGGCAGGCCGGGCGGCGTGTCAACCAACACCGCGAACGTTCGTCGTAGGCGCTAGAAGGCGGGGGATGGTGGTTCGGGTGGGCGGCCATGAGCGCGAACGATGTCCGCGGTGGCGATCCCGGCCAGGACCAGGGTGGCGATGATGGCAGCGCCCAGCGGTGGTCCATGCGCCAGGACCAGTGCCGGCGCGGCGGCGGCCAGCACGAGCAGCGCGACCAGCCGGGACGGGGAGACCCGGCTGAATACCTCGTACTCGAATCGGGCTCGGCCGGCCATGAACAAGGCTGGTCCGCCGAGAACGACGCCGATCAGTCCGGGGCCGCTATTTCCGGTGGGATGATGGATGACCGCTTCGGCTCCGGCCGAGGTGACGGCCACGCCAGCTACCATGATCAGGTGGGTGTAGGGCGCGGACCGCACGAGCCGGCCCGGATCACGGGAGGACTCGATGCTGCTCTGGAGCAGTGCTCCGGCGCGTTGGACGTAGATCCGCCACAGCAACACGGTGGTGGCGAACGCGACCGTGAACGCGATGGTCTGGTCGAGCGTGAACCCGTTGCCGGCGTACGTGAGGCTGGTGACCAGGATGAGATCGCCGAGGGCGAGAGTGAAGAACTGCTGGTAACGCTCGGCCAGGTGTTCGGCCGCCAACCCGTACTGCGACCGGGGCACCCGTCCCAGCCAGGGTGTGGGGTAGCGGAGCCAGGCCGCCCCGTAGTCCAGGGTGAGGGCGGCCATCCACAACGCGCCACGCGCGGGACCTGCCATGGCGGCTCCGGCGAGCCACGGTACGGCCGAGACGGAGAACCAGAAGAGGAACCGCCCGGCGTGCCGGCGTGCCTGCTGGCTCCGTAAAGCGGGTACCAGGATGAGGCTGCGGCCGAGGTGGATCGCCACGTAGGCGCCCGCGAAGACCATGGCATCACGGGTGAAGGCCGCAGGCAGCGCGACGGCCATCAACATGGTGCCGAACATGACCGAGACGGTCATGAGGTAGATCGGGGGTCGGTGCGGCAGGTAGAGATCGGTCGTGAGCGCGGTGATCGACCAGACCCACCAGACCGCCGCCATCAGCACCAGCGTTTCAAAGGCACCGGCCAAGGTCAGATCGGCGGCCAGTTTCTGCGAGATCAACGCAAGAGCGGCAACGAACACCAGATCGAGGAACAATTCCAACAGGGTGGCTCGTTGCGGGCCGCCTGCCCGGCGTCCCAACCCCACCGCCGCGTCGCCCGTCACGGGCCACCCGGTCCGGTCGTATGCCGTCGGCTGCCGACGGTCGATGGTTGGAGCTGGTGCCGATATCCGGCAGCCCACCTGCCCTTACGCGCGATCATTATCGGTGATACGCCCTCCTTCAGGCTGATCGTAAGCGCCGCCAGTCGCTGAGTAACGATTTAGCGGCAACCGGGAACGTTTCGCGTCTCAGCTGGCCGTGACAGGTGCGAGCAGCGGCTGAGCGGCCTCCACGCTATCGAGGAGATTTCAACCGGACGGGTTCGGCAGCGTTCACGGCCGAAGAGTACTTCCTGAGTCCGACGCAGGTCACGAGGTCAATAGTTTACGGAGCGTCACACGCCGTCAACTCGACCGCATCGGCCGCCAGCCGTTGCGACACATGCTGTTGCAACAGTTGGGCGACCGCCGCCGCGACCACGACCGCCGTCGTGCCGAGCAGCGCCCCGAGGACGGCCGGCAGGCTGGGTTGGACACCGCCTGGCAG
Source organism: Micromonospora sp. DSM 45708 (assembly GCF_039566955.1). NCBI lineage: Bacteria > Bacillati > Actinomycetota > Actinomycetes > Micromonosporales > Micromonosporaceae > Micromonospora > Micromonospora schwarzwaldensis. The sequence continues at coordinate 5,898,697 of NZ_CP154796.1, read as the reverse complement.
GACCAGTAGGACGAGGCCCACCGAACCGGCCGCGACCCACCGGCGGGCCGCGGTGCCACGTGCGGCCGCCGCCAGCGGTAGGAGCGCCCACAGCAGATACCACGGATGCACGACGGGACTGGCGAGCACGACCACCCCGAGGCAGCATCCGAGGGCAGCGACCGGACCGATCCGCTCGCTGCGCCGCCACAGGAGCAGGCAGACACCAGCGGCGATGACGAGGCCGACCAGCCACACCACGTGCCGGGCCTGCTCGACATCCACGCCTAGGACATGGTGCAGCACCGCGCCGACCGCCCAGCCCAGGTCCGTGCTGATCGACATCCAGGTACGGGCGTGCGTGGGAGTCCCCAGCGCCCGTACCCACCCGAAGCCGGTCCCCGCCAGGGCCGTGACTGCCAGAGCGGTGGCGCCGGAGATCGAGGCCGCCAACAGCGCTGCCCGCAGCCTCGCGCGGGGGCCGCCCAGTTGGCGTGCCCAGATGGGCACGACGAAGGCGATCGCCAGGGCCGCCGGTGCCTTGACGAGCACGGCGAGTGTGATCAGCATGACCCCCGACACGGGCCGGCGCCGCAGCACCAGGAGCAGCCCCAGACACATCAGCCCCAGCATCACCGCCTCGTTGTGGGCGTCACCGACGAGGTGGAGCAGCACGAGCGGGTTGAGCACCCCCAACCACATCGCCGCGGCCGGCCGCGCCCCGCATTGGCGGGCCAGCCGGGGTACGGACCAGACCAGCAGGCCCACCCCCAGCAGCGCGAGCAGACGCATCCCGAGAATGCCGGCCCAGACGCCGCCGCCGGTCGCGTCGGTCACCCAGCTTGCGAGGTTGAGGAAGACCGGGCCGTACGGTGCGGGAGTGTGCTGCCAGATGTCGGGCACGTTTACGGTGAGGGGCCCGCCCAACGCCGCCGGTCCCGTTCGGTACGGGTCGAGGCCGGCGCTGGTCATGGCTCCCTGGGCCAGGTAGCTGTGAGCGTCGCCGCTGAAGACGGGCGTGGTGAGGGCGAAGGGAAGAGACCACCACGCGGCTGTCGTCGCCAGTGCGGGCACGGGTACCCGGTCGACGGTACGCACCAGGATGCCCACCCGCCACCAGGCGACGACGAGCATGCCGAGCCCGACGTAGACCACGAACACGGACAGCGCCGTGGACGCCCGGAGGGCGAGAACGATCGGCAGGTCGATCGCGACCTCGCCCAGTGGCCGTACGCCCGCCACCTGGCCGCCCAGCACGGTCACCAGGGAACCGGCCGCCCCGAGTGCCCGGCAGATGGCCAGCCCGTACGGTGGGGTCCGCGACGAGTCGAGGCGACCGAACTGTTCCGTGGCAGCGTTCCACCGCATCATCAGCAACCGTTCATCCGGGCGTGCCTCTCGACAGGGCATGCGCGACTGCCGTCCCACCACGGAGCCGTCGCTGTGCATCGGCTCTCGCGTCAACGGGATCGGCTGCGTCCTGCCGTGAATGTAGCGTTCCCGAACGCACCGGACGAAAACCACGAATAGCGTGTTGCGTGAGCTAGATGTACTGCCCAGGGAGGTTGGTTAGGCGGGTGATGGGTGCGGCGCTTGCCGATCGCGGTGTGGGGCCTGTGATGGCTGTATTCGTGAGCCAGGCCGGTAGGGCTTTTCGACGGCCTGACTCGCTGGAGTACATCCGTTTGATAGCTCACCGCTGTGTCATGGTGCGATGGAACCGGCCTCGGTGGCATCGCCGTCGCCACTGGCACAGCATTGCTGCTCTACATCCGCCGAAGGACCTCGCAGCCCTGATCGGGCAGGCCTCGGCGGCCGGTCACGGCCAACCGAGGCACAAAGGTCTGTACATGAGTCCCCGACGCCGCACGGTTGTCAGCGTTGATGGTGTTCGTCGGCTCCGGTCGAGCAGGCGGAAGCGGCGAGCCACACCCCGCCACCGACCGTAACGGCCGCCAGGACGAGACCGACGACCCGGATGGGCTCGTCGGAGAAGGTTTCCCGAAAGACCGTGATGGCGACGAGGACGCTCACCACGGGATCGGTGAGCGTGAGAGCTGTCAGGGGCGCGGCGAGGCGACCGTGCTGGAACGCGGCCTGATTCACCATCAGCCCGAGGGCGACGGCCACCACCAGCGCCGCGGCCCGCCAGCTGACCACGACCCCCAGCAGAGAGCCGGCTGGCCCGCTGGCGAGATCCTTGACCAGCGCCGCCGCGAAGCTGTACGCGACGCCGCCGGCTACGCCCAACAGCGCGCCCCGCGCAGCGCCATGGCGGTGGCGCGCGGCCACGACGCAGACCGCGATGGCCGCTACCGCGCAGCTCATGGCAACCGTCCAAGCCGTCGGCGCAGGGCGGGTCACGCCGGCGTGGACGTCGGCGAGGAGCAGGAACGCGGTCAGGCCCACCACGCCCACCGCGACCGCGAGCAGGTCCCGGCGCGCGACGCGCCGGCCGGCGATGACGGCCTCGATCAGCACTGCCATGAACAGCCCGCTGGCCATCACGGGTTGCACGACCGCGAGCGCGCCGACACGCAACGCGAGCACCTGGAAGACGACTCCGGCCGTGTCCGGGATCCAGCCGGAGAGCCACAGGCGGTTGCGGAACAGCCGCAGCAGCAGCCGCGGATCGAGCACTGCGAAGCGGGGTTGTCGGGTCGCGGCGCGCTGGTGCAGCGCGGCGGACAACGCGAAGCTGAAGGCCCCGGCCAGCGCGTAAAGGATCATGGTCGGGCGCGGGGGTGGTGCGCTGGTGAGCGCCGGGACGTCACCGCGAGTTCCCGTTTGGTCCGGTCCCGGACCAGAGGGCCGCGGCCACGATCGCGGCCACGTCGGCGGCGCCGGCGAGCGCCGGCACCGTGGGAGCCGCTGCGCGGGTCAACTCCTGGCACAGGTCCGTGGGGCTTCGGACATAGGTGGTCAGGCCGGCGTCGGCGAGCACCTGCGCGTTGGCTCGGCCGTGGCCGGGAATCGGGCGGTAGGTGATGGTGGGCAGACCCACGGTCAGGGCCTGCTGGCAGGTGAGGCCACCGGCGTTCTCCACGACCAGGTCCACCGCCTGCATGAGGGTGGGCATGTCGTCGACCCACCCCATGACGTGGCCGGGTAGTCCGGCCAGCCGCCGGCGCAGGCTGTCGTTGCGTCCGCACACCACCACCGGCGTGACACAACCGGCGGCCAGCACATCGCTGGCGGTGCGGGCCACGTCGCCTGCACCCCAGGACCCGGCAACGATGAGCGCCAGCCTTCCCTTTTCGGGCAGCGCGAACTGGGCGCGGGCGGCGCGTCTGGTAGCCTCCGTCCGAGGCCGGTACCGGGCGGGCACCAGCGGGTCGACGAGTCGGACATCCGGTGCGCCTCGAACCGCGGCCTGCTGCTGGGTGGCCTCGTGGATGACGCAGTAGGTGTCCACGCCGGTCGCCATCCAGGTCGGGTGGATCACGAAGTCGGTGACATAGGTGACGACCGGTGTGTCCAGCCGCCCGGTATGGCGCAGCGGCCCGAGGACCTGGTTGGCGAACGGGAACGTCGACACGACCAGGCCAGCGTCCGGAGGCACTTGCATCAGCATCCGCCGGCGGGCCGGCCGCAACGCCGACCTGATCGTCGCCACCAGCGGTGGCGAACGGTCAGTGACCGTGAACAAGGCGTCGTAGCTGAGTGGACACCAGCGCAACAGTGCCCGATAGCCCTCGCGGATCACCCGGTGCAGGGGCTTGGGCAGTGACGCAAAGAAGTTGAGGTGGTGCACCTCGACGCCGTCGACGGCGAGCCGGGCAGCCAGTTCAGCGGCGGCAGCGTCGTGGCCCGCGCCGATGTCGGCCGACACCACGACAATCCCTCCGCCGCCACACCGACGATCCGGCTGCAGTGCCTCGTCGCCGGCCCGACCCGGCGCAGGCCGCTTCCCGGGAGGGACCCGAGCATGAGGTTGCTCCTGCCACCCGTTGTTCACGGGCGCGGGTACCCGCCATCACCGTCGTCACACACAACCACCGTGAGCACTCGGGCGCTGCCCAACTGCCCGCCACGACCCGACGACGGACGGGCACCACCCACGGAGCGAACGCCGCGACTACCAGAGCCCACGCAATCGCGGTCTTTCCGCGTCGACCACCAACCCGCGCTGCTCATCGGTTCGAACTATGCACGCCTCGGCGGTGCCGCTCTTAAGGCGACGCTCTATCTGTACCCAGAGGCTCGCTACCTGCAGGTTCCTATTCCGTATTCACATTAGTGGGTCGCACACGGGCATTGCTGTGCTCGCTTGCCGAAGATCAGCAGAACAGGCGTAAGTCCTGCTCAGGACCTGCTTCGGTCGTGCGATGCGTCCCTTGCCGAGATCCCGTGAGGTTGCCGCGCCGCGTCAGTTTACGGTGCCGCACGAGCTCGGGCCAGCAGCGTGGCGAGTTTGGCTGCGCGTGCCGGATGGTGATGACCGACCCAGAGAACTCGTCCGATGAGCGAAGTCGGGGTGGCCGGTCCGGCTCTGCGCGGCGAGGCCGTGCGGGCGGCGTTGTGGAGGATGGCGCGGAGCTGGTCGTATTCGTCCCGTGGTGTGGCGGGGTGTTGGTTGACGACGAGTCCGGCGAGGAGCTGCCGGTCGGCTCGGCTACGGACGCGGGTCTTGGCTGGGTGGACTTGGAAGCCCTCGTCGCGGGCGATGTCGGTGACGACGGCGATCAGGTCGTCGATCCGGCGGGTGGTGAGGTCGCCGGAGAAGGCGAGGTCGTCGGCGTATCGAGTGTAGGTGGTCTCGAAGGCATCGGCGAGCCCGGTGAGGCGGCGGTCGAGTCGGTAGGCGCGCAGGTTGGCCAGTGCGGGTGAGGTGGGCGCTCCTTGGGGCAGGTGGCCGGTGCGCAGCGCGGTGAGCCGGGCCGCCCGGTGCGTTAGGTCGGTGGGTGCGCGGCGGAGAACGGGGTGCGGGGTGCGGTTGGTGCAGAGTCCGGTGAGGGTGTGGGCGACGGGTTCGGGGTAGCCGGCGGTGCGGAACAGTCTGTGGACGCGGGTGGCGGGGATGTGGGTGAAGAAGGCGAGCAGGTCGATCCGGACGACGACCGGCTGCGCGGTGTGGGCGGCGGCGAAGGTGTGTGCGGAGCGGCCGGGTACGAAGCCGTGGGCGGCGGAGTGGACCGGGATGGGGCCGAGTGCCTCGGCGAGCAGCCGGCCTTGCAGGGCGCGGAGCCGAGACTTGGGTATCTCGATCAGCCGCCCGTGGTCGGTCCACCGGTAGTGGTAGTGGTGCAGCCGGTGGGCGGTGGCGCGTCGGTTCATGGCGCGTCGGTCGGCGTACCAGTCGAGGTGTTCGATGCTCAGGTCGAGCATTGCGGCCAGGTCGTCGACGGTGTCGATGACGGGGGTGTGCCAGGGACGGCGGACCGTGCGGGTCGGCGTCACGGGCCGAGGGTGCTCAGGAACGTGGCCAGCTCGCGCGGCCGGTCGGTGGGTGGGCGCGGGTAGGCGCCCAGCACCGCGTCGGCGGCCGGCCACAGCCATCGCCGTCGGACCCCGAGGACGAGCCCACCCTGGTCGACGAGATCGCCGCGGCGCAAGCCGTCGCCGGCGAGGAACGCGTCGGCGAGCGCGGCGGCCAGGGCATGGATGGTGGTCACGGGCAGGCCGGTAGGGGTGGCAGCGTGTCCCGACGATGCCCGGTCGTGCGGGTGCACAGGCTCGCGGAGCGTGCCGACGCACCTGTGGTGTGGTGCCGAGGTGAGTGTCGCGTCCCCGGGGTTGCCCCGGAGAGACCATGACCGGACCCCGCGTGGGGGAGCGGCCTGGTCAGCTCGGGACACGCTGCCATGGGAGCAGCGTAGAGAGCGGAGACCGTCATCGGTGTCCGCGATGCTCGTGGCGCGGCGGGGAGAGAACGTGCGGGGCTGGGTCTCGCTGTCGTGGGACAACGGGCGTGCCGGCCGGAGTGCGTCGCGGCCGTACGACGCTGTTGATCGGTCGGTAGGCGGTACCGGTGTCGGGTCGATGTCGGCGCGGACCTCGTCGTGCCTGCTGCGGCACGCCGGTGACCCTGACGACGGCGGACCAGAGAATCTAGGCTGAAACGGCTAGACACTCTCGGCGGTGTGGAATACTCTTCTTCGAGTCGAGAGAGAAGATCCGTCAAGACGTAGACGGGCCGCCCGGCCGTGAGGTCACGACGGACGGCAAGAAGTTTCGCCAGAATGGCAGTAGGAGCACGTCAGCCCCAACGTGTGATGCGCGATGGGGGCACGCAGGTGGGGCCAAGGTTTGCTCAGGGCTCCAGCTGATGTTCGCCGCACGTGTCGGGGCCATGAAGTCGCGTGGGTTCCGGCGCCGGCGGACCGTACGACCGCAAGAGCAAGAAGAAGCAGAGGAAAGGGAGGGCCGTACACCGTTGGATCGCCCGCCAGTAGCCGTCATTCCAGGCTCGGCGGACACCGCAGTTTCCATCGAACGAGAGGTGGTCTCCGGTCACGCAGATGCGATCCTCGCACCCGAAGCCTTCAGCGGCTGGTGCGGATACGACAAGCCGACGTTCCTGTCGGTAGATGGTGTTCTGACCCGTAACCCTGGGCCCCGGCGCGTGAGCGCCGGGGCCCTCGACGTGGAGGTGACATGGGGCAAAACCCCGATGACATGTTCGGCGACGAGAACACTCCGGCCTACACCATCGGTCAGGCCGCGGAGATGCTCGGCACCACGCAGGACTTCCTGCGCCGCCTGGACGAGGCCAGACTGATCAACCCGCACCGCTCGGCCGGCGGGCACCGCCGCTACTCCCGCTACCAGTTGCGTCTGGCCGCCCGGGCCCGCGAGATGGTGGATCAGGGCATCGCCCTGGAAGCCGCATGCCGGATCATCATCTTGGAAGACCAGCTCGAGGAAGCCCTGCGGCAGAACGAGAAGCAGTAGCGTGGGCCGCGGCAGCAGACCGGCCGGCCCGCTCTCGGCTGAGGTCGCCGGGCGATGAGCCGGCCGCCCGCCAGAGCGAGAGTCCCCCGTTGCCGGCTCGGTCCTGGTAGCCCCTACTCCTGCTTGTCACACCTCTTCGCATCCCGGCCGTCGGCCGGGATGTTGCTGTTCGTGACCGGCGGTCCGAGGCGGCCGTCGGCCGCCGGTGCCCGCGCGGGGCGGGTCGGCGGCGTGTAGCGTCCGACCATGGGCAGCGGCGGGACGGACGACGTGGGTGCCGGGTGGCGCACCGCTCGTGGCGCCGACGAAGCGGTGCTGTTGTCGGAAGAGATCAGCGCTGCGCGGGTGACCGCGCTGCGACACGCGGTCGCCGCGGCAGCCCATTCGGCGGGTTTGGTGGGCCATGGGCTGGAGGACTTCGTGTTGGCGGTGCACGAGTTGGTCACCAACGTGGTGCGTCATGGCGGGGGTAGCGGCGAGGTGCGTCTGCGGCGGCACGCTGACCTGCTGATCTGCCAGGTCAGCGACGACGGGCCCGGGTTGGGTGAGGTAGAGGTCGCGCTGCCGTCGCCGGGGGAGGTCGGCCACCGGGGACTGTGGCTGGCGCAGCAGCTCACCGATGGACTGATGGTCGACAACTCCGGTCAGGGTACGACCGCCTCGGTGACGGCGCGGCTGCCGACCCGATCGATCGTGAACGAGGGACGGTGACCGTGGCCTCGGAGCAGACCTGGCAATGGCGTGTCGACGTCGGTGCCGCTCGCCGTGTCGTGGTGCTGTCGGGTGAGATCGACATGTCGGGCGCCGACCGTCTCGACGACCTGTTGCACGAGACGATCGCCCAGGCCGCGACGGTGGAGGTGGACCTGGCGGGGGTGGCCTTCATCGACTCGACCGTGCTGAGCATCCTGGTCGGCGCGTACCACCACGCGGCTGACCGGGGAGTGGATCTCTCCCTGGTCAACGCCGCCGGGCAGGTTGGCCGGGTCCTCGACATGACCGGCCTCACGCGGCTGTTCGGCCGGGTGGCAGATCCGCCGCCCGCCGCGTTCTGAACGGGTGACGCTGGGGCCGTGGGATGGTCAGCCGCGGCCTGTCGTGGGCTCAAGGAAGCGGACCATGAGTACGGTGGCGTCGTCCTGGAGTTGGTCGTCCTGGTAGGCGAGGATCGCGTGGACGAGACGCCGGGCGGTCTCTGGTAGCGGAAGTCCGTCGGCCAGGGCCCGGACGGTGAAGTCGACCAGCCGCTCGGTGCCGAACCGCGTTCCGTCGGCCGACCGGGCCTCGATGATGCCGTCGGTGTAGAAGAGCACGTCGTCGCCGGGTTCGAGGGATTCCTCCACTACCACCGGAGGACGCCGGTCGCCCAGGGCCACGGGCAGGGCGGTGGGGGTGGGCAGGACGGTGGCGACCCTGCCGTTGCGGAGCACCAGCCCGCCCGGGTGTCCGGCGGAGATGACGCGCAGCCGGCCGGTGCGTTGGTCGAGTTCGGCCAACACGCCGGTGATCAGCCCGCGCCGGTCGTGCTCACGCACCGCGCTGTCGATGTGGTGGTACGTCTCGACCAGGTCGAACCCGCCCCGGCGAGCGTTGCGATACGCGGCCAGGGCCAGGCTGGCGAGGATCACGGCACGCATTCCGCCGCCGGAGCCGTGCCCGACGGCGTCGAGCAGGGCGAGGTGGGCGATGTCGCCGTTGACCGCGTAGTCGAAGGCGTCACCACCCACTTCGTAGCAGGGCTCCAGGATCCCGCTGATGATCAGGTTGCCGGTGGAGAAGGTGAGCGGTGGGAGTTGGGCGCGCAGCATCTCGGCTGGCAGGCGCATCGGCTCGCGGCGGCGGACCTGCTCGATCGTGTCGCTGTAGTACGACCGTGTGATCACCATTTCGGTGAGCAGGGAGGCGACCGCCTCGAACGCCGCTACCGCGGAGTCGGGCACGGCAGCCGCCGCGACCACCTCCGCGACGCCCATGCGCTCCGGACCGTTGAGCAGCGGCAACCACAACCGCGCACCGTCGTCCACCGGGCTGCGGACGGGGCGCAGCATGCTGAACGCCCGGCCGGCCAGGGTTCCCTCGATGGTCAGCGCTTCCCGGCGCGGCGCGTCCGGGCCGGGCAGGGGCAGGAGCTGACGCTGCTCGTGATCGACCAGGTAGAGGACCATGTCGTCGGCGCTGAGCTGCCGGGCGGCCCACCGTGCCATCCCCGGCAGGTCCTCAGGCAGGGCGTGGCGCGAACGCCGCAGCAGACCTCGCAGTGCGTCCCGCTCGCCCATGCCCACCAACCTTCACCCCTGCCCTCTCGGGGCCGCCCGACCGGTCAGAGTACGCGGGTGATCCACCCATCCCGCACCAGTACGACACGGTGGCCTCGCCCGGCGCACGCCGCGCCGGGTCGCGCGAGGGGGACGCGGTGCCAGTCGCCGCCGACCGGACCGAGCAGGCCGTCGCTGGCCAGGCGGCGGCGGTACTCAGGTAGTGGGGCCGCCAGGGCCGTGATCCTCGAGTTCGGCGCGGAGGGTGTTGGCGAAGCCCTCGGCCGTGGCGAGTCGGTCGCGTAGGGCAGTGACGCGGGCTGTGGAGGCGGGTGTGGAACGTGGCAAGCCTGTCGAGCAGGTCGGCGCGGTCGGTGCCGGTGGCGGGTATGGAGGGCGTCGAGGACGGTGAGGAGGTCGCGCATCTCGTCGAGGGGAGCGGCGTCACCAGGGTGAGCGCGTCCACGATCGCCAGGCGCGCCGGGTTCGCCGAGCGCGGCGTGGATCCGGGCGCGCCTCCGCAGGGAAGCAAGCTCAGTGGCCAGGTCCACTCACCGCCATCGGATCAACCACGGATCATGTGCTACGGTAGCCGAGTTGCAGTTTTGATTTCCGTAGACGTTTTCCGGCGCCTGATGGGGCATCTGAAACCCATCCAGGCGCTTTTCGTTTTTCGTGTCGTTTCGACGCGGGTGATCAACGCGGCGGCGTAAGGGCCCGCACAATGCGGTCTCTCACAGCCTGCGAAGGAGCAGACATGACTACAGGCACCGTGAAGTGGTTCAACGCCGACAAGGGCTTCGGCTTCATCAGCCCGGACGACGGCGGCGCTGACGTCTTCGCCCACTTCTCCGCGATCTCGGCGAGCGGCTTCCGCAGCCTCGACGAGAATCAGAAGGTGGAGTTCGACATCACCCAGGGCCAGAAGGGCCCGCAGGCGGAGAACATCCGCCCGCTTTGATCCACACTCTGCCAACGGCGGCCCGACTGGTTCAGCGGGCCGCCGTTCGGCGTTTCATGCGCTCACCAGGGCATCGCGAAACCGTCTGATCGGCAGAAGGCCGGTCAGCTCGGCGTGGAGCCAGGTCAAATTGCCCCCGTTCTCCTCCCTGGATCGATTCGGACCTCGGGCGCCAGTCTGCCAAGCATCGACCATTATCTATAATGAGCCGGATTCCGCCTCGCCGCCCTGAGGGTCGAGGCTTGTACGGTCGCGGTCGGGTGGAATACACCATGGTCGGACTCGACGCCTTACCTCCTGATGACTGTCAGACAGTTGGGACCCGGGGTGCACGGCGCTACATCCTGAAGGGTTGATGACTATGACGACGACCTACTCCGGTCCTGCGAGGCTGATCCTGGTCGACGGCGCCTGCATCTCCGGCATGGCTTCCCTCAGTACCAACCAGCGCGGAGGACTCAACGGCTGGGGCGGCACGTTCCGTCCGGACGAGATCACGACAGACCTTCGCAACGCAGTCCAAGGGCTGCAATTGGAGCTGCCCTACGATCGCGTGGGGACAGTCGCCGTCACCGGCATACGCAAGCTACTCGCCACGCAGGTATTGATGTCGTTGGCAGGCCGTGGACCCGCACCATTCTGATCGTACGCCGCTACATCGCCGCCGCGACGCGGTCAATCTGCTCTGACGCAGCGACGAGGGTAGGACCGTGTTGATCGGAAGACTCTGCCAGGAACCGTCAACTCTCTAGCCACTGACTGGGCGTCCCGGGTGCGTTACGAGGGTGCGTGCAGCGAACAATCGTTCCTTCCCAAGAGAGTGCGCGCACCTGGCTCTGTCGGCTCCGCCTGAAAAATGACCCCGTGGTTCCGGTTGACTCGACCGTCGCCAGCCCTCGGGTGTCACTCGCGGGTCAGGCCCGGTGGCAGCGCGTCTTCGTCGGGTCGAACCCGGCGGGCGTTGGCCAGGGGGATCTCGTTCGAGGGTGTGGATCAGTGGTTCCGGGCCACCGACGCAGGTCCAGGTGTCGTCCCAGAGTGCGGAGACCAGCCATGATCGGTCGGCGGGGAAGAACAGGTCGGGTAGCGCTCCGTGGGGGTGGCGTATGTGACCTTCGGTGCGCCAGGTGAGGGCTTGCTCCACACCGAGCTCTTCCCCGCTCGATGTAGGTGCTGATGCTCCCGGACCTCGCACCGCGCGTCCGAGATTGCCGGCGGCGGGTGCGGCAGGGCTGGGGTCGCCGTGCTCGCTGGGTCGGGGGTGGGGATGGCCTCTGTGTGTTCCCGACGCTCCGCCGCTGTCCGTGGGCCGATGACCTGCGGCTCTTTGCTTCTTGGCCTCGTGTGCCGGTCGCTGCGCGGTCCAGTTGCGATCGCTTGCTGAAGATCAGCGGACCAGGCCCTTTCGGTCCTCGAGACCACGCCCTTTCGGTCCTCGGCGGCCCTGACCGGCTGAGGAGCGACCTGCGGGCGAGGTCAGCCTGCTGTCGGGGCGGGAGCCTGCCACAGGGTACTGACCGGCATGGCGCGGAGTCTGTCGCCGAACGGCAGCGTGGAGGCTCCGGTGTAGAGGACGATGCCGGCGACGAAGTCATTGCCGAGGCGCTCGGCGAGCCGGCGTAGCCCGCGGAAGTCGTCGGGTCCGACGGTGGTGGCTGCTTTGACTTCGATCCCGACCACCTGACCAGCTCGGTTCTCGAGCACCGCGTCGACTTCGTACCTGCTCTGGTCGCGGTAGTGGGACAGGTCGACGAGCTGCTCGGACCAGGTGAGCTGCCGGGACAGCTCGGACAGGACGAATGATTCGAGCAGCGGACCGAACGGTGCGCCCGGCCGGAGCAGTGCCCGGACGTCGGTCGCGATCTCGTTTGCGGCGATACCCGAGTCGACGAAGATCAGTTTCGACGCGGCGGTGGCCCGGGTGCCCAGGTTGCGGGACCAGCCCGGGATCCGCTTGACCAGAAAGATCTCCTCCAGTGCCTGGAGGTAGCGGGCGATCGTCGGCCGGCTCAGTCCGAGGGCGGATTCGAGGGAGTTTGCGGCGATGAGGGTCGCGGACCTGGCCGCAAGCAGGCGTACCAGTTTGCGTAGCTCGCCCTTGTGCTGGATGTCGGACAACTGCCGGACATCGCGGTCGATGAGCGCCTGGACGTAGGCGTCGAGGAACCGTTGGCGGCGGCGCGGGTCAGTACGGGTGGTGGCCTCGGGTAGGCCACCGCGCACTATTCTGGCCGCGTAGTCGGCGCGGGTCACCTCCGACTCGTGTCGCAGGTCCGCACCGAGCGTGAAGACGGCGTCGATGAATCCGTCCGGCTCAGCGTCGAGTTCCCCTTGGGAGAACGGCCAGAGTTCCACAGTCTCCATCCGGCCGGGCAACGCGTCCGGGGCGGCAACCATGCCGAACAATCGTGACGAGCCGGTGAGCAGATACCGGCCCGGACGAGGGTCCTCGTCGACCGCAGCCTTGATGGCCAACAGGAGTTCCGGAGCGCGCTGAATCTCGTCGATGACCAAGAGTTCGGAGGAGTCCACGAACCCGACGGGATCGGCGATCGCCGCCGCCCGGTCCTGAGCCCGATCAAGATCGCGGCGCTCGGCTAGACGATCGCCGGCAACGAGGCGAACCAGGGTGCTCTTCCCTGCTTGGCGTGCTCCGCTGATCAAGACGACGCGGGTGTCCGCCAGAGCCGCATTGACCTGCGCGGCAGCGCGGCGGGGGATTAGGTGCGGTGTGGGCACGGCCTCATCATAACGACCGCACTTTCGATCCGCGAGGACCTTGGCTTTCGATCTGCGGCACCAGGTGCGTTCGGTTCGCGGTCATTTGATGTTCGATCTGCGGGCCACGCGGGCGAGGTGGTTCGTAGAAGGGTCCACCGCTACGCCGCGTCGCTACGGGTGGCGGCGAGTTCGGGGAAGGCTTCCTCCCAGCGCTGGCGGAGTTGGGGTGGCAGCCAGAGGGTGGGCCAGAATCGCCGGAGGAGGTCGGCGTCGAGCCAGGCATTGAGCGGTGTCCGCAGCCCTGACCGACTGGGAGTCGATAATCCCCGCTGTCGGCTCGGGCTGCCGGTCGTGGGCCAAGCGGACCTGCTCCCGCAGCTCGGTGAGGATCCGCTCGGTCACACCCCGCCGGTTCAGGCGTTGGAAGTGGGAGTACACGGTCTGCCAGGGCGGGAAGTCCACCGGCAGGTACCGCCACGCGCACCCGGTACGCACCACGTACAGGATGCCGTCGACGATCGCCCGACGCGGGTGCTTCTCCGGTCTGCCCATCCACTGCGGCGACGGCAGCATCGGCTCGACGATCTCCCACTCGGCATCGGTCAGGTCAGACGGGTACCGCCGCGCTCGATCCATGCCCGTCTACCGACCGAGCCCGGCCCATCGATCGCACCCACTGTGCGACACACCCGGCCAGCACACATCCCAAACGCGCTCTCACAGTTCGCATCGTTCCATCCGACGGCCGGAAACCCGAGACGCGAGCCGTCCTCTCCGGGGCAGCCTCGCCCCACCATCGACCCAGGCACCAGAACTATCGATCAGGACCTCGCGTCAAGCATCCTGCGATGCCGTTTCGTCAACCATCATGCGAGAGCAGGCATAGAGACAGCGTGTCAGCAGCACCAGATAGCGGCACCTCTGGTCGCCCCCCACTTCTTTACCTCCGCATAGAACTGGGTTGCCTTCAGTTCCGTACACGAAAGCGCGGCGCGAATAGCTCTTCCCGCAGCCTCGACTCCCACGTGTTTCCCGCCCCACGCACTCTTTAGTACGAATGCCAGAGCGGAAATCAGGTCATGCCCAGAGCAGAAGTCCCGGCGGCTATACGTTCCCCAGGACCACGCGCTCATCGCGGTCGCGACATCCTCCGCGCGCACAGCACCCTTGCTTCTACCCGCCGCGATGGCGGCTAGTCTGGGCTGCGAAACCTGCAGAGTAGCTGTATCGATGACTTCATGAACAGGAAAGTCGCGAACCTTTACCCCCCACCCGTTCCGAATGTTGAGCATCCTAAGGACGCCCACCTCTGAGGCAACTTCGACAAGAACCGAGAGCGGGTCCGCCTGCCCAGATTTGGTCAGATGCGCGCGCACGGTTGGACCATCACAGTGAACTGACACAACGCGCTGACACACGTTGCCCGAAAAAAGTGCGGTCGCATCAATGTCATAGAAGTCAGTGTAGATCACGTTCGGGATCCGAACAGCGGCGGCGAGGAGACCCTCCCAATCTCGGTCAGCTATCCCGAGGACTCGCTTGAGCTTCCTCTGGTTGACTAACCGAATGGTGGCTAAGAGATTAACTTTGCCGCCAGTGGGCAGCGAGCGGCATTCGACGTCATCCAGATGCGGCTCCAGTATTGCCATGTCGTTCGGTCCTTCTACCAGAAGGATCGTCCGCTGGTCTTTCGTGCGCAGCATCTCTATTTCCATCAGCAGGACGTCTGGGGTCAGGGACTCAACCAGGTCGTTTGCCTGGCTCATCCCTCGACCTCGCTATCATTAGCGCTCGGCAAGAGGGGAACTGTTCTCTCTATCCACTTGTGCGCGATCTGTGGAGAGTGCGTCGCTACTACGAATCGAAGAGACGTCAGCCGCGCCACCCGGACAATGTCGTTCAAGAATTCTCGCTGCCAACTCACGTGTAGTGAGATCTCGGGCTCGTCGATTAGCACCAAGCTGCCCGCTTGGACCCGAAAGAGCAGGTCGTATACAAGAACCAGTTCGTGCTGCTCCCCCGAAGAGAGCTGCTCGGGACGAACCTCTTCGCCCTGAGCAGTCTCAAAGACGAAGCCTTTCTCTCGATCGATACGCAGATATTTGTGCAGGAATCGAGAGTTCACAATCTCGATAAGCAGTTCAAGCTTCGCTAGAAAATCCTCGAACTGATCGAGCTTAAGGCTGGAGTCCAGCAGGTAAGTCCAAAGGACGCGACGCTGCCACGGCAGGAGGACTTCGGGAATTGGAGGCTCAGGAGCCTCTTCTAGCAGATCGATCTGAGCCAACCGCTCCCGTAGGCGCGCTTGGCGGAAGTACTCCTCTCGGATCTCCGCATCGTCAGGTGGCTCTGGCTGATCATCCCCGGTTAGGACTCGCGCAGGAAAGGTCCGGTCTAGCTCCTGCGAGACTGGGGAGCTTTGTGCCAATACTTCCTTGATGCGGCGGGCGATATCTGCGGAGTACGACTCCGCCCTGGACTTGCTGCGGGATCCGATCTTCTCGCCATCGGGTTTACTAGGAAAGGGCGTCAAATCCAGTAGCCGTTGAGTCTCAATGAGGTGGATGTTGACGTCCTCAATCAGTCTCTTGTAAACCGGATGGCGATCCTCATCGCGGTACCGGCCGTGACTAAGCCTGAGGAATTCCCTCATCAGCCAAGGCTCAATCGAGCTCGAGTCTCGCTGCTGTTGGAGCATCCAGTTTTCGAGCATGAGCATCTCTCGATGGCTCGCGAATGGAGCATCGTGGGCCGGATCCCTGAGAATGGGCTCGGTCCAGCGCTTGACCTCACCCTCGCCCTCGCTGTATCGGAAGACCAAATGAGTGCCGTGCAAATCGTCCTTGTAGGAGACGTTGCTACGCTTCGGGCTTTTTCTGTGCGGACCCTGAGAGCGCTTGGTTCGCTGAACGTGTAGCGTTGAACCTCCGCTGAAGTTCATGACCATCGTTATGAACGGGATGGTGTGAACCCTAGCCAATTCCCCCCGTAGGATGGCATGCGTTAGCTCCAGCAGTTTGGTCTTGCCGATACCATTCGGTCCGTGCAGAATCACAAACTCCCAGTTTTCCGGGAAATCAAAGCGGTGATCGAATGCACCGAGGAGCTTTCCTACACGCACACTTGTAAGATTCCTCATCTACCCCCACATTCCGAGCTAGCCCGTAGGACCGCAAGCCTGCTCACTTCCGATGCGATGAAGCCCTCGAACCCGGCCGACGGACTTCGATCTGAAGGATCGACACGGCCGAGCAGTCCATAAGAGCAGCTTCTTGGCTGCCCCACAAGTCCTCTCTAACAGTCAGGACAAGGATCTAGCGGAGCAAGTCGGGCAGCATACTATTATGCGATGCGTCCACTTCCTGCCAAGGCCGCCGAGGCTGCGGAACGCCACCTAGCTCTCGCGCATCCACGGCGATGGCGGCACGTGCAAGCTGTAGCAGCGAAGGCGACATACCTTGGAGGGCCGTGCTGGCGTCGTATGAACTCAACCGATCGCCGTCTCGTCGAGCCATTCTTGGGGGATGAGCTTTTCTCCGCCTCGCCAGTTGTGCTCCACGGAGTCCTGGAACCATGCCTCAGGCAGGTTTGCGTGGTCGCAGACGATGACTTGCATGTTGGGTGTCAGCTCGACTATCACGTCGTAGATCAGTCGGAAGAGGCGACCGACTGCTTCCCGGTCGGTGTCCTGGCCGGGTGTGCCCGATTGCTGGTCAACCTCGGATCGATACCACACCTGGGTGGGCTGGTCGAGCATGAGCAGGCGGGGGACTGGTCGGTGCTGCCGTACGAAGTATCGGTGCAGCGCGAGGTGGGTGATGAGGTGGTAGCCGACCCAGTTCTCCCCGCTACCGATTCGGAATAGGGGTGCCGGGCCTTGCTCGGTGTCGGTGACGACGGTGAGGCGGTTCAGGTCGAGACGGACGCTCCCACCGCGGTGCTCCAACTGGAGCCGGTCAGCCCACCGGGTCATGTCTTGGCTGATAGACACCAGGCGTGAGGTGAGTTGCTCGCGTTCCTCGGCTGGGTCAAGCTCCGCTTCGAGCGCTTGCACCTGCCCGAGGGTAGTCTCGTATTGACGGCGGAGCCGCGCCAGCTCGGCGTCCGAACTGCCAGGCAGCGCGGCGAGCGTCGCGTGGATACGGCCGCGGGTGAAGTCCCTGCGTGCGGTGTCGGGAAGTTGTTCGGTGATCGTCTGGCTTGCTGTGAGTGCCTGGATGACGCCCTCGGCCGCTCTGAGTTCGTTGCGCAGTGAGGTGGCCCGCTCGTCGAGCGCCTGCAGGGCGGCGCGCCGGGCGGGCCGCGCCGCGTCTACGCCGTTGAGCTGGCTGGTGAGCTGCACCAGACTTTGCCGCAGCTGCTCTGGTGAGGGGTCTGGTTCAGTGAGCTGCGAGCCGCAGAGCGGGCAGGGCAGTGTTTCATCGATGGTGTCGGTGGCAGTTGCTGGGTTGCTGTTGGCGGGCAGCCCGAGGAGGTTGAGGCTTGCCAGCCTCGCGGACTGGAGGCGGACAGCGCCAGCGAAGTCGGTCTCTGTGTCGTTCTGCTGCAGGAGCACGTCGCGTTCCGCGTGGAGGGCGCGTAGCTGGTCACGGAGTTGGTCGCGCTCCCGCTGTAGCCCGGCTATGCGGCTGGCGGTATCGGAGTCGAGTGTTGCCGGGGCGCTGACCGCTGCGGTGACGGCGGTGTGCAGGAGGCCGACTGTGGTGGATCGGTCCGCCGGTTGTGGGGTGTCGACCATTCCGAGGGCGTATGCCTCGCGCCAGAGTGTCGCTAGGCCCGCATCGGCAGCCTCACTTGCTCGAAGTGTTTGCCGGTAGGTTGTTTCCGCGCGCCGCAGCTCGCGACGGGCGGCAGCGAGCTGGGCACGCTTGAGTGCCTGGTCGCGCGGTACGGCGCCGATGAAGTACGGGACGGTGTCTTTGAGGGTTTGCGCCATGCCCTGGTCGCCCTGGCGGTGGAACAGCAAGTCGCGGGCGGCGATTTCGCCTTGCCGCTGCAGGCACAGCAACGCGGCGTGACCGATGTGCGCTTCAAGTGGGTACCGGGAAGACCCTATCGGCGGTTCGTGCAGATTTTCCTCGATGCCAATGCGGCGCCCGAGTTGCTCCCGGACAGCATCCGAATCGGCGTTCACGACGAGGTCATCGAACTCTAGTGGGGCCAGGTCGCTACCGAACTCCAACATCGCGCGCTGGGTAGATGCCTTGCCTACATCAGGTGCAGGTCGCGCGACGAACGCTCGACCGCCGTCGAGCTCGAACAACGCCGCGTACCAGGACACGGTGCTGGTGATCGGGCCAATCGGCATCTGCAACGTGTCGCGACCCAGGCAGTACTCGACGATGTCGAGCAGAGCACTCTTCCCCGTCTTCGACTCCCCGGTGACGATGTTGAGCGCGCCGGTGGTGAAGTTGAGGACGCGCCGACGTCCGTGGGTGCTGTAGAGGATGATCGCGAGCAGCTGCACAGTGGTCAGGGTGTCACGCCGAGTACCGCAAACACTGTCGCGGTGTTGTCAATCTTCGCCAACCAACGGCCAACAAAGCTCGCCCTGCGGAGGATGTCCGCAAGTTCATCGGGCATCTGAAACCCCTTCGGCCGACGCGTCCTACCTCGTAGCGCGGTCCCCTCGAGGGTGAGCGCGCCGTGAGTGAGACCGAACCGCACCCCCTCCTTCACCGGCTCGACAAGACCCTGCGCACGGGGCGGGAACCCGGCGCGCAACGCTGGGTTGCGGGAGGTCCACGTTGCGAGGTGAGTTCTGACCGAGGTCGGGAGAGCTTGGCGGGTGCCGCGGTGCAGGACTAACGGGACGATGATAAAGGCCATCGGCCACGGCATCGCCCGGTTGGACTCCTTGCGGTACCCATCAGCGGCGGTGGCGAGGATCGCCGCGACCAGCGCGGGGTTCAGCATCGCCGCCGTGATTGGCGGCCGTTCATTCCACGCCGTCACAGATCCCCCCAGGGCGTCGCTGTGCTTGAAGACGGTGATGTGCCCGCTCATGCGGCGACCTGCAGCAGCCTCTCGATACGGCTCTCGAAGTCGGGGTGCCAGCCGATCCGGCCGGCATCAGCTAGGACGTGGCGCTTGCCGCGAACGAAGAACGGCTCGTTGTAACGCGCACGGACGCTGATGCCGGTCTGCGCGAGGAGTTGCCGCAGCATCTGTTTGCCAGCCTCTTGCTTGGCGGCCTCGTCCGCGTCGTCGTCGAGCGTGTCGAGCATCCAGTCGAACTCACGATCCCACTCGTCGACCAGCTCGGCCTCGAATCTGTTTAGCTCGGCCACACCGATGAGGTCCTCGTCGAGCCACCGGACCGTCTGGACGTAAGCGCGGTAGTAGTCGACGATTGCCTTCTGCAGGTTCCGCGGCGGATAGGCAACCCACTGCATCTGCTGCACGAACGTATGGGTCCGGTACTCTGCGGCGACCGTCTCGCCATCGACGTCCAGCAACTCGACCATGGTCGGTAGGCTCTCGCTGGTGAACTGGTCGCGGATGTCGGCGATCGCCGAACGCGCCACGCCGACATCGAGGCTCGAAAGCCTGCCCTGCAACATGGCCAGTGCCTGCTCGTCCCACCAGCGCCAGATCATCGCTAAGAACAGCTCCTCGTGCCCCGTCGGCAGCGCCCAGTGAAGGTGCGTGCGAACCAGCGCGGGCACGTCATGGATGTGCGGCGATCCATCGATCACGCGGATCCTCGTGAGGAAGGCTCGGCGGTCTGCCGGACTCAGCTCGAGGAACTGCTCCCGTGCCGTCTTGGTTTGTTGTGAGGTCGTTTCTCTAGCCACAGCTTCCAGCCCGATGAGGGCGGTCTTCTCGTCGAGGGTCTCCGGCCGCAGGGCGGCGATCGCTGTTCCATCAGCTGCTGTCTGGGTCGTGATCAGGAGCAGCTGCGGCCCGGACGTGTCACCCGGCGTCGCGGTATCCATCCATACTTTCAGCGTTCGCCAAACGTCCGGCGAGGTATCGGTCAGTGCCCGGTGTGTCAGCTGGTGATGCTTGACTTGGAGCAGATGAGTCGGGTTGTTGTCCGCCTCCCAGGCGACGTCGTCATGCAGCTCAAGACTGATGGACGCGTCCGGTCTGTCAACCCCGGAGCCTAGAAGCTCCACCAATGCCCACCAGGTCTGATGCTGATACCCGACCGCGTTAGGCGCTGCACTGTGCGAACCCGGAGCCATTGTGTGAGTTTCTACCCCTGCTGACGATCATGTCTAGCCGACAAACAGGGCATTGACGAGGCACCGTCTGGCGCGAACATGAAGCGGATCCGCCACTGCGTCCGACAGACGGCGTGATCAACCATCTGCACCTCGGCAGAAGCGGATGCGAGCGGCTCGGTCTCAGACGGCTGTTTGCGGGGGTGCTATAGCGGGTCTGGCAGCGTTCGCGGCTCATCAGCAGACCCACGGGCACTCACCCCAGGTCGCCGAAGTAGCCCTCTTCCTCGCCGAGCAATAGCGGTACGTCGTACACCGACATGTCCGGCCGCGGCCTCGCGTACCGCACTCCGTGCCGCCAGCGGCCGTGTTCGAAGGCCACATCCGCGTCAATCTCTGCGACTACGGTCGGCTCCACCTGCACGTACTGCAACGGCTCCGGCCGTTCCAGTTGCCCAGACCATGACGCCGGCAGCGGCTCCGGCCACGGGTGGGCCGACACGGCCCGATAGTGCTGCACAGGGTGCAGCGGCGAGAGCATCGCGCCGAGTTGCTCCCGCTGGACTCTGGTCAGCGGGTGGGTGCGGCCGGTGTAACGGAGTCGGCCCCGTCGATCGAACCGGCCGAGCAGCGCGGTGACGGGGCTGCGCATGCTGCCGGTGACCCCGCCGACGATCGCCTCGGTCACGAGCCTCGTCCTGAACTTCCACCAGCCCCGCCGGCCCGGTTCATATCGGCCGGCCAGGCGCTTGCTCACCACGCCCTCAATGCCTGCAGCGACGGTCCAGTTCAGCAGCCAGTCCGCCACCTGCTGCATGTCGGTGGTCTGCGGAGTCTGGGTCAGCTCGGTCGGCGCGTCGATGAGCAGCTGCTCGAGCCGGGCTCGTCGCTCCGACAGCGGCAGCTCCAAGACCAACTCGCCGCCAGCGTCGGCCAGCAGATCGAACAGAACGTAGTGGGCGGGGCAATCACGGGCCAGGCGCAGCAGCCCGCGACCGGCGGTGATCCTCCGCTGAAGCAGCGCGAAGTTTGTCCTGCCTCGCTCCCACACGATCAGCTCGCCGTCCAGCACCACTCCGTGCGGGAGTGTCCGAAGCGCCCGGCTGATGTCCGGAAAGTAGGTGGTCAGGTTACGGCCGACCCGCGACTGCAGGTACACACCGTCGGCCTCGCGGAAGGCGATGCACCTCCAGCCGTCCCACTTGGGTTGATGTACGAGGCCGGGGCCCTCGGGCACGGCGTCGACCGGCTTGGCGAGCATCGGCGCGACCGGCCGGCGCAGCGCCGGGTCTGCGGCTGCGCTCCCGCGGCGCCAGGCCGGGCTCACCGCCCGCGCCGGCCCTGAATGTGCGTCATTCTCGCATCGTGGAGGATGGAAAAGCCGGTGGGGGCTAATATTTGCGAGAAGGAATGCCCGGCGGTGGCCACGGCCTGATCAGTGGAAGATCGCGTGGACGAGGTCGACGCCGGGCGGACGAGGCGAGGGCCCGGCCGGGCCGTCGGGTCTGATGGTCTTCGAGGTGGTCGCGGCGGCGGGGCGGCGCGGAGTTGAGCCGCAACGGTGAGTTGCAGCTCAACGAAATTCGAGTTCGCTGCTTGAATGCTGATCATGCAGCGATTCGGTGGAGCTCACTATTCTGTAGGCCCAATCAAGAACAAGCTCCCCGTGCCCGTCGGCAGCTGGACCAGCAGGAGTTGGGCGGGCAAGTCGACGGCGTCCGGCATACGCCCTGGGCCAGCGCGTTGTGGCTGCCTCGCCGACCGCGTTGGTGGCGTCCATCACCTCCTGCTGGCCCGACCATTCGGTCCAGCCTGGATCGGGTATCGCGGTCGCGGGTGGCGGCGCTGCGGAGGCGCGTCGACGCGGCGGTAACGGCGCTGCACGCGGCGAGCGCCAGCAGCGGTAGTGCCAGCAGTAGGGCGGTCGGGCGTCGGGGCATGGGTCAGCCCTCCTTCGGCGGCCACCTGCGGAGCCGCGAATCAGACTCTTCGCGAACGGCGATCTTTTTGGTGTGAGACGAACGCTCGCCCCGATCGATTCCCCTCAACTGGGCGAGTCCGCTTTACTGCGTGTTGGCCGGTCATTTCCGCCAGAGATCCAGTCGTAGCTGATCTCGGATCTGGACCGACGCCCCGTCCCGAGCGGCTGGATGTTGGTGCGTGCGGCACCACCGGCCGTTGGCAACTGCTCGGGACGGGCATCTCAGGCTGCCTTGGAACGCCTCTTTCTGATCTTGTTCGCGACGGCGTCGGCGGCTTCGCGGTGGAGTTGCTTGCTGACGCTTTGGTAAGTGTCGCGGGTGAGAGTGGTAGTGGTGTGGCCGAGTTGTTCGGAGACGACTTTGATGTCGACGCCGGCGTCGAGGGCCAGGGTGGCGGCGCTGTGTCGGAGGTCGTGTAGGCGGATTGGTGGCAGTCCGGCCTTGCGGACGAGTCGGCGGAATCGTTGGGTGACGGCGTTGGGATGCCAGGGGTGGCCGTCCGGACGGACAAAAAACAGCCCGGTGCTGGGCCATGCCTCGCCGGCTGCGAGACACCACTTGGCGCGGAGGGCCTTGTAGGCGGTGAGGACCCTGACGGTGTCGGCGTCGAGGGCGACATCGCGGTTGCCGGCCTGGCTCTTGGGGGCTTTCTGGACTGGGCTGTATCCGTGGGTGGCGATCTGGTTGTTGATGGTGGTTTCGTGCCGGTGAAGTCGGACTTCGCTGTCGCGTAGCCCGCAGGCTTCGCCGCGGCGGGGTCCGCGGTAGGCCATGTAGTGCCACATCGGAAACAGATCGGGTGCGTGGTTGGCGGCGTAGTCGAGGAATTCCACGATCTGGTCGTCGGTCCAGACCATGACCGGTCCGGGGACCTTACCGGTCTTCTTCCACTGTTGGACGCGTTCGTCTTCCCACATGATTGGGCGGGCGGGTTCGCCGGGGACCTTGACCAGCGCGGCGGGGTTGGCGCCGACGATGAGTTCCTCGGCGAGGGCGTCGTTGATGGCTTTGCGTAGGCAGGCGCGGATGCGTTGGCGGGTGTTGGGGCCGGTGGTACGTACACCGGCGACGGTCTTGCGGACGGCGGGGTCGGGACTGGCTTTCGCGGCGACGATGTCGGCGTTTCGGCCTTCGATCGCGACGAACATGGCGCGGATGTGGCTGGTGCGTAACTTGTCGAGCGGGATGTCAGCGAGGTGTGGGATGAGGTGTACACGCACGATTGACTCGTACCCGCGCAGGGTGTTCGCATCGACGTCGATGTGGGCTAGCCAGCTGGTGAGGTAGTCGGCGACGGTGGGCATGTCCGCGAGGACCCCGTCGCCGCGCAGTCGTTGGCGGATGCGGTCGACGTCGGGCAGGGGTCGTTTGGCACGTACGGCGCTTTGGATGAGGTCGGCGATCTCGCTGCGGCGTCGGGTGTCGGCGGCAGGCGCGAGGGCGAGGAGCTCACGGACGTGGTCGAGTTCGTCGGCGGCAGCTCGTCGGGTGGGTAGGCCGGCGCGTCGCATAGGGCGTCGGCGCCCGTCGGTGCTGGGAGGGAGTTCGAGTTGGTAGGCCCAGCTTCCGTGCTCGGAGCTCCAGGCGCGGTTGGGCCGGCGTAGTTTCGGGCAGTCGTTTCCGTAGGGCTTGCCGGTGTCGGGGTGGCGGCAGCCGCAGCGTTTGAAGATGCTTCCTGCAGGCATGGCTGGTAGTGCTCCTTGTCCAGATGTGGTGCATCGGTTTCGGTGATCCACATCGACGCGTGACATGCGGGCATAATCAAGTCGGCCGGGCTCGTCCATTGGACGGGCCCGGCCGATATGGTTGCGGAATCCGGAATTCAGATGGAGGGGCGCGGGCCAGTATCCGGAGTGGCTATAGGGCCCGCGCCAGGCGGTTATGGGAAGGTGTCCGTTGTGGCCCTGGGTTCCCCTCGAGATGCGGGGGCGTCGAGCAGGTGCAGGGCAGTCAGTAGCGACGCGGTGGGGATCCGGTAGTGGCTGCCGACGCGGAAGTGCGCCACAGGGAACGCGTCACGCCGGATCAACTTGTAGGCCGTGGAGCGGGACATGCCAAGCACCGACGCAGCGGTAGCCAAGTCGGTGCTGGCACCCAAGGCGCGGATACTCTCGGCTGTCCAAACGATCTCCGAGCTGGCCGGCGTGCGGCTGGGAAACTGCTCTTGTAATACCGAATTCTTGTGTTCATGGGGTCGCATGATCGTCTCCTCATTGGTGGCGGGATCTCGAGTGTGGCTCGCGCGCCGTTGTGCCCCTGCGGTCGAAGCGGAGCCCTCATTACAGCGAAGGCGAATCGCTGTAGCGATTCACTACAGGTACTCCGCAGAGGTCGTCGCCGTGGGCGCTGGTGCTGCCGGCGCATCAGGCCGACGGGGATGTGGTTCTCGCGCAGCCACAGACCAGGTCGACCTGATCTAGCGCCGCTGCATGGGCGACTGCCGCCTCAGCTGGTACCTCGACGCTGCATGTTTGGTTACGGCAGATGTGAGCTGCTGGCCAGCTACCGTTGCCTGCGAGCGCCAGGTCCTGCGTTGCGCTGTCGCCGATGACGAAGCAGATTTTCTGCCCGTTCTGCCTCACTGCTCGTTGAAGTGCGGCGGCGAACGCTGGGTCCGCCTTGGCCGCTCCGACCTCACCAGAGATCCAGACGCGATCGAAGATAGGGGTCAGCCGAGTAGCTGCGAGCTTCATGCGCTGTTGGGCGGGCAGGCCGTTGGTGGCCACCCACAGTGCATGGTCCTTCCGGAGCGATTCGAGGCCGTCCTCGACGCCCGGCAGTAGCCGGAGGGCTCCTCGACGGTAGGCGCGAAAGGCGCGGGCGGCGGCAGGTGCCTGAGTCGGGTCACCATGCATCGACTCGATAATCGTCGTCCAGACCTGAGTCTCGTACACGCGCAGTGAGCCATCTACTGCCGCCGGCAGTCCACTGCCCTCATGCGGCAGCCACAAGGCCTCCCACCCGCTTACGGCGGCAAGCGGGCCCGTGCGGCGGTGAGGATGGCGTGACCACATCTTGCGGATATGCGTGAAGGCATTATCGATCACCGTCGGATCTGTAGCTATGTGTGCTGACGTGAGCGCTGCAGTCACTGACTCTCGCGTCGCGAGGGTGTCGTCGACAAGCGTGTCGTCAAGGTCGAGTACGAGGACGTTGATGACTGACCTCCGTGCAATCCGCGCGACGTTCTTGGTTGTGTCTCATAGGGTTCGTGTCGTAGTCTTTGTCAATCAATCACAGAGCCACTTGCCCCGGCATTTACTCCATACGCCGAGAGGGCGGTTGTGCTCCGACGGAGGATACGTGCAGATCGACATAGTGCATCCCGGGTACCTTCCGGTGCGGCCCTCTGACCTACAAGATAAAGGGCTGGGCGGCAACGAGACCGCACTGGTTCTCGCTGCTCGTGGGCTGGCGGATCGGGGGCATCAGGTGAGAGTCTTCGCCGATTGTCCCACCGTCGAGGATCAGGGCGTACGTTGGGAGCCGCTACGTTCGTTGCGCGAAGATGAGCGGCGAGATGTAGTGATTTTCTGGGTACGTACGAAGAGAGTCGATCCTGCAAGGTTCAAGGCGCCGGTTAGGGTGGCGAAGCTGGGCCTCAAGACACCTAATGAAAGTCTGCTGGGTCAGGCCCTGAGGGGTGACGTTAATGTCTTGATCGCCTTCTCTGATTTCCAGCGGAGACTTTACCTGGATAACTTCGGTTACCCCGAGTCTGCGCATTGGGTGGTCACCGCTGACGGGCTGGATGTATCGCATTATGCGCGGAGGTTGCCGAAGGTACCGGGCAGGTTCTTGCACGCCGCCAATCCGAAGCGAGGGCTGGAGCCGCTCCTAGGCATGTGGCCGGCCATCCGTCGGGCGTATCCGGGTGCCGAGTTGTTCATCGCGTCGAGCCACCTGCTGCGGGGGATCTCTCCGGATGAGGATGAGCGGCGCGCGGGAGATCTGTACCGGCGGGCGGCAGCGATGTCGGGCGACGGCGTGCGGTTCCTGGGAAGGGTCGCGAAGCCGGACCTGATCAAGTTGCAGCTGACCGCAGAATTCTACCTCTATCCGACCTCGTACCCGGAGACGTGCTGCATCGCCGCGCTGGAGGCCGCGGCCGCGGGCCAGGTGATCGTGTGTTCGCCGGCCGGCGCACTGCC
Source organism: Micromonospora sp. DSM 45708 (assembly GCF_039566955.1). Lineage (NCBI taxonomy): Bacteria > Bacillati > Actinomycetota > Actinomycetes > Micromonosporales > Micromonosporaceae > Micromonospora > Micromonospora schwarzwaldensis. The sequence continues at coordinate 5,872,585 of NZ_CP154796.1, read as the reverse complement.
CGACCGAGTAGTGGACGGCGTAACCGGCTTTCTTGTGGATGGGGATCCGGGGGCTCCTGCGGTGGCACAGCTCTTCGCTGAGCGGGTCGCGCTGCTGCGGCAGGATCCTTCGCGCCTGAGGCGGATGGCGCAGGCGGCTCGTGACCTTGCCGCGACTCATGACTACGCACATGTGCTGCCCATCTGGGAGGAGGCGTTCGCGCGGGCTGCGAGGTCCGCACGAGCGTGACCGGCCGTGGTCTGGCGGGGAGGTCAGGCGTAGGGGTTGTCGCTGCTGTGAAGCATCTCGACCCGCTCGTGTTGAGCGGTGAACTCCTCACGGCGACGGTCGCGCTGCTTCCACAGCACCGCCAGCCACCGTAGAGCGCAAGTTCGCTGATTCGCGGCGAAGCGGCGACGGTTGACGCCGGTGATCCCGAGGTCTGGCAGGAGTTGCACCCAGATGCAGTCCGGGACGGCGCGGCCGGAGATGTGCTCGATGAGGTCGGCGGCGTCGAAGTCGACGTTGCTGTAGCCGGCGTACTCGAAGTCAACGCACGCGGCACAGTCGTCGGTCACCATCCAGTTGAGTAAGTTCGAGTCGCCGCGGGACAGCACCGGTGCGGCCTGAGCGGTGACCAGGTCGGCGTCGCCACTGCGCCGCCAGACCTCCAGCAAGTGCTGCATAGCGGGGGTCAGCGGGTCGTTGGGCTGGTTGGCCAGCAGGTCGGGCCAAGTCTGAGTCAGGCGGATCATGTAGTGCTCGCCGGAGTCGACTCGTGGCAATTCGGCAAGCAGACCGGTCAGGGGCACCGCCTGGAGTCTTCTGGTGGTGCCCGCGAGGGCGCGCAGGGCGGCCAGCTGGTCTGCCGCTTTGATCATCGGCCGTCCATGAAGGCGGGTCATGCCGATCGCGGGCTCGATCGGCTTGGCATCACGCCACAGCGGAGCGGGCACGGTATGGAGGTGGTGGGGGGCGAGCAGGGTCAGGGCTGCCCACTCTCGCTCGACGCGATGCCGGTCGGTCTTGACGTATAGCTTGATGACCGCCTCGCCGTCGTCGTGCGGAGATGTCCACAGATAGATGTCGTTCTGCATCCCGCCGGTGAGGGGGCGCAGACCCAGCGCCGACAGGGCTGCGTCTCGGTCCCCGGCGCTGGCGCGCACGCGACGGAGCTCGGCGAGCAAAGCGGCGGGGGGAACGTCGATGAGCGGCACAGTCATGGCGTACGGACTCCAGCTCGATGGAACGGATCGGACTATAGAGATCGACGGTAGTGCTGGGGCTATGCCCCGAGGCGCATGACGCGGCTTGCATCGTCGCCGGATGGCGGACAGGCCGAGGGCGGCGAAATCAGGTCGGTGACGGCGGCGAGTACCGCCCGCTGCGTCTCGTCCGTGGTGAGTCCGCTGACATTGATTGCATGCAGGTCAGGGTTGTTCTCGGCGAGGGCAGCGTATGCGTCGTGGGCGCAGCGGAGGAAGGCCCGTTGCTCGGCGGTGTACGGACGGCCCTGCCGTCGCTCGGCGCGGGCGATGGCCTCGTCGGGGGGAAGCCGCAGCCATACCGATCTAGTGGCGGCCGGGCCGGCGAACGTGCCGACCTCCAGGATCCAGGCGATCGCCTCGTCAGGTGGGGTTCGGTGTTTCTGCACCAGCGAGGCGAGGCTGTAGGAGTAGAGGGTGTGCAGGCCCCGGTCTTCGATGACGATGCCGGAGGCGAGCGCGCTGGCGATGTGGGTGGCGTAGGTGTCGATCCGGATCGCGGCCGCGAGGTAGGTGTCGGTGAGCACGCTGTCGTGCCGTGAGAATGGGTCACCGGAGTCGAACAGGGCCAGCAGGGCCTGTCCGAGCGGTTCGGCGGCGCGCGTGAGGTTGTCGGGCAGGTATGTGACGGTGGTTCCACGCTCGGACAGGTGGGCGGCGAGGGCGCGGGATTGGGTGGTCTTGCCGGCGCCGGGCAGGCCCTCGAAGGCGATCAGCACGCGGCCGCTCTCCTGTCGTATCGAGTTCCGGTGGCTGCGGTGGCCAGGATGGTCAGCATTGAGTCGGTGAGCCCTGGTGCCGTGGCGATCGTGGTCAGTGACTTGCTGTCGTGAGGGCTGCCGTCGGTGTCAGTGACAGCCGCGCCCGCCGCGCGGGCGATGGCAACGCCAGCGGCCATGTCCCAGTCGCGGTTGCCCAGTGTGACGCTGGCGCCGAGGGTTCCGTCCGCTACGAGGGTGAGGTCGACAGCCGCACTGCCGAGCATGCGGACCTTTCCTGCGACCGGCGCGAGCGCGGCGTGCAGGGCCACAGCGACGGCGTTGCGTGCCGGGGCGTCGTCGCCTGTGCCGTAGTCACCGATCGCGATCATCGATTCGCCGACGTCGGTCGTGCTGGATGGGGTGATCGGGGTCCCGTCGCGCCAGGCACCGAGGCCGGGCGCTCCCCAGTAAGTGCGGCCGAGCGCGGGGAGGCCGATCACGCCGAGCATGGGTCGGATGCCGTCGGTCAGCGCCAGGGAGATGCCGTAGAGCGGCAGGCCGTGCACGAGGTTGAAAGTGCCGTCGACCGGGTCCAGGACCCATCGGTGCGGCGTGGCGGGCTTGCCGCCGGATTCCTCGCCGAAGCGGTCGATGTGGGGTGTGCGGTCGGCCAGGAATGTGAGGATCTCGCGTTCGATGGTGTGGTCGAGGTCGGTGGCCACGTCGCGGTTGCCCTTGGGGATGACCTTTTGGACGGTCTGGGTTGTCAGGCGTTGGGCACTGCGGCGCACGGCGTCAAGCGCGATGTCGAGCAGAGGACCGATGTCGGTCATCGGGTGGCTCCTACGGGGGTGGACGCTGCGGATATGTCGTGGAGGTAGGCGATGGCGGCAGTGAGAATTCGTGCCGGTGGCGCATCGGTGCGCAGATGCAGCGCTGGGGCGTCGATCCGGTCGGCGGTGGCGTGCAGCCGTTGGTAGAGGGCGAAGTCGCGGTCGGAAGCTGGGTGTCGGTCGTGCTGCCGGTCGGCGGCGAGGCGGGCCCGCGCAATCGGAGCCGGGCACCAGCACCTGATGATCGCCAAAGGCTGTTGTAATCCAGCCGCGAGGCGAACGACATCGCCGATCTGGTAGCTGCGAGTGCAGGTGCGCTCAAGGATCACCGTCGCATCTGGGTACCGAGTCAGGTGCTCCCGGGCCGCCTGGTGCAGCAGTGAGATGACGAAGTCGTCCTGGTCCCGGCTGTAGGTGACGTGCCCGCTGGCTTCGTAGAACGCGGCCCGGACGCGGTCTTTGTCGAGCACCAAGCAGCCCTGGCCGAGGCGCGTGTGCAGTGCAGCGGCCAGGGAGCTTTTGCCGGTGCCGGGCAGACCGGCCATCTGCACGATCACGGGCGACCTCCGGTCTCCGGCGGGCGGGTGGTGATGCTGGCGGCATCACCCTCTCCGCCGTTGGACAGGGGCGGCCGTTCGGGCAGCTGGGGCCAACACGAGCGCAGCAGGTGCCATCCGGTCAGGGCGGCGTCGGGTACCACGGCAACGGGGGGCGGCGGCGTGGGGGAGTGGGCGCTGTAGCGGAGCGCATCGGCCAGCGCTGGCCAGCGGCGCTGAGCGGCGACGCGGGCCAGGGTGTGGAGGAAGCCGTCGTCGTGGCTGAGGATCGGCAGCGGCTCAAGGTGGGCATAGTGTTGCGGCGCAGGTGTGCGGCGGTTGAGGACGGAGGCTATGTGGGCAGGGTCGCCCGTGTGCGCGAGGCGTGCGCTCAGGTCGAGGGTGAGGCCGGGGATCAAGGGGTCGTCGAAGTCTCGGTGCAGCGCGGTGGGTCGGCGCCCGGTGGCGTAGTAGCCGCAATTGGTCAGGGCGTTCACGGCGACGTCGGCAGCCTCGGCGGGGATGAGGATGTCGACGTCGCTGGACTGGCGGGATCCATCAGCGCGGTAGAGCAAGGTCGCGTGGGCGATCCCGTTTATTGCGGCGGCCTTGACGCCGCAGCCGGCCAGGATGGTGATGACGCGGGCCGCTTCGCGGTGGTGGGTTCGCCAGCGGTGGGTGTTGAGCCGCCTTTGTCCGCGTAGGAACTGCTGCATCGGCCGCGTCAGGCTTACCGTGTGGCCGTGTCGGTCGAGCCAGTCGGTCAAGAGGCAGAGCATCTTGGCGGTGATGGCGTGCTCCAACACCTCACCGAATGGTGGGAGGTCCCTAGCATCGACATTGGTTGCGGTACCAGTCGGTTCGCAGGCGGCGCGCAGCAGCCGGTATACCCGTGGGTGGCCGGTGGTGTCGGGGAAGAAGCTGGCGGGGGCGTCGGTCATCGGAGCTCTCCAGCGTTGAGGAGGCCATCGACAGCAGCGACCAGGGCGGCCGGGTCCGCGCCGGCGTGGATGCGGTAGCAGGGCAGCAGGGCCAATGCGGCGGCGGTGCGTCGTAGGTGAGCCTCGGTAACGTCGTCGGTCGGGCCGGGCACAAGCCATTGATTGATGTGCGCGCTTGTGCCGCGCTCGGGGTCGTGCATGAACATGCGGGTATCGAGCAGCGTCTGGTGCACCTCGCCGGCATCGACACGCTCGACGCTGACGTCGGCGCGGTGGGGGTCAAGGTGTGGCCAGATCATCAGTGACGGTGTCATCTGACGGGCGACCTTCCCTCCGTGGTTCAGGAGGGTGGAAAATTCTTCCGGCTCGATGGCGACCTTGTTCGGGAAGGCCCACTTGTCGTCCGTCGTCAGCGCTCGCTGATCAGCGGGGACCCGGTGGCGCAGGTGAGGTAGGGCGGCTAGCGTGCCGATCCCCGCGCGCAACGGCATCGGCCAGGGGTATCCGTGCAGGCCGCTGTCCTGGGCGTGCAACATCAGCCGGTCGTTGGTCACGTAGTCGCCGCCGAGGTAGTGCAGCCCGGCCAGCAGGGTGGTCGTCTTCCCGCGTCCACGGTGCCCGGCGACCAGGATGCCCCGACCGCGCACGATGTACGCCGCGGCGTGGGCGTAGACCACGCCCGCAGTCAGCAGCTGCGCGGTCATGGCCTGCCGCACCAGTCGCGGCGCCCACAGGCCGGCCGCCTCCGCCGTGGCGCACCAGACATTGATGATCCTTGTCGCCTGACTGGTACGCAGCAGCGTGCCTCGGTCGGGCACCCAGAAGACGCGTACCGGCCATTCCCCCTGCTGGTAGGCGTAGCTCTGGGGGCCGATGTCGAAGCCCATCCCTCCGGACTTGGCTGCCGGGGTGAACTCGACGTCGCGCTCAAGGCTCAGGTGGATGTTCCACGTCGCGGGCCCGGCCGGTTGGACCTCGTAGGAGTAGAGCACCCGCTGCGCCTCGGCCAGCGCACGCGCGTCGGAGTGAAGCGTGACGCTAGCGTCGCCGCACCGGAACGTTGCGGCGACGCTGTTGGCGTCGAGCGTGACCGGGCCGGCAGGCGTGAGGCTGGTCATCGGTTCTCCGTGACGAGGTGAAGCGGTGAGTGCGCGGGCAGCCGGCGACGCGCATGCCCGATGAGGCTGGCGAGCTTCGATCGGTCTCCTTTGCGGTAGAAGTCCGCAAGATTTGCGCCGTGGAGGGCACGACGCAGCCAGGCTGGCTCCGTGGTCTTTTGGGCGGGCCCCCAAGCGGCGAGTCCGGGCCCAGCGAGCTGGTAGCCGTCTTGAGTGAGGATGGCGGTGACCTCTACTGCCGGCGCGCGGCGGTACTTGTCCGCGTTGGCATCTTCCCGTTTGACGGCCGGGTGCCTTGTGGTGGGTAGGTCGGTGTAGAAGTTCACAACTGCCGCCGGGCCGTCGAGCACCAGGGTGAGGTGCCAACCGCCGAACGGGATCGCCGCTAGGGACCCCGCGGGGCACTCCTGATAGCGCAGGGTCTGCCGGCCGTCGGCGGTCCGCCAGGCGGTGATCATCAGCGTGCGGCCGGTGAGGGTCTGGAAGACCTCCAGCTGGGTCGGGGTGTTCCAGTGCCCGGTCGAGCGGTGCAGCTCCCCGCCGGAAAGCACGCCGGGCTGGTACTCGACCAGGTCGGCGAACCAGTCGGTGTCGAGTAAACGCCGGCACGGCAGATAGTCGCGGTGGGCGGTGTAAAGCACCGGATCGTCCCCGGTTCCCCGTTGGCCAAGCACGGCGTCGCTGACGAAGACGGTGTTCCGACCGTGGTGATGGCGGGCAATCAGGTCGGACAGGCGGAAGCTCGCGCTACCTCGGCGCGCGGGCGGTGCGGTCGAGGTGGCAGCCGCTGCGGTGGTGGTCATCGGGATTCCGGGGCCAGGGCGGCGTGGCGGGCGGCGAGCACCGCGTTCACCATCTGGTCGAGCGCGATAATGCTGAGGACGCCGGGTCGGGCTGGACGACCAGCCTGCCGGTAGTAGACGGCCTGGCAGCCGGCGCCCAATGCGCCTCGGACGTCGGTGAGCCAATCGTCACCGACGTGGATCACCCGGTCCGGCGTGGTGTGCGCGCGTTCCGCGACCCTGAGGAATACCTCGCGTCTGGGCTTCGCGACACCGAGATCACCACTGAACATCATGTCGGCGAAGAACGGCGACAGCTCAAGGCTATCGAGCAGCTGTCGGTGAACCAGGGGCGAGGTCGACAGCGTGTTCGAGGTCAGCACGAGTCGCGCACCCGTTCTGGCGAGCGCCCGTAGCGTGTCCTGCGCGCCGTCGATATGGCGTGGGCATCCGCGCAGGCTCGCGTGGGTGTGCACGACGTCGAGGACCTGCAGCATCTCCGGCGTCTCTTGGACGGCGAGCGAGTTGAGGATCTCGGCGAGCAGCTTCGTGGTGGTGGGCTGCGTCCCTTCGTGGCGCTGTTGGTGAAGAGCGAGGCGGTCGACGGAAGTCACTGCCTGGCGGATCTGGGAGGCGGGTCTGTCCTGGTCGAACGCGGCCAGAACTTGGCCGAACTCGGCCACTCGCCAGTCTGTCACGGCGGCCTGGTCGCTGTGCTCTATCAGAGTGCCCCACAAGTCGAGGCTGACCGTCCATCCCGAGAGATCTTGTCCGGTGGTCATCGTGGGGTCTGCCTTTCGGATGATGCCGGCGTCATCGGTCGGTGGGTGCGGATCCACGCGGCGGTGCTGAGCAGGTCATGGCTGGCCCAGAGCAGGGATCCGGGGACGACACCGTTGGCGCCGGCAGCGGCCACCGACGCGACGGTGTCCTGGCGGATGCCGCCGTCGGCGATGATCGGAACCATCCGCTGCTCAGCATCGAGCAGCCGCCGCGCCGCGGTGATTTTGGCGAGGACAGTGGGCTGCATGGTGGTGCCTTTGGTGCCAAGGGGAGTGCCGATCAGGACGATCGCGTCGGCCTCTGCGAGCAACCCGCGAACGTCGGCAGGGTCGGTGTCGAGCGTCAGCGCGATGCCCGCAGGCCGTCCAGCGTCGTGGATCGCTCGTACGGCGTCGGCCGCGCCTGTGGCTTCCGCGTGCACGGTGATCAGGTCCGCGCCAGCGTCGGCGAACGCGCACGCGAGTCGGGCCGGTCGGTGCGCCATCAGGTGCACGTGCAGCGGTCGGGCGGTGTGCGGACGGACCGCGCGCACGAGATCGGGGAAGAACAGCGGCTCCGGCACGAAGTGGGTGTCGGAGGCGTCGATGTGCAGCAGATCCGCGTGTGGGCTGATCCGGGCCGCCTCAGCGCCGAGCGCGGCCAGGTTAGCCGACCATAGGGACACATCCAGCAGCAGCCGGTCGCGCGGGAGCGCATCGAGCCAGGACGCCATGATCATCCTCTTCTCTCTGCACGCTGGGACAGCGGCGCTGCCTGAAGGGTGCCGAGGAGCCGGTTGGTGATCTCCTCAGCGATCTCTCCCGGGGCGCGCAGTCCAACTGGAACCCGAATCACTCGGTCGTCGTGGTAAGCGAGGATCTGCCGGTAGGCGGCGGTGTAGCGGGGGAGAAACAGCAACCGTTCGATCGCGGCGGGGTGGCCGCCGCCGTGTCCCCGGGCGATTGCGCGTTCCCGAGCCAGTGGCCACGGCGTGTCGAGATACACCGGCACGTCGGGCTCGCAGAACCAGGGCGCGACGACGGCCTGTAGCCGTTGCAGCGTACGAAGGCTGTCGGCATCGGGCTCGGTCTCGGTCAGCACCGTCAGAGCCCATGCGAGTTTGGAGTAGATGCCGTGGTCGACCAGCACCACGTCGTTGACCGCCAAGGCGGGCTGGAAGCAGTGAACGTGGTGGTGGGCCTCGCGGCACAGACGTAGAAGGACGTCGACGATGCTGTGGTGCGGGAGGGTGTATCCGCCTAGACCGGTGCGCGCCCGCAGTGGAGACCGTTCGAGAAACGCAGAGAGTCGGCCGATGCTGCCGGTCTCTCCGCCGTAGTGGACGACTTGGACAGCGAATCCGGCTCGCCGAAGCCGCGCGCCCACGAGCTGGGCCGCAGTCGTCTTGCCCGCCCCCCAAACCCCCTCGATCGTGACCAGGAGGCCTTTCGGCGGCGCCAGTCGCCACGACGGACTGGCCAGCCCGCCGACGACCGGTGTGTCCGGTGACGTCATCGAGTGGGCCCTCCCATCGGTATCCAGTCGTAGTCGACGGCTGGGTTTCGGGTCGGCTCGTACTCCAGCCCGATCCAGCCCTGGTAGCCGATCTCCTGAAGAGCAGCGAGGTAGCCCGGGTAATGCAGGACGCCAGATCCAGGGCGGCCGCGGCCCGGGTCATCGGCCACTTGCACGTGGACGATGCGAGCCGCATGCCGACGCAGCAGCGCGGGTACGTCTTCACCGGAGCGGCCGTGGTGGTAGAGGTCGCACAGGAAGCCGGTGTTGGTCAGGCCGGTGAGGGCATTGACCGTATCGGCGGTCGCCACGGCGGCGTCTGCATCGGCGAGGGGGTAGTTCGGAGCCTCCCTACGGCTGATGGCCTCCAGCACGATCGTGGCGCCGATCGCGTCTGCCGCCGTGGCTGCGGCGGCGAGGCTGTCGAGGGCGAGCTGGTCCTGATGCGCGGGGTCGACGCCTGGTTCCCGGTTGCCGTAGAGCGCGTTGAGGATCCGGCAGCCGGTGCGGGCCGCGAAGTCGATGGCGGTGTCGAGCCCCGCCCGGAAGACCTCTTGGTGACGGGGGCTTGACAGCAGCCCGCGGTCGCCGCCCCGCATGTCACCTTCCACGAGGTTCATTGCGATCAGACATACTCCGGCGTCGTCGAGCGCGTTCTCGTAGGCGTCGACCTCCCGATCGCCGGGCATGTGACTGGTAAACGGCCACCAGCACTCGACGGCGTGGAAGCCGTCGGCCGCCGCAGCAGCCGGCCGCGCCAGCAGGGGCAGGTGACCGTAGAGGATCGACAGGTTCGCGGCGTACCGCATGGCGGGGACTTTCATTGCTGCTCCCGGTGCGTGGTGTCGGTGATGCCGGCGGCATCAGCTGGCGGTTGAGGTGCGTTCACTGACGACGGCAGCTCGGGGAGCAGTCCGACGGTGGCCATGGCGCGGTGGAACTCCTGGGCGCGGTGTGGCGGGTACTGGCCGCTGGCCATCGCCGGCAGGTAGTGGGTGCGAATGCGCTCCCAGGTCCACGGTGAAGAGGCAAAGCGCCCGTTGACGCCGTTGTTGGTCAGGGCGATCCACCGGCGCAGGCAGCTCGGACATTGACCGCAGTGCACCAAGGCGGCACCGGGTGTCGCACAGGAGAACGTCTGCAACAAGTCGTTGACGGGCAGGCCGGAACTGAGGTACCAGGCGACGACGTCCGTCTTCGTCATGTCCCAGAAGGGGCTGTCGACACGGATCGGCCGGTCCGCGAAAGCGGAGAGCATCTCGCTCATTCGTGCGAAGGCCTCAGGGCTCTTGTCGGCCGTGTGGTCGCCTTTGACACCGACACACCAGATCACCTCGGCGCGGAAGCTTGCGAGCATCGCGAACAGCACGTTTCGGAACGGGATGAGATCCCCCTGCGGGGTGGCCCGGCTGGACAGGTCTAGTTCGCTGCTGACCTCCAGGTCCATCCCATGGGTAGCGGCGAGCGCCCGCACGGTGTCGATCTCTTGCTGCCGGCCGTAATGCCCACTATCGAAGTACAGGGCCGGGGGCTTGCCCAGGTAGTGCCAGGCTGGGAAGGAATCGAGGCCGGCGGAGAAGAGGAGAATCTTGCGCATCTGTCACTCCTCGTTGGTGGGGGGCGGCGCGGTGCGGCCGGATGGCCAGGGCGTGCCGCGGAGATGAGGGTCTTCTGAGGCTGAGGATTGCCGGCACCGCTGCCGGTTTCAGGTGGTGAGGGCTGCGGTCGGCTGGCCGTTGCGCGGTTCCAGGTCGAGAGGATCGCGGGCGTTTCGGTTTGTTCGCGAGGATGTAGGCCATGCCGGGCAAGGAGTTGCTGTACTTCGTTCGGGGTGCGCCGGAAATGGAAACCACAGCGGTTCCGCCGCTGATTCACCTCGTACCGCTCGCTGATCACAATGTCGGCGTATGCAAGCAGATTGCCGAGCTCGGCTTCGGGATCGCGAAGGTTGTCGAGCGTGTCGATGGTCCAAAGCACACTCGCGCCTCTGACTTGGGTGCCCGAATCCAGGATTGGGCGGGGATACCCGCCTCGGGCGGCACGCCATTGCATGAAGTCTTGGGGTGACGAAGGGAGGTCGCAGCCCCAGACGTCGAGGCCGGCGTGGTGTATCCGAAGTAGGTCGATGCCGATCCCGCACCCCCAGTTGAGGACCGGCGCACCGTGCGCTCGCAGGATGGGCAGAGCTGCGATGACGTAGTCCGGGCGGGCGCCGCTGGCATGCCAGATGACTTGGTTGTAGAGGTACGCCGGCGTCGTGCGGTAGAACCGCCTGATGTCCTCGGAGGTGACGGGCTTGGCCCTCTCCCAGTCGACCGCTAGGGCATGGTAGGAGTCGAAGTACGGCTCGAAGTCGTCACCGAGGTAGGCAGCAAGTTCCTCATACAGGTCGGTGCCCCGGGCTGCATCCCACCGGACTCGCTTCCAAGCATGCCGGCAGGCGCGACAGCCGTCGAGATGATCACCGACCTGTGCCGTCAGACTTGCGCTGATACTGCGGGTGCGGTAGCCGTCGAGAGCGGCAGCAACCTCGGCGCACCCCACTGCGACCCTGTCACCGTCCCGGACCCCGCTTGTGGTCATGCGTGGTGCCGCCACCGCGCAGCCTCTCGGGAGATCGTCGTTGCGTAGGCCGCGATGCGCCCCTCATCGTCGTGGTCGGTAAGGACGACGGCGAGAGTTCGATCTACGACCGCGGCGGCATTGAGGCAGGGCGCGGTGGTGAAGTCGGCGAATAACGGCTGTTGGTCGGCGGGGATCAGACCGAACGTGCCGACGCTGTTCGGTACTCCGCGGCGGGCAAGATGCTCGCAGAACGCGCGAGGTCGATCCAGGGTCACCGTTGCCAGAAAGCTGTAGCCATTCCAGCCCCGTCGAGCCGGCACGTCAGTCACGTTGATGCCGGGCGTACCGGTCAGCAGGTCGGCAAGCAGGCAGGCCTGGTGGCGGCGGCGCGCGGCTGACGTGTGGAAGCGGGCGAGGTTGGCGCGGGCGATGAGCGCGAGCGGCTCGGCGAGCCGGTAGTTGTAGCCGACCTCAGCAGACGGCCAGTCCTCACGTGGTGGCGGCTGCATATGGGAGCGGAGAGACCTCGCGCGCCAGGCAACGTCGTCACGGTCGGTGAGAAGGTAGCCGCCCTCTCCCGCCCAGAGCACCTTCCCGTCTTTTAGGCTGAAGCACCCGACATCGCCCACGGTCCCGGCAAGTCGACCGCCGGCTCGGCTGCCCTGCGCTTGGCAGGCATCCTCCACCACGGCCAAGCCCCCGTGTTCAAGCCCTGCGCGGGCGAGCCGAGCCGGGTCGGCGGGCCGGCCCCAGAGGTAGACGGGCAGGATCGCCTTGGTGGAGGACGTGACCTTACGGGCTAGGTCGTCGTAGTCGAGGTCGGTGCCGGCGCGGTTACAGTCGACGAAGACCGGGCGGGCGCCGGCGTGGATGACCGAGGCGACCGACATGATCACTGACAGCGCTGGGACGAGGACGTCGTCGCCTGGGCCGATGCGTAGCGCGCGCAGCGCGGTGTGTAGGGCTGCGGTACCAGAGGACACTGCGACCGCATGCCGCACTCCGGTTGTTGCGGCCAGCTCCCGTTCCAGGGCTGCGCCATGCACGGTCCCGGCCGAGTCGGGCATCCGGTCAAGCAGGCGTGCGAGGTCCGCGACGATGGCTTGGTCAATGCCGGCGGTGCCGGGCGGCGCAGCGGGCTGCGGACCATCGGTCGTCATGACGGCGAACCTTCGGGAAGGAACTCGGCGAAGCCCATGAGCGGCCACATGTTGACGCAATCGGCAGAGAACAGATGGCAGTCCGCGCAGCCGCCGCCGCGGCCGAACAGCGTGGTGGCGCTCGCGCCGCGGATCGAACGCCGTGCGCTACCCGCCGCATCGGCGTGGATCTTCAAACCCGAGGGGCAGTCCCAGACACTGCCGTCGGGCTCGATGAAGAACAGATCGGTACCGCCGAAGCAGCAGCGCACGAAGCCGGGACGCTCAGCCGTGACCGCCTTGACGACTTGCCCCGGGTAGCTGGGGGCGGGAAGTTGCACCGGCGGCGCGGCGTACAACTGCGCGAACGCCGCATCCAGATCGTGGGCGTCGGTCGGCGTGAGCGACAGCTGCTGGTGCAGCGCGTGGTCTGGCTCCAGGGCGATCGGCTGCGGCACGAAGTAGTCGCAGCCCAGCCGAGCGGCCAAGGCCGCGGTCTCGGTGACCGCGTCGATGTTCTGCCGCGTGATCACCGAGTAAATGCCCACGCGGGGAGTCCGGTCATCGCCGCGGGCGGTGATCAGGGCTTGGATCCCGGCTACGACGTCGCCGTGGCCGTGCTGGCCGTTACGGGCCGGGCGCCAACGATCGTTGTAGTCGGGGTCGGCGGAGTCGAGCGAGACGGATACGGCGTCGACACCGGTGGTGAGGATGGCTTCGACGACCTCAGGCCGGTTGAGCGGGATGCCGTTGGTGCACAGCACCACTTGGACGCCCGCGGCCTTGATCCCGGCGACCACGTCCATGATTGGTGGCCAGATCAGCGGCTCACCGCCGGCGAGGAAGATCCGCTCGACCCGCGATGCGGGCAGGGTCTGCACGAAAGCAGCTATGGTCGCCAGTTCCAGATCGGTGCGCGCCAAGTGCGACAGCATCCCCGCCTGAGCCGGCATTGCCTGCCGGTGCTCCTCGATGGTGCCGAAGTAGCAATAGCGGCATCCGAGGTTGCATGGTGAGCGCAGCGCCCAGAGCAGAGACACGCCGTGCATCGCCCCGGTCTGCCCTCCGAGCTGCGCGACGGCCGGAGCGCTGGCGCCCAGAGTGGTCCTCGGTGTGAGTGTCACTGGGACCGGGGGCGCCGCCCTGTTCACGAATTCTCCCATGGGAAGATCACCCATCCGATGACGACGGTTCCGATGTAGGTCAGCAACTCCCCGGGTCTCTGCGCCCGCCGCCAGTTGCCGAGGTTGACCACGAGCACCGCCGTCCGAACGCGGGCGGCACCAGCACTTCGCACCAGCTCGACGGTGCGCGCCGCGGTGTCACCGCTGCCGGCGATGTCGTCGACGACGAGTACATCCGCGCCGGTCAGGTCACCCAAACTCGCTGCGTTGTCGACCAGGGGCGCGGCGGACTTCGCCGCGTTGACGCTGTCGTCGGTGGTGTGGAGCACCTCTACGGCCCGCACCGTCCGCACGCCGAGGATGTGTGCGAGTAGCACGGCAGGGATGACCCCACCGCGCAGCACGCCTACCAGCACATCGGGAACCTGGTCAGTGCGGACGGCGTCCGCAAGGCGGGCAGCGGTAGCGGTGACGCCATCCCAGCTGAGCGTCGTGAGGGCGCGGTCACCGTCCACGCTTGTCACCCCAGATCAGCACGTGCTGGCGCGTGGTGAGGTTCCACCCGTGGGTCAGTGCGACATCGGCCAGCCATCGCATCCGGTCAAGGACAACCTCGGTGCTGGTGCCTTCCGGGGACAACCAAACCTCCGTGAGGCCGAACTTTCGCTGGAGATCAGCGATCTCTTGCACGTCGGCGGGACCGGTCACCACGAACTTCCACCGGGTCCGGCCGCTGGACTGGAGCCGCTCGATGACCGAGGGCTTGATCCGCTTGCTGTACGGCACGGCGGAGCTTGCCAGCTTCAGGCCCGCGTTGAAATGCGCTCCCGCGGCGATCAGATCGGCGCCCGGCGCGATGGTTGCGTTCGTCTCGATCTCTAGAGCCCTGCCGGTCGCTGCGGCGCGTCGGGCGAGGTCGGTCACGATGCCGGCGTTCAGGAGCGGTTCGCCGCCGGAGACGACGATCAGATCCACCGGGGTCAAGCCCGGTGCCTCGGTGATGCCGTTGGTACCGCCGAGGCATGGTGAGCCGGTGACCGGATCCAGCCGGATCAGCTTGTCCCAGATCTCGGCGGCACTCATCGTGGGCGCGGCCAGCAGGTCGTGCTTGGCGGCGTTCCAGGTGTACTCGGTGTCGCAGACCATCGCGCCGCCGGTGGGTGCGTCCGCCTTTGGGGGAAGGACCGGGTATCCGCAGGTCAAGTTGCATCTCATGAGGCGGACGAACAGAGCGCGTCGGCCGAGGTTCACTCCCTCTCCCTGGAAGGAGTAGAAGAGCTCGGCGACCGCGACCCGCTCGTCGGTTTGGTTGACCGTTGCCGTGGTGTCGGAAGACATGGTGAGTGGTTCCCTCCGGAGTCAGGAGAGGTCGACGCGGTATTCCGCCCAACTGGTTGTGGTCTCGTGCACCCGCACGGCCTCAATGTCCGCGCTTTCTGGCAGGGAAAGGTGGGACGCGCACCACTCGAACAGCACTCGGGCGAGGTTCTCGCTGGTTGGCTCCACGCCCAGGATTTCGTTCAGGAACTGGTGGTCGAAGTTGTCATTGAGGTGCCGTTTCAGCGGCTGAAGCTCGGCGAAATCGACCACGAAGCCTGGACCGGTCAACTGCCTGCCGGCGAGGGTGATCTCCACCGTGTATCCGTGTCCGTGTAGGCGGGCGCACTGGTGCCCCTCGGGGAGGCCGCCGAGCAGATGCGCTGCCTCGAACTTGAACGATTTGGTGATCCGGTGGATTCCTGGCCCACGGGCGGTCGGTGCCGGGAAGTCCGGCGGAGCCGGGGTCATGAGTCTCTAGCCGACGGCATGGCGAGGCAGAGAAACTCGCTTCGGACCGCCTGGTCGCGCGCCAACCGACCACGGGTGGCAATGGTGACTGCGTTCGTTCCCGCGGCACGCGCTCCTCGGCGTGTCATGCACAGGTGCTCGGCCACGAGCACCACGCCGACGTCATCGCAGCCCAGCTGGGTTTCCAGATACGTGGCGACCTGCTGACCTAGGCTCTCCTGTATCTGCAAGCGAGCCGCGAACGCCGCTACCGCTCGGGCGATCTTCGATAGACCAGGCAGTCTCTCTTTTGGATAAAAGCCGACATGCGCGTGGCCATAGAACGGCAACAGGTGATGCGCGCACAGCGACGTGAACGGAATTTCCCGCACCAGCACCAGGTCGTGGTGACTATCGTCGTTCAAGAACGTCGTGAACGCCAACGGCTCAGGTGTGAGCAACTGCGTTAGCGCATCGGTCACGCGCCGCGGGGTGTTGCGAGCGACTTCGGAGTCCCCAGGGACGCCGAGGGCCTGTAGCAGGTGTGTCACCGCCAGTCTGACCTGCTGCTGATCGAAAGCGTCGGCGCCGGAAGGCGCAGTCTGCGCTGAAGCGTTGAGGCCGGGGAGCGTGGTTGTCACCTAGTCTCCTTGAGGGGGGTGAGCGCGGCCGTCGGGACCTGGCTGATCGCAGGCTGTGCAAAGGCGCGGCTCCCAGATACGGCGCAGCCCTTGCTGCCACCTATAGGGAGGCGTGCAGGCCGTCCAGGGCCACAGTGAGGAGCAGGTCGACCGGTGTCGGCTGCTCGTTGGTTCGACCGCAGAGGCCGTGCGCCTAGCGTGGTCGCATGTGGTGCAGCAGGGGAATACCGACTTGCGGTCCGACTTCGCGTCAGTCTTCGTCGCCTCATGTCCCGACGGCAGAGAGCTGGATGATCTAGACAACCGGTGGCATAGTCGGCAAGGAGTTAGCATGTAGGTAAGGGGAAGTCGTGCCTCGTCATCCGGACACCACGATCAGGCCGAATAGCGTTCTCAGCAGAGCTCGGCATCGACTGTCCTCACCTGTGCGTCCCGGCCAGTGCATGTCCCGTCGCGAGCTGGCTGATGCGGTCAACGCGGCGCTCGATCGGATCTACCCCAGCCGCGACGTCACCGCCCAATACGTCGACTCCCGCTGGGTCGGCAAACTCGAACGAGGCGAGCATCGTTGGCCTAGCGAAGCGCGGCGGACAGCTCTGCGTCAGGTGCTCGGTGCTGTCACCGATGCGGATCTCGATCTTTACAGTCCTCGACGTAGCGACGGCGTAGACGCTGAAGGGCCTGTGGTCGTGCCTGAGCCAGGTAGTTGGGACGAGGCTATTTACCTCCTGCGCGAGCAGTGGCATTTGTTGGTGCAGAACGACAAGATGTTCGGTCCCGAGTACGCACTGATGGGTGTCACGAGGCAGCTGGCCACGATCGAGGACACCTTGTACGGGGTGCCCGAAGCGCTTCGCCCCGCCGTGATTCGACTCGCCGCCCAGTATGCCGAATCCGCGGCATGGCTTCACCAATCTCTCAACGACCACGCCGCCGGCCACCGCCGAACACGACAGGCACTCGCCTGGGCAGACGAGATCGCTGACCCGACGATGACCGCCTGGGCCACGTACCGCAGCAGCCAACAATGGTTGTCCACGGGGCACGCCGCCCAAGCGATTGGACAGGCGGAGGCCGCGCTGCTGCACGACACGAAGCTCCCTCGTCCGATGCATGCAGCGCTGCGCGTGCAGCACGCGCATGCCCTCGCTGCGACGGGTGAGCATCAATCGGCCATGCGGCTGCTGGACGCCGCGCACCGCTGGGCAGCGGACCGTTACCCGGGTAAGCCGGAAGGCGAGCACGG
The DNA here is from genome assembly GCF_039566955.1 of Micromonospora sp. DSM 45708. Classification (NCBI taxonomy): domain Bacteria; kingdom Bacillati; phylum Actinomycetota; class Actinomycetes; order Micromonosporales; family Micromonosporaceae; genus Micromonospora; species Micromonospora schwarzwaldensis. The sequence goes on along the minus strand of NZ_CP154796.1, from coordinate 5,855,670 downwards.
CTCTTACTGCACCAGCGCGTACATCGAAGTACACCGTGGGGCGTGTCTTCGGCTGGCACAGAAGCCCCAGGAAGCGTTCAAGGTTCTCGACCAAGCGCTTCCGGCGATTTCGCGCCGGCATCGCCAGGACTTCGCGTCGGCTCTGTTGATCAAGGCGATGGCTCATGCCGCGGCGCGCCAACCGGATCAGGCAGCGGCAGCGGCACACCACGCGCTGCCTATCGCGCGCCGGGCAGGATCACGAAGGGTCTTGCATCAGCTCGCGCAGCTCGGCGCTACGGTCAGCGGGCACCAGCAATTACCAGCGGTCCGCGACTTCCTCCACGACCTCCCAGGAGGTCACCTGATGGCATCCGACGTCGAACTCGCAGCGATGCGCCAAGCGATCATTCTCTCATCGATCGGGATAGGAACCACAAGCCCGAACCCGCCCGTCGGCTGCGTCATCCTCGATCGCCACGGCGCGACCATCGGCGCGGGCTATCACCGGCGCAAAGGAGAGGCACACGCCGAGGTCAACGCGCTCAGGGCAGCAGGCTCTGCAGCACGAGGCGGTACCGCTGTCGTCACGCTCGAACCCTGCAACCATGTCGGCGTCACTCCGGCCTGCCGGCAGGAACTCATTGACGCCGGCATCGCGCGAGTCGTCATCAGCGTTGTCGACCCGACCTCCCGAGGCGATGGTGGCGCCGCAGTACTCACCGCCCACGGCATCGACGTCGAGACCAACGTGCTTCCCGACGAGACACTCACCGTCCTCGGCCCCTGGCTCACCGCCACCCGTCGCCACCGCCCCTACCTGACCTGGGCCTACGCCCTCGACGGCCAGGACAGCCACGTCGCCCATGAGCAACTAACTGCGGAGCTGCGCAGCGCGGCGGATCTCGTTCTCGGCGAGAAGACAATCGAAGAAGGCAGGCCGGGCAGCCACGCACCTCAACACTTCACCCTGCCCGGCGAGCCAGCCGACGATCTCCAACGGTGGCTGTCGGCCTGCTACGCCACCGGCTCACGCACAGCCCTCGTCACTGGCGGGCATCATCGCGCTGTACTACGAGACAACCTCGACTGCGTCGATGAGGTTGTGGTGGCTGTCGAAAAGACCCCACTGGCGGGCGGGTTCGCGGCAGCCACCGCGGACCTCGCGCCGGCGGGTTTCGAGTTGGCAGACATCTGGCCCGGAGGTACGGGCGTGCGCATTCGCATTCGCCGGCCGAGGATTTCGTCAGCGCGAGCCGGTATAGCAGAACCCGGCATGCGCTGATGCGTTGCCCGCGGCCGGGGTCGAACGATTGCGCCTGCCAGACCTACAACATGTGAGGCCGGAACAGGCAGGCCGATGCCGGCCGGGGAGGTCATCGAGGGGGTTTGGCCGGGAAGGGAGAGGAGTCGGGTGCGTGCGGAAGAAGCGATCGACGCGGTGACGTCGGCGGCCACCCAGGCGGGCCTTCCGGCTCACGATGCCAGCGTGGTGCGTGTGGGCGAGAACGGTGTGGTCCTGCTGCCTAGCGCTGGTGTGCTGGCGCGGGTGGTACCAAGGGCGGCCAAGGGGAGTGCCCCCCGCCGGGAGATCGACGTCGCTACCTGGCTCGCCTCCCGCCACGTGCCTGTTGTTCACCCCGCACGGCCGGAGCCAATGATCGTCGGACAGTACGTGGTGTCTTTGTGGGAGTACCTGGCCGATAGTCGGCCAGCCGACTTGGTCACCCTCGCCAAGTGCCTGCGTCAGCTACACGTGCTTGCCATCCCGGCAAACCTTTTGCCCTGCTTGTCGCCGTTTGATGGGTTCGAAGAGCGGTTACAGGCGGGCGCCTGCCTCGACATCAACGACCGCATGCTCCTGCGGGAACTCCGTGATCAACTCTCGGCCCGGTGGGTCACCGCGGAATTTACGCTCGGTGAGGCAGTGCTGCACGGCGACGCGCATATGGAAAATCTCCTAGTGTCGGCAGGCGGCCGGGAAGCATTCGTGGATCTGGAGGCAGTATGTATCGGACCACCGGAATGGGATTTGACCCTGACGGCCCTCTACTACGAGTGTGGGTGGTTCCCCCATAAGGAGTACGTTGACTTCGTTCAAACGTATGGATTCGATGTCCGCCTGAGTCCGTCGTGGTCGGAGCTGCGAATGGCGCGTATGCTGCGCATGACTCTATGGCTGGCTCAGTCAGCAGGCAACGACCTGCAACGACAGCGTCAACTGAGGCATCGTATCAACACGTTGCGAGACGGAACCGCTCCTGCCGGTTGGACGGGTTACTAGATCTGTGCACGCATCGCCTCCGCTACGTGCGCCCGCGCAGCCTCCAATTCACCTGCGAGGTTCGGCTCCGGATCTGTGTTCGCGAGGACGGAGCCAAGGGCGCGGAGGTCATCCCGCACTCTGCTGGAGTGGACGCCCCGTGCGTCTGCCAAGCCAGCCCGGATCGAGTTCAGCCCACCGACGAAATTGCCACCGCATATCTGGAGGCAGGCGATCCGAATCATGGTGAGAGCTCGCGATCTGGCAGCTTCCTTCGGGTGGTAGGAGTACGCGGACTGCAATCGATTGATAAATGCGTCCGCCTGAAGGCGGTCATCGGTCGCTACGGCGATATCGAACAGAGCATGGCCAGCGTCACCGAGAATCTGGCCGACATCGGCGTAGTAGCCCCAAACTGGATCTTCCGGCCCATCCGAACCGCTCGCCGCGAACTCCTCATCACATAAGCCGACCGCCCGAATGCATGCCCGCCTATCATGGCTCCTTGCATAGTACTCCAGCCGGGGATGTTGACCTCGGCTGAGCTGCGGTTTGGTGCGGTGGGGGTACGAGGACAGCCACCGTCGATCATGGACGGTTGTGTGGACTGACCATGACGCAGCGGTGGCTGCCGGATACAGGGTAGACGCCCAGCGGTGGCGGGTGTTGTTCGACGAGCTGATGTTGACGGTCGGGCGGCGTTTCCGCAGGCCCGAGCCGCGCCGCCGGGTTCGTGACTTCGTCCGAGGGCTGTTGGCGCCGCTACCGCGGAAGAACTGCTGGAGCATCGCTGAGCACGCCGGGGACGCCAGCCCGGACGGGATGCAGGACCTGCTGACCCGGGTGACGTGGGACGACGCTGAGGTTCGTGCCGATGTCCGCGAGTTCGTCGGTGAGCATCTCGGTGATGTCGAGGCCGTGCTGGTCATCGACGAGACGGGTGATCTGAAGAAGGGCCGGCACACCGTCGGGGTACAGCGGCAGTACTCGGGCACGGCCGGGAAGATCGAGAACTGTCAGCTCGCCGTGCACCTGGTCTATGCCACCGAGGCTGGGCACGCGATGCTCGACACGGCCCTCTACCTGCCGAAGTCGTGGTGCGACGACCCTGATCGCCGCGCCGAGGCCGGTGTCCCTGAGCAGGTGCGCTTCGCGACCAAACCGCAGTTGGCGTCCCGCATGATCGCCGCCGCGGTCACCGCTGGGCTGCCGTGCCGGTGGGCGACCGGCGACGAGGCCTACGGCAGCGATCCGCGGCTGGCCGCCCGGCTGCGTCAGCTACGACTGGGCTACGTCCTGGCCGTGGCCTGCTCACATCAGGTGATCACCGGCCTGGGCATCTACCGCGTCGACGGCCTCGCCGCCGAGCTTCCCGACACCGCCTGGCAACGGCTCTCCGCCGGTCGAGGCGCGAAGGGCCACCGCTACTACGACTGGTCCTTCGTCGCCCTGCCCCACGCCACCGACGCCCACGGCGGGCACCACTGGCTGCTGATCCGCCGCAGCCGCCGCACCGGTGAACTGGCCTTCTACCGCTGCTGGTCACCCGAGGTCGTCTCCCTCGGCACTCTCGTCGCGGTCGCCGGCCGGCGCTGGAAGATCGAGGAGTCGTTCCAGGCCGCGAAGACTGGCCTCGGCCTCGACCAGCACCAACACCGCCGCTGGACCTCCTGGCACCGCTGGAGCACCCTGGCGATCCTCGCCCACGCGTTCCTCGCCGCCGCGACCACCGAGCACCGCCACCGCTACCAGCCGGTCGGGCTCATCCCCCTGACTGTCAACGAGCTACGCCACCTGTTCCACGTCCTGATCATCGAACCCACCCGCCGACTCTGCGACCCGCTGCTCTGGTCAATCCGCCGACGCCGCCACCAAGCCCGCGCCATGAACAGCCACTACGCCCGACAAGCCCTCATCGAGCCGTGATCACGATCCCCGGCTGGAGTAATAGGCGCGAGCCTCCACGATGCGAACCGCAGCACGTCCCAACGGAGGAATCAACCGCCAATCCGAGTGGACAAGGCCAATCACATCAAGAGCGTCCGCGACCTGCCCGATGTAGGTGAGATGCCTGCTCAAGGTGGTGGCGGTGTGTGCCCTTTGCTGTAGGCCCTCGGCTTCGCCGGCCAATCGGATCGCCAAAACGAGGTACTGCTGTGTTGTGCCGGGCTCATCGCCTGAATCGAAGCACGCCCATCCGGCAAGGTCAGCAAGTCGGGCCGCCGTCGACAACCAGGCTCGGCGTATCGTCTCGGTGGACGACGCCTGACGGGCGACCTGGCATGCCCATTCGAGCTGACCCGCCATAGCTGCACGGGCGAGTCCGCCACCGTGCTGATGGTCCCACTCTTCGAACAAGGCAATGCTGCGTTGAAGGGCCTCGACATGAGGCCACTCGATTTTGGCCGGTGCCTGCAACCCGAGTCCGGATGTCCATGGTCCCGGAAGCTCAGCAAGGTCACCTGGCAGCTTGCCGAACCATGCAGCCGTCACTTGCCGGCGGTCGGGGATCGCGCAGCCCTCGGTGCGTCGAGGGCTGTAAAGGCCGAGATCTGCGTCTACCGCGGCACCGAGCACCTGGCGCAGGGCAGTGCGGCGCTCGCGGCTGGGCCAGCGGTGTTCTCCTCGTTCGAGTTTGCCGACCCAGCGATGGTCAACGTAGTGGGCGGTAAGGCTTTGCGCGGGGTACAGACGGTCGAGAGCGGCGTTGATGGTGTCAGCCAGTTCGGCTCTGGACATGCGCTGGCCGGGCCGTAGCGGCGACGTCAGGCGCTGGCGGGCCTGGACGAGCAGCCTGTTGGGCGTGATGACGGTGTCAGGATGGCGAGGCATGGCACCTGTTTCGCATGCGGGTCGGGCCGTTCTCTTCCGTCACGCCTGGCTAAGTAGAGCGGCGAGATGGTCGTCGAACGACTGCGCGAGGCTTAGCAGCAGGGCTTGGCCCTTGGCTGCGGTGCCGGCTGAGGGCCGTCCGATGACGCCCGTCTCTGTGTACGCGCTCATCCCCCGGAGTAGCAGCATCGGTCGGTCATCTGCGTAGTGGTCTCCAGCGGTGAAGTCCTCGCCGACCGCGTGGGGCTGTACGTGCAGCAGGATGGACACTTCCAACTCGCCGGCGTGCATATCTTGGTGAGCGTCGCTGTCCAAGCACGCGTCCTTCCGGGCCCTTGCCCAGTCGGTACGGGTCGGGAACAGCGTCATTGAACCGGGCGTCACGGCGTTGGCGGTCTGCACGACGTTGGACAGCACGTAGTTGCCGCCGTGGCCGTTGACGATGGCCAGCCGGGTGATTCCGCTCCCGGCGAGAGAGGACCGGATGTCCTCGATGATCGCCGATAGGGTCTGGTGGCTGATGCTGACGGTACCGGCCCACCCTGCGTGCTCATGCGAGCACGACAGCGTGATCGGCGGAAGGGCCAGGACGTTGTGCCGTTGCGCGATGGCCTCAGCGACCGCGGTGGCGACGATCGTGTCGGTGGTCAGCGGCAGAAACGAACCGTGCTGCTCGAAGCTGCCGACGGGCAGAACGGCTACCTCAGGTGCGCTCGCGGCGATGTCGGTGCTGGTGATAAGCGGCAAGAGGTCCATGCGGTCATCCTGTCACTGGGATGTCACTGCGGTGCGGTGCCTGTCGATGAAGGCTTGGGCTGCGGGCAGTGCTGTGTGCCGGCGCAGCGCTATCGCGAGTGGCTGCGTAGCGCGGATGACACGGTAGGAGGCAGTCTCGTCCGAGAGCCGCAGGGCGCTCATCCCGTGGGCGGCGGCGTGTTCCGGGTTGTGGTGCAGGTAGCACTCAGCGAGGTGGGCGTGCCAGAGTCCCGCGTCGATCGGTGCGATGTCGGCTAGGTCGCTGAGGAGTTCCTGGAAGATCGAGGTGGCGGAGGCCGGGTCACCGAGCAAGTGCCGGCAGCGGGCGTCAACCGCGGCAACGTAACGGGGGTCGCAGTGTCGGGCGAAGTCGTCTTCATCGGCCGCATTGGCGTCCGCACCGAGCAGCCCGCGTCGGGCTGCCATGATTGCGGTACGTGCCTCGTCATCACCGCTGGCAGCCAGTGCTTCGGCTATGCGAGTAAGGCACAGCGTGCGAGTGCGGGCGGGTACCGAACCGGGTGCCAGGGAGCGGCGTGAGAGAGCAATCGCCGCGCGGACGTCGCCGTTGTCGAGAGCACGTTGACTCTGCCGCATGAGCGTGTAGGCGGCAAGCGATGTGTCATCAGCCTCAGTGGCGCGACGGTGCGATCGGTCAAGCCACGTCCAACCCTCGGGTGAGGCGGTGTTGTCGGCGATCCAACTCATGAACTCCGACCAGCGAGCATCGACCCGTGCAAGGTGCGGTCGAGCGTGGCGGCCCTGGAGATGGTCGAGGACTTCGAGGTACTCCTGCACCTGGCACCTGAGTTGAGGCCATGTTCGCATGGGTTGGTTAGTGAGATCGTCGAGCTCATGTAGCCATGCCTCCGGATCGCCGTCGAGAAGTTCGTCACTGACGCAGACGTGGAGTAGCCGGCGTGTGGGCGGTTGGTCCTGGACGCGGCCAGATCGGATCGCGTCCGGAGTGCGTCGCGGACTGTAGAGGCCGAGTTCGGTGTCGGTGGTGGCGCCGATGACGTGACGGAGGGCAGTGCGGCGCTCGCGGCTGGGCCAGCGGTGTTCTCCTCGTTCGAGTTTGCCGACCCAGCGATGGTCAACGTAGTGGGCGGTAAGGCTTTGCGCGGGGTACAGACGGTCGAGAGCGGCGTTGATGGCGTCGGCCAGTTCGGCTCTGGACATGCACTGCCCAGGCCTTTGCGGCGACGTCAGGCGCTGGCGTGCCCGGACGAGCAGCCGGTTGGGCGTGATGACGGTGTCGGGATGGCGCGGCATCCACACCTCCCTCGTGGCAGGGTCGCGATCGTTAGCCGATGCGCAGTTGTGGTACGTCGTACAGGTCGGTGTTCGGTAGCCGACGCATTGCCGGTGAGCTGATCTCGATGATGAGCATTTCGGTGAGGAATGGGACGCTTGCATTTAGCAGGTGGCCGGTGTGAGCGGTCGCGCTGTGTTCCTTGAGTCCGGGCGTGAGGTGGATGTGGGGAAGTGTCTTCTGATTGGTGTCGTCCCAGGCGATGTGCCGCAGAGTGCTTCGACATTGGTCAGGTCGACGTGCGTCCAGACGGGGTCGTCGAGGCGTTGGCAGATACCGACGACCTTGGCGGTCGACAGGCCGGCGATGAACATCGGGATGTAGCCCTGCCTAATGTTGTGGGCGCGGTGGGTGTCTCCGATCATGTGCTGGTAGGGGTGGGGCCAGGCGCCACGGCCGGGCTGTGGGTATGCGCATCGTCTTTGAGTGACGAGGCGCGTTAGTTCCTCCACGTGGGGCGGCGAGGTGCCGCGTCTCGCCGACGTATCGTGCTTGCCCTCGTCGGCGATCAAACCGCGGCGAGCGACGCGGCACCTCGCTTCTAGATCGGCCTTCTTAGCGAGTTGCCGGTTGGCCGAGGCCGCCGATGGGCGGGGTCGACACGAACGTGTGCCACGCCCGGGCATCGAACCGAAGGATTGGACCTTGAGGGTCTTTCGAGTCTCGGACGAGAACTGCGTCGGCGATGGCCACTTCGACGCAGTTGCCGTCGTCGCTGCGGCTGGATTTGCGCCAGGTGTGGGTCGGTGTGGTCATGCTGGGACTCCTTGGGTGGGTGCCAGTTGGTCTGCCGCGGCACGAATGAGGTCGGTGCTCGCCTCACGTGATAGGGCGGCGGCCTTGAGCCTGCTGTGCAAGCTCAAGTAGGGGTCGATCGCGCGGGGATCGGTGTGGATGATGTCTGTGGTGAGGGTGGCGGTTGCCAGGGCGTATGAGCGTTGGGGATCCCGGTAGCGGTAGATCGAGTATGCGGAGCATGGGGCGCTGTGCGACCGGATCACCGCGTCGCTGGCCAGTACGAGAACGCTGACGGACGATCGTGTTTCGCAGACGTCGAGGATGTGTCGTAGTTGTTCGGCGATGATTGGCGGGTCGGCGGCGCGGCGTCGGATGGCGGTCTCGTCGATGATGACGGTGTAGCTCGGCCCGCCGGCGGCGAGTATCTGGTCTTGGCGCCGGGCGCGGGCGGCGACCGCGACGGCAGGGTCGAATGCATGGTGGTGGCGAGCGGGGTCGCTGCGTAGCCGAGCGTCGGCGTAGGCGGGCGTTTGGAGCAGGCCGGGAATCAGGGCTATGGCGTATTCGGTGATCGTTTCGGTGCCGCTTTCAAGGTCGGCGTAGATCGCCTGACGGGCGCCCATCTGGTTGGCGGTGGTCGCCCACCAGCCTTGAGCCCAGCCGTCGGTGGCCGCGTCCATGATCGCTTGCTGACGCCTTTCTCCTACCGTGAGGTAGTCGCATATCCCGCTGACGAGGTCGATGTCCGGGCCGAGGTGTCCGTTTTCCAGAATGCTCAGATGTTTGCGCGGGAATCCGACTCCACGTGCGAGGGCTTCGGCGGTCAGGCCGTGCTCTTCGCGGAGGCGGCGGATCTCGCGTGCGAGCCATTGCCGACGGACGTAGGGACTGGGGCGATTCACCGGCAGCCTCCGGATACCACTGGTGCCCGACCGGCGGCAGCCGATCGGATTGGGGTCAGGATAGCCCCAATTTCGCGGGTTGTGAGGTGGGTGCGAACGGGCGTGTGACCTCGTTTGCGCTGCTCAGGTGCCGGTCGGACCGCAAGTCGGTACGCGAAGTCGGACCGGAAGTCGGCATTCCCAGCATCGTCAAGGTCCGTGATTGTGGATTAGCAGATAGCTATACGCCGTCGTCACGCCTAGTACTCCAGCCGGGGATCGTGATCACGGCTCGATGAGGGCTTGTCGGGCGTAGTGGCTGTTCATGGCGCGGGCTTGGTGGCGGCGTCGGCGGATTGACCAGAGCAGCGGGTCGCAGAGTCGGCGGGTGGGTTCGATGATCAGGACGTGGAACAGGTGGCGTAGCTCGTTGACAGTCAGGGGGATGAGCCCGACCGGCTGGTAGCGGTGGCGGTGCTCGGTGGTCGCGGCGGCGAGGAACGCGTGGGCGAGGATCGCCAGGGTGCTCCAGCGGTGCCAGGAGGTCCAGCGGCGGTGTTGGTGCTGGTCGAGGCCGAGGCCAGTCTTCGCGGCCTGGAACGACTCCTCGATCTTCCAGCGCCGGCCGGCGACCGCGACGAGAGTGCCGAGGGAGACGACCTCGGGTGACCAGCAGCGGTAGAAGGCCAGTTCACCGGTGCGGCGGCTGCGGCGGATCAGCAGCCAGTGGTGCCCGCCGTGGGCGTCGGTGGCGTGGGGCAGGGCGACGAAGGACCAGTCGTAGTAGCGGTGGCCCTTCGCGCCTCGACCGGCGGAGAGCCGTTGCCAGGCGGTGTCGGGAAGCTCGGCGGCGAGGCCGTCGACGCGGTAGATGCCCAGGCCGGTGATCACCTGATGTGAGCAGGCCACGGCCAGGACGTAGCCCAGTCGTAGCTGACGCAGCCGGGCGGCCAGCCGCGGATCGCTGCCGTAGGCCTCGTCGCCGGTCGCCCACCGGCACGGCAGCCCAGCGGTGACCGCGGCGGCGATCATGCGGGACGCCAACTGCGGTTTGGTCGCGAAGCGCACCTGCTCAGGGACACCGGCCTCGGCGCGGCGATCAGGGTCGTCGCACCACGACTTCGGCAGGTAGAGGGCCGTGTCGAGCATCGCGTGCCCAGCCTCGGTGGCATAGACCAGGTGCACGGCGAGCTGACAGTTCTCGATCTTCCCGGCCGTGCCCGAGTACTGCCGCTGTACCCCGACGGTGTGCCGGCCCTTCTTCAGATCACCCGTCTCGTCGATGACCAGCACGGCCTCGACATCACCGAGATGCTCACCGACGAACTCGCGGACATCGGCACGAACCTCAGCGTCGTCCCACGTCACCCGGGTCAGCAGGTCCTGCATCCCGTCCGGGCTGGCGTCCCCGGCGTGCTCAGCGATGCTCCAGCAGTTCTTCCGCGGTAGCGGCGCCAACAGCCCTCGGACGAAGTCACGAACCCGGCGGCGCGGCTCGGGCCTGCGGAAACGCCGCCCGACCGTCAACATCAGCTCGTCGAACAACACCCGCCACCGCTGGGCGTCTACCCTGTATCCGGCAGCCACCGCTGCGTCATGGTCAGTCCACACAACCGTCCATGATCGACGGTGGCTGTCCTCGTACCCCCACCGCACCAAACCGCAGCTCAGCCGAGGTCAACATCCCCGGCTGGAGTACTAGGCCGAGAGGGGAGCGTGCCTTGCTGAAGGTGCTACCTATCGTGACGCGCCGCCGGCGCGGTCGGCCTGCGGCCTCGCCTACGCACGCCGCAGCGGTAGGGCCGCCTGGTGGCCCGGACAATGCCGATGGACGACGCTCTACCGAGGTCCGATCGGATAGCGGGATCGAGGGCGTCGGTCGAGCCAGCGCACCGGGTCCCGCGCCGGCCTCCTTGTCGACGCCTGGTCCCGACGCTGTGCGTCGGTCCCGCGTGGATGTGTTGACAGTCCGTCCCGCGGTGATGGCGCAGGTCGATGCCCTCTCGGGGGTGATTGCTGATGCTCTGTGCGTGAGTGCCCTCGCGGCGTGGCTTGTGCCGGATGCGAGCGAGCGGGCAGGGCTGCTGCGTGCCTACGCTCGGCTGTTGCTGGACGCAGGCATGCGGTCTGGCCAGGTCCACGCCACTGCCGGGGAAGCGGCGGTATCAGTGTGGTACGAGCGGCGCGTATCTCGGAAAGCGGCCGGGACCAACGCAGATGAGCTGCGCACGGCGCTGGGACGGCGCGCCGACCGTTTCGTCTATCTGCACACCTGCCTCGATGCGATTCTCCCCCAGGAGCCGCACGCTTATCTCTCGATTTTGGGGGTCCGGCCTGGGTACGAGAACGCGGCTGTCGCGCTGCTGGAGCACCGCCATCGTCTGCTCGATACCGTGGGGCAGCCGGCCTATACGACGATTGTCACCGCCCAGCCCCGAGAGAGCTTGTTCACGCAGCTCGGCTATGTGCCGCGGTCCCCGATGCAGCTTGAACGTGCCGGCCCGACGTTGTGGCGGATGTGGCGCTCCCCCCAGTCGGAGCGGGACGGACTATTTCCCCATCGGGCCCGGCTTCATCAGGTCACACCCCTTCAGTGGGGGCGGTACGCGGCTCGATGACTGACGCGTGAGCCTTTTGTAGCCCGCAGCTTCCACCCCGCCGGCGGATCGCATCACCACGCGGGGCCGTCCCTTCACACCCTCAACCAGATGGAGGCATCCCTCATGCTGTCCGCGATTCCCCGCCTACACATGATGGCGTTGCCGCGGCGTCATCGTGCGCGGAGATGGTTGTCAACTCGGCGCCGGTCTTCTGGCGTGGTCGCGGGAGGCGCGGCGTCGGCCGGAGATGGCTTGGGCGTTGCCGTGCGCCGCGAGTGGCCCGACGGACGACACGACCTCTTCGGCTTCACCCGCAACGTCGAAGCCGCCATGCGGGGGCTGACGGGTCAGCGCCGCTACTGGCAGCGCAGCCCACTCAGGCCGACAGCGACGTATCTCGTGGCGGCGGATGAGCAGGTCGTCAGGAGCCATCCGGTGACTGGGTGTCGCGCCAAGTCGTGCCCCGGCTATCTGGTGGGGGAGGGGCGATGAGGTCGACGCATGCGCCGGTGGCGTTGCAGCGCGGCACGGTGACGCCGTTGGGGTTGCGGGTGGTAGGTGCAACGGCGTCGGCGCCGCTGGTGGTGCTCGTCGGCGGCATCGTGACCACGTACGCGGCAACGGGCGTGGTTGCTCTGCCCTTGGTGTTCGTGCTGGTGACCGCCGTTGTCGGGTTGCTGGCGGTGGGGTACGCGGCGATGGCCGGGCGGGTGGGGCATCCGGCGGCGTACTACGGGATCCTGGCCGTGGGGTTGGGTCGGCGGTGGGGTGTGGCCGGCGGGCTGGTCTCGCTGCTGGCCTACAACGCGATCCAGATCAGCCTGTACGGCCTGCTCGGGTCGGTGGCCGCTGCCTCCCTGGGCGGGGTGTGGTGGGTGTGGGCGCTGGTCGCGCTGGTCGTGGTGGGGTGGCTCGGGGTCCACACGATCGTGACGTCGACCCGGGTGGTGGCAGCGGTGCTGCTGCTGTCGTTGCTGGTGGTGGCGCTGTTCGTGGTAGCTGGCCTCGGTACGCCGGCGGCCGGCGAAGGGTCGCCGTGGGCAGGGTTCTCGGTCTCGCAGCTGACGGTGGGCGGTGTCGGTGGCGCGTGCGCGTTGTGCGTGGCGGCGCTGATGGGCTTCGACGTGCCGGGGTCGCTGGGTGAGGAGGCCACCGACCGTGGCGCGATCTACCGGGCCACGGTCGGCGGGGTGCTCCTGCTCGGCGGGGTGTACGCGGTGGCGTCGTGGGCGATGGGCGTGGCGGTCGGACCCCGGGCGGTCGCCGCGGTCGCGGCGGACCCCAACGGCGGTTTGCCGTTCTCGGTGCTCGGCCGGCTCGGCGAGTGGTGCGTGCTGCTGGCGGAGGTGCTGCTGATCGCGGCAGTCCTGACTTCGATGCTGGTGTTCCACCACACGGTGGCCCGGTACGTGTTCGCGATGGCGCGTGAGCAGGTGCTGCCCGGGTGGCTGGCGCAGTCCTCCACCGGCCGGCAGGTCGCGGCACCGCGGGAGGCGTCACTGGTCCAGTCGGCCCTCGCCGCCGTGGTGGTCGCCGCCTTCGCCGTGGCGGGGATGGACCCGCTGCGGGTGATGTTCTCGTGGTTGTCGGCGTTGGGCGCGATGGGTCTGCTGTGTCTGCTGCTGGCCGCGTCGGTCGCCGCGCTCCGGGCTCCGTCCCGAGTCCGTGGCGAGGGGTGGAGTTGGTGGCAGTGGCGGATCGCGCCGACGCTCGGCGTGCTCGGCGGCCTGGTGGTGCTGGCGGTCATGGTCGTCAACGCGGACTCCCTGCTGGGCGCCGGCACGGGCTCGCTGTATCCGCTGCTGCTGCCGGCGGCCCTGGCGGTCACCGCGATGGTGGGCGTGGCGTGGGGCGCCCGATTGCAGAAGTCACGGCCGGAGATTTCGGCGGGCATCGGCCACGGCCAGCCCCGCCGGAACGCGGTGCCGGACAACATCTCTGAGTCGATCTGAGGCCAGCCGATGCGATCGAACCCCGACACCGCCCACGCCTACCACCGGCAGGCCGGCCAGTACGGCGACCCCGTCCGGGAGGCCGCGTCGTCCGGGCCGCCGCCGCAGCGGCAGCCACCGGCGCACCGACAGCCCGGCTCGCCGTACGCGGCCCCGCATCCGCCGGCGCGCCGCCATCCCGCGCCGCCGGGTCCACCGTCGGCACCCGTAGGCGGGCCGGCCGATGCGGGATGGCCGGAGCACTACGGTCAGCCGCCTGCGGCCCATCCAACAGTGCAGCCGTCCCCGGCGCGCGCCGCTGCGTCCGAGCCGCATAGCAAGCCTGGTCCGGCGATGTCGGACGAGCAGCAGCCCGCCGAGCCGAGCTTCGGGTTCGAGTCGGTGGACGCGCGGACACTGGCGTCGTTGCGATGGCAGGTCGGCTCTCGCCTCAAGATCGCCAATACCGGACACCTGTCATCAGCGAGCCTGAAGTTCGGCACGCGGGAGGCCCGGGGCCCGCACGCGCTCCTGTTGTTCTTCGTCAGTCACGCGCCCAACGAGCCGGGTGGTCGGCTGCTGCACACGGCGAGCCGACTGTTCCGAGCCGGTCCGGACGCCGATCACCTGCCGACCCTGCTCGATGACCTGGTCATCACCGCCCGAGGGCACATCGCCGCCGCCGGAGCACAGTGGCATCCGCTGGACAGCTCCCGATCGATGGTGAACGGGGAGGACGTGCACCTACCGATCGGGGCGCGCTATCTCGGGGTGGGGGTGAGCACGCTCGACACCGACCAGGGTCGCTGGTCCGACATCGCTACGTCCCTGCACGAGACCATGTCGGCCGGAGTCCTGGGCGCGTCGCAGCAGATCCCCGGCCGCTGTTTCGCCCGCCTGGTGGACCACACCGCGATGCAGGTCGACCGCGACCCCTACGCACGACTCGGGGACAACGGATTACGTTGCAACCGACCGGTAGACATCGATCACTACGACTCGTACCGGCTACATGCGGACCTGACCACGCGGGGGGATCACGACAACCAGCAGATTTGGCAGCGCCTGAGCACCCTGCACGACCTGCTGACCGCCCACCTCAACCCCGGCCGTGATGTATGACGGCGGCCGAGGTGATGGACCTGGCCGGCGCCGCAGACCTCAGCCAGGACCACATCGACATCGCCGCCGTCCTCGATCAGCTCGTGAGCGACGCGGACGCGTCGGCGGCAACCACGATCGGCTACCCGGGTGCGGTCGACCTGGACCACCGTGAAGTCGTCGACCGGCTGGCACGCCGGCTGTGGAACAACATCGGCGATATTTCGGATGATGGGGGATTCGCCCATACTCGGGTCTTGGAGCGGGCCGTGGTCGCCTGGGTGGCTGACCAGCTCGCCGTACCCGACGACGACCGGTGGGGCTACGTCACGACCGGCGGCACCGAGGGCAACCTCGCCGCGCTGTGCGCGGCCCGTCGCCGCTACCCCACCGCCCGGATCTACTATTCCGGCTCCTCGCACTACTCCATCCGCAAGCTCGTCGGCATCCTCGGTGCGCAGGGCGTGTCAGTGCGGGCCGACGAGCGCGGAGAGATGGACTACGACGACCTGGCCGCGCAGCTACACCGCCGCAAGCGGTGGCCCGCGATCGTCGTCGGCACCGCCGGGACGACCCTGACCGAGGCCGTCGACGACACCGACCGGCTGCGGGACCTCCTGACCGCGCACGCCGGCGGCGGCCTCCTGCACGTTGACGCCGCCCTGTCCGGGATTCCCCTGGCGTTGGACGGGCGGTTGCGGCTCGATGATGCCGCCGGCATCAGCAGCATCGCCGTCAGCGGTCACAAATTTCTCGGCACGCCCGTGCCGTGCGGTGTGGTCCTGGTGCGCGGCAGCGCCCATTCCCTCGCCAGCCGGATCGCCTACACCGGCACCGTCGACACCACGATCAGCGGGTCCCGATGCGGCCTGGCCGCCGCGCTGCTGTGGCACAGCATCGCGGTCCAGGGACGGGAGGGACACCGGTGGCGAGCCGTCCGTGCCCGTCACCTGGCCGCCTACGCCGTCGAGCAGATCAATGCCATCGGCTGGCACGCCTGGCGCCACGACCACGCCTTCACCGTAGTAGTGCAAACCCCGCCCGCCGACGTGCGGAACAAGTGGGTGCTGGCCACCGAGAGCTCCGTGAGCCACCTGATCTGCATGCCCGGCATCACCCGGAAGCAGATTGACGCGTTCGTCACCGACCTGGCCGCCGCCGTATCACGCCCGACAGCGCTGCGGCCCCGAACTCCAGCCGACGACGCCGACCTGACGACCACCACCCATTGATGAAGGAGGCCACGATGGCGACCGGTTTCATGACTGACACGCTGTTCTTTTGGCACGACACCGGCACAGCCGCTCTCATGCTGCCGGCCGACCCGCTCGCCGGCGTCGAGCCCGACGCGCACGTCGAGAGCGGTCGGACCAAGCGGAGAGGCGTCGAGCTGCTCGACGTCACCGGCCTGCTGGACACGATGCAGAGGGTGCGGGCGCGTCCCGCGACGATCGGCGAGCTGCTGCGCGTCCACACCGACGCGTATGTGCAGCGGGTCGCGGACGCGAGCGCCCAATCGCGGGGAGGCGACGCCGGGGACGGCTTCACCCCGCTGGGCAGGGGTAGCGCGGAGATCGCCCGCCTCGCCGCCGGCGGGGTCCTGGAACTCGTCACCGCCGTCGCGTCCGGAAACCTCACCAACGGCTACGCGCTGGTACGTCCCCCCGGGCATCACGCCGTCGCCGGCATGGGCATGGGTTTCTGCGTGTTCAACAACGCGGCCCTCGCCGTCCGACACGCCCAGGCCCAGCTCGGCCTGCGTCGGATCGCGATCGTCGACCTGGACACGCACCACGGCAATGGAGGACAGGAGCTGTTCTACAACGACCCGAGCGTGCTGCACATCAGCATCCACGAGGCCGGCGCCTTCCCACCCAACTCCGGATGGATCGACGAGAACGGCGCCGACGCCGGCGAGGGATACACCATCAACATTCCGCTGCCCATGGGCAGCGGCCACGCCGCCTGGCTCTACGCCATGCACCAGGTCGTGCTCCCGGCACTGCAACGGTTCCAACCTGAGTTGATCATCGTTCCGGTAGGGTTCGACGGCGGCTGCTTCGAGCCGTTGGCCCGTCAAGCGCTGGTCGTGGACTCGTACCGGCAGATGGCCCGACTGCTCAGCCGCGCGGCCGAACGGTTGTGCGACGGCCGGATCGTCGGGATCAGCGAGGGCGGCTACAGCTCCGGGATGGCCCCGTGGTGCCTCGTCGGCTTCATCGAAGGTCTGACCGGTGAAACCGGCAGCCTGACCGACCCATGGGCCGGCGTCACCGCCGGGTACGCCGCCGCGCCGATGCTGCCCCACCAGCAGGACGTCATCGACCAGGCCGCCCGCCTGCTGCCCTCTATCACGACAGCCGTCCCGGCCACCTGACACGCTCATGTTCCCAAGCCCAAGCATCGCGGCGACGACCGCCGCGACCCTACTCGTCACGGCAGCTGTCGTGGCCACCCTGCCCCCACCCGCGCCGTCCGAAGGCACCGACCTGCGTGCCGCAGTCGACTGCGCGGTACCGACGCCGGTATCGCTACCGCCTTCCGGCAATTCGCCTTGGTCTACGGGGGTGCGGCTTCGTCCCGGCGATCCAGCACGCCCAGTGCTACTGAACCTGGCGAGCCGACTCACCGCCGACCGCTGCGACACATTGCCCGGCCGGTTCGCCGTCGTGCACCACCGCCTCTGGCGCTACGACACCAACAGCACGAGAGAAACCGATGTGGTGCGCTGGTACGCCGCCGATGACTCCGGCGCGGAGCTCGCCAGACGCTCCCCGAACCGGCAGATAACACAGGACTGGTGGCGACCAGGTGAACTCCGTGTCCGGAACCTCACCAACGCCTACCTGACCAGCGAGTGGTTGATCACCCAGGCGCATATGCAGGGGTGGGGAGACGGCCCGGCGGCGCTCGTGGAGGGCCTCGCCGCATTGGCGACGTGGCACAACCCCGGCCAGAGGCAGCGGCGCCTCGCGACGCGGGTACTCGCCGACACCAGCGGCCTCACCGCACACCCCGCCGTAACGGACCGAGCTGGCAGGCGCGGTGTCGGTATCACTGCGTTCACCGAACAGGGCCACACGCGACACCTGCTGATCCTGGACTCCGACACCGGACAGATCCTCGCCTACGAGGTCTCGACGCTCACCGCGACCGGCTGGCGTGCGCAGATCTACCTGCTCCTGCTCACCCGCACCCACACTCCGCGACGCTGGTGGGAGCCCTCCACCGCAAACAACCCGGCGGCGCCCCCGCGACGGTACCTGCACCCCCGCCACTCACCCGTGTGGCTGATCCACCAAGACCAGCCCTGCCTGGCCAGCCACACTGACGACGGAGCGAGATCATGACAACAACACGCGCCATCGGGATGTCCGCAGCCCTGCGGGAGCTGCTCGACCCGACCGTCACGCAGCAGATCAACCGCCTCGACACCACAGCCGGATCCAAGGTGCTGGAAATCGGCGCCGGGACCGGTCACGTCACCGCCTACCTCGCCCGCCTCGTCGGGCCACTCGGCCGTGTCGTCGCCGTGGACGACAACACTACGTTCCTCAACCCGAGCGCCGTGGTGGACGTGTACCAGCGCGACGTGGCCGCGCCCCCGCAGGAGTTGCCCGGGGATGCCGAGTCCTTCGATCTGGTGATCGGCCGCTGGCCGCACCGCCGACTGTCCGACCCGGCCGGGTTGATCGATCAGATGCTCGCGCGGCTGCGCCCAGGCGGGTGGCTGATCTGCGCCGACGTCACCAACACCCTCCCGCGCGTATACGGCGCTGCCGGGACGGACCACGCTGACTTGATCAACATGATGGTGCGGCGCCTTTACGACACGGTTCTCGGCGCCGGCAGCACCGGCCGCTGGCCAGCCGACGTCGAGGGACTACTCCACCACAGAGGCATGGACAGGGTGTGCCTGACCGCCGCGTCGGAGACGTGGACCGGCGGTGGCCCCGGCTGCGGCATCCTCGCAGCCATCGCCGTCGACGCCCAGACCACCCTGCGCGCCCTCGGGCTAACCACCAACGACCTCGACCACTTCCAGGCGCTCATGGACGACCCCACCGTCGTGCTGCGCTCGGTCGAACGCCGTGGTCTGCACGCCCACAAACCCCTCTGACCGCCGAGATGTGCCGCTGGGGGACCGGCAACCTCCAGCGTCGCATCGACGACCCCAACGACGTGGTCACCGGCAGACAGTGACGGATCTCAAACCACCCGATACCGTCGCCGCGGACGGCCACGCCGGGAGGAGGGTCCCGGCCGGTCGATCATCCCGGCGGCAGTAACACCGACAGCCCCTGCTGTCGGCCGCTCCTCCCGCACGCACGCTCACGGCTCGCACCGGGCGCGGTGATGCCGCCGGCGTCACCCACACCAGCGCCCCTGTTGTCGATCGCCGTGCGACGCCCCTGACTGGCGAGCACCACAGTCACGTTCAGAGAGGGCTGCCATGACCACACGTCTCACCGGAAGGCCCCGCCGGCTGTTGACCGTTAACCGGCGCCGTATCGTCGTCGCCCTCCTACACCATCCGAATCGGTCCTGGACAGTCCGTGAGCTGGCCGAAGCCGTGCCGGACGTTCCCGAAGGCGCGGTGCGGGACACGATCAATCAATTTCTCGCAGAGAGCATCCTGCGGCCGGTGCCCCACCGGGCGCTGACAATCGCGCTCACCGACACCGGGCAAGGGCTGCTCAAACGGCTCGTCGGGTGACTCTCGCCAAGGTACCGGAAGGTCCGCCCCCGAGCTGACGCCCAACCCGCCGGCATGCGCCGGCGCAGGGCTACCCACACGCCGAGCGACGCGCCACAGCATCGGGCCGGGCTGCCCGACGGCGACCTCGTCTGGCCCGCCTGGCAGCAACTCACCCTGTTACCGGCCATGCCGAGAATCCTGACCGGCCGCGACCTTCAACGCCGTGCCGACCCTCGGCAGGCTGCTGAACTCGACGAGAATGCCGCGGCGATCGCGGCGCGACTCGGCTGGACCGACCGGCTGCGGCGCGAGGTATGCATCGGCCTGCGCATCGTGATCGGGCTGAGGGACCACCGCGAAGATCCGGTCCGGGCCAGCGACGTGACACTGCTCAGCACGATCAGACTGCCCGTCGAAGCCGTGACGAGAGTCCTCGACGACGCCGGCATGCTGGCCGACGACCGCGTGCGCGCTTTCGACGCATGGGCGACCGCTCAGATCAGCCGTCTCCCGGACACGATGGCGGCAGAACTGACCCTGTGGTTCGAGGTCATGAAGCACGGGAGTCCCACCCCGCCGCGGCGACGGCCACGCAGCGAGACCACCATCCAGCTGCACCTACGCTGGGCACTGCCCACGCTACTGCAGTGGGCGACGGCGGGGCACCACAGCCTGCGCGAGATCACCCGCGACGACGTGGTCCGCGCGCTGCCGCCATCGGGCAACCCGCGGTCGCAGGTCGGCCAAGGACTCAAGTCGATCTTCCGGCTGCTCAAGGCCCGGAAAATGGTCTTCACCGACCCGACCGCCCGGATCGCCACCGGCCGACACGAAACCCGGCAGCCGCTCCCGGTCGACCTCCCCGCGCTACGGCAGGCCCTCGCCTCGAACAACCCCGCGCACGCCGCAGTCGCCGCGCTCATCGCCTTCCACGGACTGCGCACCAGCCAGTTGCAGATGCTGCGGCTCACCGACGTCCGCGACCGAGTGCTGCACGTCGACGATCGGGCGATGCCCCTGGCCGAGCCCGTCCAGCAGGCGCTGGCCGCCTGGCTCGACCACCGCCGCAGCCGGTGGCCACGCACCAACAACGCCTACCTATTCGTGACCACCCGGACCGCCAACACCGACGCTCCCGTCAGCCGAACCTGGATCTGGAAGGCCACCGGACCCCGGTTGTCCGCCACCGACATCCGCCAAGACCGCATCCTCGACGAAGCCCAGGCCACTAATGGAGACGTTCGCCGGCTGGCCGACCTGTTCGGCCTGAGCACCGCCGCCGGCAACCGCTACGCCGCCACCGTAGAACACCCTGACCTAATACTGCAACGGCAGTAGGCGAATCGAGTTCGACTCGTGTTCGTTGGTCTGCCTGTGACGGATGGTGATGTCGATCGTTGGCGCAGCGAGTTGGACGAGTTACACGGGCGTATCGGGCCTCGGTTTCGTCGCTCGGAGCCGCGGCGGCGTGCGCGACAGTACCTGTGCGGGCTGGTCTCCGGCCTGGGCCGCAAGAACGGCTGGACCCTCGCCGAGCAGGCCGGGGACGTGTCGCCGGACGGTATGCAGCGGTTGTTGCGGTGGGCGGACTGGGACGTCGACGCGGTCCGTGACGATGTGCGGGACTACGTGGTCGAGCACCTCGGAGACCCGGCCGGTGTGCTGATCGTTGACGACACCGGGTTTCTGAAGAAGGGCACGCGGTCGGCCGGGGTGCAACGGCAGTACTCCGGCACCGCTGGCCGGACGGAGAATTGCCAGGTTGGGGTGTTCCTGGCCTACCGCTCCAGCAAGGGTCACGCGTTGATCGACCGGCAGCTCTACCTTCCGGCGTCGTGGACCGATGACCGGGACCGGTGTCGAACGGCGGGGATCCCGGACGAGGTGGAGTTCGCCACGAAGGTGCAGATGGCCCGACAGATGCTGGCCCGTGCGTTGGACGCCGATGTGCCGGTGGGGTGGGTGACGATGGACGAGGCCTACGGCCAGTCGAAGTCACTGCGGCTGTGGTTGGAACACCGGGATGTGGGTTATGTGGTCGCGACCCGACGCAACGACGACATGATCACCACCACGATGCGTCGGGCCCGCGCGGACGACCTGATCGCAGCCCTCCCCGCCCAGGCGTGGTGCCGGTTGTCCGCCGGCGCCGGCGCCCACGGCCCCCGTGAGTACTGGTGGGCGCGGGTGCCGGTGCGCATCGGATGGCAACCCGGCCGGGGGCACTGGCTCCTGGCCCGACGCAGCATCACCACCGGCCAGATCGCCTACTACGTCTGTTACGGACCCCGCCGCACCCGCCTGCTCGACCTCGCCCGCATCGCTGGAGCCCGGTGGGCGATCGAGGAGTGCTTCCAACAGGCCAAGAACGAAGCCGGCCTCGACGAGTACCAGGTCCGCGACTGGCGAGCCTGGTACGCCCACATCACCCTCGCGATGGCCGCCCACGCCTGGCTCTCCGTCGCCCGGTCCCTTACCGCAAAAGGGGATCCAGCACCGACGACGGCATGATGATCGGCTACACCGTACCGGAGATCCGAAGACTACTCACCGCACTCGTAGTGCGATCAATCCACCCACCAGAGCAGGTCTGGGCCTGGTCACGATGGCGCAGGCGACGCCAACACCAAGCCCGAACCTGCCACTACCGACAACGCGGCTACCCCTGACCAACTGCCGTTGCAGTATTAGGGCTGCTTCGGACGTGATTGGCCGACGGCCCAACCCTACGGATCAGAAGGTTAGGGGTTCGAGTCCCTCCGGGCGCACCTCAGGATCAAGGCCGTAACCAGCGGAAACGCCGGGGTCTTGCCCTTGTCCTTGTCCCGGCACGTGGCGCGATTTTCCATGATTGATCTTGGTGATGTGGTCGCCGTGTGGTCTCCAGCGGAGGTCACCCCGGGTCAATCCGCGCCACTCTAGGTTAACCGGGGTCAAGGATCATGGTCGCTGCCCCGCCTGGTGTGGTCAGCGTGTGGTCGTCGGCTGCGACGGATCGGCGGGTCAACGCAGGTCAACGCGGGTCACTCCCTGCCAACGCGGGTAGACCCGCAGGTCGTTACACTGACCACTCGCGCCCTCGTAGCTCAGGGGATAGAGCATCGGTTTCCTAAACCGTGTGTCGCAGGTTCGAATCCTGCCGGGGGCACCGGATCAAGGCCCTGACCAGCAAGAAGCTGATCAGGGCCTGGGGAATCGTTCCCCGAGGCGCCGCCGATGATCATGGCCGACGGTGACGGGCCGGCGCCACCACCTGGACCTGTCGGGGGCTCACCACCTGACGCCCGCCACCCCACTGGCATCGTGGGACGACGATATAGAATTCGGCGCCCGCATTGTCTATGGTGCGGTAGGTAATTGATCGTCATCATCACCTGGGACTGGAGTCGCCGGTGTCGATCATCCTGCGCCGCGTCGTCAGCAATCGCTCCGTCCGATGAGGACCCGTCTGCACCGTGCCGGGACGGTGGCCGTCCTGGCCGCCGTGCCGATCTGTGTCGGCACCACCCCGGCCTGGGCGCACGATCACGATGCCCCGACCGGCGTGGCCCCGTTCGGCGACATCGCGGTCATCATCCACTGTCTGAGCCTGCTGGCCACCGCCGCCGCCGTGGCGACAGCCTGGGGCGGCGGCCGGGCGGGGCGGTCGCGGACAGCCGTCGCCGCGGTCATCGCCGCCGCCGCGGACATCGGCGCGATCCAGGCGTGCGGCACCGAGGTGGTGTCCTCGATCCTTCTCGCGCTCGGGACGTTGGCGCTGCCATGGCTGGTGACCCGCCCCCGGACGGCGCTCGCGCTCGGCGCGGTCATCGGTGCGGGCCGCGTCCTCCAGGTCGTGCCGGACGGGTCCCCGGCCCGGGCACTCACCGCCGCCGGGCTCCTGGCCGCGATGTGCTGTGTGGGCGCGATCGCCGCGATGCTCGTTGGTCGCCGCGGCGTCGGTCCGGTCGCGTTGGGCCCGGTGGCCACCGGGGCAGCGATGGTCACCGCCGGCGTCGCCACGGCGTACTGCGTGCGCGGCGAGGTGCGGCTGGACGCCACGGTGCTGTGGTTCACGTTCGAATGGCTCAGCATCGCGTACTTCGGGCTCGCTGCCGTGGCGGTGACGGCCGGGCCCGCGTCGCGCCGGTTCCAGGCGGTGACGGCGGCGACCGCGCTGGTGGCGGGGGTCGTGCTGGTCGGCGTCCCGCTGCCGCCCGACGCCGGGGTCCCGATGGTGCGGCAGGTCGACGCCGCCGGCCAGCGGCTGCCCGTGCTCGTCGTCCCGCAGCGCCCGGGCTGGAACCTCGTCCACATCGGCGCCGACGACGTGCGGGTCGGCCTCGATCCGGGCCGGCTGGCCGCGACGGGCGCCCGGCCCGGCACCACCGGCTCGTGGGGGCTCGTCCGGCTGCCGGCGGGCCGCAGCCGGCTCTGGTTCACCCACGGTGGCACCACCGCCTCGCTCGCCGTCGACGCGGGTCAGGCCGGCCCCGGCCCGGACGTGACCACTCCGGACGGCCCCGAGTGCGCCAGCGCGAGCCTGGGGGCCGTGCTCGCCGGCGCCAGGCGACCCTTGGCGGCCTGTCCGGCCCAGGAGTTGACCGCCGAGGACGCCGACGCGCTGCGGGCGATGGTGTCCTTCATCGCGGGGCGTGGCGTCACCACGATCTCCGTCAGGTCCGACGACTCGCCCCGCGGCGTCGCGGCCCGGCGGCTCGTCGAGGCCGCCGGCGCCGCCGAGAAACTCCGGGTCACCGACCCCGGCGACCACCCGCTGCTGGTGGTGTCCGGATGGGCGGCGGCCGAGACGACCCTCCGTGAGGTGGCGGCCGACCGTCTCCCCGCGCAGGGCAGCTACCTGGCGCCGTGGCTGCTGACCGGTCCGCTGCTGGCCATCCCGAGCGGTCCGCTGCTGCCGCTGCGTTTCGACGTGCGCGACGACGCGCCGACGGCGTACCTGGCCGGGCTTTCCGAGCTGTTCCCGCTCGAACCGCCGACCGGAGTCGGGTACACGACGTGGATGCGCCAGCGCGCCGTGTCCGCCGGGCCGCTGCGCCTCTACGCGGCGGGCCAACTGTTCGTTCCGGGCGCCGGCGGCCACGACCACGAGAGCACCGCCTGGGTGCCCCAGGGCACCGTCACGGCGGTGAGCGGCCAGTTGCCCTGACGGCACCCGGACGGTGGTGAGCGGCCAGTTGCCCTGACCGGCACCGCGGACGGCGGACGAGGCGCAGCGGTCGCTGCGCCTCGTCCGGGTGCCCAGCTGTTCGGTGTTACTGCCGGTTCAGCGCAGGACCCTGTCGCTGACCACGAAGAGCACGCCGTGCGGGCGGGCCACGCCGACGCTGCCGTGCGGCCAGTCCTGGCGGTTGAAGCTCACGCACGGCTGGTGCGTCTGCTCGTCCCGGAACGCGGTGTCGGGGGACAGGACGCCGGCGTGGTCGAAGTTGAACATGCAGATGCGGTGGTCACCGTCGAGGCCGGTCTTGGCGACGAAGTAGTTCGAGGTGGCGATCCGCTCGATGTGGTCGGCCTCCCGGTAGAAGCCGTTCCGGTCGCGGGTGAACATGTCCTGGCTGCCCCAGTGGGGACCGACGCCGATGTTCGGCGTCACCTTGTCGGCGATCGGGACGACGCTGGTCAGGGCGGGGCAGTCGGACTCCGCCCCGCCGGCGGTGACCTCCTCGATCGTGTCGATCTTGCACGAGGGGTTGGCGCCGGCCGCGAGGAGTTTCTGGATGTCGAGCACGAAGACCATGCCGCTGGTGACGTCGCGTGGCAACCGCGGGTCGGTGCCCATGACCGTGTGGATCAGGAACCGGTCGTCGGGCGTGACCTGCAACCAGCTACCGCCGGCATTGGACCCGGTGAGCACGCCGCTCGAGTCGAACCTGCGGTACGCCGCCGTGTCGTCGAAGACCTCCTGCCACTTCGGCGAGCGACTGGTGATGTCGGGGGTGTAGAAGATGGCGCCGCCCGCCATCGTGGAGGCGAAGGCACCCCGGTGCCGCCGCTGGTTGGTGACCGCGTTCTCCATCACCATGCGGTTCTCGTTGACGGCGGTCGACTCGTCCACGCGCGGTCCGTCCGGCAGGTACGACACGGAGCGCAACGTCGGATTGTTCCGGTTGGTGATGTCCAAGACGCGGATGCTGGTGCGCAACAGGAGTGCGTCGGTTTCCACATCGGAGGGTTCGAGGAAGCTTCTGAGCTCGGCGAAGTCGCTCGCGACCAGTACGTTGAGGTCCTCGCGGACCTGGAGCCCGTGCGGGTTGGCGCACGTCGCCGGGGTGATGCTCGGCCTGTTGTGGCAGATCGCCGGGTCCTCGCCGTTCGGCAGCGCCATCGGGATCTCGGCAAGCGTGCGCCCGTCGGCCGACATCCGGACCACTTCGCCGGGCGAGCCGTTGGCGCCGTTGCCGACGCGGACCTGACCGTTGGTGTAGCGGCAGGGCCCGGCGACATCGGGACCGCCGAGGTAGGTGGCGTAGGCGGTGCCGTCGCGCAGGGACCAGAACGCGTCCGGCGCGGAGCCGCACGGCGTGTCGACGGCGAGGTTGACGCCGGTGAGGCGAAGCACCGGCAGGCTTCGCGCGTCGAACACGAAAGCGGTGTCGCTCAGAATGCTCGCGGCGAAGATCCGTTGGCCCTTGTGCCAGATGTACTGCATGTGGTGCGGCTCGTTCTGACGTTGCGGGCTCAACGTCACCGTGTTGACCACCTGCCCGTACGTCCGCGAGCCCCGCGTCGCGTCGATGACGGCGATGAAGTCCTTGGCCGCCGGATTCGACGCGTCCGCCGCGCCGGCCCAGGCCAGCAGCCACTCACGGGGACCGCCGCGCAGCGCCGCCGCCGTGAGGTGGTTGGTGGCGGTGTACGTCCGGTTGTCCGAACCCCGCACGCTCGAGGACTCCTGCGTGACGGCGTAGGCCGTGCTGCCGGGCGCCGCGACCAGGCCCGTGCTGGCCACGACGACCAGGACCAAGGCCGCCGTGATGCCGGCTGCCCGAGGGACGCGCCGTCTCGGCACGCGTTGTCTCCACATGGCTTGCTCCTGTCAGGACATGTTGGCGGTGAGTGTGGTCATGGCATGCACATGACCGGCCGGAATGCCGGCGATGGCAGCGGTGGTACGGGAGATCACCCTGTTGCGCGCGTGCAGGACCCCGGTGCCCGTCGGGCCGCACCGGGGGTATGTCGAATCGGAGCCGCGGAGGAAGTCGATCCCGCGATCGTGCACGTCGAAGGTGGTCTGCCCGGGCAGGTGGACGCCGTCGGGCACGATGATCAGGTTGCGGCGTCGAAGCTGGCCTGTCCGACGCCGACCATCCCGGCGGCGGCGAATGTGGGGTGCATGTTCCCGTCCAGGTTGGTCGCAGTCCGATAAGACGACATTCGACGGGACGTGTCGCGCCATCCCGCCCGGCGCATATATCTTCGGCGATATTATCATCGCCTAAAGTTGAGTCAAGGGATAGGCGATCGTCGACAAAGCATCGAGATCATTTGCCGAGATCGAACTCGGCGGAAGCCATTCCGAACTGGCTATTGACGTCCAAGCGGTGGCAAAACGTTCGGGGTTGACGCGGGCCGGCCCGGTGGTTCGGATGACGTCCGTGGGCGGGCGGTCTGCGGGGTGCCCGCTGCGCGGCGGCGGGCTGACCGTGACATCGCTGTTGAGCTGGGCTGACAGCTCGTCCATCCGAGTGCTCGGTGGGCCGGATCGCCCAGAACTCGGGCTTCGCCGGGTTGGCGCTGATCTGTGCCGGCCGTCCGGAATGATTTGGGTGTTCGGCATTCGTTAGGGATGTGGCCTATGGTTGCCCCATTCACCCCCGAAAACCCCCTGTCGACGGTTGGTCGGCTGTGACGCGTACGGGTCTCCCGGTTCAATGCCAATTTCTGACAGTCGATGGCAAGTCCGAGGTTGCGATGGTCGAGGGCCGGGTGTCGCGGGTTCGATTCCTGCCGCGGTCACCAGCGTGAAGCTTCGAAAATCCGAAATGCAGCATGTTCCCGATTCGGGCTTGAATCGCCCTGATAATCGTCCCGGCCGGTCCGAGAGTGCTGAGGTTGACAGCTCTCGATCAATGGTGGACTCTCCTGCTGCGTTCGACGTTATGATCGAAAGCTCGGGCGGTGAGGGGTGCGGATGCGAACCATCGACTGGCGAAACGACCGGATCGTCGCGATCGATCAGACCCGGTTGCCGCACGAGGTCGAGTTCCTGGAGATCGACACGGTGGAGGATCTGGTCGTGGCGATCCGGTCCCTGGCGATCCGGGGCGCGCCCGCGATCGGTGTCGCCGGGGCGCTCGGCGTGGCGCTCGCTGCCCGCCGGCACGCGGATCCGGTCGAGCGGGCTCGCGCGGTCGACGCGATCCGGGCGGCCCGTCCCACCGCGGTCAATCTCGCCTGGGGGGTGGACCGGGTCCGTGCCCGCCTCGATGCCGAGGGCGTCGAGGCGGCCCTCGACGAGGCCTTGGCCGTGTTGGCGGAGGATGTGCGCTGCTGTCGGGAGCTCAGCGAGCGCGGCGCCCGTTGGTTGGTCGACACCGTGGGGCCCCAGGTGGCGGTGCAGACGCACTGCAACGCCGGTGCGCTGGCGACCGTGGAGTGGGGCACCGCGCTCGGGGTCGTCCGGTCTCTTCAGGAACACGGTGCGCTCACCCACGTGTACGCCTCGGAGACCCGCCCGCTGCTCCAGGGCGCGCGGTTGACGGTGTGGGAGTTGGCCCAGATCGGGGTGCCGCACACGCTGGTGGTGGACTCGGCGGCGGCGTCGGTGCTCGCTCAGGGTCGGGTCGACGCGGTGGTGGTGGGCGCGGACCGGATCACCGCCAACGGCGACGTGATCAACAAGGTGGGCACGTATCCGCTGGCGTTGGCGGCGGCGCGGGCCGGGGTGCCGATGGTGGTCGCCGCTCCGGAGTCCACGGTCGATCTGGCCACCCCGTCCGGCCGGGACGTGCACATCGAGGTACGCGATGCCGAGGAGATCACCGCCCTGGGGGCGGTGGCGCTGGCCCCGAAGGGCACGGGCACGCTCAACTACGCGTTCGACGTGACCCCGGCGGATCTGGTCACCGCGATCGTCACCGAGCGTCGGGTCATCCTGCCGGCTGCCGGTGGTCGTCCCGACGACCCCATCGGCCGGAGCTGACCCACCCACCCCACGAGGAGCCACACCCCGATGCGTAACCGCTGGTCCGCCGTCGACGCCCCGGACGACTCCGCCCCGATCGCGGGACTCGTGTACGCGTCCCGGCTGCTCGGGGCCGACACCGGCCTGGTGCTGCACGGCGGGGGGAACACCTCGGTCAAGACGACGGTCACCGACCTCACCGGGGAGCCGGTGTCGGTGCTGCACGTCAAGGGCAGCGGCTCCGACCTGGCGACGATGGATCCGTCCGGGTTCACCGCGCTGCGGCTGGACCGGCTGCGGGCGCTGCTGCGGCTGGAGCGTCTCGGCGACAGCGACATGATGAACGAGCTGCGCTGTGCCCGGCTCGACGCGAGGGCGCCGGACCCGAGCGTGGAGACGCTGCTGCACGCGCTGTTGCCGCACCCGTTCGTGCTGCACAGCCACGCCGACGCGCTGCTCGCCCTCACCAATCAGCCGGACGGCGCGCGGCTGGTCGAGGAACTCTACGGCGACAGTGTCGTCGTGGTGCCGTACGTCATGCCGGGGTTCGACCTGGCCCGGCGGTGCGCGGACCTCTACCCGCAGCGGGCTCACGCCGGGACGGTCGGCATGGTGCTGCTCCACCACGGGCTCTTCACCTTCGGCGTGGACGCCGAGGAGGCGTACCGTCGGCACATCGACCTGGTCAGCCGGGCGGAGGAGCGGATGGCGCTGCCGCGGCCCCGGGTCGCGCCGGTCACGCCCCCGCCGGTGGACCGGGTGCGGCTGGCCCGGCTGCGCCGGGAGGTCTCCACCACGGCGGGCTTCCCGATGCTGCTCAGCCGCCATGAGGATCCGGCCGTGCGGGCCTTCCTGGACCGGCCCGACCTGGCGTCGGTCGCCACCCGGGGCCCGGTCACCCCCGACCACGTGCTGCGCACCAAGCGGATCCCGCTGGTGGGCACCGACCCGGCCGACTACGCCGACGCCTACCGCCGGTACGTCGAGCAGCACCGCTCCCGGGCCCGGACCACGCTGACCATGCTCGACCCGGCGCCACGGGTGATCCTCGACCCGGAGTTGGGGATGCTCACCGCCGGTCGGTCGGCGGCCGAGGCCCTGATGGCCCGGGACATCTACCGGCACACGGTCGACGTGATCGAGGCCGCTGAGGCGGTCGGCGGCTACCGGGCGCTGCCGGCGGAGGACATCTTCGACCTGGAGTACTGGGAGCTGGAGCAGGCGAAGCTGCGGCGGGGCGGGGCGGCACCGGAGTTCGCGGGCGAGGTGGCGGTGGTGACCGGGGCGGCCTCCGGCATCGGCCGGGCCTGCGCCGAGGCGCTGCTGGCGCGCGGGGCCTGCGTGGTGGCCCTGGACCGGGACCCGTCGGTCGGCGCGTCCGACGGGCCGGCCCGCCTCGGTCTGACCGTCGACGTCACCGACGCCGCGGCCGTGGACGCCGCCCTGGACGCCGCCGTGGATCGCTTCGGCGGGGTGGACATCGTCGTCGCGGCGGCCGGGGTCTTCCCGCCGAGCCGGGCGATCGCCGAGCTGGACCCGGCCGGGTGGCAGCAGACCATGGCGGTCAACGCGGAGTCCGTGGCGTACCTCTTCGCCCGGACCCACCCGCTGCTGGCGCTCGCGCCCCGTGGCGGCCGGGTGGTCGTTGTCGCCTCCCGCAACGCCCTCGCCCCCGGCCCCGGCGCGGTCGCCTACTCCGCCTCGAAGGCGGCGGTGACGCAGGTGGCGCGCGTGGCGGCGCTGGAGTGGGCGGGCGACGGCATCCGGGTGAACGTGCTGCACCCCGACGCGGTCTTCGACACCGGGCTGTGGAGCCCCGAGGTGCTCGACGCCCGGGCCCGGCACTACGGGCTGACCGTGGCGGAGTACAAGCGACGGAACCTGCTCGGCGCCGAGATCACCAGCGCCCGGGTGGGGGAGCTGGCCGCCACGCTCTGCGGGGAGACGTTCGCGGCCACCACCGGGGCGCAGATCAGTGTGGACGGCGGGAACGAGCGGGTGATCTGAGCACGCCTCGGGGAGCGCTCAGGCCAGCCGGTAGACCGACACGTGGGAGCGGGACTCCGCGGTGAACTCCGCGCCGGACCAGTCGGCGTGCCGGCTCTCCAGCGTGAAGCCGGCCAGCTCGCCCATCAGGTCCAGCTCGGCCGGCCAGATGTAGCGGTGCGGGGAGCGGAAGACCCGCGCCTCGCGGCCGTCGCCGAAGTGGAAGTGGTGCGACACCACCCGCTGACGCAGCACGTCGTAGGTGTCCAGGCCGATGTAGCCGGCCTCGGTGTGCCACACGGTCGCCTGTTGGCCCGGGGGGAGCTTGCGCAGCTCCGGCACCCACAGCTCGATCACGAACCGGCCGCCCGGCCGGAGGTGGCGCGCCGCGTTGCGGAAGCAGGCCACCTGCTCGTCCTGGCCGAGCAGGTTGGCGATGGTGTTGTAGACCAGGTAGACCAGGCTGAACTCGCCCGGAACGGTCGCGCGGGCCATGTCACCGACCACCACCGGGATCGTGGCGGCGTCAGCCTTCGTCCGCAGCCGCTCCAGCATGGGTACGGAGAGTTCGATGCCGCTCACCCGCACGCCGCGTTCGGCGAGTGGCACCGCCACCCGGCCGGTGCCGATGGCGAACTCCAGGGCCCGGCCGGTCCCGGCGAGCGCGGCGAGCCGGTCGACGGTGGGACCGAGCACCTCCGGCGCGAACATTCCGCTGCCCGGCGTGTCATAGCGTCGGGCGGCCTCG
The DNA here is from genome assembly GCF_039566955.1 of Micromonospora sp. DSM 45708. Taxonomy (NCBI): domain Bacteria; kingdom Bacillati; phylum Actinomycetota; class Actinomycetes; order Micromonosporales; family Micromonosporaceae; genus Micromonospora; species Micromonospora schwarzwaldensis. The sequence continues at coordinate 5,824,714 of NZ_CP154796.1, read as the reverse complement.
CCGTCCCAGATCTCGTCCTGGCGCATCGGGCCACCATCGGCGTCGATGCGGTCGCGTGTCCAGCGCTTTTTCCGGTCGCCGTACGCGGTCCGCTTGTTACTCTCCGTCAGTGGGTGGAGCCCACGGGCGCTCAGGAACGCGTCAGGTCGCATCGGTACCCTGCTAGTCCCGACCAGCCCGCGACGACACATGAGGTATTCGTGAACGATCTTCGAGTGGTGGCGTTCGACCTCGACGACACCCTGGCGATTTCCAAGTCCCAGATCGATCGTCGGATGGCGGACCTGCTCGGTCACCTGCTCGGCGAGGTGGATGTCCTGATCATCTCCGGCGGGCGGTTCGAGCAGTTCCAGTCGCAGGTGCTGGCCCACCTCGACCTCACCGAGGAGCAGCGGGACCGGCTGCACCTGATGCCGACCTGCGGCACCCGCTACTACCGCTGGTCGTCCGGCGACTGGCGGCTGGTCTACGCGGAGGACCTGAGCGAGGCGGACAAGGCCCGGGTGATCGCCGCGCTCACCGAGTCGGCGCAGGCGCTCGGGCTGTGGGAGGCGAAGACCTGGGGCGACATCGTCGAGGACCGGGGCAGCCAGATCACGTTCTCCGCGCTCGGGCAGTCCGCCCCGCCGGCGGAGAAGTACGGCTGGGACCCGGACGGCAGCAAGAAGAAGCTGCTGCGCGACGCGGTCGCCGAGAAGCTGCCCGACCTGGAGGTCCGGGGCGGCGGCTCGACCTCGATCGACGTGACGCGCAAGGGTGTGGACAAGGCGTACGGCATGCGGAAGCTGCTGGAGCACCTCGATCTGAAGATCGACAACGTGCTCTTCGTGGGGGACCGCCTCGACGTGGGCGGCAACGACTACCCGGTCAAGGCCATGGGCATCCGCAGCGTCGCGGTGACGCGCTGGGAGGAGACCGCCGACTACGTCGAGACGCTTGTCGACGGCCTGGTGAAGCAGCGCGCCGAGCGCGCCTGACGGAAACCGCGCCCGTCACCCCTGTGGGGGTGACGGGCGCGATCCGGTCGTTCAGCGCGCGGCGCGGATCGCCTCGGCCAGCGTGGTCGGGGCGTGGCCGAGCAGCTTGGCGAGGTCGTCGCCGACCTCCAGTTCGCCCCGGGCGGCGCCGAGGTCGCTGTCGGCGAGCACGGCGGCGTACCCCTCGGGCAGGCCGGCAGCGACCAGCGCCTCGGTGTAGCGGTCCGCCGGCAGGTCGGTGTAGTCGACCGCCGCGCCGGTCTGCCGGGCCACCTCGGCGGCGAGTTCGGTCAGCGTGAACGGCGCGCCGCCCAGCTCGTACACCTGGTGGTCGTGACCGTCGGTGGTGAGCACCACGGCGGCGGCCTCGGCGTAGTCCGCGCGGGTGGCGGCGCTGACCCGCCCGTCGCCCGCCGCGCCCGCCACCCCGTGCTCCCGGTACGCGTCGAGCTGGTCGGTGTAGTTCTCCAGGTACCAGCTGTTGCGCAGGAAGACGTACGGCAGTCCGGAGTCGCGGATGAGTCGCTCGGTGTCCCGGTGCTCGCCGGCGAGCCGCATGCCGGCGGTGTCGGCGTGGGCGATGCTGGTGTAGACGACCAGCCCGACGCCGGCCTCCCGGGCGGCGGTGACCACGTTGGCGTGCTGCGGCCGACGCCGGCCGACCTCGCTGCCGGAGACGAACATCAGTTTCTCGGCGCCGGCGAGGGCGGCGCGGAGCGAGTCGAGGTCGTCGTAGTCGGCCCGCCGGGTGACGACGCCCCGGTCGGCGAGGTCGGCGAGCCGTTCGCGGTCGCGGCCGACCGCGACGATCTCCGCGGCCGGTACGCCCCGGTCGAGCAGCGCGGTGACGATGAGGCGGCCGAGCTGGCCGGTGGCCCCGGTGACGACGATGGACATGGGCGCGCTCCCTGTGGTTGCGAGTTCAACTTGCGTGAGGGGCAACCACGACGGCCTCGCGATGCTTCCCGGTTCCGGAACCGGCGGGCTCTGGCGGGAGTGGCGGTGATGCGGTAGGAACGCCAAGAGAGCGCTCTCCCCACCATCACCGAACAGGCAGGCAGATGCGATCACCCGACCCCTCCCGCCGCCGCTTCCTCACGCTCACCGCCTCGGCGGCCTCGCTCACCGCCCTCGGCCTCCCGGCCGGTGCCGCCGTCGCCTCGCCGCCGGCACGCCCGACGGAGGAGCCCGACCTCGGCCCCCACGTGCACGTCTTCGACCCGAGCACGCCGGTCGCGGAGATCCAGTCCACGCTGGACCAGATCTTCACCGCCCAGGAGCACAACGAGATGGGCTCCGACCGGTACGCCGTGCTGTTCAAGCCCGGCCGCTACGAGGTGGACGCCCGGCTCGGCTACTACACCACGGTGGCCGGCCTCGGCAGCCACCCGGACGACGTGGAGATCCACGGTGCGGTCCGCGTGGTCGGCCAGCCCGACCCGAACTCGCCCGCCGGCATCTCCGCGCTGACCAACTTCTGGCGCTCGGCGGAGAACCTCGCCGTCACCCCGACCGACTGGTCGAACCAGTGGGCCGTCTCCCAGGCGTCGCCGATGCGCCGGGTGCACGTCAAGGGCGTGCTCTGGCTGGAGCCCGGCAACGGCGGCTACTCCAGCGGCGGCTTCATCGCCGACTCCAAGGTGGACGGCATCACCATCAACGGCTCCCAGCAGCAGTGGCTCACCCGGGACAGCGAACTCGGCGGCGAGTGGACCAACGGCGTCTGGAACCAGGTCTTCTCCGGGGTGATCGGCGCGCCCGCGCAGGGCTTCCCCGACCCGCCCTACACCACGCTGCCGACCAGCCCGGTGATCCGGGAGAAGCCGTACCTCTTCGTGGACGACGCGGGCCGCTGGCGGGTGGCGGTGCCCCGCCTGCGCCGCGACACCGCGGGCACCACCTGGGCCGCCGGCGGCGCGCCGACGCCGTCGCTGCCACTCACCGACTTCTTCGTCGCCCGGCCCACCGACACCGCGAAGCGGATCAACGCCGAACTCGCCCGGGGTCGCCACCTGCTGCTCACCCCCGGCGTCTACCGGCTGGACCGGGCGCTGCGGGTGCGCCGGCCGAACACCGTCGTGCTCGGCCTCGGCATGCCCAGCCTCGCGCCGGCCACCGGTGACGCGGCGCTGCGGATCGAGGACGTCGACGGGGTACGCGTCGCCGGGGTGCTCGTCGACGCCGGGCCGGTCGAGTCCGAGGTGCTGGTCGAGGTCGGCGGGCGGCACAGCAACCAGTCGCACGCGGCCAACCCGATCTCACTCCAGGACGTCTTCTTCCGCATCGGCGGCCCGTCCGCCGGGCGCGCGGAGACCAGCCTGGTGGTGAACAGCCGGCACACGCTCATCGACAACATCTGGGCCTGGCGGGGCGACCACGGCCGGCCGGGCACCATCGGCTGGGACGTCAACACGGCCGCCACCGGCGTGGTCGTCAACGGCGACGACGTCACCGCGTACGGGCTCTTCGTCGAGCACTACCAGCGCTGGCAGACGATCTGGAACGGCGAGCGCGGCCGGACCGTGTTCTACCAGAGCGAGCTGCCCTACGACCCGCCCAGCCAGGCGGCCTGGCGCAGCCCCACCGGTGAGGGCTGGGCCTCCTACCAGGTGGCCCCGCACGTCCGCACGCACGAGGCGTGGGGGCTGGGCGTCTACGCGTACTTCAACCAGGGCGTGGACATCCGCTGCGACCGGGCGGTCGAGGCGCCGCGCCGCGCCGGGGTGCGGTTCCATGACGCGATCACCGTGTTCCTCAACGGCAGCGGCGGGATCGAGCGCACGATCAACGAGGCCGGCACCCCGGTCGTCGGCTCGTACGGCACCAGCCCGGTGGTCAGCTACCCCTGACCCGGGCGGGCGGCCCGGCCGGCGTGACACCGGCCGGGCCGCCCCCGCTCACGCCGTGAGCTGGTCGACCCGGGAGAGCACCTGGTCGACCAGGCCGTACTCGCGGGCCTCCTCGGCGGTGAACCAACGGTCCCGGTCCCAGTCGCGCTGGATCTCCTCCAGCGTGTGCCCGCTGTGCCGGGCGATCAGCTCCTGCATGGTGTGCTTCACGTGCAGCATGTTCTCGGCCTGGATGGTGATGTCGGCGACCGTGCCGCCGAACCCGCCGGACGGCTGGTGCATCATGATCCGCGAGTGCGGCAGCGCGAACCGCTTGCCCGCCGTGCCGGCGCAGAGCAGGAACTGCCCCATCGAGCCGGCCATCCCGAGCGCCAGCGTCGCCACGTCGTTCTTCACCCACCGCATGGTGTCGTAGACGGCCATCCCGGCGCTGACCGAGCCGCCGGGCGAGTTGATGTAGAGGTAGATGTCCCGCTCCGCGTCCTCGGCCGCGAGCAGCAGGATCTGCGCGCAGATCTGGTTCGCCGAGTCGTCGGTGACCTCGGTGCCGAGGAAGATGATCCGCTCTTTGAGCAACCGCTCGAAGACCCGGTCGCCGAAGACCGGCTGCCCCTCGTCCCGCATCCAGATGCCACCCATGACCGCCCACCTCCGTAGCGCCGGTGGACGGGGGACCGCCCGGCGAGCCGGCGGCCTCCAGCGTCCGCCGGGCGCACCCGCCCGGCCCAGGCTTTCTGCCCGGGGCAGATTCGCCCTCGGCAGAAGCCGGGTGGGAGCCGGTGCGAGCGTCCCGCCGCACCCGGCGTCGCCCCCCGGGCCACGTCGTGCCCGGTCGGTGTCCGTCCGGCCCGACCGGGGCGCGCTACGCCGCGACCGGGCGCCGTCGGGCCGCCCGGGCCCGTCGCCGGGCCAGCGCCGGTGAGGTACGCGGACGCGGGCGCGCGGCCGGCGTCGGGATCAGCCAGATCCGGGTGCCGGTGCCGAACAGCTCCGGGGCGCCGTGGCCGAGCGGCGGACCGACCGGCGTGGGGGACATGCCCACCGGGCGCAGCCCACCGCCGAGCAGCGGGGTCGGCCGGACCGGGCGGGCGGCGTGCGCCGGCGTGACCGGACGGGCGGGATGCGGCGCGTTCGGGCCGCCCGGGCGGCGGGTGGCGTGCAGGCGGGGCGGGCCGACCCGGAGCTGCGGGCCGCTGCGGGCGGCGGGCACCCGGTCGAGCCGGGCCAGCGGCACCCCGGAACCGACCGGCGTGGGCCGCTCCCGGCGCAGCTCGTCGCGCGCCTCCTCCAGCAGGTCGGCGAGGTGGATGCCGAGCGCCCGGCAGATCGCGGCCAGCACCTCGGAGGAGGCTTCCTTGCGCCCGCGCTCGACCTCGGAGAGGTAGGGCAGGGAGACGCCGGCCGCCTGCGCCACCTCGCGCAACGTGCGGCCCTGACGCAGGCGGGTCCGCCGCAGCACCCCGCCGATCACCCGTCGCAGCAACGACATGCCGGCCTCCTCGCGGTCGCCGTTCGCCGACGCTACCCATCATGCCCCGTCCCGGCGGCGTGGGCCGGCCCGGGCGGCCCCCGTGGTACCGACCGGACCGGTGTCGGCCTACCGCTCGTGGCGCGGGCCCGGTCCACGGCCCGCCCGGCCGACTCCCGGCGTACCGGCTATCTTGAGGGCGTGCAGGCGACGGTGGCGGGGCGGGACCGACGGTGATCCATTTTCCCGCGCAACGGCGGGGGCCGCTGAGCGCGCTGAGTCTGCGCCTGCTCGCGGCCCTCGGCCTGGTCTTCGCCACGGTCTTCGTGGTCTGGCTCGACCGGGACGGCTACCGCGACGTCAACGAGGACGGCCTGACGCTGCTCGACTGCTTCTACTACACGGTGGTCTCGCTCTCCACCACCGGATACGGCGACATCACCCCGGCCAGCCCGTCGGCGCGACTGATCAACGTCCTGTTCATCACTCCCGCCCGGGTGCTCTTCCTGATCATCCTGGTCGGCACCACCCTGGAAGTCCTGACCGAGCAGTACCGGACCGGCCGTCGCCTGTCGCGGTGGAGGAGAACCGTGAAGGATCACGTCATCATCTGCGGCTACGGCACCAAGGGTCGCAGCGCGGTCTCCGCGCTGCTGGAGAACGGGGCGGACAAGTCCAAGATCGTGGTGGTGGAGCGGAGCGGGCCGGCGCTGCGCCAGGCCACCTCGAACGGGCTGGTCACGATCGAGGGCTCGGCGACCCGCTCGTCGGTGCTGGAGGAGGCGCACATCCGCACCGCCAAGGCGGTCATCATCGCGACCGACAGCGACGACGCCTCGGTGCTGGTGGCGCTGACCGTCCGGCAGCTCACCGCCGGTCAGGTCCGGATCATCGCGGCGGTCCGGGAGGCGGAGAACGCGCCGCTGCTCAAGCAGAGCGGCGCGCACCACGTGATCGTCTCGTCGGCCACCGCCGGTCGGCTGCTCGGCCTCTCCACCTCGGCCCCGCCCCTGATCGACGTGGTGGAGGACCTGCTCACCCCGGGTCAGGGCATGGCGTTGGCGATGCGCTCGGCCGAGCGCAACGAGGTGGGCCGCTCGCCGCGTGAGCTGGAGTCACTGGTCATCGCGCTGGTCCGCCGGGGCAAGGTGGTCACGTTGAACGACCGCGCCGCCGCGGTCATCGAGACCGGCGACATGCTTGTCCACGTCCGCGACGACCGCCCGCAGGCGACCACCGCCGTGTGATCCGCCCGGGGCCCGGTCAGCAGGCGTCCGGGCTCTCCGCCACCGCCTCGGTGCAGGTCGGAGCGCAGCCCTGGCTGGCCCGCCGCAGCAGGTCGTAGAGCAGCTCCCGTTCGCCGGGCGCCAACGCGCCGAGCACCTCGCCCTCCGCGTCGGCGAGCGCGCACTCGGCCTCGCGGATCCGCGTCGCGCCCGTTGCGGTGAGGCTGACGACGTGCCGGCGACGGTCGGTCGGGGAGCGGCGCCGCTCGACCAGGCCGGCCGCTTCCAGGTCGTTGAGCAGCCCGACCACGTTGGTGCCGTCGATCTGGAGCATGCCGGCCAGCCCCTGCTGGCTGATGCCGCCCGAGTCGCGCAGCACGGTGAGCGCGACCAGGTGCCGGGGGCGCAGGCCGAGCGGTGTCAGCACCGACTCCGAGCGCAGCCGCATCCGCCGGGCCAGGTGCTGGAGCAGCGGCCCGGAGCGGCGCGCGTCGGCGGGCTCGGCTGGCATGTGACCCAGTCTACGGCGGACAAGGAACATCGACCTGCTATAAATAGTTGGTGCTACACGAACGATCGATGGAGGAGTAAACAATGGCCCACCTGTTGCACATCGACTCGAGCATCAACGGCGAGCGGTCGGTCAGCCGTCGCCTCACCGCCCGCGCGGCCGACGCCTGGCTGGCCGCCCACCCCGGCGGCACGGTCGCCTACCGGGACCTCGGTCAGGACCCGCTGCCGCACCTGGACGCCGCCGGCGGTCTCGCCCGGGCGGTGCCGCCCGACCAGCACACGCCCGCGCAGCGCGCGTCCTGGCGGCTGACCGAGGAGCTGGTGGGCGAGGTCCTGCGCGCCGACACGATCCTGCTCGGCCTGCCGCTCTACAACTTCGGGCCGCCCAGCAGCGTGAAGGCCTGGGTCGACCACCTGATCGCGCCCGGCCTCGCGCTCGACCCGGCCACCGGCGCCGGGCTGCTCGGCGGTCGCGAGTTCATCGTGTTCGGCACCCGGGGCGGCGGCTACGGCGCGGGCACCCCGCGCGCCGGCTGGGACCACGCCGAGCCCTGGTTGCCGCACGGACTGTCGCGCACCGGCCTGGAGCCGCGGTTCATCTCGGCCGAGCTGACCCTGGCCCCGGTCAACCCGGCGATGGCCGAGCTGATCCCGCTGCACGAGGCGAGCCTCGCCGCCGCCGAACGGGCGATCGACGAGCTGTGGGTGCCGGCGGTCGTCTGACCGGTTCGGGAAACCGCGAAGGCGGGCCGTCCCCGGTGGGACGGCCCGCCTTCCGGATGAGCGGATCAGGGGCGGAGCTACAGGATCGTCCAGGTGTCGCCGCCACCGAGCAACGCCGAGAGCTGCTGCTCCGGGGTCTGGTCGACGCTCGCCCGCGCGGCGGCGACCTGCTCCTGCACCACGCTGTCGTAGGAGGGCCGGTCCACCGACCGGAACACCCCGAGCGGCGTGTTGCGCAGATCCAGGCCGGGCAGCCGGGACAGCGCGAACGCGTACGCCGGGTCGGCGACCGTGACGTCGTGCACCACGATCTGCTCCGCCGGGGTGGCCGCGGTCTCCCGCACCTCCAGCCCGAAGCCGCCCGGCGGGTGGACGACGCAGAACTGCCCCTCCGAGCCGAACGTGATCGGCTGCCCGTGCTCCAGCCGGATCAGGTAGTCGTCCCGGGTGGTCGGCTCCTTCAGCGGCTCGAACGCGCCGTCGTTGAAGATGTTGCAGTTCTGGTAGATCTCCACGAACGCCGAGCCCCGGTGCTCGGCGGCGGCCCGCAGCACCGACTGGAGGTGCTTGCGGTCCGAGTCGAGCGTACGGGCCACGAACGTGGCCTCCGCGCCGAGCGCCAGCGACAGCGGGTTGAACGGGGCGTCCGCGGAGCCGACCGGCGTCGACTTGGTGATCTTGCCGACCTCGGAGGTGGGCGAGTACTGACCCTTGGTCAGCCCGTAGATCCGGTTGTTGAACAGCAGGATTTTCAGGTTGACGTTGCGGCGCAGCGCGTGGATCAGGTGGTTGCCGCCGATGGAGAGCGCGTCCCCGTCACCGGTGACCACCCAGACCGACAGGTCCGGCCGGGACACCGACAGGCCGGTGGCGATCGCCGGGGCGCGGCCGTGGATCGAGTGCATGCCGTACGTGTTCATGTAGTACGGGAAGCGGGACGAACACCCGATGCCCGAGACGAAGACGGTGTTCTCCCGGGGGATGTTCAGCTCCGGCATGAACCCCTGCACCGCGGCCAGGACGGCGTAGTCGCCGCAGCCGGGGCACCAACGCACCTCCTGGTCGGACTTGAAGTCCTTGGCGGTGAGCTTCAGGGCGACGGGCTCAGACATTCTTCAGGACCTCTTCCAGCATCGTCTCCAGCTCCGCGGCGGTGAACGGCAGGCCGCGGACCTGGTTGTAGCCGATCGCGTCGACCAGGTACTTCGCCCGGATCACGTGGGCGAGCTGGCCGAGGTTCATCTCGGGAACGACCACCCGCTCGTAGGAGCGCAGCACCTCGCCGAGGTTGGCCGGCATCGGGGACAGGTGCCGCAGGTGCGCCTGGGCCACCGGCAGCCCGCGCTGACGCAACCCCCGGCAGGCCGCGCCGATCGGGCCGTACGTCGAGCCCCAGCCGAGCACCAGCACCCGGGCGTCGCCGTCCGGATCCTCCACCTCGACGTCCGGCACCGGGATCGTCTCGATCCGGGCCGCCCGGGTCCGGACCATGAAGTCGTGGTTCGCCGGGTCGTACGAGATGTCGCCGGTCTTGTCGGCCTTCTCCAGACCGCCGATCCGGTGCTCCAGCCCCGGCGTGCCGGGCACCGCCCACGGGCGGGCCAGCGTCTGCGCGTCACGCAGGTAGGGCAGGAACGTGGTGCCGTCCTCGCCGTTGGGCCGGGTGGCGAACTCGACCCGCAGGTCGGGCAGGGACTCCACGTCCGGCAGCAGCCACGGCTCGGAGCCGTTCGCCACGTAGTTGTCGGAGAGCAGGATGACCGGCGTGCGGTAGGTCAGCGCGATCCGCGCCGCCTCCAGCGCGGCGTGGAAGCAGTCCGACGGCGACTTCGGCGCGATCACCGCGACCGGTGCCTCGCCGTGCCGGCCGTACAGGGCCATGTTCAGGTCGGCCTGCTCGGTCTTGGTGGGCATGCCGGTGGACGGCCCGGCCCGCTGCACGTCGACGATGACCAGCGGCAGCTCCAGCGCCACCGCCAGGGAGATCGTCTCGCTCTTCAGCGCCACGCCCGGCCCGCTGGTGGTGGTGATGCCGAGCGAGCCGCCGTACGACGCGCCCAGCGCCGCGCCGACCGCGGCGATCTCGTCCTCGGCCTGCATGGTGACCACGCCGAACTTCTTGTGCTTGCTCAGCTCGTGCAGGATGTCCGAGGCCGGGGTGATCGGGTAGGCGCCGAGGAACACCGGCAGCCCGGAGCGCACCCCGGCGGCCACCAGGCCCAGCGACAGCGCCGCGTTGCCGGTGATGTTGCGGTACGTGCCGGGCGGCATCTTCGCCGGCTTGACCTCGTACCGGACGGAGAAGTCCTCGGTGGTCTCGCCGAAGTTCCAGCCGGCCCGGAACGCGGCCACGTTCGCCGCCACCAGCTCCGGCCGGCGGGCGAACTTGCGCTCCAGGAACCGCAGCGTCGACTCGTACGGGCGGGAGTACATCCAGCTCAGCAGCCCGAGCGCGAACATGTTCTTGGCCCGCTCGGCGTCCTTCTTGGACACCGTCAGCTCGGCCAGCGCGCCGACCGTCATCGAGGTGAGCGCGACCGGGTGCACCGCGTAGCCGGCGAGCGAGTCGTCGTCCAACGGGCTGGTCGCGTAGCCGACCTTGGCCAGGTTGCGGCGGGTGAACTCGTCGGTGTTGACGATGATGTCCGCCCCGCGCGGCAGGTCGGCCAGGTTGGCCTTGAGCGCGGCCGGGTTCATCGCCACCAGCACGTTCGGCGCGTCGCCGGGGGTCAGGATGTCGTAGTCGGCGAAGTGCACCTGGAAGCTCGACACGCCCGGCAGCGTGCCGGCGGGCGCGCGGATCTCGGCCGGGAAGTTGGGCAACGTGGAGATGTCGTTGCCCAACTGTGCCGTCTCCGAGGTGAACCGGTCGCCGGTGAGCTGCATGCCGTCGCCGGAGTCGCCGGCGAACCGGATGACCACCCGGTCCAGTTGACGGATCTGCTTGGTCACGCCCGCACCTCGCTTCGCTGAGCGCCGTCGCCCTCGCCGACGCGGCCCGCTCCGTTTCTCACCGTCAGAGCCTACGTCGGACGGTTAGGGCCGCCTTGGTGGCGGTCCGACGGGTGAGATCCGATCGGGCTGCTGTATGCCCCACTTCGGGGCGGTTAGTACCGTCGACCGTAATCGAGATCACCGCGCCGCGCGGCTCACTGCTCCGTGGTCGGCTTCGGCACGGTGATGTCGCTGCGGCGTCGCAGCGAGCGCGTGGCCAGCGTCAACGCGAACACGACGAGCAGCCCCGACATGATGATCAAGGCAATCGCGATCCCCCGCGCCGGGCCGTCGTCGGAACCGGACCGCTCGGACGCAGTCAGCACTCCCTGAGAACCGGTCGGCGCCGGCGCCCCGGCCAACGGGGTGGACTGCGCCGCCGCCGCGCTGATCCGGAAGCTCATCTGCACCTGCCGGTCCCGCCCGCTGCGCGGGTCCAACCGGCCGATCACCGCGCCGGCGAGCGGGGCCATCCGCTGGGCCTCCGCCGACGCGGACACCGGCAGGCGCAGGGTGGCGGTCCGGCCGGCCGGCAGCGTGCCCAGCTCGCACCGGGTCCGGTCCGGGGCCGCCGGGGCGCAGCCGTTGCCCGCGTCGCCCACCGTCACCCCGGCGGGAAGGAGCACCTCCACCCGCCCGGCGGCGTCCACCTCGCCGGTGTTGCCCAGCCGGACGGTGAGCGTGCTCGGTGCGCCGCTGATGTCGAAGAGGACCTCGTCGGCGCGGAGCGCGATGCCGGGCACCGGCGGGCCGGGCGGGAACAGCACGGCGAAGCCCTCGTCGTCGTACGCCGCTCCGGTGACCCCGGGCGCGACGGCGGTGACCTGGACCGACCCGCTCAGCGGCATGGTCCGCCAGGCCTCCCCGTCGACCCGGACCCGGATGGTGGCGCTGAACCGGGCGCCGGGCGCGACGGTCCAGCCGCCGCAGCGGTGGTTGCCGCCGCCGGCAGCGACGCAGCCCGGCGTGCCGCCGTCGACCAGCCCGGCCGGCAACGTGTAGCCGAGGCTGATCTCCTCCTCCCGCCCACCGGTGTTGGTCACCGTCACCCGCAGCGCGGCCACCGTGCTGTCGGCGTTCCAGTAGGCCGGCGTCAGCACCAGGTCGTCGGTGCCGACCTGCACGCCCAGCGGCCCGCCCGCCGGCTGGGTCCGCGGCGGCGGCGGGGGCTGCACGACCGGCGGCGGGGACGTGGTGGTGGCGGGCGCGCCGGTGGTCGGCGGCATGGTGATCGGCGCCGTCGTCGGCGTGGTCGTCGTCGGGGTGGTGTCGACCGGCGCCGGGGGCGTGGTGGGCGGCGGGGCCGGCTCGGTCGGCGGCGCGCTGGTCGGGGCCGGCGCGGTGCTCGTCGCGTCCCCGGTCGGCGTCGGCTCGGTCGGGTCGCCGCCGGGATCGCCGCCCGGGTCGCCCGGCGGGCCCGGGTCGGCCACCCGGACCACCCCGGCCGCGGCGGCGGGGGTGACCGCGGCCCACCCCGGTGCCACCACGGCGACCGCCGCGGTCGCGGCGATCAGCGCGGGCGCGAACAACGCGAGGGTACGGCGAGGCGTGACCCGTTGGGCAGGCCGGACGCGGGGGCGGGTCATCTGTCCTCCGGGGACGTGTCAAGAGGTCTCATTATTCGGGGACCGTTGCCATCCGGCACTAGTCCCCACAGGAAACGAATTCGTAACGTGTCCGAGACGATTCGGCGGGACCGGTACGCTCCGGGGCGTGACCGGATACCTCGGCTCGTACGCCACGCTCGGTCTGCTGCTGCTCGCTGCCGTGCTCTTCTTCGTGACGGCGTTCTCGGCGAACCGGATGTTACGTCCGGCCCGACCGGCGGAGCCGTGGGGCAAGCGGGCCACGTACGAGTGCGGGCTCGACCCGGTCGGTGGCGACTGGGCCCAGATGCAGATCCGCTACTACGTCTACGCCTATCTCTACGTCCTCTTCGCGGTGGAGGCGGTCTTCCTCTTCCCGTGGGCGCTGGTCTTCGACCGGCCCGGCTTCGGGGCGACCACGGTGGCGGAGATGGGCGTGTTCGTGGCGATCGTGGCGCTCGGCATCCTCTACGCCTGGCGGCGCGGCGTCCTGCGCTGGGCCTGACCTAGGCCAGCCCGCGCCGGGTCGCCGCCGGCGGCCGGTCCCCCCGGATCGACGCCACCATGTCCAGCACCCGACGGGTCGGGCGGACCTGGTGCGCGCGGAACACCCGGGCGCCGAGCCAGGCCGAGACCGCGGTGGCGGCGAGCGTCCCCTCCAGCCGTTCGGGCACCGGCAGGTCCAGCGTCTCGCCGACGAAGTCCTTGTTCGACAGCGCCACCAGCAGCGGCCAGCCGGTGCCGGTCAGCTCGGCCAGCCGTCGGGTGATCTCCAGCGAGTGCCGGGTGTTCTTGCCGAAGTCGTGCGCCGGGTCGATCAGGATGCCGTCCCGGCGTACCCCCAGCCCGGCCGCGCGTTCCGCCAGCCCGGTGACGGTGTCGAGCACGTCGGTCACCACGTCGTCGAAGGCCGCCCGGTGCGGCCGGGTCCGTGGGGCCAGGCCGCCGGCGTGCGAGCAGACCAGGCCGGCGCCGGTCGCCGCGGCGACCCGGGCCAGCGCCGGGTCCGCCCCCGACCAGGTGTCGTTGAGCAGGTCCGCGCCGGCCGCGACCGCCTCCACCGCCACCTCCGCCCGCCAGGTGTCGATCGAGACGACCACGTCGGGAAAGGCGGCCCGGACCGCGGCGATGGTGTCCACCGTGCGCCGGATCTCCTCGGTCACGTCCACCTCGTCGCCGGGCCCGGCCTTCACCCCGCCGATGTCGACGATCTCCGCGCCCTCGGTCACCGCCCGCTCGACCGCCCGCAGCGCGCTGTCCTGGGCGAACGTGGCACCCCGGTCGAAGAACGAGTCCGGGGTGCGGTTCACGATCGCCATCACCACCAGCTCGCCGGGGGCGAAGCTCCGCCCGCCGAGCCGCAACACCCCGGTCATGCCCGCCTCCTCGTCTCCGCGCCCCTGCCGACCGGTCACCCCGTACCCACCGTCGTACCGCAGCACGGTGGCGCCCCGAGATCTTGGTATGAAACGGCCCCTCCGGGGGCACCTTCTCGCCAAGATCCTCGCATTTCCCGAGATTTGGAAGATTGATCTCATCTCATTGGAAGGTTTCCGGAGCCGGGACAGCCGGGCGGCGGTGGCAACGGACCCGGGCCGGCCCGGGCGGGCGGATCGGAGCGCCTGCCGTGCGAGAGCAGGCCGTCCCGCCATTTCGGCGAGGTGGTGGGGCGGGCGGCGCCGGTGTCGCCACGCCGCCGAGTCGGCGCGGGGTCGGCCGGTCCGGCTGGCCGAGCGGGTGCGCGGGCCGGTCGAGGGGCTACCGGTACGGCTCGGGAGCGCGGGTTTTGCCGACCGGAGGCCGTGGAGGGCTCGCCCGATCCCGGCCCGCGTGCCACGATCTCTGCATGGGTGAGGTTCTGCTCCTCTTGGTCGTCGCGTTGACCGTCGCGGCAGTGGTGTTCGGAGTGACGGTGCTCGTCTCCGGGCGGGATCCGGGACTGGTGCCGGCCGAGCCGGACGGGCGGGCCGTGCCGCTGCCGGGCAGCCGCCCGCTCGACGAGTCGGACGTGACCGGGGTCCGGTTCGACACCGCGCTGCGCGGATACCGGATGGCCCAGGTCGACGTGGCGCTCCGGCGGGCCGCCTACGACATCGGCTACAAGTCCGAGCTGATCGGCGTGCTGGAGGCCGAGAACGCCGCGCTGCGGGACGGCCGGACCGAGGAGGCCGACGCGTTGCGCCGGGCGCGCGAGGAGGCCGTCGCGGCCGGGGCCGGGGCCGGCGAGGCGGGGCTTGAGACGTCGAGCGCCGCTCCGGTGACCATCGACCTGTCGGCGCCGGAGCCGGAGACCACCGCGACGCCGGCCCTCGACAAGCCCGCCGCCGAGCAGCCCGCCGCCGACCGGCCTGCCGCCGAGCAGCCCGCCGCCGACCGGTCCGCTGCCGAGCAGCCCGCCGACGACCGGCCCGCCGGGAGCCGGCCGGGAGCCATGGCCGGAGCCCGCGCCGGGGCGGCCGAGGCGGGCGTGGCGGAGGCGCCGGCCGCCGCCGCGGTCGAGGACACCACGTCCCCGGCCGGCGGGATCATCGCCGGGCCGGCCGGCGCGGGCGCGGACCGGAGCGACGCGGACGACCGGGAACGCGGGCCGGTGGCCCGCTCGGAGCCGGCGTGACCGGCGCGGAGGGCTCCGCCGGCTTCGCCGAGGCGGCCCAGCCGGGTGCCGCCGAGGTCACCGCCACGGTGATCGTCGACGCGCCGGCGGAACGCGTCTTCGCGGCGCTGACCGCGTGGGAACGGCAGTCCGACTGGATCCCGTTCACCACGGTCCGGGTGGTCGAGGGGGACGGCGGCGAGGGCAGCCTGGTCGAGGCGGTCACCGCGCTCGGTCCGGCGGTGCTGCGGGACGAGATGCGGGTGGTGCGTGTCGACGCGCCCTACGAGGTCGGGGTGGTGCACTGCGGCAAGCTGCTGCGCGGTCCGGGCGTGCTGCGGTGCACCCCGATGGACCGGGAGCGCACCCAGGTCATCTGGCACGAGTGGTTCCACCTGCCGGGCGGGGCGGCGGGCCGGGTGGCCTGGCCGGTGCTCTGGCCCGGCTCGAAGTTCGGCCTGACCCAGGCGCTGAAGAGGTTCGCCCGGCTGGTCGAGCAGGGCCGCCTGCCCTGACGGTGGCGCACGTCGACCCTGTCGGTGGGCCGCACTACCGTGTGCGACGTGACTGACCTGGTGACCGGCCCGGACGGGCTGCCCCGCTGCGCCTGGGGAGCGAGCACCCCCGACTACGCCGCCTACCACGACGAGGAGTGGGGCCGGCCGCTGCACGGCGACGACGCGCTCTACGAGCGGCTCACCCTGGAGGCGTTCCAGTCCGGCCTGTCCTGGCTGACCATCCTGCGCAAGCGGCCGGCGTTCCGGCTCGCCTTCGACGGGTTCCGGATCGAGTCGGTCGCCGGCTTCGGCGAGGCCGAGGTGGCCCGGCTGCTGGCCGACGTCGGGATCGTCCGCAACCGGGCCAAGATCGAGGCGGCGGTCGCCAACGCGCGGGCCGCGTTGGCGTTGCCCGAGGGCCTCTCCGCGCTGCTCTGGTCGTTCGCGCCCCCGCCCCGGGCGGCGCGGCCCGGGTCGTTCGCCTCGGTGCCGGCGCTCACCCCGGAGTCCACCGCGATGGCCAAGGCGCTCAAGAAGCGCGGCTTCCGCTTCGTCGGCCCGACCACCGCCTACGCGTTGATGCAGGCCACCGGCATGGTGGACGATCACCTCGCCGGATGCCACGCCAGCGGTGACCGGGCCGAGGTGTGACGACACGGCGTGATGGGATTGAGGCATGACCGACACCGAGCCACGGACGAGCGGGACGACCGACGGTGACACCACGCCGGGTGCCTGGGCGGTGCTGCTGCCCGCCGAGCGCTACCAGGCCGAGCGGTTGGTGCACCACGACGTGCTGGAGCTGACCGGGTTGCCGGGGGCGGCCCGACCGCGCCCGGGTGACCGGGTGGCGGTGCTGGTCGAGGAGCCGCTGCGGCTGGTGGCGCTCGGCCGGGTGACGCGCCCCGACGCCGGGGGCCGGGAAGACCCGGACGACCCGCAGTCCGACCCGGCGGCCGGCGCGCTCGTGGTGACGTACACCCGGCGGGCGCTCGACGAGCCGGTGCCGGTCGACGGCCCGGCCCCGGACGGCCCGGTCGCCGCGCTCGACCCGGCGCGCTGGCGGGCGCTCGCCGACCGGCTCGGTCCGCCGCCGGCCCGGCGCACCTGGCTGGTCAGCCTCGACCTGCCGATCGAGGCGGCCACCCGGGCCGAGGCGGTCCGGGTCTTCTGGTCCTACGTGCAGGAGCTGGGCCCGCGTGAGCTGCCGGCGTTCGTCTCGCCCGCCGGCGACGAGCTGGCCATGCAGGCGTTCGTGCTCGGCGTCGAGGCCAACCAGGACCCGGAGGAGGACGACTGAGCCTCAGCGGCCCTCGAAGACCGGCTTCTGCTTGTTGACGAACGCCATCGTGGCGGCCCGGTGGTCGGCGGTGCCGCCGCAGATGGCCTGCGCCTGCGCCTCGGCGGCCAGCGCGTCGGCAAGCGTGCCGGCGTCGGCGACCGAGAGCTGGCGCTTGATCGCCCCGTACGCGACGGTCGGGCCGGCGGCGAGCCGGGCGGCCAGCTCCTGCGCGGTCGGGAGCACCTGCTCGTCGTCGTCCACCAGTCGGGTGAGCAGGCCCAGCCGGCAGGCGTCCTCGGCGCCGACCGGCTCGGCGAGCATGAGCAGCTCGACCGCCTTGGCGTGGCCGACCAGCCGGGGCAGCGTCCAGGACGCGCCGGTGTCGGCGGCGAGCCCGACCCCGGCGAACGCCATCAGGAACCGGGTCTTCGGGCCGCCGATGCGGAAGTCGGCCAGGAACGCCAGCGAGGCGCCGGCCCCGGCGGCCATTCCGCGTACCGCGGCGACCACCGGCTTGGGCAGGTTGGCCAGCCGGGCGGCGATCGGGTTGTAGTGCGCCCGCACGGTGGCGAGCGGGTCGGCGTCCGCCGACTCCAGCGTCTGCACGTGCTCCCGCAGGTCCTGCCCGGCGCTGAACGAGCCGCCCGCGCCGGCCAGCACGACCGCCCGGCAGGAGCGGTCGGTCTCCAGCTCGGCCAGGACGTCCCGGAGCGCCTCCTTGAGCGCCACGTCGAGCGAGTTCATCGCCGTGGGGCGGTTCAGCGTCAGGGTGACGACGGCGTCGGTGCGGTCGACGAGCAGCGGCTCGGTCACGTTTCTAACGACCCTTCTGTCGGGCGAGGCGGTGGCTGGCGTCGAGGCACTGCTCGACGTACCGGTCGGCGGCCGGCCGGAGCCGGGCCGCGTGCCGGTCGAAGAACCCGGCCGCGCTGGTGCCGGGCCAGCGCTCGGGGAGCAGCGCCGGGGGCAGTTGCGGGTCCCGGAACAGGAAGGTACGCCACGCGTGCACGAGCCGGAACCGGGCCGCGTACGCCTCCTCGTCGCTGCTGCGGACCGTGACGCCGGACAGCAGCGGCTTCTGTTCGGCGACGAAGCGTTCGTACGCCCGGCCGATCTCGACCAGGTCCCAGGCCCGACGGACCACGCCCATGGCGCCCGGGGTGCCGGCGGCGTGCGCGGCGGTGAACCGTTCGAAGCGCACGCCCGCCTCGGCGAGCAGCAGGTCGACGTCCTCGCCGGGGCGGGTGGCGACCCAGGTGCAGTCGTCGAGCGTGCCGTAGCCCAGGAAGGTGAGGTTCGCGGCGAGCCGCTGCCGGTCCCGCCGGGAGGTGGGCGCCGTGAGGACGAGAAGATCGAACCGTCCGTCCCAACTGTGCCGACCGGTCCGGTAGATCCGGGAAGCCGCCTCGTCCAGTCGACGACCCGCTTTCGGGGTGATCGAATATCCCGGTCCGGAGGCGAGCCGGAGTGGTTCCAGCCAGCCCTGGCGGACCATCCGGGACACCGCGGTACGTACCGCCGGTGGGGCGATCCCGAGCGGCGCCAGCAGCTTGACCAGGGCGGCGACCGGTGCACGGCCACCCCGGACGCGGAGGTGGTCGCCGTACAGGTCGAAGAGTGCCGACCGTGCCTGCATGACCGCACATTGTGACAGGCCTATCCAGGATAAGCTAGATGCTGTTACATCAATGCTGCTTCGGTTTGGGTCCGGCGGTGTTCATCAGGGAAAATCGTTGGTCGACGCCTCCGCGACTGTTGCGGGTGCGATGGCGAAGTGGCTGTGGGGCAACCCACCGACCCTGGCGTAGGTCTGAGGGGAGACAACATGGCGGCGATGAAGCCGCGGACGGGCGACGGTCCGCTGGAAGTCACCAAGGAGGGCCGGGGCATCGTCATGCGGGTCCCGCTGGAGGGTGGTGGCCGGCTCGTCGTCGAGATGACTCCCGACGAGGCCACCGCGCTGGGTGACGCGCTGAAGGCGGCCGCCGGCTGATTCGAGGAGCGGTCCGCGTGGCGTCCGCCGCGCGGACGGTTCGTTCTGCCCTGAGCCACCGGCTTGCCCGGTGGCTCAGGGCCTTCCTCGGCCGGCAAGCGGCAATGCGTCCCGCTTAGAGCGTTTTCGGAGGTACGGTCCAGCGTGCTGGCCATTCGTCTGGTGAGCGGGTCGACGCGACCCGACGCCCTCGTCCTGCCCGTTCGTCCCGGTGGGCCGGACGCCCCGCCGGCGCTGCTCCCGACCGCCGTGCCACCCGGTGACGACGTCCGGGCCGAGGCGACCGCGCTGCTGCCCGCCGCCCGCCTCACCGGCGCCGCCGGCGAGGTCCGCGAACACCTGCGCCCCGGTGGCGTCCCGGGCCGGCTCTGGCTGCTCGGCGTCGGCGACGGCGACGAGCCGGGCTGGCGCTCCGCAGGCGCGGCACTGGCCCGCGCCGCCAAGGATGAGACACAGATCACGATCTCGATTCCCGACGGGTCCGAGGCGGCGCTGCGCGGCCTGGCCGAGGGACTGCTGCTCGGCGCCTACCGGTTCCGGCTCACCGAAGCCGGCGCGCGGCCCGCCCTGGCCCGGGTGGACGTGCTGGTGGCCGACCCGGACGCGCTCGCCGACACGCTGGCCGCGGCCCGGATCACCGCCGAGATGACGCGGCTGGCCCGTGACCTGACGAACACCCCGTCCTCGACCAAGCATCCGGCGTGGTTCGCCGACCAGGTGGCCGGTGCCGCCGCCGGCCGGCCCGACCTGCACCTGCGCGTGCGTGGCCCGGAGGAGCTGTCGGCCGAGGGCTTCGGCGGCATCCTGGCCGTCGGCGGCGGCTCCGCCCAGGGGCCGCGCCTGGTCGAGCTGGACTGGCGGCCAGCCGGTGCGCGTACCCACGTGGTGCTGGTGGGCAAGGGCATCACGTTCGACACCGGCGGCATCTCGATCAAGCCGGTCCCGGCCATGAAACTGATGCGCAAGGACATGGCCGGCGCCGCCGCCGTGGTCGCCGCGACGCTGGGCGCCGCCGCGCTGCGCCTGCCGGTCCGGGTCACCACGCTGGCCCCGCTGGCCGAGAACATGGTCAGCGGCTCCGCGTTCCGCCCCGGCGACGTGATCCGCCACTACGGCGGGCTGACCAGCGAGAGCACCAACTCCGACGCCGAGGGGCGGCTGGTGCTCGCCGACGCGCTGGCGTACGCGGTCCGGGAGCTGAAGCCCGACCTGCTGGTCGACCTGGCCACCCTGACCGGCGCGAACGCGGTCGCCCTGGGCAAGCGGCACGCCGCGCTCTACGCCGACGACGACGACCTGGCCGGCGACCTGCTGGCCGCGATCACCGCGGCCGGCGAGCGGGCCTGGCGGATGCCGCTCCCCGACGACTACCTGGAATACCTGGCCAGCGACGTCGCCGACCTGCACAGCTCCCCGGCCCGGGGCGCCGGCTCGGTGGTGGCCGCGCTCTTCCTCCGCGAGTTCACCGGCGACCGGCGGGACCGCTGGGCGCACCTGGACATGTCCGCCCCGTCCTGGTCCGACGACGTGCACGGCGAGCTGGTTAAGGGCGCCACCGGCTGGGGCGTACGCGGGTTGCTGCGCTGGCTGGCGACGCTGGGCTGACCGGGCGGCGTCAGCTCTTCACGGCGGCGAGCAGCCCGTGGCCGACCGGCAGCAGCGCGGGCACCCAGTGCTCCGACTCGCGGATCGCCTTGATGGTCTCCCGCACCGTCACCGTCTCCACGTCCCGCGCGGCCGGATCACCGATCCGGCCGGCGGCCAACGCGCCGTTGAGGGCGAGCACCCCGCCGGGGCGCAGCAGGCGCAGCGCCGCGTCCACGTACGCCGCGAAGCCGGGCCCCGGCGCGTCCGCGAAGACCAGGTCGTAGACGCCGTCCGCGAGACGCGGCAGCACGTCGAGCGCCCGACCGGTGATGATCCGGGTACGCCCCGACGGGAAGCCCGCCTCCTGGAACAGCCGCCGGGCGATGCGCTGGTATTCCACCTCCACGTCGATCGTGGTGAGCACGCCGTCGGGGCGCATGCCGCGCAGCAGCCACACGCCGCTGACCCCGGTGCCGGTGCCGATCTCCACCACCGCGCGGGCGTTGCCGGCGGCGGCGAGCAGGCGCAGCGCGGCACCGGCGCCGGGCGTCACCGCCTCCACACCCACCTCGTGGGCGAGGGCGCGGGCCGTGCGCAGCACGATGTCCTCGGTGACGTACGACTCGGCGAACTGCAACGCCTGGGCCGTCGAACCGCCGGGACCGGCGACCGTGGCGATGGGGCACCTCCTGGGGGCGGGCTGGTACGAGGGTCGGTTGGCACTGTGAGCGTAGAGGCGAGCCGGTACGCGCGCAGCCGCGAGGCGGCCCCTCGGGCGATCACGGCCGGCAACCCCTGACTCCACCCGGGACATCCGTGCAATCCTGGATGGGTCCCGCGCGTCTCGGTCGTCCGGCTCCGCCGACGTCCGGCGCGGGGCGCGCGGGACGAATGTGGGAGGCACGGACGTGACCGACGGCTGGGACTGGCGCCGGCCCGGCGGGTCCGGCGCACCGGTGGGAGGGCCGGTGCCCGGGCAGCCACCGCCGAGCGCCGGGGGTGGCACGACGTCGCCCTGGTGGTCCGACGCGCTGGCCGACCCGTGGCGGGACCCGTACGCGCCCGCGGCCGTGGTGGTCCCGGCCGCCGCGCCCGCCGGTGCGGGTGAGCCGGAGCCGGTCACCGACCCGGACGCGCCGACCCGGCCGGGGCTGCGCCAGGTGGTGCTGATCTCGCTGATCACCGCGCTGCTGGCCGGCTCACTGGGCAGCGCCCTGACCTACGCCTTCCTGCGCGGCGGCAACGTGCCGACGCTGGGCGCGCAGGCCGGGCAGGCCCCGGCGCTCGCCCAGCGCAAGCCGGAGTCGCTGGCCGGGGTCGCCGAGCGGGTGCTGCCCAGCGTGGTCACCATCCGGGTGGCCAGTCTCGGCGGCACCAGCGAGGGCTCCGGCTTCGTGGTGAGCACCGACGGGCACATCGTCACCAACGACCACGTGGTCGCGGACGGCCCGGGCCGGGCCACGGTGGTCTTCAACGACGGCAGCACCGCCGCCGGCACGGTGGTCGGGCAGGACCCGGAGTCGGACATCGCGGTCATCAAGGTCACCCGGAGCGGGCTGACGCCGGTGCAGTTCGGCGACTCGGACGCGCTCGCGGTGGGCGACCCGGTGCTCGCCATGGGCTCGCCGCTGTCGCTCGCCAACACGGTCACCGCCGGCATCGTCAGCGCGCTGGACCGCACCATGCAGGCGGGTGAGCCGGGCGGACCGACCCGCTACTACGCGGCGATCCAGACCGACGCCGCGGTCAACCACGGCAACTCCGGCGGCCCGCTGGTGGACGGGGCGGGGCGGGTGGTCGGCGTGAACTCGACGATCAAGTCGTTGGTGGCCGACGGGCAGGAGGCCGGCAACATCGGGCTCGCCTTCGCCATCCCGATCAACCAGGCCAAGCGCGTCACCGAGGAGATCATCGGCACCGGCAAGGCCCGGCGTACGGTGATCGGGGCCCAGGTCGGCGGCACCGGCGCCACCGGCGGCGGGGTGCGGCTCAACGCCGTCGAGCCGGCCGGCCCGGCGGCGGCGGCCGGGATGCGCACCGGGGACGTGGTCCTCCGGCTGGACAACCACCCGATGACCGATCCGACCGACCTGGTGGCGCTGGTGCGCAAGTACGCGCCGGGTTCGGTGGTGACGGTGGAGTACCGGCGCGGGTCGGCCCGGCAGAACACCTCGGTGACGCTCGCCGCGGACGCGAAGTGAGGACCGGCGACCCCCTCCCGGAGGGCCGCCTTCCGTGCGTAGTCTTGCCCTGACACGGACGAGGAGGCCGGAGTGTTCGAGAACCTGAACTGGTGGGAGATCGGCGCCCTGCTGCTCCTGGCGTTGTTGATCTTCGGGGACCGGCTGCCCAACGTGATCAACGACGGCCTGCGGATGGTGCGCAACCTGCGGAACATGGCGCGGAACGCGACCGGCGACCTGAGTCGCGAGCTGGGGACGGACATCCAACTGGAGGATCTGCACCCGAAGGCGTTCATCCGCAAGCACCTGCTCAGCGAGGACGACGAGCAGGCGATCCGGAAGCCGCTCCAGAGCATGTACGACAACCTGCGCTCGGACGTCACCGGCGTGCACGACGAGCTGAAGGACGTGGCCAAGGCCGCGGACCTGCGGAACCCCACCGCCCGCCCGGCGGTGGCGACCCCGACCGCCCCCGCCACCCCGCCTGCCCCCGCCCCCCGCCCCTCCTACGACGACGCCACCTGACCCCCACCCCACGGGATCCGCGGGGGAGGGGTCAGGGAAGTGGGTCAGCGGCCGGCGGGCTTGAGGCCGAGCGGCTTGCCGAGCAGGGACTCGCGGCGTACGGCGAGCCGGTCGGCCACCTCGAACATGGCCTTCGCGGCCGGCGCGTCCGGCTGGGTCAGCACGATCGGCTGGCCGGCGTCGCCGCCCTCGCGGACCCGGGTGTCCATCGGGATCTGCCCCAGCACCGGCACCTGCGCGCCGATGGTCCGGGTCAGCGACTCGGCCACCGCGGCACCGCCGCCGGCACCGAAGACCTCCATCCGGGAACCGTCCGGCAGTTCGAGCCAGGACATGTTCTCGATCACACCGACCACCCGCTGGTGGGTCTGCAACGCGATGGCGCCGGCCCGCTCGGCCACCTCGGCGGCGGCTGCCTGCGGGGTGGTGACCACCAGGATCTCCGCGTTCGGCAGCAGTTGGGCCACCGAGATCGCGATGTCGCCGGTGCCCGGCGGCAGGTCGAGCAGGAGGACGTCCAGGTCGCCCCAGTAGACGTCGGCGAGGAACTGCTGGAGCGCGCGGTGCAGCATCGGGCCGCGCCAGACCACCGCCGCGTTGCCGGGGGTGAACATGCCGATCGAGATGACCTTCACGCCGTGCGACTGCGGCGGCATGATCATGTCCTCGACCCGGGTCGGCGCGCCGTCGGCGCCGAGCATGCGCGGCACCGAGTGGCCGTAGATGTCGGCGTCCACCACGCCGACCGACAGGCCGCGGGCGGCCAGCGCGGCGGCCAGGTTGACCGTGACGCTGGACTTGCCGACGCCGCCCTTGCCGCTGGCCACCGCGTAGACGCGGGTCCGCGAGCCGGGCTGGGCGAACGGGATCACCGGCTCGGCGGTGCCACCGCCGCGCAGCTTCGACTGCAACTCCTGGCGCTGCTCCGGGCTCATCACCCCGAAGATGATCTCGACGTGGCTCACCCCGGGCACCGCCCCGACCGCGGCGGTGATGTCGGTACGCAGCTTGTCCTTCAGCGGGCAGCCGGCCACGGTGAGCAGCAGCTCCACCCGCACCACGCCGTCGTCGTCCCGCTCCGCGGAGCGGACCATGCCGAGTTCGGTGATCGGCCGGCGGATCTCCGGGTCGTTGACGGTGGCCAGCGCGGCCTGGATCGCGTCGGAGACGGTGCTGACGGGTGCTGACATGCCCGTAATGCTACGTCGGGCTCTGGTGGCGGACGTCGTGGGCGTGGTCACCGTCGAGCTCGTCGCGGGGCTCGTCGAGCGGGCCGCCACCGGGCGGTCGCCGCGCCCCTCGGTCCTGCTGTCCCCGCTCGTGCTGCCGCCGTTGCAGCTTGCGCCGCCGCTCGGCCGCCTCGTCCAGCTCCTCGGCCAGCCGGGTCAGCTCGGAGCGGAGGAAGTCCCGGGTCGCCACCTCCCCCATCGCGATCCGTAGCGCGGCGATCTCCCGGGCCAGGTATTCCGTGTCGGCCTTCTGCATGGTGGCCCGCCGCCGGTCCTCGTCCAGCGAGACCCGGTCCCGGTCCGCCTGCCGGTTCTGCGCGAGCAGGATCAGCGGGGCGGCGTACGAGGCCTGGAGGGAGAGCACCAGGGTCAGGAACGTGAACGTGTACGGGTCGAACCGCAGGTGCGCCGGGGCCAGCGTGTTCCACAGGAACCAGGCGGCCAGGATCAGCGTCATGTAGACCAGGAAGTTGGCCGTGCCCATGCCCCGGGCGATGCCCTCGGCCCAACGGCCGAAGGAATCCGCGTCGATCCGGGGCAGGTGCAGGCCCCGGGGGGCGCGTGGCTGGTCGAGCCGCTCGCCGCGTCGCTGCTCACTCATCGTCCACGGTCCCGTCGTCGGTGGCGGACGGGGTCGGTGCCGCGTCCCGGTCCCGCCAGTCGCGCGGCAGGGAATGGTCCAGCACGTCGTCCACCGTGACGGCGCCGACCAGCCGGTTGCTCCGGTCCACCACCGGCATGCCCACCATGTCGTAGGTGGCCATCCGGCGGGTGATCTCGGTCAGCGGGGTGGACGTCCGGAGCGGGTCGATGTCGTTGACCACGATCCCGCCGAGCAGGTCGGCCGGGGGCTCGCGGAGCAACCGCTGGAAGTGAACCATACCCAGGTAACGCCCGGTCGGCGTGGTCAACGGCGCGCGGGTCACGAAGACCTGCGCGGCCACGGCGGGCGAGAGCTGCACCTCCCGGATCCGGGCCAGGGCCTCGGCGACGGTGGCGTCCGGTGGCAGGATCACCGGCTCGGAGGTCATCACGCTGCCGGCGGTGCCCGAGGCGTACCGCAACAGCTGGCGCACCGGGTCGGCCTCGTCCGGCTCCATCAGGTCGAGCAGCACGTCCTGCTCCGGCGGGGGCAACTCGTTGAGCAGGTCGGCGGCGTCGTCCGGATCCATCTCCTCCAGCACGTCGGCGGCCCGTTCCCGGTCCAGCGCGGCCAGGATCTCCACCTGGTCGCGCTCGGGCAGCTCGCTGAGCACGTCGGCGAGACGCTCGTCGTCGAGCGCGGCGGCCACCTCGTTGCGTCGGGCGTCGGGCAGGTCCTGGAGCGCGTTGGCCAGGTCGGCCGGGCGCATGTCCTCCAGCACGGCGAGCAGGTTGGCCGTACCCCGGTTGTTGTCGCCCACCGCGCCGAGGCCGCGGACCCGGTCCCACTCGACCTGGTGCAGGTGGCCGCGGCGGGTGAGCCGGCCGGTCTGCTCGCGGACGGCGACCCGGGTCAGCGCCCACTCGCCGCCGCGGCTGTGCTCCATGGCGACGTCCACCACCGAGCCGGCCTGCCCGCCCTCGAGCTGGACCCGCCGGTCGAGCAGTTCCTGGAGCACCAGCAGCTCATTCGGTCGCTTCTCGAACCGGCGCAGGTTGAGCGTGCCGCTGCCGAGCACCACGGCGTCCGGGTCGATCGAGGTGATCCGGTTGATGGAGAGGAAGATGCGGCGCCGCATTGGCATCTCGGCGACCAGCCCCACCACCTCAGGCGGTCGTTGGGTCGGACGCATCCGGGCGACCGCGTCGCGGACGCGGCCCACCTGGTCGCCGTTCGGGTCGAAGACGGCGACTCCGGCGAGTCGAGCGATGTAGACCCGGTTCGGCGTGCTCACGGGGACCAGCCTAAGGGCCTACTCTCTAACAGCATGTCGACCTTGGCCTACGAGATCGTGGACGTCTTCACCGACCGCCCGTTCGCCGGCAACCCGCTGGCCGTGGTGTTCGGCGCGGAAGGGCTGGCCACCGAGCAGATGCAGGCGCTCGCGCTGGAGTTCAACCTGTCCGAGACGGTCTTCGTGCTGGCACCCACTCAGGCCGGTGCGACCTACCGGGCCCGCATCTTCACCCCGACCGACGAGCTGCCGTTCGCCGGGCACCCGAGCGTGGGCGCCGCGGTGACCGCCGGCCGGCGCGGCCTCTTCGAGTTGGGCCGGGTCACCCAGGAGTGCGGCGCCGGCGTGCTGCCGATCGAGGTGACCGCGACCGGCGCGACGCTGACCGGCGGCACCCCGACGCTCGGCCCGGAACTCGACCCGGAGCCGCTGCTGGAGATCGCCGGCCTCACCGCGGCCGACCACGCCGGCCCGCCGCCGCGCGTCGCCGGGTGCGGCCTGGAATTCCCCTACCTCCCGGTACGTCCCGACGCGGTGGCCCGGGCGCGGCTGAACACGGCGGCTGCGGAGCGGTACGGCGTCGAGCACGTCAGTCTCTTCTCCTGGGACCCGGAGTCGCAAACCGCGCACGCCCGGGTCTTCGTGCCCGGGATCGGCGTCCCGGAGGACCCGGCCACCGGCTCGGCCGCGCTCGGGCTGGGCGTCTGGCTGGTCGCCAGCGGCCTGCTGCCGGGCGAGGGCCGGACGTCGTACGCGGTGCGCCAGGGCATCGAGATCCACCGGCCCTCGTCGCTGGCCTGCACCGTGACCGCGGCCAGCGGGACGGCGGTCGGCGCGACCGTCTCCGGTCAGGTGATGCCGGTGGCCCGTGGCGAGATCGCCGTCCCGCCGTTCATCGGCTGAGCCGCCCTCGCTGCCCCCGCCGCCCCCGCTGCGCCGCCGCGCCCGCTGGCGGAGCGATCCGGGCTTGCCGGGGGTATGGCGGGCTGAGGGCCAAGCAGGCCGAGTGGGCTTGGCGGGCCTGGTTGGCCGGCCGCCTGATCCCGGACTGGGGCTGGCCCGCCGGTCCGTCCACGCGCGGGTGGTCAGCGCGGAAGGGACTACTCGCCCGCCTACAAACTTGATGGCGTAGATGGTTCAGCGGCGCGGTCGGCGGGAGCCGGCGCGCTCGCCAACCGGCGATCCATCCGCGCCATCAAGTTCCTAGTCTCCGAAGCAGAGCCTGGACGGCCCGCCTGGTTCCCGCGCAGGCCCGTTCGCTTGGCCTCGCCCGGCTGGCCGAGCTTCGGCCCGAGCGGGCCTTCGTCTGACAGTCCCGCACGGCAGCCCGAGCGGCCCTCGTCAGGCAGTCCCGCACGGCAGCCCGAGCGGCCCTCGTCAGGCAGCCTCGCACGGCAGCCCCGCACGGCAGCCCCGCGCGGCAGCCCCGCCCGACGGGGCGTCCGGCTGGACAGGGCGGCCGTCCGCCGGCCCGAATGGGCGCGGGATGCGGGAGGATGGCGGGGTGAGCGACGAGGTGGACGAGCGGGTGACCCCGCCACTGGTGGACGAGGCGGTGAAGAAGGCCGCCGTCTGCTGGGTGAGCGTGTCGGGCGGCCCGGCGTACGCGTTGTGGTGCCTGCCGCTGGACGGCGCGTTGCTGGTGGTGACCGGCCCCGGCGAGCAGGCCGCGCCCGGGCTGGCCGACGCCGACGGGGCCGACGTCACGCTGCGCGGCGATCACGGCGGGCGGATCGTGAGCTGGCCGGCGCGGGTGACGCGGCTGCGGCCCGGCACCGAGGAGTGGGACACCGTCGCGCCGCTGGTCGCGGCGAAGCGGCTCAACGCGTCCGGCTCGGCGGCGGAGCTGGTGGCGCGCTGGGTGGCCGGGGGCTGCGCGCTCAACCGGCTCACGCCGGCCGGCAGCGCGGTCAGCGGCGCCGACCTGCCGGACGGTTCGTTGGCCGAGCAGCCCCGCCCGACGCCGGCGGTCCGCGCCGTCCGTAAGCCGTTCCGCCTGCACCGGGTCCGCCGCCGCTGACCGCGGAGCCCGCGTCGCGCACCGGCGCGCAGCCCGGCCGCGCGGCGGTCAGCGGGCAGCACGGCAGCGGGGCGCGGGTCAGTCGCCCAGCGGCGTGGGGTCGACGGGCACGGGCACCGGCTCGGTGCGCCGGCCGGCCCGCGCGCCGCCGAGCACGACCACGGCGACGCCGACCAGCAGCAGCGCCAGCCCGGGCAGGGCGAGCGGCCGGGGTAGCTGCCCCAGCCAGACCCAGCCGATCAGCGCCGCGCCCGGCGCCTCCAGCAGGATCAGCACGCTGACCGTGGTGGCGGAGACCCGGTGCAGCGCGTAGTTGAACATCGAGTGCCCGAGGAGTTGGGCACCGGCCACCAGGCCGAGGACGGCCAGCCACGTCCCGCCGTCCCAGCCGTGCAGGGGTACGCCGCCGACCAGGCAGACCACCAGCAGGACCAGCGCGCAGACGCCGTAACAGACGGTGGTGTAGCCGGTGGTGCTGATGCTCGCCCGGGCCCGCTCGCCGAGGGCGGTGTAGACGGCCGCGAACAAGCCGCCGGTCACGGCCAGCAGGTCGCCGGCGAAGGCCCGGCCCGAGACGGCGAAGTCGGCGCCGGTGGCGAGCACCGCGCCGAGCACCGCCACCGCGATGCCGGCCCAGACCGCGGCCGGCAGCCGGCGTCCCTGCCAGCGGGCGATCAACCCCTGCCACACCGGCTGCGTCGCGCCCAACGCGGTCGCTGCCGCGACCGAGGTGAGCTTCGCGCTCGGCATCCAGGTGGCGAAGTGGGCGGCCAGCGCCACCCCGGAGAGTACGCAGTACAGCCCCTCCCGACGGCTCGGCCCGACCAGGAGCGCCCGGAGTTCGGCCCGTCGACGGGTCACCGCGACCGGACCGAGCACCGCCACCGACAGCGCGTTGCGCCAGAACGCGATGGCCAGGGCCGGCGCGGTGGCGAACGCCACCAGCGGCGCGGAGGACGAGACGGCGGCGACGGCCAGCGCGAGCGCGCCGACGGTCGGCGCGTCGAGCGGCGGGCGGTGTGGAGCGGGGTGCACGGCTACGATCATGCGCGTGTTCCACGCGGTGCTGTTCGACTTCTTCGGCACCCTGACCCACAGCGTCCGGCGCGGAGCCGCCCACCACGCCATCGCGGAGCAGCTCGGCTGTTCCACCGAGGCCCTGGTCGAGGTGCTCGACCGCAGCTACTACGAGCGCGCCAGCGGGTTCTTCGGCAACGCCGAGTCGACCATGCGGTGGGTCTGCGCCCAGGTCGGCGTACGCCCCTCGGACGCGGCGGTACGCGCCGCCGTCGCCTCGCGGCACCGGGCCGTCCGGGCCGACACCCGGCTGCGCGTGGAGGCGGTGCCGGTGCTGGCCGCGCTGCGCGGCCGGGGCGTACGCACCGGGCTGGTCAGCGACTGCACCCACGAGTTGCCGGCGTTCCTGCCCCAGCTCGCGGTCGCGCCGCTGCTCGACACCGGGGTCTTCTCGGTACGGCTCGGTCGCTGCAAACCCGACCCGGCGCTCTACCTGGCCGCCTGCCACCGGCTCGGCCGCGCCCCGGCCGACTGCCTCTACGTCGGCGACGGCGGCAGCCAGGAACTCAGCGGCGCGGAGCGGGCGGGGCTGCGCGCGGTCCGGCTCGCTGCTCCCGACCTCGCCGGCCACCTGGTCTTCAACGCCGACCACGGGTGGGACGGGCCGGTGCTGACCTCGCTCACCGGCGTGCTCGACCTGCTCGGTCCGGTCGCCGTCGGCTGATGCCGGTCGGCCGAACTGTGGCCGAACCGGTCACCGGAGGGGCCGGCGTGCACGACAGTGCGGGAGTGGAGGCAGAGCGGGACGGCGCGGAGGAGCCGGGCACCGTGGTCACGCCGTCGGCCGAGTTCCCGCCGCTCGGCACCGAGGAGCGGGCCGCGCTCGGCCGGATCGGCACGCGCTGGCACGTCCCCCGCGAGGCCGGCGACCTGCCCGTCGACCCGACGCTCGGCCGGCGCGGGCGCCGGCCCCGGCCCACCCGGTTCGGGCGGTTGGCCCCGATCGACCTGTTCACCGTGGCGCAGCCGGACGAGGTGGTCGCCACCGGGCCGGCGTACCTGCCCGGCAACCGGGCCGGCCGGGCGGCCACCCGGCTGCGCCGGACCCTGATCGGCCCGCCGCTGGCCAGCAGCTCGGTGCTCTACGAGCGGATGCGCAAGCTGGTCGCGCTGCCGGTGCTCTCCTCGGACCTGCTCAGCTCCGTCGCGTACGGGCCGGAGGCGATGCTCGCCGTGCTGGTGCTGGCCGGCGGCGCCGCGCTCGGGCTGGCGCTGCCGCTGGCCGCGCTGCTGGCGGTGCTGATGGTCGCGGTCGGGCTCTCCTACCGGCAGACCATCCCGGCCTATCCGCACGGCGCCGGGTCGTACATCGTGGCCGGGGACAACCTCGGGCGTACGGCGGGACTGGCCGCCGCGGCCGGGCTGATGCTCGACTACGTGCTGACCGTGTCGGTGTCGGTGGCCGCCGGCGTGCACGCGGTCACCTCGGCGCTGCCGGCGTTCACCAGGTGGACCGTGCCGCTCGGGGTGCTGGTGATCGCCGTACTGCTCGCCGGCAACCTGCGCGGCGTACGCACCGCCGGCAACATCTTCGTACTGCCCACGTACGCGTTCGTGGTGGTGGTCCTCGCGGTGCTGGCGGTCGGCTACGCGAAGGCCGCGGCGCGGGGCTTCGCGCCGGTGCCGCCGCCGGCGGTGCCGGCCGCGGAGGGGCTGGGGCTGCTGCTGGTCCTGCGCGCCTTCTCCTCCGGCGCGGTGTCGATGACCGGCATCGAGGCGGTCTCCAACGCGGTGCCCGCGTTCCGCCCGACGGAGTGGCGCAACGCCCGCACCACGCTGGGCTGGATGGTCGCCATGCTGGTCACGCTCTTCGCCGGTCTGGTCGGGCTGATCCACCTCGACGGCCTGGTGCCCCGGGGGGACGAGACGTTGCTGTCCCAACTCGGCCGCGTCACGTTCCCCACCGGCCCCGGGTACGCGATCCTCCAGGCCACCACCGCGCTGATCCTGCTGCTGGCCGCGAACACCGCGTTCAACGACTTCCCCCGGCTGTTGTTCTTCATGGCCCGGGACGGTCACGCGCCGCGCCGCTTCCTGCACATGGGTGACCGGCTGGCGTTCAGCAACGGGCTGGTCGCGCTCGCGCTCGCCGCGGTGGCGGTCTTCGTCGCGTTCGGTGGGCACACCCAGACGCTGATCCCGCTCTACGCGGTCGGCGTCTTCCTCGCGTTCACGCTGTCGCAGGCCGGGATGGTGGTGCACTGGCGACGCCGGCGCGGGCGGGGCTGGCGTCGCCGGCTCGCGGTGAACGCCGTCGGCGCGACGCTCTCCGGGCTGGTGCTGGTGACCGCCGCGGTCGCCAAGTTCGCCGAGGGCGCCTGGGTGGTGGTGGTCGCGGTGCCGCTGCTGGTGCTGCTGTTCCGCCGGATCCACCGGCACTACGCCACGCTGCACCGCGCGCTGGCGCTGCATCCGCCCCCGTCCGCCGGGCCGCCGGGCCCGGCCGGGTCCGCCGAGGGCGAGGAACTGCCACAGCAGGTACGCCACCTGGTCATCGTGCCGGTGGCCCGGCTGAACCGGGCGTCGCTGCGGGCGCTGGCGTACGCGGCCTCGCTGGGCCGGCCGACGCTGGCCGTGCACATCGCGCCGGAGGAGCCCGAGGCGGACCGGTTCCGGGACCAGTGGCGGGCCTGGGGCGACCACCTGCGGCTGGAGACGATCGTGTCGCCGTACCGGTCGGTGATCGGGCCGCTGGCGCACTACCTGGAGGCGCTGCACGCCGCGCGCCCGGAGCTGACGCTCACCGTGATCGTGCCGGAGGTGGTGCTGCGCCGGCGTCGGCACCGGTTGCTGCACAGCCGCGCCGAGCAGCGGCTGCGCGCCGCGCTGCGGGCGCTGCCCGGCGTGGTGGTGACGAGCGTCCCGGTGCACGTGTCGCAGTGACGCCTCAGACGTCGTGGACCTCCAGCACGCGCGTGCTGGGGGCGGCGTCGCCCAGCACGGCCCGCAACGCGGCGCGCTCCGGGTCGACCAGGAACGCGTCGAGCCCGTCGCGGGCGGCGAACCGGATCACGTGCACCTCGGTCTCCCCGTCCCCGGTGCGCAACCGTCGCTCCAGCCGGCCGCCGTGCCGGCCGAGCAGCGCCAGCACCGCGTCCTCGTAGCGCCGGCCGGCGTCGGCGTCGGCGCTCAGGTCGACCAGCGCGACCAGCAGGACCTCGTTCCCCGTCGTCATGGCGTCGAGTGTCCCAGCCGGCCGGCCGTCGCGGCGTCCCTCAGCGTCCCGGCCGGCCGACCGAAGCGGGGTCCCTCAGCCGGCGAGGCCGACGGCCTCGACGCTGGCCGTCCAGAGCCGGGCCGCCAGCGCCGGGTCGGCCGCCTTGGGGCGCGGCCGGTGCGGCCGGCGGTCGGCGTAGTAACCGCCGTCGGTCAGCCGGGACGGGTCCTGGCCGGCGAGCCAGACAAGCGTTTCCGCGCCCTTCTCCGGGGTGCGGAACGGCAGCAGCCGCATGCCGAGCGCCACCACCCGGCTCTCGTTGCCGAACCGGGTGCTGACCACGCCGGGGTGGAACGCGTACGCCCGCACCCGCGGCCAGCGGCGGGCCGCCTCGGCGGTGAACAGGATGTTCGCCTGCTTGCTGGTGCCGTACGCGCGGAACGGCCGGTAGTGGCGCAGCGCGGCGTTGAGGTCGTCCGGGTCGAGCACGCCGCTGCGGTGCGCGTTGGAGGCGGTCACCACCATCCGGCGCACCCGGTCGGCCAGCAGGTTGCTGAGCAGGAACGGGGCGAGGTGGTTGGCCTGCATGCTCAGCTCGAACCCGTCGACCGTGGTGACCGGTTCGAGCACGATCGCGCCGGCGTTGTTGGCCAGCACGTCGATCCGGTCGTAGTTCGCGCGCAGCCGCTCGGCGAGCCCGCGTACGTCGTCGAGCACGGCGAAGTCGGAGCGGAACAGCTCCGGCTGCTCGCCGCTGGACTCGCGCACCCGCTCCCCGGCGGCGCGCAGCCGGGCCGGGTCCCGGCCGACCAGCACCACCTGGTCACCGCGGCGGGCCAGCGCGACGGCGGCGGCCAGCCCGATGCCCGAACTGGCGCCGGTCAGCACCACGATCCGACGCTCAGTGAGATCTTCCACAGGTCCATTCACCCCGGTCACGGCACGAGGTTACCGTGACGTAGCCCTGCCCTTTGGGATCGTTAAGTTCTCGACATCCACCGCCGCGTCGGCGTGCTGCCGCCGGACGCTGATAGGAGCGCATCCATGGTCGCTGTCGGTCGCCCCCGCCGGTCCTGCCTGGCGGTACCCGGGTCCAGCGTCAAGATGCTCGGCAAGGCCCAGGGCCTCCCCGCCGACCAGGTCTTCCTGGATCTGGAGGACGCGGTCGCCCCGCTGGCCAAGCCGGACGCGCGCAAGAACATCGTGGCCGCGCTGAACGAGGGGGACTGGGCCGGCAAGACCCGCGTGGTCCGGGTGAACGACCTGACCACGCCGTGGACCTACCGGGACGTCATCGAGGTGGTCGAGGGCGCCGGGGCGAACCTGGACTGCATCATGCTGCCGAAGGCGCAGAACGCCGAGCAGGTGCACTGGCTGGACCTGCTGCTCACCCAGATCGAGAAGACGCTCGGCCTGGAGGTCGGCCGGATCGGCATCGAGGCGCAGATCGAGAACGCCGCCGGGCTGGTCAACGTGGACGCCATCGCCGCCGCCTCGCCCCGGGTCGAGACGATCATCTTCGGCCCGGCCGACTTCATGGCCTCGATCAACATGAAGTCGCTGGTGGTCGGCGCGCTGATCCCGGACTACCCGGGCGATCCCTACCACTACATCCTGATGCGCATCCTGATGGCCGCCCGGATGCACGACAAGCAGGCCATCGACGGCCCGTTCCTCCAGATCCGCGACACCGACGCGTTCCGCGAGGTGGCGAAGCGCTCGGCCGCGCTGGGCTTCGACGGCAAGTGGGTGCTGCACCCGGGCCAGATCGACGCCGCGAACGAGGTCTACTCGCCGGCGCAGGCCGACTACGACCACGCCGAGCTGATCCTCGACGCGTACGACTACTACACGTCCGAGGCGGGCGGGAAGCTGGGCGCGGTGATGCTCGGCGACGAGATGATCGACGAGGCGTCCCGCAAGATGGCGCTGGTGATCGCCGCCAAGGGCCGGGCCGCCGGGATGACGCGTACCTCCTCGTTCACCCCGCCCTCGGCGTGACCGCGCGCCGGGCCGCCCCGCGCCGAAGGGCGGCCCGGTCGCCTCAGTAGCTGCTGCTGGAGCTGTCCGCGTTGATGGCGATCGCGATCATCACGATGTAGAAGATGATGCCGGCGACCAGCAGGGCGGTGAGGATCCAGCCGACGATGATGGCCGCCTTCGCCATGCCCTCGCCCTGTTCACCGGTCTCCCGGATCTGCCGCTGGGCCACGTGCCCCATGATCGCGCCGATCGGCGCGGTGATGCAGGAGGTGAAGCCCACCAGCGAGAGCACCAGCGCCACGATGGCCAGCGTGTTCGTCCGGCTCGCCGGCGCGTAGCCGGGGTACGCGCCGGGCGGCGGGTACGTCCCGGGCGGCGGATACCCGGCCGGCGGGTAGCCGGCCGCCGCGTACGGGTCGCCGGGCGGGGGCGCGTAGGGCGACTTCCCGACCGCGTACGGATCCTCGGGCGCGTAGGGGTCGACAGGTGGGCTCGACTGCGGCCCGGCCGAGGGGTCGTGCCAGCCACCGGGCGGTGGGGGATAGCTCATCTGATCATCTCCAGGTACGTGGTCCGGGTCAGGGTAGCCACCACCGGGAAACCCGGAGCACCCCCTTTCCGGGTGCCGCGTTGCCCGGAAGGTCCACAGCGGGCAGGATCCTCGACATGGCACTTGACGCGCGTGGGGGTCGGTCGCGACGGGACACGAGCCGGCCGGGGTCGGTGCGCCGCCCGCGCGCCGGGGAGCCGGCGGGCGCCGACGACCAGGAACGGGCCGCGCCGCTCCCGGAGCCGGCCACCATGCGGCTGGACGGCCGGGTCGCGTTGGTGACCGGCGCGGGCAGCGCGGACGGCATCGGGTACGCGACCGCGCGCCGGCTGGCCGACCTGGGCGCCCGGGTGGCGATCGTGTCGACCACCCGGCGCATCCACGACCGTGCCGAAGAGCTGGGCGTGACCGGCTTCGTCGCCGACCTCACCGACGAGTCGGAGGTGGGCGCGCTCGCCGACGCGGTGGCCGAGCAGCTCGGCGACGTCGAGGTGCTGGTCAACAACGCGGGCCTGGCCAGCCGGGCCAGCCCGGAGGTGCTGCGGCCGGTGGCCCAGTTGACCTACGACGAGTGGCGCGGCGAGATCGACCGCAACCTGACCACCGCGTTCCTGTGCAGCCGCGCGTTCATCAACGGAATGTCCGAACGCGGCTGGGGGCGGATCGTCAACCTGGCCGCCACCGCCGGGCCGGTCAACGCGTTGCCCACCGAGGCGGGCTACGCGGCGGCCAAGGCCGGCGTGGTGGGGCTGACCCGGGCGCTGGCGATGGAGATGATCGCCGACGGGGTGACCGTGAATGCGGTGGCGCCGGGCATCATCCACACCGCCGCGTCCACCATGGCCGAGATCAAGCAGGGGCTCGGCACGCCGGTGGGTCGTCCCGGCCTGCCGGACGAGGTGGCCGCCGCGATCGCGTTCCTCTGCTCGCCGGCCGCGTCGTACATCACCGGGCAGATGCTGGTGGTCGACGGCGGCAACAGCGTGCGGGAGGCGCAGTTCCGCTGAGCGTCAGTAGCCGTTGTTGTCCGCGTTGGCCCAGATCGCCAGCCCGATCCAGCCGCAGCAGGCCAGCAGGCCGAGCGCGGTGAAGACGTAGCTGAGGATCAACCCCCAGGTGGCGAGCTGGTCGCCCTCCTCGCCGGTCTGCCGGATCTGCCGCTTGGCCAGGTGGCCGCAGACGATGCCGGCGGGCGCGAAGACGAACGCGAAGACCAGCGACAGGATGGCGAGCACGTTGGGGCCGCCGCGCGGGCGCGGGCCCTCACCGGGCGGGCCGTACTGGCCGTAGGGCGGCTGCGGGGCGTACGGCGGCTGCTGCCCCCACTGCGGTTGGTGCCCGTACGGCGGTTGTTGCCCGTACGGCTGGCCGCGGTCCGGTGGCTCGTACGGCGACGGTGGCTGCTCGTCGGTCACGCCGGCCCCCTCGGTAGCAGGTCAACCGCCCTCTCTCTTGCGGACGCTACCCGCAGCGGTGAACCTTTTCACAGCGGTTGTGTGGACTGGTCACCTTGGCGCGGCCGGTTGCGGGGCCGATACTGACCGAGCGTTCAGTTACCCATGAGTAATGCGCCGACCCCGGAGGCTGAGATGGCCCGACTCGCCCAGACGCCCGGCCTGACCGACGTGCAGCGGTCGATCCTGGAAACGGTCCGGGAGTTCGCCGACAAGGAGATCGTTCCGCACGCCCAGCGGCTGGAGCACGCCGACGAGTACCCCACCGACATCCTCGACGGGATGCGCGAGATGGGGCTGTTCGGCCTCACCATCGACGAGGAGTACGGCGGCCTCGGCGAGTCCCTGCTGACCTACGCCCTGGTGGTCGAGGAGCTGTCCCGGGGCTGGATGTCGATCTCCGGCATCGTCAACACGCACTTCATCGTGGCGTACCTGATCTCGCAGCACGGGTCCGCGGACCAGAAGGCCCGCCTGCTGCCGCGGATGGCCACCGGCGAGGTGCGCGGCGCGTTCTCGATGTCCGAGCCGGAGTGCGGCTCGGACGTGTCGGCGATCAAGTCGAGGGCGGTCCGCGACGGCGACACCTACGTGCTCAACGGCCAGAAGATGTGGCTGACCAACGGCGCGTACTCGTCGGTGGTGGCCACCCTGGTCAGGACGGACACCGGGGCCGACTCGGTCTACGGCAACATGAGCACGTTCCTGCTGGAGAAGGAGCCCGGCTTCGGTGAGACCGCGCCCGGCCTGACCATCCCCGGCAAGATCGACAAGATGGGCTACAAGGGCGTCGAGACCACCGAGATGGTGCTCGACGGCGTCACCGTGCCCGCCTCCGCCGTGCTCGGCGGCGAGGAGAAGGTCGGTCGCGGCTTCTACCAGATGATGGACGGCATCGAGGTCGGCCGCGTCAACGTGGCGGCCCGCGCCTGTGGCATCTCGATCCGCGCGTTCGAGTTGGCCGTCGCGTACGCCCAGCAGCGCAAGACGTTCGGCCAGCCGCTCGCCCGGCACCAGGCGATCGCGTTCAAGCTCGCCGAGATGGGCACGAAGATCGAGGCCGCGCACGCGCTCATGGTCAACGCGGCCCGGCTCAAGGACGCCGGCCAGCGCAACGACGTCGAGGCCGGCATGGCCAAGCTGCTCGCCTCGGAGTACTGCGCCGAGGTGGTCCAGGAGGCGTTCCGCATCCACGGCGGCTACGGCTACTCCAAGGAGTACGAGATCGAGCGCCTGATGCGCGAGGCCCCGTTCCTGCTCATCGGCGAGGGCACCTCGGAGATCCAGAAGACCATCATCTCCCGTGGCCTGCTCAAGGAGTACAAGCTTTGAAGGACGGGCCCCCTCTTATCGTTTCCGGTGGAGAAGGGCCCCCTCTCAACGCTTCGGCCGGCGTGTGACGGGGTCGGCGGCAAGGTGTCGGCGGGCGTGCTCGACAAGCGCGGCCGGGTCGTCCGCGTACATTCGGATCTCCCGGACCGGGGTGCTCGGCCCGCTCGGCAGCAGCACCGACAGCGGTTCCCGCAACACCAGGTCGATCGCCGTCTGGCTGCCGACGCCGAAGATGAGCACCGTGGGGTCGTCCTCGTCGTACCGGACCGCCCGGCTGGACGGCAGCGACCGGCGGCGGACCGCCACGTCGGCGACGGCGGCCCACGGGATCGTGACGTCGAGCGAGACACCGTTGCGCACCCGCAGGCCGTCGCCGTCGACCACGTGCGGGTGGATCCGGAGGCTGGCCATCAGCCCGAACATCCACAGCAGACCCCAGACGCCGAGCCCGACGGCGGCGTGCCGGATCGTCGGCGAGTCGACGGTGTGCCGCAGGATCACGTCCAGGATCGGAATCTCGATCGCGGACATGACGAGGAAGGCCAGCAGGATCGGCTGTACGCCGCCGACGTAGGCGAACGTCGTCGCGTCGGGCGCCACCGGGTAGGGGCGGCGCAGCACCCACCGGGCCAGGCTGCGCCACATGCCCCACTCGTACGCCACCACCCGTCGGATCAGCCTCATCGTCAGCCCTCCTCCCTTTTTGCAATACAGTTGCAAGGTAAAGGCGACCCGGCCTACGTGTCAATGCAGTTGTATTGTGAAAACATGGGGGGATGCCGAAGCGGGTGGACCACCGGGAGCGCCGGGCGCTGATCGCGGACGCGTTGATGCGGGTCGCGGCCGAGCAGGGGCTGGAGGCGGTCAGCCTGCGACAAGTGGCCGCCGCGGCCCAGGTCAGCACCGGGATGGTGCAGCACTACTTCCGTACCCGGGACGAGATGATGGTCTTCGCGCTCGCCGTGGTGAGCGAGCGCAACGAGACCCGGGTCCGTCAGGCGGTCGAGGCGCTCGGCGTGACGCCGCCACCCCGGGCGTTGCTCCGGGCCATGCTGACCGAACTGCTGCCGCTAGACGAGGAACGGCGGGCGGACGGCCGGGTGGCCCTGGCCTTCCTCGCCTACACCGCCGTCCGGCCGGCCGTGGCCGCTGCGCTGCACGACGACACCGCCGCGCTGCGGGCGTTCGTCGCCGGTCAGCTCGCCCGGTCACCGCTCGCCGCGGACGGCCGGGTCGACCCGGAACCGGCCGCGGTCGGCCTGCTCGCCGTGATGGAGGGGCTCGGCATCCACGTGCTCGGCGGCCACTACCCCCCGGAGACCGCGCTGGCCGCGCTCGACGCCCAGCTCGACCTGCTCTTCGGGGCCGAACCGCCGGCCGATGCGGTCAGCCGCGCCGGGTCAGGCCGGCCGCAGCCCGCTCCACGATGAGGCACCTGTCCTCGACGTAGTCGATGCCGGCCGCCTCGGCGATCCGGCGCGCCTCGGCCGAGAGGATTCCGAGCTGCAACCAGACCGCCGGCGCGCCGATCGCCACCGCCTGCCGGACCACCTCGACCGCGTCCCCCGCCGGGCGGAACACGTCCACCAGGTCGACCGGGTGCGGGATGTCGGCAAGCGTCGGGTACGCCTTCTCGCCGAACAACTCGTCCACCGTCGGGTTCACCGGGATGATCCGCCACCCGTGCCGCTGCATCTCCAGCGGCACCCGGTGCGCGGCCTTGCCCGGGTCGCGGGAGGCCCCGACGACGGCGATCACGGCGGAGTCGGCGAGGAGCTGCTGGGCGGAACGCATTCACCGAGACTAACCCGCCGGCCCGCTCACAGCAGGGAGAGCTGTTCGGCGGTCGACGCCGGCGGTGCGGTGTCGGGCAGCCGGCGGTTGTCGCCGACCTCGCCCCGGTGCAGCCCGTGCCGGCGTGCCGCCATCCGGACCCGCGCCGTCACCTCCCGCTGGTACGCCTGCGGCGCGTACGCCCCGGCCTGGTAGAGCTGCCGGTAGCGGGGCACCAGGTGGGGGAACTCGCGGGCCAGCCAGCGTGCGTACCACTCCCGGGCGCCGGGGCGCAGGTGCAGCGGCAGCGGCGTCACGTCGACGGCCCCGGCCGCCGCGATCGCCGACACGGTGGCGTCGATCGACTCCTCGTGGTCGCTGAGGCCCGGCAGGATCGGGGCCATCAGCACGCCGACCGGGAAGCCGGCGTCGGTGAGCCGGCGGACCGCGTCCAGCCGGCGGCGCGGGCTCGGCGTGCCCGGCTCGGCCAGGCGCCAGAGCGCCTCGTCCACGAAACCCACCGAATAGGACAGCCCGACCCGGGTCACCTCGGCGGCCTGCCGCAACAGGGGCAGGTCGCGCAGCAGCAGGGTGCCCTTGGTCAGGATCGAGAACGGGTTGGCGAAGTCGCGTAGCGCCTCCAGGATCGGCGGCATCAGGCGGTAGCGCCCCTCGGCCCGCTGGTAGCAGTCCACGTTGGTGCCCATGGCGACGTGCGCGCCCCGCCAGCGTGGGGCGGCCAGCTCGCGCCGGACCAGCTCGCCGGCGTTGGCCTTGACGATCACCTTGCGGTCGAAGTCGGCCCCGGCGTCCAGGTCGAGGTAGGTGTGGGTGTTGCGGGCGAAGCAGTTGTGGCTGACCACCCCGTTGGCGATGAAGTCGCCGGTGCCGGTGGTGATGTCCCACAGCGGCAGCTCCAGCCCCAGATCCTCGACGGATGTCACCTGGAGCCGCGCCGCGCACTTGAGCGCCGCGCCCTCGATCGAGCGACGGCCGGTGACCGCCGGATCGGTCAGGTGGAAGAAGCGCAGCCGCTCCGGCAGGCCACCGGTCAGCCGGATCTGGAAACTTCCGCTGCGGTTGCCCGGATCGTCGAGCGCCCACCGGAAGGCGAACCGTTCGAGCGCCTCGACCGCGTGGCGCCGGCTCTCGTCGTCGGTGACGCCGATCCGGAACACGCCCCGGCGGCAGCTGCCGGCGGCGTCGAACATGCCGGCCAGGAAGCCGTGCCGCCAGTCGTCGGTCGGGTCGTCGGGTGGTCGGACCAGCGCGGCGACGACCCCGGCCCGGACCGGCCCCACCGTGCGCAGGGTCGTCAACCGACCGGCGGGCCGCCTGGTCATCCGCTCGACGCCCACCCCGGCGTCGGCGAGGAACCGCTCGGCCCGCTCCAGCGCCTCCGCCTCGACGGTGCGCAGCCGGAAGCGGAGGCGCGGGCCGTCGGCCTCCGCCTCGTCGAGCGGCAGCCGCCGCCGGTCGGCGTCGCGGACCAGCGCGTGCAGGTAACCCCGGTGGTAGTCGGCGGAACGCTTCGGCGGGACCGCGAACCGACCGGTGCCGAGCAGGCGGTTGCGGGTGGTGAGGTGCGGGCGGCGCCCGCCGCCTCGCATACCGCCGGTGACGTGCTTCCAGCCGCGTTCGGTGAGGAACCGATGGTCGCCGCTGGCCACCAACGTGGTGCCGTCGGCCAGGGTGACCCGGTAGGCCCGCTTCACCGTCGACCACGTGTCGAGCACGGTGGTGACGACGTAGTGCCGGTAGGCGCCGCGCCGCTGGGTGCCGTAGATCCGGTCGCCGGGCGTCAGCTCGCTGATCGGCCGGGTGCGCCCGTCCGCCATCAGGATCGGCGTGTCGCCGGCCAGGCAGTAGGTGCAGGCGTGGGAACAGCCACGGTAGGGGTTGACGGTCCACTCGAACGGCACGCGCGACTGACCGGGCACCCGGTTGATGATCGACTTGGCCTGCACCTCGTAGAACGTCATGCCGGCGAAGTCGGGGGTGTCGAACGTGCGGACGACCGCGTGGGGCAGCGCCAGCGGCAGGGGTGGAGCCGCTGGCGCTGCCCGGTCAGGAGTCCCCTCGTCCGGGGGAGCGGAGAGGTTGTCCCAGCGCATGGCGTTCATTCGAACATGTGTACGAACGAAGCGCAAGTGACGCGCCGGACACCGCGTACCGTCGTGATCGGTGCGGGTGCAGGATGGACGCATGGAGACGTCGACCTTCGTGTACGACGGCGACTGCGCGTTCTGCACCCGCTGCGCGCAGTTCATCGAACGTCGGATCCCGACCGGGGCCCGGGTGGTCCCGTGGCAGTTCGCCGACCTGGCGGCACTGGGCCTGACGGAGGCCGAGTGCGAGGAGGCGGTGCAGTGGGTGGGCGCCGACGGCTCCCGGGCCGCCGGGCCGGACGCCATCGCCCGGCTGCTCGGCGACAGCGGGCCGCTCTGGCGCGTCGCCGGTGGCGGGCTGCGTCTGCCCCCGGTGCGCGCCGCCGCCTGGCCCGCGTACCGCTGGGTGGCCCGCAACCGGCACCGGCTGCCCGGCGGCACCGCCGCGTGCGCGCTCCCGCAGGAGACCCGCGACCGCCTCTACGGCCCCACCAACCGCCCCAACCCCACCCCCTAACCACCCACCCCCACCCCCACCCCGGCCCTCGGCCGCCAGCGTGGCGTGATCAAGGGGTTTGTGTCGGCGTCGATCTCTGCGGTGGCGCGAAGTCCTTGATCACCGTGGCGGGCGGTGCGGACGGCGGGGGAGATGCGGGACGGTGGAGCAGGCGGCGGGCCAGGAACACCGGGCGGACCTTCTCCAGCGGGAGGAACGCGGTCATCGCCACCAGGTGCGGGGCGAACGAGATGGTGATGGTCGCGAAGGTCACCAGGTGGAACGAGTAGAAGAAGCCCACCATGGCCGTCCGCCACCGCGCGGGCAGCACGAACACCAGCGGGCTGAGCAGCTCGAACGCCAGGATGCCGAACTGGGCCACGATCAGCAGGTGCGGCACCTGCGCGATCAGGTCGGCGAGGTCGGTGCCGCGGCGGATGATCGCCCGCGCCAGCACCGAGCCGGTCGCCCAGTCGAGGCCGCCGAAGCGGAACTTGGCCCAGGCGGCGAGGAAGTAGGTGCAGATGACCGCGATCTGGGTGACCCGCAGTGCCCAGCCGCCCGCCTCGGTGC
The DNA here is from genome assembly GCF_039566955.1 of Micromonospora sp. DSM 45708. Classification (NCBI taxonomy): domain Bacteria; kingdom Bacillati; phylum Actinomycetota; class Actinomycetes; order Micromonosporales; family Micromonosporaceae; genus Micromonospora; species Micromonospora schwarzwaldensis. Next base: position 5,782,089 of record NZ_CP154796.1, on the reverse strand, counting down.
GGGTCGCGTCACCGTGCCGGGCCCGGCCGGCGGTGGGCAGCGCGGCCAGCGCCACCAGGAGCCCGAACCGGTCGTGGTCGACCTTGCCGTAGCTCATCGCCACGATCATCCACTCGAGGTAGAGCGCGAAGACCGTCCAGCCGAGCAGTCGCGGCGCCCGACCGGTCGCGGCGAGCAGCGCGGCGACCAGCAGCACCCAGAAGACCACGCCGACCAGGGCCGGGGTGGGCGTGGGCAGCGGCAGCAGCCGGCCGACGAGCAGCGGCTGGTAGAGGTCGCCGGGCACGTCGACACGGGTGCGTACCCAGGGGGTGAAGACGACCAGGTCGGCGGCGACGAAGAGGTAGACGAGGGTGCGGAACGCGGCGACCCGGCCGCGCGGCACCGCCTCGGTGAGCCAGCCGGTCATCCGGCGGTGTCCCAGCGTACGGCCGTGCGGTCGGTCCACTCGCCGGTCGGGCGCCCGCCCCGGATGTCGTGCAGGCGGATCACGATGCGCACCTCCACCAGCGCCGGCGCTCCGGGGTGGCGTTCCGCGTACGCCTCGGCGACGGTGCGCAGCAGGCTGGTATCGGCGGCGTAGCGGCCCTGCTGGCCCTCGATCTCGGCGCGGCGGATGCCGGTGGCGTCCTGGCCGAGCGGCACCACCGCGCCGGTCTCGTCGACGCCCTCGACCCGGGTGTCGGGGGCCGGCGTGTCCGGCGGGTCGGAGGTGGAGTACATCCGGAACGGCCCGAACGGGAAGTCGTCGTCCGTGCCGTGCACGGTGCCGAGCAGGAGCAGCGCCATTCCGAGCAGGGTGGCGCCGAGCCGGACGGCACGCCCGCGCGCGGTCAAGGTCTCCATCAGGTCGTGACGATACGGGAGTGAACCGTCCGCAACTGTCCCTCAGTCGGCCATTTCCCGCTGCCCGTCCCGCCGGTCACCCGGTACGCGAGACGCCGCCGGCCGGGCCCCGTGGACGGGCCCGGCCGGCGGCGGAAGGCGTTGCGTGCTCAGTGCTTGTGCTCGGACAGCTTCTTGCGGACGTCGTCCATGTCCAGCTGCTCGACCTGCTCGATGAGGTTCTCCAGTGCCGACTCCGGCAGCGCGCCCGGCTGGGCGAACACGATGACGCCGTCGCGGATCGCCATCACGGTCGGGATGGAGCTGATGTTGAACTTGGCCCCCAGCTCCTGCTGCGCCTCGGTGTCGACCTTGCCGAAGACGATCTCCGGGTGCTTCTCCGAGGAGCGCTCGTAGACGGGTGCGAAGCGCTTGCACGGACCGCACCAGTCCGCCCAGAAGTCGAGCAGGACGATGCCGTCCCGGCTGGTCACCTCGTCGAAGTTGGCCGTGGTCAGCTCAACCGTTGCCATGTGCTCTCTCCGATCACCGCGGATTGCCGTACGTCCGGTGGAACCAAGGTCGATCCGTGGGAATTCCCGTGACCTGCGCGACGAAACGCCGACCACCCCGCAGGTGACCTCCGCTACATCGAACTCTATCTGTTCGCTTGATCGTGCGGATCGCAAGTGCAGGACGCATTTGCGTGACGGCACGTGATGGGAGCGTTTCCAAGGAGATCACGCTCCGTTCTTGCTACGAGTCGGTAACTTGCGTGCTGAAGAGCGGTGATCCGGCCTGCGGAGATCGCTTAGGGAGGGCCCTTCGATGACTCTGAGTATTGTTACGAAAAGATAAATGTGACGCCGGTCTCTGTCGGACCGGGTCCCCGTACGGCAGAATCTTTCACATCAGAGCGTGGGCGGCGGGTGCCGGGGAGGGCCCCGCCGCTCATTGCGTCTCCTCCCAGGTGGCGCCCGGTGTGACATTTCCGCCGCGCGAGCGCCCCGCCCCTCGCCTTAACCAGCGGTAAGGCATGCTGTGCCGAACTCCATCGCCGCCCGTCGAAGGGACCAGGATGCAGTTCGGCCGCTACTACGAGGAGTTCGAGGTCGGCGCGGTCTACCGGCACTGGCCGGGCAAGACCGTCACCGAGTACGACGACCACCTCTTCTGCCTGCTGACCATGAACCACCACCCACTCCACCTGGACGCGCACTACGCGGAGTCCGCCTCCCAGTTCAAGCGCAACGTGGTGGTCGGCAACTACGTCTACTCGCTGCTGCTCGGCATGTCGGTGCCCGACGTCAGCGGCAAGGCGATCGCCAACCTGGAGATCGAGTCCCTGCGGCACGTCGCCCCGACCTTCCACGGCGACACGATCTACGGCGAGACCACGGTGCTGGACAAGCGTGAGTCGGCCTCGAAGCCCGACCGTGGCGTGGTCGCGGTGGAGACCCGCGGCTACAACCAGGACGGCACGCTGGTCTGCGTCTTCCGCCGCAAGGTCATGGTCCCGAAGCGGGAGTACGCCGTCGCCGCCGTGCCGGACGGCGTCGACCCGGAGCGCCCGAGCTTCCCCGAGCCGCGCTGAGCCGGCCGCCCGCCGACCGGGTCCCGTTCCCGTTCCGCCGGGACGGGGCCCGGACCCTCCTGGCGGGGCATATGCTCGGGCTGGAGGTCCCCATGAGCCACTCCGTCGCCGGAGAGCCGCCCTCTGCCGGTCGCCGCGCCGCACCGCTCACCACCGCCGTCTACTCGGCGGCGGAGTGGGACCTGCTGACCGAACTGCCCGGCCGGGTCCTCGTCGCCGCCGCCTCGCCCGGCCCCGGCCGCCCGCCGCGAGGGATCGCCGCCGGCCTGGCCGGCCTGGACGCGGTGGCCGCCGGCCGCGCCTTCGACAGTGATCTGATCCGTGCGGTGGTCACCGCCATCTACGCGCGCCACGACGGCGCCGCCGACCGGGGCGAGCGCCTCACCGACCTGGTCGACCTGCTCGCCGCCGCCCGGGCCGCGGTACGCGTGCTGCGCCGCCGGGCCGATCCGGCCGACTCCGCCGCGTACCGGCAGTGGGTGGAGTCGGTGGCCGCCCGGGTGTGCCGGGCCGGCGGGACGTCGCCCGGCCCCGCCGACAGGCGTTTCCTGGACCGGCTGGCCGGCGCGCTCGACCTGCGCTGACGGCGCGCGCGGCCGGGTGCGTACCCTCGGCAACCGTGACCGACGACCAGCTCACCGTGGGGGTGGGGCCGTGGACCGGTGACCCGCCGGACGACCCGCGACTCGACCCGGAGCTGCTCGCCGCCGGCGACCGGCGCAACGTGGTGGACCGCTACCGCTACTGGCGGCGCGAGGCGGTGGTGGCCGACCTGGACCTGCGGCGGCACGACTTCCACGTGGCGATCGAGAACTGGCAGCACGACTTCAACATCGGCACCGTGGTCCGCAACGCCAACGCGTTCCTCGCCGCCGAGGTGCACATCGTCGGGCATCGGCGGTGGAACCGCCGGGGCGCCATGGTGACCGACCGCTACCAGCACGTCCGGCACCATCCGACGATCGAGGAGTTCGTCGCGTGGGCGGCCGGGGAACGGCTGCCGGTGGTCGGCATCGACAACCTGCCCGGCTCCCGGCCGCTGGAGACCGCCGTCCTGCCCCGCCGCTGCGTGCTGCTCTTCGGCCAGGAGGGACCGGGGCTGTCGCCGGTGGCCCGGGCGGCCTGCGACGCGCTGTTCTCGATCGCCCAGTACGGCTCGACCCGGTCGATCAACGCGGGGGTGGCCAGCGGCATCGCCATGCACGCCTGGGTCCGGTCGTACGCCGGCCCGCCGCCGCCCGGCTGACGTCGGTGGGTGTGGCGCCGGGCGGAAATCCCACGTTCGTCGGCCCGCCCCGCTTGACGGCTCGCCGCCCCGGCGGGACGGTGAAGGCGTGACTGTCGCGGTGAGTTGTCCGAGATGCGCGGGCCCGGTGCGCGAGCCGGACCTGATGCACGGCGAGTCCCGGTGCCTGCGCTGCGGCCCGGTCCCGCCCCTGCACGTGCCGGAGCACATCGGCGCCGAGATCATGGCGAGCGTGGTCGAGCGGGTGGCCGCCGACGGCGACACGCCCGACCGGCCCGGCGTGCCGCTCTGGTGCCCCTGGCCGCTCCCACCGGGTTGGACGCTGACCGGCGTGGCCTGGGCGGGCGACGACCGGGCCGGCATCCGGGCCACGGTGGTCGCCTGCGCCGGCCCGGCCCCGCTCGACGGTGGACCGGCCGACCTGATCTTCGTCGCCGAGGAGCCGGGTGTCGGTCTGGGTTCCCGCTTCGCGGGACTGCCCGGACCCGATCCCGGCCCCCAGGTCGAGGAGGCGCTGACCGATCCCGGCCCTGGTCACCCGGAGCGTGTGCCGCACGCGAAGATCCGGGTGGCGGGCCATCCCACTCCACTGTGGCTCGTCCGGTCCGAAACGGATCGAAGCGCGTACGCCGGAGAGGCTCGGGGAATGTGGCTCCATGCGATAGCCTGGCCGGCGAGCGCGGGTTACCTCCTCGCGGAAGAAGTCGTCCTGCACGACCTCACCGAGTGGACACCGCCCGAGCTCGTGTACGGCGCACCGTCCCCGTACCTGCACGGGCAGGCCTGACCGGCCGGCACCGGCGAGTCGGGGAACGGACGCAGATATTCACGGTAAGACACCATGCTGATACTCTGGGTGCCGCTGCGGTACATGGACCCGGCTCCGCGCGAGAGGATGGCCCGCTATGGTCAAGAAGGTCCTCACCTGGGCCGGCATCGCATTCTTGATCTTCTTCGTCGCCTACCGACCCAACTCGGCAGCCGACGTGTTCAAGTCTCTCGGTGGCGGCATCATGGACATCGCGCAGGGCTTCGGTGATTTCTTCACCAACCTGGTCGCCTAGCCGGCCATGGGAAGCCCTTCCGGTCCCCCCTTCGACCCGGACGATCCCGACCGGGCACGCCGGGAGCGCGACACCGAGCCGATCCCCCGGATCGACCCGGACGACGGTCCCGGCTACGGCGCCGGTCCCGGCTACGGGGCCGGCCCCTCCCTCTCGGACGATGCCGCATTCGGCGACGGACCCGGCTTCGCCGGTGAGGGGCGCTCCGGTCGCGCCTGGGCGCGTGACCCGGAGGGCTACCCGGAACAGCCGATCTCCGAGGAGGAGCTGGCCGGTCTCCGGGTCGACGCCTCCGGCATGGCCCCGCGCCGGGTGCTGCCGTTGGAGGACGAGCCCAGCTCGCTGGTCGCGCGCTACCTCTTCCCCACCGAGCGCTACCGGGGCGAGTGGAAGCGGCACTGGATCCACCTCAGCACGCCGATCATCGTCGGCATCGCGGCCACGTTCGTGCTCGGCTACCTCTCCGGCTTCCTCGCCGGGCGGGACGTCGGCGCGCTGACCACCATCGCGGTGCTGCTCTGGTTCGCGGTGATGGGCTGGGTCGCCTGGCGGGTCGCCGACTGGTGGTACGACCGGTTCATCCTGACCAACAAGCGGGTGATGGTGGTCAACGGCATCATCACCCGCCGGGTCGCGATGATGCCGCTGGTCCGGGTCACCGACATGAAGTACGAACAGACCCCCACCGGCCGGGCCCTCAACTACGGCACGTTCGTGCTGGAGTCGGCGGGCCAGGAGCAGGCGCTCCGCGAGGTCAAGAACCTGCCCAACCCGAACGAGCTCTACCTGCGCGTGGTGGAGGAGATGTACGAGCCGCAGGCCGTCGAGGCGCGGTTGGGCAAGGAGGCCGACGAGGCCAAGGCCGACGACGGCGCCTGAAACTTTTCGTCCGAACATCTCAAGGACTGCGCACCTTTCGCCGTCGACCCGACCCGCTCGGTCGTGGGAGCCTGCCAGGCAGGACGGGGGCGCGGAGGTGGGTGTGGCGAGCAGGGATCCGCTGGAGGAGGAGTTCCGCGAGTTCGTCGCGGCCCGGTCCGGCGCCCTGCTGCGCACCGCGTATCTGCTGGCCGGTGACTGGGCGACCGCCGAGGACCTGCTCCAGACCGCGCTGACCAAGACCTACCTGGCCTGGAAGCGGCTCGGCGGGATCGACGCCATCGAGCCGTACGCCCGCCGGGTCCTGGTCAACACGTCGACCAGTTGGTGGCGTCGCCGCTGGCACGGTGAACGGCCGACCGAGGTGCTGCCCGAGCGGGCCGGCGTCGACGAGATCGAACACCAGCTCGACCGGGACGCGCTCTGGCGGCACCTCCAGGCGTTGCCCGCCCGCCAGCGGGCCGTGCTGGTGCTCCGTTTCTACGAAGACCTGTCGGAGGCGCAGACGGCCGCCCTGCTGGAGATCTCCCCGGGCACGGTCAAGAGTCAGACCTCCCGGGCGTTGAACACGCTGCGCCGCCGCCTCGGCTCGGAGGCCGCCCTGGGCCTGCCGGGCGAGTCGGCCCCCGCGCCCGCCCCGGCCCCCGCGACCCCCCGGGTCCCGCCGGCCCCGGCCGGTCCGCGGGTCGGGCGCGCGGCGCCGGCACGGCAGCCCGCCACGCCACCGGCGTCCCGCCTCCCGGTCGGGTCGACGCGGCAGCCCGCCGCCCCCGCGCCACGCCCGGCCACGCCACCGGCGACGACCGTGCCGGCCCCGGTCCGCCCCGCCGCCCCGATCCCGGCGGAGACGCGATGAGCGGCGTCCGGTCACCCGGTGACAACCGAACCGGCAGCCCGGAGCGTCCACTCCCCGTGGGCGAGGACGAGCTGGAACGGGTGCTGCGGGAGACGTTCTCCCGCCAGGTCGCCACGCCCGCGCCGCGCCGCGCCGATCCGGCGGGGGAGGTGCTGCGCCGGGCCCGCCGCACCGCGCGCCGCCGGACGCTCACCGGCCTGGCGCTGGCCGGCGTGGCGACGGTGCTGGTCACCACCGGCATGGCGCAGCTCAGCGGGCCGGACGGGCGCGGCGGCACGCCGACCGTGGTGCTCGGCGACCCACCCGCGTTCTCCGTGTCCCCGATGCCGACCGCGCCCACCCCGGTGTACCGGCCGGGCCCGGTCCGCGCCGAACTCGACCTGCTCGTCGGTGGCCAGCTCGACACCAGTGGCGGCCAGCGCCGGGAGCTGAGCGGGGTGGACGGCGTCGAACGGGCGCAGCGGATCCACGACGGGGAGGGCTGGCTGCTCACCTCGGCGGCCACCGCCGCCGGCCGTACCCTGTGGTGGGTGTCGGCCGACGGGGGCGCGCCGCAGGTGATGCTCGCCGCCGCGGACGCGGTCGCGGTCTCGGCGGACGGCCGACAGGTGGCCTGGCGGGACGGCACGGACGTGGTCGCCGCCGGGGTGGTCGCCGGCCAGCTCATCGCGCCCAGCCGGGTGACCGCGCCGACCGGCGTCGTGCCGGTCGGCTTCACCGGCGACGACGTGCTGATCACCCAGCCCGGCCGGGGTGGCATGAGCGTCTGGCGGCGGGCGATGGGCGGCGTGCCGGGCACCCCGAACCCGAACGTCCGGGTCGTCTACGGCACCCGCCCGGACGGTCGGCTCGTCGGCCTCGTCACCGCAGAGCCGGCGCGGCGGTCCTGCGTGGGGCTGCTCGACCCGGCCCGCGGTCTCACCCCGACCCGGACCGGCTGCGTCGCCGAACTGGCCGACGACGGGCTCGGCGGCGTCTCGCCGGACGGGCGCTGGCTGCTGGTGAACGGCACCGGCCGGACCGCCCTGCTGATCGACCTCGCCGACCCGGCCGCCACGCCGGCGGCCCACCCGGCCGGCCCGCTGCTGGCCGGCCCGGTGGCCTGGACCCGGGCCGGCGTCGCGCTGCACGTGGACGCCGCCGGCGGGCTGGTCCGGGTCAAGCCGGAGCGGGTGCTGGCCGGCGAGCGACCGACCCCGTCCACGATCGACGGGATGGCGCCGGGGCAACGGCCGGTGGTGGTGACCGACACCCCCGCGCTGCCCGACGGGGCGTAGCGTCGGGCCGGTGACCGTTCCCGCCCGCATCGACCTGCACACCCACTCCACCGCGAGCGACGGCACACTCGGCCCGGCCGGGCTGGTCCGGGCCGCCGCCGACGCCGGGCTCGACGTGGTGGCCCTGACCGACCACGACACCACGGCGGGCTGGGCGCCGGCCGTCGCCGCCCTGCCGCCCGGCCTCACCCTGATCCGCGGCGCGGAACTGTCCTGCCGCTGGTCCGGCATCAAGCCGGCGGTCCCGCTGCACCTGCTCGCGTACCTCTTCGACCCGGCCGAGCCGGAGCTGGCCGCCGAACTGGCCCGGGTCCGGCGGGCCCGCGAGGAACGCGGCGAGCGGATCGTCCGGCTGCTCCAGGCCGACGGCATCCCGGTGAGCTGGTCGGAGATCCTGGCCGGGGCGGCTGGCGGAACGGTCGGCCGACCGCACATCGCACAGGCGCTGATCCGGGCCGGCCTGGTCGCCACCACCACCGAGGCGTTCGGCAGGGACTGGCTGGGGGAGCGGTACCGGCTGCCCAAGGACGACATCGACGTGTTCCGGGCGGTCGCGCTGGTCCGGGCCGCCGGCGGGGTGCCCGTCTTCGCCCATCCGAGGGCCAGTCGGCGCGGCCGGATCGTGCCCGACGAGCTGATCGCGGCGTTGGCGGCGGCCGGACTGGCCGGCCTGGAGGCCGACCACGAGGACCACAGCCTGGCCGAACGGGAGCACGTCCGCCGGCTCGCCGCCGAGCTGGGGCTGCTGGTCACCGGCGCGTCGGACTTCCACGGCACGCACAAGACGGTCCGGCTCGGCGCGTACACCACCGCCCCCGAGGCGTACGAGCGGATCGTCGCGCTGGCCCGGGGGGTGACCCCGGTCGCTTCAGGCTGAAGCGTTCCGGCGGCACGGCTACCGTGTCCGCGTGGATCTCAAGCTCTTCGGCGAGGTCTTCGTGACCCTGCTGGTGATCGTCGACCCGCCCGGAATGATGCCCATCTTCCTCGCGCTCACCGGGCCGCTGCCCGCCCGCGACCGCAACCGGGCCGCCTGGCAGGCCGTGGCGCTGGCGCTCGGGGTCATCGTGATCTTCGCGGTGGCGGGGCAGACGATCCTGGCCTACCTGCACGTCGACCTGCCCGCGTTGCAGGCCGCCGGCGGGCTGCTGCTGATACTCGTCGCGTTGGAGCTGCTGACCGGCAAGGCGGACGACCCGAGCCAGCAGGTCACCTCCAACATCGCGCTGGTGCCGCTGGGCACCCCGCTGCTGGCCGGGCCGGGCGCGATCGTGGCCACCATGCTGTTCGTGCAGCAGGCCGGCGGCGTCACCGACTACGTCGCCATCGCGCTGGCCATCGTCGCGGTGATGGTCGCGGTCTGGGTGGTGCTGCGCTTCTCCGGCGGGATCGTCAAGGTGCTCCGTCCGGGCGGCATCGAGGTGCTCACCCGGATCGCCGGCCTGCTGCTGGCCGCCATCGCGGTGCAGCTCATCGCCGACGCGATCGCCGCGTTCGTGACCGAGTACGTCAACAACGCCTGAGCCTGTCGTCCGCTGTCGGACCCGGGTGGCAGGATCTGCGGTGTGCGACGATCCTCATCGACCGGCCGCTCCGCGTCGAGCAGCCGACCCACCGGCGGCCGGGCGCCCCGGCCCCGCGCCGAGCAGGCCGAGCAGCTCGGCTTCGAGGGCATGCCGGAACGGCTCTTCGTCTGCACGCCCAGCAAGCTCGGCGCCTACGCCGACTGCCCCCGGCGCTACCGCTACGCCTACGTCGACCGGCCCGCCCCGCCGAAGGGGCCGCCCTGGGCGCACAACTCGCTCGGCGCCAGCGTCCACACCGCGCTGAAGAACTGGTATGCGTTGGCTCCCGACCGCCGCCGCCCCGAGGTGCTCGGCACGCTGCTCAAGGGCACCTGGGTGCGCGAGGGCTACCGCGACGACGAGCAGGAACGCGACGCGTTCCGGCGGGCGCTGACCTGGCTGGAGTCCTACGTGGCGGGCCTCGACCCGGCCGACGAGCCGGTCGGCGTGGAGCGGGTGGTGGCGGTGAAGACCGCGGTGCTCGCCTTCAACGGCCGCACCGACCGCATCGACTCCCGCCCCGGCCCCGACGGGCGGCCCGAGCTGGTCATCGTCGACTACAAGACCGGCCGCACCGGGCTCGACGCCGACGACGCGCGCGGCTCGCAGGCGCTCGCGCTCTACGCGTACGCGGCCGAGCGGGTGTTCCGGCGGCCGTGCCGCCGGGTCGAGCTGCACCACCTGCCTACCGGCACGGTCGCCGCGCACGAGCACACCCCGGAGTCGCTGGACCGCCAGCTCACCCGCGCGGAGCACACCGCCCGCGACATCATGGCCGCCGAACGGGCGGTGGCCGACGGGACGGACCCCGACGAGGCGTTCCCCACCGAGGCGGGGCCACGCTGCGGCTGGTGCGACTACCGGCGCACCTGCCCCACCGGCGCCCAGGTCCCCGGCAAGGAGCCGTGGTCGGCCGTCGAGCGTTCCGCCCAGCCCACCGCCGACGCCGGCTGAAACCGGCACCCGCTGCCGCAGCCCTCATCGGCACCCCGCAGCCGCTGGCGGCACCCCGCTGCCGCTGGCGGCACCCCGCTGCCGTTGCCGGCGGCTCAGGCCGCCGCGAGGCGGGCGGCACGTTCCTTGGCGGCCTGCTGCAACGGCCCCTCCCGGTAACGACGCGGCACCGCCGCCAGCGCGAGCCGCAAGGCCCGCACGCCCACCTCCGCCGACAGCGCGGTGGTGGGCAGGCCCAGCCCGCCGTAGAGCCGCAGCGCCCAGGGCGGCAGCAGACCCAGCGCGGCGCCGGCCACCCCGAGGTACGCCCAGCGTGGCGGGCCGAGACTCAGGCCGAGCCGCGCCGGCAGGTTGAGCTTCCAGGGGATCGGCGGGGCGGTCAGGAACAGCGCGGTCTCGGCCGCCTCGCGGGTCATCCGCAACTCCGGGCGTACGCCCCGGTAGTAGGCCTCGACCTCGGCGGCGGTGCCCGGCACCCCGGCCGGGTCCAGCCCGACCAGGGCCGCCGCCCGGCGCTGCTCGGTGTAGTAGCCGTCCACCTCGTCGTCGGTCAGCGCGAGCCCGGCCCGGCGGGCGGTGCTCACGAACGACTCGACCTCGGTGACGTGCACCCACCGCAGCAGGTCCGGCTCGTCGACGCGGAACTCCTCGCCGGTGACCGGGTCGGTGGCGCGCATCCGGGCGTGCAGCATCCGCAGCCGCCGGCCGGCCGCCTCCGCCTCCGCGGTGGTGCCGTAGATCGTCGTCGCCACGTAGGTCGCGGTCCGGACCAGCCGCCCCCACGCGTCGGCGCGGTAGTTGCTGTTCTGCGCGACGCCCGCCATCGCCCGCGGATGCAACGCCTGGAGGTAGAGCGAGCGCAGGCCGGCGACGATCAGGATCGGTTCCTCGTGCACCTTCCACGTGACCGATCCCGGACCGAACAGGCCGAGGTCGTCGGTGTCCACCGGTCAAGAGTGCCACGCCGGGCGGACCTGCCCGGCCGGCCGACTCAGTCGTCGGCCGAACGACGGGACTGGCAGGCCGGGCAGAGACCCCAGAACGTCACTTCCGCCTCGTCGAGCTGGAAGCCGTGGGCCTCGTTCGGGTCCAGGCAGGGAGCGCCGCCGACCGCGCAGTCGACGTCGGCGATCACACCGCAGCCGCGGCACACCACGTGGTGGTGGTTGTCGCCCACCCGGGCCTCGTACCGGGCGGGACTGCCGGCCGGTTCGATCCGCCGGGACAGGCCGGCGCGGGACAGCGCGCCCAGCACGTCGTAGACCGCCTGGGTGGAGACCGAGTCGAGCCGTTCGCGGACCCGCCGGGTGATCTCGTCGACCTCCAGGTGACCGCCGTCGGCGAGCACGGCCAGCACGGCGAGACGCGGCCGGGTGACCCGCAGGCCCCGCGACCGGAGCAGTTCCTCACCCGTGGCCATGCCCTCATGACAGCACGGAGCCGGCCGAGCCGACAAGTGAGCGTTCCTCGACGGTCGTCATCAGCGTCGCGTGAACCGGGGTGGCGGCCCGTGCGTGTGTGTCGGTGTGCGACAGCACCGCGTCGTACGCTGACCGCGCGAATCCGTCCACTCGCCGGAGGTGTCGGTGTTCAGGGAAATCAACGGCCTCCCGGGCCACGTTCTGGTCATCCACGCCGTCGTGGTGCTGGTGCCGCTGCTGGCTGTGCTCACCGTCGCGTACGGCGTGCTGCCCCGCTGGCGGCCCCGACTGGACTGGGCGGTGGCGGCGCTGGCCGTGGTCACCCCGATCGTGGCCTGGGTGGCGACCGAGTCGGGCGAGGCGCTGGAGGAGGCGCTGCGGTCGCGGGGCTACCCGCCCGAGGGGCTTCAAAAGATCCACGAACATGCCGAGTACGGCGAGACGCTGCTCTGGTTCACGCTCGGCCTGGCCGTGGCGGCGCTCCTGCTGCTGCTGTCCACCGCGGGCTTCGCCCGCGCCCGGAACCTGCCCCGCTGGCTGCCGCTGGCGCTCACCGCCGTGGCCGCCGTGCTCGCCGTGTTCGCGCTGGTCTACGTCTACCTGACCGGCGACAGCGGCGCCAAGATGGTGTGGGACGGCATCGTCTGACGGCTACGGGCTGCACTTCGCCGCCAGTTACCGTGCGTCGCTTCCGGCGAAGAAACTATCGGGTGTGAGCGGTATACCTCAGAGTCATTTTTATGACTCTGAGGTATACCGCTCCACGCATCTCAGTGCCGCCTGCCCCGACACAGACGCTAGAACAGCAACCGCGAGCAGAGCAGGCACATCAGCAGCACCAGCACCACGCCGACGACCGCGCCGATGCCGTAGGTGAGCTGCTGGGCACGCTGTTCCGAGCGGTCCATGGCGGCCATGTCCTGCGGCGGGAGCTGCCGGGGCGGTGGCGTCTGCACGTGCACCGGCGGTCGCCAGCCAGGGGGCGGCGGCGTGCTCGGCGGCGGCCCGGCGTACCCGCCGGCTGCGGATCCAGCGGCGGTGGGCGGTCCACCCGCATACCCGCCCGCTGCCGGATCGAAGGCGGTTGTTCCAGGTGCGCCGGGCCACTCGCCGCCGGTTGCGGTCCAGCCACCGGTCGGTGCGGCCGGGTCTGGCCTGGCCCAGGGACTCTCCGCCGCACCCGCACGCGACCACGGGCTGGCACCCTCGACCCCGCCGGCCCCGGCCGTTGAGGATTCGGCCGTGCCCGCTTCGGTGGTGTGCGGCCCGGTCGTGTCGTCTTCGGTGGTCGTGTCGTCTTCGGTGGTGTGCGGCCCGACGAGGGCGGTGTCGGGCGTCGGCCCGGTGTCGGGCGTCGTGTCGGTGTCGGGCGTCGAGCGTCCAGTCGTGTCGGTGCCGGGTCCGCCGTCCGCGTCGGCCTGCTCCCGGCGGTTGGCCTCGGCCGGGTCGCCGCCAACGGTGAGACCGGTCTCCGGGAGCGTTCCGTCGTGCGGGTGGCCCGCCCCGGCCGGACGGCGGTCAGCGGGGCGGTCCACGGTCGGGGCTTCGTCGGGGGCGGCCGGCTGATCGGGGCGTCGCCAGGTCTCGTCGTCGGTGCTGCCACCGCTCGGCGTCGTCACGCCGACCGACGCTACCAACGCCGTGGCCGGTCGGCCGCCCGACGCGGCGAAGGCTGACCCATTCACGCCCTCAAGTTCGTAGCCATTTCGACCACCCGCCCCGCCCCGCCCGCCCCGCCCCACCCGCCCCGCCCCACCCGCCCCGCCCCACCCGCCCCGCCCCGCCCGGCCCGGCCCGGCCCGGCCCGGCCCCGCCCCGCCCGGCCCGGCCCGCCCGCCCGGCTCCGCCCCGCCCCACCTCGCCCGGCTCCGCTGATTCACGGAAAGCGTGGCTATCGGGCGCGTGATGGCCCCTGTTTCCGTGAATGAGCGGGCGGGGGCGGTGAGGTCGAGATGGCCGCCCGACGGCGGTATCGTTGCTGTTCGTGACCGAACCCGGCATCGGGGTCCCGCGCGGCGACGACGACCGCGTGGTCGACCTCATCGACGATCTCGTGGTGCTGCCTGAGCAGACCACCGACGACACCGACCACGGCTGGGGCGAGCGCCCCGGCGGTGACGACGACTGGCTGCTCGCCGAGCGCCCGCCGCACTGGGGCTGACCCGCGCCGCGGCCGACCCCACCCATCGTCGACCCAGGCGGCCGGAGTCAGCCGCGGACCACCACGGCGAAGCGGCTGCCCTCGGGCAGCCCGACCGCGCGCCGAGCCTGCTCGGGCGGGAGCGCCAGGTAGAGCGCGGACGAACCGTCGACCGCCCCGCCGGCCCCCACCACGTCGAGCACCAGCGCGCGCGGAGCGAGCAGGGTGGGGTCCGGCGACCCGCCGGCCGGTACGACCAGCAGGTCGACGCGGGCACCCGGATGCAGCACCGCGAGGGCGGCCGGCTCGGCCAGCCGGATCGGCACGCCGACCGCCCCGTCGGGCAGCGGTGGAGCCCCCGAGGGCGAAGGCTCGGCGGACGCCGTGGCTCCGGTGCCCGGGGTTGACCCGGGCGGACAGCCGGGCGGCGTCCTGAGCACCACGGCGGCCAGCCCCAGCAGCACCGCGACCAGCGTCACCCGCACCAGCGTGCGGCGACGGGGCAGCCCGCGCCAGTGCACCGGCCGCAACGTCGGCTCCCGACCTGTCACCGCTGCCTCCCCGCCCGCCGATCGACCGTCCGGCAGCAGGCTAGGCGGGTGCGGCACCTCCGCGTCGTCCCGCCGGTCCCTCCTGTGGATAACCCCGCCACGCTGTGGACAGCGTCGGCCGGGACCGGCTCTCCCGGGCTCGGCGCGCGCGAAAGTGGCCGCCCCCGGGCGGGGACGGCCACCTGCGGCTCAGCGCGCGATCAGGAGGAGCTGGAGGAGGCCGGCGCCTTGCTGGCAGCCGAGCCGGACGAGCCCGACCCCGACGAGCCCGACCCCGAACCGGACGAGCCCGACGACGAGGACGACCCGGACGAGGACGACCCCGACGAGGACGCCCCGGACGACGAGTCGGACGAGGACGAGTCGGACTTCCCCGGCTTGTTCGTGGTGCTCGAGGCGCTGTCGGAACCGGACGAACGGGAATCCGTCCGGTAGAAGCCGGAGCCCTTGAACACGATGCCGACCGAGTTGAAGAGCTTGCGCAGCCGCCCCTCACACGCCGGGCACTCGGTCAGCGGCTCGTCCGAGAAGGACTGCACCGCCTCGAGCTGGTGGCCGCACGCGGTGCAGGCGTACTGGTACGTGGGCACGTTCTCCTCCGGATCTCTGGCACGGCCGGTCTGGCACTCGTGGTCTTCGAGTGCCAATGGTGCGTCATGGCACCCGGATTCGTCCAGCGGAAGCGCCCGGCCCCACACCCGGCACCGCCACCAGCCCGTCCCCGGGCGTGATCACGCAGTGCACCGGCCGGTCGTGCGGGTCGGCGGGCACCGCCGTGACCAGCTCGCCGTCGTGCAGCAGCGCCACCGTCGGCACGGTGGCGGGCACCCGGGCCAGCGCGCGGTCGTACGAGCCGCCGCCCCGGCCCAGCCGGACGCCCCGGCGGTCCACCGCCAGCGCGGGCACCACCACCAGGTCCGCGCCGGCCACGGCGGTGCGTCCCCGTGGCGGGCCGGTCGGCTCGCGCAGCCCCCGGCCGGCGGCGCGCAGCGACTCCCGGTCGGTGTAGGCGGCCCAGTCGAGGTCCAGGTCGTCGGCGAGCACCGGCAGCAGCAGCTCCGCTCCGGGCGGCAGCGCGGCCCGCAGCACCTCCGGCAGGTCGTCCCCACCGGGCTCGGAGGCGACCGGCACGTACGCGGTCATCCTGGCCGGGCGCAGCCGGCGTACCAGGGCCACCAGCTCGGCCTGGACGGACGCCGCCGCCTCGGCGCGACGCGCCGCGGGCAGCGACCGGCGGGCGGCGAGCAGCGCGACGCGCAGGTCCCGCTTCGCCTCGTGCACCTCATCCGAAAAATCCGGCACGCAACACTCCTGACGCAACGCTTGCCTACCGGTCGCTCTGTGCCAGCATCGCACCAAGGGCGCGGAACTTCCGGGGGGAAGGCTTTTGACGCTACGCGGGCGGTTGACGGTGGCCTTCCTCGTGGTGGTCCTCGGCCCCGTCCTGCTCGGCGCGTTCTTCGTCGGCGCCACGCTCAGCGCGGTCGACCGCAGCCGCGCCACCGAGCGGCTGGGCCTGGCCGCGGCCGGCGTGCGTACCTCGGTCGACGCGCTCTGCCAGCAACTGCGCGCGGCGGCCGACGCGGTCGCGCTGGTGACCGACCCGGCCGCCCGGTCGCGCGCCGCCGACCAGGTGGTCGGCCGGGGGCTGGCCGCCGCCGTCGTGATCGCCGACCCCGCCGGCCGGACCAGCTACGCCACCGCCGGGGGGCCGGCCGGTCCGTGGCAGGACTGCGTCGGCGCGCCGGCCGGCCGGGTGGGGGCGCTCGCCGTCCAGGTCCGGCTCCGCGACCCGGCCGGCGCCGACCTGGGCGCGGTCGCCGCCGCCCAGCCCGTCGACCCGGCCTTCGTGGCGCGGCTCGCGGCCGTGACCGGCGTCGGGGTCACCCTCCTCGACGGCCCCGGGCGGATCACCCACACGACCGAGGACCCGGGGGTACGCGCGGCGGTGCTGGCCGCCGCCCGCCAGGCGGTCGGGGATCGGGTGGCCGGGACCGGCGACGGGCGGTACGTGCGCCGGGTCGGGCCGTCCCCCGGGCAGCCGCTGCCGTTGGTGCTCTCGGTGCCGGCCCGCCGCCCGCCGGTCCTGTTCGGCGCGTTGGCCGCCGCGGTGGCGCTGGCCGCGCTGCTGGCCGTGCTGGCCGCCTGGCGGCTGGCCCGGGTGACCACCCGGCCACTTGTCGAGCTGGCCGGCGCGGTGGACCGGGTGGCGCACGGCGACCTGACCGCGCGGGTGCCGGTCCGCAGCCGCGACGAGATCGGGCGGCTGGCCGCCGCGTTCAACCGGATGATGCGGGAGACCGGCAGCTACGTGGCGGCGCTGACCAGCAGCCGGGACCAGCTCCGCAACCACCTCGTCGTGCTCGGTGACACGCTGGCCAGCACGCACGACCTGCAACGCATCCTGCGGGTGATCCTGGACAGCGCGATCGCCGGGACCGGTGCCCGGGCCGGCGCGGTGCTGCTGCTCGACGGCCACGGCGTGCTGGTCGGCCAGTGCGTCGAGGGGCTGGTCGGGCGCTGGCCGACCGACGACCCGGCGGACCCGGCGACGCTGCGGGTGCCGGTCGGCACCGGCGTGGTCGGCGCGGTGGCCGCCACCGGCGAGCCGGTGCGGGGCCGCTGGACCGCGCCGGACCCGCCGACCGGGGAGCCGACCTGCGAGACGTACGTGGCGGTGCCGTTCGCCGCCCCCGAGCCGCGCGGCCAGGAACGTCCCGGGCACCCGCCGGCCGACGGCGACCCGGCCGCTCCGCCCAGCGCGGCGCTCGGCGTGCTGGCCCTCTACGACCGGCTCGGCGGGCACGAGTTCGACGACGACGACCTGGCCATGCTGCGGACGTTCGCCGGGCACGCGGCGGTGGCGGTGGAGAACGTCCGGGTGCACGAGGAGGCGCAGCGGCTCTCCCTCACCGACCCGCTGACCGGGCTGTGGAACTAC
Organism: Micromonospora sp. DSM 45708; assembly: GCF_039566955.1. Lineage (NCBI taxonomy): Bacteria > Bacillati > Actinomycetota > Actinomycetes > Micromonosporales > Micromonosporaceae > Micromonospora > Micromonospora schwarzwaldensis. The sequence continues at coordinate 5,764,776 of NZ_CP154796.1, read as the reverse complement.
CGCTACCTGCGGGAGTCGATCCGGCGCGAGGTGGAACGGGCGAACCGCTTCGGCCGGATGCTCAGCGTGCTCGCGCTCGACCTGGACCGGTTCAAGGACGTCAACGACACCTGGGGGCACGCCGCCGGGGACGCCGTGCTGGTCGAGTTCGCCCGCCGGGTACGCGGCGTGATCCGCGAGGTGGACCTGGCGTTCCGGCAGGGCGGCGAGGAGTTCGTGGTGCTGCTGCCGGAGACCGACGCCCGGGGCGCCACGATCGTCGCCGAGCGGCTCGGCGCGGTGGTGCGGGACCAGCCGGTGCCGGTCGACGGCCACGGCGACGACGACGAGCCGCTCCGGGTGCCGGTGACGGTGTCCATCGGCATCGCCGTCTATCCCGATCACGCCGCCGGTGACCAGCAGGTGCTGGACGCGGCCGACGACGCGTTGTACGCGGCCAAGGCGGCCGGGCGGGACGGCTACCGGCTGGCGCCCGCGGCCGTCCCCGATCCGGTTCGCACCCAGGAGATTCCGGTGGTGGCCACCACGGTCAGCCCGCCCGACGGGCTGCCCCGGGCCGGCGCGGCGGACCCGGCGGGCGCCGCACAGGGCGGCGCGTCTTCCGGTCCTCACCCGCCGCGGCAGAGCCGTGGCCGATAGTCTCGCGGCATGTCGGAGCACTCAGCGAACCCCTCAGCGACCCCCGGTCGCTCCCGTGCGGTCAAGGCCGTCATCCCGGCCGCCGGCCTGGCCACCCGGTTCCTGCCGGCCACCAAGGCGGTCCCGAAGGAGTTGCTGCCGGTCGTCGACCGGCCGGTTCTCCAGTACATCGTCGAGGAGGCCACCCAGGCCGGCATCACCGACGTGCTGCTGATCACCGGGCGGGGCAAGACCTCGATGGTCGACCACTTCGACCGGCGGCCCGACCTGGAGGAACGGCTCGCCAAGAAGCCCGAGCTGCTGGCCGCCGTCAAGCGCACCGAGGAACTTGCCGCCGTCTACACGGTCCGCCAGCCGGAGCAGCTCGGCCTGGGCCACGCCGTCGGGTTCGCCGAGTCGCACGTCGGCGACGCCGCCTTCGCGGTGCTGCTCGGCGACGAGTTCGTCAAGCCCTCCGAGCCGCTGTTGCCGGCCATGCTGGAGCTCCAGGCCCGCACCGGCGGCGTGGTGCTCGCGTTCTTCGAGGTCGACCCGGCCGAGACCAGCCGCTACGGCATCGCCTCGGTCGAGCCGGCCGAATCGGAGTACGCCGACATCGCCGAGGTCGTCAGGGTCACCGGCATGGTGGAGAAGCCCAGCCCGGAGGACGCGCCCAGCAACCTGGCCGTCCTCGGCCGGTACGTGCTGCCGGGGCGGATCTTCGACGCGATCCGGCGCACGAAGCCGGGCAGCGGCGGCGAGATCCAGCTCACCGACGCGATGGAGCTGCTGCGCACCGAGGGGGTGCCGGTGCACGCCATCGTCTACCGGGGCACCCGCTACGACACCGGTATGCCGCTGGGCTACCTCCAGACCGTGGTGCAGATCGCCGCCGAGCGGGAGGACATCGGCACCGAGTTCCGCAAGTGGCTCGTGGAGTTCGTCAACAACGGCGACGAGACGGTCACCGACGCGGTCCTCAACGGGCTGCGCAACGCGTCCGGCGGTGCCGATACATGACCGCGACGGCCGACGCCGAGGCGGCCGCGAACGAGTTGACGCCGCTCGCCGACTACCTGGGCAGTGTGCTGCGCAGGTTACGCGCGCTGCCTCCGCTCGACCTCGACCTGACCCAGGCGTACGGCAACGTGCTCGCCGAGGACGTGGTCGCCCCGCACTCGTTCCCCGCCTTCGACCAGGCGGCGGTGGACGGGTACGCCGCGCGCTGGGAGGACATCTCCGGAGGGAGCCGGGGGCCGGGCTACGTCCCGGCCCCCTCCGGTATCCGCGGCGGGCGCAGCATCCGGCTCAACGTGGTCGGTGACCTTGGCGCGGCGAGCTGGCGGCCGGTCCGGCTCACCCCCGGCGCGTGCTTCTCGGTGGCGGCCGGCGCGCCGCTGCCGGTGGGCGCCGACGTGGTGGTGCCGGTGGAGTGGACCGACCAGGGCATGGCCGCCGTGGAGATCTTCCGCGCGCCCAAGCGCGGGTACGGCCTCCGCCGCGCCGGCGAGGAACTGGTCGCCGGCACGCTGCTCGCCCGCGCCGGCGCGTACGTCTCGCCGGCCCTGGTCGCGGTGTTCGCCGCCACCGGCATCGGGCACGTGGTGGTGCGGCCCAGCCCCCGGGTGGTCATCGTGGCCACCGGCGACGAGCTCGTCGACGTGGGACGGGGCAGCCAGCCCGGCCAGGTGGTGGACACCAACTCGCACGCGTTGACCGCGGCGGCGGCCGAGGCGGGCGGGCTCGCGTACCGGGTCGGGATCTGCGACGACGATCCGGAGGCGCTGCGCGGCCTGTTGGAGGACCAGACGCTGCGGGCCGACCTGATCATCACCACCGGCGGCACCGGCACCGGGCCGGGCGACATGGTCCGCCGCATCCTGTCCCGCCGCGACGGCGGCCGGGCCGGGCCGGTGACCTTCACAGAGGTGGCCCTCTATCCCGGCACGGCGCTCGGGTTCGGTACGGTCGGCGCCGAGGAGGTGCCGGTGGTGTGTCTTCCCGGTGAGCCCGGCGCGGCGCTGATCGGCTTCGAGGTGCTGGCCCGCCCGGCCATCCAACTGCTGGCCGGCGCGGAGCCGGTGTTCCGGCCCAGTGTGCGCGCGCACCTGCTGGAAACCGTCTCGTCGCCGGGAGGGCTGCGCGAGTTCCGCCCCGCGCACGTGGCCGAGCGGCGCGGCGGCGGCTACACCGTGCAGCCGCTGGCCGGCGGCCCGTACACGCTCTCCGGCCTGGCCGAGGCGAACGGCCTGCTGGTGCTCGGCGAGCGGGTCACCACTGCCGCCGCCGGCTCCACCGTGGACGTGCTGCTGCTGGACCGGCGCCGGTGAGGTTCCGGCGGGCGCCGGGGTGGCCTGCGGTGCTGGTGGACGGTCCGGTGGTGCTGCGGCCGTACCGGCGTTCCGACGCGGTGACCTGGTCGGCGATCCGGCGCGCGAACCGGGAGTGGCTGGCCCCGTGGGAGTCGCACGTGCCGGGCGGCTGGGACGAGACGAACTCGCCGGCCGCGTTCCGCCTGGTCCACGCCGACCAGCGGAAGTCGGCGCGGACCGGTGACGGCATGCCGTTCGCGGTCTGCCTGCGCGAGGACGGGCAGGAGCGGCTGGTCGGCCACCTCAACGTGGGCAGCATCGTGCGGCGGGCGTTCTGCTCCGGGTACGTGGGCTACTGGGTGGACTCGCGGGTGGCCGGGCGGGGTGTGATCCCGACCGCTGTCGCGCTGGCCGTGGACCACGCGTTCGGCCCCGGTGGCCTGCACCGGATCGAGGTGAACATCCGGCCGGAGAACGTCCCGTCCCGGCGGGTGGTGGAGAAGCTGGGCTTCCGCGAGGAGGCCTACCACGTGCGGTACATGCACATCGACGGCGCCTGGCGGGACCACATCGGATACGCGATGACCGGCGAGGAAGTGGCCGCCGAGGGCGGTCTGCTGGCGCGGTGGCACCGCGTACGTGACACCCGGCGCTGAGCCGTTCCGGCCGTGACGCCCGGCGCGGCGCACGGTGAAGCGGGTCGGCGGCCCGTAACCTCAAGTAACTGCAAGCTGTGGCAAGCGCTGCCCGACCGCACGATGTGCGCCGTTAACGAGAGTCGACGGAAGAAGTTGCGGCCGTGTGGCGCTCGCCCCGAACTTGGTGACGGGAGGGGTGAGGGTGCCGACGTCGGTGCTCCTCGCCGTCCTCGCCGCCGCCGGTCTGCTCGCTCTCGCTCCGGCGCTGGTCCGCCGGTACGACGCCACCGAGCGGCTGGTGGCGGAGCGGGCGCAGTCGACGGCGCGGGTGCTCCAGCGCCAGCGTCGTCGGCGCACCGTGCCCGGACGCCAGCCGGTGCACCCGCCCCGCGCGCTCGTCGTCACCTTGAGTGAGGACTCCGACACGGGCGGTCTGGCCCGTCCGGTTTCCGCGCCCCCCGTCCGGCGGCGCTCCGGCCGGCTCCGGCCCGTCTCGGCGGTCCCCGCGCAGTCCCGCCGACGGCACCCGCCCCGCCGCCGGCACACCCCGGCCGTCTACCGCCGCCGCCGGGTGCTCGCCGCGCTGCTGCTGCTCAACCTGGTCGAACTGGTCGGCGTGATGCTGGTCGGGCCCGGGTTCTGGATCAGCGTGTCGGTCACCGGCGCGCTGCTCGTCGCGTACGTCGCACACCTGCGGCAGCGGGCCCTCGCCGAGCGCCGGCGGCGGCGCGCGGACGCCCGGGAAGCGGCCTGGCTGGCCGCCCGCCAGGCCGAGGTGCGCCGCGAACAGGCCCGGCGCGCGGCAGCCCGGCGGGAGGCGCAGCGCCGGCTGGCCGCCCAGCGGGAGGCGGTCCGGCGTACCGCGATGGGCCTGGACCGGCCCGCCGACCTGCCGCCGGCCGCGAGCGGCGGCTCGGTGTCCTACCGGCGGGCGGGTGGGCTGCGTGGTCGCCCGTACCAGTCCGGCCGGGGCGCCTGACCCTTCTGATCCACTCCAGTTCGGGCCTTGATCGGGTCCGGTGCGGCCTTGATCGACTGCCGGTGCGGCCTTGATCGACTGCGGTTCGGGGAAGTGGCGGTATCCGGGTGTCTTGGATGCCACCACTTCCTCGAACTGGTGCCCGCCGGGCCGTCGTGGGGTGGTTCGCGTGACAGGTGCGGGACCTGTTAGCCTTGGTGCCGGCCCGCCCGGTGCAAGCCGGGTGGGACCGACGCTGGTTCGCCAGCGGAGGGGCTGTGGCGCAGTCCGGTAGCGCACCTCGTTCGCATCGAGGGGGTCAGGGGTTCGAATCCCCTCAGCTCCACCAGTTCAATGGCCGTCTCCGCAAGTTGGAGGCGGCCATTTATCATGCGTTCAGCAGCGAAGTACCACATCGACCTCATCAGACGTCGAGCTGTTCGTTGGCGTGCTTGAGGGCGGTCCGGATGTTCTTACTATGCCGTCCCGTCGGAGTGCTCCTTGCCCGCGACCGCTTCGCTGTTGCCCCGACATCCGCCCATCCCCGGTCTTGCGCGAGCTGTGCCCCGTGTCCTCGGTACCCCTACAGATGCTTGAGTTGGGAAAACGTGGTGGGTAGTCGAGGGCGGGCGCCCCTCTGGCGAACCTACGGCGGTTGCCAGGCGGACAGTCTGTCGAGTGAGGGCTGCCGGACGCCTAGTCCTCTGCTGTTGAGAGCATGTTGCCCGCACGGGTCGGAACATCTGGGGCCAGCGACGGAGGGCTACGAATCAGCGCCTGTGACGTGGAGTGGATGCATCAGGATGAAGCGCCCAGGTCTGGCAGCTCAGGGTCAGCTCGCTGGTTCCGTCGGTGGTGTGAGCCAGGCAAGGGGCTGACCGTCCAGTGCTGCGTCGGCGAGTTGCTTGGCGGAGGCGGTGGTGAGCGCGGCGCGGCTGCTGTCGATCCACCGTTGGACGTTGTCGACGCCCTGGTGGCGGTATTCAACGGCTTGGACGAGACATTCGAGTTTGTCGGCGTCCCCGGCGACGACGGCTTCGAGGGTTTCACCGGCTTCGTACTCGGCCACGGCCGCTGTGATGGTGTCGGTGACGCTGGGTGGGCAGCCTGCGACCTGATCTGCGGTGACTGCGGTATTGGGTGCGGCGCTGAGGTAACGCCGGGCGATGTGTGGGATATCCGTGATGCGCGTTTCCTGGGTGTCGTGCAGGACGCAGAGCATTGTGGTCCGCGCGGGATCGGCTCCCTCCATGGCGGCGAGGATCATGCCGATCAGGGCGGTGCGGTGGGAGTGTTCGGCGATCGATTCAGGGTGCTTGACCCCGGCGAACCACCAGCCGGTACGAGCGGCGCGTTTCAGGACGCCGGCCTCGAAGATGAACCTCATCGCTGCGGCGTACTGGTCGTCGCTCATCTGCCCGTCCCTGTGCCAGTGATGCCCTCGGTACGCAGGCTGTAGACAACAGAGGTTAGTTCTTTGCGGGACTGCGCGGAGATCTGGTCGCTGTCGAGGACGGTGCCGGCACGGTTGGCGAGCGTTTGTCCGGTGGCGGGGTGGTCGTGGACGAGCCCGCGTCGGGCAGTGAGCAGAGCCCACAGGTTGTGGATGTTGAGATCGATGAACGGGTGGTCAGCTTCGAGGCGCTCGACGAGGTGCCGCAGGAGACGGCACCGCGCCAATCGTCGATAGTGGCGGGCATGAAGGAGCCGTTGGGTTGGCGATAGGGGATCTCGCCGACCCAGTACGCGGAGTAGTTGAGGGCCGTTCCGTCGGTGGTCGAGTTCGGCGACCCGGCGGAGCTGTCGCTGTGCGGGACACTGCTGGCGCAGGCCGCCCTGGCCGCCGCCCGCGACGGGGACGACCGCGCCGCCGTCGAGCTGGTCGACGAGGCCGCGGAGATGGCGGCGCGGGTGGGGGACGGCCACGACCACCACCGGACCGGGTTCGGGCCGACGACGGTCGAGTTGGCCCGGGTCGCGGTAGCGGCGGAACGCGGTGACGTGGCGGACGCCGTGGCCCGGCACGAGCAGGTGATCACGCGGGAGGGGTGGCGGTGGCTGGCCGCCGAGCATCGGGCCGCGTACCTGATCGACGTCGCCCGTGCGTACCTGCAAGCCGGCGACCCGGTCAGCGCCGGCCGGGTCCTGGTGGAGGCCGACCGGGTCGCGCCGGCCGAGATCCGCCACCGGCCGGACGGCCGGGGCGTCCTCACCGAGATTGCCCGTGACCCGCGCGCCCCGGCGATGCTCGTCCACCTCGCCGCCGCGCTCGGAGTGGGTTGACGATGACCGCGCCGTTTCTGTCCCTGGCCCAGATCCGCAACCGGCTGATTGTCACCGCCCGGTGGATTCTCCACGTTCTCCGCAGGCTGATTGACCTTGACGACACGCCACCCGATACATCCGCGGCCGAGTCGTGTCGAGAAGGCCGGCGTGCCTTCACCATTGACGCCAATGGTCGGTGGAAGGTCAAGGCGAGTAGGCGAGAGGTGAGATTGCCGCAGACAGTCGAGGTGTCGATCTCGCGTCACCCCGCTGCCTGCGGCAACCACACCACACCGTTTATCGGTTCGTCCTACCAGACGACGCGTGGCGGTGCTGTGATGGCTCTCCGCGCGTCATTCGCCGGTTCGGATCAGGTCTTGTCCCGCTGCTCCCCACCGACAATCGCCGTGCAGCAGCCGGGGTTCGCCCAACCCTGCGCGGTAAGGTTCCAGACGATCGTCTGGTTCTCCGGGAAGTCGTAGTTGCAGGTCTTGGAGGTGCCGGCGCCGTTGCTGTTCACACACTGGCCGGTGCGGCTGCCCACCTGCCAGAAGGCGATTGCGGCCCGCCCGTCGCTCTCGTCGTCCCACACGGTGAACTTGTCGCCGTAGCTGGTGAAGGTCGCGTGCGCGATCCGGTTCGGCCAGAATCCGTAGATGGTGTCGCCGGAGTCGGCGAGCGCGGGGGTCGCGGATGCGGCAACAAGTGCCACCACAGCACTGGCGGTGAATCCGATCCTTCGGGCTAGCTTCATGACGAACTCCGTTCCCGGGCACCGCATTAGGCGCCTTCATGGTTCGTTGAACACGACATCCGGGGAATCGGCACACCCGCCGCCCCCCAGCGATCTCCGAGTGAGCATAGTCCACTGTGTCCAACTCCGTTCGGTGAACGTCGATGGGTGGTGGGGTGGTGACGCGGAAACCGCGATAGGAGCGCTCCCAAATGCAGCTATCGGTAAAACCGCGAGAGTGCATGACAATCGCCACCCTGGTCCTATTCGGGCTGACTTATCGGGCGTCGGTCGGTATGGGGGTTCGAATCCCCCTTCGGTCCCCGCGGTTCGGAGGCCGCTCATCGTGGTCCTTTCCGGACTTCGGCCGGCTCTCCGTGAAGGGCGCCCAGTGCCATTCGACTCCTGAGTCGGATAGCCGCTTGTCGGATCGCTTTGAGGGCCGGAGTCCCCGGCACCAGACTTGATCGAGTTCGCGAATCGATGGGGGGCCGCTGATGCGGGAAGGCATGTCCGACTATGAGGCTCGGGCCTGGGCCAGCCTGCTGGAGAGCGAGCGGAAGCGCCGCGACGGCGTGCGAGCGCGCATGGTCGGCCAGGTCGCGCTTCTCACCAGGCGTGCCGGCGAACACGACGTCACGTCCGTCGAGCAGGGCGACTCGACCGTCGAAAAGGAAACCGGTGGGCGTCGACCGCCGCGCACCGCACCGGCATGGGAATCCCGGCGGACCGATGACTTTCCGGGCCGGCGACTGTCGACCGGAGCATGACCACGCAGACACTCCACCTGCCCGACGTCGACCTCGTCTACGACGTGCACGCCCCGAACACCACCGCCGGCGGGCACCGGCCGCTGTTCATGATCGGCCAGCCGATGTGCGCCGACGGCTTCGCGGCGCTGGCCTCGTACTTCCCGGACCGGACCGTGATCACCTACGACCCGCGCGGGCTCGGCCGCAGCGTGCGCCGGGACGGCCGGACCGACTCCGTGCCCGAGGTCCAGGCCGCCGACGTGCGGGCCGTCGTCGACACGCTCGGCACGGGCCCGGTCGACATGTTCGCCAGCAGCGGCGGCGCGGTGACCGCGCTCGCCCTGGTCGCGGCGTACCCGGACACGGTGGCCACGCTGGTGGCGCACGAGCCGCCGCTCGTCACGCTGCTGCCCGACGCGGACGCCGCCGCGCGGGCCACCGCGGCCTGCCAGGAGGCGTACCGGAAGAACGGCTGGGGGGCCGGCATGGCCGCGTTCGTGGCCATGACGTCGTGGCGCGGCGAGTTCACCGACGACTACTTCGCCCGGCCCCTGCCCGACCCGGCGGCGTTCGGGATGCCGGTCGAGGACGACGGCTCCCGGGACGATCCGCTGCTCTCCGACCGGTCCGTGGCGGTCACCAGCTACCGGCCCGACGTCGACGCGCTGCGCGCCACCCGGACCCGGCTCGTCATCGCGGTCGGCGAGGAGTCGGCGGACACGTTCACCGGCCGCACGTCGGTGGCGACGGCCGAGCTGCTCGGCGGGCGGCCGGCGGTCTTCCCGAGCCACCACGGCGGCTTCGTCGGTGGGGAGGGCGGCTACGCCGGGCAGCCCGAGGCGTTCGCCCGCCGGCTGCGCGAGATCCTCGACGACCGGGGCTGACCGGCCGGCCCCGGCCTCAGGCCCGGCGCAGCTCGGTGACCATGACCGGATAGGGGCCGGCCGGCGTGTCGGGGCCGGCCTGGTCCGCCGGGACCACGTTCTCCATCACCAGCCGCAGCGTCGCCGGGTCGGCGGCGTCGAGCGTGATCCGCCACCCCCACCCGCCGGCGTACTCGGCGGCCAGCTCGACCGCCGACGCCGCGCCCGTCGCGCCGGTGAGCGTCATCGCGGTGGGCTGCTGGTGCCACGAGTCGCCCCACCAGGCGGCCAGCGAACCCGGCTGCTCCCCGGCGGCGATCACGAGCAGGCCGTCCTGCGGCCCGTCGGCCGGATGCGCCCACGAGTACGCCACAGTGGTCAGGTGACCGCCGGCAGCGGTCGCCACGGTCAGCGTGGCCGGCGACTCGGCGAACGGATCGGCGGGCAGCATCCGGAAACCGTTGGTGCCGGCCCAGGAACCGGTGGCGTCAGCGAGGATCACCGGCCCAGCATAGGGGCGCGGAGGTCGTCCCCCGCGCCCCTGCGCCGGCATGCGGGAGCCGTCAGTCGTCGCAGCCCACCCCGTCGCCGTCCCGGTCGAGGTCGTAGATGTCGCTGCCGACGACCCGGACCGGGCCGTCGACGTACGCGGGACCGTTGCCGCTGCCGCCGGAACAGTCCACATCGCTCGCGATCGGCACGCAGGCCCCGCTGTAGTTCGGGTCGCACCTGCGCGCCGGCTTGGTGCCGACGGCGACCACCTGCGTGACCGGCTGCCGGGTGACCACCGACCGGATCAGCTTCCGGGCGGTCTGCACGCCGTCGGTGACCGTCACCTGGTAGGTCAGCGTGCGGACCCCGGTGACGCCGCGCGTGCGTACCTTCCTCGTGCCCTGCGGCAGGGTGGCGTCCTTGACGGTCCGGGTCGCGTAGGCGATCTTCGCGGTCGAGGTGACGGTCGTGGTCCGGACCTGGGGCGACGGCGGCGCGCTCGGGCTCGGGCTCGGGCTCGCCTCGGTCGGCGACGCGGTCGGGGACGGGACGGAGGTCGTCGGCGCGGCGACCGCCGCCGCCTCGACACCGGCCGTCGCGGACGTGGCCGGCGCGGCCTTCTTCCCGGCCGGGGCCGAGGGGGAGTCGGGGCCGGCGCCGATCGCCACGCCGCCGCAGCAGCAGAGCAGCAGCACGCCCGAGGCCGCGACCGCGACCTTCGCGCCGCTGGAGAGCCGGCGCCACCAGGACTGCTTCGGAGCGGGGTACGCCGGGCCGTGCGGTGATGGGTTCGTCACGCACCACAGTCTGCTTGCGTACGCAACGATTGCCAGCGGTCAATCGGTGCGCACCGTATCGACGCTCCGACAGCGCCCGACGACGACGAGTCGCGGGATTCGGACCAACCGGCGGGCCCGGGGGCACCGGTCGACCGGGGCCCCGGCCGGTGGACCGACGGCGGCCGGCCGATCGGCCGGGCGCGACACTGCCGGAGATCTTGGTACGGGATCGCCCGTGGAGGGCCGTCTCGTACCAGGATCGGAGTGGCGGGACTCAGCCGGTCGGTAGGGCGGCGGTCAGGTCGGTGGCGTGCTGGAGGGTGTCGGCCAGCCGGCCGCGCAGCGCCTCGTCCAGCGGCACCGCGCCGACCCGCCGCAGCAGCCCACGCGCAACCGCCGGCTCGTCCAACAGCAGCGCCAGCTCGGCGCGGTAGACCAGCGCCTCGACGTGGACGGCCGGATCGTCGGCGGCGTCGGGCCGGGCCAGCGCGCCGTCGAGGATCCGGGCGGCATGCTCGGGCATTCCGCGCGAGTCGGCCTGCACCACCGCGTTCCGCAGTGCCCGGGCCAGCCCGGCCCGGCTGTCGTCCGCGTCCGGGGTGGCGGCCCGGGCCACGAACCGGATCCAGTTGCCGCCGGGGTCGACGATGCTGAACCCGGTGTGCCCGTCGGCGTTGCGCCGGAGCCGGGGGCGCGTCATCCGGGGCACGCCGGACACGAGCACCTTGCCGTAGGCGGCACGCAGGCCCGCCGCGAAGGCCCGGTGGATGCCGACCGGATCGTCCACCACGACCAGGCAACTGCCGTACGAGGTGGCCGGATCGAACTCCGGCATGCCGAAGAAGTGCAGGTTCAGATCCTCCCGGCGCAGCGCCACGTACGGGTTGGGGCGTGCCTGCCGGTGCGTCACCTCGAAACCGAGGGCCCGGTAGAACGGCACGACGTCGTCCAGGGAGCGGCACGGCAGCAGCGGGATGGTGGTCTCGTTCGCCATCCGTCGAGCCTGACGAACGGCGGGCGGCACGCGCACACGGAACGGCCCGATCGGCTCGGCGGCACCGACCGAACGGCCCAGGGGCCGGCCCCGGACGGGACCGACCCCCGGGCGGGGTCACGCGCCGGTCAGGGCTTCCAGGACCCGGCGGTACGCAGGTGGTGCTCGTACTCGACGACGCCGTTGCGGTCCTTGACGTCGAAGACGAGCTGGCCGCTGCGCTTGGAGCCGGCCGGCAGGTTGTTGCCGGAGGTCATCAGCTTGCCGCAGCCGGAGAACGCGCCGGCGATGCCGCTCTCCTCGGTGCCGTCCGCGCCCTTCCAGGTGAAGAAGAACGGGTTGATCGAGCCGGTGCCCTTGGTGACCTCGGCGGACACGTCGGCGATCAGGAACGTGCCGTTCTTCGGGCCGGACGCGTACTCCCGGCAGGCCGCGTCCTTGGTCCGGAAGTTGCCGACCGTGATCTCCACCGTGCCGTCGTCGTCGTTGACGATCAGCTTGTCGCCGGCGGGCATGTTGAACGTCTCGTCGTCGGTCGTGCCCGGCTGCGGCGTGGTGACGGACGGGTCACCGGTCGGCGGCGTGGGGTCGGCCGGGTTGCTGTAGCTGATGCCCGGGGTGGGCAGCGTGTCGATCGCTTCCTTGGTCTTCTTCGCGCCGCTGTAGAGCGCGAAGGCGCCACCGCCGCAGCAGAGCAGCAGCAGGACCACCACCACGATGCCGACGGTGAGCCAGACGTTCCGGCTGGACTTCTTCGCCGGCGGCCCGAACGGCTGCCCCGGTGGCGGCGGGTACGGCCCGGGTGCCCCGTACGCCTCACCACCCGGCGGCGGGTACTGCCCGGGCGGCGGGTAGGCCGCGCCCGACGTGGGCGGATACGGCGGCTGCGCACCGCCCGGCGGCGGGTAGCCACCAGCCTGCGGATACGCGCCACCAGCCTGCGGGTAGCCCTCCGCCTGCGGGTAGCCGCCCCCCTGCGGGTAGCCGCCGGCCTGCGGGTAGCCGCCCGCCTGCGGGTACGCCCCGCCCGGTGGATACGGCGCGCCCGACGTCGGTGGCGCCGGCGGGAACGCCTCGGTGGACGGTGGCGGCGGGAACGTCTGGGGCGACGGCGCCGGCGGGTAGGTCTGCGTCGGTGGCGTCGGCGGGAACGCCTCGGTCGGCGGGGCCGGCGGGATCGCCTCGGTCGGCGGCGCCGGGGGGAACGCCTGGGTCGGCGGCTGGGGCGCGCCGGAGACCGGCTGGGACGGGAACGCCTCGGTGGCCGGGGCCGGCGGGAACGCCTGCGTCGGCGGGGCCGGCGGCTGGGGCGGGCCGGAAACCGGCGGGTGCGGCGCGCCCGAGATGGGAGCCGTCGGCGCGTCCGGGGTCGACGGCGGGCCGGACACCGGAGGCATCGGCGCGGTGGGGAACGCCTGCGTCGGCGGTTCCTGCGGCTGCTGGTCCGGGTCCTGCGACCCGGGCGGAGGCTGAGGGTGGCTCACCGTACTCCTTGGGCACCTTCGGGAGATTTCAGTCGGGACGACGGTACAAGCCGGCGACAACGCCGCCGTCCGGCCCTCACCGACGTGCCAGGACGGCGGCGGTGCGGATCAGGTCGTCGTCCACCGCGAACCGTCCGGTCATCGACGACGGCGGATCGGGCACCGGGGCGGCGGCGAGCCGGGCCGGCGCGATCTCCACGTGGAACGTGCCCGCGTCGGGGTCGAGCGTGACCCGTGCGTCCGGGAAGCCCAGCCAGGTGCCGACGAGCGGGTACCAGACCTTGTAGACGGTCTCCTTGGCGCTGAACAGCACGGTCGGCCAGGAGGGCCCGGACGGCAGCCGGGCCAGGTCCGCCTCCTCGTCGGGGCGGCACACCTTCCGGCGTACCCCCGGGGTGAGCGGGTGGTGCCGCTCGGCGTCGATGCCGACCGCGCGCAGGTCGGCGGCGCGGGCGACGGCGGCGGCGCAGTAGTCCCGGGTGTGGGTGATCGCCCCGACGACGCCGGCCGGCCAGACCGGGGCGCGGTCCGCGCCGGCGGGCAGCGGCGTGACCGGCAGGCCGAGCGCGGCGAGCGCCCGGCGGGCGCACATCCGGCCGGCGGTGAAGTCGCGCCGGCGGCTGGGCACCGCGCGGTCGCCCAGGGCGGCCCGCTCGGCCGGCAGCAACGTGCCGGACCACTCGGCCGGGCCGGCCACCGCCACCGCCACGGTGGACGGCAACAGGTCACGCACGTGCGTCAGTGGGTGACGGGGACACGCGGTGACCGTACCGTAACGGCGGAGTGGAGTGTGGCGCTGACAGAACGTCGTGGGGGGAGGCAGCGTCGTCAACATCGATGAAAGGAGTGGCCGATGGCCCCCGGTGTGGAGGCGTCGGAACCACGGTCCGGCGAGCACGTCCCGGTGACGCCCGACTGGACCTGCCGCTCGTGCGGCGAGGACTGGCCCTGTGCCACCAAACGCCGGCACCTGCTGATCGAGTACCAGGTGGACCGGGCGTCGCTGAGCGTCTATCTCGGTTCCTGCCTGGCGGCCGCCACGCACGACCTGCGTACCGCGCCGGTCACCGCGTTGCAGGACCGGTTCATCGGCTGGGTGCCGCGCGGTCCGCGTACGTTCTGAGTCCGCGCTTCCGGTGGCCGCCGCGTCGGGTTCGCGGCGGCCACCGGTCGCGGGTCTCAGCGGCGGCGGGGCCGCCGGGTGAGGGCGAAGCCGACCACGCCGGCCACGGCGGCGAGCACCCCGCCCACGCTGGTCCACACCCAGCGCGAGCCGGCTTCGGGCAGCCAGCCGGTCAGGTCGGTCTCCTCCTCGGCGGCCGGCTCCGGCGTCGGCTCGGCGGCCAGCACCGTCCCGGCCCGGGTGTTCGGCACCAGCGGCGCCGCCAGCTCACCGTCGTCACCGGACGCGCCGCCGGAGTCGGTCGCGCCGGCCAGCAGGTCCACCTCGATCGGCAGGCCCAGGTCGGGTTCGGGCAGGTCGGTGACGGAGAGCCGGACGTAGTAGGTGCCGGGCAGCGGGTCGCCGGACCACGGCTCGGCCCACGGCCGCACCCGGCGCAGCGTGCAGCCGAGCGTCACGCCGGTCGCCGCCGCGTCCACGGTGGGGGTCTGCGCGCCGGCCGTGCACGCCTGCCGGCGGCGCAGCCCGTCGAAGACGTCGACGGTCCAGGTGGACGCGCCGGTGCGCGGCTTTCCAAAGGTGACCGTGACGCCGACCTCGTGCACCTGCCCGGCCTCGGCCCGGAACGACCAGTACAGGTGGTCGCCGGTCGAGGCGCCCACCCGTACCGGCTGGCCGGCGGTGATGGTGGTGGCGGTGAGGAACGAGGTGCCGGCCTTGGTCACGGTGGTCGCGCCCGGGGACGGGCTCGGCGCGGCGAGGGCCGCACCGGGCACGAGCGCGAGGCCCACGGCGGCGGTCGCCGCGGCGACGCGGATGAGGGTACGCATCCTCAGTTCTCCCTCCAGGTGGCGACCCACCAGCGGGTGAGCAGCCCGGCGGCCAGGCCGGTGACGAGCCCGACCAGGGTGAGCAGGAGCAGCAGGGCCCAGCCGCGGCCCAGGTCCGGCCCGTCCGGGGCGGGGGAGGCGGCGACCACGTCCACGGTCAGCTCCACCGGCATGCCCGGTTCGGCGCGGGTGCCGGCGCGGGCCGCGAACGAGTTGCTGACCACCAGGCAGACGGTCCGGGCCGCCTGCGTCCCGCTCGGGGTCGGCGTCGGGCTCGCCGCGTCCTCCTCCTCGGCGGCGGCCGACCAGCGCAGGCCGGCCGAGACCACGTCGGTACGCCCGCTGCCGGCGTCGACGCCGCGCACCAGTTCCCGCCCGTCCGGCGCGGTGGCCCGCAGCAGCACGCCGTAGTCCGGGTTCACCGGGCGGTCCAGCGCGACGCTGACCGAGGCGCGCAGCTCCTGCCCGGGACGCACCGGCACCCGGTACCAGCGGTGCTCGGAGAACGCCTCGCGGTCGGTGTAGACGCCGGGCGCGAGCAGCGGCGCACCCGCGCAGGCCGCCGCGCCGTCGACCACCGCCGGGGTGACCGTGTACGTGTCGCGGGCCCGGTCGACGAGCTGCTTGATCCGGCCGGTCAGCTCGTCGGCGCTCTGCGCCGCGGTGTAGGTGCCGCCGGTGGCGCCGGCGATGCAGAGCAACTGCCGGCGTACCTTCTCGTCGGGGGCGAGGCCGAGCGTGTCGACCACCAGCCGGGTGCCCTGCGCGGCCAGTTCGCGGGCCACCTCGCACGGGTCGGGCGGGGCGCAGGTGTCCTCGCCGTCGGTGATCAGCACGATCCGGCGGGCGGTGCTGCCGGTGCCCAGGTCCTGCGCGGCGGAGCGCAGCGCCAGCCCGACCGGGGTGAAACCGGTGGGGCGCAGGCCGGCGACGGCGGCCTTGGCCGCGGTCCGGTCCACCGGGCCGACCGGCACGATCTGCTGGGTGTCCCGGCAGCCCTGCTTCTTGTCCTTGCCGCGGTAGGTGGCGCCGAGCACCCGGATGCCGAGTTGTGTCTCGTCGGGCAGGCCGTCGACCACCTCGTTGAACGCCTGCTGGGCGACGCTGATCCGGCTACGCCCGTCGATGTCGCGGGCCCGCATCGAGCCGCTGACGTCGAGCACCAGCTCGACCTTGGGCGGCTCGGCGGCGGGTTCGGTGGTGTCGTCGTCGGCCCCGGCGGGGCTCGGACCGATCAGCGCGGTCGCCGCCAGCAGTCCCCACAGGACGGCCGTCGATCGTCTCTTGTTGATCACCGGGCGAAGTGTAGTGAGATCCACAATGGAAGATCATCCGGGTCGGGGCCGGCCCGGAGGCCGGTCGACGATGGTGACGAACCAGTTATGTTCCCGGCATATGACCCACCGTTAGCTGCCCGATGTAAACCTTTCGGGGGGTGGCGCGTCGGTCGGAAATCTGACTCGGCTGCACCCGTTGTGCGGTCGACGCAGTGTGGTTAAGCTCTGTCTTGCGCGCCCCAATCGCCCGCTTCCCCCGTGGCAGGCGATCGGGGCGCGCTTTTTCTTGCCCCGGCCCGCCATGCAGATCGGCGCCGGGGGCGCAATCGAATTTCGGCCCGGTGGGGTGTCCCCACCGGGCCGTCGCGTGGTCGGCCACGCTCAGATCCAGCGACCGTCCAGCCACATCCGGGCGGACCAGTCCGCGTACGGCAGCAGCCTGCCCACGAAGATCGGATAGAAGTAGCCGAAACAGAGCGCGACCAGCAGCACGTAGGCGCCCGCGATGATGCCGCCGACCAGACGGCGGTCACTGGTCTGCTCCTCGGTCGGCGGCGCGGCCGTGCCGGTGACCGGCGCGGGGGTGGCGATCGCGCCCAGCACGTAGACCACGGCGAGCACCAGGAACGGCACCGCCGGCGCGGCGTAGAACGAGAACATCGTCCGGCCGTCGAGGGCGAACCAGAACCAGGGCAGCAGCCCGGCGGCCACGCTCAGCAGGATCGCCCCGGCCCGCCAGTCCCGCCGGGCCAGGCCCAGCCAGACGGTCGCGACCAGCGCCGGCAGGAACGACCACCAGAGCAGCGGGGTGCCCAGCAGCAGCACCTCGGAGGCGCAGCTCGGCGCACCGCAGTTGCCGTCGCCGGACCAGGAGAACGCCACCGGCCGGCCCAGCAGCAGCCACTGCCACGGCCAGGACTGGTACTTGTGCGGGTCGTCGAGCTGGGTGTGGAAGCCATACGCCGCCTTGTGGTATTCCCACAGGTTGATCAGCGCGCCGATCACAGGCGTGTCGCTCAGGCCCTCGACGTTCGGGTAGCGGGCGGCCAGGCGGTAGTAGCCGTCGTCGCTCAGCAGCCAGCCCGACCAGGTGGCCACGTACGTCACCACCATCAGCACGCCGGCCGCGAGCAGCCAGGGCAACTCGTCGAGGACGGCGTCCCGCCACGGGTGGCGGACCCCGGCCGACCGGCGGACCCCGACCTCCCAGAGCAGCACCAGCAGCGCGAACGCCGGCACGAAGTAGAGCCCGCTCCACTTCACCGCGCAGGCGCAGCCCAGCAGCACGCCGGCGAGCAGCCGCCACCACGGCCAGTTCCGCCAGCCCGACGCCGGTCGGCCGGCCCGCCCCCGTGCCGTCGGGTCGAGCCCCGCCTCCAGCGCCCGTGCCCAGCGTCGCCGCCGGGCGTCCCGGTCGAGCACCAGCGCGCCGAACGCGGCCAGCACGAACAGCAGCAGGAAGATGTCGAGGATGGCGGTGCGGGACAGCACCAGGTGGAAACCGTCCAGCGCGAGCAGCAGACCCGCCGCGCAGCCGAGCGTGGTGGAGCGGAACATCCGCCGGCCGATGCGCACCAGCAGCAGCACCGACAGCGTGCCGCAGATCGCGGCGCCGAAACGCCAGCCGAACTCCGGGGCGGTGGTCATCAGGTGCCCGGGCACCGAGATGTTGGTCTCGGCGTCCTGGTAGCCGAAGGCCCACTCGCCGATCCCGATCAGCCACTTGCCCAGCGGCGGGTGGACCACGTACGACGGGCCGTTGTCCTTGTAGTTCCACTCGACGCCACGGTCGATGAGCCCGTACGCGTCCTTGGCGTAGTAGGTCTCGTCGAAGACCTTGCCGGACGGGTGGCTGAGCCCGACGAAGCGCAGGATCGCGGCGATCGCCACCACCACGGCCGTGGCCAGCCACGCCTGCCCCCGCCCCAGGTGGTCGTCGACGGTGGCGAGCCGGCGTCGGACCGCGGCCGGGATCCCACCCCCGCCGCCGTCGTCGCCCGGTGAGCCGGCGGCCCGGTCGGTGGTGGAGGGCTCCTGTGCTGTCGAGGCACTCGTCACCCGGCGATCGTAGGCTGCGAGGGTGCCCGGTGGCGTCCATCGTCCCCGAAATTGGTACGACCATCGATGAGGGAGCGCCAGCCATGGGGGAAATGTCCGAGGTAGGACGCTTGGTGCTGCTCGGCGCGCCACTGGGCAACCCGGCCGACGCGTCCGCCCGGTTCCGCGAGGTGCTCGCCACCGCCGACGTGGTCGCCGCCGAGGACACCCGGCGGCTCACCCGGCTGGCCCGCGACCTCGACGTCACCGTGCCCGGCCGGATCGTCTCCTACTTCGAGGGCAACGAGGAGCGGCGAACCCCGGAACTGGCCGAGGTGCTCACCGCCGGCTACACCATCGCGCTGGTCACCGACGGCGGCATGCCGAGCGTCTCCGACCCCGGCTACCGGCTGGTCCGGGCCGCGCTGGAGGCCGGCGTCCCGGTCACCGCCGCCCCCGGCCCGAGCGCGGTCACCACCGCGCTGGCCCTCTCCGGCCTGCCCTGCGACCGGTTCTGCTTCGAGGGCTTCCTGCCCCGCACCCCCGGCGCCCGCCGCAGCCGGCTGCGCGCGCTGGCCGGTGAGGAACGCACGCTGGTGCTCTTCGAGGCGACCCACCGGATCGCCGGGGCGCTGGCCGACCTCGCCGAGGCGTTCGGCCCGGACCGGCCCGCCGCGCTCTGCCGCGAGCTGACCAAGACCTACGAGGAAGTGGTCCGCCGGCCGCTCGGCGAGCTGGCCGAGTGGGCCGCCGCGGGCGACGTGCGCGGCGAGATCACGCTGGTGGTGGCCGGCGCGCCGCCGGCCCCGGCGGTCCGCCCCGACGACGACACGCTGCGCGCCGCGGTGGCCGAGCGCGAGGCGGCCGGAACGTCCCGGCGGGACGCGATCACCGAGGTCGCGACCGCGTACGGGCTGCGTCGCCGCGAGGTCTACGCCGTCGTGCACCGCTGAGCCGGTAAGGAGGGGCCCTCCTTGCACCCCTCACCAGGCGGCGGCGAGGAAGCCGACGGTGATCAGCAGCGGGCCGGCCACCGCCAGCCCGACCGCCCAGCGCCGCTGCCGCGGGTCCGCCAGCCGGGTCGCGCCCGTCCACCGGGCGATCCCGGCGGCGCAGCCCGCCACCAGGGCCAACCCGAGCAGCCAGCGCAGGTGCCGCCCGACGCCCGGGTCCGCGTACGCGGTGGCGCCGTCCGGCCCGGTCATCCGGGCCGGCAACGTGCTGCCGGTGGCGGTGTGCCCGGCCGGTACGCCGCTGACCCGGACGCCCTGGGCCTGGAAGCGGTCAGCGTCGGCCTGGAAGATCCCCCGGCAGCGCTGGGTGAGGCCGCCGCCCGCGCACTCGGTGACCATCACGGTGCCGCCGGTCGAGTGCCCCACCGCCAGCCAGAACGGCTCGGCGCTCACCCAGGCGAAGAACGCGGCGAGCAGGCTCAGCGCCACCAGCACGGCGAGCCCGGCGGGCGGGTCCGGCGGGTGGACCGGGCGGGCCGGTTCCCGCCGGGGGCGGACCCGGACGGCCCGACGGCGCGGCTCGTCGCGCAGCGGCGTGCCGTCCCAGTGCACCTCCTCGATCGGCGCCCAGCCGGTCGACTCGTCGCCGGTGGGGGTGGACCACCGCTGCCAGCGCGGCTGCCGCACCGGCACCCGGCGCGGCACGGCGTCCACCGGCGCGCCGGTGGTCGGCTCCACCTCCACCGTCGGGTCCGCCGGGTCCACCCGGGGCTGCGGGGCGACCGGCGTGCCGCGAGCGGCCCGCGCGGCCCGGGCGGACGCGGACGGCTCGGGCGCCGCGGGTCTGCTGGTCACGACGTTCATTCCACACCGGCAAAGCGGGCCAGTCGGGCAGCTCAGGCCGCGTGTCGGCGACAAATCGGGCGTACGGCGGGTGTGCCCGCCCTATTGGTTCGCGGGTCGCCCACGCCAATCACTAGGCTTGGCGCTCATGAGTCACGTTCTCGCCGCGGTCGCCTGGCCCTACGCCAACGGCCCGCGCCACATCGGCCACGTATCCGGATTCGGCGTTCCCTCCGACGTCTTCGCCCGGTACATGCGGATGGCCGGTCACGACGTGCTCATGGTCTCCGGCACCGACGAGCACGGCACCCCCATCCAGGTGCAGGCCGACGCCGAAGGGGTCACCCCGCGCGAGCTGGCCGACCGCTACAACCGGGTGATCGCCGAGGACCTCCGGGCGCTCGGCCTGTCGTACGACCTGTTCACCCGCACCACCACCCGTAACCACTACGCGGTGGTGCAGGAGTTGTTCGCCGGGCTGCACCGCAACGGCTACATCGTCCCGAAGGTCACCACCGGGGCAATCTCCCCGTCCACCGGTCGCACCCTGCCGGACCGCTACATCGAGGGCACCTGCCCGATCTGCGGCTACGACAGCGCGCGCGGCGACCAGTGCGACAACTGCGGCAACCAGCTCGACCCGATCGACCTGATCAACCCGAAGTCGAAGATCAACGGCGAGACGCCGGAATTCGTGGAGACCGAGCACTTCTTCCTCGACCTGCCCGCCCTCGCCGACGCGCTGCGGCAGTGGCTGGACACCCGCGAGGGCTGGCGGCCCAACGTGCTGCGGTTCTCCCGCAACCTGCTCGACGACCTCCAGCCCCGGGCCATCACCCGGGACCTGGAATGGGGCGTGCCGATCCCGCTCGACGGCTGGCAGGACCGCACCGACAAGCGGATCTACGTCTGGTTCGACGCGGTCATCGGCTACCTGTCCGCCTCGATCGAGTGGGCCCGCCGCACCGGCGACCCGGAGGCGTGGCGGAAGTGGTGGTCGGCCGACGCCGAGGGGAAGGACGCGCTCGGCTACTACTTCATGGGCAAGGACAACATCGTCTTCCACTCGGTGATCTGGCCGGCGCTGCTCGGCGGCTACTCCGGCGCCGGCGCCCGCGACGGCGAGCCCGGCGCGCTGGGCCGGCTCAACCTGCCCACCGAGGTCGTCTCCAGCGAGTACCTCACCATGGAGGGGCGCAAGTTCTCCTCCTCCCGCAAGGTCGTCATCTACGTGCGGGACTTCCTGGAGCGGTACGACGCCGACGCGCTGCGCTACTTCATCGCCGTCGCCGGCCCGGAGAGCAACGACACGGACTTCACCTGGGCGGAGTTCCTCCGCCGCAACAACGACGAGCTGGTCGCCGGCTGGGGCAACCTGGTCAACCGGTCCGTCTCGATGGCGGCGAAGAACTTCGGCGCGATCCCGCCGGTCGACCCCGCCGGGCTCACCGACGCCGACCGGACGCTGCTCGACGTTGCGAAGGCCGGCTTCGCCACCGTCGGCGACCTGATCGCCCGGCACCGGCAGAAGCAGGCCATCGGCGAGGCCATGAAGGTGGTCGCCGAGGCCAACAAATACCTCTCCGAGCAGGCGCCGTGGAAGCTCAAGGGCGACGACGACAAGCCGCGGATGGGCACCATCCTGCACGTCGCCCTCCAGGTGGTCGCCGACGCCAACACGCTGCTCACCCCGTTCCTGCCGCACTCCGCCCAGAAGATCCACGAGCTGCTCGGCGGCACCGGCACGCACGCGCCGATGCCGGTGATCGAGGAGGTCGAGGACCTCGACGGCGGCCCGGCGTACCCGGTGCTGACCGGCGACTACACGGTCGGGGCGCGCTGGGAGTCCGTACCCCTGGAAGTGGGCCGGCCGCTCGCGGCGCCCAAGCCGGTGTTCCGCAAGCTCGACCCGTCCATCGTCGACGAGGAGCTGGCCCGCCTCGCCGGCTGACCACCGACGCGACGGCGGCCCCGGGGAAAGCCCGGGGCCGCTCGTCGTCCGGGGTCAGGCCCGGGCCATGCTCGGCTTGCCGATGAACTCCATGATCGCGTTGTTGACCTCGGTCGGGTGCGTCCACGGGGTGCCGTGCGGCGCGCCCTTCAGCGTGACCAGCTTGGCGTCGGGCAGCATGTTCACCAGCCGCTGACCCGTCTTCGGGTACGGCAGCACGTTGTCCTTGTCGCCCTGGATGATCAGCACCGGCACCTTGATGTTCGGCAGGTCGCCGCGGAAGTCGGTCTGCCAGGCGTCCACCGAGTCGTGGGTGCCCTTGGCCGACGCCTGCGCGCCGATCTGCCAGTGCGCGTGGTACGCCTCGTCGCTGACCAGCTTGCCCCTGTTCTCGCTGGCGTTGAAGAACGCGTCGCAGAACTGCGTCAGGTAGGCGAACCGGTCCTGGATGATCGCCTGCTGGAACCCGTCGAACAGGCTCTTCTCGACACCCTCCGGGTTGTCGGCGGTCTTCAGCAGGAACGGCGCCAACGGCGCCATCACCACCGCCCGCGACACCCGGTCCGAGCCGTACGCGCCCAGGTAGCGGGTGACCTCGCCGGTGCCCATCGAGTGCCCGACCAGGATCGCGTTCCGCAGGTCCAACTCGGTCATCAGCACGTCGAGATCGGCGGCGAACGTGTCGTAGTCGTAGCCGAACGCCGGCTGGGCGGAACTGCCGAACCCGCGCCGGTCGTACGTGATCACCCGATATCCGGCGGCGAGCAGCGGACCGCTCATCTTCTCCCAGGTCGCCCCGTTGAACGGGAAACCGTGGATCAGCACGATCGGCTGACCGGAACCGTGATCCTCGTAGTACAGGTCGATAGGTGCGGAGTTCTCCGTACCGACGGTGACGAAAGGCATGTCGGAATTCCCCCTCGCGTGGGTCTCGGACGCCCTCGCCTTCCCGACCCGCCGCCGGCTATGCGTCGCGGCGCGGGTACGGCAGGTCCACCACCCGGTCCTCGGTCAGCTCGCCGCCCGGCGCCCACACCTCGTAGACGCCCCGTTCGTGACACTGCGCCCCGGTCACCGCCACCGCGTCCGGATCCGGGCGGCGCAGCCGCAACCGCAGCCAGCCCGCCTCCTCCCGCAGCACCAGACACGGCACCCCGCGCCAGACGGCCACGCGCAGCCGCCGGGCCGCCGCGTCCACCGGATACCGGGCCGCCCGGGTCATCGCCAGCACCCGGAACCCGCCGGGCTGGTCGGCCACCGCCTCGTACTCGGCCCCGGCGTACGCGCCGACGAGCCGGGTGGAGCGCGGCGCGTCGCCGGTCGGCACGTACTCCTGGTCGGCGGCGAGGCCGGGCACCGCGGCGAGCAGGTGCCGCCACTGCGGACCGGCCAGCCGCAGCCAGCCGCGCTGCTCCGCCTGATAGGTGTAGAGCACCACCTCCACCCCCTCCGCCGGGTAGGCGAGCAGCGAGGCGTTGGCCGGCAACGGCAGGTCGGCGAAGTCCCGGGTGACGAACTCCGGGACGAGCTGCGCGTCGCTCGGCACGAACCCGGTGCCCAGCACCGGCGGCCCGATCCGGTCACGGGGCGGCAGGGCGGTCAACCCGCGGTGCGCCGGGCCGACCGGGACGTCGTAGTCGGCCGGGTCGGCGGCCCGCCAGCGCAACGCGTACGCCACGTCGCCGCCCTCGGAGTCGCCGCGCAGCACCGCCAGCCCCGCCGGCGTCCGCAGGTGCGCCACGTCGTGCTCCCGGTAGCAGAAGCCGTGCGGCAACCAGCCCCGCACGTAACCGGCGAGCTGCCGGGCGGAGAGCACCTTCACCATCCGGGTGCCCGGCCGGATCACCGCCGACGCCCGCACCGCGGCCAGCGTCGCGTCGCCCGCCGCCGCCGGCCGCTGGCTGAGCTGGTGCACGTACGCCCAACCCCGGTCCCGGTGCACCGGCATCAGCAGCGGCGAGTCGGACTCCTCGGTCGGCTCGGCCGCCCCGTGCACCGCGTCCACCTCGGTCGCGTGCACGAACCGCCGCCAGGGCAGCCCGCCGCCCGGCCGGGGACACCACTCGAATCCGGGCACCTCGTCGGCGCTGAACAGCTCGTACGCCGCGCCCCGGGCGAGTTCCTCGGCCGGGTGCACGCGCCCGTCGTACGTCACGCGCACCCCGGTCCGCTCGGAGGCGGCGCCGTCGGTCTGGTCGGTGACGGTCATTTCCGGGACGCTAGGCCGGCCAGATGTGGGGCGTGTGAACGACCGGTGGCGGTCCGGAAACGTGGCCCGGCGCGGATGTGTGATGCTGGCCGCGATGACCGAGCAGACCGAGACCCGCAAGCAGCGCGCGGCCCGCCGGGCCGGCGAGTTCCCGCCCGCCCCCGAGCCGCTGCCCGTGCCCGTGCCGGACAGCCACACCCACCTCGACATCACCGTCGGCGAGTACGGCACGCCCCCGGGCGGACCCACCGGCGGCGACCCGGTCGCCGCCGCGGTCGCGGTCGCCGCCGCCGTCGGCGTGGACCGGCTCGTCCAGGTCGGCGTGGACGTCGCGTCGTCCGAGTGGGGCGCCGACGTCGCCGACCGGCACGCCGCGGTGCTGGCCACCGTGGCGCTGCACCCCAACGAGGCGCCCCGCCTCGCCGACCTGGACGAGGCGCTGCGCCGGATCGAGACGCTGGCCGGACGGGACCGGGTCCGCGGCGTCGGCGAGACCGGGATGGACTTCTTCCGCACCGGCGAGGCCGGTCGGGCCACGCAGGAGGAGAGCTTCCGGGCGCACATCGCCATCGCCAAGCGCCACGGCAAGACGCTCGTCGTCCACGACCGCGACGCGCACGCCGACGTGCTGCGCATCCTCGACGACGAGGGCGCCCCGGACACCGTGGTGATGCACTGCTTCTCCGGCGACGCCGACTTCGCCCGCGAGTGCGTCCGCCGGGGCCACCTGCTCAGCTTCGCCGGCACTGTCACGTTCGGCAGCGCCGCCGCGCTGCGCGAGGCCGCCGCCGTCACCCCGGCCGGGCAGATGCTGGTGGAGACCGACGCGCCGTACCTGACGCCGATGCCGTACCGGGGCCGGCCGAACGCGTCGTACCTGATCCCGCTGACGGTCCGGTTCCTGGCCGACACCACCGGCACCGACCTGGAGACGCTCTGCGCCGCGCTCTCCACCAACGGTGAGCGCGCGTTCGGCCCGTGGGGTTGAGAAGGGGCCCCGCCAAGGGGCCCCTCCTAACCGCCCGGCGCGGGCGCTTACGCTACGGGGCGTGACCGGACTCCTCGGCCCGGCGGAGATCCGGGAACTCGCCGCGCGGCTCGGCGTCACGCCGACCAAGAAGCTCGGCCAGAACTTCGTGCACGACCCGAACACGGTGCGCCGGATCGTCACCGCCGCCGGGCTGGCCCCGGACGACGTGGCGCTGGAGGTCGGCCCCGGCCTCGGCTCGCTCACGCTGGCGCTGCTGCCGGTCGCCGCACACGTGCACGCCGTGGAACTCGACCCGGCGCTCGCCGCCGCGCTGCCGGGCACCGCCGACCGGTTCGCCGGCCCGGACGCCGCCCGGCTCACCGTGCACCCCGCCGACGCGCTGCGGGTCACCGCCGCCGACCTGGGCGACCCGGCGCCCACCGCGCTGGTCGCGAACCTGCCCTACAACGTGGCCGTGCCGGTGGTGCTGCACCTCCTCGCCGAGCTGCCCACCCTGCGGCACGGCCTGGTGATGGTGCAGAAGGAGGTCGCCGACCGGCTCGTCGCCGGTCCCGGCTCCAAGGTGTACGGCATCCCCTCGGTCAAGCTCGCCTGGTACGCCCGCGCCCGCGCCGCCGGCAAGGTCCCGCCCAACGTGTTCTGGCCGGTACCCAACGTCGACTCCGGCCTGGTCGCGTTCACCCGCCGCGAGCCGCCCCGCCCCGACGTACCCCGCAAGGCGGTCTTCGCGGTGGTCGACGCCGCGTTCGCCCAGCGCCGCAAGACGCTACGCGCCGCGCTGGCCGGCTGGGCCGGCGGCGCGGACCGGGCCGCCGCCGCGCTCACCGCCGCCGGCGTGGACCCGGGCGCCCGCGGCGAGTCGCTCACCGTCGAGCAGTTCGCCGCGGTCGCCGCGTCGGCCCCGGACGGCTCCACCGGTGCCCAGTAGGCTGGCGCCGTTGCCCGACCCGCCGAGGAGCTGACCGTGCAGAAGCCGTTCGACACCCGCCTGCGCCCACGGGAGCTGTCCCGGTGACCGAGGCCTGGCGACCGGAGGGCGAGGACGGGCAGCGGCGCGGGGCCAGCGGTCCGGTCAAGGTGCGGGTGCCCGCCAAGGTCAACCTCCACCTCGGGGTGGGGCCGCTGCGGCGGGACGGCTACCACGAGCTGAACACCGTCTACCACGCGATCTCCATCTACGACGAGCTGACCGCCCGCCGCGGCGACACGCTCGCGCTCACCATGGAGGGCGAGGGCGCCGGCGAGCTGGCCCTGGACGACACCAACCTGGTGATGCGGGCCGCGCACGCCCTCGCCGGCTACGCCGGCGTCGCGCCGCACGCCCGGTTGCACCTGCGCAAGCACATCCCGCTCGCCGGTGGGCTGGCCGGCGGCAGCGCCGACGCGGCTGCCGCGCTGGTGGCCTGCGACGCGCTCTGGGGCACCGGGCTGTCCCGCGACGAGCTGGCCGGCATCGCCGCCGACCTCGGTTCCGACGTGCCGTTCCTGATCCACGGCGGCACCGCGCTGGGCACCGGCCGCGGCGAGGCGGTCAGCCCGGTGCTGGCCCGCCCCACCTCCTGGCACTGGGTGGTGGCGATCGCCGACGGCGGCCTCTCCACCCCGGCCGCCTACCGGGAGCTGGACCGACTGCGCGACACCGGGGCCGCCGGCGCGCCGCTGGGCAGCACCGACGCGCTGCTCGGCGCGCTGCGCCAGCGGGACCCGCGGGTGCTCGCCGCCACGCTCGGCAACGACCTCCAGGACGCCGCGCTCGCCATGCGCCCGGCGCTGGCCGGGACGCTGAAGGCCGGCGAGGCCGCCGGCGCGCTGGCCGGCATCGTCTCCGGCTCCGGGCCCACCTGCGTGTTCCTCGCCGCCGACCAGGCCGACGCGGGGCGGATCGCCGACGAGCTCAGCGCCGCCGGGGTGTGCCGGGAGGCGCGGGTCGCCCACGGCCCGGTGCACGGCGCCCGGATCATCTGACGACCCGTACCCTTGAATCAGGCGTCCCGGGCCCCGGGACGCCTGATTCGTGAAAGGTGGCTCAGTGGCCAACATCGTCAACCTGGACCGGGTGTCCAAGGGGTACGGCGCCGCCGGGCCGTTGCTCACCGACGTCTCGCTCGGTCTCGACGACGCCGACCGGATCGGCGTGGTCGGCCTCAACGGCGCCGGCAAGTCGACGCTGCTGCGGATGCTCACCCGCACCGAGGAACCCGACGACGGCCGGGTGACCCACCGCCGCGACCTCCGGGTCGCCTGGCTGCCGCAGCGCCTGGACCTGGCCCCCGACCTCACCGTGCGGGACGTCGTGCTCGGCACCGCCTGGCTCGGCGAGAGCATGGGCGCCGAGCACGAGTGGGCCGGCGACGCCGGCGTCCGGGCCATCCTCGACGGCCTCGGCATGCCCCACCTCGGCCTCGACGCGCCGGTCGGCACCATGTCCGGCGGCGAACGCCGCCGGGTCGCGCTCGCCGCGCTGCTGGTCCGCGACGCCGACCTGCTCGTCCTCGACGAGCCCACCAACCACCTCGACGTCGGTGGCGTCGACTGGCTGGCCCGGCACCTGGTCACCCGCAAGGGCGCGCTCGTCGTGGTCACCCACGACCGCTGGTTCCTCGACGCCGTCTGCACCACCACCTGGGAGGTCGCCGACCAGACCGTCCGGGCGTACGAGGGCGGCTTCGCCGCGTGGACGCTGGCCCGAGTCGAGCGGCAGCGGATCGCCGCCGCCACCGAGGCCCGCCGGCAGAACCTGCTCCGCAAGGAGATCGCCTGGCTGCGGCGGGGCCCGCCGGCACGGACCTCCAAGCCCAAGTTCCGCATCGACGCCGCGAACGCGCTCATCGCCGACGTGCCGGAACCGCGCGACACCATGTCGCTGCAACGGCTCGCCACCGCCCGGCTCGGCAAGCAGGTGTACGACCTGGAACGCGTCACGCTGCACGCCGGCCCGAAGGAGATCCTGCGCGACACCACCTGGCAGGTCGGGCCCGGCGACCGGATCGCCGTCCTCGGCCGCAACGGTGCCGGCAAGACCACGCTGCTGCGGCTGCTCGCCGGCGTGACCCGCGCCGACGGCGGGCGCTTCGCCGCCGGGCAGACCGTGCGGCCGGCGTTCCTCTCCCAGGAACTCGCCGAGCTCCCCGGCCACCTGCGCGTGCTGGAGGCCGTCGAGGAGGTGGCCCGCCGGGTGCAGTTCGGCGACCGGGAGATCAGCGCGTCCCAGCTCGCGGAGATCTTCGGCTTCGACGACCGGCGGCTCTGGACCCCGGTGAGCGACCTGTCCGGCGGCGAGCGCCGCCGCCTCCAGATGCTGCGGCTGCTGGCCGGTGAGCCCAACGTGCTCCTGCTCGACGAGCCCACCAACGACCTGGACACCGACACGCTGGCCGCGCTGGAGGACCTGCTCGACTCCTGGCCCGGCACCATCGTGGTGGCCAGCCACGACCGCTACCTGATCGAGCGGGTCACCGACGTCGCGTACGGCATGTTCGGCGACGGGCGGCTGGTGCACCTGCCCGGCGGCGTCGACGAGTACCTCGCCCGCGCCGCCGCGGCCGGCGGCCCGGCACCCGCCGACCTCACCCCGGGCACGGCGGCGCCGGCCCGCGACGGCATGTCCGCCGCCGAGGTACGCACCGCGAAGAAGGAACTCAACCGGCTGGAACGGCAGATCGCCAAGCTCGAACAGAAGGAGGCGGGCCTGCACGAGCAGCTCGCCGTCAACGCCACCGACTACGCCCGCGTCGCCGAGCTGGACGCCCAGCTCAAGGAGGTGCGGGCCGAGCGCGACCGCACCGAGGAGACCTGGTTGGCCCTGGCCGAGGAGCTGCCCGCCGGCTGAGGCGTGGGGGGTGTGCGGCGTCACTGACCGCCGTACGGGACAATCTCCGGAGGAACCCTCATCCGAACGGTCTTGGAGACGCAGAGATGGCCCACACCCCCGTCAACCACCCCGCGCGGCCGATCTACCGGGCGATCGGCGGGCTCGTTGGTCTGTACTTCGTCGTCTTCGGCGGCCTCGGCATCATCGCCAGCGCCGGCAACGACTTCTTCGCCCAGGACGACACCAGGGTGCTCGGTCAGGGCACCAACCTGGCCTACTCGCTGCTGTCGATCCTGATCGGCGTGGTGATCCTGGTCGGCACCGCGATCGGCCGCAACCTCGACGTGGCGATCAACCAGTGGCTGGCGTACGCCCTGATGGTCATCGGTCTGGCCGCGCTGGCGTTCCTCCACACGGACGCCAACGTGCTCAACTTCTCGATCATGACCGTCATCGTGGTCCTGACGCTGTCGCTGGTGCTCCTGATGGTCGGCATGTACGGCAAGGTCGGCAGTTCCGACGAGCACGAGGCCTGGCAGAAGGCCCGCCTGGTGCTCTGATCCGATTCGTCCCGACGGCCCGGCGCACCGCGCCGGGCCGTCGGCGTTTTCCGGGACGGGAGCGGCCGGCTCGGGCGACAATTGCCCCGAATCAGTCGGACGACTGGAGGGCACCATGGCGCACTTCCCGGTGAACCACCCCGCGCGACCGCTCTACCGGGTGCTGTCCGGTCTCATCGGCCTCTACATCCTGGCCTTCGGTGTCTGGGGCGTGTTCAAGACCTGGGGCGACGGGCTGTTCAGCCGGCAGGACACCTACGCCCTCGGGCTGCGCACCAACCTGGCCTTCTCGCTGGTGTCGGTGGTCTTCGGCGCGGTCCTCCTGCTCGGCGCGTCCCGCCGGAACAACCTCGGGCACTACATGAACCTCACCGCCGGCGCGGTCTTCCTGGTCACCGGCATCCTGATGATGTCCGTGCTCCAGACCTCGGCGAACTTCCTGAACTTCTCGATGTCCACCGTCGTCGTGTCGCTGCTGTTCGGGCTGATCCTGCTCGCCACCGGGCTCTACGACAAGGTCGGGCCGCCCGAGCACGCCGAGGAGGAGCGGCGACGCCGCTACCACCCGGTTGCCGAGGGCAACCGCTAACCGCGGATCGGCCCCGGTTTCGACTCCAGGTGCGACAGGCCGTTCCAGGCCAGGTTCACCAGGTGCGCCGCCACCGTCTCCTTGCGCGGCTTGCGCACCTCCAGCCACCAGCGCCCGGTCAACGCCACCATGCCCACCAGCGCCTGCGAGTAGAGCTCCGCGAGCTTCGGGTCGTACCCCCGACTGGAGAACTCCGCGCCGAGGATGTGCTCCACCTGGTGCGCGACGTC
Organism: Micromonospora sp. DSM 45708; assembly: GCF_039566955.1. Lineage (NCBI taxonomy): Bacteria > Bacillati > Actinomycetota > Actinomycetes > Micromonosporales > Micromonosporaceae > Micromonospora > Micromonospora schwarzwaldensis. The sequence goes on along the minus strand of NZ_CP154796.1, from coordinate 5,734,484 downwards.
GTTCATCACGCTGCTGAAGTTGCCCGTCGCCGACATCAGCGGCGACTCCCGGACCAGCACCCGGAACCCGCTGGTCTCCTCCTCGATGTAGGTCAGCAGCGTCAACGCGGCCTGCTCCAGCAGCTCCCGGGGATGACCCGCGGTCAGCGCCGTGGTGATCCGGTCCAGCAGCGAGCGGACCTCCCGGTCCACCACCACCGCATAGAGCCCCTCCTTGCCGCCGAAGTGCTCGTAGACCACCGGCTTGGAGACCTTGGCCCGCGACGCCACCTCCTCGATCGAGGTGGCGTCGAACCCGCGCTCGGCGAAGATCTGCCGGGCGATCGAGATCAACTGCTCGCGCCGCTGCGCCGCGGACATCCGCACCCGGGGCTTGGCCGCCGGGACGGCCCGCCGGCGAGCGCGGTCGCTGCCGGGAACGTCGGTCACCCGCCCCATCCTGCCAGGCGCGGCCCGCGCCGGCCGACCGGCGACCAGATGTCGTACACCTGTTCTAAGTTGGGGTGGTGACCGATCCGCTCGCTGCCGAGGCGCGCCGGCTGCGCGTCGAGGAACAACTCTCCGTCGTGGAGATCCGGGCCCGACTCGGCATCGGCCGCGACCGGGCCTACGCGCTGCTGCGCGGCGTGTCGCCGCCGAAGTGGACCCGTCGCCCCCGGGCCCGGGACGACGCCCGCGCCGAGGCGCTGAGGCTGCGCGCGACCGGGTGTTCGGTCAACCAGATCGCGGTGCGGCTGGGCGTGGCGAAGTCCACCGCCTACCAGTGGGTGCGGCACCTGCCGCTGAACCCGGACGCCGCGACGGCCGAGCGGCGACGGGCGCACGCGAAGGTGATGACGGATGCGCGTTGGGGCGCCTACCGGGAGGCGCGGGATGCGGAGCAGGCTGCCACGAAGGCTCGGGCCGCGGCTGCGGTGGGTGGCCTCAGCGAGCGGGACCTGCTGGTGCTTGGCGCGGCGATCTACTGGTGCGAGGGGAGCAAGTCGAAGCCGTGGCGACCGCAGGATCGACTGGAGTTCGTCAACAGCGACCCCGGCTTGCTCGCGCTGTTCCTCGCGTTTCTCGCCGCCTGTGGTGTCAACCGCGAGATGGCGAGTTACCGACTGCTCATCCACGAGTCCGGCGAGGTCGAGGCGACCGAGCGCTGGTGGGCGGAGCGGCTGCGGCTCCCGCTGGAGCGGTTCACGCGGGCGACGCTCAAACGGCACAGTCCGACGACGGTGCGGCGGAACAGCGGCGAGGGCTACCGGGGTTGCCTGGTGATCGCCGTTCCTCGAAGCCGGCAGCTCTACTGGCGGGTCGAGGGCCTGATCGCCGGGCTCGGGGACGCCGTGGCGGGAATGCGCGATGAATGAACGGCCGGCAGCGGAGTGGCTCGCCCGCGTGGCGATGCGCCCGATCCGAGGCGTCCGGAGGTGAGCGAGACCCGGTAAGCTGTCAGCGTTCCCTTCGGCCGTGGTGTAACTGGCAACACCCAAGATTTTGGTTCTTGTGTTTCAGGTTCGAATCCTGGCGGCCGAGCAGTTCCAGGTATAGGTGCCCTTCGTGGGGTACGCGGCAAGCTGCCCGCTGCTCTGGTTAGCATGACCGCGAGACTGTCGCCGTCCCGACGGGAGCCACGTCGTGTCCCAGCCCCACCTCCGCACCGTTGTCGTGCTCGCCGCCGGTGAGGGCAAGCGGATGAAGTCGTCCCTGCCCAAGGTGCTGCACCCGCTGCTCGGCCGCACCCTGCTCGGTCACGTCCTGGCCGCGGCCGAGCCGCTCGGCGCGGACCGCACCGTGGTGGTGGTCGGCCACGGCGCCGACCAGGTGCGGGCGCACCTGACCGAGGTGGCCCCCGGGGCCACACCCGTGCTCCAGGAGCGCCAGCTCGGCACCGGGCACGCGGTCCGCATCGCGCTGGACGCGGTGCCGGACGCCACCGGCACCGTCGTGGTGATCAACGGCGACGTGCCGCTGCTGCGGCCGGAGACCGTCGCGGCCCTGGTCGCGGCGCACGAGGAGGCCGCCGCGGCGGCGACCGTGCTGGCCGCCGAGGTGCCGGACCCGACCGGCCTGGGCCGGATCGTGCGGGACACGGACGGGCGGTTGGCGCAGATCGTCGAGGAGCGCGACGCCACGCCGCAGCAGCGCGCGCTGCGGGAGATCAACGCGGGCATCTACGCGTTCGACCTGGCCCGGCTCCGGGAGGCGCTGGGCAAGCTCTCCACCGACAACGACCAGGGCGAGGAGTACCTCACCGACGTCTTCGCGCTGCTCCGGGACGCGGGCGAGCCGGTGGCGGTGCACCGGGCGGCCGACCACGTGGAGACGCTGGGCTGCAACGACCGGGTGGAGCTGGCCGGGCTGCGCCGGCTGCTGCGCGACCGGGTGAACGAGGGCTGGATGCGTACCGGCGTGAGCATCCTCGACCCGCACACCACCTGGATCGACGTGACGGTGACGCTGGAGCGGGACGCCGTGATCGACCAGAACACCCAGTTGCAGGGCGCCACGACGATCGGCGCGGGCGCTTCGGTCGGTCCGGACACCACGCTCGTCGACACCGCGGTGGGCGAGGGCGCGAGCGTGGTGCGCAGCCACGCGGTGGGCGCCGAGGTGGGCCCGCAGGCCAGCGTCGGCCCGTACGCGTACCTGCGGCCGGAGTCGCGGCTGGCCCGCAAGGCGAAGGTCGGCACGTTCGTGGAGACCAAGAAGGCGACGATCGGCGAGGGCTCGAAGGTGCCCCACCTGTCGTACGTGGGGGACGCGACGATCGGCGACCACAGCAACATCGGCGCCGCCACGGTCTTCGTCAACTACGACGGGGTGCACAAGCACCACACCACGATCGGCAGTCACGCGCGTACCGGGGCGGACAACATGTTCGTGGCGCCGGTGCGGGTGGGCGACGGCGCGTACACCGCGGCCGGTTCGGTGATCATCGCGGACGTGCCGCCGGGCGCGATGGCGGTGGCGCGTGGTCAGCAGCGCAACGTGGAGGGCTGGGTGCTGCGCAAGCGGGCCGGCACGGCGGCTGCGGACGCGGCGCGGCAGGCCCGGGAGGGTGCGTCGGAGCCGGGCGGGGCCGCAAGCGAAGGTGACTGAATCCACGGGGACCGCCGGGCGGTGGGTGGGCCGGTGAACCCGGGGGATACTGCAACCGAACAGTCCCCGGCCCCGCCGGGTACCACCGACATACGGGAGCAGACGGGCCCATGGGCAGCATCGTCGCCGAAAACCGCAAGAGCCTGATGCTCTTCTCCGGGAGGGGTTTTCCGGAGCTGGCCAAGGAGATCGGTGAGGTGCTCGGCGTCGCGCCGACGCCCGCCGACGCGTACGAGTTCGCGAACGGTGAGATCTTCGTACGGTTCAAGGACTCGGTCCGTGGTTCGGACGCCTTCGTGGTGCAGTCCGTGACGCACGGGGTGAACACGTGGGTCATGGAGACCCTGATCATGGTGGACGCGCTGAAGCGCGGTTCGGCCAAGCGGATCACCGTGGTGTTGCCGTTCTATCCCTACTCGCGGCAGGACAAGAAGCACCGGGGTCGCGAGCCGATCTCGGCGCGGCTGGTGGCCGACCTGCTGAAGACGGCGGGCGCGAACCGGATCCTGACCGTGGATCTGCACACGGCGCAGATCCAGGGCTTCTTCGACGGCCCGGTGGACCACCTGTTCGCGATGGACGTGCTGGCCGAGTACGTGGAGCACAAGTACGCGGGCCGGCCGATGACGGTGGTGGCGCCGGACTCGGGCCGGGTGCGCGTGGCGGAGCGCTGGACGGACCGGCTCGGTGGGTGCCCGCTGGCGTTCATCCACAAGACCCGGGACCCGATGAAGCCGAACCAGGTGGTGGCGAACCGCGTGGTCGGCGAGGTCGAGGGCCGGGTGTGCCTGATCGTGGACGACATGATCGACACCGGCGGCACGATCTCCAAGGCGGCGGACATCCTGAAGGAGTCCGGGGCGGCGGAGATCGTGGTCGCGTCGACGCACGCGCTGCTGTCGGACCCGGCGACGGAGCGGCTGAAGAACAGCCCGATCAGCGAGGTCGTGGTGACGAACACGCTGCCGTTGCCGCCGGAGAAGCAGCTCGACAAGTTGACCGTGCTGTCGATCGCCCCGCTGCTGGCGCGGGCGATCCGGGAGGTCTTCGACGACGGCTCGGTGACCACCCTGTTCGGTGGCCTGAGCTGACCGCGGGGTCCGGTCGCCGGCGTGGTCCGGCGGCCGGGCCGTTGCGCTGCGGGCCGGCCGGCGCGGTGATAATGGGGGACTGCCGGCAGGCGCGGAAATCGCTCGGGTAGACTGGTCCGGTTGCCACGGCGAGGGTGCCCGGCGGGCTGCTGAATAGCACCGCGCGGAGGCGCCGTCATCGACGCGGTGCTCCGGGCGGTCGTTCATGACCTTGAGCCCCAGCGAGCCCCTCGCCCAGCACCGCCAGACGACAAGCCGCCGCAGCGAAGCATCAGGAGTTTCCCCGTGTCCGAGGTAAAGATCAGCGCCGAGCCCCGTACCGAGTTCGGCAAGGGTGGTGCCCGTCGTACCCGCCGGGCCGGCAAGGTGCCTGCCGTGCTGTACGGCCACGGCGAGAAGCCCAAGCACATCGCGCTTCCGGCGCGTGAGTTCGCCGCCGCGATCCGCAAGGGCGGCGCGAACCAGCTCTTCGCGATCGAGGTCAGCGACGGCACCCAGGTGCTGGCGCTGCCGAAGGCGATCCAGCGCGACCCGATCAAGGACACCTTCGAGCACGTGGACCTGCTGCTGGTCCGCCGCGGCGAGAAGGTCACCGTCGAGGTCCCGGTCCAGCTCACCGGCGAGGCCGCGCGGGACACCCTGATCGTGCACGACCACGACACCCTGTCGGTGACCGCCGACGCGACGAAGGTGCCGGACCACCTGGAGGCGTCGATCGAGGGCGCCGAGGCGGGCACCACGATCACCGCCGCCGACGTCGAGCTGCCGTCCGGTGTCGAACTGGCCGCCGACAGTGAGCTGCCGGTCGCCTCGGTGACCGCCGCCCCGACCGCCGAGCAGCTCGAGGCCACCCTCCCCGAGGTCGAGGAGGCCACCGAGGAGGCCGAGGCCGAGACCGGCGAGGAGACCGCCGAGGCGCCGGAGGGCGCTCCGGCCGCCGAGGGCGCCGAGGCTCCGGCCGAGGCGAAGACCGAGGCCTGATCGGTCCGCAGGCTGTGCGACAGGCGTCCCCGGTGTCCGGGGGCGCCTGTCGGCGTATCGGGACGGGTCGTCGGGGAAGCGAGCGGGAAGGGGCGTCGGGGTGACGGACGAGGCGGGGCCGTGGCTGGTGGTCGGCCTGGGCAACCCCGGTCGGGAGTACGCGGACAACCGGCACAACGTCGGGTTCATGGTGGCCGATCTGCTGGCCGCCCGGCTGGGCGCGAAGTTCGGCCGGCACAAGCGGGCGGTGGCGGTGGTGGCCGAGGGGCGGCTGGGGTTCGGCGGCCCGAAGCTGGTGCTGGTGAAGCCGCTGACCTACATGAACCTCTCCGGTGGTCCGGTGGCCGGGCTGGCGCAGTTCCACAAGATCCCGCCGGCACGGGTGATCGCGGTGCACGACGAGCTGGACATCGGCTACGGGCAGGTGCGGGTGAAGTGCGGCGGCGGCGAGGGCGGCCACAACGGCCTGCGGTCGATGTCGAAGTCGCTGGGCACGAAGGACTACGTCCGGGTGCGGTTCGGCATCGGACGGCCGCCGGGCCGGCAGGACCCGGCCGACTACGTACTCTCGGATTTCTCCGGCGCGGAGCGCAAGGAGCTGGAGTTCCTGGTCGACCGCGCGGCGGACGTGGTGGAGTCGGTGGTCACCAAGGGTGTGGAGCCGACGCAGAACCTGTACCACGGGGCTTGACCGGCTCCTGAGGTGCCGGCCGGTAGTCTGCGCCTCGCGACGCGAGCGAAGCCGGCGACGGGAGCGGTGACACCATGGGCAGTCCTCCGATGATCGACGGCGCGTTCGCCCGCTGGCTGGCGTCGCGGGCCGGGCAGGCGTTGACCGGTCTGCGCGCGGAGCTGGGCTTCGCGGACGCCGGGGCGCTGACGTCGGCCGGGGACAAGGTCTCGCACGACCTGATCCGGACCGAGTTGGCGCGGTGGCGGCCGGCGGACGCGGTGTTGTCGGAGGAGGACGAGGGCTCGCGGCTGGCCTGGACGGCCGAGGTGAGCCGCGAGGCGATGTCCCGGCTGACCGCGGACCGGGTGTGGATCGTCGACCCGCTGGACGGCACCCGGGAGTACGCGGAGGAGGGGCGCGCGGACTGGGCGGTGCACGTGGCGCTCTGGTCGCGGCACGCGTCCACGCCGCACGGTCTGGTGGCGGGCGCGGTGGGCCTGCCGGCGCAGCATCGGGTGTTGGGTACGGACTACCCGCCGGCGTACCCGCCGATGACGGTGGAGGCGGCGACGGCGGGCGCCGGGCGGGCCATCCGATTGGCGGTCAGCCGTAGCCGTCCGCCGGTTTTCCTGACCGATCTGGCAGAGGACGTCGGCGCTCATCTGGTTCCGATGGGCTCGGCGGGTGCGAAGATCGCCGCGGTGGTGACCGGCGAGGTCGACGCGTACATCCACGCCGGCGGCCAGTACGAGTGGGACTCGGCCGCTCCGGTCGCTGTGGCGACGGCCACCGGACTGCACGCTTCCCGGATCGACGGTTCTGCGCTGAAATACAACGAGGCCGACCCGCGCCTACCCGATCTGCTGGTCTGCCGCAAGGATCTCGCGAGTCGGTTGCTTGCGGCGTTGCAGCGTCGTTCCGGGTAACCTGAGCGTTCTTCTTCACGACTCCGACCGGAAAGGTCTGGAATCCGATGTACGGATCCGAGCGAATCGAGTTCGTGTCATGACGGCCCCCGCCGCGTACCAGGTGTCGCACCTCGACGCGCTCGAGGCGGAGAGCATCTTCGTGATGCGCGAGGTCGTCGCCGAGATGGAGCGGCCGGTTCTGCTCTTCTCCGGTGGCAAGGACTCGATCGTGATGCTCCGGTTGGCGCAGAAGGCGTTCGCGCCCGCCAACATCCCGTTCCCGGTGATGCATGTGGACACCGGGCACAATTTCCCCGAGGTGCTCGACTACCGCGACCAGCGGGTGGCCGAGCTGGGCCTGCACCTCATCGTGGCCAGCGTGCCGGAGGCGCTGAACAAGGGCATGGTCCGCGAGTCGGCCGACGGCATGCGCAACCGCATCCAGACGCCGGTGCTGCTCGACGCGGTGGAGAAGCACCGCTTCGACGCGCTCTTCGGCGGCGCCCGGCGGGACGAGGAGAAGGCCCGGGCCAAGGAGCGGGTGTTCAGCTTCCGCGACGAGTTCGGCCAGTGGGACCCCAAGAACCAGCGCCCGGAGCTGTGGTCGCTGTACAACGGCCGGCACCACCCCGGCGAGTCGATCCGGGTGTTCCCGCTCTCCAACTGGACCGAGCTGGACGTCTGGCACTACATCGCCCGGGAGCGGATTCCGCTGCCGGCGATCTACTTCGCGCACGAGCGCGAGGTGATCGAGCGCGACGGCATGTTCTACGCGGTCAACGAGTTCTTCCGGGCCCGCGTCGGTGAGCAGCCGTTCAAGGCCCAGGTGCGGTACCGGACCGTGGGTGACGCCTCCTGCACCGCGGCGGTCCGCTCGGACGCCGACACGGTGGAGAAGGTGATCGAGGAAGTGGCCGCCACCCGGATCACCGAGCGCGGCGCGACGCGCGGCGACGACCGGGTCAGCGAGGCCGCCATGGAGGACCGTAAGCGAGAGGGCTACTTCTGATGAGTGTCGACACCTTGGCGCCGGCCGACGGTGAGACCGCCGCACGGCCGATGGACCTGCTGCGGTTCGCCACCGCCGGCAGCGTCGACGACGGCAAGTCGACCCTGATCGGTCGGCTGCTGTACGACACGAAGTCGCTCTTCAGCGACCAGCTCGCCGCGGTCGAGGCGGTCAGCGCGGCGCGGGGCGACGAATACACCAACCTGGCGCTGCTCACCGACGGCCTGCGCGCCGAGCGGGAGCAGGGCATCACCATCGACGTGGCGTACCGCTACTTCGCCACGCCGCGGCGGAAGTTCATCATCGCCGACACGCCGGGGCACATCCAGTACACCCGGAACATGGTCACCGGCGCGTCCACGGCCGACCTGGCGCTGATCCTGGTGGACGCGCGCAAGGGCCTGGTGGAGCAGTCGCGCCGGCACGCGTTCCTCTGCTCGCTGCTGCGGGTGCCGCACCTGGTCCTGTGCGTCAACAAGATGGACCTGGTCGACTGGTCGCAGGAGGTGTTCGAGCGGATCGCCGACGAGTTCACCGCGTTCGCCGCGAAGCTCGACGCGCCGGACCTGACCGTGGTGCCGATCTCCGCGCTGCGCGGCGACAACATCGTCACCCGCTCGGAGAACATGCCCTGGTACGAGGGCCCGTCGCTGCTGCACCACCTGGAGCGGGTGCACATCGCCTCGGACCGGAACCTGGTCGACGTCCGGTTCCCGGTGCAGTACGTGATCCGGCCGCAGTCCACCACCGTCACCGACTACCGGGGTTATGCCGGCCAGGTGGCGTCCGGCGTGCTCAAGCCGGGCGACGAGGTGATGGTGCTGCCGTCCGGGTTCACCAGCCGGATCGCCTCGGTGGAGACGGCCGACGGCCCGGTGGACGAGGCGTTCCCGCCGATGTCGGTGACGGTCCGGCTGACCGACGAGATCGACATCTCCCGGGGTGACCTGATCTGCCGGCCGAACAACGCCCCGATGGTCGCGCAGGACATCGAGGCGATGGTCTGCTGGATGGACGAGAGCCGGCCGTTGCAGGTCGGCGGCCGGTACGCGATCAAGCACACCACCCGTTCGGCGCGCACGATCGTGCGGGAGCTGCACTACCGGCTGGACGTCAACTCGTTGCACCGGGACGAGACGGCGGCCGAGCTGAAGCTGAACGAGATCGGCCGGGTCCGGCTGCGCACGACGGTGCCGCTGCTCGCCGACGAGTACCGCCGCAACCGCACCACCGGCGGTTTCGTCATCATCGACGAGGCGACGAACCGTACGGTAGGCGCCGGCATGATCGTCGAAGCCACCTGACACGCCCCTCCCCGCGTCGCGCCTCCCCGCGTCGCGCAGATTCACGGAAAGAGTGGCCATCCGAGCGTGGATGGCCACTCTTTCCGTGAATCAGGGGCGCGCAGGCGGGGCGGGGGTCAGGGGAGGCGGGTGACGCCGGGGGCGGGCAGGACGGTCAGGGTGCCCGGGGCGGCGAAGCCGCGTTCGGCGTACGCGGTCGTCACGGCGGCGGCCACCTCGTCGGCGGCGTCCGCGTCGACCAGGGCGAGCACGCAGCCGCCGAAGCCGCCGCCGGTCATCCGCGCGCCGTACGCGCCGGCGGCCAGCGCCGCCTCGACCGCGGTGTCGATCTCCGGGACGGTGATCTCGAAGTCGTCGCGCATCGAGGCGTGCGAGGCGGTGAGCAGCGGACCGGTGTCCCGGGCCCGGCCGGCGCGCAGCAACGCGACGGTGTCGAGCACCCGCTGGTTCTCGGTGACCACGTGCCGGACCCGGCGTCGGGTCTCGTCGTCGTCGAGGCGGGCCAGCGCCGCGTCGAGCCCGTCGGTGGGCACGTCGCGCAGGGCGGTCACGCCGAGCGTCGCGGCGGCCCGTTCGCAGCTCCTGCGCCGGGCGGCGTACTCGCCGTCGGCGTGCCGGTGCGGCGCGCGGCTGTCGACCACCAGCACGGCCAGTCCGGCGGCGTCGAGGTCGAACGGGATCTGCTCGATCTCCTCGGTGCGGCAGTCGAGGAAGAGCGCGTGACCCGCCCGGCCCCGGATGACCGCGGACTGGTCCATGATCCCGGTGGGCGCGCCGACGTAGTCGTTCTCGGCGCGTTGGGCGAGCCGGGGCCAGCGCCCGGTGGGCAGGTCGAGCCCGCCGAGGTCGACCAGCGCGGCCAGCACCGCCGACTCGATGGCGGCGGACGAGGAGAGGCCGGAGCCGACCGGGACGTCGGAGGCGATCGCGAGCCGCGCGCCGGGGACGTCGAGGCCGGCGGCGCGCAGCGCCCACACCACCCCGGCCACGTAGGCGGCCCAGCCGTCGACCCGGCCGGGCTCGTCCGCCTCGGCGACGTCGAACTCGACCGGCTGGTCGTCCAGCTCCGACCAGACCGTCCAGCGCCCGTCCGGGCCGGGCGCCGCGGCGACCACGGTACGCAGCGGCAGCGCGAAGGGCAGCACGAAACCGTCGTTGTAGTCGGTGTGCTCGCCGATCAGGTTGACCCGGCCGGGAGCCGCCCAGCGGCCGGCCGGCTCGGCGCCGTACCGCTGCCGGAAGCCTTCGGTGGCGCGGGCCGCGACGTCGCCGCTCATGAGGCTCGCCCGGTGAGGTGCTCGCGGTAGAACGCCCAGGCGTCGCCGATCATGTCGTGCAGGGTCGCCTTCGCCGGCACCCAGCCCAGCTCGTCGCGGGCCAGCGCGGACGACGCGACCAGCTCGGCGGGGTCACCCTCGCGACGTGGCGCCACCTCGACCGGCACCGGGTGGCCGGTGACCTCGCGGACCACGTCGACGACCTGGCGGTTGGTGAAGCCGTTGCCGTTGCCCAGGTTGTAGATCCGGTGCCGGCCCGGCGTGGCGGCGTCGAGCGCGAGCAGGTGCGCGCGGGCCAGGTCTTCCACGTGGATGTAGTCGCGGACGCAGGTGCCGTCGACGGTGGGGTAGTCGTCGCCGAAGAGTTGGAGCTTCTCGCGCCGGCCGGCGGCCACGTCGAGCGCGATCGGGATGAGGTGCGTCTCCGGGTCGTGCCGTTCGCCGATCGCCGTCCCGTCGCGCAGGTACGCCCCGGCGACGTTGAAGTAGCGCAGCGAGACGGCGCCCAGCTCGTGCGCGACCGCCTCGGAGGTGAGCGCCATGTCGACGGCCAGCTTGGTCGCCCCGTACGTGTTGGTGGGTGCCTTGACGGCGGTCTCCGGGATGGGCAGCTCGGTGGGGTTGCCGTAGACGGCGGCGGTCGAGGAGAAGACCATCCGGGGCACCCGGGCGGCGCGGACGGCGTCGATCAGGGCGATCGAGCCGACGGTGTTGGTGTGCCAGTAGAGCTCGGGGCGGATCATCGACTCGCCGGCGGCGATCAGGGCGGCGAAGTGCAGCACGCCGTCGAACCCGGCGTCGGGGGTGAGCACCCGGGCGGCCTCGTGCACCGGCAGGTCGACGTGGGTGGCGTCGGGGGCGAGCGCCTCGCGGTGGCCGGTGCGCAGGTCGTCCAGCACGGTCACCTGGTGGCCGTGGTCGAGCAGCATCCGGGTCACCACGCTGCCGATGTAGCCGGCGCCGCCGGTGACGAGCAGTTTCACGTCGATCCTCCTGCCTGGCCGCGTCCGTGTCGGCCGTTCGTGATCACCCTACGGCCGGCGGCCACGGCGCGACGGTCGAGTGCGCGTCACCCCATTCCATCACGATCCACCAGGATTGAACAGATCCGCACATTGGGCCGGGCATCCGGCGGTCGCTGTCTACCATGCTTGTCATGCGGGAAGCGGGTGGTCCCGGGCCCCGGCGGCGACCGTCGGGGCGGCCCCGACGCGAATCCGGCCCGCTGGCCCGGGCCGTGGCCCGGCTCGTGGTGCGGGCCGCCGACGGCGCCACCCGGGTGGTGACCGACCTGCTCGGGGCGAGTCCCACCGCCGGGCGGGAACGGATCAGCGAGGCCGAGCTGCGCGACCTGGTCGCCGCCAACACGCTGCTCGACCCGGACGAGCGGCGGATCATCGACGAGGTGCTGGAGGCGGGTGCGCGGCTGGTCCGCGAGGTGATGGTGCCCCGCACCGAGGTGGTGTTCCTCGCCGCCGGTCTGCCCGTGGCCGAGGCGCAGCGGCTGGTCCGCGCCGACCCGCACACCCGCTACCCGGTGGTGGACGGCACGCACGACGACGTGGTCGGTCTGGTGCACCTGCGCGACGTGCTGCTGCGGCCGGAGCCGGCCGGTCGGGTCGCGGTCGGCGCGTTGACCCGCGAGGTGAAGCGGCTGCCGGGCAGCAAGCGGGTGCTCGCGGCGCTCACCGAGATGCGCCGGGAAGGGCACCACCTGGCCGTCGTGGTCGACGAGTACGGCGGCACCGCCGGCATCGTCACCTGCGAGGACCTGGTGGAGGAGCTGGTCGGGGAGATCCACGACGGGCGCCACGGCCCGTCCGACCCAGGGCCGGCCGGCCTGCCCGCCGTGGTCGACGGCCGGCTCAACCTGGCCGACTTCGCCGAACGCACCGGAGTGCCGCTGCCGGCCGGCCCGTACGAGACGGTCGGCGGGTACGTGATGGCCGCGCTCGGTCGCCTGCCGGTGGTCGGTGACGAGGTGCCGGTACGCGGTGACCCGGCCGACGGGTCGGGTGCCGCCGGTCCGGAGGGCTGGCTGCTGCGGGTGCTGGTGCTCGACGGCCGTCGGGTGTCCCGCCTGGCGGTCTCCGTACGCCGGCTGCCCGAGCCCCGGCGCGAGGTCAACGGCCCGCGCCCACCCGTACCCGCCCGACCCGCCGGCCCGTCATGACGGACCGGGGGGCTTGCTGACAGAATTGCCGCCATGTCCGACGTACCCGCCCGCCCGCGCGTCTTCTCCGGCATCCAGCCGACGGCCGACTCGTTCCATCTCGGGAACTACCTGGGCGCGCTGCGGCACTGGGTGGCGCTCCAGGACAGCCACGACGCCTACTACTGCGTGGTCGACCTGCACGCGATCACCGCGGGGCACGACCCCGAGCTGCTCAAGCGCCGCAGCCGGGTGGCGGCGGCGCAGCTCTTCGCGCTGGGCATCGACCCGGAGCGCAGCGTCCTGTTCGCCCAGTCGCAGGTGCCCGAGCACCCGCAGCTTGCCTGGGTGCTCGGCTGCATCACCGGCTTCGGCGAGGCGGGTCGGATGACCCAGTTCAAGGACAAGTCGCAGAAGCAGGGCAGCGAGCGGGCCAGCGTGGGCCTGTTCACCTACCCGATCCTCCAGGCCGCCGACATCCTGCTCTACCAGGCGCACGCGGTGCCGGTCGGCGAGGACCAGCGGCAGCACCTGGAGCTCTCCCGCGACCTGGCCCAGCGGTTCAACTCGCTGTTCGGCCCGACCTTCACCGTGCCGGCGCCGCACATCGTGAAGGACACCGCCAAGATCGTCGACCTCCAGGACCCGACGGCCAAGATGTCGAAGTCGTCCTCCTCCCCGGCCGGCATCATCGACCTGCTGGAAGATCCCGCCCGCTCGGCCAAGAAGATCCGCTCGGCGGTCACCGACACCGGCCGCGAGATCGTCTTCGACGCGACCGGCAAGCCGGGCGTCTCGAACCTGCTCACCATCTACTCCGCGCTCTCCGGCCGGAGCATCGACGACCTGGTCGCGGCGTACGACGGCAAGGGCTACGGCGACCTCAAGAAGGATCTCGCCGAGGTGGTGCGGCAGTTCGTCACGCCGGTCCAGGAGCGCACCAACGCCTACCTGGACGACCCGGCCCAGCTCGACAAGCTGCTCGCGCAGGGCGCGGAGAAGGCCCGGGCGGTGGCGGCCGACACGCTGCGCACCGTGTACGAGCGGGTCGGTTTCTTCCCCCCGGTGCGGTCCGAGTAGCGGCCCGGGCAGGGCGGGAACGGTGGCGGTGACCGGAGGGATGGCGCGCAACGTGGCGGGCAGTGACGCAGCGCCGGGCGGCGGGGACACGATCCAGATCGGGATCGCGGTCGACGTGCCCGAGCCGTGGGGCGGGCTGCTCACCCGCCGCCGGGTCTCCGCCGGTGACCCGCAGGCCGTCCCGGCCCACGTCACCCTGCTCGGTCCGACCGAGATCCCGGTACGCGCGCTGCCCTCGGTCGAGGCGCACCTGAGCCGGGTGGCCGCCACGCACCTGCCGTTCACGCTGCACCTGCGCGGCACCGGCACGTTCCGCCCGGTCACCCAGGTGGTCTTCGTGACGGTGGCGGCCGGGATCAGCGAGTGCGAGCTGCTCGCCGCTGCCATCAACTCGGCCCCGGAGCTGCGGCGCGAGGCCCGCTTCCCGTACCACCCCCACGTCACCGTGGCCCAGGACGTGCCACCCGAGGTGCTCGACAAGGCGTACGAGGACCTGGCCGACTTCTCCGCGCTGTTCGAGGTGGAGGCGTTCACGCTCTTCTCGCACAGCGGCGCGGCCCGGTGGCAGCCCCGTCGCGACTTCCGGCTCGGCGGCCCGCGCTGAACACCCGGCCGACCGGGCCGCCTCCGCCGGGGGCGGCGATCGGCGAGGATGGCGGGGTGAACGTCTTCGGCCGGATCGAGACGGCGGTCGGGCGCCGGATCGACGCGGCCCGGGGTCGCTCGTCCGTCTTCGACCACGTCTGGCTGGCCGGAACGCTCTACGCCGACCTGCTCGCCGGGCGGCTCGCCGCCGCCATCGCCTACTACGGCTTCTTCGCCGTGTTCGCGCTCGCCCTGGTCGCGTACTGGATCTTCGGCGCGGTGCTGCGGGACAACGAGGAGGTCAGCCGCGCGGCGGCCGAGTTCCTCCGGGAGAACCTGCCCTTCCTCGACCCGGCGCAGATCGCCGAGAGCAGCAACACCGTCGGCGTGGTCGGCCTGATCATCCTGGTCTTCACCGGGATCGGGTGGGTGGAGGCGATCCGCTCGTCGCAGCGGCTGATGTACGGCTTCAACCAGCAGCCCGGCAACCTCGTGGTGCGCCGCCTGGTCGACCTGGGCGTGCTGGTCGCGGTCTTCGTGCTGCTCTTCGTCTCGGTCGCCGCCGTCGACGCGCTGGAGTCGCTGCTGCGCTTCCTGCTGCGCAGCACCGGCTCGGTCGGCCTGACCACTGTCAGCGCGGTGCTGAGCGTGCTGGTCAATGCCGTGCTGGCCGCCGCGCTGCTGTTGGCCGTGCCCCGGCTGCGGATGAGCCGCCGCCGGTTGCGCCCGGCGGTGCTGACCGTCGCGATCGGGATCACGTTGCTCAACACCGTGGGGCGCTACTACGTGGTGCGCACCGAGCGGAACCCGGCGTACACGGTGGTGGCGACCGCCGTGGGCCTGCTGCTCTACCTCTACCTGCTCAACCAGATGGTGCTCTTCGGCGCCGCGCTCGCCGCCACCAGCCGGTACGGCCGGGTGGTCGACCTGGCCGAGGGCGGTGCGCGGGAGGTGGACGTGGAGGCGGACGTGCTGGACGAGGAGACCGACCCGGGCACGCCGGGGGGCGGGGGATGAGCCCGCGGATCCTGGTGGACGCGGAGTCGGCGACACCCCCGTACGAGCAGGTGCGCGCCCAGCTCGCGGGCGCCATCGGGACCGGGAGGCTGGCGGTGGGCACCCGGCTGCCCGCGGTCCGGCAGCTCGCCGCCGACCTGGGGCTGGCGGTGAACACGGTGGCGCGGGCCTACCGCGAGCTGGAGGCCGCCGGGCTGGTGCAGACCCGGGGCCGGCACGGCACGGTGGTGGCGCCCGGACGCGACGACGCCACCGACCGGCTGCACCGGGCCGCGGCCGACTACGCCGTCGAGGCGCGTCGCCTGGGTGTGCCGCCGGATCGGGCGGTCGCCCTGGTCCGGGCCGCGCTGGACGCCGGTACGCGTGGCTGAGGACGGTCGCCTGAGCGGGGAGACTCGGGGGATTGCGGTCCCCGCGCGGGCGCGGACCGACCATGATGAGCCGGTGGGCGCACTCGTGACACTGGACCTGCCGAACGACTCGCCGATGCTGACCCTGCCCTGGATCATCACGTTCGGCCCGCTGGCCGCCGAGGACGAGTGGGAGCCGGTGGTCTGCGGCCCGTACGAGCGACCGCACGCGCTGGCGCTGGCCGAGGCGGTGGTGGCCGAGGAGCAGTTGATGGCGGTCGTGGAACCGCTGCTGCCGGCGTTGACGCCGGAGGAGATCCGCGGTGAGATCGCCGCCGCGCAGCTCGCCGCCGAGGACGAGACCGACCAGGCGGACCTCTACGGCGACTTCGAGGACGTCATCGACGAGGAACTGGAGCTGGCCGCCGAACGCCAGCCGGAGCCGGAGCCGGCGAACCCGCCGGACGCCGACGAGGTCCGCGCCGGCTTCGCCCGGATCGCCGCGCTGCTCACCGCCAAGGGCGGCTGACCACCGGGGTAACCGCACCGGCGGACGCCGGCCCCCGGAAGCGGACTCCCGGGGGCCGATGCCACCTCACCCCCCACCACAAGGGGTCGGCAGCCCAGCCGCCCGTCGGCGCGGAGCACAACGGACGACCAGGTCGTTGGCGGGTTACCCGGCTCAGCGCCGTTCGAACCACGCAGCCGCGTCCACCGGCAGGACGTGCCCGTCGCCCCGCCCGGTGAGATCGGCGCTGGCGACGATCGGCCGGCCGAGGCCGGTCACCGTCACGTCGGCGCCGCTGAGGTTGACCACGCAGGTCAGCTCCGTGTCCCCGGTGGTGCGGCGGAACGCCAGCACGCCGGGTTCGGTCTCCAGCCAGGTGATGTCGCCGACGCCGGCCAGCGCCGGGTGCGTGCCGCGGATCCGCAGCGCCGCCCGGTAGAGCTCCAGCGTCGAGCCGGGCGTCCCGGACTGGGCGGCCACCGAGAGGGCCCGCCAGGTCGCCGGCGCCGGCAGCCAGCTCAGTTCGCTGCCGTCCGGCCCGAAGCCGTACGGGGCCAGCTCGCCGCTCCACGGCATCGGCACCCGGCAGCCGTCCCGGCTCTCGCCGGTGCGGAGGAACGCCGGGTCCTGGCGCAGCTCGTCGGGGAGGTCCAGCACCTCGGGCAGGCCCAGTTCCTCGCCCTGGTAGACGTACGCGCAGCCGGGCAGCGCGAACATCAGCAACGCGGCGGCCCGAGCCCGGCGCAGGCCGACCTCGCCGTCGCCGTACCGGGTGACGTGGCGCTGCTTGTCGTGGTTGGAGAGCACCCAGGTGGTCGGCGCGCCGACGATGGTCGCCTCGGCCAGCGCCGTGTCGATCACCTTGCGGAACGAGTCGGCCGACCAGGTGGCTTCCAGGAAGTCGAAGCTGAACGCCTGGTGCAGCTCGTCCGGGCCGATGTAGCGGGCCAGCCGCTGCGGCGTCTCGGCCCAGGCCTCGGCGACCGCCATCCGGCCGCCCGGGTAGCTGTCCAGGATCGGCCGCCAGGCGCGGTAGATGTCGTGCACCTCGTCCTGGTCGAAGTAGGGCAGCCGGCCCTTGCCCAGCAGATCCGACTGGCGCTGCCCGGTGGTCATCGTGCTGAAGCCGACGTCGGGCAGGCCCTCGGCCTTGATCATCCCGTGCGCCACGTCGATCCGGAAGCCGTCGACGCCGCGGTCCAGCCAGAACCGCAGGACGTCCTCGAACTCGGCGCGCACCTCGGGGTGACGCCAGTTGAGGTCGGGCTGGGCCGGGTCGAACAGGTGCAGGTACCACTGGCCGTCGACCACGCGGGTCCAGGCCGGTCCGCCGAAGATGCTCTCCCAGTCGTTCGGGGGCAGCTCACCCTGCTCGCCCTTGCCGTCGGCGAACAGGTAGCGCTCGCGCTCCGGGGAACCCGGGCCGGCGGCGAGCGCCGCGGCGAACCAGGGGTGCGCACTGGAGGTGTGGTTCGGCACCAGGTCGACGATGATCCGCAGGCCCAGGGCGTGCGCGTCGGTGATCATCTCGTCGAAGTCGGTCAGGTTGCCGAAGAGCGGGTCGACGTCGCGGTAGTCGGCCACGTCGTAGCCGGCGTCGACCTGCGGGGAGGTGTAGAAGGGCGTGAGCCAGAGCGCGTCCACGCCCAGGTCGCGCAGGTAGGGCAGGCGCCCCCGGATGCCCTGGAGGTCACCGACGCCGTCGGAGTTCGCGTCCGCGAAGCTGCGGACGTAGACCTGGTAGACGACTGCGGAGCGCCACCAGTCGTCGTCGGTGGCCGGTGGCGTGGGGGTGGGGGCGGAGGTCATCGGTGTCGATCCCCGTTTCTGTGGCGGCGCAGGGTGTCTGAGCAGAATGCCGCGCCGCCGCTGCAAGAGTCAAGCATTCCTTGCGCAAGAAATGACGCCGGTCACGCCGCTGGCCAGCGTGATCACCCTTCACCACCCGTCCCGCATCCCGAGACACCACCCGCGCTCGCCTCGCTCCCCATGCCCGCCTCCGCCCTCGATCTTGCGGTTGCGGACCCGGCGGCGGGGCATTCATCCCCATTCGCCCCGGCTGAAAGTGCAAGATCGGCGGGGTGGGGGCGGGGGTGGGGGTCAGGCGGGGATGGGGAGGGTGGGGGCGGGGCGTTGGCGTTTGGGGGCGGGGGCGGGCCTCGCCACCGCGGTGGAGCCGCGTACCACCAGCTCCGGGCGGAACAGGTACTCGGAGTTCGGGGACGGGTGCCCGTTGATCTCGTCGACCAGGGCCCGCACGGCGGCCACCGCCATGGCCGCGACCGGCTGGCGCACCGTGGTCAGCGGCGGATCGGTGAAGGCCATCAGCGGCGAGTCGTCGTAGCCGACCACCGAGACGTCGTCGGGGACGGACCGGCCGCGCTGGCGGGCCGCCCGGATCGCGCCGAGCGCCATCAGGTCCGAGCCGCAGACCAGGCCGGTGACGCCGCGTTCGAGGAGCCGACCGGCGGCGGCCTCGCCGCCCTCCACGCCGAACAGGGACAACTCGGTCAGCTCGGTCAGGTCGTCGTCGGCGACGTCGGTGAGACGCCGCATCGCGGCCTTGTAGCCGGCGACCTTGCGCTGGACCGGGACGAACCGGTCCGGGCCGGTGATCAGGCCGATCCGTCGGTGCCCGAGCGCGACCAGGTGGGCGACCGCGAGCTCGGCGGACTCCCGGTCGTCGCAGGAGACGAACGGCGCGGGGATGCCGGGCGCGTACCCGTTGATCATGACGATCGGCAGTGGCCGGGCGAGCAGCGTGCGGTACCGGTCGTGGTCGGCGGCGGTGTCGGCGTGCAGGCCGGAGACGAAGACGATGCCGGAGACCTGCCGGTCCAACAGCATCTCGACGTACTCGTCCTCGCGGACGCCGCCGGGGGTCTGGGTGCACAGCACCGGCGTGTAGCCGGTGGGAGCCAGGGCGGACTCGATGATCTGGGCGAACGCCGGGAAGATCGGGTTGTCCAGCTCGGGCACGACCAGGCCGACCAGCCCGGCGCTGCGTTTGCGCAGCCGGGCCGGGCGCTCGTAGCCGAGCACGTCGAGGGCGGTGAGGACGGCCTGCCGGGTCTCCGGGGCCACACCGGGGCGGTCGTTGAGCACCCGCGACACCGTGGCCTCGCTGACTTCGGCCTGTTGGGCGATGTCGGACAGTCGAGCGCGCATGGCGGCACTTTAGCTCAACGGCAAAGTCTTGCGTACACTTCTGCAAGCTCTTCCATTCTCTGCAACCTCTTGCTAACGTCCCCGCAACATGCGAGAGCAGCGGCGCAGCACCCCGGCGCCGGTCAGCAAGAAATTTCAGAGGTTCCCACTGGCGGTCGCCCTTCCCCCGGCGTGCCGCCATGACGACAGGAGTACCGATGCGCATCCGTACCGCGGGTGTGGTCGCCGTCCTCGGCCTGGCGCTCGCCGCGTCCGGCTGTGGTGACAGCGGCAGCGACAAGCCGGCCGCCGAGCAGTCCGCCAGCAAGGCGACCGGCGGCAAGCTGGTCATCTGGGCCGACGACAAGCGCACGGCCGCCCTCAAGCCGTTCACCGAGAAGTTCGGCCAGGAGAACGGCGTGACCGTCGAGGTCCAGGCCGTCCCGAACGAGGACCTCCAGAACAACTTCGTCACCGTGTCCAGCCAGGGCGGCGGGCCGGACGTGGTGATCGGCGCGCACGACTGGATCGGCAACCTGGTCCAGAACGGCGCCATCGAGCCGGTGCAGCTCCCCGACGAGCAGAAGGCCGCCTTCAACGAGACGGCGATCAAGGCCGTCACGTTCAACGGCCAGCTCTACGGCGTGCCCTACGCGCAGGAGAACCTGGCGCTGATCCGCAACACCGACCTGGCCCCCGAGGCGCCGAAGACGATCGAGGACCTGGTCGCCACCGGCAAGCAGCTCAAGGCGCAGAAGAAGGTCACCGAGACGCTCTGCCTCCAGGTCGGCCAGAAGGGCGACGCGTACCACATCTACCCGCTGTACGCCTCGGCCGGCGGCTACCTCTTCGGCACCACCGCCAACGGCGACTACGACCCGAAGGACCTGGGCGTGGGCAAGCCGGAGTCGATCGCCGCGTTCAAGAAGATCGCCGCGCTCGGTGAGAAGGGCGAAGGCGTGCTGAAGCGCTCCATCGCCGACACCAACTCGACCGCCACCTTCACCGGCAAGAAGTGCGCCTTCCTGGTCTCCGGACCGTGGGCCACCGCCGACGTGAAGAAGGCCGGCATCAAGTACGACGTCTCCGCCATCCCGGGCTTCGCCGGTGGCAAGGCCGCTGCGCCGTTCGTGGGCGTCCAGTCCTTCTACGTGGCCGCCAAGGGCAAGAACAAGGCGCTGGCCCAGGAGTTCGTCGCCAACTACGTCACCAAGCCGGAGCTGGCCGTGGCGCTGTACCAGGCCGACCCGCGTCCGCCGGCGCTGACCGCCGCGTTGGACCAGGTCAAGGGCAGCGACGCGGACCTGGCCAAGTTCGTCGAGGCCGGCAAGAACGGCCAGGTGCTCCCGGCGATCCCGGCCATGGCCGCGGTCTGGGACCCGTTCGGCAAGGCCGAGGCCGCCATCATCGGCGGTGCCGACCCGACCAGCACGGTCACCGCGGCCGGTAAGACGATCGCCGGTTCGATCAAGTAATGAGCACGCCGCTGTCCGGCCCGGGGCCTCTCCAGCAGACCCCGGGCCGGGGGCCCGCCGGCACCGGGTCCCCGCGCTCGTCCCGTACCGCGCGGAACCACGCGCCGATCACCGCGGCCGGCCTCGCCGCGAAGGTGATCCTGCTCGGCCTGGTGGCCGGCATCGCGATCTGGGCGGCCTTCCCGCTCGTGGAGGCCGGCATGTGGGTCGGCCTCGCCGTGCTGGTGGCGAGCACCGCCGCGCTGTTCTACCTCTACCTGGGTCGCCGGCACGTCCCGGCGAAGTACCTCGTCCCGGGCACGCTCTTCCTGATCGCCTTCCAGATCGTCCCGGTGCTCTACACCGCGAGCACGGCCTTCACCAACTTCGGCGACGGTCACCGCGGCAGCAAAGACGACGCGGTCGTCGCCATCCAGAGCTCCTCGGTGAAGCAGGTCCCCGGCTCCGCGCAGTACCCGCTGTCGGTCGCCACCAAGGGCGACCCCGCCACCGGCCCGCTGGTCTTCCTGATCACCGACCCGAAGACCGAGAAGGTCTCCGTCGGTGACGCCGAGGGCCTGCGACCGCTCGACCCCGGCGCGGCCACGGTCGCCCCCGGCGGGAAGGTCACCGCGGCCGACGGCTACACCGTGCTGAACTTCGGCCAGGCCAGCGCCCGCAGCAAGGACATCACCGACCTGGTGGTGCCGACCGCCGGTGGCGCGCTGCGATCGTCCGGCCTGTCCCGGGCGTACGAGGGCAAGGCGGTCCGGGCGTACGACCCGGGTTGTGACTGTGTCAGGGACAGCGACAGCGGCAAGACCTGGACGGCCGACGAGGAGGTCGGCGCGTTCGTCGCCGCCGACGGCGACCGCCTGGCCCAGGGCTGGAAGGTGAACGTCGGCCTGTCCAACTTCACCCGGGTGCTCACCGACGAGCGGATCTCCGGACCGTTCCTCAGCACGCTGATCTGGAACTTCGCCTTCGCGATCGGGTCCACCGGCGGCACGTTCATCCTCGGCATGCTGATCGCGCTCGCGCTGCACTCGCCCCGCGTCCGTGGCACCAACATCTACCGGGTGCTGCTGATCCTGCCCTACGCCATGCCGTCGTTCGCGATGCTGCTGGTCTGGCGGGACATGTTCAACACCGACTTCGGCCTGATCAACAACATGTTCGGGCTGGACGTCGACTGGTTCGGTCAGGCGTGGTCGGCCCGTGCGGCGGTCATCCTGGTGCAGCTCTGGCTCGGCTACCCGTACATGTTCCTGGTGGCCACCGGCGCGTTGCAGGCCATCCCGCGCGAGTTGACCGAGGCCACCTCGGTCGACGGGGCGTCGCCCTGGCAGTCGTTCAAGGCGGTCACGCTGCCGCTGCTGCTGGTCGCGCTCTCTCCTCTGCTGATCTCGTCGTTCGCGTTCAACTTCAACAACTTCAACGCGATCTACCTGACCACCGAGGGCGCGCCGTTCCCGGCGGACAACCCCAGCAACGGCGCCACCGATCTGCTGATCACCTACACGTACCGACTGGCGTTCGGCGGGCAGGCGGCGCAGTTCGGCTTCGCGGCGGCGATCTCGCTCTTCATCTTCGCCATCGTCGCGGTCGTGTCGGCGGTCAGCTTCCGGCGTACCCGCCAGCAGGAGGAGGTCTACTCATGACCACGCTCACCGGCGGCACCCGCACGGGGGGCGCGAGCGGTCCGGCGACCGTCGGCCACCACGCGGGCCGGCGGAAGAACCGGTGGTTCGCCCAGGTCGGTTGGCGGCATCTGGTCGGCCTGCTCGGCGTGCTGTTCAGTCTCTTCCCGCTGGTGTTCGTCATCTCCGCGGCGCTCAATCCGCTCGGCACCCTCTCCTCCACCGCCCTGGTGCCGACCGGCGGGGTGTCGTTCGGCAACTTCTCCGAGCTGTTCGCCCGCACCGGGTTCGCCCACTGGTTCCTGAACTCGCTGCTCATCGCCGGGGGGGCCTCGTTCGCCTCGGTCTTCCTCTCCGCGCTCGCGGCGTACGCCTTCTCCCGGATGCGGTTCCGGGGGCGGCGGGTGGGGTTGCTCTCGTTGCTGCTGATCCAGATGTTCCCGCAGTTCCTGGCGATCGTGGCGATCTTCCTGATCTTCGGCACGATCACCGACCTGTGGCCGGCCATCGGGTTCAACACCCCGTGGGGGCTCCTGCTGCTCTACATGGGTGGCGCGCTGGGCGTGAACACCTGGCTGATGAAGGGCTTCTTCGACACGCTGCCCAGGGAGTTGGACGAGTCGGCCACCATGGACGGCGCCTCGCACGCCCAGGTCTTCTTCAAGATCATGCTGCCGCTGGTGGCGCCGATCCTCGCGGTGACCGGACTGCTCGCCTTCATCAACACCATCAACGAGTTCCTGATGGCGAGCGTCTTCCTCACCGACACCGACGCCAAGACCCTCGCGGTCGGTATGCGGACCATGCTCCAGGGCGCCGAGCGGAACACCAACTTCGGCATCTTCGCCGCCGGCACCCTGCTCACCGCGATCCCCACCGTGCTGGTGTTCCAGTTCCTTCAGCGCTTCATCGTCTCCGGACTCACCTCCGGAGCGGTCAAGGGCTGAGCCTCCTCGGCGCACGCGGCGGCGAGGGGCGTCGGGTCGGCGTACACCGGAGTGGTGTGCGGGGCGCACCGTCGCGGTCGGGTGACCGGCCGCGGCGGGCGCCCGCCCACCCCTGTCGGTACGACGCGAAAGGCCACCCCCCATGTCCCTTCAGCCGCACCACGACGGATCCGCCACCTACGTGCCGGAGCAGGAGCCCGCGCTCGGCGGGACCGTCCCGGTGTTCGTCCGGGTGCCGGCCGGCGCCGACGTCCGCCAGGTGCACCTGCGCACCACCCACGACGGCGAACCCCACTTCACCGAGGCGGTGGTCGACCGCACCGTGGGCGGTGAGGTGTGGTGGCGGGCCGACGTCGAGGTCCGCAACCCGGTCAGCACCTACCGTTTCCTGCTCGACGGCGACGCCGGCGCCCGGTGGCTCAACGCGGCCGGCACCGCCGCCCACGACGTGCCGGACCACGGCGACTTCAAGCTGGTCAGCTACGCGCCGCCGCCGGCCTGGGCCCGGGACGCTCTGATCTACCAGATCTTCCCGGACCGGTTCGCCCGCTCGGCCGCGGCGGACGGACGCACCGCGCCGGACTGGGCCGTGCCGTGCGACTGGGACACGCCGGTGATCGAGCACGGCCCGGACACGCCCCGCCAGTTCTACGGCGGCGACCTGGACGGCATCACCGAGCGCCTGGACCACCTGGACCGGCTGGGGGTCAACACGGTCTACCTCACCCCGATCTTCCCGGCCCGCTCCAACCACAGGTACGACGCGTCCAGCTTCGACACCGTCGACCCGCTGCTCGGCGGCGACGCGGCGCTGGTCCGGCTCGCCGACGCGGTACGCGCCCGGGGCTGGCGGCTGCTCGGCGACATCACCAGCAACCACACCGGTGACGCGCACCGCTGGTTCACCGCCGCGGTGTCCGACGTCGACGCGTTGGAGCGGGACCTGTACTACTTCGACCTCGCGGGCGGGGACTACGAGTCGTGGAACGGGGTGAAGTCGCTGCCGAAGCTCAACTGGGGCAGCGCCGAGCTGCGCCGCCGGTTCGCCACCGCCGAGGACTCGCTGCTGCGCCGCTGGCTGCGCCCGCCGTACGGGCTGGACGGGTGGCGGGTGGACGTGGCGAACATGACCGGCCGGCGGGGCGCCGACGCGTACACCCACGAGGTGGCGCGGCTGCTGCGCGAGGTGGTCGCCGAGACCCGGCCGGACGCGTTGCTGCTCGCCGAGCACGGCCACGACCACACCGGCGACCTGGACCGGGACGGCTGGCACGGCACGATGAACTACGTCGGGTTCACCGACCCGGTGTGGTCCTGGCTGCGCACCGGGGACGCCCCGGTGCCGAACTTCCTCGGCACGCCCGGCGGGGTCCGGCGGCGGGACGCGGACGCGGTGCTGGCCACCATGAACGCCTTCCGGTCGTTGGTCTCGTGGCGGTCGTACACGCACTCGTGGCAGATGCTCGGCTCGCACGACTCGGCCCGGATCCGCACCGTGGTGGGCGACGCGGCCCGGCAGGAGGTCGCGGCCGGGCTGCTCGCCACCATGCCGGGGACCCCGGTGATCTTCGCCGGTGACGAGCTGGGCCTGACCGGCACGAACGGGGAGGGCTCGCGTACCCCGATGCCGTGGCACCGGCCGGCGAGCTGGGACCGGCGCACGTTCGACGCGTACCGGTCGCTGCTGGCGTTGCGCCGTGACGAGCCGGCGCTGCGGCACGGCGGCCTGCGCTGGGTGCACGCCGACGCGGACACGCTGGTCTTCCTCCGGGAGGCGCCGACCGGCACGGTGCTGGCCCTGGCCCGCCGCGCCCCCGGCACCCCGCTGTCGTTGACCGGCCTGCCCGCCGCCGACAACGTCTACGGCGGCGCCCCCGCGCTGTGCCCGTCCACGGACGGCACCGTGACGCTCCCGGCGGACGGCCCCACCTTCCAGGCCTGGCGCCTGTCCTGACCTTTCCCCCTCCGGCGATCTTGCAGATTGCGCCCCGGCAAAGGGGACGAAAGCCGTGAGGCGCGGGCCGCAACCGCAAGATCGCGGGGGCGGGGGTCAGGGCAGGAGGGTGCGGGCGCCGGTCAGGTAGGTGGCGCGGTCGGGGTAGCCGGTGAGGATGCGCTGGGTGAAATAGCCGGGGACCAGGCCGAACAGGGCCGCGCCGACCGCGTCGGGGTCGGCGTTGGGGGGCAGCTCGCCGGTGTCGCGCGCCCGCCGGGCGGCGGTCACGAAGTGGCCGCGCAGCCGGGTGTACGTGGCCGCGACGAACTCGGCCAGCACCGGGTCCCGCTGCGCCTCGCTCCACACCTGTAGCGCCAGCGGCAGCACGCCGTCCGGGCCGAGCTGGGTGTCGACGAAGGTCAGGGCGCGGTCGAGCACACCGATCAGCGGCAGTGGCGGCTCGGCGGTGGACAGGTCGGCGAAGGCCGCGTCCGCGGTGCCGATGACCGCCTGGGCGATGGCCGTGATCAGGTCGTTCTTGCTGGGGAAGTAGCGGTAGACCGCGCCGACCGAGAGCCCGGCCTCCTTGATCACGTCCTGCATGGAGGTGTGGTGGAAGCCGTCGCGCACGAAGCAGCGCCGGGCCGCGTCGAGGATCTGCTGGCGGCGGGCGGCGAGGTGCTCGTCGGACACGCGTGGCACGCCCCACATCTTAAAGCGAACGTTCGTTCTTGACGAACCTCAGGTCGGTGGCGCACGCTCGACCCCAAAGAGAACGAGCATTCGTTTTAGGAGGCGTTGATGCGTCGATCCCGTTCCCCCTGGGCCCTCGCCGCGCTGCTTGTCGGCCTGGTGGTGCTGGCGCAGGCGCTGCTCGTACCGCTGTTCGCGGCGCCCGCCGCGCACCTCGCGCCCCGCGACCTGCCGGTGGCCGTGGCGGGCCCGCCGCCGGCGACCGCCGAGCTGGCGGCCCGGCTGGCCGCCGCCCGCCCCGGCGGCTTCAGAATCACCACGCTGCCGGACGCCGCGGCGGCCGACCGGGCGCTGCGCGACCGGGAGGTCTACGCCGCGTTCGTGGTCGGCCCGGACGGCGTCGGCCTGCACACCGCGCCGGCCGCCGGCCCGACCGTGGCGGCCCTGCTCACCGAGGCCGCCGGCCAGCTCTCGGCCGGCCGCCCGGTGCCGGTGACGCCGGTCGTGCCGGCCGACCCGGACGACCCGCGCGGGGCCGGTTTCGCCGCCGGGTTCCTGCCGCTGGCGCTCACCGGCATGCTGGCCGGTGTGCTGCTCACGCTGCTCGTCGCCGGTCGCGGCGCCCGCCTCGCGGGCCTGCTCGGGTACGCGGTGCTCGCCGGCCTCGGCGGCGTGACGGTGCTGCACGGCTGGCTCGGCCTGCTCGACGGGGACCCGTGGCGGGAGGCCGGCGCGATCGGGCTGTTCTCGCTCGCCGCCGCCGGTGCCGTGGCGGGTCTCGGCGCGCTGCTCGGTCGGCCCGGCCTGGGGCTCGGCGCGCTGCTGGTCTTCCTGCTGGGTAACCCGCTCTCCGCCGTCTCCGCCGCGCCGGAGCTGCTGCCGCAGCCGTGGGGGACGGTGGGCCAGTTCCTGCCGGTCGGCGCCGGTGGCACGCTGCTGCGCTCGGCGGCCTTCTTCGACGGTGCGGGCGCCGGCCGGCCGTTGGCGGTGCTGACCGGCTACGCGGTGGTCGGGCTGGCGCTGGTCCTGGTCGGTCGGGGGAGCTCGGTGGGCGGGGAGGTGGCGGCGCGACCCGGGCCGGCCCGGGTCACGGTATGACGGCAGCTCGCCGGGGTGACTACTACGCAGCGTCGTTGATGGGGGAGGATGGTCGACGTGGAAGCTCTTCGACTGATCCTTCTCTACGTCCATCTGATCGGCTTCGCGCTGCTGCTCGGCGGCGGGATCGCCCAGTACGTCAGCGGCAGGCTGCGGATCAACGCGGCCATGCTGTGGGGGGCGGTGATCCAGATCCTGACTGGTCTCGGACTCTCCGCGCCCCTGCGTGACGGCGA
This sequence comes from Micromonospora sp. DSM 45708, assembly GCF_039566955.1. Taxonomy (NCBI): domain Bacteria; kingdom Bacillati; phylum Actinomycetota; class Actinomycetes; order Micromonosporales; family Micromonosporaceae; genus Micromonospora; species Micromonospora schwarzwaldensis. The sequence goes on along the minus strand of NZ_CP154796.1, from coordinate 5,707,311 downwards.
CGAGCCGGCCCCGGCGAAGCTTGTTACCAAGTTGGTGCTCGCGCTGCTCATCTTCGTCATGGTCTTCTTCTCCCGTAAGCGGGAGTCCGTGAACCGCGGGCACTTCCTCGCGATCATCGGGTTGACGCTGCTCAACGCGGCGGTCGCGGTGTTCTGGCGGTAGTCCGCCAGGCGCCGGGAGGGCTGCGGGAAACGGACGTTCGGGACGTGCCCACGCACGCCTACCGGCCCGACAAGTGATCTGCCCCACGCAAGGGTTACACCGGGGTAACGGACGCTCAACAGTCGTGCACGATTGTCGGCCGGTGGGTGGGCGCGGGCGTACGCTCCCGTCCGTAACGTGGGACGCCGGCGGCACACCGCAGGCCGGCGCAAGGGCTGCCACCGCGCACGACGCGGTCGGCAATGGGAAGGAGACGTCTTGCGCTCTGTGCGTGGGATGCGGATCGCCTCCGCCTTCGTGGCGGGTGGCCTCGTGCTGGGCGCCGCCGCGTGTGGTGAGGCTCCGGACGACAGCAAGGACAACGCCGGCGGCAACGGCGGCAAGAAGTACAGCGCCTGCATGGTGACCGACGTCGGCGGTATCGATGACAAGTCCTTCAACACCTCCGCCTGGAAGGGCCTTCAGGAGGCGCAGAAGGAGAACGACAACATCGAGATCAAGAACGTCCAGTCGAAGGCCGAGGCGGACTACGAGGTCAACCTCACCGGGTTCGTCAACCAGAAGTGCGACTTCATCCTGGCCGTCGGTGGCCTGATGTCGGACGCCACCAAGAAGGCGGCCGCCGCGAACCCGAACCAGCAGTTCGCGATCGTGGACGCCAACCCGGGCGTGGCCAACGTCTACCCGATGCAGTTCGACACCGCCCAGGCCGCCTTCCAGGCCGGCTACCTGGCCGCCGGGATGAGCAAGAGCGGCAAGGTGGGCACCTACGGCGGCCTGCCGATCCCGCCGGTCACCATCTTCATGGACGGCTTCGCCGACGGCGTGGCGTACTACAACAAGGCCAAGAGCAAGAACGTCCAGGTGCTGGGCTGGGACAAGGCCACCCAGAAGGGCTCCTTCACCAACGACTTCGTCAAGCAGGACGAGGGCAAGAAGGTCTCCGACGCGCTGGTCGCCCAGGGCGCCGACATCATCATGCCGGTCGCCGGCGGCGCCGGGCTCGGCACCACCGCCGCGGCCAAGGCCTCGGGCGGCAAGTACTCGGTCGTCTGGGTGGACGTCGACGGCTGCGAGAGCACCCCGGACTGCTCGGCGATCGTGACCACGGTCGTCAAGAACATCCCGGGGGCCGTCAAGGAGGCCGTGGTGAAGGCCGCCGGTGGCGAGAAGCTCCAGGCGCAGCCCGGCTTCGTCGGCACGCTGGCCAACTCCGGCGTCTCGATCGCGCCGTACCACGACTTCGACAGCAAGGTCCCGGCGGACCTGAAGACCGAGGTCGACAAGATCAAGGCGGACATCGCCGCCGGCACCATCACGGTCACCTCGAAGGCCCAGCCGACCAAGTGACCGCTCCGCCGGCTGCCGCGGTGAGATCATCGGCAGCGGGGCCGGCGGGCACCAGGTAGCACGATCCGGCCGTCCCGGCGTACGGGGTCCGAACCCCGCGCCCCGGGGCGGCCGGTCACCTTCTTCCCCACACCCCACCCGGCGTGGTGGCTGCGCGGCAAGTCGCTACGCTGCACCATCGCTCGCACTCCAGGAGGTTGCGCTGAGACTCGAACTGCGCGGCATCACCAAGCGGTTCGGTGATCTGGTCGCCAACGACCACATCGACCTCACGGTGGAGCCTGGAGAGATCCACGCCCTGCTCGGCGAGAACGGCGCCGGCAAGTCGACCCTGATGAACGTGCTCTACGGGCTCTACCAGCCGGACGAGGGCGAGATCCTGGTCGACGGCGAGCCGCTGAAGCTGAAGGGCCCGTCGGACGCGATCACCGCCGGGATCGGCATGGTGCACCAGCACTTCATGCTGGTGCCGGTCTTCACCGTGGCCGAGAACGTGATGCTCGGCGCCGAGCAGGTCAGGGTGCCCTTCGCCGGGCTCCTCGACCGTCGGCGGGCCCGGCGTGAGGTGGCCGAGGTCTCCGAGCGGTACAACCTCCGGGTCGACCCGGACGCGGTGATCGAGGACCTGCCGGTCGGCATCCAACAGCGGGTGGAGATCGTCAAGGCCCTCACCCGCGACGTCGACCTGCTGATCCTCGACGAGCCGACGGCCGTGCTCACCCCGCAGGAGACCGACGAGCTGCTCACCGTCATGCGGTCGCTCAAGGCCGCCGGCAAGTCGATCGTGTTCATCACCCACAAGCTGGGTGAGGTCAAGGCGATCGCGGACCGGATCACCGTGATCCGGCGCGGACGGACGGTCGGCACCGCCGAGCCGACCGCCAGCCGGGACGAGCTGGCCGCGCTGATGGTCGGCCGCAACGTCCGACTGACCGTGGACAAGGAGCCGGCCCGGCCGGGCAAGCCGGTCCTGGAGGTCGCCGGCCTGGTCGTCGACGACGACCGGCAGGTACGCGCGGTCGACGGCGTCGACCTGACCGTGCACGCCGGTGAGGTGCTCGGCGTCGCGGGTGTGCAGGGCAACGGCCAGACCGAGCTGATCGAGGCGATCATGGGCCTGCGCCCGACGCTCGCCGGCACGATCACGCTGGACGGGGAGTCGACCCACGGCTGGTCCACGAAGAAGGTGCTGCGCGCCGGTGTCGGCTACGTCCCGGAGGACCGCAGCGTCGACGGCCTGGTCAAGGAGTTCTCCGTGGCGGAGAACCTGGTGCTCGACATCTACGACCGGCCGCCGTTCGGCAAGGGCCTGTCGCTGAAGCCGGACGCGATCGCGAAGTCGGCGAAGGAGCGGATCGAGCAGTTCGACGTCCGGACCTCGTCGGCGGAGGCGGCGGTCGGCACGCTCTCCGGCGGCAACCAGCAGAAGGTGATCGTGGCCCGGGAGCTGTCCCGGCCGCTGAAGCTCTTCATCGCCGCCCAGCCCACCCGGGGCGTGGACGTCGGCTCGATCGAGTTCATCCACAGCCAGGTCATCCGCGAGCGCGACGTCGGCACCGCGGTCATGGTGGTCTCCAGCGAGCTGGACGAGGTGATCGGCCTCGCCGACCGGATCGCGGTGATGTACCGCGGTCGGGTCATCGGCATCGTCGGCCCGGACACGCCCCGCGAGGAGATCGGCCTGCTGATGGCCGGCATCACCCCGGACACCGCGGCCACGACCGCGGACGAGGGCAGCGCCGCCGCGACCGCGGACGAGGGCAGCGCCGCCGCCCCGGCCCCCGAGGGCCCTGGCAACGAGGACGAGGCATGACGAACCCGAACCCGGCGTCGGGCTCCCCGGACAAGGAGCCGGCGACCGAGGCGCTCCAGGCGCGCAGCGAGGCCCGCGCGACGCCGACCGCGCCGGCCGGCGACACCGAGCGGGCGGTCACCACCACCGTGACGAAGCAGCCGCCGGCCGAGGGGCCCCGGCCCAGCCTGGGCCGGCTCTTCCTGGAGAACCTCTGGGCGGCCAACACGGTCACCGTGACCGTGCTCGCGGTGGTGCTGGCGATGCTGGTCGGCGCGGTGCTGATCATCGTCTCCGACCCGGACGTGCTGGCCACCTACGGCTACATCACCGCCCGCCCGGCGGACGCGTTGAGCGCGAGCTGGACCGTGGTCAGCGAGGCGTACGCGAACCTGTTCAAGGGCGCGGTCTTCGACCCGGACGCGGTCGGCTTCACCGCCGCGATGAGCCCGATCTCGGAGACGCTCACCTACACCGCGCCGCTGGTCTTCACCGGTCTGTCGGTGGCGCTGGCGTTCCGTGGCGGCCTGTTCAACATCGGCGCCCAGGGCCAGGCGACCATCGGCGTCATCCTCGCCGCCGTGGCCGGCTTCGCGCTGCCGCTGCCGCCCGGCGTGCACCTGCTGGTGGCGCTGATCGCCGGCGCGCTCGGCGGTGCGCTCTGGGGCTTCGTCCCGGGCATCCTCAAGGCGCGTACCGGCGCCCACGAGGTGATCAACACGATCATGCTCAACTACGTGGCGGTCTACTTCCTCTCCTGGATCATCATCCAGGCCGGGGTGCAGAACCCGACGCGGTCGGACGCGATCAGCAAGCCGGTCGAGTCCTCCGCGCAACTGCCCCGACTGCTCGGCGACAACCTGCGGGTGCACGCGGGCATCCTGCTCGCGGTGCTGGCCACCTGGTTCATCGCCTGGCTGCTCAACCGCTCGACGCTCGGCTTCGAGCTGCGCGCGGTGGGCGCGAACCCGGACGCCGCCCGGACCGCCGGCATCAGCGTCACCAAGACGTACGTGCTGGTGATGGTGATCGCCGGTCTGCTGGCCGGCCTCGGCGGCTCGAACATGGTGCTCGGCTCCACCGCCAACGCGCTGACCCCGCTGGTGGTCGCGCAGATCGGCTTCGACGGCATCCTGGTCGCGCTGCTGGGCCGGGTGAAGCCGTGGGGCGTGCTGCTGGCCGCGCTGCTGTTCGGGGCGCTCCAGGCGGGCGGCAACCGGATGCAGTCGTACTCCGGGATCTCGCTCGAGCTGGTCACCGTGCTCCAGGCCCTCATCGTCATCTTCATCGCCGCGCCCGCCCTGGTGAAGGCGATCTTCCAGCTCCGGGCGGCCCGCGCCGCCCGGCTGCAGACGAGCCTCGCGAAGGGCTGGTGAGCATGTCCACCACCGCTGTCCCCGACGTCGCGGTCACCGTGGTCGACGAGGGTTTCTGGACGCGGGCCCGCAAGGCCGGAGCCGTCCTGCTGGCGCTGGGCGTACTCGCGGCGGTGCTGTTCGGGGCGCTCGCCACCGACCAGCAGGCCCGCTTCACGCTCAGCGAGACCGAGGGCGGCGCCGCCCTGGAGATCAACGGCACGGTCGGCGCGATCCTGTTCGGCGTGATCGCCGCCGCGGCCGGGGCCGCGCTGCTGGCCGGCGTGCCGAAGCGCTGGTTCACGCTGCTGCTCGGCGCCGGGCTGGTCGCCTTCGTGCTGAGCTTCCTGTGCTGGCAGGTCTCCGCCGCCCCCGAGGGGCGCAACTTCATGCCGCTGGTCAACGTCGTGCGGGGCACGTTCGTCCTGGCGCTGCCGCTGATCTTCGGCGCGCTGGCCGGCGTGCTCTGCGAGCGCTCCGGCGTGGTCAACGTGGCGATCGAGGGGCAGTTGCTGATGGGCGCGTTCTCCGGCGCGCTGTTCGGCAGCATCTCCGGCAGCGTCTGGGTGGGCCTGGTGGCCGCCGCGATCGGCGGCGCGTTCATCTCGCTGCTGCTGGCCGTGTTCGCCATCCGCTACCTGGTCGACCAGGTGGTCATGGGCATCGTGCTGAACCTGCTGGCGGTCGGCATCACCGGCTTCCTCTACGAGCGGTTGATGGCGACCGACGCGGCGAAGTACAACAGCGCGCCGCGCTTCAGCAACTGGGAGATCCCGCTGCTGAAGGACATCCCGCTGCTCGGTCCGGCGCTGTTCCGGGGCAACATCTTCCTCTACCTGGGCCTGCTGCTGGTGCTGGTGATCCACCTGGCGCTGTTCCGGACCCGGTGGGGCCTGCGGACCCGGTCGGTGGGCGAGCACCCGACCGCCGCCGACACGCTCGGCGTGAAGGTGCTGCGGCTGCGCTACCGCAACGTGATCATGGCCGGTCTGGTGGCCGGCGTCGGCGGGGCGTCGTACACGCTGGCGCTCTACTCGTTCACCAAGAACATGATCGGCGGCAAGGGCTTCATCGCCCTGGCCGCGCTGATCTTCGGCCGGTGGAGCCCGACCGGGGCGCTGCTCGCGGCGCTCTTCTTCGGCTTCGCCGACCAGCTCGCCACCTACCTGGGCGCGATCGGCAGCAGCATCCCGAGCCAGTTCCTGGCGATGCTGCCGTACCTGGCGACGATCCTGGCGGTGGCCGGGCTGGTCGGCAAGGTCCGGGCGCCGGCCGCCGACGGCAAGCCGTACATCAAGGGCTGACCGGCCCGACGTACCGTGCCCGGCGGGGGAACCCGCCGGGCACCGTCGTCTCCGGCCGCGCCCGCGACCGATCGGCGTGAATTGGGCAGAATGGGAGTCGTGATGGACATCGACTGGGAGCGGCTGCGAGCCGCCGCCACCGAGGTGATGCGGCACGCGTACGTGCCGTACTCGAACTTCCCGGTCGGGGCTGCCGCCCTGGTCGACGACGGCCGGGTGGTGGTCGGCTGCAACGTGGAGAACGCCGCGTACGGGGTGGTGCTCTGCGCCGAGTGCGGCGTGGTCTCCTCGCTGCACGCCACCGGTGGCGGCCGGATCGTGGCGCTGTCCTGCGTCGACGCGACCGGCGAGCCGCTGATGCCGTGTGGCCGGTGCCGGCAGCTGCTCTGGGAGCAGGGCGGGCCGGAGTGCCTGATCGAGGCGAAGGGCGGCCCGCTGCGGATGGCCGAGCTGCTGCCGCACGCGTTCGACGTGGCCGACATCGAGGCGGTGACCGGCGAGCACCCGGTGCCGGTGGTGCCGGACCGGCTGGCCGCCTGGCGGGGGCGCGGCACGGTGTTCGTGCACCCGGACCTCTCGGCCGGGCAGCAGGTCTGGACGGCGTACTGGGAGCGGTCGGCCGGGGACACCGAGGGCGCCGAGACCGGGGTGCTGGAGGAGGGCCCGACCTGGGACGATCCGGCCGGGGCGATCGAGTGGGGGGCGGCCCGGACGCCGCGTGTGGTCGTGGTGGACGCGTCGGGCGCGATCTTCTGGGCCGGTGAGGGTGAGCCGCCCTCGGAGATTCCGGTTCGGTGGGGTGGTTGAGGTGCGGGCCGGGGCGCCGTCCGTCCGTGGGTTGAGCGGGACCATCGCAGATTACTGATTGGATCATCAGAAGTGAGTGCTTTTACGGCGGTTGACGTCATCCGGGCGAAGCGGGACGGGGGGGTGCTGGGCGACGGGCAGATCGACTGGGTGGTCGACGCGTACACCAAGGGGTTGGTGGCCGACGAGCAGATGTCGGCGCTGGCGATGGCGATCCTGCTGCGCGGCATGACCGGCCCGGAGATCGCCAGGTGGACCGCCGCCATGATCGCCAGCGGTGAGCGGCTGGACCTGTCGCCGGTGGCCCGGCCGACTGTCGACAAGCACTCCACCGGCGGTGTGGGCGACAAGATCACCCTGCCGCTGACGCCGCTGGTCGCGGCGTGCGGCGCGGCGGTCCCGCAGCTCTCCGGCCGGGGCCTCGGCCACACCGGCGGCACGCTGGACAAGCTGGAGTCGATCCCGGGCTGGCGGGCGGCGCTGAGCAACGACGAGTTCATCGCCCAGCTCCGCGACGTGGGCGCGGTCATCTGCGCGGCCGGCGACGGGCTCGCCCCGGCCGACCGCAAGCTGTACGCGCTGCGCGACGTCACCGGCACGGTCGAGGCGATCCCGCTGATCGCCAGCTCGATCATGAGCAAGAAGATCGCCGAGGGCACGGGCGCGCTGGTGCTCGACGTCAAGGTCGGCTCCGGCGCGTTCATGAAGAACGCCGACGACGCCCGCGAGCTGGCCCGCACCATGGTCGAGCTGGGCGGTGCGCACGGGGTGCGCACGGTCGCCCTGCTCACCGACATGTCCACCCCGCTCGGCCTGGCCGTCGGCAACGCGGTCGAGGTGACCGAGTCGGTGGAGGTGCTGGCCGGCGGTGGCCCGGCCGACGTGGTGGAGCTGACCCTGGCGCTGGCCCGGGAGATGCTCGACGCGGCCGGCCTGCCGGACGCCGACCCGGCCGCCGCGCTGCGCGACGGGCGGGCCATGGACGCGTGGCGCGCCATGATCCGCGCGCAGGGCGGCGACCCGGACGCCCCGATGCCGACCGCCAACGAGGTCGAGCTGGTCACCGCGGACGAGGACGGCTGGGTGGCCGAGGTCGACGCGTACGCGATCGGGGTGGCCGCCTGGCGGCTCGGCGCCGGCCGGGCCCGCAAGGAGGACCCGGTCAGCGTCCCGGCCGGGGTGGTGCTGCACAAGCGCCCCGGCGACCCGGTACGCGCCGGCGACCCGCTGTTCGAGCTGCGCGCCGAGCACGCCGAGCGGATTCCGGCGGCGCTGGAGCAGGCACGCGGGGCGTTCCGGGTGGCGCCGGCGGCCCCGGCCACGACGCCGCTGGTCATCGAGCGCATCGGTTGACCGGCCGCCATGGTGCCGACCCGGTCGGAGCCGCTATCCTCCCAGGCCAGGGGGATCGGCCGGCGACGAGCCGGGGCGAGCAGACAGGGACTGAGGCGTTGCGCGTATCCGCTCCCGACCCCCGGGCCGTCCGTGAGGCGAGCCTCGACGAGCTGTCCCGGCTGGGTCTTCCGCTGCCCCCACCGCAGTTCCCGCTGGTCTGGGAGCCGGGTGACGAGATCGAGCTGCGTCCCACGCCGGAGATCGAGGCGCGCATCGCGGTGCTGCACCTGATCCTGGCCCGCTGTTTCGGGATGCCCCCGCAGGCCGCGATGAGCTGGCTGCTGGAGTCGCACCTGGTGGAGATGCTGACGGCACCGGAGTGGCAGTTCGTGATGGGCGGCCGGGGCGACCACCGGTCGTTCGTGCTGCACCACGACGCGCTCTTCTCGCTGGCCTGGGTGCTCGGCCTGAGCAAGCAGCTCGATCCGACCGTGCCGGTGGACGAGCGGTTGGTCGAGCGGATGCCGAACCTGGTCACCGGCGAGACGTTCGCGCAGTGGCGGGCCCGGATCCTGGCCGCCCCGCAGCATCCCGCCCACGCCGCCGCCCTGCTCGACCTGCACTACTGCCTGGACTGGGCGTACCTGGAGACCGAGCAGGTCGGCGGCGCGCTGCCGGGGCTGGTGGACGCGAACGCGATCGGGCAGCGCCGGTGGGCGCTGGAGTGGGCGGTGGTGCTGCGCGGGCCGTACCACGACGAGCCCCCCGGTTGGGAAGAGGTCGACCTCTCCACCTAGCGGGGGCGGTGCGTGCCGAGCCGGACGGCGAGCGTGACCGGGGCCGGCTCGGGCAGCGCGGCGATCCGCGCGGCGAGCCGTCGCGGGTCGGTGTGCCAGGCGCTGGGGCCCATCCCGACGAGCGTGGTGACCTCGGCGCGGGTCAGCGCCAGCCGGGCCCGGTGCTCGCCGGCGGACTCCTCGACGAAGTGGGCGCCCAGGCTGCCGGCGACCCGGTCGGCCTTGGCCGGGTCCACCCGCAGCAGGTCGAGCGCGTCGACCAGCTCGGCGAGGTGGTCGGCGGCGGGGGTGACCACCAGCAGCGCGCCGGCCGGGTCGAGCACCCGGTGGAACTCCGGGCCGTTGCGCGGCGCGAACACGTTCAGCAGCACGGCCACCGACCGGTCGGCGAGCGGCAGCCGCTGCCAGGTGTCGGCCAGCGCCGCGGCGGCCCGTGGATGGGCGCGGGCCGCGCGGCGCAGCGCCGGCTTGGAGACGTCCAGCGCCAGGCCGGCGGCGTCCGGCAGCGCCGCCAGCACCGCCGCGAGGTAGTGCCCGGTCCCCGCGCCGGGCTCCACCACCAGCGGGTACGGGTGGCCGGCCGCGACAGGTGCCGCGGCGGCGGCCAGCGCGGCGGCGACGGTGTCGTAGTGGCCGGCGGCGAGGAAGTCGGCCCGGGCGGCGACCATCTCGGCGCTGTCCCCGCTGTGCGGGGCCCGGCCGGCGAGCAGGTTGACGTACCCCTGCCGGGCGGTGTCGAAGCTGTGCCCGCGCGGGCAGCGCAGCACGCGGGTGGTGCCGGCGGTGGCCTCGGCCAGCGGCTCGGCGCAGACCGGGCAGCGCAGCCGGGCCAGCACCGGGGGGAACAGTGCGGAAGCGGGATCGGCCACCGGCAGATCCTATTCCGGCGCCGCGCGGACGGATCTAGATTGATCGCATGACGACGGATGCGCGGCTGTGGGAGTTGTTCGGCGGGCACGGGCGCGGGGTGCTGGTCACGCTGCGCCGGGACGGTCGCCCGCAGCTGTCCAACCTCGACTACCTGGCCGGGCCGGGGCTCCTCCTCCGCTGCTCCACCACGGCCGACCGGGCCAAGGTGCGCAACCTGCGTCGGGACCCGCGGGCCAGCTTCCACGTGACGACCGCCGACGGCGGGGCGTACGCGGTGGCCGAGGGCACGGCGACGCTCACCCCGCCGGCCGCCGCGACCGACGACGCGACGGTCGAGGAGCTGGTCGAGGTCTACCGGGGCATCCGGGGCGAGCACCCGGACTGGGCCGACTACCGCGCCGCGATGGTGGCCGACGGCCGGCTGGTCCTGCGCCTGGCGGTGGAGCGGGTGTACGGCTGGCGCCCCTAAGCCGGTCCGATGCCGGGCCGGCACCGCCGGTGACTAGGGTCTGAGCATGGTCGCAATCTCGTACGAGGACATCATCAAGGCCCCGAAGGCGCTGCTGCACGATCACCTCGACGGCGGCCTGCGGCCCGCGACGATCGTGGAGCTGGCCGCCGAGGCCGACCACGAACTGCCCACCACCGATCCGGACGCGTTGGGCCGCTGGTTCGCCGAGTCGGCGAACTCCGGCTCGCTGGAGCGCTACCTGGAGACGTTCGCGCACACCGTGGCCGTGATGCAGACCGCGCCCGCGTTGCGTCGGGTCGCCCGGGAGTGCGCGCTCGACCTGGCCGCCGACGGCGTGGTCTACGCCGAGGTCCGGTTCGCGCCCGAGCAGCACCTGGAGCGGAACCTCACGCTGGACGAGGTGGTCGACGCGGTGGTCACCGGCTTCCGGGAGGGCAGCGCGCTGGCCGGCGAGGCGGGCACCCCGATCCGGGTCGGCACGCTGCTCACCGCGATGCGGCACGCCGCCCGCTCGCAGGAGATCGCCGAGCTGGCGGTGCGGCACCGGGACACCGGCGTGGTCGGCTTCGACATCGCCGGCGCGGAGGCCGGTTTCCCACCCACCCGGCACCTGGACGCGTTCGAGTACCTCCAGCGGGAGAACTTCCACTTCACCATTCACGCCGGCGAGGCGTTCGGGCTGCCGTCGATCTGGCAGGCGATCCAGTGGTGCGGCGCGGACCGGCTCGGCCACGGCGTGCGCATCGTCGACGACATCACGCCGGGCAACCCGCCCGTGTTGGGCCGGCTGGCGGCGTACGTGCGGGACAAGCGCATCCCGCTGGAGCTGTGCCCGTCGTCGAACGTGCAGACCGGGGCGGCGGCGTCGATCGCCGACCACCCGATCGGGCTGCTGCGTGACCTGCGTTTCCGGGTGACGGTGAACACCGACAACCGGCTGATGAGCGGCACCTCGATGTCCCGCGAGATGGCGCTGCTGGTGGAGGCGTTCGGCTACGGCTGGAAGGAACTCCAGTGGTTCACCATCAACGCGATGAAGAGCGCCTTCATCCCGTTCGACGAGCGGCTGCGGATCATCGACGAGGTGATCAAGCCGGCGTACGCCGAGCTGATCGACTGATCACGGCCGGCGCGGGTGACCGGCGAGCAGGGCGGCCACCCCGCGCAGCACCTCCCGTGCCCGGGCGGCCTCGGCGCCCAGCCCGGTCTGGCGGCGCAGCACGGCCGGCTCGGTCCGCAGCAGGGTGATCCCGCGCCGGATCAGCACCCGCGGCGCCTTGCGCTGTTCGGCCAGGTCACGGGCGAGTCGGCGGAGGAAGGTCGCGCCACGCGGGCGGCGCAGCGCGTACGCTCCGGCGAGCAGGCCCCGGCGCCGGCACTCGGCGACGATCTCGGCGGCGAAGATCCCTTCGGCGACGAAGAATGGCGATCCGTCGACGTCGAATGGCCGGGTGGCCACCCGCCGGTCCGCGCCGATCGCATAAACCGGCACTTCGGCCTTGCCCTCCCGGGCCAATCGGGCAATTGTTTCCACCGCCGTGTCCGCATCCCAGGACAGCGGGGACTCCCAGTCGACCTGTCCGTTCCGGCGTGGACACGTAGGGTCATCGCCGTCCTTGTAAAAGTCGTCCAGACAGAGCACGGGAAGTCCGGTTCGATGCGCTATATACGACTTTCCAGAGCCGGAGGGTCCGGCGAGGAGGACGACGCGGTGCGGGTGATTCATTACCTTCAGTGACTCCGGCCAGACGGATTGCTATCAAATTGCATCAACATCTCATCACACCTCCGGTGAGCGACAACCTGGGCTTTCTCTTTGCGGGGCGGCGTGATGGAATCTCGGAGGTCCGACCCGCCGGGTCGGACGCTCGGCGTTGCCCGCAGGTGACGTCGGACGCGGTTTTGCGAGGGCGGTGACGTGAGCAAACGGCCAACGACGGCGGGCTCCTTCCTGTCGCGCCTGCGCCGGCCGGCGAGCCGGCTGCGCGACATGCCGATCTGGTCCAAGCTCGGTCTGATCATGATCGTGCCGACCATCGCCACGGTCGTGGTGGGCACCAGCGGTCTGGTCGACCACCTGGAGACGCTCAACAATGCCAACCGGGCCGGCGACCTGGCCAGCCTGATCGGCTACTCGGGCGAACTGGCCGACACCATGCAGGACGAGCGGGTCGGCTCGGTGCTCTTCCTCGGTGCGAAGGAAGTCCAGACCCGGGCGCAGTACCAGGAGGCCTACAACCGGGCCAACCAGCGGGTGGACCAGGCCAAGGGCCCCTACCTGCGGCAGCGCGGTGAGATCGACGACCTGCCCCGCAACTTCCAGGTCCGGCTGAACGAGATCGACGACCAGCTCAAGGACCTGCCCGCGACCCGTAGCCAGGTGCTGAACGGCAAGCTCAAGATTGACGAGGCGGAGAAGGCGTACGAGCGCCTGATCAACGACCTGCTGTCGATCCGCGACTCGGGCACCCAGCTCGCCGGTGACAACGACCTCAGCGACCGGATGCGCGCCGCCGGCGCGGTGGCCCGGCAGAAGGAATACCTGGCCCAGCGCCGGGTGGTCGTGCACCAGGCGCTCACCCAGGGGCAGTACAGTCCCGCGCTGCGCGAGCAGTTCATCGCCAGCGGCACCGCCCAGGCCCAGGCGCTCGCGACCTTCCGGTCCGTCGCCACCCCGGCCGACTCCGAGTTCTTCGACCAGACCGTCGAGGGTCCCGACCTGCGCAAGGCGGACAACCTCACCGGCTTCATGTCGGCGAACAACAGCGGCTCGATGAAGAACGCGCCGTTCGGGCCGGACCAGTGGGACCAGGCCATGGTCGGCAACGCCAAGCTGCTCCGCGCCGTCGAGTCCCGCCTCGACGGCAACGTGGTCCGGCAGGCCGATGAGCTGCGCTCGGACACCCAGCGCCAGGTGTTCCTGGAGACCGGCCTGCTGCTCACCATGCTGCTGCTGGCCATCCTCTTCGCCTACCTGGTCGCCCGCTCGATGGCCCGCTCGCTGCGCGACCTGCGCCAGGGCGCCCTGTCGGTGGCCCAGTACGGCCTGCCGCAGGCGGTGGCCCGGCTGCGCGACCCGCAGGTGACCGGCCAGCTCTCCCCGGTGCAGTTGGCCAACCAGATCGCCGAACCGCTGCCGGTCCGCAGCAAGGACGAGTTCGGCCAGGTGACCGAGGCGTTCAACGCCGTCCACCTGGAGGCGGTCCGGACCGCGGCCGAGCAGGCCGCCCTGCGCGCGTCCGTCGCGACCATGTTCGTCAACCTGGCCCGCCGCTCGCAGATCCTGGTCGACCGGCTGATCGGCCACCTCGACCGGCTGGAGCGTGGCGAGGAGGACCCGGACCGGCTGGCCGAGCTGTTCCAGCTCGACCACCTGGCCACCCGGATGCGCCGCAACGACGAGAACCTCCTGGTGCTCGCCGGCGCGGACTCCACCCGCGTGCAGCGCGAGCCGGCCGCCCTGATCGACGTGCTCCGCGCCGCCCAGTCCGAGGTCGAGCACTACACCCGCATCGAGTTCGGCGTGATCGACCGGGACATCGAGGTCGCCGCCCACGCGGTCAACGACCTGGTGCACCTGGTCGCCGAGCTGTTCGACAACGCCACCGCGTTCTCGCCGCCGGACTCGCACGTGATGGTGGAGGCCCGCCGGGTCGGCGACCGCGCCTCCCTCTACGTCGAGGACCGGGGCATCGGCATCAGCGCCGAGCAGCTCCACGACCTGAACGACCGGCTGGCCACGCCGCCGCAGGTGGACGTGGCCGTCTCCCGGATGATGGGCCTGGTCGTGGTGGCCCGGCTGGCCGCCCGGCACGGCGTCAAGGTCGAGCTGCGGCCCGCCGCCGACCGGGGCACCGTCGCCGACGTCACGCTGCCCACCACGGTCCTGGTGCCGCGCGCCCTCGCCGGCCGCGGCGGCCCGGCACCCGCCCTGCCCGCCGCCGGTCCGCAGCAGACCGGCCCGGCGCCCGCCTTCGGCCAGTTCGGTCAGTCGGGCGGTCCGGCGCCGGCGTTCGGTCAGTCGGGCGGCCCGGCGCCGGCCTTCGGCGCGCTGGCCGCGCTCGGCAACGGCCCGCACACCCCGCCGCCCGCGCCGCACCCCGGCACCTCCGGCAACCAGGTCACGCTCGGCGGGCGGTCCTTCGACCCGGCCCACCGCAACGGCGCCGGCACGCCGGCCAACGGCGGTCGGGCGATGCCGGCCTGGTCCGACCTGACCGGGGCCAACGCGGGCGCCGGCGACGGTTACCCGCCCCGGTCGTCGAACGGCCAGCCGATCGACCCGCTGCCCCAGCGACGCAACCCGGGCGAGGGTGACCCGGCCACCACCGGCCAGCAGCCGGTGATCCCACGGCAGTTGCCCAGCAGCCCCGAGGCGCGGCCGTACACGCCGCCGCCGGTGTCGGCGCCGCCGCTGCCGCCGGTCTCCGGCGCCCCGGTCTCGGGCCACCCCTTCCCGGGCCGTCCGGTCTCGGCCGTGCCGGTCTCCGGCCACCCGGTCTCGGGTGACCCGTACTCGGGCCGTCCGGTCTCGGGTGACCCGTACTCCGGCCGTCCGGTCTCGGGTGACCCGTACTCCGGCCGTCCGGTTTCGGGTGACCCGTACTCGGGCCGTCCGGCGGCGGACCCGTACCCGGGCCGTCCGGTGTCGGCGGCGCCGGTCTCCGGCCACCCGCTCCCGACCCGTCCGGTGTCGGCCGTGCCGATCTCCGGCCAGCCCGCCGGGGGGAACCCGGTCTCCGCGCCGCCGGCAGGCCAGTTGCCGTCACGTCCGGCGCCCGCGCCGCACGTGGGCGCTCCGCCGGTCTGGCCGCCGGTCGCCCCGGCCACGCCGGCTCCGGCTCCCGCGGTGCCGGAGCGGCTCTCCGCCGGCCTCGACATGACCACCGAGCTGCCGCGGGTCCCGCGGGCGGAGACGCCGTCGGCCGCCGCCCCGCAGCCCGCCGCGCCGTCGGCGCCCGCGCCACGGCCGACCACGCCACAGCCGCCGCAACAGGCCGGCAACCGTCAGCGGTACGCGGACGAGACGATGGAGCTGCCGATCTTCCGGGAGCTGGAGTCCGCCTGGTTCCGCACCCGCCGGCCGGGGCCGAACGACGAGGCGCCGGCCCCGGCCGCCCCGGCGAACAGCGCCGCGACCCAGCAGTTCGCCAAGGTGGACACCGCCGGGCGGCCGGTGCCGCAGCCGACATCCGCAACGACAGGTAACACACCGATGGCACCGACTCCGACGGCCGGCGGAGCGCCGCGAGACGACCGGGCGGCGAACGGCAACGGGCGTCCCGCGTACGCCGGCGGGCTGCCCAACCGGCAGCCGACGGCGCCGCAGCAGTCCTCGCCCTGGCAGACCGCGGCCGACGACGGCTGGCGTGCCGCCTCGGCGGCCACCGAGGTGCCGGTGGCGGAGACCACCCGGAAGGGCCTGCCCAAGCGCACGCCGATGGCGCAGCTCGTGCCGGGCAGCATCGACAAGCCGGCACCGGCAGTCCAGCGGCGGACGCCGGAGGCCGTCCGGGGTCTTCTCTCGGCCTACCATCGGGGCGTACAGCGGGGGCGTAACCACCCGACCGACAGCAACACGACCGGCCCGGAGGGCACTCCGGGGCGGCAGCAGTCCTCGCAGTCTGGCTCAGGCCCGGTGGCCGGGAGCGGGCAGAAGGAGCAACAAGGATGACTAGTACGCAGGATCTCGGATGGCTGCTCGCCAACTTCGCCGACCGGGTGCCCGGCGTGGCGCACGCGGTCGCGGTCTCGGCCGACGGCCTGCTTCTCGCCTCGTCCCGTGACCTCCCGCGGGACCGCGCCGACCAGCTCGCGGCGATCGCCTCCGGCCTGGTCAGCCTGACCCAGGGCGCGGCGCGTTGCTTCGAGGGCGGGGCGGTGCTGCAGACAGTGGTCGAGATGGACAACGGCTTCCTGTTCCTGATGTCCATCTCCGACGGCTCGTCGTTCGCGGTGCTCGCCGCGCGTAGCTGCGACGTGGGCCAGGTCGGGTACGAGATGGCCCTGCTCGTCGACCGGGTGGGCGACGCCCTGACCCCACAGCCGCGTACGGCTGTGGGGATGATGGGCTGAATGACGCGCTGGCCGGTGGGTCAGGAGCGGGAACAACCAGGAAAGCGACGGATGTCACCGGGGCGAGCCGGTGCCGGGTGCGAGGGAGGTGAGCGGCGACATGGCGGATCGTGACGAGCCGACCGGAGCGTTGGTCCGGCCGTACGCCGTGACCCGTGGTCGTACCCGCCCCCGGCTCGACATCGCCCTGGAGGCGCTCGTCGAGACGACGGTGCGCGGCCGAGCGATGGCCACCGGCAACGGTGGCCAAGGCCGTGAACACCAGTACATAGCCGCGTTGTGTGACGGACGCGTGCAGTCGCTTGCCGAGATCGCGGCGCGGATGCAGCTTCCGCTCGGCGTGGCCCGGGTGCTCATCGCCGACATGGCGACGGATGGCCTGGTCGCAGTCCACGAGCCGACCGTTCTGGACGACTCCGACGACGCGGTGGGCACTGAATTGCTGGAGAGGGTGCTGAGTGGACTTCGCAGGCTCTGACATGTCGCACCGGCCGCCGGCCCCGAGCGGGCGCGTGACGTCGGCGAAGATCGTTATCGCCGGTGGTTTCGGCGTCGGCAAGACGACGCTGGTCGGCTCGGTCTCGGAGATCACGCCGCTGACCACGGAGGCGATCATGACCTCCGCCGGCGTCGGTGTCGACGACACCCGGCAGGTGCCGGGCAAGACGACGACCACGGTGGCGATGGACTTCGGTCGTATCTCGATCGACCGTGACCTGATCCTGTACCTCTTCGGTACGCCGGGTCAGACGCGGTTCTGGTTCATGTGGGACGAGTTGGTCCGGGGAGCGATCGGCGCGGTGGTGATGGTCGACACCCGCCGGCTCGCCGACTGCTTCGCCGCCATCGACTTCTTCGAGCACCGGCGGCTGCCGTACCTGGTGGCCATCAACTGCTTCGACGGCATGCAGTACCACGACCCGCAGGACGTCCGGGACGCGCTGGCGATCTCCCGCGACGTGCCGGTGGTGCCCTGCGACGCCCGTAACCGGGAGTCGACGAAGCACGTGCTGATCTCGCTTGTCGAGTACGTGCTCACCATGCGGCGCTCCCGGGCCGTCGCGCCCGCCTGACCGACACGCGGAAGCGCCCGATGGCCGTGGGCCACCGGGCGCTTCCTGCCGTCCGTCGCCGGAGGCGGTACGCGGCCACCCCGCGCCGTCCCGCCGGGACGGCGCGGGCGCGAGGTCAGGCGTACCGGGTCCAGCTGCCCTGGGACACCCGGTAGACGCCGAGCGAGTCGACCTCCATGCCCCCGTGCCGGTCCGCGCTGAACGCGTACCCGCCGGCGATGCCCTCGGTCATCTGGGTCTGGAGGAACGCCCGCAGCCGGCCCCGGTCGAGGCTGGTCGCCTTCCGGGCCGCCGCCGCGAGGAGCTGGAGCGCGTCGGCGGCGTACGGGGCGAAGCCGACCGAGGTGCCGTGCCGCTGGGTGTAGCGGTAGTCGAAGTCGCGCCGGGCCACCTGCGCGCCGCTGGTGGCGGTCAACGCGGAACCACCCAGGCAGGCCGGGTGCACGGCGTACGCCCCCTCGACCGCCTTCGCGTTGGCGCCGCGCAGCGTGTCGTCCACCACCGCGCCGGCGTCGAAGAAGATCGCGCCGCGGTGACCGGCCCGCCGCAGTTCCCGGGCCGCATCGCCGGAATCGGGCGCGGTGCCCCAGACGATGACGGCGTCCGGGTCGCCGGCGGTGGCGCGTTCGGCGACGGCGCGGAAGCTCTGCCCGGTCTCCGGCAGCCGCAGCGTGCGTGCCAGGTCCACGCTGCTGTTGCCGAGCGCCTCCCGCACCGCCCGTACGCCGGAGTCGCCGTGCGGCCCGTCCGCGGCGAGCAGGGCCACCCGCCGGATCCGCTGGGATTCGAGCAGGTCCACCATCCGGCGGGCCACGTCGATGCTGTCCGGGGTGAGCTTGAAGCTGAACGTGCGCTCGGCGAGCGGCAGCACGATGCGGTCCCCCTGGCCGAGCGCCAGGAACGGCGTCTTGAGCTGCTGGGCGGCGGTCGCGAGAGCCGTCGCGGTCTCGCCGAGGACGCCGCCGACCAGCGCGTGTGCTCCGGCGCGGGTGAGGTCGGCGGCGTGCCGCGCGGCGACCTGCGGGTCGCTGCCGTTGTCCCGGATCTCCAACCGGACCGACCGGAGCAGGCTCCCGACCGGGATCCCGGACCGGTTCAGCGACTCCGCGGTGATCTCCAGCGCCCGGCGCTGCACCGCGCCGAGGGCCGCGCCGCGACCGCTCAGTTCCAGGCTGACGCCGACGACCAGGTTCTGGTCACCGGGCGCGCTGCTGCTCCCGCCCTCGTCCGGCCGTTGCCCCTGCGGCCCGCAACCGGCGAGCAGCAGGCTGCCCGCCGCGACCGCGAGGACGCCCCGACGGGTGAGCACGGTGGAGTCGAATGCCGGTGTCGCCAATGGAGTCGCCTTCCCACCCCGGCGAACAGGCGCCGCCGCTGGTCCGCCGGGTATGCTCCCGGCCGGCCGGACCTGGCGTCAAATCATCCGGGTGTGGGTAGGAACACGCCGCCTGCGGGCCGGCTCAGGACCGGTAGCCCGCGGAACGGAACTCGTATTCCCGCTCGTCGTCCCGGTCGCCGGTGTCCCGGCTGAAGTCCCAGCCGCCGGCCGCCTCCCGGCCGGGGCGACCGCCGACGGCGAAGCCGCCGATCTCCTGGCCGCGCCGCCACCCCCGGAAGTAGCCGGTGGTGTTCTCGGCGAGACTGGCCGCGTTCCGGACGATCCGCAGCGGACGCTCCTCGCGCAGCGGGGAGCCCGGCACCAGGTTGGCCTGCGGGACCCGCTTGGGCAGGCCGGCCTTGGTCTCCGCGCCGATCGACGGGCGGGCCGCCTGCTCGGCGGCCTGCCAGCCGGTGTCCGCGGTGGACGCCCACTCCAGGTCGGCCTCGTCGCCGTGCCCGACGAACCAGGCGGACTTGGCCTGCGCGAAGATCAGCAGGTCGCCGTCACCCTCGTCGGAGACGGGCGGCGGCCGGTGCTCCTTCGGCGCGGGACGACGCTCCAGCGGGGCAGGACGGCGCTCCAGCGGGGCGGGCAGCTCGGCACGGGGTGCCGGTCGGCCGGCGTTGCCCCGGTCCACCAGCCGCAGCGGCGGATTGTCCAGCCCCGGGTCGGCCGGCCGACCCGGCTCGCCGCGCAGCGCCCGGTCGGCCAGCGGCGGCGGTTCCACCAGCCGCAGCATCGGCGGCTCCGGCGGCAGGTCGTCGGCGAGCCACGGCGGGGTGACGCGTCCCGGGTCGCTCGGCGCGTCCACGCTCCGCCCGTACGGGTAGGCGGGTGCCTCCCGCTCCCGGTCGGCCTGGTCGTCGCCGTTGTTGACGAGCGGCCAGTTGGCCCGGGAACCCGGCGGGGCGGGCTCCGGCGCGGGCGGACGCGGCGTCGGCACCGGAATGCTCAGGTCGGTGGCGCTGAACCCACCGGTCGGCGGCTCCGGAGGAGTGGTCTTGGGGCGCGGCGGGATGACGGTGCGCTGCCGCTCGGCCCGGGCCTTGTTGATCGCGGCGGTGGTCAGCGTCGGCCGGAACGGCTCGCCGGCCTCGGCCGGGGGCACCGTGCCACGCGAGGACGGGGGGATCGGCGTGATCCCGGGCGGCGGCGGGGGCGGCGCGGAGACCGGCCGGTTGGTCGGCCCGTCCACCCGCGACGGCAGGGGCGCGCCGGTGGGCTCGGGACGGCTCGGCGGCGCGGACGTCGGGCGGCCCAGCGACGCGGCCGGGGCGACGGGGGTGACCGGTGCGGGGGCGACCGGCGGCGGCGTGACCGGCGCGGGTGCCACCGGCGGCGGGCCGAGCGGACGGGGCAGGGCCGGGCCGGTCGGCCCGGACACCGGTTCCGGGCGGCTGCGCCGGCCACCGGGGACCGGCTCGGGGCGGCTGCGGCGGCCCGCCGGCTCGGTGGCGTCGAGGTCCGGCTCGGGGCGGGTGCGCCGGCCGGCCTGCTCGGTGAGCGGCTCGGGCTGGGCCGGACGGACCGGGCGCAGCCCGGCCGGTGCCGTGACGGCCAGGTCGTCGACCTGCTCGCCGCGGCGGGCGGCGGCCCGACGACCGGTGGCCGGGGTCGGCGTGGTGCGCTCGGCCAGCGCGCCCACCAGCGCGTCGCAGCCAGCGTCCAGGGCGCGGACGGAGGCGACCGCCTGCCGCACCGTCTCGGCGACGGCGGCGGTGAGCGCCCGGTTGACGGTGGCCCGGCGGGGCGTCTCGGAGATGGCGACCCGGAGCGCGGTCACCGCCTCGGTGACGGTGTCGGCGTCGGCCAGGCCGTCGGCGGCCAGCTGCGCGGAGACGGCGTCGGTGGCGACGCCGAGGTCACGGCCCCGGGCCGAGGTGCCGGTCAGCATGCTCGGCTCGGGTAGCGCGTCGAGGACCGCCAGCGCGACCGGCTCGGCGGGATCGGGGTACGCGCGCAGCGCGGCCGGGTAGAGCTCGCGGAGCACCTCGCGCAGCGTCACCGCGGCCGAGTGCCGCCCGCTGGCCAGTGCCGCGTGGGCGGAGAGGACCTGCTTGTAGCCGGCCAGGTCGCGCGGCGCCGGGAGCGTCACCGCGGAGAGCGCGCCGGCCTGGAGCGCCCGGGCCAGCCCGACCGCCCGGCGCTCGGCCGGCGGGGACTGCATCTCCTCCAGCGAGTCGTCGTCGGCGAACCGCTCGGCGAAGTCGTCGACCGAGTCGTCGTCGGCGATCGCCAACGGCCGACCGGCGGCGCTGAGCAGCGAGGTGACGGTGTGGTCGTCGCTGTCCGCGGCGATGGCCACGCCGCTGGGCCCACCGGACCGCTCGACCAGCAGCGTGACCAGCCGGGCGTAGCCGGCGGGCTCGTCACCGATCTCACAGACGTGCAGCAGACGGCCTGCGTCGTCGACCACAGCGGACGTCAGCGTCGTTCCGGCCGAAGCCGTTCGGTCGGCCGGATCTGCCGAGGCCAGACCGCAGTACACGCGCACGAGCGCCACAGCGTCGTCCTCCTCCCGGGACACAGGTTGCTCTGCCAGAGACTGATGCTCCCCGCTCCGGGTCAGTCGCGCCAGTCCACAACGGCAGAGATCTTGCCGACAATGGTGCGCCAACCCAGACTTGCGGTTTGTGCCCCGATTTTCTTCAGCCGGCGACGACCCAGGAAACCACCGACCCCGCCGTTGACGGAAGCGCGCAGCGCCTCGTCCAGATCGTCCAGGCTGGAGCCGGCGGAGAGCATGTCCAGGACGGCGGGTAGCCGCAGGGCGTACGCCAGGTCACGGGCGACCTCGCCGGCCTCGATCAGCAGCGCCGGATCCCACGCGTCGTGCCCGCCGCGCAGGTTCTCCACCACCAGGTCCAGCTCGTAGGTGTCCTCGTCCAGCGGGGCGACGTCGGCCGGTTCCAGCCGTTCGGACAGTTCATTCCAGCTGTCCAGTTGGGAGAGGTCGTTGGGCGCACCGGAACGGATGAAAGTGACAAGTGACTCCGGCGTCTTGAAGAGCAGCAGCCGCCCCTTGTGGGTGAGGAAGACCGGCACCTCCTCGTCGCCCGCGGCGTCGTCGTCCTCGTCCGCCTCGTCGTCGGCCCCGTCCTCGTCGTCCGCCCGGGCCTCGTCGGCGGCGCCGTCGGCGTCCGCGTCGGCCTTGCCGGGGCGGCGCTTCCCGTCGGACTTCTCGTCCTCGTCGTCCTCCTCGGCGGAGAGGGCGGCGAACTCCTCGTCGAGGATCACCACCTCCTCGTCGTCCTCGGCTTCGACGACCTGGCGGCGGGCCAGGAACGGGTCGTCCTGGTCGCGCTCGTCGACGTCGGTCGGGGTCAGCTCGCGCGCCGGCCGGTAGGCCCGCAGCGTGAAGCCGGTGCCGGCGGGCAGGGCGATCTCCACCGGGTCGATCCGCACCTCGTCCCAGAGGGCGCGGTCCGCCGCCGGACGGTCGACCTCGACCTCGTCTGCTGCGGCCGAGGTGTCGGTGTCGTCGAGCTCGGGCTCGTCGGCGTCGGGCCGTTGGGGCGACTGGCGGGCCACGCTGACCTCCGTGTGCGTTCGGGTGCCCACCCGGCGGCGTCGCGCCGCCGAGTGACTCTGCGCACATACCCTAGTGGGCAACCGGTTCCGACCGGGAGCCGCACCCCGGTGGCGTCCCGAACGCCTCACAAGTAGGCTTTCTACACATGAAGGCGCAGGCGCTGCACGGACACCTGGACGCGCTGCTGCTCGCCGTGCTGGAGCAGGGCGCGCAGCACGGCTACGCGATCATCGAGGCGTTGCGGGCCCGCAGCGGCGGCGCGCTGGACCTGCCCACCGGCACCATCTATCCGGCGCTGCGCCGGCTGGAACGGGCCGGCCTGGTGGCCAGCACGTGGAGCACCGTCAACGGCCGGGAACGGCGCACCTACCAGCTCACCGACGCGGGCGGCCGGGCGCTCGCCGGGGAACGGGCCGGCTGGCGCGAGTTCAGCGCCACCGTGGGCCGCTTCCTCGGCGTGGACGAGCCGCCCGCGACGCCGGCCTGAGCGGCCTCACCGGCGGGCGAACCGCGGGCCGCGCGCGCTGAGCAGCCACCAGCGGGCCGAGCGGGCCAGCGAGAACCAGGCCGCCGACGCCACCACCGCCCCGATGATCATCGGCGGCCAGGTCAGCGCCGCGTCCCACAGCCGGACCGACCAGCCGAACAGGGCGCTACCGGCGAGCGCGCCGACCAGCAGGCCACCGGTCAACCCGAAGCCGACCGCGCGGGTCGACCGGACGAGCCGGGTCGAACCCCGCCGAGCGGCGAGCGCGCCGAGCACCAGGCCGGCCAGCGCCAGCCCGGCGATCAGCCCCCAGATGCCGTGTATCGACGAGGCGAGCAGCAGGTAGCCCGCCGGCGGTCGGGGGCCGGTGCTCCAGCTCGACCCGTGCCAGGTCAGGTCCCCGGCGGCGATCAGCACCGCCGCGACCGCGAGCGTGCGCACCGCCAGCCCGCGCAGCGCGCCGGCGGCCAGCTCGGCCTGGAAGCCCGGCGCGAGCTGGGCGGCGGTGCCGAACTCGGCCACCGCGCGCCGCTCCGCCTCCGCCCGCGGCAGACCCCCCTCGCGGTACGCCTCGACGGCGTCCTCCAGCGCGTGCCGTGCCTCGGTCAGCAGGTCGGCCTTGAGCCGGGTCGGCCCGTGCAGCCGCCCGGACAGCTCACGCAGCCGGTCCTCGACCCGTGCCCCACCGTGCTCCACCCGCATGGCACCAGCCTGCCACCGCCGGTCGACGGCCGCGTCGGGGGAATCCCCGGAGCCGGCTCAGGGCGCGAGCGCCAGATAGCCGCGCTCGGCCGCCTCCTGGCGCAGCCACTGGTCGCGGTACCAGCCGGGGCGCGCCACCAGCTCCTCGTGCCGGCCGCGCTGCACCACGCCGCCGTCCTCCAGCACCACGATCTCGTCCAGCCCGGCCAGGCCGCTGAGCCGGTGGCTGATCAGCAGCACCGAGTGCCCGGCCGGGGTGGCGGCCAGGGTGGAGGCGAGCACCGCGTCCGCCGCCGCCGGGTCGAGGCCCTCGGTCGGCTCGTCCAGCACCAGCACCGGCGGGGCGGCCAGCAACGCCCGGGCCAGCGCCAACCGTTGCCGCTGCCCGCCGGAGAGCTGCCCGCCCTGCTCACCGACCACGGTGTCCCAGCCCTCGGGCTGGTCGCGTACCCAGTCCCGCAGCCCGGCCGCCCCGGTGGCCCCGGCCAGCTCCGCCTCGTCGGCGTCCGGGCGGCCGAGCAGCAGGTTCTCCCGCACCGTGGCGTGGAAGACGTACGCCTCGGCCAGCAGGCCGCCGACCACCCGGGGCAGGTGTCCGGCCGGGTGCTGCGCCACCGGTACGCCGCCGACGGTGACCCGGCCGGCGTCGGGGCGGACCGCGCCGGTGAGCACCGCGGCCAGCGTGCTCTTGCCGGCCCCGCTCGGCCCGACCACCGCCACCCGACGGCCGGCCGGCAGGTCGAGGTCGAACCCGGTCAGCGCGGGCGCGGCGCCGGCCCGGTAGCGGACCGTCACCCCCTCGAACCGCACGTCGTGACCGTCCGGCACCGGTCCCGCAACCACGGACGGGGCCGGTGCCGAGGGCTCGGTGAGCAGGTCGGCGACCCGGGTCAGCCCGGCCCGGAGCTGGGTCCGTTGCCGGGCGGCGGCGACCAGCGCGAGAGCCACCTCGACGGCGGCCAGCGTGCCCACCGCGAGCACCCCGACCAGCACCCCGCTCACGTCGGCGCGCAGCGCGACGAGCACCACGGCGGCGGCGGTGAGACCGCCCACCAGCACGCCCGCCGCGTCCACCGCGAAGCCGACCGCGGCGAGCCGGCGTTCCAGCCGGGCCAGCCGCCCGGCCCGCCCGTTCGCGGCGGCCAGCGCGGCGCCGGTCGCCCCGAACGCGGCCAGGTCGGCGGCGCCGTGGGTGAGGTCGACCGCGTCCACCGCGAGCGCGCCACGCAACGGGGCCACCTCGTCGGCGGCCCGGCGGGTGAGCCGGGTGGCCAGCGCGGGCAGCGCCACGCCGGCCACCAGCAGGCCGACCGCCAGCACGCCGGCGGCCGGCGGTGAGATCAGCGCGGCGCCACCGACGGCGAGCAGGCTGACCAGCGCCGCCGCCGCACCCGGCACCAGCACCCGCAGGAGCAGGTCCTGGGCCGCCTCCACGTCGGAGACCAGCCGGCTGAGCGCGTCCCCGGTGCGCCGGTCGGCGGCGTCGCGCCGGGCCGCCAGCGTGGCGAAGACCCGGGCCCGGACGTCGGTGATCATGCGGAGTACGGCGTCGTGCCCGGCGAGCCGCTCGGTGTAGCGGAACACCCCCCGACCGACCGCGAGCGCCCGGACCGCGACGATGGCCACGGTGAGCCGGTCCAGCGGCGGCCGGCCGGCGGCGCTCATCAGCAGCCAGGTGGCGGTGGCCATCAACGCCAACCCGGCGAACTCGGTGGCCGCGGCGAGCAGCCCGGCGCCCAGCAACCGGCCCAGGTACGGCCGGGCCAGGCGCAGCACCGCCCGCTCGGCGCCCCGACGGGCGCGCGCCGGTGGCTCTGGCGGGCCGGACGGCTCCACCGGGACCCCGGTCGGCCCGGCGGGCACCCGCCCCACCGGCGTCACGCCGTCGCCGGCGGTCACCGGGCCACCGCCCGGCGGGCACGGCCGGCCCGGACCCTACGGGGGCGCGGGGTCACCGGGTCACCGCCGGGCCGGTGGTCGTGGGGCGTCGTGCGGGGGCGCGGGGTCACCGAGTCACCGCCGGGCCGGTGGTCGTGGGGCGCAGTTCGGTGACCCGGCCGTCCTCGACGCGCAGGATCCGGTCGGCGTCGGCCAGCAGCGCGGGGCGGTGCGCGACCAGCAGCGCGGTCCGGCCGGCGACCAGCCGGCGGGTGGCGTCCAGCACCACCGCCTCACTGGCGCTGTCCAGCCGGGCGGTCGGCTCGTCGAGCAGCACCAGCGGGGCGTCCCGCAGGAACGCGCGGGCCAGCGCGACGCGCTGCCGCTGCCCGCTGGACAGGCCGTGGCCGCGCTCGCCGAGCCGGGTGTCGAGCCCGTCGGGCAGCGCGGTGACCACCTCGTCCAGCGCGGCGTCGGCGACGGCGGCGGCCAGCGCGTCGTCAGGGGTGTCCGGCGCGCCGAGTCGGATGTTGTCGGCCAGCGAACCGGCGAACAGGTGCGCCCGCTGCGGCACCCAGGCCAGCTCGCGGCGCCAGGCGTCCGGGTCGGCCCCGGAGAGGTCGGCCCCGTCCACGGTGATCCGGCCGGCGGTCGGCGTGACGAAGCCGAGCAGCAGGTTGAGCAGCGTGCTCTTGCCCGCGCCGCTCGGACCGATGACCGCCACCCGGTCGCCGGGCCGGATGGTCAACGTCACGTCGCGCAGCGCGGTCGTCCGGTCGTACGCGACGGTCACGCCCTCGAACCGGATCTCGCCGCGGCCGTCCGGCGTCGCGCTCCCGGCGGTGGCCGGGCCGGTCGGCGCGTCGGTAGCGGACAGCGTGAGCGCCTCGTCCAGCGCGGTGAGCCCCTCCATGCTGGCGTGGAACCGGCTGCCGGCGGCGCGCAGCGGCAGGTACGCCTCCGGGGTGAGCAGCAGCACCAGCAGCGCGGTGGAGAGCGTGATCCCGCCGCCGAGCAGCCGGATGCCGACCGGCACCGCGACCAGCGCGACGGAGAGCGTGGCGACCAGCTCCAGCACCAGCGCGGAGAGGAACGCGATCCGCAGCGTCCGCATGGTGGCCTCGCGGTGGCCGTCGGCCATCCGGCGCACCACGTCGACCTGGGCCCGGGCCCGGCCGAACGCGCGCAGCGTGGGCAGCCCGGCGACCATGTCGAGGAAGTGGCCGCCGAGCAGCGACAGCCGCCGCCACTGCCGTTCGGTGGCGGCCTGCGCCTGCCAGCCGAGCAGCGCGCCGAAGATCGGGATGAGCGGGATGGTGAGCGCGATGATCAGCGCCGAGCTCCAGTCGGCGAACACGACCCGGGCCAGCACCGCCGCCGGCACGGTCACGCTCAGCACGAGCTGTGGCAGGTAGCCGGTGAAGTAGGGGTCGAGCGCGTCCAGGCCGCGCCCGGCCAGCGTGGCGAGCTGCCCGGCCCGCCGGCCGGCGACCCAGGTGGGACCGTGCCGGCCGACCGCGCGGAGCAGGTCCGCCCGGAGCGCCGCCTTGACCGTCGCGGCGGCCCGCGCCGCCACCGTGCCCTGCGCCCAGCTCACCAGCGCCCGGGCCGCGACCGCCACCAGGAAACCGGCCAGCGCCGGCCGGTGCAGCCGCCCGTCGATCGCGGTGGCCAGCAGTGTGGCCAGCGCGGTGGCCTGGGCGACCACCAGCAGCGCGGTCAGGCCGCCCAGCGCCGCGAGCACGGCGAGGTCACGCCGGGCCGCGGGGACCCGGCGCAGCAGACGCGGATCGAACGGGCGGCGGTTCACCAGTACACCGGTGCCCTGCCGTCGACTCGTCCTCGGAACACCCACCAGCACATCGCCTGAAAGCCTAGTAGGGCCGGCACGAGCGGCAGCACGAGCCAGCCCAGCAGGACCAGCGTCGGGCGGCTGGCGGCGGCCCCGGCGACCGTCAGCGAGGCCGCCGGATCACCGGTGGCCACCAGGACCCGGGGCCAGAGCGCGGCCCCGACCAGCGGCGCCGGCAGCGCCAGCGCCGTCGCGGTCGCCGCGAACGCCACCCCGGCCCGGCCCCGGCGCAGCGCCGCGCGAGCCACCAGCAGCGCCGCGACCAGCGCAAACGGCAGGAGTACGGCGAGCGCCGGCCGGGCCACGGCAGCGCGTACCCGATCGGAGAGCAGGCCCAGGACGGTGGTCGCGGCGACCGCGGTGAGCGCGGCGGGCACCAGGCCGCGGGCCAGCCGGGCGAGTGCCGGCGCGTCGGCGGGCGGCAGCCGGAGCGTGAGGAACGTCGCACCGTGCACCGCGACCAGCGCGAGCAGCGTCAGCCCGGTGGCGGCCACGAACGGGGTCACCACGTGGCCGACGCCGGCCACGTGCCCGTCGGCGGTCAGCGGCACGCCCTGGAGCAGCCCGCCGAGCAGCGCGCCCCAGCCCAGTGCGGCCAGCACGCTGCCGACCACCACCACCCGGTCCCAGCCGGCGCGGGCCGGGCCGCCGGTCGGCCGGCTGCGGAGCTGCACGCCGGCGGTCACCAGCACCACGCCGGCCAGCGCGCCGAGCACCACCGGGTAGAAGCCGGCGAGCAGCTCACCCTCCAGCGTGGGGAAGGCGCCGAACAGGATGCCGACGGCGGCCACCAGCCAGACCTCGTTGCCGAGGAAGAACGGCCCGACCGCGGTGAGCGCGGTCCGACCGGCGCCCGCTCCCGCGCGCCGGGCCAGCAGCAGGCCGACGCCGTAGTCGTAGCCGCCGAGCACCAGGTAGGCGGCGAAGAAGAGGCCGAGCAGGGCGTACCAGGCGAGTTCCACGGGCGGGCTCCTCAGGCGAACACGGGCTGGTGGTGGGCGTCGGGGTCGGGTGCGGGCGGGCGGCCCAGGGCCGGGTCGAGCGCGCCCCGGGCGGCGTGCCGGGCCATCAGCGCCCAGTTGGTGACCGCGAGCGCGCCGAGCAGCAGGCCGAACCCGAGCAGCGAGGCGAGCATCAGCCCCGGCGACACCGGCGAGACGGCCCGCTCGGTGGGCAGCAGCCCGTACGCCACCCAGGGCTGGCGGCCCACCTCCCGGGCGATCCAGCCGAGCAGCACCGCGACGAACGGCAGCGGCAGGCCGAGCAGGACCAGCCACAGCGGGAACCTCAGCCGGATGATCCAGTCGCGCCAGAGCAGCGGCAGCAGCAGCCAGACGCAGCCCAGCGCGAAGCCGATCAGGATCATGAAGCCGAGGCCGACGCTGGACAACACCGGCGGCTCCCAGTCACCCGGGCCGAACCGGGCGGTCCAGTCGGCGACCAGCGCGTCCCGGTCCGGGCCGCCGCCGAACTTGGTGGGCTGGAGCTGACCGACCGGGCCGAACTGGGCGAAGCCGAAGCCCTGCAACGCGGTCACCGCGAGCGCCGCGGTGACCAGCCCGAGCCGCAGCGAGGTGCGGAACAGCACGAAGTCGGGGGTACGCCGGAGCAGGTGCCACGCGCTGACCGCGGCCATCAGCAGGCCACCGGTGACCAGGCTCGCGGACACCACGTGACCGAACGCGAAGCCGAACGTGGGGTTGGTCACCAGCGCGCCGAAGTCGGTGAGGTGGGCCACGCCGTCGCGTACCTCGTAGCCGACCGGGTGCTGGAGCCAGGCGTTCGCCACCATGATCCAGAACGCCGAGGCGTACGCGGTCAGCGCGACGCCCCAGAGCAGCGCCAGGTGCACACCGCGCCGCAGCCGGTGCCAGCCGAAGATCCACATCCCGAGGAACGTGGACTCCAGGAAGAACGCGACGAGCGTCTCGATGGCCAGCGGCGCACCGAACACGTTGCCCACGTAGCGCGACAGGCCGCTCCAGTTCAGCCCGAACTGGAACTCCATGACGATCCCGGTGGCGATGCCGAGCACGTAGTTGATCACGTAGAGCTGGCCCCAGAACCGGGTCAGCCGCTCGTAGACCGGCTTGCCGGTGAGGTAGCCGGCGGTCTGGAGTCCGACCAGCAGGGTGACCAGACCGAGCGTGACCACCACGAAGAGGAAGTGGATCGAGGTGGTGGTGGCGAACTGGAGGCGGGCGAGGAGCAGGGGGTCCATGGCGCGTTCTCCCACGGGTTGGCTCGCTTGTCGTAGCCACCCTACACGTAGACTGACTACCTATAGGGTCCGGTGAGGTCCCGGTGACCCGCCGAGGGCGGATCAGCTCAGGAACAGGGAAACCGGCAACGCGACGAGCGTCGCGGCGACGGCCAGCGCGGTGGCCCCCAGCACCCGGGGCGGGCGGTCCGCGACCAGCAGACGCTGCACCCGTACGTCGAGATCGCGGTCACCGATGCCGAGCGTGCCGGCCGGCGTCACCCGGTGCCCGGCGGCGGCGAACCGACGCAGCGCGCCGGCCAGCGGCTCGTCCGCGTGCAACTCGCGGGCCTTGTCGTCGGCGCGCATCTCGACCAGCAGCGCCACCCGCGCGTGCGCGTCGCGCACCCAGCGGAACCAGGGCAGCGCCCGGCACAGCGCGGTGAACGGCAGCAGCACCAGGTCGTGCCGCTCCTGGGCGTGCGCACGCTCGTGGGTGAGCACCGCCGCCAGCTCGGCCGGAGCCAGCAGGTCGACAGTGCCGGCGCTCACCACCACGCGGGGACGCACCCCGGGCAGGCAGTACGCCGCCGCGCTCGGATGGTCGAGCACCAGCGCGCCGGGCACCGTCGGATCGCGCCGGGCGACCAGGCTCAGCAGCTCCCGGTGCCGGCGCTGGGCGCGGACCGCGCCGTGCACGGCCCGCACGGTGGTGGTGACCAGCACCGCGCCGATGCCGAAGCCGACCCCGACCAGGCTGAGGTGCACCGCGCCCACGCCGGCCGGCAGCGTGCCGTGGGCCAGGTCGTCGCCGAGCGCCAGCAGCGCGCTCCCGGTCGGCCGGTCGTAGGCGGCGAGCCCCACCGCCATCG
Organism: Micromonospora sp. DSM 45708; assembly: GCF_039566955.1. Classification (NCBI taxonomy): domain Bacteria; kingdom Bacillati; phylum Actinomycetota; class Actinomycetes; order Micromonosporales; family Micromonosporaceae; genus Micromonospora; species Micromonospora schwarzwaldensis. Next base: position 5,677,014 of record NZ_CP154796.1, on the reverse strand, counting down.
GCAGCCCCATGGCGGAGAGCCCCAGCGCCAACCCGACCGCCTGCCAGCAGACGATCGCCACCCGCGGCGCGCGCCACGTCCACCGCGCGGCGGCGAGGACCTGCGCGGTCAGCCAGCAGGCCAGGATGGTCGCGGCGAAATGCACGGCGTACGCCACGGCGGTCGCCTACCGGTCCGTCGCCTCGTCGAGCGCCGGCCCGGTGGCCCGCGGCTCCTCGATCCGGCCGCTCACCCCGGCCCCGGCGGACCGGGCCTGGTCGGGTTCGGCGCGTCCGGGTTCGGCGAGTCCGGCCTCGGCGGCGAGGGCGGAGCGGAGCACGTCCGCCTCCGTCCCGGTCACCGAGCGGGCGAAGCGCACCAACGCCGCGTCCCGGCTGCCACCGAGGTCGAGCGCGTCGAGCATGAGCTGGGCGATGTGCGCCTCCCGGGTGGCGGCCGGCCGGTAGCGCCAGGCCCGCCCCTCCCGTTCGCGCTGCACCATGCCCTTGCCGGCGAGCCGGTCGAGCACGGTCATCACCGTCGTGTAGGCCAGCTCGCGCCCGTCCAGCGCGTCCGCGACCTCGCGCACCGTCACGCCGTCCGACGCGGCGGGGACCGAGTCCCACAGCACGTCCATCACCGCACGCTCAAGGTCCCCCAGCCGAGTCACCCGTCAATCCTACCCCCCGTAGTAGACCCGCCCGTCGCCCCGTCACCCCCGCCCCACCCACCCACCCCTGATTCACGGAAAGAGTGGCCATCCAGGCGCGGATCGCCACTCTTTCCGTGAAAGTGCGCGGATCTTGCTGGGGTGACGTGGCGGTCAGACGCCCTTGGGGTGCCAGACGGTCTTGGTCTCCAGGAGAGTGGTCATCCGGGTGAGGCCCGGATCGGTGTGCCAGTCGTGGTCGGCCGGGGCCGGCCGGAGCACCCGCTTGAGGTTCTCCGCCGCCTTGACCTCCAGCTCCGCCGCCAGCTCGGCATCCGCCACACCGGTCAGGTCGATCGCGTTGACGTCCATGTGCGCGGCGAGCGTCGGCACCGTCTCGGTGATCTTCCCGGTGAGGACGTTCACCACACCACCCGGCAGGTCGGAGGTGGCCAGCACCTCGGCCAGCGTGACCGCCGCCAGCGGCGCGGCCGGGGAGGCGGCCACCACCACCGTGTTGCCCGTGACGATCGCCGGGGCGATCACACTCACCAGGCCGAGCAGCGCCGGGGACTCCGGGGCCACCACGGCGACCACGCCGGTCGGCTCCGGCGCGGAGAGGTTGAAGTACGGGCCGGCCACCGGGTTCGCGCCGCCGTAGACCTGCGGGAGCTTGTCGGACCAGCCGGCGTACCAGACCCAGCGGTCGATCGCCGCGTCCACCTCGTCGGCCGGGACGCCCAGCGCGACGAACTGCTCGCGCCGGCCCTCCAGCATCTCGGCGACCCGGTAGAGGATCTGACCCCGGTTGTACGCGGTCGCCCCGGCCCAGCCCTTCACGGCGGCCCGGGCGGCGACCACCGCGTCCCGCGCGTCCTTGCGGGAGGCCAGCGACACGTTGGAGTCCTGCACGAGATACGACCGTCCCGACTCGCTGCGCGGGAACTTCCCGCCGATGAAGAGCTTGTACGTCTTGCGTACCGCGACCCGCTCAGACATTGAGGTACGCCTCCAGCCCCTGCCGGCCGCCCTCGCGACCGTAGCCCGACTCCTTGTAGCCGCCGAACGGTGAGGTCGGGTCGAACTTGTTGAACGTGTTGGCCCACACCACGCCGGCGCGCAGCCGGTCGGCGACCCACAGGATCCGGGAACCCTTGTCGGTCCAGATCCCGGCCGACAGCCCGTACGGCGTGTTGTTGGCCTTCTCGACGGCCTCCGCCGGGGTGCGGAACGTCAGCACGGACAGCACCGGGCCGAAGATCTCCTCGCGGGCGATGCGGTGCGCCTGGGTGACCCCGGTGAAGATGGTCGGCGCGAACCAGAACCCGCGGTCGGGCAGCTCGCACGGCGGCGACCAGCGCTCGGCCCCCTCGGCGGCGCCGACGTCGGACAGCTCGCGGATGCGCGCCAGCTGCTCGGCCGAGTTGATCGCGCCGACGTCGGTGTTCTTGTCCAGCGGGTCACCGACCCGCAGCCGGGCCATCCGGCGCTTGAGCGACTCCAGCACCTGCTCGGCGACCGACTCCTGGACCAGCAGCCGGGACCCGGCGCAGCAGACGTGCCCCTGGTTGAAGAAGATGCCGTTGACGATCCCCTCGACCGCCTGGTCGACCGGGGCGTCGTCGAAGACGATGTTGGCGGCCTTGCCGCCCAGCTCCAGGGTGAGCTTCTTGCGGGTGCCGGCGACGCCGCGGGCGATGGCCTTGCCGACCTCGGTGGAGCCGGTGAACGCGACCTTGTCCACGCCCGGGTGCTCGACCAGCGCGCGGCCGGTGTCGCCGGCCCCGGTGACGATGTTGACCACGCCGGGCGGCAGGTCGGCCTGCTGGCAGATCTCCGCGAACAGCAGCGCGGTCAGCGGGGTGGTCTCGGCCGGCTTCAGCACCACCGTGTTGCCGGCGGCGAGCGCCGGGGCGATCTTCCAGGCCAGCATGAGCAGCGGGAAGTTCCACGGTATGACCTGGGCGGCCACCCCGAGCGGCTTCGGGTCCGGGCCGAAGCCGGCGTGCTCCAGCTTGTCCGCCCAGCCGGCGTAGTAGAAGAAGTGCGCGGCGACCAGCGGGAGGTCGACGTCGCGCGACTCCTTGATCGGCTTGCCGTTGTCCAGCGACTCCAGCACGGCCAGCTCGCGCGAGCGCTCCTGGACGATCCGGGCGATCCGGAACAGGTACTTCGCCCGGTCCCGACCCGGCATCGGACCCCAGACCTTCTCGTACGCCGTCCGGGCGGCCCGGACCGCGCGGTCCACGTCCGCGCTGCCGGCCTCGGCGATCTCGGCCAGGACCTCCTCGGAGGCCGGGTTGATCGACTTGAAGCTGCCGCCGTCGGCCGGGTCGACGAACGTCCCGTCGACGAAGAGCCCGTACGAGGGCTTGAGGTCGACCACCGAGCGTGACTCGGGGGCGGGTGCGTATTCGAACATCGCGTTCAGTCCAGGGTGAAGTAGTCGGGGCCGGCGTAGACGCCGGTCGTCAGCTTGGTGCGCTGCATGAGCAGGTCGTTGAGCAGGCTGGACGCGCCGAACCGGAACCAGTCCGGGTCGAGCCAGTCGGCGCCGACCGTCTCGTTGACCATGACCAGGTACTTGATCGCGTCCTTGGTGTTCTTGATGCCGCCGGCCGGCTTGACGCCGACCTGCCGCCCGGTGGCGGCCCGGAAGTCGCGGACCGCCTCCAGCATCACCAGCGTCACCGGCAGCGTGGCCGCGACCGGGACCTTGCCGGTGGAGGTCTTGATGAAGTCGCCGCCGGCCAGCATGGCGAGCCAGGAGGCGCGGCGCACGTTGTCGTAGGTGGCCAGCTCGCCGGTCTCCAGGATCACCTTGAGGTGCGCGTCCCCGCAGGCTGCCTTGGTGGCCACGATCTCGTCGTAGACCTCCTGGTAGCGCCCGGCCAGGAACGCGCCCCGGTTGATCACCATGTCGATCTCGTCGGCGCCGGCCTCGACGGCGGCCCGCACGTCGGTGAGCTTGATCTCCAGCGGCGCCTGCCCGGACGGGAACGCGGTCGCCACGCTGGCCAGGTGCACGCCGCTGCCGACCAGCACCTCGGCCACGTACGGGACCATGGCGGGGTAGACGCAGACCGCGCCGACGTGCGGGCAGCTCGGGTCCGCCGGGTCGGGCCGCAGCGCCTTGGTTGCCAGCGCCCGCACCTTGCCGGGGGTGTCGGCCCCCTCCAGCGTGGTCAGGTCGACCATCCGGATCGCCAGGTCGATCGCCTCGGCCTTGGCCGTGGTCTTGATGGAGCGGGTGCCGAGCTGGGCCGCCCGCTGCTCCGCGCCGACCTGGTCCACGCCGGGTAGGCCGTGCAGGAAGGTCCGCAGAGCGGTCTCGGATCGTCCCAGCTCGGAGAGGTCCGACCGGGCCGACGTCGTTGTCGCCGTCATGCCCCGAATAGTACGCACCCGCGAGTCGAGTGATCTTGGTCACTGCGGAGCGGTCTGAGCGCCGCACGTGAGCGGCGTCGCTGGTCCGCCCGCACCCGCCCTGCGCCGGGTCGGGGACCGGTAGGTTGAGCGATCGTGGACGTACACGTCATTGACCATCCGCTCGCCCAGACGCGGCTGACCGCCATGCGGGACGCCCGGACCGACTCCTCGTCGTTCCGGGCGGCGCTGCGCGAACTCACCACCATGCTGGTGTACGAGGCCGCGCGCTCCTTCCCCGTCGAGAAGTACTCGATCCAGACTCCGGTCACCGCCACCGAGGGCACCCGGCTGGCCAACCCGCCGCTGCTCGTGCCGGTGCTGCGGGCCGGACTCGGCATGGCCGACGCCGCGCTCGCCCTGGTGCCCGAGTCGTCGATGGGCTTCGTGGGCCTGGCCCGCGACGAGGAGACGTACGAGCCGCGGGCGTACATGGAGTCGCTGCCCCGGGACCTCAGCGGCCTGCCGGTGCTGGTGCTCGACCCGATGCTGGCCACCGGCGGCTCGCTGGAGCACTGCTGCCGGCTGCTCGCCGACCGTGGCTGCACCGACATCACCGTGCTCTGCGTGCTGGCCGCCCCGGTCGGCATCGCGCGGCTGGAGCGCAGCGGCCTGCCGCTGCGCCTGGTCACCGCGTCCATCGACGAGGGCCTGAACGACCGGATGTTCATCGTGCCCGGCCTCGGCGACGCCGGCGACCGCCAGTTCGGCGGCATGCCCCGCTTCTGACGCCCGCCCACCCCTCGATGTCGCTGATTCACGGAAAGAGGGCTCATTCCCCTCGGAAAGGCCCGCTTTCCGTGAAACAGGCGGGTAGGGGACGCGACGGCGGCGAGTTGGTGCGCGGGGGTGCGGGGAGGCGCTAGCGTTCCGGGCCATGACTGGTGTTGCGCTCGCCGAGGAGTTGCTCCTCCTCGCGTATGACGACGAATCCGGCAAGGCCGCCATGCCCCGGATCAGCCTGGACCTGGGCATGGCCGCGGCGGTGCTGGTCGAGCTGGCCCTGGCCGGCCGGATCGCGTACGCGGACGGGAACCTGGCGGTGGTCGACCCCGCGCCGACCGGCGAGCCGATCGCGGACGCGGTGCTCGCCAAGATCGCCGCGGACACGCCGCACACGCCCTCGTCGTGGGTGCAGCGGCTGCGGCACGGCCTGCGCGACCGGATCCTCGGCGACCTCTGCGAACGGGGCGTGGTCCGCGACGTCGACGAGACCGAGCTGGGCTTCATCCACGTGCACCGCTACCCGGTGGCGGACGCCTCGGTCGAGGCGGACATCCGACGGCGGCTGGCCGACGCGCTGACCAGCGGGCAGCTCCCGGACGAGCGGACCGCCGCGCTCGCCACGCTGGTCGCGGTGCTGCGGATGGAACCGGCGCTCGGGCTCACCGGCGCCGCCGCCGACGACGCCGGCAAGCGCCTGGAGGAGATCGCGGCCGGCGCCGGCTTCTCCGGCACGGTGAGCCTGGACGACAGCGTGGTGCGCCCCTCGGTGAGCCTGGTGATCGCCGCCCTGGGCCAGGCGGTCGACGCCGCCCTCGGCAAGCGGTAAGGAGGGACCCCTGTTAACGCATCCGGTATAGATGGGGCCCCTTCGCACACTCAGGGGTCAAGAAGGGGCCCCTCCTTGCATCTCGGTCAGAGGCCCAGCGCGGCGGCGATCTCGGTGCGCAGCTCGGTGACGGCGGCGCGGGCGCGCTGCCGGGCCCCGGGGACGTCGCCGTCGGTCACCGGCGCCACCACCTCCAGGTACGCCTTCAGCTTCGGCTCGGTGCCGGAGGGCCGGATGACCACCCGGGCGGCGTCGGTGCGCAGGATCACCACGTCCGCGTCGGGGAGCAGGTCGGACGCCTCGGCGACCGGCTGGCCGAGCAGCGACGTCGGGGTGGCCGCCCGGATCCGCGCCATCGAGTCCGCGATCACCCGCAGGTCCTCCACCCGCACCGAGAGCTGGTCGGTGTGGTGCACGCCGAACTCGGCGGCCAGCTCGTCCAGCCGGTCGGTGAGCGTCCGGCCCTGGGCCTTGAGCCCGGCGGCCAGCTCGGCGACGGTCAGCGCGGCGGTGATGCCGTCCTTGTCCCGGACGTGTCCCGGCGCGACGCAGTAGCCCAGCGCCTCCTCGTAGCCGTACACCAGCGGCTCCCGGCCGCCGCCGGCCCGGACGATCCACTTGAACCCGGTCAACGTCTCGTCGTAGGGCAGCCCGCGCGCCTCGGCCATCGCCCGCAGCAGCGTCGACGAGACGATGGTGGTGGCGTACAGACCGGTCACCCCGCGCCGCATCAGGTGGTCGGCGAGCAGCGCGCCCACCTCGTCGCCGCGCAGCATCCGCCAGGAGCCGGCTTCGCGGACGGCCACCGCGCACCGGTCCGCGTCCGGGTCGTTGGCGATCGCCAGGTCCGCGCCGGTGCGCTTGGCGAGCGCGACCAGCAGGTCCACCGCGCCCGGCTCCTCCGGGTTGGGGAAGCTCACGGTCGGGAACGCGGGGTCCGGTTCCGCCTGCTCGGGCACCACGCCGGGCACGCCGAAGCCGGCCCGCGTGAACGCGGCGGTCAGCACCACCGCGCCCACCCCGTGCAACGGCGTGTACGCGACCTTCAGGTCCCGCGGCCCGGCCGGGTCCACCACCGCCGCGGCCCGGTCCACGTACGCGGCGACCAGGTCGTCGCCGAGCACCTGGCCGGCCGGGCCGAGCGGCACCCGGGCGAGCGGGCCGACCGCCCGGATGGCGGCCTCGATGCCGGCGTCGGCCGGCGGCACGATCTGCGCCCCCGCGCCCAGTTCACCGCCGAGCTGCGCGCCCAGGTACACCTTGTAGCCGTTGTCCTGCGGCGGGTTGTGGCTGGCGGTGACCATCACGCCGGCGACGGCGCCGAGCTGCCGCACCGCGAACGCCAGCACCGGCGTGGGCAGCGGGCGGGGCAGCAGCAGCGCCGGCCGGCCCGCGCCGGTGGCCACCTGTGCGGTGCGCTCGGCGAACGCACGCGAGCCGCGCCGGGCGTCGTACCCGATGACCAGCGGGCCCTCGCCGCCCTGGGCGGCGAGCCAGCCGACCAGCCCGGCGGCGGCCTGGGTGACCACGGCGAGGTTCATCCCGTTGGGCCCGGCGCGCAGCGGGCCGCGCAGCCCGGCGGTGCCGAACGTCAGCGGGCCGGCAAACCGGTCGGCCAGCTCGGGGGCCGTGCCGGGCAGCCCGTCGAGGACGGCGCGCAGCTCGTCCCGGTCCGCCGGGTCGGGGTCGTCGGCGAGCCAGCGCTCGGCTCGGCCGCGCAGGTCGTCAAGGTCAGTGGTGTCCGCCGCCATGGCCTCTTGATAGCACATAGCGAAGGGGTGATGGTCAGAGCTGCGGCTCCGAGTCAGAAGTATTCATTGCCCTCAATTGATTTCGTCTGTAGTCTTGGTGTTCAAGCCACCTCGTGGCGGTATAGGAGGATACTGTGTGGAGTCTGCGCAAATCCCGGTTCGGTGCGTCAGTAAGCGTAACCATTTTGGTTGTTGCTACGGCGGGTGTTTCTCTGGCCTTCTCTTCACCGGCTTCTGCCTCGTGTAGTCACTCCCATCGCGTGGCATCCCACAACGGCCCGTTAACGGTTACTGGAGATAGCGTCGCCATTCGCACTGGCCCGCACACGAGTTGCGGCTTGGTGGAGCGACTGGCTGCCGGCACGTATATGACCCCGCATTGCTGGACGTATGGGGATACGGTCACGAGGGGCAGCTCCTCGTCCTCCACTTGGTCCTATGTTTCCTTCTTTGGCACAGGTAGCCCTGAGGGGTGGATGTCAGACTTGTACCTGAGCGGCGTTGGTGCAGACAGCCCGTGCTGATCATCCGAGGCGGAGAATGATGGTGTCGGTGTAAAATTCCGAAACTATTTTCCCGCTTGGTCTTACCCATCGCCTGCGATCTGAAAGCTTTTGCTCATTTCATTGAAGATGGGCTTACTCTCGGCGAAATTCGCCTCGGTCGAGGACAAATAGAACGAGTACATCTTCCCGTCGCTCAGCGCGGCTTGCCAGATGCCATGGCGCTTTCCGTCGCCGTCCCCGCAGGTGTACTCGAACTGCACGCCGGGTCTGCCGGCGATCTCCTTCTCGGTCAGAGCAATTTCCTGGTACGGCTTCGCGCAGTTAGTACTCTTTGAGCGAAGGAAGTTCTGCGCGCTCTCGGCCCACCTGGTCGGCGTTCCTCGCCACTTCTCGGCGATGATCCGCACCTTACGACCCTCGTCCTGGGGGTCGACAAAGTCGACGAATGACTGCCCGGTCGCCTTGTTCCAGCCCTTCGGCACCATGACGCGGACGCCCTTGGCCGAGACTTCCTGCATCTCCGGCGGGGCAGCGGCCGAGTTCGACGGCAGCGTGCCGACGATCGCGGGCGGCGCGTCGTCGCCGCCACTGGTCAGCGCGATCACGCTAACAAGCAGCACCACCGCCAGGCCGCCGGCGGCGAGCTGCACCTTGCGGGGCCACGCCTTCACGCGGCCGAGCAGGCTCTTCGCGCCGCCGGGCGTGCCACCGCCCCCGGCCGGCGCGGTGGCCGGCGTGGTCCATGGCTGGCCGGTGCCCGGCACCGACCACTTCGCGCCACCGCCGTACACCGGCTGGGTGGCGTCGGCGCTGCCGCCGTAGGTGGCCGGCGTGCCGGTGGGGATGTGCTGCGTGGCGTCCGTGCCCGGGCCCAGCCGGACGGTCGGGTCCGACGAGATGCGCTGGGTGGCCTCGGGCGCGTCCGGCCCGGACATCGCGCCGGTGGGGGTGTGCAGCGGGCCGGCGAGCGCGTCGGCGCTGGTCTCGTCGAGCGCCGCGGCGCCGGTCGCCGGCTTCGCGGTGGGCCGCTCCCCGCGCCGCAGCGCGGCGAGCCGGTCGGTGAGCGACTCGCTCGGGCCGATCATCGCCCGGCCGCCGATCTGCCCGCTCGGCTTCGGCTCCGGCGCGGCCGGCGGCGGCGTGGTCGGGCGCGGCACCGGCACCACCGCGTACGGGTCGGTGACCGAGTTGACCGCGGTGGCGGTGCTGGTCAGCGGGCCGGCGAGCAGCTCGCGCAGCATGGCGCGGGCCCGGTGCACGTCCAGCCGGCGGGCCGGGTCCTTCTCCAGCAGGCCCATCAGCACGCCGGTGAGCGGGCCGCTGCGCTGCGGCGTGGCGGGCGGGTCCTCGACCACGGCGTGCATGGTCTCGATCGGGTCGCCCTTGTCGAACGGGGGTCGGCCCTCGACCGCGGTGTAGAGCGTCACGCCGAGCGAGAACAGGTCACTGGGCGGGCCGAACTCCTGGCCCATGGCCCGCTCGGGGGAGATGAAGTGCGGCGAGCCGAGCACCATCCCGGGCGTGGTGAGCTGCACGTCGGTGGGCATCCGGGCGACGCCGAAGTCGGTGAGCACGCAGCGGCCGTCGGAGCAGATCAGCACGTTCGCCGGCTTGACGTCGCGGTGCAGGACGCTGAGGGCGTGGGCCACCTCCAGCGCGCCGAGCAGCGCGATGCCGATCTTGGCGACCGCGCGCGGCGCGACCGGCCCGTCCTCGATCACCATGTCGGCCAGGCTGCGGGCGTCCAGCAGCTCCATCACGATCCACGGCCGGCCACCCTCGGTGACCACGTCGTAGACCTGCACCACGGCCGGGTGCTGGATCGCGGCGGCGGCGCGCGCCTCGCGCAGCGTCCGTTCGTAGAGCGCGTCGCGGTCGCTGGGGGCGAGCCCCGGCGGGAGGACGACCTCCTTGACCGCCACGTCACGGCGCAGAAGTGTGTCTGTGGCCCGCCAGACCGTGCCCATGCCGCCGTTGCCCACCGGGGAGCGCAGCGAGTAGCGACCACCGATGGTGGTGCCGGGCGCCGCGCGTCCAGTGGGGGGACTGGCCGGTCCGCCGCTCCACGTCGGAATCTGAGTCACAGAAAAGCCACCGGGGGATATCGAGGGGGCTGGGACACAACCCCTCTATCTTGCTGGTTCCGACGCCCGATGCGAAACCCGACGCGGCGGGCGTTTACCTACTCGACGGTATGTGGCCAGCTACTCACCTCCGGTGGGCCGCCGGTCCGGTGTGCGGTATCCCTCACCCACCGAGCGGCGACCGCGTCCTACCATCCGGTAATGAGTGATGCGCGGTCAAGCGAGTCGGGTTTCCCGATCAAGGGCGTCTACACGGCGGCCGACCTTCCGGCGGACCTGGACTCCCGACTCGGTGAGCCGGGCGAGTACCCGTACACCCGCGGGGTCTACCCGACGATGTACACGTCGCGGCCGTGGACCATGCGGCAGTACGCCGGCTTCGGCACCGCCACCGAGAGCAACGCGCGCTACCACCAGCTCCTGCGGGCCGGCACGATGGGCCTGTCGGTCGCGTTCGACCTGCCCACCCAGATGGGGTACGACTCGGACGACCCGATCGCGCACGGCGAGGTGGGCAAGGTCGGCGTCGCCATCGACTCCATCGAGGACATGCGCACGCTCTTCGGCGGGATCCCGCTGGACCAGGTCTCCACCTCGATGACCATCAACGCCCCCGGCTCGGTGCTGCTGCTGCTCTACCAGCTCGTGGCGGAGGAGACCGGGGTGCCCGGCGCGGCGCTCAACGGCACCATCCAGAACGACATCCTCAAGGAGTACATCGCGCGGGGGACGTACATCTTCCCGCCGAAGCCGTCCCTGCGGCTGGTCGCCGACACCTTCGCCTACTGCCGGGCCGAGGTGCCGAAGTGGAACACCATCTCCATCTCCGGCTACCACATGGCCGAGGCCGGCGCCTCCCCCGCCCAGGAGATCGCGTTCACGCTGGCCAACGGCGTGGAGTACGTCCGGGCGGCGCTCGCGGCCGGGCTGGCCGTCGACGACTTCGCGCCCCGGCTGTCGTTCTTCTTCGTGGCCCGCACCACGCTGCTGGAGGAGATCGCCAAGTTCCGCGCGGCCCGCCGCATCTGGGCCCGGCTGATGCGCGACGACTTCGGCGCGAAGAACCCGAAGTCGATGATGCTGCGGTTCCACACCCAGACCGCCGGCGTGCAGCTCACCGCGCAGCAGCCGGAGGTCAACCTGGTCCGGGTGGCGGTGCAGGGTCTGGGCGCGGTGCTCGGCGGCACCCAGTCGCTGCACACCAACAGCTTCGACGAGGCGATCGCGCTGCCCACCGAGAAGGCGGCCCGGCTGGCGCTGCGGACCCAGCAGGTGCTGGCGTACGAGACGGATCTCACCGCCACGGTCGACCCGTTCGCCGGGTCGTACGTGATCGAGGCGATGACCGACGAGCTGGAGGCGGCGGCCGTCGAGCTGATGGACCGGGTGTTCGACCACGGCTCGGCGGTGGACGCCATCGAGGCCGGCTTCCAGAAGCGGGAGATCGAGCAGTCCGCGTACCGGATCGCCCAGGAGATCGACGCGGGCGAGCGGGTGGTGGTCGGGCTCAACCGGTTCCGGGTCGACGAGGAGGAGCCGTACGAGCCGCTGCGGGTGGACCCGTCGATCGAGGCGGCCCAGGCGGAGCGGCTGGCCAAGCTGCGCACGGAGCGTGACTCGGGAGCGGTCGAGCGGGCGCTGACCGAGCTGCGCGCCGCAGCCGAGGGTGACGCCAACGTGCTCTATCCGATGAAGGAGGCGCTGCGGGCCCGGGCCACGGTGGGCGAGGTCTGCGGGACGCTGCGCGGCGTGTGGGGCATCCACCGGCCGAGTGACCGGTTCTGAGACGTCCCCGACGGCGGCCCCGCCGAGGCACCCGGTGCCCGGCGCGGGCCGCCGTCGCGTCCGGGGCGGGTGTGCGATTTCCGAATGCGGGTAACCCGATCGGGTGAACGGGACGGACAGCATGTGCGGTCGGTGAGCGGACGGCCATGTCACCGTCGGGAGTCGCCCGGCAGCCGACGGTTGTCGGGCAATTGTCGGAGTGGCAGTTAATTGCCGCGACTAATGCGACAATTCGGAACGACCACTCGGCTTTTGGTAATCGATGAATCGGTTACGCGTTGTAGGAGGTGGGGGGCAGATGACGGCGTCCGACCGCGATCTACCTGCTGTCCCGCAGATATTCGAGCGCTCCCACCAGGGCATTCGTGACGCTGCGCGGTCCGACCGCTACCAGAAAGACGTTGCGCAGCGTCACCGTCGGGGGTCTAGGCTGTCTGCTGTTCTGCCCGATGATCCATCCCTCTCAAGTGATCGAGAATTCGACGTGACGAGTGCGTTGACGCTGCCCTCGGGCGGCCCGCTGGCGTCGTCCCGGCCCGAGGCGCCGACCGGTTCCCAGCCCCTGCCCTTCGAGCTCGACCATCTGCTCGCGCTGCGGGTACCCGGTCTCATCGCGACCCGCCGTCACATCCACTCCCACCCGGAACTGTCGGGCGAGGAGTTCGAGACGGCCGCCCTGGTGCACCGGGAACTCTCCCTCGCCGGGTTGAGCCCGCGCCTGCTGCCGAAGGGCAACGGCGTCATCTGCGACATCGACGGCCGCCCCGACGGGCCGGTGGTCGCGCTCCGCGCCGACATCGACGCGCTGCCGCTCAGCGACCCGAAGGACGTGCCGTACCGCTCGACGGTGGACGGCGTCTGCCACGCCTGCGGCCACGACGTGCACACCGCCGTGCTGCTCGGCGTCGGCATGCTGCTCGCCCAGCTCGCCGACCTCGGCCAGCTCGACGGCCGGGTGCGGCTCATCTTCCAGCCGGCCGAGGAGATCCTGCCCTGCGGCTCGCTGGAGGTCATCGAGGCCGGCGGCCTCGACGACGTGGTGCAGATCTTCGCGCTGCACTGCGACCCGAACCTGCCGGTCGGCAAGGTCGGCCTGCGGGTCGGCCCGATCACCGCCGCCGCCGACAACGTCACCGTCCGGCTCACCGGGCCGGGCGGGCACACCGCCCGGCCGCACCTGACCGTCGACCTGGTCGACGCGCTCGGCCGGCTGGTCACCGAGGTGCCGACGCTGATCAGTCGCCGGGTGCCGGCCAACAGCGGGCTGCTGCTGGTGTTCGGCCACGCCTCCGCCGGCACCCGCTACAACGTCATCCCCTCCGAGGCGTCCGCCGCCGGCACGCTGCGGGTGATGGACCGGGAGACCTGGGAGCAGGCCCCCAAGATCGTGGCCCAGGTGGTGCGCGACGTGCTCGCCCCCACCGGCGCCACCGTCGACCTGGAATACCTGCGCGGTCGCCCGCCGGTGACCAACGACGCCGGGGCCATCGGCGTGCTCACCGCCGCCACCGCGTCGGCGCTCGGGCCGGAGGGCATCGCCGAGACGCCGCAGAGCATGGGCGGCGAGGACTTCTCCTGGTACCTGGAGCACGTGCCCGGCGCGCTCGCCCGCCTCGGCGTCGGCCGGAACGGTCCCAACGTGGACCTGCACCGGGCCTCCTTCGACGTGGACGAGCGCGCCATCGAGGCGGGCGTACGCCTCATGGTCCAGACCGCGCTGCGGGCACTGGCGGCGGCGCGCTGACCGGACCGCCGCCCGGCCCGACCGGCGGCGGTCCCACCGGGTACGGGCCGGGCGGCGGCGTCCGCCGGGCCCGCACCCGCCGCCGCCACCGCAGCAGCAACCACAGCGGTACGCCGATCACCACCGCGAACGGCAGCACGGCGCCGAGCACGGTGAGCAGCACGCGTACCGAGGTGAGGAACACCGCCCAACCGCCGCCCAGCCCGGAGAGGAAGCCGAGGTCGGCACCCTCCTCGGCGGTGCTGGCGTCCCGACCGAGGAACGTCACGGTGATGGTGGAGAGCGCGGTCAGGTCGGCCAGCCGGCGCTTGCGCGCCTCCAACGCGGCCAGATCCGCCTGCCGGGTGCCCACCTCGTTCTCCAACGTGACGAGCTGATCCACAGAACTCGCCTGGGCGAGCAGCTTGCGGGCGCTCTCCACCCGGGCCCGCTGGGTGGCGATCCGGGCGTCCAGGTCGACCACCTGCTCGGTGACGTCCTCGGTGCGGATCTCCCGGCGCTCCTGCCGGCCGTAGCCGGCGAGCTGGTCGATCACACCGGCGAACCTGTCCGCCGGCACCCGCAGCGTCAGCACCGCCCGGGCGTCCGCCGACGAACTCGACCGCCGGTCGCCGCCGACGAAGCCGCCGACCGCGGTCACCGCCCCGGTCGCCTCCCGCGCCGCGCGGTCCACGTCGTCCACCCGCACCTGCATCGTTCCGGTGTAGATGATCGACCGCTGGTCCACCCGCAGGTCGGCGCCGCCGGTCCCGCCCGGCGCCGCCTGGTCGCGATCCGCGCCGCCCTCGGCCGCCTGCGGCGCCCGCGCCGCCGAGTCGCCGCCGCTGTCCCCGCCCGCGCTGCACGCCCCCACCGCCAGCACCGCGACCAGGCCCACCGCCACCAGGGACCCGCCCCGGAGTCGTCGTCCGCCCATTCCCCGCTCCGATCGTCGACGGCCCCGCCAGCCGGGACCGATACCTCGGACGCGACGCGAGGTCGCGCCGGTTCCGGCAGACTGCGCTGAGGACGTCACGATTCGATATTGGAGGAGTCACGATGCGGCTCACCAAGTACGCCCACTCCTGTCTCCGGCTGGAGCACGACGGGGCAGTGCTGGTCGTCGACCCCGGTGTCTTCAGCGACGCGTCCGAGGCGCTGGACGGCGCGGACGCGGTGCTGGTCACCCACGAGCATCCGGACCATGTGGACGTCGCCGCGCTGACCCGGGCGCTGGCGCGGCGGGCGGTGCCGGTGCACGGGCCCGCCTCGCTCGCCGGGGTCCTCGGCGACGCCGCCGAGGCGCTCGTGGTGGTCACGCCGGGCGAGTCGTTCACCGCCGCGGGCGTGCCGGTGCGCGCGTACGGGGGCCAGCACGCGGTCATCCACCCGGACATCCCGGTGATCCAGAACCTGGGCTACCTCCTCGGCGACACGGTCTACCACCCGGGCGACGCGCTGGTCGCCCCCGACGACGTCCAGGTGGACACGCTGTTCGCCCCGATCCACGCGCCCTGGTCGAAGTTCTCCGAGGTGCTCGACTTCGTCCGCGCGGTCGCCCCCCGCCGCGCGTACGCGCTGCACGACGGGCTGCTCAACGCCAACGGCCTCGGCCTGCTGGACCGGCAGTACACGGCCATGTCCGGCACCGACTACCGCCGTCTGGAGCCGGGCACCCGGATCGATGCCTGACGTTCCGGCCGAGGTGGTCCGGCAGCTCTACGCCACGCCGCCGGACCGGTTCGTCGCGGCCCGGGACGCCGCCGTCGCGCAGGCGCGCCAGGCGGGCGATCCGCGTACCGCCCGGGAGATCGGCCGACTGCGCCGGCCCACGGTCGCGGCCTGGCTGGTCAACCTGCTCGCGATCCGGCGACCCGAGCTGGTCGCCGACCTGGCCCGGCTCGCCGACTCGCTCCGCGCCGCACAACGCGACCTGCGCGGCGGCAAGCTGCGGGAACTCTCCGCCCAGCGGCGCGCCGTCGTGGGCGCGCTGGTCGCCGAGGTACGCAAGCTGGCCGCCGCCGAACCCGCCGCGCCGCCGGCCGGGAAGCTGCCGCTGGGCGAGGTGGAGGCGACGCTCAACGCCGCGCTCTCCGACATCGAGGTGGCCGAACAGGTACGCGCCGGCCGGCTGCTGCGGGCCAGCCACTACGCCGGGTTCGGCGAGGTGCCCCGCCCGCAGCTCCGGCTGGTGACCGGCGGCGAGGAGGAGACCGGCGTACCGCAGCGGGCCGGGAGGTCCGGCGTACCGGACGGGGCCGGGAAGTCCGGCGTACCGGACGGGGCCGGGAAGTCCGGCGTACCGGACCGGGCCGGGAAGTCCGGCGGACCGGACGGGGCGACCGCGCGGGCCGACGCGCGCCGGGCCCGCGACGAGCGGGCGGCGCGGGCCGAGCGGGCCGCCCGGCGACGGGCGGCGACCCGGGAACTGGCGAAGGCCCGCGCGGACCTGGACCGGGCCGAGCAGGAGCTGGCCGGGGCGGGTACGGCCGAACGGGACGGCGTGGCGGCGCTGGACCGGATCGAGACCGAGCTGGCCGAGTTGGAGCGCCGCCGGGCCGTGGCCGAGCAGGAGCTGAGCCGGGCCCGGCTGGCCCGCCGGGGCGCGGAACGGACGCTCACCGCCGCCCGTCGGCGTGCCGGCGAGGTGGAGGCCGTGTTGGAGGCGCTCGACGCCGAAGAGGGGGATGCCGAACGCGGTGACGACCGGGCAGACTGAGCGTGATGAACGGCCACGGTGGACGGACGGCGGATCGCCGATGACTCCCGAGCAGGTCGTGGCCGCCAGCAAGCCGCTGGTGCTGGAACTCGGCGAGGCGTTCTCCCGATGCCCGTCCACGCTGCGCCGGGCCCGGCTGCTCGGCATCTCCGGGTGGGCCTTCTACATCACCGGGCGGGCCGGCGCGCTCGGTGACGTCCGCGCCGAGACGGTGGCCGCGACGCTCGGCTTCATCGCCCCGGAGGCGGTCGCGGACGGCTGGGACGCCTCGGCGCGGACGGTGCCGCCGCTGGAGGTGGCCGCCGCCAACCTGGCCGAGTGCTGCCGGTGGGGAACGGCCCGGCTGGGCGACGCACCCGGCGTGGCCCGGCTCGCCGGGTTGCTCGGCCGTGCCGTCGACGCGGCGGACGGCAGCGCCATGCCGCTCTTCGCCGCCTGGCGGGCCATGCCGATGCCGGCGCCCGAGCCGTCCGCCGGCGCCCGCGCGGCCGTCGGCCTGCTGCTGCTGCGCGAGCACTTCGCCGGGGCGTACCTGCTGGCGGTGCGGGCCGCCGGGCTGACCCCGCTGGAGGCGGTGCTGGCCGGGCCGGAAGGGGAGGCGGGCGCCGCCGCCTGCGGGTGGGCGCCGCCGTACCCGCCGATCGGGCCGCTGGTGCGGCGCCGGATCTGGGCCGAGGCGGTGACCGACCGCCTGGTGTCCCCGGCGTTCCACGCCCTCGGCCCGGCCGGCGGCACGGAGCTGGTCGAGCTGCTCACCGCCGCGCGGCGGCACGCCCGGGGCGGATAATTGGGAGGCGCGACGGTCGGCCCGGCTGCCAGGATCGGCCGCGTGACGCTCCCCGCCGGCTGGACGGCCCGCCGCCCCACGCTCGACGACGTCCCCGCGATCCTGGCGGTGGTGCATGCCGCCGACACGTTCGCCGTGGGATACCCGGACTTCGACGCCGACGACGTGCGGGACGCGCTGACCGCGCCGTTCGTCGACCCGGCCCGGGACTCCTGGCTGGTCACCGACCCGGCCGGGACGGCGGTCGCCTGGTCGATCCTGAGCAACCCGACCGGCGTGGGCCGGGAGTGGGTGGACGTGTTCGTCGATCCGGCCCGGGGCGTCGAGCTGCGCGCCCCGCTGCTGGCCCGGCTGCTCGACCGCGTCGCCGAACGGGCCGCCGAGCGCGGCGTGCCCGCGCTGACCGCGCGCACCGGCTTGTGCGCACCGGAGACCCGCTGGGCGGGCGAGCTGGTCGAGGCCGGGTTCCACCGGGTCAAGCGGTACGTCCGGATGAGTCGCCCGCTGGCCGACCTGCCGGCCGAGCCGCCCCCGCCGGCCGGGGTGACGGTCCGGCCGCTGCGCCCCGACGACGAGGCCGACCTGCGGCTGTTCCACCGGATCCACGACACCGCGTTCCGCGACACGCTCGACTACGAGCCGCTCGACTTCGCCCGCTGGCGGGAGCTGATCCCGGCGTACGGCAAGGTCTGGGACGAGTGGTTCGTGGCCGCTGTCGACGGCGAGCCGGCCGGGGCGTTGCAGTCCTCCGACCAGGCGGTGGAGCACGGCGCGGGCTGGGTCCGGACGCTGTCCGTGCTGCCGGCCCACCGGCGGCGCGGGGTGGGTGCGGCGCTGCTGCGCCGGGCCTTCGCGGTCTACGCGGCCAAGGGGCGCGTCCGGGCCGGGCTGGGCGTGGACCTGGCCAACCCGACCGCCCCGGTCACGCTCTACCGCTCGGTCGGACTGGTGGAGGAGCGCTGGACCGACCTGTACGAGCGGAGCGTGACCGCCCCGGGGGTGTGACCCGGGACCCCCGTGCCGGGGTCGCCGAGCGGCCGGCCAGTCGTCCGGCGCACACTGTCGGGGTGGGAGACGCGCTACGCGGACGCTGTGCCGGTGGGGCGGGACCGCAGCTCGGTGACGTAGTCGTCCGGCGCGCCCGCCTTCTCCGCCGCGTTCGCGATCTCCGACAGGTACCACGACGTCGGCAGGCCGCCCTCGTAGCCGTCGAAGACGTAGACCCACGCGGTCACGTCCCCGTCCAGCGTCGAGACGCGGACGGTCAGCTTGCGGTACGTCCCGGCGGTCACGCCCTCGATCTCGTCGAGCTGGGCGGCGTCGTACGGGTGGATGTCGTAGAGCGCCACGAAGACCCGGTCGCCCGGGGACTCGACCACGGTGCTGACCGAGCCCTCCCAGCCGATGACGTCCTCGCCCGCGAAGGTGAGCCGCCACCCCTCCAGCCAGCCGGTGCCCACCATCGGCGAATGCGGGCAGTAGGCGCGCATGCGAGCGGGGTCCAGGTTTGAGCCGTAAGCGGCGTAGAGACGCACGGCGATGACGATAGCCCGGTCTGCGGGTGGGGGAGAATACGACGGTGCGTGTCGGACACGACGGGGAGAAGAAAGTCACTGTGAGCACGGACGAAAGGATGGCTCCGTGAGCCAGATCGTGATCATCGGCGGTGGACCGGCCGGGTACGAGGCGGCGCTGGTCGCCGCCCAGCTGGACGCCGATGTCACAGTGGTCGAGGCGGAGGGCGCCGGCGGCGCCTGCGTGCTCTCCGACTGCGTACCCTCGAAGACCTTCATCGCCAGCTCGGAAGTGGTCACCGGCTACCGGGACACCGAGGAGTTCGGGGTGCACTCCGACGGCCTGGAGGCGGTCACGGTCGACGCCCCGGCGGTGCACGAGCGGGTCAAGCGGCTCGCCCTGGCCCAGTCCGCCGACATCCACGCCAAGCTGGTCAAGGCCGGGGTGGAGTTCGTCGCCGGGACCGCGCGGCTCGGCGAGGACAAGCTCGGGCACACCCACCAGGTGATCGTCGCCCCCGCCGACGGCGGGGCGCGGTACCCGATCGACGCCGCCACCGTGCTGGTCGCCACCGGCGCGACCCCGCGCCAGCTCCCCACCGCGCTGCCCGACGGCGAGCGCATCCTGACCTGGCGCCAGGTGTACGACCTGCCCGAGCTGCCCGAGCACCTGATCGTGGTCGGCTCCGGCGTCACCGGCGCCGAGTTCGCCAGCGCCTACCTGGCCATGGGCGTCCAGGTCACGCTGGTCTCCAGCCGGGACCGGGTGATGCCGCACGAGGACGCCGACGCCGCGATGGCGATCGAGCGGGTCTTCCGCAACCGGGGCATGAGCATCCTCAACAACTCCCGGGCCGAGGCGGTCCGCCGGGTCGGCGACGGCGTGGAGGTGGTGCTCTCCGACGGCCGGCAGGTCTCCGGCTCGCACGCGCTGATCGCGGTCGGCTCGATCCCGAACACCGCCGACCTGGGCCTGGCGGAATACGGCGTCGAGCTGGCCCGGGGCGGCTACGTCACGGTCGACCGGGTCTCCCGCACCAACGTGCCGGGCGTCTACGCGGCCGGCGACTGCACCGGCGTGCTGCCGCTGGCCAGCGTCGCGGCGATGCAGGGCCGGATCGCGATGTGGCACGCGCTGGGCGAGGCGGTGCGACCGCTGCGCCTGCGTACCGTCGCGGCGAACGTCTTCACCGACCCGGAGCTGGCCACCGTCGGGGTGTCGCAGGACGAGGTGGACGCCGGCAAGACCCCGGCCCGCCAGGTGATGCTGCCGCTGTCCGGCAACGCCCGGGCGAAGATGGACGACCTGGCCGACGGCTTCGTGAAGCTGTTCTGCCGGCCGGCCAGCGGTCAGGTGATCGGCGGCGTGGTGGTGGCGCCGAAGGCCAGCGAGCTGATCCTGCCGATCACCATGGCGGTGGAGAACAACCTCACCGTCAACGAGCTGGCCCAGACCATCACCATCTACCCGAGCCTGTCCGGCTCGATCACCGAGGCCGCCCGCCAGCTCATGCTGCACGAGCTGGAGTGACGCCTGAGGGAGCGGTCGCGGTTGTCGCTACGGCCACCACCACTGCGCGATCAAAGGAATCGGCGATCCTGTCATCTGTATCCGAGCGGTATGAAAGCCCCTCATCGGGCCGGACTTACCGACGCACCGTTCTCCGGCAGACACGCCGCACGTCGGGCAGGGCTCGCTGACCCTCTTCACGATCACGTTGGGGTGTGGGAAAGCCTCCGACAGACTATTGCGGTCAATCCTCTTGGCCATCAACTGGGATGTAGGCCCATCCCATCACCCATCAGGGGGTAGCCGCTCGGCTGTCTCCTTCTTGCTGTGCCCGTCTGCGGGCAAGGGAGGAGACGACCAGTGCACACCATCGAGGGCATCACCTACCTGACCGTCGCGGAGGCGGCGGCGCGGGGCTGGGCCAGCGGCACTCAGTACGTGCTCTGCCGATGCGACTGCGGCAACGACAAGCGGGTAGGGCTTCAGAACCTCGCTCGCGGCCTGCTCGTCAACTGCGCCGACCGCGGCCGGCATCCCGATCCCAGGGTCCGGCGAGAGCAGCCGACCGACTACGACTCAGCACACAAGCTGGTCAACACAAGGTCAAGGGCAGCGCCACCGCCCACCGCTGCCGGTGCGGGAAGCAGGCCGAGCAGTGGGCGTACTCCCACGCTGACCCCGACGTCCTGCGCGATGGCGACGGCAGAGAGCAGGGCAAGGCGTTTAGCCCGAATCCCGCCCACTACTCGCCGATGTGCCGTAGCTGCCACGCCCGATTCGACCGGGCGCACGCCCGCATCTTCGGTGACCGGCTCTCGCTGTTCCATCACGTGCTCTGGATGGCCACCGCCCCGGACGACGAACCGACGAAGAGTTGATCGAAGTGCGCCTATCGACCCTGAAGCCGTGGCACCGCATAATCCGGGGACGAGCCCCTACGCCGCCAGGGATACAGGGTCGATAGGCGTCCTGATCACTCCTACACGGTGGCAAGATGGCCGCTGCTATCACTGGGCGGTGGGGAGAATCGGGCGCAGAGGGTCATGCCCCCCCGGCGGCATACTCCCTCGCCCTGCTGGGTTGTGTTTCAATCACGGCCATGAGCGAGGCCAACACTCAAGGCTCTGCAAGCGAGCTGGTCGAGTGGTTGCTAGGGGGCAGGGTGGGGCGGCTAAGGCGTAGAGGCCGACGGCAAGACGTCATCGGCTTCCATCTGGTGGCTGACTTCGGCGATCTACCAGACCTCCGTGAGGTGGGCGATTACCTGCGGAATCTTGATGTCCTCTGGTCCTACTGCCTTGAGCTGGCCATCCTTGACACGAAGGACAAGGATGGCGAGCGGGCTCGGGAACTCCTCGCCGATGCTGAGCGCTTCAGGCTCGGCGACCGGATGCTCGTCGACGAGGCGGTGCCCTCGTTGGGCAGTCCGGATGAAGGCGAGATAGCGCTCGGTCCCGACGAGGCCTACCACCTGTTCATGCGGCAGAGGGGAGCGCGAATCCAGGTCCGGCGTCTGACCATGGCCAGTCCGCTTGACGTGCTGCTCGAAGCCTCGCTCGGCGAGGTCAAGTGGGCCGGATATGTCGCTGGTGGCTTGGTCGCTCTCGAACGGCTCTGCCAGTTGGTGATGAACTGGCAAACGCACCGACTCGATCTAGCCGAACGGCGGGCGGCGCTTACGACTCACCAGGGGCCCGAGCGGGTCGGGACTGAGATTGCGAGCCAGCTATCTCCCCATGGCATAAGGGTGATGCCGCAAGTACAGGACGGTTGGAACACCTCTGATCCAGTTAGCACGCTGGCGGATCGACGGCTGATTCAAGGTCGTGCAATCCCCCCCGACTCCAACCGATGAACCGAGCGAACAGCGCTTGCGGTGGCGGTGCCTCGTTCGGGTTGAGCCGGTGCAGGTCGATCGCTGCTTCGTAGAGCTGCCCGCACAGGTAGACCGACATGCCCACCCGATCTCCGCCGTACTCGGCGACCAGGGCCAGGCGGGCGACCGCGCATGGCCACGGGTGAGCACACCGCTTGCAGAGCCAGATCGGACGCACTGGCAGGTGCGGGCGGCCGGCGCGGCTCATGCCGGCACCGACGCCGCGACGCGTGGCCGGCGGCGGCCGGTGGGTGATGCCGGAGCGGAGGCAGTGAGCCAGCGGAGTCCGGCCGGCTGTACGAATAGCTCCCGCTTGGCGACCGCCTCGCCCATGGCGTTCAGCTCGTAAGCCTCGATCCATGTCCAGCCGTCATAGCAGTGCCGGTCCGTAATCTCTCGGATGACGCGGATGATGATCGGGCGAACGAACTGCACGCTTGCGGCGCGGGTCAGGTGCAGGACGTCTCCGCCCTTGATCGGGCCAGTAGTTGCCGGCACGCTTCCCCCTCTGTCGTTGGGAAGGGGTCGCCCCTGGTTGCTCGCCCACGGGGGCGACCCCGGGCACCGCTCCCGCCTGGCATCGGGCCTCCACCGGGTAGCGCCGCTCAACCATCACCCTGCCGAGAGCTACGGGATCAGTACACAGCGTTGATGTATGGTGCCGAGATATCTGGGACGTCCATAGAGGAGGCGGGATGAACCATGTACTTCAGGCGGCGATGGTTGAGGCTGGCGAGACAGCCGAGAGTCTTGCAGCTCAGACCGGCGTAGACCCGAAGACGGCAGCCCGTTGGATCTCCCCGGGACGTGTGCCGCAACCACGTCGACGCGCGCAGGTGGCCATGCTCCTTGGCCGGGACGTTGAGGATCTATGGCCCGATGTCCTGAAGCGTCGTGAGCCGCAGTGGCTACGCGAGTGGGTCGACTGGGAGCGGGAGGCCGTAGCGCTCCGCTGGTTCGAGCACTGCTGGATACCTGGCCTGCTTCAGACCGAGGCGTACGCACGGGCGACGCTTGCCGGTGAGGCGCTGACTCCAGCGGAGGTAGACGAGTTGGTCGCCTCCCGCATCGAGCGACAAGCCATCCTGCGTCGGGAGCGCCCACCTTTGTTCGTCGCCGTGGTCTTCGGTGGCGTGCTCTACCAGTCCGCGTATGGAGACCGCGAGCTGATGCGGGAACAGGTCGAGCACCTTGCCCGCTGCGCGGCCCTCCCCACGGTGCAGGTGCACATCGTTCCCAGGGACATAGGCATGTATCCGGGGCTAGGCGGAGGCTTCATCCTCGCCGAGCTGCCCAGCGGTGAGCATGTCGCGCATGTCGACAGCCAGGGGCCGGCGCAGATCGTAAATCAGGCTGCAGACGTTGCTACCCTCAGTCGTAGGTGGGAGCGCATCAGGGGTGAAGCCCTCTCCCGCAACCAGTCCCTAGACCTGATCAGAGAAGCGGCAGGATCATGGACATGACCGGTGCGCAGTGGCGCAAGAGCACGAAGAGCGGCAACAACGGTGGCTCGTGTGTCGAGGTCGCCGACAACCTCCCGGGCGTGGTCCTGGTCCGGGACACCAAGGACCGTGACGGCGGAACCCTGGCCTTCGGGCCGGCATCCTGGCAGGGCTTCGTCAACCTTGCCAAGGAGATCGGCGTGGCCTGACCACAGGTCAAGCGCAGCCCCAGCATCCTGATGGGTGCCGGGGCTGCTTGGCGTTGGGCACGTGAGAAATAGTTGTCACTATCCTGCCCTGTTGAATCGAACGTGCGAATAGCCGTCCGATATGGTGTCTCGGGCGCACGACACGAAACCCGAACCACTCTCCGAGAAGCAGGCCGGCACACCCGTCCTGATGCGCGCGGGGGACGGTCCCCCGGCCTCTGAAAATCGGGGAGGGTGGAGAGTGACGACGCGCCGCAAGGGGCTCTCGGGCCCCAAGAAGTACCGGCCGACCAACGCCAACCGGTGGCGGGAGGTCGCGGAGTGGGCGGCACTGATACTCAAGGTGCTTACCTACGCCGCAGCGCTGGCGGTGACGCTGGCTGGAGGTGGATGCGGGCCCAACTGACCAACCGGTAGTTGGACCCACACCCGACGGAGGAAGGGCCCTCGCCTCGTGGCTGCCATACCTGGCGGGGGTTCCTCTGCACTGCAGTGCACTGTTGTGCACTGCACTGTCTCACTCTGTCTCAGACGATACACAACGCGGAAGTATGCCGAGCGGCAACGTAGCGCCATTTTTCTGCACCGTGTAGCGAGGCAGTGATCATGCTTGGCTACTCGGTGACGCTCCCGGACCACCTGGTGAGGTCTGCCCTTGCGTACAAGTCAGCGTTACCGCTCTTGCCCCTCACTCCCGGTACCTCGCCTACGCGCCGCTGTAGCCGCTTCTTCGCGGCCTCGTAGGACCAGGGGAGCACTCCGGTCTCTACCGCTTGGCGTAGCGTCAGGAAGTCCCCGGCGGGGCTTGAAGTTGACGAGTTGTCCGATGGTGGCGTTCAACTCTTCGCAGATGACCAGCACGCGGGGGCCGCAGTCCCAGTCTTCGGCCTCGTGCATGGCCAGGGTGTTGCGCTCGTCGGCGAGCGCGGCCAGGCGCACGAGCGCGTCATGCATCTGCGCCGAGCGGGTGCAGTAGTCGACGCCGGCCAGGTTGAGGGCCCAGCGGTGCGAGCCCTTGCGGTCGAGGATGACCACTCGTCCGCCTCGGTTGAGTATGTTCCCGCACCTGCCGGGCCCGTCTTCTCTTGAGTCCCTGACCCCCCTTTCGCGGTGGCGATCAGGTAGATGACGGCGGCGGCCACGAGATTGGCAAGCACGTTTACACCGACGTCACGCATGAAGCGCTTGAACCGGTCACCGGAGGGCTCTGCCGCGGCGCTCATGCCTCTGCCATAGAGCGGTTTCGCTATCCGGCCGGCCCGGTGCCGCTGGCGTAACGCTGCGAACCAGCCTAGAGGTGAAGTTCGCCGGTCGCGGCCAGGGCGCAGCGACCGGTGAGCCTGGTCCCCTCGGGCGCGACGTCGATGGTCAGGACCGACGGGCGGCCCATCGCGCTGCCCTGAAGGAACCGCACCCGGTCGCCGACGAGCCCACGGCGGTGCAGGTGGGCGGCGAGCGGACCGGCCGCGGTGCCGGTGGCTGGATCCTCGTCTATCCCGACGGTCGGGTTGAAGAACCGGCAGTAGGCGTCGTGCCCGGCACCTGCGTCGCTGGACTGGCTGTATACGTAGCAGCCCTCGGCCCCGAGGTCCGCCAGGACCCGGGCCAGGGCCGGCCCGTGAGGGTCAACGGCGTCGACGTCCCGGGGAGAGGCCAGGGCGACGAGCAGATGGGTGCTGCCGACGGACCCGGTGACCGGGGAAAGCGTCGGGTCCAGGCGTAGCGGGTCGCTCCCGGTGAGCGCCTCGCCCAGCGTCTGCGCCGTCACCGGTGCCTCGGCCAGCTCGACCGGCCCCTGGTCGAGACCGATGGTGAGCACCCCGTCGTCGGTGTCGATGTGCACCGGCAGCGCCCGGCCGCCGAGCTGCTGGACGGCTCCCGGTGCACGCGCGGCACCGATCGTGACGAGCCACCACCAGGCGCCGAGCGCGTTGTGGCCGGCCCCGCCCACCTCATCGCCGCCGGGCGTGAAGGACCGCAGCGAGTGGTCGGCCCCCGGCAGGGTGGGGCGAGAGACGAACGTGGTCTCGGAAAGGTTGAACTCGACGGCGATGGCGGCCATCTGCGCGTCGGTGAGATCGTTGGCGTCGGTGACGACCGCGAGCGGGTTGCCGGTGAGCGGACGGTCCGCGAAGACGTCGACCACGGCGTACGGGTGGGTGTTCCGGTTCCGGCCCGCGTCCGGCGTCACTGATCGAGGAGTGTCCACGCGGTGACGCTAACCATTCGCGTCAGGTCAGGTCGAGCCGGTAAGGCCCGCTGCTTCCGCCAACTGGGCCTGTGTCATGCCCAACTGCTTACGGATCTCCGCCAACTGTGCGCCGCTGACCGAGGCCAGCAACTGCTCCCTGAGCCGGCTGCGGCGGGCCACCCGGTCGGCGTCGTCCCAGGAGGGGTCGACCTCCCGAGCCTTCGCCTTGACGTCGCGCCAGTTCGCCCAATCGGTCATGTCCGGTCTTCCTTCGAGCTGATCAAGTGTTCCCGAGGGCCGGGACCTAGTCGATCGAAGCCTCGGCCCGGGCCGGCGGGTCCGGCTCCTCGCCGGCCCGGTCGGGCCGGGCACCGTCGACCGCGGCCAGCATCTGCTTCCTGAGCTGCCGGCGCCGGGCCACCCGCTCGGGGTCGTTCCAGGTGGGATCGAGTCGCCGGGCCTGCGTCCCGACGTCGCGCCAGTTCGTCCCGTCATTCATGATCGGTTCTCCTCCGCTGTGGTCACGTGCTCGTGGTGTCGCTCCGGCCGGCTGGGGCTGCCGGGTGCTGAGCCAGGTCATCACCCAGCCGGCCGCCGCGAACCCGAGCGCGGCCAGGCCGCCGATCAGCAGCAGCCGCCAGCCCGACTGGGTGAGCGCCCGACCGCCCAGGTGACCGACGAGCGTGCCGTAGCCGGCCCAGCCGACGGCCGCCACCGCCTCGTAGCCCAGGAAGAGGCGGTACGGGTAGCGGCTGCGGCCGGCCGAGAAACAGGCCGCCATCCGGCCGCCGGGCACGAACCGGCAGAGCAGGATCACCAGCGGTCCGGGCTCGCGCAGCCGGCGGGTGGCCCGGGTGACGGCCCGACGGGCCCGCCCCGGCGTCGCGTCCCGGGTCACCCGTCGGGTCGGCGTGGTGCGGCCGAGCAGGTAGCAGGCCAGGTCGCCGACGAAGACGCCGGCCGCGCCGACCGCGATGGTGAGCGGCAGGCTGAGCCCGCCGTAGACGGTCAGCGCGCCGGTGGTGATCATGACGATCTGGGTCGGCACCACCGGAACGAAGGCGTCGGCGACCAGCAGCGTCAACAGCAGCGCGTACGCCCACATGGGCGACGCGACGCCGGCGATGAGGTCAGCCATGACCGCCGCCGGGGATCGGGCGGGGCGGCGGATCCGAGCGCACCGGCGTACCGTTGACGGGACGCGGCACCGGTGCCGTCGGGTCCCCCGTTCCCGATGCCCGAGCCGCCGCGGGTCGCCGGCAGGTCCCGTGCCGGCGACCCGCACCCGGCCTTCGCTGTCGGGCCTGCGACAGCACGCCTCCCTGAGCGCCCTCCCTCGATACGATCTTGGGCCTTAGCAGCAGCAATCGCGCACAGGAGGCTCCATGGTTTCCACCCTGCTCCGGGGTGTGTTCGCTCTGACCCTGGCGATCGGCGGCGGCACGGCCGTCGCGGTCGCCCCGGCGGAGGCGGCGGCCAAGACATACAAGAACTGCACCGAGCTGAACAAGACCTACAAGCACGGCGTCGGCAAGAAGGGCGCGAAGGACAAGGTGCGCGGCACCACCAAGCCGGTCACCAACTTCACCGTGTCCAACACCGTCTACGCGAAGAACACCCACCTCGACCGGGACAAGGACAGCGTCGCCTGCGAGAAGCGCTGACCCGCCACCGGCGGCGCGGCCCGGAAAAGCGGTCGCGCCGTCCGGTCGGCCGGCCGTACGGTCACCGCATGCGCAGCGCGGTGAGGACCACGACGCCGGGAGTTCCCGGCGCGCCGCACTGACGTTTCCGTCGACGAGGCCCCGGGGCGATCCGCTCCGGGGCCTCGCGGCGTTCCGGACCAGCTCGCCTCCGGGTCGTACCCGATCAAGGAGAGCGACATGATCGACCACCGTAGGCTCGGCCGGGACCTGGAGCTGTTCGTCTCCGATCCGCTCGCGGGCGCCGGCCTGCCGATCTGGCTGCCGGCCGGCGCCGCCGCCCGGCACGCCGTCGAGGAGTACGTGCGGGAGCTGGAGCGCCGGGCCGGATACCGGCACGTCTACTCGCCGCCGCTGGGCAAACGGGAGTTGTTCGAGCGGTCCGGGCACCTGGACTTCTTCGCCGACGACATGTTCCCGCCGATGCGCCTGAGCGCCGACGACGAGTTCGTGCTGCGCCCGGCGCTCTGCCCGCACCACGCGCTGGTGTTCCGCGCCCGCGGCCGGTCCTACCGGGAGCTGCCGCTGCGGGTCGCCGAGCTGGGCGGAATGTATCGGGCAGAGCGTTCCGGCGTGCTCGGCGGGCTGTCCCGGGTGCGGGCCATCTCGCTGAACGACGCGCACAACTTCTGCGCGCTGGAGCAGGTCGGCGACGAGGTCCGGGAGATCCTGCGGCTGATCGGCGAGGCGCACGCCGCGCTCGGCGTCCGGCCGGCCGGGTTCCGCCTGTCGCTGCGCGGGCCGGGGCAGCGGTACGTCGGCGACGACGCCGGCTGGGCGCGGGCCGAGGAGCTGCTGCGCGCCGCGCTCGACGGGGTGGACGCCGTCGAGGTGCCCGGCGAGGCCGCGTTCTACGGGCCGAAGATCGACATCCAGATCATGGACGCGGCCGGCCGGGAGTCGACCATCTCCACCGTGCAACTCGACTTCGACAAGCCGGAGCGGTTCGACCTGTCGTACACCGACTCGGACGGGCGCCGGAAACGGCCGGTGATGGTGCACCGCAGCCTCGTCGGCAGCATGGAGCGGCTGTTCGCGTACCTGATCGAGGTGCACCAGGGCGCGTTCCCGGCCTGGTACGCCCCGGTGCAGTTGCTCCTGCTCCCGGTCGACGACGCGCAGGCCGGGGCGGCCCGTCGGCTGGGCCGGGAGGCGGAGGCGGCCGGCCTGCGCGTCGAGGTCGACGCCGGCGGCTCGCTCGGTGCGCGCATCCGGGACGCGTCCCGCCGGCGCGTCCCGTACGTCGGGGTGGTCGGCGCCCGGGAGGCCGCCGACGGTGCGGTGTCGCTGCGCCTGCGCGACGGGCGCGGGCTGGACCCGATGGCCGGCGCGGACGCGCTGACCCTCATCGGTGCCGTGGTCGCGAGCCGGTCGGCCGGCCTGCTCCCGCCGGCCTGACCCGGCCGCGCCGCCCGGGTGACGGGCCGTCACCCGGGCGGCGCGCGGTGTCCGGGCTGTCGCCGGGTCCACGTCAGTTCCCGGCCGGCGCGCCGGCGGGACGCATCCCGACCGGCGGGCCGGCGGGCGCCGGCGCCGGCACCTCGTCGGAGACGACCGCGCCGGTGAACTGCGCCCGGTAGAGCCGGGCGTACGCGCCGTCGGCGGCCACGAGCTGGTCGTGGGTGCCCTGCTCGACGATCCGGCCCCGCTCCATCATCAGGATCAGGTCGGCGTCGCGGATGGTGGACAGCCGGTGCGCGATGACGAAGCTGGTCCGGTCGGAGCGCAGCGCCGCCATGGCGCGTTGGAGCAGCACCTCGGTACGGGTGTCCACCGAGCTGGTCGCCTCGTCCAGGATCAGCAGCGACGGCTCGGCCAGGAACGCCCGCGCGATCGTGATGAGCTGCTTCTCGCCCGCGCTGACGTTGCTGCCCTCCTCGTCGATCACGGTGTCGTAGCCGTCCGGCAGGCTGCGCACGAACCGGTCCACGAACGTGGCCCGGGCGGCGGCCAGGATCTCCTCCTCGGTGGCGTCCGGCCGCCCGTAGGCGATGTTGTCCCGGATGGTGCCGCCGAAGAGCCAGGTGTCCTGGAGCACCATCCCGATCCGGCCACGCAGGTCGTCCCGGCGCATGGTGCTGATGTCCACCCCGTCCAGCGTGATCCGCCCGGCGTCCAGCTCGTAGAAGCGCATCACCAGATTGACCAGCGTGGTCTTGCCGGCCCCGGTGGGCCCGACGATGGCCACCGTGTGGCCCGGCTCGGCGACCAGGGAGAGGTCGTCGATCAGCGGCTTCTCCGGGTCGTAGCGGAACGAGACGTGGGCGAACTCGACCCGGCCGTGCGGGTCGGCGATCCGGGCCGGCTCGGCCGGGTCGCGGGTCTGCTCGTCGGCGTCGAGCACCGCGAAGACCCGCTCGGCCGAGGCCACCCCGGACTGGAGCAGGTTCGCCATCGACGCGACCTGGGTGAGCGGCTGGGTGAACTGCCGCGAGTACTGGATGAACGCCTGCACGTCGCCGAGGCTCATCGCGCCGGACGCCACCCGCAGGCCGCCGACCACCGCGATCGCGACGTAGCTGAGGTTCCCGATGAAGAACATCGCCGGCATGATGATCCCGGAGACGAACTGCGCGCCGAAGCTGGCGTCGAACAGCTCGTCGTTCTTGGTGCGGAAGGCGGCCTCGACCTCCTTCTGCCGGCCGAACACCTTGACCAGCTCGTGCCCGGTGTAGGCCTCCTCGATCTGCGCGTTCAGCTCGCCGGTGTGGGTCCACTGCGCGATGAACTTGCGTTGCGACCGCTTGGCGATCTGGCCGGTGACGATCACCGACAGCGGGATCGCGACCAGGGCCACCGACGCCAGCAGCGGCGAGATCCAGAACATCATTCCGAGTACGCCGACGACGGTGAGCAGCGAGGTGAGCAACTGGCTCAGCGTCTGCTGGAGCGTCTGCGAGATGTTGTCGATGTCGTTCGTGACCCGACTGAGCAGCTCGCCGCGCGGCTGCCTGTCGAAGTACGGCAGCGGCAGCCGGTTGAGCTTGTCCTCCACGTCCGCGCGCAGGCGCAGCACGGTGCGCTGCACCACGCCGTTGAGCACCCAGCCCTGCGCCCACATCAGCACGCTCGCCAGCACGTAGAGCGCGACCGCGAACGCCAGCACCCGACCCAGCCGGGGGAAGTCGATGCCGGCGCCGGGCACCACGTCCATCCGGGCCAGCATGTCGGCGAAGTTGCCGTTGCCGGAGGCCCGGGCCGCGGCCACCGCCGCCTCGGTGCTGGTGCCGGGCGGCAGTTGCCGGCCGATCACCCCGTTGAAGATGATGTCGGTGGCGTGGCCGAGCACCTTCGGCCCGACCACGCTGAGCCCGACGCTGGCCAGCGCCAGCGCCAGCACCCCGGCGAGCGGGAGCCGGTGCGGCCGGAGCCGCCCCAGCAGCCGGCGGGCGGACGGCCCGAACCGCATCGCCTTCTCGGCCGGCATGCCCATGCTCATGTGCGGCGGGCCACCGGGCCGCCGCCCGGCCGGCGGTAGCCGCTTCGGCTCGCCCCCCTGCTGCTGGGGTAGGGCGGTCATGCTCTTCTCACGGCCCTCGCTGCGCTCGGTGCGTTCGCTCATGCCGTGCTGGCCGGGCATGCCCTCACGGCCCTCGCTGCGCTCGGTGCGTTCGCTCATGCCGGCACCCCCGCGGTCTGCTGGGACGCCACGATCTCGGCGTACGTCGGACAGTTCTCCAGCAGTTCCTCGTGTCGTCCCATGCCGACGACACCCCCGTCCTCGAGCACGATGATCTGGTCGGCGTCGATGATCGTGGAGACCCGCTGGGCCACGATCACCACCGCCGCGTCCGCGGTGACCGGCTTGAGGGCGGCCCGCAGGCGGGCGTCCGTGCCGAGGTCGAGCGCGGAGAAGGAGTCGTCGAAGAGGTAGATCTCCGGCTTGCGTACCAGCGCGCGGGCGATGGCCAGGCGTTGCCGTTGGCCGCCGGAGACGTTCGTGCCGCCCTGCGCGATCGGCGCGTCCAGCCCGCCCGGCATCTCGGCGACGAAGTCGCGCGCCTGGGCGATCTCCAGCGCCGTCCACAGGTCGGCGTCGGTGGCCGCCGGGTTGCCGTAGCGCAGGTTGCTCGCCACCGTGCCGCTGAACAGGTACGGCCGCTGCGGCACCAGCCCGATCCGGCGCCACAGCTCGTCCGGCGCCAGCTCGCGGACGTCCACGTCGTCGACCAGGACCGCGCCGGCGGTGGGGTCGACCAGCCGGGGGATCAGCGTCAGCAGCGTGGTCTTGCCGGCGCCGGTGGACCCGATGATCGCCGTGGTCCGGCCCGGCCGGGCCCGGAACGAGATGTCGTGCAGCACCGGCGCGGTGGCGCCCGGGTACTGGAAGCCGGCGCCGCGCAGCTCCAGCTCGCCGCGGCCGGAGACCTCGGTCACCGGGTCCGGCGACGGCACCACCGACGAGTCGGTGTCCAGCACCTCCTGGATGCGTTCGGCGCAGACCGCGGCGCGGGGCACCATCATCAGCATGAAGGTGGCCATCATGACCGCCATCAGGATCTGCATCAGGTAGGCCAGGAACGCGGTGAGCGCGCCGATCTGGATCTGACCGGAGTCGACCCGGGCCGCGCCGAACCAGAGCACCGCGACGCTGGAGACGTTGAGCACCAGCATCACGATCGGGAAGATCAGCGCCTGGAGCCGGCCGATGCGCAGCGCGGTCGCGGTCAGCTCGGTGTTGGCGACCGCGAAGCGGTCGGTCTCGTACGGCTCGCGGACGAAGGCCCGGACCACCCGGATGCCGGTGATCTGCTCGCGCAGCACCCGGTTGACGGTGTCGATCCGGGTCTGCATGAGCCGGAAGCCGGGCACCATCCGGCGGATGATCAGGCCCAGCGCGACGGCCAGCACCGGCACGCAGACCAGCATCAGCCAGGAGAGCCCGACGTCCTCGCGCAGCGCCATCACCACGCCGCCGATGCTCATGATCGGCGCGGCCACCAGCATGGTGCAGCTCAGCAGCACCAGCATCTGCACCTGCTGGACGTCGTTGGTGTTGCGGGTGATCAGCGACGGCGCGCCGAACCGGGCGACCTCGCGGGCGGAGAAGCGGTTGACGTGGCCGAAGATGGCACCGCGGACGTCCCGCCCGAAGCCCATCGCGGTGCGGGCGCCGAGGTAGACGGCGGCGATCGAGCAGGCGATCTGGAGCAGGCTGACCACCAGCATCCACCCGCCGGTACGCAGGATCTGGTCGGTGTCGCCGCGGGCGACGCCCCGGTCGATGATGTCGGCGTTCAGGCTGGGCAGATAGAGCGAGGCCATCGTGCCGACGAACTGGAGCGCCACCACGGCGGCCAGTGGTCGTCGGTACGGGCGTAGGTGCGTCTGGAGCAGGCGGATCAGCACGGATGTCTCCCCGTTGGCGACTCGGTGTCGGACTCGCTGTCCCGGTTCAACCGACGGAGGTCCCCGTCGGACATGCCGGTGATGATTTCGGTCAGGAATTCGCGGATGATCGCGCGCTTGGCCGGGTCGGCGTCGACCGACGTCAGCGGGCGGTCGCTGTGGATCATGTCGATGATGGCGCGGGCGTGCTCGTGCCCCTTGTCGGTGAGCGTGAGCCGGACGGTGCGCCGGTCCTCGGGGACGCGCCGCCGGCTGACGAAGCCGTCCCGCTCCAGCGTGTCCACGATGCCGGTGAGCGTCGCCGGTCGGACGAAGCACAGCTCGGCCATCTCCCGGTGGGTGGCCTCGCCGGAGCGCAGCAGGATCATCAGCACCCGCATGCCGGCGGAGGTGAGGCCGTGGTGCTCGGCCAGGTAGCGCCCCCAGTGCTGCTCGACGACGTGGCCGGCGATGGAGATGAGCCGGCCGAGCGGCGCGTGCTGCAACGCGTCGGGGAAGCGGACGAGCGGTCCCATGTTCACGGCCGTCAGATTAGCGCCCGAATCATCAGGCCCCAAACTAATTACTGAGAATCGCCTCAGTCGCGTTCGTCACGGGGCGGCCGGGCCGGCCCCGGCCCGTCCGGCGCGGTGGCCACGTACTCACGCATCACGTCCGCGACCTCGCGCAGGAACGCCGCGGTGGCCTCGGCCTGCTCCGGGGTGAGCCGGGCGACCGCCCGGTCCACGCCAGCGGGCAGGGCTCCGGGTTGCAGAGCACCGCCCGGCAGGTCGGCTCCGCGCTCGGCATCGCGGTGCTCGGCACCGTGCTCTTCGCCGGCCTGGGCGGGCTGCTCGGCGACCGGCTGGCCGACCAGCCCGGTCTCGACCCGGCCGGCCGGGACCAGGTGGTGACCGCCGTCAAGGAGAGCGCCGACGCCCCGCCCGCCACCGCCGAACCCGCCCGGGTGTGAGGAGGGGCCCCCGCTTGACGCACTCCGCATAGGAGGGGGCCCCGCCTAACAACTCCGGATCACCAGCTCGTCGGCAGCGGCATGCCCTCGGTGTAGCCGGCCGTGCTCTGCACCCCGACCAACGCCCGCTCGTGGAACTCGTCCAGGCTGCGCGCGCCCGCGTAGGTGAACGCGCTGCGCACCCCGGAGACGATCTCGTCGATCAGGTCCTCGACGCCGGGCCGGGTCGGGTCGAGGTACATCCGGGCGGAGGAGATGCCCTCCTCGAAGATCGCCTTCCGGGCCCGGTCGAACGCGCTGTCCTCGGCGGTCCGGGCGCTCACCGCCCGGGACGAGGCCATGCCGAAGCTCTCCTTGTACCGCCGGCCGTCGGCGTCGGTGTAGAGGTCGCCGGGGGACTCGTAGGTGCCGGCGAACCAGGAACCGATCATCACGTTCGAGGCGCCGGCGGCCAGCGCCAGCGCCACGTCGCGCGGGTGACGGACGCCGCCGTCGGCCCAGACGTGTCGGCCCAGCGAGCGGGCCGCCGCCGCGCAGTCGAGCACCGCGGAGAACTGCGGTCGGCCCACCCCGGTCATCATCCGGGTGGTGCACATCGCGCCCGGCCCGACGCCGACCTTCACGATGTCGGCGCCGGCCTCGACGAGGTCGCGTACCCCGTCCGCGGTGACCACGTTGCCGGCCGCGACCGGGACGGCCGGGTCGAGCTTGCGGACCGCCCGCAGCGCCTGCACCATCCGCTCCTGGTGGCCGTGCGCGGTGTCCACGACCAGCGTGTCCACCCCGGCCTCCAGCAGCGCGGCGGCCTTGCCGGTGACGTCGCCGTTGATGCCCACCGCCGCGGCGATGCGCAGCCGGCCCCCGTCGTCCACCGCCGGCGTGTAGAGCGTGGCGCGCAGCGCGCCGGCCCGGGTCAGCACGCCGACCAGGCGGCCCTCGGCGTCCACCACCGGGGCGAGCCGTCGCCGGCCCGCGGAGAGCCGCTCGAATCCGGTACGCGGGTCCGCGTCCGCCGGCACGGTGTGCAGCTCGGTCGACATCACGTGCCGGAGCTGGGCGAAGCGGTCCACCCCCACGGTGTCCGCCTCGGTCACCACGCCCATCGGCCGTCCGTCGGCGTCGACCACGACCACCGCGCCGTGCGCGCGCTTGGGCAGCAGGTGGATGGCGTCGCCGACGGTGTCGGTCGGGCCGAGCGTGATCGCCGTGTCGTGCACCAGGTGCCGCTGCTTGACCCAGCCGACCACGTTGGCGACGACCTCGATCGGGATGTCCTGCGGGATCACCGCGACCGCGCCACGCCGGGCGACCGTCTCGGCCATCCGCCGGCCGGCGACCGCTGTCATGTTCGACACCACCAGCGGCACCGTGGTGCCGGTGCCGTCGCCGGAGGACAGGTCGACGTCGAGGCGGGAGCCCACCTCCGAACGGTTGGGCGCCATGAAGACGTCGTTGTAGGTCAGGTCGTGCGCGGGGACCGCGCCATGAAGGAACCGCACCCGGCCATCATTCCTGCTCCCGGCGCTTCCCGCCGCCGCTGGTGGCCCAGACCACCCGTCGCCGGGGTGTTGACAAGGGCCCCGCCTCCACCGGAGGCGTTAAGCCGGGGCCCCTCCTCACCCCTCGATGGCGCAGATCGGGGCACCGGCGGTGATCACGGCGCCCACCTCGGCGGCGAGCCCGCTCACCGTGCCGGCCTTGTGCGCGTGCAGCGGCTGCTCCATCTTCATCGCCTCCAGCACCACGACCAGGTCGCCCTCGGCGACCGTGTCGCCGTCGGCCACGGCGATCTTGACGATGGTGCCCTGCATCGGGGAGGCGAGCGTGTCCCCGCTGACCGCGGCGCCCGCCTTGCCGCCGCCACCACGTCGGGCCGGCTTCCGGGCGGCGGGCGCGGCGGTCGCCGTACCCGCGCCGAGGCCGGCGGGGAGGACCACCTCCAGCCGCTTGCCGCCCACCTCGACCACGACGGTCTCGCGCTCGGCGGGGGCCTCGGCGGCGCCGGCGACGGCGGTGAACGCCGGGACGGTGTTGTCCCACCCGGTCTCGATCCACCGGGTGTGCACGGTGAACGGCTCGGCGGTGAACGCCTCGTCGCGGACCACCAGGCGGTGGAACGGCAGCGCGGTGGCCATACCCTCGACCACCATCTCGTCGAGCGCCCGGCGGGCCCGTTCCAGCGCCTCGGTACGCGTCTCGCCGACGATGATCACCTTGGCCAGCAGCGAGTCGAAGTTGCCGCCGATCACGTCGCCGGCCGAGATGCCGGTGTCCACCCGGACGCCGGGACCGCTGGGCAGCCGCAGCGCGGTGACGGTGCCCGGGGCGGGCAGGAAGTTGCGGCCCGGGTCCTCGCCGTTGATGCGGAACTCGATGGCGTGCCCGCGCGGGGTGGGGTCCTCGGTGAGGCGCAGCTTCTCGCCGTCGGCGATGCGGAACTGCTCGCGGACCAGGTCGATGCCGGCGGTCTCCTCGGTCACCGGGTGCTCGACCTGGAGCCGGGTGTTGACCTCCAGGAAGGAGATGGTGCCGTCCGCGCCGACCAGGTACTCCACCGTGCCGGCGCCGTGGTAGCCGGCCTCCCGGCAGATCGCCTTGGCGCTGTCGTGGATCTGGGCGCGCTGGGCGTCGGTGAGGAACGGCGCGGGTGCCTCCTCGACCAGCTTCTGGTGCCGGCGCTGGAGCGAGCAGTCGCGGGTGCCGACGACGATCACGTTGCCGTGCTGGTCGGCCAGCACCTGCGCCTCGACGTGGCGGGGCTGGTCCAGGTAGCGCTCGACGAAGCACTCGCCCCGGCCGAACGCGGCGACCGCCTCGCGGGTGGCGGACTCGAACAGGTGCGGGATCTCTTCCAGCGTGCGGGCCACCTTGAGGCCCCGGCCGCCACCGCCGAACGCCGCCTTGATCGCGACCGGCAGGCCGTGCTCGGTGGCGAACGCGGTCACCTCGTCGGCGCCGGCCACCGGGTCCGGCGTACCGGGCACCAGCGGCGCGCCGGCACGCTGCGCGATGTGCCGGGCGGTCACCTTGTCGCCCAGGTCGCGGATCGCCTGCGGGGTGGGGCCGATCCAGGTCAGGCCGGCGTCGATGACGGCCTGGGCGAAGTCGGCGTTCTCGGAGAGGAAGCCGTAGCCGGGGTGCACCGCGTCCACGCCGGCCCGGGCGGCCACGTCGACGAGCTTGTCGATGCGCAGGTAGCTGTCCGCGGCGGTGTCGCCACCGAGGGCGTACGCTTCGTCGGCGAGCGTGGCGTGCAGGGCGTCCCGGTCGGAGTCCGCGTAGACGGCGACGCTGGCGAGCCCGGCGTCGCGGCAGGCGCGAATGACGCGGACGGCGATCTCGCCGCGGTTGGCGATGAGAACCTTGCGCACCTTGGGGGCTCCTCCCGGGAGGTCGATGCCG
Organism: Micromonospora sp. DSM 45708; assembly: GCF_039566955.1. Taxonomy (NCBI): domain Bacteria; kingdom Bacillati; phylum Actinomycetota; class Actinomycetes; order Micromonosporales; family Micromonosporaceae; genus Micromonospora; species Micromonospora schwarzwaldensis. The sequence goes on along the minus strand of NZ_CP154796.1, from coordinate 5,639,905 downwards.
GGAGTGTATCGGCCGAGCTGCTGACCCTAACGATCGCTCAGTGTGGGATGCCGCACTGTAGTCAAACTTGGTTATTACGCTTGTCCGGTGTCGGCGACGCGGATGATGATCCTGGGACTGGTCAGGTGGATGCAGCCGGTGCACGGCTACGACGTGCGCCGCGAACTGCTCAGTTGGAGTGCGGACAAGTGGGCCAACGTGCAGCCCGGTTCGATCTACCACGCGTTGCGCAAGCTCACCGACGAGGGGCTGCTGCGGACCGTCTCGGTCGAGCAGGTGGGCGCCCGTCCGGCCCGCACCACGTACGAGGTGACCGAGAAGGGCGAGGACGAGTTCGAGACGTTGCTGCGGGCGCAGTGGTGGCAGCTCCACGAGTCGCCGGACCCGTTCGCGGTGGCGTTCTCGTTCCTGCCGGCGTTGCCGCGCGAGGAGGCGGCGGCGGCGCTGCGCAACCGGGCCAACCTGCTGCGTGCCGGTGTCGAGTCGATGCGGGCCTCGCTGGATTCGGACTGGGTACGGACCCGCAAGCCGGTGCACGTCGGCTGGATGTTCGAGCTGTGGCTGGCCCGGGCGGAGGCGGAGATGACCTGGTGCACGCGGATCGCGGAGCGGATCGAGTCCGGGGTGTCGTACCTGCCGGCCGGATGGAGCGGGCCGAGGGCTGGTCCGGCTGGACGGAGGGTGACACGATATAATCAACGTTGACCATAAGAGTTATATCGCGTTAGCCTCAACGTGAACCGCTGACCGGTGGCCGGGCGCCCCCGGCCCGGACGACCAGGAGCAGAAATGATCGAGACCAGGGGGCTGCGGAAGTCGTTCCGCTCCCGCGCGGGTCGCGAGACGAAGACCGTGGACGCGGTCCGCGGCGTCGACCTCGACGTCGCCGAGGGGGAGATCTTCGGCTTCCTCGGGCCCAACGGCGCCGGCAAGACCACCACGCTGCGGATGCTCGCCACCCTCATCGAGCCGGACGGCGGCCAGGCCACCATCGCCGGCGCCGACCTGCGCAAGGACCCGGCCGGGGTGCGCCGCCGGATCGGCTACGTGCCCCAGGGCGGCAGCACCTGGGACGAGTCCAGCGCCCGTGAGGAGCTGGTGCTCCAGGCCCGCCTCTACGGCATCACCAAGGCCGACGCGCACCGACGCGCCGCCCGCGCGTTGGACGCGTTCCAGCTCAGCGACTACGCCGACCGCAAGTGCAAGACCTACTCCGGCGGCCAGCGCCGGCGCGTCGAGATCGCGCTCGGCATCATCCACGAACCGAAGATCGTCTTCCTGGACGAGCCGACCACCGGCCTCGACCCGCAGAGTCGCGCGCACATGTGGGACGAGATCCGCCGGCTGCGCACCGAGGGGATGACCGTCTTCATCACCACGCACTACCTGGACGAGGCCGACGCGCTCTGCGACCGGATCGCGATCATGGATCATGGCGAGATCGTCGCGGAAGGCACCCCGACCGAGCTGAAGCGCGAGATCTCCGGCGAGGTGGTGATCGTCGGCCTGGACGCCGCCACCACCCCGCACGCCGCCGAGCTGCTCGACACCGAGGCGTACGTGACCAAGCTGGAAACCGTCGACGAGGGCGGCCTGCGCCTCTACGTCGACGAGGGCGCCGTCGCCATCCCGCAGGTGCTGCGCCGCCTCGACCACGCCGGGCTGGAGCTGCGCTCGATCGAGCTGCACCGACCCAGCCTCGACGACGTCTTCCTCACCAAGACCGGCCGCTCGCTGCGCGAGTCCTGACCCCCGGAGAAGCTGTCATGAAACTCGCCCGCGACACCTGGCTGATCTTTCAGCGCCAGGCGCAACTGCTGCTGCGCAACCCGGTCTGGCTCTTCGTCGGCGTCTTCCAGCCGGTGATGTACCTGCTGCTCTTCGCCCCCCTGCTCAAGCCGGCCCTGAACGCGCCCACCCAGGCCGAGGCCTACAAGATCTTCGTGCCCGGCCTGCTGGTCCTGCTGGCCATCTTCGGCGGCCTGTTCCAGGGCTTCGGCCTGATCGCCGAGCTGCGCGCCGGAGTGATCGAACGCTCCCGGGTCACGCCGGTCAGCCGGCTCGCCCTGCTGCTCGGCCGCTCGCTGCGCGACGTGGTCTCGCTGATCGCGCAGGCCGTCATCATCACGCTGCTGGCGGTCCTGTTCGACCTGCGGGTCTTCATCGGCTACCTGCTCCTGGCGTACCTGATGCTCGCCCTCATCGCGCTGATGACCTCGGCCGTCTCCTACGGCGTCGCGCTCAAGGTCAAAAGCGAGGACGCCCTCGCCCCGCTGATGAACACGGTCGCGCAGCCGGTGCTGCTGCTCTCCGGCATCCTGCTGCCGCTCACCTTCGCCCCCGGCTGGTTGCAGGGCGTGGCCAAGTGGAACCCGTTCTCCTGGGCGGTCGACGGCACCCGCGCGCTGTTCGGCGGCGACCTCGGCAACGAGAAGGTCTGGCAGGGGCTCGGCATCATCGCCGTGCTCGCCGTCGCCGGCGTCGTCTGGGCCGCCCGCCAGTTCGCCCGCAGCGTGCGCTGAAAGGCGAGCCCCCCGGTTAACGCATCCGGTAGCGGAAGGGGCCCCGCCCAACGCCCACGAGAGCTGCCTCTCACCGGGGGGCGGGGCACCGGCCGGCGGACGTACCGTCGGGCCGGTGCCCCGCCTCACCCGTGACCGGACGACCTGGCTGACCTACGCGCAGCTCGGCCTGTGGGGCTTCTTCCTCTACGGGTTCGGCCCCGTCGTACCGCTGCTCCGCGACGAACAGGGCACCAGCGCCGCGGTGGCCGGCCTGCACAGCACCGGCATCGCGGTCGGCGCGCTGGCCGGCGGCGCGCTCTTCGCCCCGGTCGCCCGCCGCTTCGGCCGCGGCCCGGCCGTCTGGCTCGGCCTCGCCGGCGTGGCCGCCGGCGTCACCGCGCTCGGCGTGCTCCGCCCGCTGCCCGCCACCATCGCCGCCGTCGCGGTCGTCGCCACGTTCGGCATGATGGTGATCAGCGGCGTCAACGTGGTGCTCACCGCCCGGCACGGCCCCGCCGCGCCCGCCGCGCTCACCGAGGCCAACGCCGCCTGCGCCGGCATGGGCATCCTGGCGCCGCTGACCATCGGCGCCACCGTGGACGCCGGCCTCGGCTGGCGGCCCGTGATGGCCGTCGAGGTCGGGCTCATCACGCTGGTCGCGCTCGCCGCCCTGACCTTCCGGGTACGCACACCGCAAGCCGCCCCCGCTGCCGCGGCTACCGGGCCCCTCGGCGAGACCCCGCCGCTCGTCCCCGCCGCGACGGCGGCAGTGGTCGGGTCGCGCGGACTGCCGGACCGGCACCGCACCGCGCGACCGGCACCTGTCCGGCACCCCGGGCCCGGCGGGCGGATCGGGTCGGGGCGGTTGCCGCGGGCGTACTGGATCGCCTGGGTGCTGATGTCGGTCACCGGCTCGATCGAGGTCTGTCTGTCCCTCTGGACCGCCGACGTGCTGCGGACCCACGCCGGGCTGAGTGCCGGCGGCGCGTCGGCGGCCGTCGCGGCGATCGTCTGCGGCATGTTCGCCGGTCGGGTCGCCGGAGGACGCGCGGCGCTGCGCTGGCCACCGGTGCCGCTGCTGCTCGGCGCGCTCACCGTGTCGCTCGCCGGGTTCGCGCTGTTCTGGGCCAGCCCGATCGGCTGGCTGGCGGTCACCGGTCTGGTCGTGCTCGGCCTGGGCAACGCCCTGCACTACCCGCTGGCGATCTCCATCGCGCTGGCCGTGGCCGGCACCGCCACCGACCGGGCGGCGGGCTGGTCGTCGTACTCGATGGCGGTGGGTTTCGGCATCGCGCCGGTCGTGCTCGGCCGGGTGGCCGACGGCGTCGGACCGCATCCGGCGTTCCTGATGCTGCCCGGCTTCATCGCGGTGGCCGTGTTGCTGACCGTCCGCCTGGGCCGCGCCCTGCCCCCGTTCAGCGCACCCGGGCGAGGGTGACCCCGTCGGCGACCGGCAGCATGACCGCCTCGACGCGGGCGTCCGCGACGACCTCGTCGTTGAAGGCGGCGATCGCCCGATCGTCGGCGTCGCGCGGGGCGAGTACCCGGCCCGCGCGGAGCGTGCCGCCGACCGCGATCACCGCGCCGGAACGCATCCGGGGCACCAACTCGTCCCAGTAGACCGGGTAACCCACCTGGTCCCCGTCCAGGAACGCGAAGTCGAGGTACCGCTCCCCGGGCAGCTCGCGCAGCGCGTCCGCCACCGGCCCGACGCGCAGGTCGATCCGGTCCGCGACGCCAGCCCGGCCCCAGTAGCGGCGGGCCACCCCGGCGTGCTCCCCGGAGACGTCGAAGCAGGTCAACCGGCCGCCGTCGACCAACCCACGGGCGATCGCCAGCGAGAGTAGCCCGGTGGACGTGCCCACCTCCACGGCCTGCCGCACGCCGACCAGCCGGGTCAGGAACGTCAGGAACGCCGCCTGCTCCGGCGCGACCCGCATGCCCGCCTCGGCCGGCAGGACCGCCCGGGTCTCCTCGGCCAACTCCCGGACGATCTCGTCGGGGGCGGACCCGTGGGCCACCAGGTACGCGTGCAGCTCCGTGGTCAGCGGCAACGGCTTCGTGCTCATGTCCGGACGTTAGCCGAGATGTTCGATCTCCTGGCCCCCTGGCGCGACCTTCGTCCACAGGTCCACGACGCTCAACCCCCACTCGCCGAGGAGCCGACGCAACAGCGGCAGGGACAGCCCCACCACCGTGCCCGGATCGCCCTCGATGCCGGTCAGGAACGCGCCGCCCAGCCCGTCGATGGTGAACGCCCCGGCCACCGCCAGCGGCTCGCCCGTCGCCACGTACGCGGCGATCTCCTCGTCGCTGATGTCGGCGAAGTGCACCGTGGTCGAGGCGACCGCCTCCGCGCGAGCCCCGGGTGCCACGTCGATCAGGCAGTGCCCGGTGTGCAGCACACCACTGCGCCCGCGCATCCGCTGCCACCGCCGGGTGGCGTCGGCCGCGTCCGCCGGCTTGCCGAGGATCTCGCCGTCGAACGCGAGCACCGAGTCACAGCCGAGCACCAGCGTGCGCTCGCCCGGGACGGAACGCAGCCGGCCGAGCACGGCCTGCGCCTTCAACCGGGCCAGTTCGAGGCACAACTCCTCGGCCCGGTCACTGACCACCTGCGACTCGTCGACGCCGCTGACCAACACGTCAGGCTCGATCCCGGCGGCCTGGAGCAGCTTGCGGCGGGCGGGACTCTGCGAGGCGAGTACGAGGCGCAGCGGCACGGAGTTCGACACCCCGCCGACGCTACCGACTCTCTCGCGGCGGCGGGTCGGCGGCACGCCGTCGCCGCCGCCAGACCAGATAGCCACCGCCGGCGGCCAGCAGCACTCCGAGGGTCGCGAGACCCCGGACCGTGCCGTCGTCACCGCCGGTCCCGGGCCCGGCTGCCGTCGAGGCCGGGGCCGTCACCCCCGTGGACTCGAAGCCGATCGGGGGGACGTCGGCGGTGAGCGCGGCGACCAGGTCGATGACCCCGTACCCGTACTGGTCGTCGCGACCGGGCGGCCCCTTGTCCACAGCGGTCGCGGTGAGCCGGTGCGCGACTTCTTCGGCGGGGAGATGGGGATATTTGGAGCGAATCAGAGCAGCGGCCCCCGCAACGATCGCGGTGGCGCTGGACGTGCCTGTGCCCTTCGAGTATTTGCCGCCAAAGCTGGTGCTGTAGATATCGACAGCAGGAGCTACAACGTCCACCTCTGGTCCACTGACAGAAATTGCCGCATGCAGCCCGTTTCGATCGATTCCGCCCACTGCGATCACGCCCGGCTCAGAGGCAGGGTAGCCCACGGTTGCATCTTCGGGCCGATTTCCGGCGGATGCGACTACTACAATGTCCGCGTCGAGTGCTGACTGAATCGCCTGCTGAAGACGAGCGCTGGCGCCAGCGACTGCCGAAATGCTGACTATATCCGCGTGATGGGCGGTTGCCCATTCTATGCTCGCAGCGAGATCGTTCGTGTCTCCTCTTCCTGCAAAAAGCTCGGATCGTATAGGCAGCAGCTTGGCTTTAGGGGCTACTCCGAGTGCTCCGATATTGTCGCTTCTTCCGTGGGCGGCGATTAAGCCGGCCATGGAAGTTCCGTGTCCATTAGTATCTTTGCGGCCATCACCTGTACCACTTTCATCAGTTCCAGGGAGGACATTTCCTGCCAAGTCTGGGTGAAGGTCGATGCCGGTGTCTGGAACTGCGACTGTGACGCCTTCGCCTTGACTGATTTGCTGTGCGTCAAGCACCTTTAGTGACTTGAGATGCCATTGATCTTTGCGTACCTCGACTGAAGGCGGTTCCACCGGAAGCGCAATTGTAGAACCAGCGAGAACTGAAAGGACTAGCCCGACTGTGAGGCGGAAGGTCATTGTCAGTCGAGGCCGATTGCCGGACCTGGATCGGAGGGGTCAGTCTCGTCAGGCGGTCGCATGACCGGCTCTACTCCTTTGTCGACCTGCCAAGGGTTGTCGGGATCCCATCGGCGCTGCTCATCAGTTCCGTTGCTCTTCCTCAAGTGCATGGTGTCCCCATTGGGATAGCCTGCTCTCATTGGCGCTGAGCCGGGACTTCCACCTAAGGGTGATAATCCGTGGGACCCATTAGGTGAGATGAGCTTACCGCTGCCGGGTCGTGAGCCAGCACCCCCGGTGGGCGCTGTCCCCGCCCCGCCTCCGCCAATCACGCCGCCCACCGGGTTCACCCGGCGAGGTGATACGCCTCCGTCTGAAGTTGACATCCCCGCAGGCAAGTTTCCGCCGATTAGCCCTCCCGTCGGTATTGACCGAGGTGAAGGAGTGGGTGCTGTGCCACCGCCCAGAGGTCGAATTGGCTGGTTTACTCCAGGAGTAGCCGGGATTTGCGGTTTCGTTCCGGGGCCCGTTATCGGCGGAATTGGAAAACTTGTTGCTCCGCCCGCCGTCGTGCCTGGGATCGGATTTGACGGCGACTGTACGGGTGGAGGTGGCGAGGCAAGCCCACTTCCTGCGGCGCCTAATACGGGTCCCGCGCTTGCATGTGGTGAGCCCGCTGATATGCCCGGCCTTGAATCTAGGCGATGTCGGACGTTAACAGGGCTGGCGGTGGGCACCGGCGCAATAGGCGGGATTATCGGCATAGAGTTACCGTATGCATCTGGGTCTTCGACCTGCCTTGGCAGTTTTGCCTTCGGTGGAGGCTGGCGCAGCATGACCTGGGCCTGTTGGAGTTCTCCGCTCAACCCCGTCATCAACCCGCGCGCCCGTACGTTCAACTGCTCCAGGTCGTCGTCCGTCACCGGGGGCCGCTCCGGAAGTCGGCTTCCGGCCACCGCCTTCGGATCGGCGACCGTCGTCTCGTACGCCTGCTTCTGCCGCAGTTTGGTCGCGTACTCGTCGTACAGCGGTTGAAGTTCGCTGCGGGCGCTGCCGATGGCGCGGGCGGCGGCGGCCAGCGCGTCGTAGTTCGCGGCGGCGGCGTCGTGGGTGCGCTGCACCCGGTCGATGAGCTGGTCGAGTTCGCCGACGTACGCCCGCGCGGCGGCGTTGGTTTCGGGCGGCCACGCCTCGGCGAGCCCGCGCCGGTACTCCCGCAGTCGGCTGAGGTGGGCCAGCGCCAGGTCGCACACCTTGCGCCAGCCGGCGACCTGCTTCCACTGGCCGGTGGTGTCCTGGTCCTGGAGGCACGCCCACATGCTGAGCACGTCCATCAGCCGCCAGTCGGTGAGCCCGGAGGTGCGTCCGCCGCCCCGTTCGATCACGGCAGGACCACCCGCCCCTGATCGGGGCCGGTGGGGTCGGCGAGTGGTGGAGTCGGGCGCGCGACGGCGGCGGTGGGGCCGGCGAGTGCCCGTTCGACGTCGCCGACCCGGGCGGAGGAGAAGGCGTCGGAGTCGTCGTAGCGGGCGGCGATCCGGCCGGCGGCCTCGGCGAGCCGGCCGGTGGCGGGTGCCAGGTCCCACACGGCGCTGACCGCTGCCTTCTGCGTCTCGTGGTGGGCCTGGAGGAACTGGACCAGCTCGATGAAGGCGTCGGCGGGGTTGGGCACCGGGGCCTTCATGTCGTCGGCGATGTAGGACAGGTGGGGCGAGTAGTTGCGCGTGACCTCGTCCTGTAGCCGGTCGGCGAACTCTCTCATCTGTCGGATGTCGGCCTCGATGCCGCCGTAGTCGCGCAGCCAGCCGGCTGGCCGATTGTCCTCCGGGATCATCGGACCTCCCTGCCCGTCACCGCACGATCTCTCAGAGTGAGGTTAATGGCTCCACGCCGATCCTGGCAGCCCCGGCACGACTCGCGTACGCGGGGAAGGTTTCAGCGGGGAAGGCCGGAGGTGCGCCACGCGCCGGGGCCGGCGACCGGCGTGGCGCCGGCCGGGCGGGCGCTGCGCGTCCAGTGCGACACGGCGGCCGGCGCGGCGGCCGTGACCGGCCGGGTGCGCACCATGATCGCGCCGACCAGGGCGGCCAGTTCCTCGGCGGTGGGCACGCCACGGACGACCCGGAACATCGGCTCTTCGGCAGACATGACCCAAGGGTACGCGTCGAGAACTCGACCTTCGTCGTAGAGTGGCGTGCCGGCGGTGTACGCGTCGGACCGGCCGGGTACCGTTTCTGCGATGTCGAACGCGCTTCCCCAACTCGTCGCTGACCGATACCGGCTTATCACGCCGCTCGGTCAGGGCGGCATGGGCCGCGTCTGGAAGGCGCGGGACGAGGTGCTGCACCGCGACGTCGCCATCAAGGAGCTGGTCCCGCCGCCCGGTCTCACCCCCGACGAGCGCCGTGAGATGCGGGAACGCTCGCTGCGCGAGGCGCGCGCGATCGCCCGGCTCAACAACGTCAACGTGGTCCGCATCTTCGACGTGCTGCGCACCGACGGCGACCCGTGGATCGTCATGGAGTACGTCGCGTCGAAGTCGTTGCAGGACACGATCGCCGAGGACGGCCCGGTGACGGTGGCCAAGGCCGTCGAGATCGGTCTCGGCGTGCTGGGCGCGTTGAAGGCCGCGCACAAGGCCGGCATCATGCACCGCGACGTCAAGCCGGGCAACGTGTTGCTCGGTGAGGACGGTCGGGTGGTGCTCACCGACTTCGGCCTGGCCACGATCCCGGGCGACCCGAACGTGACCCGCACCGGCATGGTGCTCGGCTCGCCGGCGTACATCTCGCCGGAGCGGGCCCGGGACGGCACCGCCGGTCCGGAGGCCGACCTGTGGTCGCTGGGCGCCACGCTCTACGCCGCCGTCGAGGGCAAGTCGCCGTACGCTCGCCCGTCGGCGATCGCCACGCTGGCCGCGCTCGCCACCGAGCCGATGCCGCCGCCGCGCAACGCCGGGCCGCTCAAGCCGGTGCTCCAGGGCCTGCTGCGCAAGGACCCGGACGAGCGGATCACCGCCGAGGTGGCGGAGCGGATGCTGCGCAAGGTCGGTGGCCGGCGGGTCAAGGGCATCTCGCTGCTGGACGGCGTACGCCGGCCGGGGCCGAACGGTCCACGGGCGCCGCGACCGCCACTGGTGCCCGCGCCGCGCCCGGCCGACGACCAGGTCGAACGCGCGTCCACCTCGGCGTCCGGGGTGGCCGCCGCGGCGAGCGGGGCGGTCGCCGATCCGACCGCGAAGGTGCCGGCGCCCACCTCAGACGCCGGCGCGACAGCGACGGTGACCCCGCCGGTCGCCGATCCGACCACCAGGCTCGACGCCGATCCGCCGGTTGACGAGACGCGGGTGGACGACGTCGACCCGGCGCTCGACGAGACCCGGCTCGACGGTGAGCCGGTGGCCGCCGCCCCCGCGCCGCGCACGCCGGTGAGCCCGGCTCCGGCCGGTGCCGCGCCGGTGAGCCCGGCGCCCGGCGGCGCGGTGTCGTCGACCGGCCGGGCGACCGTGCTGCCGGGCGTCAAGGCGCCGCCGAACCGGCGTAACCTGCTGCTCGGCGCGCTGGTCCTGGTGCTGCTGGTCGGCTTGGCGGTGGCCGTGCCGCTGCTGAACAACGGCGACGACGACGGGGGCGACGGCGGCCGACCGACCACCGGTTCCTCGGTGGCGTCGGCGGTCCCGCCCGCGCCGAGCGCCAGCGTCTCACCGAGCGCGAGCGCGTCGGCCAGCCCGTCCACCAGCCCGAGCCCGTCGGCCAGCCCGTCCCCGTCGGGGTTCGTGCTGCCGGCCGGCTGGCGCTACTACACCGGCTCGAACGGCTTCAAGGTGCCGATCCCGAACGGCTGGCAGGCCCGGCCCGGCAACAACCAGGTCGTGCTCTACGAGGTCGGCGGCGCCCGCCGGGTGCTGTTCATGCAGTGGACGGACCGGCCGGAGAAGGACGCGCTCGCCGACTGGCGGGAGCAGGAGCCGTACCGGCGCTCGCGGGTCAGCAACTACGAGCTGGTCGACATCACGCCGTGCAAGGGCTACTACCGCACGTGCGCCGACTGGGACTGGCTGGAGACGCGCAACAACGGCACCCGCTTCCATGTGCGGAACCGGGGCGTGGCCACGGCCAGCAACCGGGGCTACGCGCTGCGCTGGGAGGTGCCGGCGAAGGACTGGCAGGCCAACCTGGCCGCGTTCGACGTCATCACCAAGGGTTTCGTGCCGGACCGGAAGAACTGACCCGGCGATTCCCGCCGTCGCGAAACTCGTTCGCATGACTTTCCGTAGTCGGGGGTATGAATACCTCCGACGACGAAGGAGGTGCGACATGGGTTACCGACGTAGGGACACCGGCCCCCGGCTGGCACTGTGGATGCTGGTCGCGCTCGGCGACGCCGTCCTGCTCCTGATCACCGCCGGCCTGTCCGCGCCGGTCGCGGTCCTCGGGGTGCTCACCCTGACCGTCGCCGGGGTGGCGGCGTGGCGCTGGACCCGTCGGCCCGCCGCGGTGCCCGTGCCGGTCGCCGCGCGCCGCCGGGCCTGAGCTTCGATCAGACGGTACGACGACAGCGGGACCGCCCCGGTTCGGGGCGGTCCCGCTGTCGTGCACGTCCGTCAGGTGTTGTTGGCCAGCGCGATCAGCCGGGTGCGGTCGCCGTTCCAGTAGTTGCGGTCGACGTTGCCGCTGATGCCGGAGACGCTGCCGGTGCTGGTGTACTGCCAGAAGCTCCAGACCGGGGCGCCGGCCGGCAGCGTGCCGGCGGAGCTGGCCCAGCGGGCGAGCCACAGCGGGTGGTTGGCCCACGGGCCGGTCCAGCTGCCGGTGCACTGGTTCCACCAGCTCGTGGTGGTGTAGATGACCGCGTACCGGCCGGTGCGGGAGCGGTAGGTGTTGAGGAAGTCCTGGATCCAGTTGCGCATGCCGGTGGTGCTCAGGCCGTAGCAGTAGCCGCCGCTGTACGGGTTGGCCTCGATGTCCAGCGCGGCGGGCAGCGTCCGGCTGTCGGCGGACCAGGCGCCGCCGTTGCTGGCCAGGTAGCCGGCCTGGGTGGAGCCGGCGGAGATGTTCGGCCGGGCGAAGTGGTACGCCCCGCGGATCACGCCGGCGTTGTAGGCGTTGACGTAGTTCGCGTTGAAGCTCGGGTCCTTGTAGCTGGTGCCCTCGGTGGCCTTGATGAAGGCGAACTGGATGCCCGAGTTGCGGACGCTGGTCCAGTTGATGGTGCCCTGGTAGTTGGAGACGTCGATGCCGGGCGTGGTCGCGGCGGCGGCCGGTCCGGCGGTCGCCACGAGGGCCGCGGCCGCGGTGGCGGCGACGGCCAGGCCGGCGGCGAGCAGCCGGCGTACGGAGAGTCTGGTACGGGCCATGGTTTGCCTCCAGAGGACGTCAACTGATTGACGCCCATCTTTGGAGATAACTGCCCTGCATCGCAATAGGAAGCAAGGAAATTTTCATTGACGAATGTCGTCGTCCCTGGTGGCGCGCGATTTCGGGGTCAGTGGAGCGCGGCCCGGGTCCATCGCCCAGCGGAACGGCCCGGTCACCGTCAGTGTCTCGCCGACCTCACCGCCGTTCCGGTGCCTCGTCCGATCAGTCTCACACTCCACGAGGCCGGGCCGGTCGATCGACGCGACTCCGGCCGGTAGGCTCCCCGCCCATGCCCCTGATCGACGGTCTCACCACGCTCCGGGACACGCTGCTGAGCGCCCAGCCGGACCCGCCCCCGCTGCTGGTGGTGCTCACCGCGGTGGTCGCGCTCGCGGTGGTCGCCACCCGGCTGCCGTGGCGGATCGCCCGCAACGCGGTGACCATCGCCCACGAGGGCGGCCACGCGCTGGTGGCGCTGCTCACCGGCCGGCGGCTGCACGGCATCCGGCTGCACTCGGACACGTCCGGGCTGACGCTCTCCGCCGGCCGGCCCTCCGGACCGGGCATGATCCTCACGCTGCTCGCCGGCTACGTCGCCCCCTCGCTGCTCGGCCTGGCCGGCGCGTGGCTGCTGGCCGGAAACCGGATCACGCTGCTGCTCTGGGTCGCGGTGGCGCTGCTGCTGGCCATGCTGGTGCTGATCCGCAACCTGTTCGGCGCGCTGTCACTGCTGGTCACCGGCGGGCTGGTGCTCGCCGTCTCCTGGTACACCTCGCCCCAGGTCCAGGCCGCGTTCGCCTGGACCTCGGTCTGGTTCCTGCTGTTCGGCGGCGTACGCCCGGTGTTCGAGCTGCGCCGCCAACGCAGCCGGGGGCGGATGCCCGAGTCGGACGCCGACCAGCTCGCTCGGCTCACGCCGTTCCCGCCGCTGTTCTGGGTGGGCGTGTTCCTGCTGGTCAGCGTCGGTGCGTTGGTCGCCGGCGCGCTGCTGCTGGCCGGCCCGATCCTCGCCGACGCCGGCCTCACCGGCTGACCTTTCGGCGCTTCGACCCCGGCCGCTCCGGCATGCTGCGCCGCGCCCGTCCACCGGGACACGCCGCGGTCCCGGGCGGCACCCGGCCCGACGAGGCAGAATCGGACCGGTGCGATACGTGATCATCGGAGCCGGCGCGGTCGGCGGCACCATCGGCGTACTCCTGGCCGACGCCGGCCGCGACGTGACGTTGGTGGCCCGCGGCGCCCACCTGGACGCGCTGCGCGAGCGGGGGTTGACGCTGCGGACGCCGCGCGGCACGGTGACCGGCCGGCTGCCGGCGGTGGCCGGTCCGGAAGGCCCGCCGCTGCCGGCGGACACCGTGCTGGTCCTCACCGTGAAGTCGCAGGACACCGTCGCCGCGCTGGCCGCCTGGGTGGACGTGCCGGTGGAGGGCGGCGGGACGGCGGGCGAGCGGCTGCCGGTCGTGCTGGCCCAGAACGGGGTCGCGAACGAGCCGGCCGCGCTACGTCTCTTCGCCCGCGTGCACCCGGTCTGCGTGTGGCTGCCCGCCACCCATCTGGCGCCGGGCGTGGTGGTCGCCAACGGGCACCCGCATCCGGGCATGCTGCACCTCGGGCGCTACCCGACCGGCGTCGACGACACCGGCCGGGCGGTCGCCGCCGACCTGACCACCGCCGGGTTCGTCGCCCCGGTCCGCGACGACGTGATGCGCTGGAAGTACGGCAAGCTCCTGGCCAACCTCGGCAACGGCCTCCAGGCGCTGCTCGGCCGCGACGTGCCCGAGTCGCTGTCGGCCCGGGTCCGCGCCGAGGGCGAGGCGGCGCTGGCCGCCGCCGGCATCCCGCACACCACCCGCGAGGAGGAGGCCGCCGCACGCGGCGACCGGGTGTCGCACCGGCCGGTCGACGGCGAGGCCCGCTCCGGTGGCTCCACCTGGCAGAGCCTGGCCCGGGGCGCCGGCTCCGCCGAGGCCGACCACCTCAACGGCGAGATCGTGCTGCTCGGCCGCCTGCACGGGGTGCCCACCCCGGCCAACGCGGCGGTCCAGGTCGCCGTCCGGCGTGCGGTCCGCGAACGGATCCCGGCCGGCGAATTCCCACCCGGCGAACTGGCGAAATTGATCGGCTGACCGGGCAACCGCACCCGGTGCGCCAGGCGTCTCCCCTGCGACCGACACGGGGGAGGTGACAGGGTGCCGGACGTCGACGGGTTCGACGAGTTCTACCGGGGCAGCCGGCAACGGGTGCTCGGCTTCGTCTACGCGCTCACCGGCAACCTGGCCGAGGCCCAGGACGCGGTTCAGGAGGCGTACATCCGGGCCTGGCAGCGATGGCCGACGGTGCGCGGGTACGACGATCCGGAGGCATGGCTGCGGGTGGTGGCCAGCCGGATCGCGGTGAGCCGGTGGCGCAGCCTGCGCAGCCGGGCCCGGGCCTACCTCCGGCACGGGGCCGACGACCACATCCCGGCACCGAGCACCGACACGGTCGAGGTGGTCGCCGCGTTGCGCCGGCTGCCCGAGGAGCAACGCGTCGCCCTCGCGCTCTACTACCTGGTCGGCATGCCGGTCGCCGAGGTGGCCCGGGAGACCGCGGCTCCGGTCGGCACGGTCAAGGCGCGGCTGTCCCGGGGCCGCGCCGCCCTGGCCGAACTGCTCGCGGTCGTGGATCTGGAGGAGCCCGCCGATGCGTGACGACGACCTGACGTTCATCGAAGTGATGCAGCGCGAGCTGCGTACCGTCCGCTGGGCGGAGGCCGCCGAGCTGCGGGCCCGCGCGCGTCGACGCAGCAGGCGCACGGCGGGGGCGGCGGTGGCGGTGGCGGTGCTGACCCTCACCTCCGGCGCCGCGCTCGTGACGCGCGGAGGCACCACCCCGCCGACGCCGGCCGCGGCCCGCCCGTCGGTGTCCGTCTGGGCCGCCGCCGAGGTGCCCGCCGAGGCGCTGCTGCAACCGTCCGACCTGCGGCCGGCCCTCACGAAACCCTGGACCGAGGCCGGTCTCGGCGAGGAGGTCCGGCTGGACCGGATGCTGGAGTACTGCCGGCAGCAACAGGGTCTGCGGACGACGTGGGAGCAGTCGCGCTACTCGCGTTCGGTGACCATGGTCCGGGAGCGTACGGGCGGTCGCGATCAGCGGGAGGGCCAGGTCCTGGCCATGCAGGATCTCTACCGGATCGCGCCGGACCGGGCCGACCGGCTCTTCGACGGGCTGTCCGCGCTGCTCGCACCGTGCGGGAAGTGGCGGTACACCGGTCCGGCGGAATGGCGCGGCAAGACGGTCGACGCGGAGGTGGTCCACTCGTGGCAGGAGGTCGATCACGACTTCGCCGGCGACGAGTCGGTGCTCGTGCGGCACACGGTCAGCCAGGGGCGGCGCCTGGACACCGGCGCGTTGCTCGGTGACGCGCCCGTGACGGGCGACCGGGCGGTGGTCCGGGTGGGGGATCTCGTCACCGTCCTCCAGACCGGGCCGGACGGCGACGAGGTGCGGCTGCGGGAGCTGGCCCGCCTCGCGGCCGAGCGGATGTGCCGGGCCGCCGACCCCGGCTGCTGACCGCGGTGCCCCCCGCCGACCGACCTCGCTGCGGGGAGCACCGGATCCACGCCTACAGCGGGATGTTGCCGTGCTTCTTCGGCGGCAGCGTCTCGCGCTTGGTGCGCAGCACCCGCAGCGCCCGCACGATCTGGGTTCGCGTCTCGTGCGGCGGGATCACCCCGTCGACGTAGCCGCGTTCGGCGGCGATGTACGGGTTGGCCAGCGTGTCCTCGTACTCGGCGATCTTCTCCGCCCGCACGGCGGCCGGGTCCTCGGCGTTCGCCAGCTCGGCCCGGTAGAGGATGTTCACCGCGCCCTGCGCGCCCATCACCGCGATCTGCGCGGTCGGCCAGGCGAAGTTGAGGTCCGCGCCGAGGTGCTTGGAGCCCATCACGTCGTACGCGCCGCCGTACGCCTTGCGGGTGATCACGGTGACCTTCGGGACGGTGGCCTCGGCGTACGCGTAGATGAGCTTCGCGCCGCGCCGGATGATGCCGTCCCACTCCTGCCCGGTGCCGGGCAGGAAGCCGGGCACGTCCACGAACGTCAGCACCGGCACGTTGAACGCGTCGCAGGTGCGCACGAAGCGGGCCGCCTTCTCCGAGGCGGCGATGTCCAGCGTGCCGGCGAACTGCATCGGCTGGTTCGCCACCACGCCCACCGGGCGACCCTCGACCCGGCCGAAGCCGACCACCATGTTCTGCGCGTAGAGCGGCTGCACCTCCAGGAACTCGCCGTCGTCGAGCACGTGCTCGATGACCCGGTGCATGTCGTACGGCTGGTTGGCCGAGTCGGGGATCAGCGTGTCCAGTTCCCGGTCGGAGTCGGTGATCGCCAGCTCGGCCGGGGCGTCGAACACCACCGGCTCGTCCAGGTTGTTCGACGGCAGGTACGACAGCAGCGCCTTCACGTAGTCGATCGCGTCGGACTCGTCGGTGCCGAGGTAGTGCGCGTTGCCGCTGCGGGCGTTGTGGGTGCGGGCGCCGCCCAGCTCCTCCATGCCGACGTCCTCGCCGGTGACCGTCTTGATCACGTCGGGGCCGGTGATGAACATGTGCGAGGTCTGGTCGACCATCACGGTGAAGTCGGTGACCGCCGGGGAGTAGACCGCGCCACCCGCGCACGGGCCCATGATCAGGGAGATCTGCGGGATGACGCCGCTGGCCCGCACGTTGCGGAAGAAGATCTCGCCGTAGAGGCCGAGCGAGGCGACGCCCTCCTGGATCCGCGCGCCACCGGAGTCGTTGATGCCGACGACCGGGCAGCCGATCTTCATGGCCAGGTCCATCAGCTTGACGATCTTCTCGCCGAAGACCTCGCCGAGGGAGCCGCCGAAGACGGTGAAGTCCTGCGCGAACACGCAGACCTGACGGCCGTCCACGGTGCCGTAGCCGGTCACCACGCCGTCGCCGTACGGGCGGGTCCTCTCCAGCCCGAAGTTCGTCGAGCGGTGCCGGGCGAACTCGTCCAGCTCGACGAAGGAACCCTCGTCGAGGAGCAGCTCGATCCGTTCCCGCGCGGTCTTCTTGCCCCGCGCGTGCTGCTTCTCGATCGCACGCGTCGACCCGGCGTGCACCGCCTCGTCGAGCCGTCGCTCCAGGTCCGCCAGCTTGCCGGCGGTCGTGTGGATGTTGATCCCGGTCTCGGTAGTCACCCGTGGAATATAACGATGGTTCAGGTGCGTGAGGTTGTGCAGTGCGCCTCACCCGGGCCGTAGGCTGGCGGGATGCCCGGCTCGCCGTACACCGATCTGGACCGCCCGCCGCTGTCGGCGGCCCGGCTGCGGCGCGCGCTGGTCGCGCCGCACGGGCCCTGGCGGCGGTTGGAGCTGCTGGCGGAGACCGGCTCGACGAACGCCGACGTGGTGGCCGCCGCGCGGGCCGGCGAACCGGAGGGCCTGGTGGTGGTCGCCGAGCGGCAGACCGCCGGCCGGGGGCGGCGCGGCCGGGTCTGGCAGTCGCCGCCGCGCGCCGGCATCGCGGCCAGCGTCCTGCTCCGGCCCGGGGAGGCGGTCCCCGAGCGTGGTTGGTCGCCGGTGCCGACCACCGGGTACGGCTGGCTGCCGCTGCTGGCCGGCGTCGCGGTGGCCGAGGCGGTCCGCCTGCTGGCCGAGCTGGACGCCCGGCTGAAGTGGCCCAACGACCTGCTGGTGGACGGCGCGAAGTGCGCCGGGGTGCTGGCCGAGGCGGTGCCGGGCGACGCTGCCGCCCAGCCGCCGGCGATCGTGGTCGGCGTCGGCCTGAACGTGACGTTGCGCGCCGGCGAGCTGCCGGAGAACCCGACCGGACTGCCGGCCACCTCGCTCCAGCTCGCCGGCGCCACCGCCACCGACCGGGATCCGCTGCTGCGGGCGCTGCTGCGTTCGCTCGCCGACTGGTACGCGCGCTGGCGCGACGCCGGGGGTGACGCGGTGGCCAGCGGGTTGCGCGACGCGTACCTGGCCGGGTGCGCCACGATCGGCCGCCGGGTGCGGGTGCTGCTGCCGGACGGGCGCGAGGTGCACGGCACCGCGACCGGCGTCGACCCGGACGGGCAGCTCCTGGTGGAGGCCGCCGGCGAGACGCTCCGCCTGGCCGCCGGCGACGTGCTCCACCTGCGGTGAAAGGCGGGGCCCCTGCTTGACGCCTCCGGTATAGGTGGGGCCCCTCTCACCCCACCCGCCTCCCGCCCGCGCGGCCGATGCCGCCGGGGTGCGCCGACCGGTTACGGTCAGCGCGTCCGGTTTCGCGAGGAGGTTCGAAGTGGCGTTCCCCGAAGACGTGCTCACCGAGGACGAGCACGTCGTGCTGCACCTGCACCCGCACTGGAAGGCCCTGATCCGGCCGATCCTGGTGCTGGCGCTCACCGTCGCGGCGGTGGTCGCCGGCTGGATCCTGCTGCCCGAGGGCGACGGCGGCACCATCGCGCTCTCCGTGCTCGCCGGGCTGGGCCTGGTGCTGGCGCTGTGGCTGGGCCTGTGGCCGTTCCTGGTCTGGCGCACCACGCACTACCTCTTCACCAACGAGCGGGTGCTGCTCCAGGAGGGCGTGCTCTCCCGCAACCGGCGGGACCTGCCGCTGACCCGGATCAACGACCACGCCATGCACCAGCGTTTCGTGGAGCGCATGCTCGGCTGCGGCACGTTGACCATCGAGTCGGCCGGTGAGCGGGGCCAGTCGGTGCTGCACGACGTGCCGCACGTGGACCGGGTGCAGACGAAGCTCTACGAGCTGGTCGAGGCCCACCACGACAAGCACAGCCTGGGTGACGGCGAGATGCGGGAGATGCTGGCCGACATGACCGAGGGGAAGCCGCTCCGCGACCCCTCCTGACCGGTGCCGCAGTGGCCGGCGCCCACGCTCAGCGGCGGGCGCGGCGGGAGGGGAACTCGGCGGCCAGTTCGGCGTCGGCGCCGAGGGCCCCGCCCAGCGCGGCGTCGACCGGCGCCGTACGCCCCTGGGGCGGCGTGTAGTCGCTCCTCGGGCGGCTCGCACCGGGGGGCGGCTCCTCCTCTTCCAGCTCGCTGACCGATTCGGCCAGCTCGGCGACCGGGTCCATCTCGGCGACGTTGTCCCACTCGTCGCGCGGCACGGCGTGCCAGGTCTCCTCGGCGTGCTTGGGCACCGGCTGGAACACGAACGTGCGGTAGGACCAGAAGCGGAACAGGGTGGCCAGCAGGACGCCGACCGTCTTCGCCACGTTCAACGCCAGCAGGCCGTTCACGCCGAGGCCGTACTTCGCCAGCGCCAGGACGCCGAGTTCGATGACGAGACCGGCGCCGTTGAAAAGGAAGAACAGGACGTATTCGCGCCTGAGGGCCGATTTCGGGCGATCCCGGTACGTCCAGTGCCGATTCATCAGATACGACGTGATCATGGCGACAATGGTCGCGATCACGGTCGCCTTGAGTTGACCGTCCCGGAAGATGGTGAGCGCCAGCGCATTGAACACCGCGTAATTGATGACGGTGTTGATGCCGCCGACGATGCCGAACTTGGCCGCCTCGCGGATGAACTTCTGCCAGCGCTCGGGCAGCAGACGGACTCCAGGCATGCGGAACACCTTAGGGCAGTGGGCCGGCCCGGCTGGGCCCGGCGGGTCGGGATGGGCGGTGCGTCACGCCCCGGACTCTCGATCTCGGCTCGGTGCCGGAACGGGGGGAGTTCCCGCCTCGACGAAGACGAATCGTCGGTACGACCAGAAACGGAACAGCGTCCCGAGGCCGGTGCCGACGATGAAGCTGGCGATGTTGTCGGCCAGCGGCGTCTGGAACACCGCCGGCCAGATCGCGCCCAGGCCGTAGCGGCTGATCGCCAGGCAGGCCACCGCGATGCCGAGACCCACGCCGTTGAAGAAGAAGAACAGCGCGTACTCCCGGGCGGGGTGGGAGCGTTGGCGGTGCCGCCAGGTCCAGAACCGGTTGCCGAGGAAGGCGACCGTCGCGGCGATCACGGTGGAGATGGTCTTCGCCGCCAGCGGCGGCATGCCGCGCCCGCTCGCCAGGTAGTTGAAGAGCGCGAAGTCGACGAGGAAGGCCACACCGCCGACGGTGGCGAACTTGCTCAGCTCGTGGACGAGGTGACCGAAACGGTGGAGCAGTGCACCGACCGGACCCCGACGGGTCGGCGGAGCCCCCGGTTGGTCCCCGGTCATCGTCGCGGCCACCCGCCGAGAGTACCGGGTGGACGGAAGAGGGGCCGCCCGCAACGGCGAGTCGGCCGTGACAACTTCCCCATCGGTCACCGCGGCCGGCCGCCGCGTGGCGGGTCCGGCCGTCCGTTCGAATGTCCCGTGAGCAGAGCGTAACCGACCGTACGAATGCGTGGAGTGCATCACGCAATCACGCTTCCGCGGACCGGATCGCTGAAGGTTCACCGAAGGATTTGCGTGAAACTGCGCGCGAAAGCGGGTATCAGATCGTGTTGCCGCAGCGTGACCGTACCTTGTGCAGTTCTTCACAACCAGTCCCACTGACGGGGGAGGCAGCCCGGTTTACGCTGAGCCCAATCCCAGGTTTCCACGACGGCGGCGCCTCGCCCGCCAGAACTCGTGCATCCCATAGATCGGTCAGCGTCGACCACAAGGAGATGTGACATGGTTGCTCCGGCTGTTGTTCGGGGTATCGATCAGGCCCCGACATCCCACCCCAAACTGCTCGCCTGGGTTCGTGAGGTCGCGGAACTGACCACCCCGGATCGGGTGGTCTGGGTGGACGGGTCCGACGAGGAGTGGCGTCGCCTCACCGACGAACTCGTCTCCAACGGCACCCTGATCCGACTGAACCCCGAGAAGAAGCCCAACTCGTTCTACGCGCGGACGGACCCGACGGACGTCGCCCGGGTCGAGGAGCGCACCTTCATCTGCTCCGTCGACGAGGCGGACGCCGGCCCCACCAACAACTGGATGGCGCCGGCCGAGATGAAGCGGACGATGGCGGAGCTCTACCGCGGCAGCATGCGCGGTCGCACCATGTACGTCATCCCGTTCTGCATGGGCCCGGTCGAGGCCGAGAACCCCATGTTCGGCGTCGAGATCACCGACAGCCCGTACGTGGTCGCCTCGATGCGGATCATGACCCGGATGGGGTCGTCGGTCCTGGAGGCGATGGGCGACGACGCCGACTTCGTGCACGCGCTGCACTCGATCGGCGCGCCGCTGGCGCCCGGCCAGCAGGACGTGGCGTGGCCGTGCAACGAGACCAAGTACATCTCGCACTTCCCGGAGACCCGGGAGATCTGGTCCTTCGGTTCCGGCTACGGCGGCAACTCGCTGCTCGGCAAGAAGTGCTACTCGCTGCGGATCGCCAGCGTCATGGGGCGCGACGAGGGCTGGCTGGCCGAGCACATGCTGATCCTCAAGATCACCTCGCCGGAGGGCAAGGTCTACCACATCGCCGGCGCCTTCCCGTCCGCCTGCGGCAAGACCAACCTGGCCATGCTGGAGCCGACCATCCCGGGCTGGAAGGTCGAGACCATCGGCGACGACATCGCCTGGATGCGCTTCGGCCCGGACGGCCGCCTCTACGCGGTCAACCCGGAGTACGGCCTGTTCGGCGTCGCACCCGGCACCGACTGGAAGACCAACGCCAACGCCATGCGGACGCTGGACCGCGGCAACTCCGTCTTCACCAACGTCGCGCTCACCGACGACGGCGACATCTGGTGGGAGGGCATGGGCGAGCCGCCGGCGCACCTGATCGACTGGAAGGGCAACGACTGGACGCCGGACAGCGAGAACCTCTCCTCGCACGCGAACAGCCGGTTCTGCACCCCGATCACGCAGTGCCCGATCCTGGCCGACGACTACTACGACCCGAACGGCGTGCCGATCGACGCGATCCTGTTCGGCGGTCGGCGGCGGGACACCGTCCCGCTGATCACCGAGGCGCGGGACTGGGTGCACGGTGTCTACATGGGCGCCACGCTCTCCTCGGAGACCACCGCCGCCGCCTCCGGCGCGGTCGGCGTGGTGCGCCGCGACCCGATGGCCATGCTGCCGTTCATCGGCTACCACGCCGGTGACTACTTCCGGCACTGGATCGAGATGGGCAAGGGCACCGACGGCGACGAGGCCAAGCTGCCCAAGATCTACTACGTGAACTGGTTCCGCAAGGACCCCGAGGGCAACTTCCTCTGGCCCGGCTTCGGCGAGAACTCCCGCGTGCTGAAGTGGGTCATCGAGCGGCTGGAGGGTCGGGCGGAGGCCGTGGAGACCCCGATCGGCATGGTCCCGGCGCAGGACGCGCTGGACGTCGAGGGCCTCGACATGACCCCGGAGGACGTCCGGATCGCGCTGAAGGTCGACCCGGAGGAGTGGCGCAAGGAGCTGCCCCTGGTCACCGAGTGGTTCGAGAAGTTCGGGGACAAGCTCCCCGGCGTGCTCTGGGCCGAGCTGGACGCGCTGCGCGCCCGGCTGGACGTGGAGCCGCAGAAGTAACAGGTGTGCCGGTTGCCCGTGCCGGGCAACATCGGATGCCATGAGGACGGCCGTCGAACCTGTCGAGGTCCGGCGGCCGTCCGCCGTCCGGGCGCTGACCACCCTGCTCGCCGTGACCGCGGGCGCCACCGTCGTGGTCGAGCTGCTCAACTACTGGTACGCCCCGGAGCAGGAGTTCGGCCTCGCGGTACGCACGGGTTGGGCGATGCTCCGCTCGCTGGGTTTCCTGATCCTGATCGGGCACGTCAACCGGGGACGGGTGGCGGCCCGGCCGTTCGGGTTGATCCTGGCCGTGACCACGGTCTTCGCGGTGGGCCGCCTGATCGTGCCCCGGCAGGGGGTGCCGGCGCTGCCCGGCCTGCTCGGCTTCGCGGCGCTCACCGCGCTCTGCGTCGCCGTGGTGGTGCTGCTCTACCGCTCCGACGCGGTCCGGGCGCACCTGGTCCGGCACCGGAAGGGCCTGGTCGTCGAGGGCGGGACGATCTCCTGGCGTGAGGTGACGCCGAAGCGCCCGCAGGCGAACGGGTGGCTGCTCACCGCCCGGGTCGCCGCGTTCACCTACAGCCCGCTGATGCTGGTGCCGGCGCTGGTGGCGACCGGGTCGCTGCTGGACGGCGGGATCGCCGCCGTACCCGCGGTGCTGTTCTGGATCGGTGCCGGCATCGCGGCCAGCTACGCGGTGCTGTTCTGCACCGCGTTCCTGATGCGCGGCCGACAGTGGGCACGCCGGGCGTTGGTCGTGGTGACGCTCGGCGTGCTCGCGCTCGACCTGCCGCTCTGCTGGTGGCTGCTCGGCCCCGACGGCCTGATCCGCGACGGCGCCCCCCTCCTGACCGCCGCCGCCCTCACCCTCTACTCCCTCCACCGCGCCACCCCCTGACCCACCCACCCCCGCTTCTCGGTGATCAAGGAGTCCGCGTCGACGTCGAGCCGCACGGTGACGCGAACTCCTTGATCACCGGGTCCGGGGCGGGCCCGTCGACCACCGGTGGCGGTGCGGGCGGGGGAGGATGTGGGGGTGGGTGGTGACGTGGTGTGGGACGTCGTCGTGGTGGGGGCCGGGCCGGCCGGGGCGGCGGCGGCGCTCGCGGCGCGGCGGGCCGGGGCGGCGCGCGTGCTGCTGCTCGACCGGCACGACTTTCCGCGCGACAAGGCATGCGGGGACGGGATCGCCGCGCACGCGCTGGACGTGCTCGCCGAGCTGGGGGTGACCGGCGCGGTCGACGGATACCCGCCGCTGCCGGCGCTGCGCCTGGTCGCGCCCGGCGGCGGCACGGTGGCCCGGGCGCTGCCCCGGCCCGCGTACACGGTGCCGAGGCGGGTGTTCGACGCCCGTCTGGTCCGGGCGGCCGTCGAGGCGGGGGCGGAGCTGCGGCGGCACACCGTACGCCGGGTGGAGGTGGGCGTCGACCGGGTGGTGCTCGACGGGGAGTTGGCCGCCCGGGCGGTGGTCGGGGCGGACGGTGCCGGCTCGGTGCTGCGCCGGGCACTCGGGCATCCGGTGAACCCGGACCGGCACCTCGCGCTTGCCATCCGCGGCTACGCGCCCGCGCCACCCGGGCCGCCCGAGCAGCTCATCGTCACCTCGGCGGCGCGCTGGCCCGCGTACGCGTGGGCGTTTCCGATCGGCGACGGGCGGGCGAACGTCGGGTACGGGGAGGTGCTGCGCGGCGAGCCGCTGACCCGCGCGCACCTGCTGGACCGGATGGCCGCGCTGCTGCCCGGCACGGACCCGGCCACGGTGACCGACCTGCGGGCGCACCACCTGCCGCTCTCCACCCACCGGCCGGCGTCGGGCCGGGGGCGGGTGGTGCTGGCCGGCGACGCGCTGTCGTTGATCAACCCGTTCACCGGCGAGGGCATCTTCTACGCGTTGCGCTCCGGCGCGCTGGCCGGGGCGGCGGCGGCCGACACGCCCGCCGAGGCGGCCCGGCGGTACGCGACGGCGCTGCGCGACCGGCTCGGCACCCACCTGCGGCACAGCTCGGCGGCGGCCTGGCTGGCCCGGCGGCGTCGGGTGGTCGACGCGGCGGTCGGCGCGGCCGGCCGGGACGAGCGGGTCTACCGGACGGTGGTGGAACTGGGGCTCGGCGACGGCCGCCTCGACGCCCGCACGCTGGCCGCGATCGCCGCCGCGGTGCCGCGTCCGCGCCGGGCCGGGGGGTGACGCGCCGCGTCCGCGTCGGGCCGGGGGGAGACGCGCCGTCCCGCGATGCGCCACCGCGGCACTGATCTTTCCCGCGGGTCGCTACCCTGCAAGTGATGACTCTGCGGAAACTCCTCTACTCCGTGTACGAGCGCCGGCTGACGGCGAAGCTCGCGGGCAGGCCCGTGCCCGCACACGTCGGCGTGATGTGCGACGGCAACCGCAGGTGGGCCCGGGAGATGGGCTTCGTCGATCCGAACGACGGCCACCGGATGGGCGCCGAGCGGATCAAGGAGCTGCTCCGCTGGTGCGACGCGGCCGGCGTGGGGCACGTCACGCTCTGGCTGCTCTCCACCGACAACCTCTCCCGGCCGGCCACCGAGCTGGACCCGCTGCTCCAGATCATCGAGGACCTCACCACCGAGCTGGCCGAGGAGGGCAACCCCTGGCGGCTGCGCATGGTGGGGGCGCTCGACGTGCTGCCGGCGCAGCACGCAGCCGCGTTGAAGGCCGCCGAGGAGCGCACCCGGGACCGCGACGGCGGCGCCCAGGTCAACATCGCCGTCGGCTACGGCGGCCGGCGGGAGATCGCCGACGCGGTCCGCTCGCTGCTGCTGGAGCACGCGGCGCAGGGCGGCACGATCGAGGAGCTGGCCACCACGCTCGACGTCGACCACATCTCCGAGCACCTCTACACCAAGGGCCTGCCGGACCCGGATCTGATCATCCGGACCAGTGGCGAGCAGCGGCTCTCCGGCTTCATGCTGTGGCAGAGCGCACACTCGGAGTTCTACTTCTGCGAGCTGAACTGGCCCGACTTCCGCAAGGTCGACTTCCTCCGCGCGCTGCGTTCCTACGCGACCCGCCAACGCCGCTACGGCGTCTGACGCCGCCCCTCGCCGCCGATCGTGCACATCCGGCACCTCGTGCGGGGCTTTTGTCCCCTTTGCCGAGGCGGCACGTGCAAGATCGACGAGGGGGTGGGTCAGGCGTCCAGGTGGGGCAGGGCGGCGGTGAGGAAGTCGCCGAGGGCGGCGGGGGAGTCGAGCGTCAGGTCGGCGGCGTCGGCGACCTCGTGCCCGGTCTCCGGGTTGGCGACCGCCACGCACACGCCGAGGAAGTCGGGATCGGTGGCGGCGCGGGCGCGCAGCGCGGCGAACGCCTTGATGTCGGAGACGTCGTCGCCGAAATACCACGCCCCGCCGGCGTCGCGGACCGTCTCGCCGATGACCATGCCCTTGTCCCGGTCGACGGGGGGCTTCAGCTCCAGCACCATGCGGCCGGCCTGACAGCGCAGGCCCAGCCGCTCGGCCCGGGCCCGGCCCCACTCCTGCACCAGGTCGCCGAGGTGCGGGGCGGTGCGCCAGTGCAGCGCGACGGAGAGGCGCTTGAACTCGACGAGCGCGCCGGGCGGCAGCTCGGCCTGGGCCTGCTCGGCCAGCTCGGCCATGGTCGGCACCCAGGGCAGCGCGGCCGGCTCGGTGACCGTCTCACCGCCGGAGTGGCTGTGCTCCAGGCCGTAGAGCCCGTAGAGGTCGATGCCGGTGAGGCCGCCGAGATGGTCGCGGAGGAACTCCACCGGGCGCGCGGAGACGATCGCGATCCGGCGTACGCGCGGGGCGAGCGCCTCCAACGCGGCGAGCACCTTCGGCGCGGGGCGGACCGCGGTGGGATCGTCGTCGACCGGCGCCAGTGTGCCGTCGAAGTCGAAGAAGAGCACCACGTCACCCGCACGCGCGGCGGTGGTCCGCCAGGCGTGCTCGGCGTCCAACGGGGTTCTCGGCTGCTGGTTGCCCAAATTCAACGGCGGCACGCGCGACAGCGTACCCCGCGCCGGGCGGCGTATTCGTGGCCGAGATGTGACGTCGGGACGACGCGGGAGGTCAGCGTTCGGCGGCTCCTCGTCCCCGGCGCCCGAACGGCACCACGGCCGCTTCCTGCCCGTGGTTGAGCAGGTAGCCCTCCACGAAGCCGGTGTTCCGGTCGCCGGTGTGCGCCTCGATCTCGTTGAGTCGCGCCACCAGGAACTCGGTGAGCGCGCTGACCCGGTCGTTGAGCCGGTCGTGCAACTCGGCCACGACGGCGAGGATCACCGCCGTGCCGGCCGTGGTGAGCGCGAGGAGATTGACGACCACGGGAAGCTGCCCGCCGTCCAGCACGCCGACCACCACGTTGCCGGTCACGCACGATGTCACCGACACCACCGCGACCACGACTGCCAACCATTTCAGGGTCATGGACAGACCCCTCCTTCTGTCCCGCAGGGCTGGGTTCGGCTGTGTCCCGTCCCCCCGCCGACGACGAGCCCCTAGCAGTACAAACGTGGACGCTAGCCGGTCCGATCCGTCCCCGAGGCGAAACGATCGGGACTGCCTTTCCGTTCTTTCGCCATCTGAGAACTAGCCGGCCTGCTTGCCCCTATTTCGGACATTTGCCGGCAGTGTCGGGCGATATGCGAGGTATCTAATGGTTTCTCGAATGTGGAACTTCTCCGCGTCGGAGACGTTCGGGTCGACCAGTCGGCGCAGCAGCGCCTCGACGTCCGGGTCCATCGGGGGCGGGGCGGGGGCGGTGCGGGGGCCGGTCGTCCGGTCCCAGCCGAGCGCGGTGAACGCGGTGGCCGGGTCGAGCCCGAGCCCCTCGCAGAACGCGACCACCCGCTCGGCCTCGGGGTCGCTCGCCCAGTCGCCGCGTACCCAGCGGTTGATGGTCTGGCGGGAGACGCCGGTGCGCCGGGAGACCTCGGTGCCACTCCACGCGCGCATGGCCCGGGCGTCGTCCAGCGCGCGGCGGACGAAGGTGGCAAAGGCGATCTTCCGTGCATTGGCCGTCTCGGTCACCCCGTGACGGTACGGCCAGTCGCTCGCGCCGGGCTCGCTCGGCGCGCTGGTGTCACGCCGACGTGACGCCGACAGATGCGTCCCGATCAACGATCCAGAACTGCTCTTGAGGGGTGCCACCCGGGCAGGATAGAGAGACACGAGTACGGCGGCAAGCAGACGAAAAGCTGATACTGTCACGCCCATGAGACAACTTACGGTGTGTCACGTGCTTGAGACGACGAGTGCTCACATGCGTCACTCCGCAGTTGCGGAGGGGGTGTCGTGACCGAACTCGCGACCCGCGCCCAGGCCTTCGGTCTGATCGCGGACGGCGTCTCCGCCGGGCTGAGCGCGCCGTGGCGCGTCTACCTCGCCCGGGGTTGCCGCTACCTCTCGCTCAGCGTCGGCGACCGGGAGGAGTGGGACGCCTGGCGCACCCATCTCGGCTGCCCAGAGTTGAGCGTGCGGGTCTACGACTCCGGCGGTGAGATCCGCCGGGCCTCGGTGGCCGAGGTGATCCTCGACGGCTGCCGGATCAGTGTCGAGCTGGTCGAGGAGGTCAGCACCGCCGATCTGGAGCGGTTGCTGGTGGTCGACCCGCTGCCCGGGACGGACGAGCGATGAGCCGGGCGGCGGAGGTGGCCCGGTGAGCCCTTTTCTCGCCGTCGTCCTCGTCCTGGTCCTCGGTTCCACCTGCTACGCGGCCGGCCGCCTGCACGGCCAGCTCAGCTACCGGATCGGCTACCGGTTCGGCTACCGGCAGGGCTACTTCGACGGCGACCGGGGCGCCTGGAACCGCCGGCGTCGGGAGGCGCGGGCCGTCATCGCCTCGGCGCTGGCCGGTCCCGCCCCGACGGTGGTGACCTCGGTCGGTCGGTCGGGCACGCCGTTCGCCGGCACCGCCGTGCCCGCCGCGGTCACCGCCCGCTCGGACGGGCCGGGCGTACGGTCGCCGGCCGTCCGGGTCACCGCGACCGCCCAGCTCGGCGGTGGGGCCGCGCGCGCCGGCACCACGTACACCGGGTCCTCGTTCGGCGCGACCGCCGCCGGCCCGAGGGCCGGGACGTTGGTGAGGCGACAGGGCTGAGGCCCATCCGGTACGCGCCGTGCACACCCGCCGCCACGGCGGAGCGGTGCCGGCGGCTCCGGTCCGGCCGGGATGCGCGCAGGGGGCATGCATCCCGGCCGGTTCCGGCGTGTTCACCGGTGATCCATCCGGGCCTCTAGCCGAGCGGGCCCACGGCGATTAGCGTCTAGGCATGGCGCGGGGTTTTCCCGGGCCAGCCGGACAGCCCGGACCTGCGACCTCGCGCACGGGGCCCGCATCCGACCCCGTGTCCGCCGGGCACCGGATGAGGCGGAACTCGGGTGGCCGGGTGCCCATCCGCGGAGCAGGCCTGTGACCACTCGCCGTACCCCCGCCGGAGCCGAGCAGACCCCGGCCGCGACCGCCACGACCCGCCGGACCACGCGCAGCCGGCGGAGCGCCGCTGCCGCCACCGCCGGCACCGAGGAGCCCCGACCATCCGGCCCGGCCTTCGTCCTGGACACCTCGGTCCTCCTCTCCGACCCCGCGGCGTTCCACCGCTTCGCCGAGCACGAGGTGGTGCTGCCGCTGGTGGTCATTTCGGAGCTGGAGGGCAAGCGGCACCACCCCGAGCTGGGCTGGTTCGCCCGCCAGTCGCTGCGCATGCTGGACGAGTTGCGGGTGCGGCACGGCCGGCTGGACCGTCCGGTGCCCGCCAACGACTCCGGCGGCACGCTGCGGGTGGAGCTGAACCACACCGACGACGGCGTGCTGCCGCCCGGCTTCCGCAACGAGTCGAACGACGCCCGGATCCTCTCGGTGGCGCTCAACCTGGCCGCCGAGGGCCGGGACGTGACCCTGGTCAGCAAGGACATGCCGCTGCGGGTGAAGGCGGCCTCGGTCGGCCTGCGCGCGGACGAGTACCGGCACGGTCAGGCCAGCGACCCGACCTGGACCGGGATGGCCGAGCTGGAGCTTCCCGACGACGAGATCGGCCGGCTGTACGCGGGCGAGGCGCTCGACGTCGACGCCGCCGCGGGCCTGCCCTGTCACACCGGCCTGGTGCTGCACTCGTCGCGGGGCTCGGCGCTGGGCCGGGTGCTGCCCGACAAGACGGTTCGGCTGGTCCGCGGTGACCGGGAGGCGTTCGGTCTGCACGGGCGCTCGGCGGAGCAGCGGATCGCGCTCGACCTGCTGCTGGACGAGTCGATCGGCATCGTGTCGATGGGCGGCCGGGCCGGCACCGGCAAGTCGGCGCTGGCGCTCTGCGCCGGCCTGGAGGCGGTGATGGAGCGCCGCCGGCACAAGAAGGTGATCGTCTTCCGCCCGTTGTACGCGGTCGGCGGCCAGGAGCTGGGCTACCTGCCCGGCTCGGAGTCGGAGAAGATGTCGCCCTGGGCGCAGGCCGTCTTCGACACGCTGGGCGCGGTGGTGCACGAGAACGTGCTGGAGGAGGTCACCTCGCGGGGCCTGCTGGAGGTGTTGCCGCTCACCCACATCCGGGGCCGGAGCCTGCACGACGCGTTCGTCATCGTCGACGAGGCCCAGTCGCTGGAGCGGGGCGTCCTGCTCACCGTGCTGTCCCGGATCGGTCAGGGGTCCCGGGTGGTGCTGACCCACGACGTGGCGCAGCGGGACAACCTCCGGGTGGGCCGGCACGACGGCGTCACCGCGGTGATCGAGGCGCTGAAGGGCCATCCCCTCTTCGCCCATGTCACCCTCAGCCGGTCGGAGCGTTCGCCGATCGCCGCGATGGTCACGGACCTGCTGGAGGACATCCCCGGCTGACTTGACTTTTTGCCCCACTCTGTCCCTATTTTCAGTGTGGCGCAGATCACTTTTGGCTCCTGCGGTTTCCCACCCGCCTCACCGTGCGCGATGGTGTCCATCGAGCGTCACCGACAACTCCAGTGCCTGGAGTCCCATTCGCACCCGGCACCTCGTCGAGCATTCTCCGCCACGACGGCGGGAGCCACGGGGGCCGGTGCACCGGCGGAGACCGGTGGGTCGGGGCGCTCGCGGCACCCGGGCGCGGCCGTCAGGCCACGCGTGGTGCCGTGTCCCTGCCTCCGACGAAGGGAAACTTCGTGAGTCGGCTGTGGAGCCGGTTCGGCGCCCGTACGGCCGCTGTCGCGCTGCTCTCCGTGGGCGTCGCCAGTGGTTTCTACCTGGGCGAAGATCGTCAGACCCAGCAGCAGGGCCTGACCGCGCAGGTCGGCCGCGAGGTCGACCGGACCGAATACATGTACCAGCGCGAACGGCAGGCCGATCACCGCCTGCAGTCGTCCCGCCAGCGCGCCGCCGAGTACCAGGCCAAGCTGCGGGCCAAGGCGGCGGCGAAGGAGGCCGCCGAGCGGGCCAGGGCCGCCGAGCGCGCCGCCGCGAACCGCAAGAAGGAGCGCGCCGAGGCGGAGGCCAAGGCGAAGGCCGAGGCCGACGCGAAGACCAAGCCGTACGACGGCCCGATCCCGGCGTCCTGCGCGGAGTACAGCGGCAACCGGAAGGTCGGCTGCGCGGTCATGCTGGACAAGGGCTTCGGCATCGACCAGTTCCCCTGTCTGGACAAGCTCTGGACGAAGGAGAGCGGCTGGAACCCGAAGGCGTCCAACAGCAGCTCCGGCGCGTACGGGATCCCGCAGGCGGTGCCCGGCAGCAAGATGAGCTCGGTGGCCGACGACTGGCGGACCAACCCGGCCACCCAGATCACCTGGGGCCTGGGCTACATCAAGGGCCGGTACGACACCCCGTGCGGCGCCTGGCAGCAGTCGCAGAGCGAGGGCTGGTACTGATCGCACCGAACGGCGGCGGGAGGCACGGTGATCCGGGTGTCCCGCCGCCGTCGTCTTCCCGCCCGAGTGGCGGTCCGCCTCATTTGCTGATAGCTGTTGACAGGTGACCTGGCAGGACAGCCCGCGCGGCGGAGACCCCCACCGGTTCGGCACCGACGCGTTCTACGCGTCGCTCGGCCGGGCGTTCGTCGCCATGTGCGCGATCGTGCCGGTGCTGTTCCTCATCGAGGCGCTCGACGTCGGGTTGCGGCTCAACCTCGACGTCACCGCCGGCATCATCCCGCACCGCATCCAGGGCCTGGACGGCGTCTTCTTCTCGCCGTTCCTGCACGCCGGCTGGAACCACCTCTACAGCAACAGCATCCCGCTGATCCTGCTCGGCACGTTCGTGCTGGCCGCCGGCACCCGCCGGTTCCTCTGGTCCACCGCGGTCATCATCCTGGTCAGCGGTCTGGGTGTGTGGTTCACCGGCTCCCCCAGCTCGGTGGTGGTCGGCGCGAGCGGGGTGATCTTCGGCTACCTCGGCATCCTGCTCACCCGGGGCGTGGTGGAGCGGAGCTGGTGGAACTTCGCGGTGGTGCTGCTGGTCGGCCTGCTCTACGGCTGGCAGCTGCTGGGCATCCTCCCCACCGACGAGTTGATCTCCTGGCAGGGCCATCTGTTCGGGCTGCTCGGCGGCGTGGTCGCCGCGATCCTGTTCCGCCGGCGCGCGGACAGCGGCACGCCGGACCCGCTCGGGTCGCCGCCGGTGCGGCTGCCCTGACGACGCGTTGATCGATCGGCGGGACGTGCTTGCCCCCGGCCACCCGCCCGCCTACCGTCGGCAGCACGGGTTGATCCCTGGCCGAAAGTGACGGTACGCCATGCGCGAGGTCGATGTCGCCGTGATCGGGGCCGGCCCGGCCGGGCTCTTCGCCGCCTACTACGCCGGGTTCCGTGGGCTCTCCGTGGCTGTGATCGACGCGTTGCCCGAGCCGGGTGGGCAGGTCACCGCGATGTACCCGGAGAAGCTGATCCTCGACGTCGCCGGCTTCCCCGCCGTCAAGGGCCGGGAGCTGGTCGCGAACCTGGTCGCCCAGGCCGCGCCGTACCACCCCGACTACCTGCTCGGCGTACGCGCGGAGAAGCTGTCCTACCTCGACGACCGGCCGGTGCTCGGGCTGGCCGGCGGTGAGCAGCTCCGCTGCGGCGCGGTGGTGGTGACCGGCGGGCTGGGCAGCTTCACGCCCCGGCCGCTGCCGGTCGCGGAGAGCTTCACCGGCGGCGGGATCGTCTACTTCGTGCCCCAGCCGGTCGAGTTGACCGACCGGCACGTGCTCATCGTGGGCGGCGGCGACTCGGCGTTCGACTGGGCGGTCACGCTCGCGCCGCTGGCCCGGTCGGTGACGCTGGCGCACCGGCGGGACCGCTTCCGCGCGCACGCCGCCAGCGTCGAGCGGGTCCGCGCGCTGCCGGTGCGGGTCGTGGTGAACGCCGAGGTGAGCCGGCTGTACGGCGAGGAGCATGTCACCGGCGCCGAGCTGACCGTACGCGGCGGCGCGGTGGAGACCCTGCCGGTGGACACGGTGGTGGCCGCGCTCGGCTTCACCGCCGACCTGGGTCCGTTGACCGAGTGGGGGCTGGCGCTGGACCGGCGGCACATCCTGGTGGACAGCGCCATGGCCACCAACCTGCCCCGGGTGTACGCGGCCGGGGACATCACCGAGTACCCGGGCAAGGTCCGGCTGATCGCCACCGGCTTCGGCGAGGCGGCGACCGCCGTCAACAACGCGGCGGTCGCCATCGACCCGACCGCGCACCTGTTCCCGGGGCACTCCTCCGACGGCACCTGAGGTCAGTCGCCGGGCAGGCCGACCAGATCGGCCATCAGGGTGATCTGGTGGTCGAAGTACTCGTCGCGGTGCGGCAGCGCGCGGTTGATCCGGCCGAACAGCTCGAAGCTGATCAGCCCGAAGAGCTGCGTCCAGCCGGCCATGGCCCGGGCCATCAGCGCCGGTGGCAGCGGCACCCCGGTCAGCGTGGTCAGTTCGGCCAGGTCGCCGCGCAGCGGCTCGGGCGGCTCCTCGGCCGGCCGGTCGAGCCGGCCGGCGACCACCCCGTCGCGCAGGATGCCGAGCAGCGTCATCGGGGGCCGTTGGGCCGGCGCGACCGTGTCGTCCGGGGCCGCGTAGCCGGGCACCGGGCTGCCGTAGAGCAGCGCGTACTCGGCGGGGTGGGCGAGCGCCCAGGCGCGCGCCGCGCGGCAGGCGGCGAGCCAGCGTCCGCGCAGGTCGTCCTGGTCGGCTTCGGCGTCGGCCGTCTCCACCGCGTCGCCGAGCGCGTGGTACGCCTCCAGGATCAGCGCGGTGAGCAGCTCGTCGCGGCTGGGGAAGTAGCGGTAGATCGCGGAGGAGGCCATGCCGAGGTCCCGGGCGACGGCCCGTAGCGAGAGGTCCGCGCCGTCGGTGGCCAGGTGGCGGCGGGCGACCGTCTTGATCTCTTCGATCATGCCGGCGCGGACCCGGGCGCGGAGCGAGGGAGCGACCATGCGCCCACTGTGCCACGGATGAGAGCGGCAATCAAAACCGAGAGCACTGCTCTTGACTTTTCGTCGCGTCCTGAGTCATGCTCTTTTTCGAGAGCGGTGCTCTCCATTCGGACTACTGCTTCAGAGAAGGTGGACCACCATGGCCCTGCACGTGATCGTCGGCGCCGGACCCGTCGGCACCGCCACCGCCCGACTCCTCGCCGAGCGCGGCGAACGGGTACGCGTGGTGACCCGGCGCGGCACCGGCCCGCAGCACCCGGCGATCGAGCGGATCGCCGCCGACGCCGGTGACGCCGACCGGCTCACCGCGCTCACCGAGGGCGCGCTGGCGCTGCACAACTGCGCCAACCCGGCCTACCACCGCTGGGCCACCGACTGGCCGCCGCTGGCCACCGCGCTGCTCACCGCCGCCGAGCGCAGCGGCGCCGTGCTCGCCACCGTCGGCAACCTCTACGGCTACGGCCCGGTCGACGCGCCGATGACCGAGGCGACGCCGCCGGCCGCCACCGGCACCAAGGGCCGGATCCGTAACCGGATGTGGGCCGACGCCCTGGCCGCGCACCGCGCCGGTCGGGCCCGGGTCACCGAGGTACGCGGCTCCGACTACATCGGCGTCGGCGGCACCTCGCTCGCCATGATGGTGCTGCCCCGGGTGCTCGCCGGACAGCGGGTGTTCCTGCCGGTCCACTGGGACGCGCCGCACACCTGGACGTACGTCCCGGACGTCGCCCGTACCCTCGTCGCCGCCGCGACCGACGCGCGGGCCTGGGGCCGGGCCTGGCACGTGCCCAGCCCGCCGGCGGTCTCCATGCGGGAGCTGGCCGAGCGGGCGGCGACCCGGGCCGGCGCGCCGGCACCGAGGCTGACCCGGATGCCGTACCCGGTGCTCTGGGCGGCCGGCGTGGCCAACCCGTTCGCCCGGGAACTGCGCGAGACGGCACACCAGTTCGCCGGCCCGTTCGTGCTGGACTCGTCCGCGGCCACCGCCACGCTCGGCGTCGAGCCGACCCCGCTGGACCGGATCGTCGACGAGATGGTCGCCGGCCTGCGCGCCCCGGCTCTGCGTTAGGCCGGGCCCCCTGTCAACGCGCTGGTCAAGCGGGTGCCCCGCCTCTACTGGAGGCGTTGACAGGGGGCCCCGCCCCACCCCCGGCGGCGGCGATGAGGACGGCCACCAGGGTCAGGGCGGCGCCCAGGAGGGTGTTGAGGCCGGGGTGTGAGGCGGCGGTCGGCAGCACCACGTCCAGCAGCACCGCGCCGACGATCTGCCCGGCGATGGTGGCCAGCGCGAGCAGCAGCACCCCGGTGAACCGGACCAGCGCGGCGGCCAACGCGATGAACACGATGCCGATCGGGCCGCCGACGTAGAGCCACGGCTCGCTCGGGAAGCCGCCGGCCGGCCGACCCCGCACCGCCACCTCCACCGCGAACGTGGCGAGCAGCGCCGCCGTACCGACCGCGAAGTTGACGAGCGTGGCGGTCATCGCGCTGTCCGCCGCGGCCCGGACCCGGCCGTTCACCGCCTGCTGCCAGGCGATGCCCACCCCGGCGGCCAGCGGCAGCAGGGCCAGCGCCAACGCGCCCGGGTCGCCGAGCCGGTCGCCCACCGCCAGCAGCACGGCCAGCACGGTGAGCACCGCGCCGATCAGCCGGGTCGGGGTGACCGGCTGGCGGCCGGTCGGGCCGATGCCGGCCCGGTCGACCAGCAGGCTGCTGCCGGACTGCCCGGCCACCACCGCGACGGTGAAGACAGCCACGCCGAGCACGCCGATGGTCAGCCCCTGCGTCGCCACCAGGAACGCGCCGCACACACCGCCCAGGCACTGCCACGGCCGCAGCGTGCCGGTGCGCAGCGCGCCGCGCAGGGCGGCCAGCCCCCGCCGGCCAGCGGCGGTGGCGGGGACCAGCACCAGCAGGATCACCAGACCGAGGCCGAACGAGACCACCGCGGCGGCGATCCCGTCGGCCAGTCGTACGCCCAGCTCGCCGTTGATCCGGGACTGGAGCGCCACCAGGACGCCGGAGGCGGTGGCCAGCCCGACGCCGGCGATCCGCCGGCCGGTCGACAGCGTCGGCCCCGCCGTCCCGGTCGCGGCGGTCACTCCTGCTCGGCCAACGGGCGTCCGTCGAAGTCGACCGCCGAGTAGAGGGCGAGCTTCTCCAGCCGGTGGTACGAGTCGATGACCCGGATCGTGCCGCTCTTGGAGCGCATCACGATCGACTGGGTGTACGCCCCGCCGGCCCGGTACCGCACGCCGCGCAGCAGGTCGCCGGAGGTGACGCCGGTGGCCACGAAGAAACAGTTGTCGCCGGTGACCAGGTCGTCGGTGAAGAGCACCCGGTCCAGGTCGTGCCCGGCGGCCAGCGCCTTCTCCCGCTCGGGCGCGTCCTTCGGCCAGAGCTTCGCCTGCATCATGCCGCCCATGCACTTCAGCGCGCAGGCCGCGGTGATGCCCTCGGGGGTGCCGCCGATGCCCATCAGCACGTCGACGTCCGACTCGCCGCGGGCCGCCGCGATGGCGCCGGCGATGTCGCCGTCGGAGATGAGCCGGATGCCGGCGCCGGTGCGCCGGATCTGCTTCACCAGCTCGTCGTGGCGCGACCGGTCCAGCACGCAGACCGTCACCTCACTGGTGTCGGTGCCCTTCACCTTCGCGATCCGGCGGATGTTCTCGGCGACCCCGGCGTTGATGTCGACCACGTCGGCGTACATCGGGCCGACCGCCAGTTTCTCCATGTAGAAGACCGCGCTCGGGTCGAACATCGCGCCGCGTTCGGCCACCGCCAGCACGGCGAGCGCGTTCGGCATGCCCTTGCTCATCAGCGTGGTGCCGTCGATCGGGTCGACCGCCACGTCCACCTCGGGACCGGTCCCGTCGCCGACCTCCTCGCCGTTGAAGAGCATCGGGGCGTTGTCCTTCTCGCCCTCGCCGATCACCACGACGCCGCGCATCGGGATCGAGTTGATCAGCTTGCGCATGGCGTCGACGGCGGCGCCGTCACCGCCCTCCTTGTCGCCCCGGCCGACCCAGCGGCCGGCAGCCATGGCTGCGGCCTCGGTGACCCGGACCAGATCGAGGGCGAGATTGCGGTCGAGATCCTGGGGCGTCCGCGTACCGGTGGTTGTCATGGCGGCCTCCTCCTCGCGACGTTGCGGGGTGGACCGGCGGGATGCCGCCGGTTTTGTCGCTGATCCTCACACGATCTCAGGTTCGTCGCCCCGGCGGGGCGGAGGAGGCCAGGATCACCTTCCCCGTCGGGCTGCGACAATGGCCGGGTGGAACCCGCACAGCCTGCCGACCGCGTACCGTCCGACGCCACGCCGCCCGACGGCCAGCCGCCGGTGCGGCCCGACGCCGCCCCGCCCGCGGGCAAGGAGAAGGCCCGCTCCGAGCGGTCACCGAAGGACATGGTGCTGTCGCTGCTGATCCTGCTGGTCCCGATCGCGCTGCTGATCGCGTTCTACCGGGGCTTCCTCGGCGGCGACTCGCCGGTCACCGTCGACCCGGCGCCCGCGCTGGATCAGGCCCGCGCGGCCAACGCCTTCCCGGTCGCCACGCCGTCCGGGCTGGGCGACGACTGGCGTACGGTCAACGCCCGCTTCCGGACCGAGACGGACGGCGCGACGCTGCGGATCGGGTACGTGACCCCGGAGGGCCGGGGCGCGCAGCTCGTGGAGAGCAACGTCCCGGCGGAGAAGCTGCTGCCGGCCGAGCTGAGCGACGGCCAGCCGCAGGGCCCGGCCGACCTGCCGGACGGGCTGAGCTGGCAGCGGTACACCGCCCGCGGCAACGAGCAGGCGCTCGTCCTGCTGGAGCCGAATCGCACGGTGATCGTGGTCGGCGACGCGGGGGAGACGGAACTGCGCCGGCTCGCCACCTCGCTGCGCTGACGGTCCCGGTCGGGTGACCGGGATTGCGGAACGCCGCTTCAGGGAACAGAAGGGACACGATCCCGGACGACCCACCTGGAGAGGTTGACGTGAAGATACGACGCTTCAGCGCCACCGCGTTCGCCGCGGCGCTGCTCATTCCCGGCCTGGCGGCCTGCAACGGCAACGGGACCTCCGACGCCTCCGCGACCCCGAGCGCCGGCGCCTCCGGCAGCGTCGCCCCCAGCGCCACGGCGTCCGGCAGCGCGGCCAAGCAGGCATTGCTCGACTCCACGAACGCGATCCGGGAGGGCAACTTCCGGTTCTCCATGACAGGCGCCGGCTCCACCGCCGAGGGGCAGGTGCACGAGCCCAGCCAGAGCGCGGAGATGCGGATGACGATCGGTGACCCGTCGTCGGACCTGATGATGAAGCTGGATCTCATCCACGCCAAGCCGGACAGCTGGGTCAAGCTGGAGCTGGGCGGCACCGCCGCCACCCAGATCCCCGGCGTCAAGAACCTCAACACCGGCAAGTACCAGCACCTCGACCAGAGCCGGATCAAGGGCAACCGGGCGCTGGGCTTCGACTTCGAGAAGGTCGACCCGGCCGGCAGCGCGGTGCTCACCCAGGGCGTCACCGACGTCCGGCAGACCGGCGACGGCGCGTACGAAGGCACCGTCGACGTGTCGAAGGCCGCCGAGGCGGGTTCGCTCGACCCGGCCGTGATCACCGCACTCGGTGCGCAGGCCCAGTCGGTGCCGTTCACCGCCAAGGTCGACCCGCAGGGCCGGCTCAGCGAGCTGGTGCTCAAGATCCCGGCCGCCGGCCAGAGCGCCGCGCAGGACGTGAAGATCACCTACAGCGACTACGGCGCTGCCGCCGCGGCCCAGAAGCCGCCGGCCGACCAGGTCGTCGAGGCGCCGCCGGAGCTCTACAACCTGTTCAACTGACCGGAGGTCGTCCGGCGCACCCAACACTTTTTCGCGGTATACCTCAGCGGCATTTTTATGCCGCTGAGGTATACCGCCTTCCGGTGACAGGGTTGCGTCCCCAGCCGCGCTCAGCCGGCCCGGCCCGCAGCCGGCCGGAGCCGCTCGGACGCCGATCGCGGCTACTCCTCGGCGCGCTGCCGGGCGGCGTCGATGCGGGCCCGGGCGCCGTCCAGCCAGCGCTGGCAGACACCGGCGAGCTGCTCGCCGCGCTCCCACAGGGCCAGCGACTCCTCCAGCGAGGTGCCGCCCGCCTCCAGCCGCTCCACCACCGAGGCCAGCTCGGCGCGCGCCTGCTCGTAGCTGAGCTGCTCGGTCCTGGTCGATTCAGTCATCGGTCCCATCTCATCAGCCGTCGACGGTGGCGGTCAGCTCGCCCTCGGCGAGGCGTACCCGCAGTGGATCGCCCTTGGTGACCTCGGACGCCGCGCGGACCACGTGGCCGTCGGCGCGCTGGACGATGGCGTAGCCACGGTCGAGCGTGGCCGCCGGGGAGAGCGCACGCAGCCGGGCCAACGTGTGCCGCAGGTCGTCGTCGGCGGCGCCCAGCCGGTGCTCCAGACACCGACCGGCGCGGTCACGCAACGCGGTGACCTCGACGGCGCGCTGGTCGACCATCACCTGCGGCCGGGCCAGCACCGGGCGGGAACGGAGCAGGTCGACCCGGTGCTGCTCGCGGTCGACGAGATGACGCACGGCCCGCTCCAGCCGGGACCGGGCCTGACCGATGAGGCGGACCTCCTCGGTCAGGTCGGGCACGACCCGTTTCGCCGCGTCGGTGGGCGTGGAGGCGCGGACGTCGGCCACGTAGTCGAGCAGCGGCGCGTCGGTCTCGTGGCCGATCGCGCTGACCACCGGCGTGCGGCACGCGAAGACCGCCCGGCACAGCGCCTCGTCGGAGAAGGGCAGCAGATCCTCCAGGCCGCCACCGCCACGGGCGATGACGATCACGTCGACCGCCGGGTCGGCGTCGAGCACCTTGAGCGCGCCCACGATGTCGGGCACCGCGCTCGGCCCCTGCACCGCCACGTTGATCGTGCGGAACTCCACCGCCGGCCAGCGGCGCCGGGCGTTGGTCAACACGTCGCGCTCGGCCGCCGAGGCCCGCCCGGTGATCAGGCCCACCCGGGCCGGCAGGAACGGCAGCCGCCGCTTGCGGGACCTGTCGAAAAGCCCCTCGGCGGCGAGCAGCTTCTTGAGCTTCTCCAGCCGGGCGAGCAACTCGCCGAGGCCGACCTGGCGGATCTCGTCGGCGCGCAGACTCAGCGTGCCCCGCGCGGCGTAGAACTCGGGCTTGGCGTGCAGCACCACCCGGGCGCCCTCGCGCAGCTCCGGCGCGCCCGCGTCGAGCACGTCGCGGTTGGTGGTGACGGCCAGGCTGAGATCGGCCGACGGGTCACGCAGGGTGAGGAACACGGTGGCGGCACCGGGCCGGCGGCTGATCTGCGCCACCTGGCCGTCGACCCAGACCCAGCCGAGCCGGGCGATCCAGGCGCCGACCTTCTGGCTGACCACCCGGACCGGCCACGGCTCCTCGGACGTGCTCCGGTCCACCTCACCCGCGCTCACCCCGCCCACCCTACGGCCCGGGGCCGACAGGCCGGGCGAGGGCGCGTCCGGCGCACGTACGATGGTCGGGTGACTGACGCTGAGACGACTCCCCGGACCGGCAAGCGCGTGCTCCTGGCCAAGCCCCGCGGCTACTGCGCGGGCGTCGACCGGGCGGTGCAGACCGTCGAGGAGGCGTTGAAGCTCTACGGCGCGCCGATCTACGTCCGCAAGCAGATCGTGCACAACAAGCACGTGGTGCGCACGCTGGAGGCCAAGGGCGCGATCTTCGTGGAGGAGAACGAGGAGGTGCCGGAGGGCGCCACCGTCATCTTCTCCGCCCACGGCGTGGCCCCCGAGGTCTACGCGCAGGCGAAGGAACGCTCGCTGAAGGCGATCGACGCCACCTGCCCGCTGGTCACCAAGGTGCACCACGAGGCCCGGCGGTTCGCCCAGCAGGACTACGACATCCTGCTCATCGGCCACGAGGGGCACGAGGAGGTCATCGGCACCGCCGGTGAGGCCCCCGCCCACATCCAGCTCGTCGACGGGCCGGACAGCGTCGACCAGGTCACCGTGCGTGACCCGGAGAAGGTGGTCTGGCTCTCCCAGACCACGCTCTCGGTCGACGAGACGCTGGAGACCGTGGCCCGGCTCAAGCAGCGTCTGCCGCTGCTCCAGTCGCCGCCCAGCGACGACATCTGCTACGCCACCTCCAACCGCCAGCACGTGGTCAAGGAGATCGCCCCCGAGTGCGACGTGGTGATCGTGGTCGGCTCGCGCAACTCCTCGAACTCGGTCCGCCTGGTCGAGGTGGCGCTGGACGCCGGCGCCCGCGCCGGCCACCTGGTCGACTTCGCCCACGAGATCGACGACGCCTGGCTGGCCGGCGCGCGCACCGTGGGGCTGACCTCCGGCGCGAGCGTGCCGGACGACCTGGTCCAGGACGTGCTCGCGTACCTGGCCGAGCGCGGCTTCGCCGACGTCGAGGAGATCACCACCGCCGACGAGCGGCTGACGTTCTCGCTGCCGCAGGAGCTGAAGCGCGACATGAAGGCCGCCGCGGCGCGCGGCTGACCGGGAACGGATCCGGCGCCCGACGCGTCCAACCGACCATGAAGACTCCTCGGACGGTGCTCGTAGCCCTGATCGCCGGTGCCGCGCTGACCGCCTGCGCCGGCCCGGGCGACGAGCCCGCCAGCCCCAGCCCGAGTCCGACGGGAGCCGCCCCGGTGAGCAGCCAGCCCGACCCCGCCCCCAGCACGGGCCCGAGCCGCCCCGACCCCACCTGGAAGGGCGGCCCGTCGACGCCGCCGGGCGTCGGCGGCACCACGCTCAGTGGCACCATCCGCGCCGGTGTCGAGCCGAACTGCCTGCTGCTCGACGACCACCTGCTGGTCGGCGGCCCGCGCGACCTGCTCAAGCCCGGCGCCAAGGTGGAGGTCACCGGCCGTCCCGAGCCCGGCATGATGACCACCTGCCAGCAGGGCACCCCGTTCGTGGTCGAGTCGGCCCGCCCCGCCTGACGCGCGCGTACGGCAGGAGCCCCGCCCCCCGGACCGGGGGACGGGGCTCCCGTCGTACCAGCGGCTAGTTGACCGCGTGGACCTGCACCGAACCGCGGCCGACGACCGCGCCCTCGACGGTGGTGACGGCCATGTCACCGAAGAGCTCCCGGCCGGCGGCCGGGGTGGCGAGCGCGTTCACCGCACCGGTCAGGGTGGCGGTGGCGCCGTTGGCCAGGGACAGCGGCGTGGCCGGCGCGGAGAGCGAGCCCAGCGCCGGGGACGCGAACGAGTCACGGTAGTCGTACGCCGTGCCGCCCGCGGCGACCGCGTAGCCCTCGATGACCACCCGGTAGGTGGCAGCCACCGGGTTGGTCAGCGTGACGGCCTCCTCCGAGTCGCCGTCGGCCGACCGGCCCACCTCGGTGGTGCCCCGGAAGATGTACAGGTCCAGGTCGGCGCCGAGGTCGGCGGTGTTGCCGATCCGGGCGGAGAACGAGGTGGTCCCGGCCGGGATGTCCACCGTGTACTCCTGGGTGGCGCCCTCGGTGATGGTCGGCCGCTCGGCGCGCACGCTGGACAGCGGCCCGCCGACGCCGGTCACCTGGACCGGGCCGAACGTGTTGGTCAGGCTCCAGCTCACCGGGGCCGGCGTGCCGGCGGTCACCGACGGCAGTTCGACCACGGCGGGCTCCACCTGCACGCCCTGCACGCGGGCCTGGAGCGTGAACGGGTTGTCCAGCGCCGGCGAGGTGCGTCGCGCCTCCACCTCGATCTCCCAGACGCCCGGGATCGGGTTCTGGTAGTCGCGCTCCTGCGGCTTGCAGGCGGCGGCGTCGGAGAAGTTGGTGTAGCAGGCGGTGCTCGCGGTGCTCTCGACCGGAACGCCGTACGGGTTGATCGCGATGAACCGGGTCTGCGAGCCGGTGGCGATGCCGGACAGGTTGACCTGGAGCGCGCCGGCGCCCTGCGGCACCGTCACGAAGTACGACGTGAAGCTGTTCCGCTCCACCGAGCCGTTGGCCGAGTACGAGTACGCCGGGCCGGTCACCGCGTTCGAGGCGACCACGACGGTGGCGACCTCGAAGTCGACCACCGAGGTGGCCGGGTCGTCGACGGTCATGATCGCGCCGTGCGCGCCGACGGTCATCGGCTTGGCCTTCACCTTGACGGTGACGGTCGAGTTCAGCGGCAGCCACACCTCCTTGGGCGCGGTCCAGGTGCCGTCGTTGCCGCGGAAGTCGACCAGGTGCTTGATGCCCTTGTTCGGGCCGCTGGTGCGGGTCAGCTTGACCTCGTAGTAGCGGCTCTCCTTGGCCTTCTGCCCGCCCCGGTCGGCGGCGCAGCGGTTGTAGACGCCGGTGCCGACGTTCGGGTTCGGCACGAACGTGCCGGAGGCCCGGTCGTAGCGGGTCAGGTTCGGCGACAGCTCGGTGCAGACCGGGGCCTCGGAGGTGTAGGTGCGGGTCTGCACGCCCTGGGCGAGCAGGTTCCACGC
Source organism: Micromonospora sp. DSM 45708 (assembly GCF_039566955.1). Classification (NCBI taxonomy): domain Bacteria; kingdom Bacillati; phylum Actinomycetota; class Actinomycetes; order Micromonosporales; family Micromonosporaceae; genus Micromonospora; species Micromonospora schwarzwaldensis. The sequence goes on along the minus strand of NZ_CP154796.1, from coordinate 5,597,030 downwards.
GCCGGACACGTTGACCATGCCGTAGCCCTGGGCGTACGTCGGGACGTCCGCGATCGGCTTGGCCGAGGTGTAGACGGCCCGGCGCAGCGCGGCCGGGGTGACGCCGGTGCCGGTCGCCTTCGCGGCCGACAGCAGCAGCGCGGCGGCGCCGGTGGCCTGCGGGGAGGCCATCGAGGTGCCGTTCAGCATCTGGTAGCCCGGGGGCAGCGGGTAGCCCGCCTCCGGCACCGGGTTGCCCGCCTGCCAGGTCGGCGCGGTGGAGATGGCCGAACCGGGGGCGGTGATGTTCGGCTTGAAGCCGCCGTCCTCACGCGGGCCCCGGGAGGAGAAGTTGAACAGCCAGTTGTCCTTGCGGACCACCGAGCCGTAGTTCGCCAGCCAGGTGTCCTTGCTGACGTTCGCGGCGACGCTGACCACGTCGGTGGCGACCGACGGGTCGCCGACGGTGTTCAGGCCCGGCCCGGAGTTGCCGGCCGAGATGAACAGCTGCACACCGTAGGTGTTGATCAGGTCGTTGTAGAGGACCGAGCGGGCGTTCGCGCCGTCGTTCAGCGCCGGCAGGCCGCCGATCGACATGTTCACCACGTCGACCTTGCGGTTGACCACCAGGTCGACCATGCCGGTGGTGAGCGCCGCGGCGGTGCAGCCGCCACCCCAGGAGCAGGCCCGGGCGGAGACCAGCTTGGCACCCGGGGCCGCGCCGTCGAAGGCGCTGTTGCCCAGCATGTCGTTGGCGGCGGTGATGCCGGCGACGTGCGTGCCGTGGGTGCTCTCGATGATGCCGATGTTCACGTAGTCGACCAGGCCGGGGCCGCCGACCGGGGTGGTGTCCACGTTGCGGCGGTACTCGACCACGAACGGGATCTGCTCCCGCACGGCGGTGGCCGCGTTGTCGGTGCCGAAGTGGCCGACCTGGAACTTCTCCTTGTACGGCCGCCTCACCTCGTCGTCGGTGAAGTCGTTGTTCTGGTTCACGTCGACGCGGATGTCACCGTTGGCCGGGTTGTAGAGGATGCCCCAGGCGTCGGTGGTGTCCCCGTCGCGGTTGACGTCGCCCCGCGCGTCGCTGCCCGCGGTGATGTTCTCGCGGAACACGTTGAACTTGTAGGTGCCCGCCGGTGCCGTCCAGGTGCCCAGCGAGTTGCTGAACGACGGGCCGGTGACCTCGGTGGTCATCGGACGCCAGGACGCGTCCTCGAGCGGGTCGGTCGCGGTGACCCAGTCGACGATCTTGCGCTCGCCGGTGGTGGTCTGCTGGAGCGCCGGCTGGTCCAGGTCCACACCGGAGTCCATGATGCCGATGGTGACGCCGCGGCCGTCCCACTCCGGGTGGGCGGCCTTGAACGCCTCCGCGCCGGTCTCGTTGGTCGGCATGTACGGGTTGACCGCGCCGGTGTCCGCGCCGGGGCCGGCCAGCGTCTCACCCTGCTCGGCGGCCTTGGCGCCGTTCGGCGCGGCCTCCGGCGTCGGGTCGGGGAGCGTGATGGTCTCGTCGAGGTCGGCGGCGGCGACGCCGGGCAGCGTGGCGGCCTTAAGCGCCTTGGCGGTGGGGACCTTGGCCAGCACGTAGCCGACCTGGTCGTAGCGCTGGCTGACGGTGGCGCCGAGGCCGGTCAGCCCGTCGACGACCTTCTTGGCCGAGCCCTTCTTCGCCGCGATGATCATCGTGACGGTCGGCGCGTGCTTCGCCTCGGCCGCGTCGAGCAGCTTGGCGTCGTGGGCGCCCAGGGCCTTCGCGGCGGTCGGCAGCGAGGGTCGGGGGGCGGCGGGGGCCGCGCTCGCGGTTGCGGCGCCACCCCCGACGGTCATGGCCCCGGCCGCGAGGACCGAGGCGAAGAGCGCGGCGGAGGGACGCCGGCTCCGATTGCGGGGTTGACTCACGTTCTCTTCCTCCAGAGAACAGGGCCCTTCGAGGGGCAGGGCACGTGTGACGCAGATCCTTCGTGGCGTGTCGAGTCGTGTCACTACCAGGGATGGCTTTGTGACCACTCCGTGACAAGGATCGGCCGTCATCGTCACATCGACCGTGTTAGACGTCGATGCCTGCCGACCGTTCGGCCGATGTGGACGGGCCGTTCAGCAACTCCGGCGCCTGCGGCTGCCGGGGTGCCAGCTCGACCTGCGCCGGGGCGGCCAGCTCCTCACCCGAGACGCCCAGCTCGGCCAGCTTGCGCGCGCTGACCAGCACCCGGGCCTCCAGCGAACCGACCGCGCGGTTGTACGCCGTCACCGCCCCGCTCAGCGAGCTGCCCAGCTTGCCGACGTGGTCGCCCAGCGTGGACAGCCGCCCGTACAGCTCACGCGCCAAGGAGTGGACGGTGGCCGCGTTGCGCGCCAGCGCCTCCTGCCGCCACGAGTAGGCCACCGTGCGCAGCAGCGCCACCAGCGTGGCCGGTGTCGCCAGCACCACGTTGCGGGCGAACGCGTGCTCCAACAGCGCGGGATCGCGTTGCAGCGCCACGTCGAGGAACGGGTCGGCCGGCACGAACAGCACCACGAAGTCGGGCGTCTGGTCGAACGCGGTCCAGTAGGACTTGGCGGCCAGGCCGTCCACGTGTGCCCGCAGGTGCCGGGCGTGCGCGTCGAGCTGGGTGTCCCGCCCGCGCTCGTCACGCGCCTCCATCGCGGTCAGGTAGGCGTCGAACGGCGCCTTGGCGTCGACCACCACCGTGCGCCCGCCGTGCAGCCGCACCACCAGGTCGGGGCGGACCCCCTGGTGGTCGGTGGCGGCGGTGACCTGCTCGCTGAAGTCGCAGTGCTCCAGCATGCCGGCCGCCTCGACGATCCGCCGGAGCTGGTGCTCGCCCCAGCGACCCCGCACCTGCGGCGCGCGCAGCGCGGCGACGAGCTGCTTGGTCTCGGTGCGCAGCTCGCCGGAGACCGTGCTCATCGCGCGCACCTGCTCGCGCAGCTCGGCGTAGGCGTCGACCCGGTCGTGCTCCAGCTCGGCGACGCGTTGCTCGTAGCGGCGCAGCGAGTCGTGCAGCGGCGCGACCGCGCGCGCCACCGCCTCCTGCGACTGCGCGGTCGCCTCGTAGCTGAGCGCGCGCATCGACTGCTCCAGCCGCCCCTCACCCTCCCGGGTGGCCGCCAGCGTCGCCTCCAGCCGGGCCACGTCGGCCGCCGACCGGGCCCGGGCCGCCAGCCAGCCCACCGCGCCGCCCGCGGCGAGGCAGAGCACCACCACGGCCAGCGTCGAGAAGCTCATGCCGAAGAGCTTGCCAAACGGGTACGACGTGCGCGCGCTGGGTACGTTCGAGTCATGGAAGGTGCCCTGTGGCTGTTCCTGATCCTGATGCTCGGAGGTGCGCTGGTGTTCTGGCGGTGGGGGAGCAGGTCCCGGCGGGCGAACGAGCTGGCGGACGCCCGCGCCGAGGCGCAGCGCTGGTACGAGCGGCTCGGCGGCCAGCTCATGAACCTGCACGGCGACGCCCCGGCGGTCCGCCAGGCGCTCGCCGACGCCGGTGAGCGCTACAACGCCGCCGGCTCGCAGCTGGAGCAGGCGCGCACGCCGCACCAGTTCGCGCTGGCGCGGGAGACCGCGCTGGAGGGGCTGGCGTACATCCGGGCGGCGCGGACGGCGATGGGCATCGACCCGGGTCCGGAGCTGCCGCCGCTGGCCGCCGCCCGCGGGGTCGGCCAGCTCACCAGGGAGCGTGAGGTGAACGTGCAGGGCCAGACGTTCCGGGCCGGCCCGCAGCCGGGCAGCCACACGCCCTACTACTACCCCGGTGGTCACATGCAGGGTCGGCCGGTGCCGGCCGGTTGGTACTCGACGCCGTGGTGGAAGACCGCGCTGGGCGCGGGCGCCGGCGTGATCGGCGGCATGCTGATCGCGGACGCGCTCTTCTCGCCCGCGTTCGCCGACCCGGGCTACGGCTACGAGTCCGGCTACCAGGAGGGCTTCCAGGACGGCTTCGGCGACGGCCAGGACTACGGCGACCCCGGCGGCGGCGACGTCGGCGGTCAGGGCGACTTCGGTGGCGGTCAGGGCGACTTCGCTGGCGGCGGCGACTTCGGAGGGGACTTCGGTGGCGGCGACTTCGGTGGCGGCGACTTCGGTGGCGGCGACTGGTAGCCCGCGCCGCCGGTGTTGACAGGGCCCCCGCCTGTGCGTGACGCGTCAGGCGGGGGCCCCTGCCTACCGGCTCAGCCGGTGTTGCGCATGCCGGCGGCGATGCCGTTCACGGTGGTCAGCAGCGCCCGCTCCAGCGCCGTACCGTCGCTCGGGGCACGCCGGCCGCCCGGCGCGGTCGCCACCGCCCGCCCGGCGGCGCCGGACTCGCGGTACTGCCGCAGCAGCGCCACCTGGAGGTGGTGCAGCGGTTCGAGGTAGGTGTCCCGCACCGCGAGCGTCCGCTGGAGCACCGGCGAGTTCTCCAGCAGCGCCGGCGAGCCGGTCACCGCCAGCACCTCCCGCTTGGTCAGCTCGTACTCCTCCTCGATCTTGGCGAAGATCGGGTGCAGCTTCTTCGGGACCAGCGTCTCCACGTAGCGGCGGGCGATGCTGAGATCGGTCTTGGTCAGCATCATCTCGACGTTCGACAGGAACGTGCGGAAGAAGTGCCAGTTGCGGTTCATCTCGGCGAGCACGTCGGCCAGCCCGGCCTCGCGCGCCGCGGCCAGCCCGGTGCCGACGCCGAACCAGCCCGGCACGATCTGGCGGGTCTGCGTCCAGCCGAACACCCACGGGATGGCGCGCAGACCGGACAGGCCCGCGCCGGTGTTCGGGCGCTTCGCCGGCCGGGAGCCGATGTTCAACGCGCCGAGCAGCTCGGTCGGCGTGGAGGCCCAGAAGTAGGCCGGCAGGTCCGGGTCCTCGACCAGGGACCGGTAGGACCGGAAGGCGGACTCGGACACCACGTCCATCGCCGCGTCCCAGCGCTCCAACATCTCGGCCGGCTGCCGGGGCGCGGTGTGCAGCAGCGTGGCCTGGAGCACGGCCGCCACGGTCAGCTCCAGGTTCTCCCGGGCCAGCGCCGGCAGCGTGTACTTGTCGGAGATGACCTCGCCCTGCTCGGTCACCTTGATCGCGCCGTCCAGCGTGCCGTACGGCTGGGCCAGGATCGCCTCGTGGGTGGGGCCGCCGCCCCGACCGACCGTCCCGCCCCGGCCGTGGAACAACCGCAGGTGTACGCCGTGCCGGGCGGCCACGTCGCGCAGCGCGCGCTGGGCCCGGTGGATCGACCACTGGCTGGTGGTGATGCCGGCCTCCTTGTTGGAGTCGGAGTAACCCAGCATCACCTCCTGCACGTCGCCCCGCGCCGCGACCAGCGCCCGGTAGGCCGGCAGCGACAGCAGCTCGTCGAGCAGCTCGCCGCCGGCGTTCAGCTCGGCCGGCGTCTCCAGCAGCGGCACGATGCCCACCCGGGCCCGCCCGCTCTGCACGTCGACCAGGCCGGCCTCGCGGGCCAGCACCACCGCGGCGAGCACGTCGTCCACGCCCAGCGTCATGGAGATGATGTACGACTCGATGACCTCGGGACCGAACCGGTCCTGCGCCTCGCGGATCGCGGAGAACACGTCGAACGTCTTGCGGGCCGACTCGGTGAGCGGGCTGTCCTGGGTGGAGAGCGGCCGGCGGCCGGTCAGCTCGTCGGCGAGCAGCTTGGTGCGCTCCAGCCGGGTCAACGACGGGTAGTCGGAGACCTCGCCGACCGTCTCGTAGAGCTGCGCCAGCACCTCGTGGTGCTTCTCGGCGTGCTCCCGGATGTCCATGGTGGCCAGGTGCAGCCCGAACGCGGAGACCGTACGGATGGTGGAGGCCAGCCGGCCCACGGCGGTGAGCTGCCCGGCGTTGCGGGCCAGCGAGGCGCGCAGCAGCTCCAGGTCGGCGATCAGCTCCGTCGAGCCCCGGTAGTCGCGGCCCGGCACGTGCGGCGTGCCGGCGCGCAGCCGCTCCCGGGTGTTGGCCAGCTTCGCCTTCACGCACCGGGCCTTGAGGCGGTAGGGCTCCTCGGCGTTGACCCGGCGGAACCGGGGCGCCACCTCGGGCAGCGCGTCCAGGTCCTTGGCCAGGCTGGCGGAGAGGTCGAGCGAGACCGCGCGCAGCCGGCGGGAGACGCTGACCTCGCTGATGAGCTCGTCCATCGCCTTCTCGGTGGCCTCGATGCCGTGCTCGTGCTGGATGTGCAGCACCTCGCGGGTGACCGCCGGGGTGACGAACGGGTTGCCGTCGCGGTCGCCGCCGATCCAGGTGCCGAACGTCAGCGGACGGGCCGTCGGCGACGTCTCCACGCCGAGCGTGCGCAGCGTGTCGGCGAGGTCGTCGAGGACCTGCGGGGCGGCCTCGGCGTGCAGGTCGCGCAGATAGTAGATGGCGTTGCGGGCCTCGTCGGTCGGGTCCGGCCGGTCCAGCCGCAGCTCGTCGGTCTGCCACATCAGGTCGAGCAGCTCGGCGAGGCGGCGGTTGGCCGGGCCCTCGTCGCTGGCGCCGTAGAGGATGGCGTTGGCGGTCTCGGCGTCCAGCTCGTCGGCGACCGCGCGCAGCTTGGACAGGATGGACCGGCGGGCCGCCTCGGTGGGGTGCGCGGTGAACACCGGGCGGACGGCCAACCGGCGGGCCGCGGCGGCGATCTCCTCGGCCGGCACGCCGCGTTCGGCGATCATCTTGGCCGCCTGGTCCAGCCAGCCACCGTGGGTGGCGCGGCGGCGGCGCAGGTCGCGGGCGCGGTGCACCTGCTCGGTGATGTTCGCCAGGTGGAAGTAGGTGGAGAAGGCGCGGGCCAGCTTCGTGCCGGTGGTGACGTCGAGCCCGGCGAGGCGCTGCGCGGCGGCCGGCGCGTCGGAGCGGACCTGGGCGCGGATCTCCTCGACGAGGTCGAGCAGCGGGCGGCCCTCCTGGCGGGCGACCGTCTGCCCGAGCAGCGTGCCGAGGCGGCGGATGTCGGCCCGGAGAGCGGCGTCGGGGCCGTCGTGGTCGTGCTGGTCGGTCACGGGTGCGCTCCTTACGCGAGGACGAAGGACAGCGCTGTCCGACTCCCCTGGATGGTATCCGCGCGGGCCCCGGACGGAGGAGGGGGACGGCGTGATGATCTGCACTCTGGGACGGGCCGGCCGGTCAGCCGTCGACGGCGGCGTGCCGTCCCGGGCCGGTCCGCGCGGCCCGACGGCGGGCCCGGAACACCGTGGCGGTGAGCAGCCCGACCAGGCCGACGACCACCCAGACCAGCAGCCCGGTCAACGCCCAGCCGCCGCCGCGCCAGTCGAAGTAGACGGCCGACTTGAGCAGGTCGGTGGCGAGTCCGGGCACGTTCCAGCGGTGCATCCCGCGCAGGAACGCGGGCAGGAACTCGGGCGCGTAGATGCCACCGGAACCGGGGTTGCCGAGCACCACCAGCAGCAGGATCACCAGGCCGGTGCCGAGCAGCCCGAGCCACGCCTGCACGGCCGCCGCCACCATCCCGGCCGCGAACGCGGCCAGCGCGCCGACCACCGCGATGGTGCCCACGTCGTGGTCGAACACGTCCAGCACCGGCCCGACCAGCACCGCCCCGATGACGCCGAGCAGGATGGAGTGCACCGCGAGCGTGGCGATCCGCAGCCCGGCCCGGCGCAGCCCGCGCGGGCTGGTGCCGAGCGAGATGCCCAGCGCGGTGGAGGCCAGGTAGCCGCCGAGCACCACGCCGACCGCCAGGTAGAACGGGACCAGGCCGCGCGGGTCGCCGCCGGACACCGGCACCTCGTCGGTGACCTGCAACGGCACGCCGGCCTGCTGGGCGGCCTGGGTGAACACGTCGGTGACGAGTTCGGTGGCGGCCGGCGCGCCGGCACTGGCGGTGGTCAGGGTCAGACCGCCCGGGGCGGAACTCAGCACCGCGTACACCGATCGGTCGTTGAGGCCGCCGACGGCGCGGGCCTGGGTGTCGTACCCGACGGGTTTGACGGCGTGGGTGCGGGCGCGGACGGCGGTCATCACGGCCTGCGCCTGCTGGTCGGAGGTCACCACGGCGACCGGCAGGTCGCGTGGTTCCGGCTTGTGCAGCGCGCCGACGTAGGCCGCGATGAACGCGCTGGCCAGCGCCAGGGTGCCGAGCACCAGCGCCGCCGTGCGGGGCAGCCAGTCCCGGGTCCGCAGCTCCGGCTCGTCGTCCACGGGCCCAGCCTATTGCCGGCATGTGCCCTACTTGTGGGGTTTTGCTGGGCGGAAATCGCTGGTGCGGACCGATAGCGTTCGGATCATGACGATGCCGCGCCACCCCACCAAGCCGCAGCCGGGCGACCGGGTCGCCGTCGTCTCACCCTCCGCCGGCCTGCCGGGTCTCTTCCCGCACGTGTACGAGCTGGGCCTGCGCCGGCTCCGCGAGGAACTGGACCTGGTGCCGGTGGAGTACCCGACCACCCGGCAGATGGGCGCCGACCCGCGTGACCGGGCCCGCGACCTGACCGCCGCGTTCGCCGACCCGACGATCACGGCGGTGCTCGCCACCGTCGGCGGCGACGACCTGCTCACGGTCACCCCGTTCCTCGACGACGACGTGCTGCGGGCCAACCCGAAGCCCTACTTCGGCTACTCCGACAACATCAACGTGCTCAACCACCTGTACCGGCTGGGGATCGTGGCCTATCACGGCGGCTCGGTGCTGGTGCACCTCGGCCGGCCCGGCCGCCCGCACCCGCTGACGGTCGACTCGCTGCGCGCCGCGCTGTTCACCACCGGCTGGTACGACCTGACGGCGGCCACCGAGTGGGGCGACCAACCACTCGACTGGCGCGACCCGGCGACGTTGACCGAGGAGCCGCCGATGCTGCCCGGCGAGGGTTGGCGCTGGCACGGGCCGGCCCGGGTGGTGCGGGGCCGCACCTGGGGCGGCAACCTGGAGATCCTGCACTGGCTGGCGGCGGCCGACCGGGTGCCGACCGCCGCCGAGCTGGCCGGCTCGGTGCTGTTCCTGGAGACCTCGGAGGAGATGCCACCGGCCGAGGAGGTCTTCCGGATCGTGCGGAACCTGGGCGAGCGCGGCCTGCTGGCCGGCTTCCCGGCGATCGTGGTCGGCCGCCCCAAGGCGTGGGACTTCGACCGGCCGCTGTCCGTCGCGGAGCGACTGGCCTGGGGCGAGGCGCAGCGGGCGGCGATCCTGCGGGCCATCGGGCCCTACGTGGACGACCCGGTGGTGGTCTTCGACGTCGACCTCGGTCACACCGACCCGCAGTTGATCATCCCGTACGGCGGGGAGATCCGCGTCGACGCGGTCGACCGCCGCATCGCGGTGCGCTACTGAGCCATGGGTGGCGGGCGATCAAGGAGTCCACGTCGCCCACGAAGACCGACTCCGACGCAAACTCCTTGATCACACCGAACGAGTGGGCGGGAGCGCGGGAGAAGGGGCGTGGAGGCGAGGGGTCGTCCCGTTGGGCATGTGCGATAACGGTACGGAACCGACATGTACTGGCACCGCTACGCCAAGATCGGCGGTGCGGTGCGGTGCGGGGCGGGTCAGGCGTCGACGGTGGCGAAGGCGCGGACCGGGAACGTGCCCATCCCGGCCACCCTCGGCGGGGCGGCGGTGAACCGGAAACCGGTGGGCGGCAGCGCGTCGAGGCCGGTCAGGTGTTCCACGATCGGGATGCCGGCCGCCAGCAGCGCGCTGTGCGCCGGGCGCTCGCCGGCCGCCGCCGGCGTCATGTCGTCGATGTTGATCGAGTCGATGCCGACCAGTGCCGCGCCGGCCTCGACCAGCCAGGAAGCGCCGCCCCCGGTCAGGTAGGGCGCGTCCTCGGCGGCGTACCGGTCGGTGCCGAAGTGCCTGTCCCAACCGGTGTGCAGCAGCACCGCCCGCCCGGCCACCTCGTACGGGGCGAGCAGCAGGCGGTCCACCGCGCGGACCCCGGCGGGCACGCGTACCACCAGGCCGGGCAGGTCGGACAGCCGGTCCAGGGGCACCCCGGCCAGGTCGGGACCATCCGCGAAGCGGTGCGACGGCGTGTCGACGTACGTGCCGGTGTTGGCGATCATGTCGATGCGCCCGACGTGGAACTCGACGCCCGGCGCGTACCGGTCCCGGGACGTCTCCCGGGTGAGCCAGTCGGTGATCCGCGGCCCCGGCCAGCCCGGCAACGTGACCAGACCGGCGGTGATCTCGTGACTCAGCTCGACCAGCCGCCGCCCGCCGCCGAGCGGTGCCTCGACGCCGCGCCCGCCCTTGTGCGGCTCCTCGACGACGGTCCGGTTGCTGATCCGCACCTCACCGACCATGAGCAGCCCGAGATGCCGGACCAGCAACGCGGCCAGCTCGTCGTCGGTGATCTCGGGGCCGGGCACGTCCAGCCGGAACCCGTCGGTGCGCAGTCCGCCACCGTTCGCGAAGACCACCTCGGCGTCGAAGACCGCCCGATACTCACCCATGCCCCACGCCACCACGCCCCCTCGACCCCCGTCAAGCAGCGCCCCGGTCAAGGAGTGCCCCCGTCAAGCAGCGCTCCCGTCAAGGAGTGCCCCCGTCGAGCAGCGCTCCCGTCAAGGAGTGCCCCCGTCGAGCAGCGCTCCCGTCAAGGAGTGCCCCGTCAAGGAGTGCCCCGTCAAGGAGTGCCCCGTCAAGGAGTGCCCCGTCAAGGAGTGCCCCGTCAAGGAGTGCCCCCGTCAAGCAGCGCTCTCGTCAAGCAGCGCTCCCGTCAAGGGGCGCTCCCCTCAAGGGGCGCTGCAAATTCACGGAAAGAGTGCCTATGAGCGACCCGAAGGCCACTCTTTCCGTGAATCTGCGCGTGGCGGGGCTGCGCGTGGCGGGGGTGGCGCGTGGCGGGGGGTGGGGCGTGGCGGGGATGGCGCGTGGCGGGGCGGCGCGTGGCGGGGGCGCGCGTGCGGTGGGCGCGCGTGGGGTGGGCGGTGCGTGGGGTGAGGGAGGGGCGGGGCGCATCCCGGGGTGGGGGGTGGGGAGGGCGGGAGGGGGATAGGGTCGAACGGTGGGCCCCCCGTCCGGCTGGACGCGGGGTCGTCGTCATGCGTCAAGCCGCTGGAAGTGATCACTCATGCTCACCGGACTCTTCGCCGCCGCCCTGGCCGACCCCGGGCTGACCCGGGCGCGTGACCTGGCGCGCTCCGGTGCCGCGCAGGTCGACGGCCTCGACCTCACCGCTCCTCCCGCGCTGCGCCCGTTCGCCGTGGCGGCCGTCGCCGCCGACGAGCCGGCCGGCGGCGCGGGTCGGCCGGTGCTCGCGGTCACCGCCACCACCCGTGAGGCCGACGACCTGGTCTCGGCGCTGGGCAGCCTGCTGCCGCCGGAGCAGGTCGCGGTCTTCCCGTCCTGGGAGACGCTGCCGCACGAGCGGCTCTCGCCGCGCTCCGACACGGTCGGGCGGCGTCTGGCCGTGCTGCGCCGGCTGGCCCACCCCGACTCGGCCGACGCGCACGGGCGCACCGGGCCGCTGCGGGTGGTCGTCGCGCCGGTCCGGTCGCTGCTCCAGCCGCAGCTCAAGGGCCTCGGCGATCTGGAGCCGGTGCAGCTCGCCGCCGGCGAGGAGGCCGACCTGGAGGAGGTCGCCCGCCGGCTCACCGACATGGCGTACGCCCGGGTCGACCTGGTCACCAAGCGCGGCGAGTTCGCTGTGCGCGGCGGCATCCTGGACGTCTTCCCGCCCACCGACGAGCACCCGTCCCGGGTCGAGTTCTGGGGCGACGAGGTGGAGGAGATCCGCACCTTCGCGGTCGCCGACCAGCGCACCATCGAAGGCGTACCGCAGCTCTGGGCGCCGCCCTGCCGTGAGCTGCTGCTCACCCCGTCGGTCCGGCAGCGGGCCGCCGCGCTCGCCGCCGCGCACCCCGAGCTGGCCGAGATCCTCGACAAGCTGGCCGAGGGCATCCCGGTGGAGGGGATGGAGTCGCTCGCGCCGGCGCTGATCGGCGACGACGCGTTGGAGTTGCTCGTCGACTGCATGCCGGCCGGCACTCACGTGCTGCTCTGCGACCCGGAGCGGATCCGCACCCGGGCGCACGACCTGGTCCGTACCTCGGAGGAGTTCCTCCAGGCGAGCTGGGCCGCAGCCGCCGTCGGAGGCCAGGCCCCGGTCGACCTCGGCGCCGCCGCGTTCAAGACCCTGGCCGAGGTACGCACGCGGGCCCGCGCCCTGCGCCAGCCCTGGTGGACGCTGGCACCGTTCGGCCTGGTGGAGGCCGGGAGCGCGCCGGCCCGGCAGCCCTGGGAGGACGCGCCGGCCGAGGTCGACGTCACGCCCGACGACGCCATCGCGGTGAGCCTGGCCGCGCAGCCGGCCCCGCTCTACCACGGCGAGACCGCCCGGGTGGTCGACGACCTGAAGCGCTGGGCCGGCGAGGGCTGGTCGATGGCGCTGGTGTTCGAGGGGCACGGCCCCGCGCAGCGGGCCGTCGAGGTGCTCCGCGACGCCGGCCTCGGCGCCCGGCTGGTGGAGGAGGTGCCGGCCGCGCCCGTCCCGGGTGAGCTGCTGGTCTCGTGCGGCTGCCTGACCGCCGGCTTCGTCGACGAGGCGTCGAAGTTCGTGCTGCTGACCGGCAACGACGTCACCGGCGGCCGGGGCACCTCCACCCGCGACATGCGCAAGATGCCCAGCCGGCGGCGCAACACCATCGACCCGCTGGAGTTGCGGGCCGGCGACTACGTGGTGCACGAGCAGCACGGCATCGGCCGCTACGTCGAGCTGGTGCAGCGCACCGTCAACGGCGCCAGCCGCGAATACCTGGTCATCGAGTACGCGGCGAGCAAGCGCGGCCAGCCCGGTGACCGGCTCTTCGTCCCCACCGACCAGCTCGACCAGCTCTCCCGCTACGTCGGCGGTGAGCAGCCCACGCTGCACAAGATGGGCGGCTCGGACTGGCAGAAGTCCAAGGCCCGGGCCCGCAAGGCGGTACGCGAGATCGCCGCCCAGCTCATCCAGCTCTACGCGGCCCGCAAGGCGTCCAAGGGGCACAACTTCGGGCCGGACACGCCGTGGCAGCGGGAGCTGGAGGACGCGTTCCCCTGGCAGGAGACGCCGGACCAGATGGCCGCCATCGAGGAGGTCAAGCGGGACATGGAGCAGACCGTCCCGATGGACCGGCTGATCTGCGGCGACGTCGGCTACGGCAAGACCGAGATCGCGGTACGGGCGGCGTTCAAGGCGGTGCAGGACGGCAAGCAGGTGGCCGTGCTGGTGCCCACCACGCTGCTGGTGCAGCAGCACTACAACACGTTCGCCGAGCGGATGAGCCAGTTCCCGGTGAACATCCGGCAGCTCTCCCGGTTCCAGACCCCGAAGGAGTCCGAGCGGACGCTGGAGATGGTCGCCGACGGCACCGTCGACATCGTCATCGGCACCCACCGGCTGCTCCAGGCGGCCACCCGGTTCAAGCAACTCGGGCTGGTCATCATCGACGAGGAGCAGCGCTTCGGCGTCGAGCACAAGGAGCACCTGAAGACGCTGCGTGCCTCGGTCGACGTGCTCGCCATGTCGGCCACCCCGATCCCGCGGACGCTGGAGATGGCGATCACCGGCATCCGGGAGATGTCCACCATCGCCACCCCGCCGGAGGAGCGGCACCCGGTGCTCACGTTCGTCGGGGCGTACGACGACCGGCAGGTGGCCGCGTCCATCCACCGCGAGCTGCTCCGCGACGGGCAGGTGTTCTACCTGCACAACCGCGTCGAGTCGATCGACCGGGCGGCCCGCCGGATCCGCGAGCTGGTGCCCGAGGCCCGGGTCGCGGTGGCGCACGGCCAGATGGGCGAGGAGGCGCTGGAGAAGGTGATGGTCGGCTTCTGGGAGAAGGAGTTCGACGTCCTGGTCTGCACCACGATCGTGGAGTCGGGCATCGACATCCCGAACGCCAACACGCTGATCGTCGAGCGTGCCGACCTGCTCGGCCTGGCCCAGTTGCACCAGATCCGCGGCCGGGTCGGCCGGGGCCGGGAGCGCGCGTACGCGTACTTCCTCTACCCGGCGGAGAAGCCGCTCACCGAGAACGCGCACGAGCGGCTGGCCACCATCGCCCAGCACACCGAGCTGGGCGCCGGCATGTACGTGGCGATGAAGGACCTGGAGATCCGCGGCGCCGGCAACCTGCTCGGCGGCGAGCAGTCCGGCCACATCGAGGGCGTCGGCTTCGACCTGTACGTGCGGATGGTCGGCGAGGCGGTGTCCGCCTTCAAGGGGGAGCGCACCGAGGAGGAGGTGGACGTCAAGATCGACCTGCCGATCGACGCGCACCTGCCGCACGACTACGTCGGCGTGGAGCGGCTGCGGCTGGAGATGTACCGCAAGCTCGCCGAGGCCCGGGACGCCGAGCGGCTGCGCGAGGTGGTCGCCGAGATGACGGACCGCTACGGCGAGCCGCCCGCCCCGGTGCAGAACCTGGTCGCGGTGGCGAACTTCCGGCTGCTGGCCCGCCGCTACGGCCTGACCGACGTGTCGATGCAGGGCAAGCACATCCGGTTCGGCCCGCTGCCGCTGCCCGACTCGAAGCAGATGCGGCTCAAGCGCTACCACCCCGACTCGGTCTACAAGCAGGCGCTCGACCAGGTCAGCGTGCCCCGGCCGAGCACCCGGCGGATCGGTGGCGAGCCGCTGCGCGACCAGGCGTTGCTGGAGTGGTGCGCGCAGCTCCTCAAGGACGTGTTGGGGGAACCGGCGGCGGCGCAGCCGGCCGGGGCGGGGGCGCGGTGAGGTGGGCGGCGTCACAGCCGGATACGGGGCGTGAGAGAGTGACCGTCATGCGTGCTCGCCGTCTTGTCGCCGTCGCCAGCGTGGCGGTCGGCCTCGTCGCCCTCTCCGGTTGCCGTACCGAGCCCGGGGTCGCCGCCTATGTCGGCGACAACCGCGTCACCGAGGATCGGGTCACCTCGATCCTCGACGAGGTCCGGGACGGCCTGGCCAGCCAGCCGGCCACCGCCGCTCAGGCCGACGCGTTGCTGCCGGCCCGGGACCAGGTGGTCGCCACCCTCGTGCTGTCGGACGTGTGCCGGGCCCTCTCCGCCGACAAGGGCTACCAGCCGCAGGGTCAGGTGACGCCGGAGCAGGTGGCGCAGCAGACCGGGCTGCCCGCCGACGCGACGTACCCGAAGAAGGTGGCCGAGTTCTACACCTGCATGTCCGGCCTGCCGGCCGGCGAGCCGGCCGCTCCCACGGCCGAGGACCTGGCCACCGTGATCGCGGCCGGCCGGGCGGCCGGCGCCATCCCGCCGGACGTGAAGGACGCCGACGCGGCCAGCCAGCTCGACGGGCAGCAGCTCCGCTCCGCGCTGGCCACCCGCAAGGTGCTCGCCGACGCGATCGGCGGGTACGACGTCTCGGTCAACCCGCGCTACCGCCCGCTGGCGTTCCCGCTGCTCAGCTTCAAGGGCGACGTGCCGGCGGTGGCCGTGCCGCTGGGTGAGCCGGGCTCGTCGGTCACCGACGTCTCCACCCCGGAGCCGGAGACCGGTGAGTCGGTGCCGGTGATCGATCCGTCGGCGGCGCCCGGCGCATGACCGCGCGCATCGTCCTGCTGGTCACCTCACCCCGGCTGCCGGCCGGTCTGCTGACGTCGGCCGCCTGGGACGCCGTACGCTCCGCGCCGGTCCTCACCGGCGCGGAGAGCGAGCTGACCCGGGCGGTCCGGACGGCCGGCGCCGAGGTGCGCGTGGTGTCCGAGGGCGCGACGCAAGCGCTGCTGGACGCCGCCGCGACCGAGGGCGGCGCGGTCTGGCTGGCCGGCCCGGCCGGCGACGAGGCGCTCGCCCGCGAGTTGGGGCTGCGGCTGGCCCGGCAGCCCGGCCTGGCCGAGCTGGAGCTGATGTACGGCTCCTGGGACCCGCCCGGCGCCCGGCTGCTCGACGCGGTCGAGGTGATGGACCGGCTGGCCGCCCCGGGCGGTGACCCGTGGAAGCGCGCGCAGACGCACCGCAGCCTGGCCCCGTTCCTGCTGGAGGAGTGCTACGAGGCGTACGACGCGATCGGCGACGGCGACACCGACGCGTTGCGCGAGGAGCTGGGCGACGTGCTGCTCCAGGTGCTGCTGCACGCCCGCCTCGCCGAGGACCTGCCGGAGGGCCGGGGCTGGACCGTCGACGACGTGGCCGGCGGCCTGGTCGACAAGATGGTGCGGCGCAACCCGCACGTGTTCTCCGGCGAGCAGGCCGGCTCGATCGAGGAGATCGAGGCGAACTGGGAGCGGATCAAGCGGGCCGAGAAGACCCGCGACTCGGTGCTGGACGGCATCGCGTTGAGTCAGCCCGCGTTGGCCCTGGCCGCGAAGATCCTGGACCGCGCCGGCCGGGTGGGGCTGGCCGTGCCGCCGCCGCTCGCCGAGTCCCAGGTGGACGCCGAGGCGCGGCTCGGCGCGAGCCTGTTGGCCACCGTCGCCGCCGCCCGGCAGGCCGGCATCGACCCGGAGGCCGCGCTCCGACGCGCCACCCTGGCGTACGCCGAAGCGGTCCGCGCCGCCGAACGCCGGTGACCACCTCGTCGATCTTGCACTTTCCGCCCCGGCAAACCGGCTGAATCCGGCATCGGAGGGGCCGCAACTGCAAGATCGTGGGGGTGCGGGGTCGGGGGTGATCGGTAGGGTTCGGGGAATGGAAGCGTTTGGGCCGCTCGCGGAGCGGATCGTGGAGGCGTTGCTGGAGAGCCGGCCCGGGTTGGCCACCTCCGCCGGGGACCACCGCTACGACGACCGCCTGCCCGACCTCTCCGACGACGCGCTCGCCGCCGACCGGGCGATGCTCAAGGACGCGGCCGACGCGCTCTCCGAGATCGACCCCGACGTGCTCGACACCGACGAGAGCGTCGACCACGCGCTGCTCAGCAGCCTGGTCGACCGGGGGCTGTTCGAGGCCACCGAGATCCGCAGCCACGAGTGGGACCCGCTGCGGCACAATCCGGGTCCGCTGCTGCACGCGTTGCTGGCCCGTCCGTACGCCCCGGTCGAGGAGCGGCTGACCCACCTGGTGGGGCGCCTCTCCGCCGTACCGGATGCCCTGGCGACCGCGCGCGCGACGCTGCGGGACATGCCGCGGGTCCACGCCGAGACGGCGGTCGGGCAGTTCGCCGGCGCCGCCGCACTGGTCCGCGACGAGGTGCCGGCGCTGCTCGCCCGGTTGCCGGCGCTGCGCGACCGCGTGGGGCCGGCCGCCACCGCGGCGATCGCCGCGCTCGACGAGTTCACGGCGTGGCTGCGGGCCGGGCTGGCGGCCGACGCCGGGCCGGGGCGCGACCCCCGGCTGGGCCGGCGGCGCTGGGAGGCGCGGCTGTGGCACACGCTCGACACCGAGCTGAGCGCCGCCGAGGTGCAGCGCCGCGCCTGGGCCAACCTCGACCGGGTCACCGACGAGATCCGCGCGGCGGCCGTCGAGCTGGTCGGCGGTCCGGCCGACGACGAGACGGTACGCCGCGCGCTGGACCTGCTGGCCGCCGAGCACCCGGACGACGCCACCATCGTCGACCTCGCCTCGGTCACGCTCGACGAGGCCGCCGACTTCGTCCGCCACCACGACCTGGTCAGCCTCGTCGACGACCCGTGCGTGATCCAGGAGATGCCGGAGTTCGCGCGCGGTGTCGCGGTGGCCTACTGCGACTCCCCGGGCCCGTTGGAGACGGCCGACGTGCCGACGTTCTACTGCATCGCGCCCACCCCGGCGGACTGGCCGGCGCAGCGGGTCGAGTCGTTCTACCGGGAGTACAACGACCACATGATCCGCAACCTGACCGTGCACGAGGCGATGCCCGGTCACTTCCTCCAGCTCGCCCACGCCCGCCGGTACGCCGGCCCGACCCGGGTACGCGCGCTCACCGAGTCCGGCGTGTTCATCGAGGGCTGGGCGGTCTACACCGAGGAGCTGATGGCCGGGCTCGGCTTCGGCGGGCTGCCGGTGCGGTTGCAGCAGCTCAAGATGCAGCTCCGGATGACCATCAACGCGCTGCTCGACCAGCTCGTGCACTGCGACGACCTGCCGGAGGCCGACGCGATGGCGTTGATGACCGGGCGTGGCTTCCAGGAGGAGGGCGAGGCGGCCGGCAAGTGGCGGCGGGCGCTGCTCACCTCCACCCAGCTCTCCACCTACTTCGTCGGCTACAGCGAGATGGCGGACATCGCCGCCGCCCGACCGGTGGGCGTGTCGGCCCGTGACTGGCACGACGCGATGCTGTCGCACGACTGCCCGCCGCCGCGCCACCTGCGCACCCTGCTCGCCGTCTGACCCGTCAGCCCGCCGGTCACGGGGCCATCTCCATCGCCGTCGTCCTCTAGGGTCGGCCGGGGCCACCGATGGCCGGCCGGCGCGGCGGGCAGCCCCGGTTCCGTCGGATCGACCACCGGCTCGGCCGCAGGGTCAGGACGCCTTCGGGCGGCGGTCCACCACACCCGCGCCGGCGGGCACCGCGAACGCGCCGGCCTCGACCGTGTCGGTGTAGTGGCTCAGGGTGATCTCGGCGGGTCTGCCGTCGAGCGTGCCGGTGAAGCTGCCGAGCACCCCCTCGGTGGTGACGCAGGCGGTGAAGCGTTCCCCGGCGTCGGTGACGTCGACGCAGGTGGCGTGGTGCCCGGCCAGCGTGGTGTCGCTCTGCTTGATGACCGCCTCGGGTTCCAGCGCGGCGGCGGTGAGCAGTCGGATCACCGCCGGCGGGGTGACCAGGCCCTGCTTGCGCGCCTCGTCGTAGACGACCACCGACGGCTTGCCGGCGGTCAGCACCGGCGGGGACATCGTGCAGGAGGTGCGGGCGGTGGTGCTCGCGCACCGGGTCACCGCCTCCTGGGTCACCGTGATCTTGCCGCCGGGCCAGGCGTAGGTGGAGCGCAGCGGCTTCGCGGTCTGCGCGATCGAGGCGGTCCCGCCGCCGGTGAGCTGGTATTCCGCGGCCCAGGTCCGCTCCAGCGCCCGGTCCATCCGCGCGGCGAGGTCGTTGACCAGGTCGGCCCGTCCGAGCGCGACGCCCGCGTCGTCCAGGGCCTGACAGCCGGTGACCGAGAGCGACGCGATGACCGAGGCGGCGAGCACGCGGAGGGTCGTCGAAGCGGCAGGCATGATGCCCAGCCTTGTCGATCGACGCAACCTCTCGCAAACCCGTTGCCGGTTGACGACCGGTAAAGCGGGAATGTCCGTCTCATTCGCTGCCCCGGGGTCCGCCCCGAGCGCCGTACCACAGGGCGGGGACCGATACGCTGCGTTCAACACCTGCCTCAGCCGCACCGTCGCGGCCCACACCGGACCGGAACACACAAACGAGGAGCGACTCAGTGGCAACCATCGAGGGAATTGTCGCCCGGGAGATCCTGGACTCGCGGGGCAACCCGACGGTCGAGGTCGAGGTCGGGCTCGACGACGGCACGATCGCCCGCGCCGCGGTGCCGTCCGGCGCCTCCACCGGCGCCTTCGAGGCGGTCGAGCTGCGCGACGGCGACAAGGACCGCTACCTGGGCAAGGGTGTCGAGAAGGCCGTCGCGAACATCGAGGACCGGATCGTCGACCAGCTCATCGGCTACGAGGCCAGCGAGCAGCGGCTGATCGACCAGAAGATGATCGACATCGACGGCTCGGACAACAAGGGCGAGCTGGGCGCGAACGCCATCCTCGGCGTCTCCCTGGCCGTGGCGAAGGCCGCCGCCGGCAGCGCCGAGCTGAGCCTCTTCCGCTACCTGGGCGGCCCCAACGCGCACCTGCTCCCGGTGCCGATGATGAACATCCTCAACGGTGGCGCGCACGCCGACTCGAACGTCGACGTCCAGGAGTTCATGATCGCGCCGATCGGCGCGCCGACGTTCCGGGACGCGGTCCGCTCCGGCGCCGAGGTCTACCACGCGCTCAAGTCGGTGCTGAAGAAGAAGGGCCTGTCGACCGGCCTGGGCGACGAGGGCGGCTTCGCCCCGAACCTGCCCACCAACGCCGCCGCGCTGGACCTGATCGCCGAGGCGGTGGAGAAGGCCGGCTACCGGCTCGGCACCGACATCGTCTTCGCGCTCGACGTGGCCGCCACCGAGTTCTTCGACAACGGCTCCTACACGTTCGAGGGCAGCACGAAGAGCGCCGAGGAGATGAGCAACTACTACACCAAGCTCGCCGGCGACTACCCGATCGTCTCCATCGAGGACCCGCTCGCCGAGGACGACTGGAGCGGCTGGGCCACGCTGACCGCCGCGCTGGGCGACCGGATCCAGATCGTCGGCGACGACCTGTTCGTGACCAACCCGCAGCGCATCGCCCGGGGCATCGCCGAGCGGGCCGCCAACGCGGTGCTGGTCAAGGTCAACCAGATCGGCTCGCTCACCGAGACGCTGGACGCCGTGGACCTGGCCCACCGGGCCGGCTTCCGGTGCATGATGAGCCACCGTTCCGGCGAGACCGAGGACACCACCATCGCCGACCTGGCGGTGGCCACCGGCTGCGGTCAGATCAAGACCGGTGCGCCGGCCCGCTCCGACCGGGTCGCCAAGTACAACCAGCTCCTGCGGATCGAGGAGGAGCTGGCCGACGCGGCGCGGTACGCCGGTGCCGGCGCGTTCCCGCGTTACCGTTCGGCCTGAGGTCGACGCTCCGGGGGAGGGGTGTGACGATGCAGCAGCGCCGCACACCGGGCGGCCAGCGGCCCGCCCGCCGGCCGGGTCAGGCCGGCCGGGCGGGCGGTGCCCGGTCCACGGCCCGGGACGGCGGTGTCCGCGCCCAGCCGCGCGCCGCCGGCCGGTCGCCCGGCGCGTCCCGCGTCACCGAGGGCGTACGCGCCGCGAACCGTCCGGGCGCGGCCCGGCGCAGCGCGGCCGGCGGCCCCGTCAAGCGGCTCACCGCACCCCAACCCCGGCGCTTCACCGGTCGCGCCACCGTGCTGTTCGCGGTGCTGATCGCGCTCGCCCTGGCGTACACCTATCCGGTCCGGGTCTACCTCGACCAGCAGACCGACATCGAGCGGATGGAGGCGTCCCAGGCGGCGCAGCGGGCGGAGATCGACCGGCTCACCGCCGAGGCCGCCAAGTGGAAGGACCCGGAGTACGTCAAGACGCAGGCCCGGGAACGGTTCTTCATGGGCAAGCCGGGGGAGACGCTGCTGGTGGTGCTCTCCGACCCGGACGGGGCCGCCAAGGACGCCGGCAAGGGCGCGAAGCCGGGGGCGCCGAAGCCGCCCGACCCGTGGTACGACACGCTGTGGTCGAGCGTGCAGGCGGCGAACGCCGAGCGCCCCGACAAGTGAGCTGTTCTTCCGAGAGGCACAACCCGTGAGCGTCGAACCACCGCAGGACCCGGCGGCGGACTCCGTACCCCCGCCGGAGCGCCAGCCGGCCACCGAGGCCGACCTGGCCGCGGTCGCCGCGCAGCTCGGACGCCCGCCGCGCGGCACCCGCGCGGTGGCCCACCGGTGTCCGTGCGGCCTGCCCGACGTGGTGGAGACGACGCCCCGGCTGGCCGACGGCACGCCGTTCCCGACGCTGTTCTACCTGACCTGCCCGCGGGCCACCGGGGCGTGCAGCCGGCTGGAGTCGGCCGGGCTGATGAAGGAGATGGCCGACCGGCTCGCCGGGGACCCGGAGCTGGCCGCCCGCTACCGGGCCGCGCACGAGGACTACCTGGGCCGCCGCGACGCGATCGGGGAGGTGCCGGAGATCGCCGGCATCTCGGCCGGCGGGATGCCCGGGCGGGTGAAGTGCCTGCACGTGCATCTCGGTCACGCGCTGGCCGCCGGCCCCGGGGTGAACCCGTTCGGCGACGAGACGCTGGCGTTGGTGGAGAAGTGGTGGGCCGCCGGCCCCTGCGTGGACGTGCCCGAGGCGTGAGCACCGCCGACGAGGTTGTCGTCCGTCGGGCCCGGACCGCCGACGTGCGCGGCATCCGCCGGCTGGTGGACACCTACACCGACGACCGGCGGCTGCTCAGCAAGGCCACCGTGACGCTCTACGAGGACGTGCAGGAGTTCCGGGTGGCGGTGACGCCGGACGGCACGGTGGTCGGCTGCGGCGCGCTGCACGTCATGTGGGAGGACCTGGCCGAGATCCGCACGGTCGCGGTCGACCCGTCCTGCCGGGGGCACCGGATCGGCCACCGGATCGTCGGTGAGCTGATCGACGCGGCCCGCGAGCTGGGCGTCGCCCGGATCTTCGTGCTCACGTTCGAAACCGGCTTCTTCGGCGGCTTCGGCTTCCACGAGATCGACGGCGCCCCGGTGCCGCAGCCGGTCTACGAGCAGCTCCTCCGCTCCTACGACGAGGGTGTGGCCGAGTTCCTCGACCTGGAACGCGTCAAGCCCAACACCCTGGGCAACACCCGCATGCTGCTGCGCCTCTGAGCCGGTTCGGGCTGCCGTAGGGTGGGCGCGTGAGCGTGCGCGTGGGGGCCATCGACTGCGGGACCAACTCGATCCGACTGCTGATCGCGGACCTTCCCGATCCCTCCGCCGGGGAGGCGGCGCCGCTGACCGACGTCAGCCGGCGGATGGAGATCGTGCGGCTGGGGCAGGGGGTCGACCGGACCGGCATGCTCGCGCCGGAGGCGATCGAGCGGACCCGGGTGGCGCTCGCCGACTACGCGGCGGAGATCGAGAAGGCCGGCGTCGAGCGGGTGCGCATGTGCGCCACCTCGGCGTCGCGCGACGCGTCGAACGCCGCCGACTTCCGGGCCATGGTCGAACGGACGCTCGGCGTACCGCCGGAGGTGGTGACCGGCGACGAGGAGGCCCGGCTGTCGTTCACCGGTGCGGTGCGCGGCCTGCCCGCCGACGCCGAGCCGCCGTACCTGGTGGTCGACATCGGCGGCGGCTCGACCGAGTTCGTGGTCGGCACCCGCGCCGACGGCGTACGCGGGGCGATCTCGGTGGACATCGGCTGCGTCCGGATGACCGAGCGGCACCTGCACGGCGATCCGCCGACGCCGGCGGAGACCGCCGCCGCCGAGGCGGACATCGCGGCGGCGGTGGACCGGGCGCTGGCCGCCGTCCCCGGCCGGGAGGCCGCCACGTTGGTCGGGCTCGCCGGTTCGGTCACCACAGTGGTCGCCCTGGCGCAGGGGCTCCGGGAGTACGACCCGAGCCGCATCCACCACGCCCGGGTCCCGTACCAGCGGGTCGCCGAGGTGACCGCCTACCTGCTCGGCGCCACCCGGGAGCAGCGGCTGGCCGAGCCGGTGATGCACCCGGGCCGGGCGGACGTGATCGGCGCGGGCGCACTGGTGCTGCGGGTGATCATGGAGCGGGCCGGCATGTCCTCGGTGGTCGCCTCCGAGCACGACATCCTCGACGGCATCGCCTGGAGCCTCGCCTAGCGCGCCCTTCCGCCCGTCCCGTCCGTCTCTCGCTTGGACGGGCGTGGGCCGCAGTTCCGTGCGGGGCGGCTCAGTCGGTCGGCAGGTCCGGGCGGTGCTCCCGCACCCACTTCTCGACATCCGACTTCCGCCAGATCTGGCCCATCTTGAGCACCTGATACGGGGCGGGGAAGTCGCGCCGGGAGGCAACCACCGACGCGCGGGCGCGCGAGACGCCTCCGAGCATGTCTCGGATCTCAGCGATGCCCACGAACTCGACCACCTCTTGACGGTAGGTATGGCCGGTTGTCGGACGATCGATAACACCGATCAGGGTTGACGGTCGCCAACAGGGCGGCCACGATTGGGGGATGAGTGCGTCGAATGGCTATCCCGTACCCGATCGCGGTCGTCGGGCGATGCGACCGCACGTGCCGATGCGACCGCGCTGGCTCTGCCGGGTGTGCGCCGGCCCGTGGCCGTGCCAGCCGGCCCGCCTGTTGCTGCTGATGGACTACCGGCGCGACCGGGTCGCCCTCTCGGTCTACCTGGCGAGCTGCCTCTTCGAAGCCGCCGCCGACCTGCTGAACCTCAACCCGGATCCCCAGGAGTTGTTCGACCGCTTCGTCGGCTGGGCCGCCCGCCCCCCACTCCGTTGATCAAGGAGTTCGTGTCGGCGGCCGACGGCGAACCCGACGCAAACTCCTTGATCACCGGGTGGGGGGCGGAGGCGGGGTGGCGCGCGGGGGTGCAGTGTTCTTGACGGTACTGTGCAATGCGCACTAGTGTGCGGAGCGTGGATACGACGCAGCTCCTCAAGGGTGTCCTCGACCTGGCCGTGCTCGCCGTGCTCAAGGACGAGGACGGCTACGGCTACGACATCCTCCGCCGGTTACGCGACGCCGGCCTGACCGAGGTCGGCGACGCCTCGGTCTACGGCACGCTGCGGCGGCTCTTCGCGGGCGGCCTGCTGACCACCTACGTGGTGCCCAGCGAGTCCGGGCCGCACCGCAAGTACTACGCGTTGAACGCCGCCGGGCGGGATCAGCTCACCCGCTCCGGCAAGACCTGGCGCTCGTTCGCCACCACCATGGACGCACTGCTCGACGATCGGGGGATGGCGGCATGACCGTCACTGGGCAGGAGATCACGGACTACGTCGACCGGGTGCGGGCCGCGCTCGCCGACCTGCCGCCGGCACTCCGCGACGAGTTGACCGAGGACCTTCCGGAGCACCTCGCCGAGGTGGCCGCCGAGGGCGACGGCGCGCTCGTCGACCGGCTCGGCCCGCCCGAGGCGTACGCGCGGGAGTTGCGGACCGCGGCCGGCGCGGAGCCGGGCGGCCGACCGGCCCGCCTGCACCGGTTTGCCGCCGCGCGGGACCGCGCCGCCACCCAGGTCCGCCTGCTCGACCGTCAACTCGGCCCGCTGCTCGGGCACGCCCGGGTGGCGGACTTCCTGCGCTCGCTGCGCCCGGCCTGGTGGCTGGTGCGCGGCTGGCTGGCCGCGCTGCTGATCGGCGAGATGACGCGCAGCGGCCGGGCCGGCCTGCTGCCCCGGCTCGACGACAGCCTGCTGGGCGGCCTGCTGCTGCTCACCGGCGCGATCCTCGCGTCGCTGTGGCTCGGCCGTCGCTCCGCCGGCTTCACCGGATGGCCGCGCCGGCTGCACCTGGTGGGCACCGCCGTGCTGGTGGTCTTCTCGTTCGCGGTGCTCGCCGACGTGCACCGCAACGCCAGCGAGGACGGGTACGCCGACTACCGGGAGGTCGCGGTCGACCGGCGGTACGACCGGATCGAGGACGTCTTCGTCTACGACCAGCAGGGGCGGCTGATCCGCGACGCCCAGCTCTTCGACCAGAACGGCGTGCCGATCCGGCTCGGCTGGCCGAACTGCCTCGACGCGTCCGGCGCCGTGCCGGCACCGCGCAACGCCTACCCGTACTGCCCGGGACTGGCCCCGTTCGGCCCGCCGGCCCCGACGCCGGTGCCCTCCGCCCCGCCCACGGACGCCGGCACGTCCGCGCCGACCGCCCTCCCGTCCGCGCCGACCGGCCTCCCGTCCGCGCCGGCCGGCCTCCCGTCCGCGCCGGCGGCGACCGCCACGCCCGGCGCACCGGAGCCGACACCGACGCCCTGAGGCCGGCGGCGCCGGACGGTCCGGTGCGTCCGCGATCCACGACCTGTCGAGTCTCGACGAACAGCCGCCGCCCTGCCGCGGACGGTCCTCCTGTCCACCGGATCGACAGGAGGTGAATGCCACTGTTCTTCCGTCTTCCCCGCGCCGGTGACCGCGTGGCACGCTACCGGCACGTAACAGCCAACTGTGCGACCAGCCAACGGTGACTGACCGCTAGGAGGACGGGCCCATGGGCGAGATGGTGAGCTTCACCGGCAACGGGGGGACGAGCGAGGGGTATCTCGCGATACCCTCCGGCGGTGCGGCCAGCCCGGCGGTCATCGTCATCCAGGACTGGTGGGGCCTGGTGCCCCACGTCCGGGCCGTGGTCGACCGCTTCGCCGAGGCCGGCTTCGTCGCCCTCGCGCCCGACTTCCGTCACGGTGGCCCCGCCGTCAAGCCGACCGAGCCCCGGCAGATGCTGAACAGCAGCCAGATGGCCGAGGCGGCCAGCGACATCACCGCCGCCGCCGAATACCTGGCCAGCCGCGCCGAGGTGGCCGGCAAGGTGGGCTGCGCCGGGTTCTGCGCGGGTGCCAGCCTGGCCCTGTGGGCCGGCACGGCCTCCGAGCGGATCGTCGCCACGACCGCCTTCTACCCGCGCCTGCCCTGGGACGGCATGCCCGCCGGTGCGCCGGACGGCGACGACTGGGCCGGCTACGCCGGGAAGGCCGCGCTCATCCACTGCTCCGAGGCGGACGGTCTCTCCGCCGCCGACGGGGTGCAGGACGTACGCCGGTCCATCGAGGCCGCCGGCGGCACCTGCCAGACGTTCGACTACCCGGGCACCGCGCACGCGTTCTTCAACGAGGACCGGCCGGAGCACTTCGACCAGCGGGCCGCCGCCACCGCGTGGGCCCGCACCCTGGAACTGTTCCGGGCGAAGCTTGGCTGAGTCGCGTACCGCCGGGGAGGTGGTCGCCCGCGCGGCGCGGGCGACCGACCTGGCCGACCTCGACGGCGCGGTCAGCGACTGCTTCGCCTGCCCCCGGCTGGTGGCGTGGCGCGAGGAGGTGGCCCGGGTCAAGCGGGCCGCGTTCCGCGACCAGGACTACTGGGGGCGGCCGGTGCCGGGTTTCGGGCCGCCGGACGCGCGGATCGCCGTGCTCGGTCTGGCGCCCGCCGCGCACGGCGGCAACCGCACCGGCCGGATCTTCACCGGGGACCGCTCCGGCGACGTGCTCTTCGCCGCGCTGCACCGCGCCGGGCTGGCCAACCAGCCCACCAGTGTGGCCGCCGACGACGGCCTCACGCTCCGCGACACCCGCATCTTCTCCGCCGTGCGTTGCGCGCCGCCGGACAACAAACCCACCCCGGACGAACGGGACACCTGCGCGCCGTGGCTGCACCGTGAGGTCGAGCTGATCCGTCCCACGCTGCGCGTGGTGGTCGCGCTGGGCGCGTTCGCCTGGGCCGCGTGGTGGCCGGTGCTCCGCCAGGTGTACGGACAGCGCCCGCCCACACCGCGACCCGTGTTCGGCCATGGGGCACACTGGTCCGGCGAGTCCGTGCCGGCGTTGCTCGGCTGCTATCACGTCAGCCAGCAGAACACGTTCACCGGCCGGCTCACGCCGGCGATGTTGGACGACGTGTTCACCCGGGCGAAGCACCTGTCCGGGGTGGACTGAGGAACACCTGAGGCGGGGGAATGGACTTCGGCGTGCTGCGCAGGTGGTGGCCGGTCGCGGCGGTCGCGGCGCTGCTCGCGGTCGCCGCCTTCGCCGCCGGGCACTCCGCGATCGGGGCCAGCCGCATCCCGCCCGTGTCGGACACCATCCCGTACGTCCCGGAGTACCCGTCCCCGGAGGCGGTGCGCTCGATCCCGGTGGAACCCCGGGACGCGGGCGAGGCCACCTCGGGCGGAGTGCCGGACTGGCTGCTCACCGCCGTGCTGGTGGTGTCCGGTGCGGCGGTGCTGGTCGCCGTCGGCTACGTGCTCTGGAACGTGGTACGCGGCGCGCTGCGCCGGACCACCCGCGCGGTGCCGGCCCGGCGCGTCCGGCGTACCGCCGAGGGCACCGCCCGCGAGGTGGTGGCGGCCCTCGACGCCGGTCTGGAGGAGCTGGACGACCGCTCCACCGACCCACGGACCGCGGTGATCGCCTGTTGGGTGCGGCTGGAGGAGGCCGCCGAGGACGCCGGCGTGCCCCGGCAGACCGGCGACACCCCCACCGACCTGGTCAGCCGGCTGCTGCGCGGTGACCCCGGGGCCGGCATCCCGGCGATCGCCAGCGCCGACGTGCTGGACGGGTTCGCCCGCGTCTACCGGGAGGCCCGCTACGCCACCCGGGACGTCGACGAGCACACCCGTGACCAGGCGCGGGCGGCGCTGCGCCGGTTGCGCGGCGAGCTGACCAGCGTGTCGGCGGGGGAGGTCGGCGCTCCGTGAGCACCAGCATCGACGATCTGCTCGGCTCCGGCGAGGAGCCGGTCGGGGACGCCGAACGGCCCTCCGGTGGTCGGGCGCGTGGGCTGCTGCGGACCGCGGCGGTCACCGCCGCCGTGGTGGTGGTGATCGTGGTCGGCCTCCGCGCGGTCGGCCTGCGGGTGCCGATCTGGATCATCGTGGCGGGCGTGCTCGCCGTGCTCGCCGTCCGCCGGGTCACCGCCGCGCTCTCGCCCCCGCCGCCACCGCGCGCCGGCGTGCGGGCCTCCTCCGCCGGTGAGGAGCCCGGCACCTGGAACTGGTCCGCCCGGGACGCGCTGCGGACCGCCATCAACGGCTGGGAACGTCCGCTGGACTGGTGCGCCGACAACCGGGAGCGGTTCACCGAGCGGGTGCTGCCCCGCCTCGGTGAGCTGGCCGACGAGCGGCTGCGCCAGCGGCACGGCGTCACCCGCGAATCCGACCCGGCGCGTGCCCGTGCCCTGCTGGGCGAGCCCCTGTGGACGTTCCTCGGCACCCCCGCCCGCCGCCCCCCGACGCCGCGCGACCTCGCGGCGATCGTCGCCGAACTGGAGAAGATCTGATGAACGACGTGGACCGGAGCATGCCTCCCGCCGAGGTGGGCCGGCTCGCCCGGACCGTCCTGGACGCGGTCGGCACCGTCGTGGTCGGCAAGCGCGAGGCGCTGGAACTGGTGCTGGCCGGCATCCTGGCCGGTGGCCACGTGCTGCTGGAGGATCTGCCCGGCCTGGGCAAGACGCTCACCGCGCGGTGCTTCGCGCAGGCGCTCGGGCTGGACTTCCGCCGGCTCCAGTTCACCCCGGACCTGCTCCCCGCCGACGTCACCGGCTCGTTCCTGTACGACCAGAGCAGCGGCGACTTCTCGTTCCGGGCCGGGCCGCTCTTCACCAACCTGCTGCTCGCCGACGAGATCAACCGGACGCCGCCGAAGACCCAGTCGGCGCTGCTGGAGGCGATGCAGGAGAAGCAGGTCTCGGTGGAGGGCGTGACCTACCGCCTGGACGAGCCGTTCCACGTGCTGGCCACCGCCAACCCGATCGAGTACGAGGGCACCTACCCGCTGCCCGAGGCGCAACTCGACCGGTTCCTGCTGCGCGTCTCGTTCGGCTACCCGAACCACGACGAGGAGTGGGACGTGCTGCGCCGGCGTATCGCCCGTCGCCGCGAGGAGGCCGAGATCACGCCGGTGGTGGACGCCGCCACGCTGCGCGCCATGCAGGCCGCGCTGGAGGACGTGGTGGTCGAGGACTCGATCGGCCGGTACATCGTGGCGCTCACCGCGGCCACCCGGGAGCACCCCTCCGTGCTGGTCGGCGCGTCGCCGCGCGGTTCGCTGGCGCTGCTGCTGCTGTCCCGGGTACGGGCCGTGCTCGCCAACCGGGACTACGTGGTGCCGGAGGACGTCAAGGCGGTGGCGGCGCCCGCGCTGGCGCACCGGATCACGCTGCGTCCGGAGATGTGGCTGCGCCGGGTCGACCCGTCGTTCGTGGTCGGCGAGGTGCTCGAGTCGACGCCCGCCCCGGCCAGCGGCGCGCTGCCCAGCTACGCCGCCGGGCGCTGATGGACGAGCGGGCCGAGCCGGCGCACGGCTGGGCGCCCACCTGGGCGCTCGGCCGGGCCGTGCTGCTCACCGGCGTGCTGCTCGTCGCGGCCGTGCTGCTCGGCCGGATCGACCTGGTGGTGCTGGCCACGCCGTTCGCGCTGGGCACCGCGTACGGGTTGCGTCGCCGCCCGGCCACCCAGCCCGAGCTGGAGCTGAGCGTCACGGACACCCACCTGGTCGAGGGGTCGCCGATGGCCGCCACGGTGGCGGTGGCCAACCCGGACCTGATCGGCTACGACGTGGCGGTGGTGCGCACCCGGATGTCCCCGTGGCTGCGGGTGGAACAGGTCGGTTTCGGCGGCGCCGGGCTGGACGTGAGCCGTTCCGGCGCGGACCGGCCGTTCGTCACGTCCGTGCCCCGGGGCAGCGCCGTCGACCTGGAGCTGACCGGCACCGCGCTGCGCTGGGGCCGGCACCCGTTCGGCCCGGCCGGTGTCCGGGTCGCCGCCGCCGACGGGCTGCTGGTCTCCCGGGCGGTGATCACCGCCCCGATCCGCGCCCGGGTCTACCCGCGCACCGAGCCGTTCGACGCGGTCGAGGCGATGCCCCGGGCCGCCGGCCTGGTCGGGGCGCACCGGTCGCGGCGGCCGGGGGAGGGCGGCGAGCTGGCCGGCGTACGCGTCTTCGCGCCCGGGGACCGGCTGCGCCGCATCGACTGGCGGGTGTCGTTGCGGGCCCGTCAACTGCACGTCGCGGCCACCCTCTCCGACCGGGACGCCGAGGTGGTGGTGCTGCTGGACGTGCTCGCCGAGGCGGGCCGCTCCGGCGGCGTACGCGGGCCGGCGTCGGTGCTCGACACCACGGTCCGGGCCGCCGCCGCGATCGCCGAGCACTACCTGCACCGGGGCGACCGGGTGGCGCTGCTGGAGTACGGCCCGGCCGCCCGGCGACTGCGCCCGGCCACCGGGCGCCGGCAGTACCTGACGGTGCTGGAGTGGCTGCTCGACGTGCACGCCGAGTCGTCCCCGCACGAGCCGTACGACCAGGTGTTCGGCCCGCAGGTGCTCTCCTCGGACGCGCTCGTGGTGGTGCTCACCCCGCTGCTGGACGAGCGCTCGGCGCAGATGCTGGCCCGGCTGGCCCGGGGCGGGCGGTTCGTGGTGGCGGTGGACACGCTCCCGGCGGAGCTGCCGGTGCCGAAGGAGCGGGGCTGGGCCGAGGTGGCGTACCGGCTGTGGCGGCTGGACCGGGACACGATGATCGGGCAGCTCCGCGAGCACGGCGTGCCGGTGGTGCGCTGGGCCGGCGCGGGCAGCCTGGACGAGGTGCTGCGCGACGTGTCCCGCCTGGCCATGGCGCCGAGGGTGGGGTTGCGGTGAGTGACATGGCGGACGGGCTCGTCGAACGGGCGCGGGCGCTGCGGTACCGGGCCGCCCGGGTCAGCCCGCTGCCGCTGCTGGTGCGCGGCGGCATCTTCCTCGTCGTGCTGGCCGGCTTCCTGCTGGCGTACCCGGTGCAGGCGCTGGCCCCGCGTTCGCTGCTGGCCATGGCGGTGGCCGCGGTGCTGCCGGCGGTCGGGCCGCGCCGGCTCTGGCCGACGTTCACCGCGCTGGTCACGGTGGCCGGCTGGCTGCTGGCCACGCTCGGCTTCGACCGGCCGCCGGCGCTGTGGCGGCTGCTCGCCGTGGCCACGCTGCTCTACCTGGCGCACACGCTCTGCGCGTTGGCCGCCCTGCTGCCCTACGACGGGTTGATCGATCCGGACCTGGTGTTCCGGTGGCTGACCCGGGCCGGCGGCGTGGTGCTGGCCAGCGCCGTGCTCGGCATCGTGCTGGCCTGGCTCGGCGGGGTCGGTGGGGCCGGCGGGACCCAGGCGGCGACCGTGGTGGGGCTGCTGGTCGCGGTGGGGCTGAGCGCGCTGCTGGGGTGGCTGCTGCGTCGCAGATGACGGGACGCCGGGCGACGTTGTGCAGGTCACACCGGTTGTGCTCCGTCACAGAAGGGGGTCTCGCGCGGTATTACCGGAGCCGCCCGGGGAAAGATGGATACGTGAATCCGAAGCGGATCCTTGTCGTGGGTGCCGGGCACGTCGGCCTGTACGCCGCTCTGCGTCTGTCGAAGAAGCTGAGCTCGCGTGAGGCCGAGGTGGTCGTCGTCGACCCGCAGCCCCACATGACGTACCAGCCGTTCCTCCCGGAGGCTTCGGCCGGCAACATCTCCCCACGGCACGCTGTGGTGCCGCTGCGGCGGGAGTTGCGCAAGTGCACGGTGGTGGCCGGCACGGTCACCCGGATCGACCACGGCCGGAAGACCGCCGTGGTGCAGCCGATCAGCGGCCCGGCCCGGGAGATCCCGTACGACCACGTGGTGGTCGCCCCCGGCTCGGTCTCCCGCACCCTGCCGATCCCGGGGCTGCACGAGAACGGCATCGGGTTCAAGACCATCGGCGAGGCCATCTTCCTGCGCAACCACGTGCTGGACCGGCTGGACGTGGCGGCTGCCACGACCGACCCGGAGGTCCGCCGCCGCGCGCTGACGTTCACCTTCGTGGGCGGTGGCTACGCCGGCATCGAGGCGCTCGCCGAGATGGAGGACATGGCCCGCGACGCGCTGCGCTACTACCCGGAGCTGAAGCCGGAGGAGATGCGCTGGGTGCTGGTCGAGGCGACCCAGCGGGTGCTGCCCGAGGTCGACCGGGACATGGGCGCCTACACGGTGCAGCAGCTCCTGAAGCGGAACATGGACATCCGGCTGGACACCCGCCTGGAGTCCTGCGTCGACGGGGTGGTCAAGCTCTCCGACGGCGACAGCTTCCCGTCCGACACCATCGTCTGGACCGCCGGCGTGAAGCCGTCGCCGATGCTGGACGCGACCGACTTCCCGCGCGACGAGCGTCGCCGGGTGACCTGCCGGCCGACGCTCCAGATCGTGGACGGCGACCGGGTGGTCGAGGGCGCGTGGAGCGCCGGCGACTGCGCCGCCGTGCCGGACCTGACCAAGGAGCCGGGCAACTTCTGCTCGCCGAGCGCGCAGCACGCGGTGCGGCAGGCCGCCCGGATGGCCGACAACATCGCGAACGTGATCCGCGGGCGCGAACCGGTCGACTACAAGCACAAGCACGCCGGCAGCGTGGCCAGCCTCGGCCTGCACAAGGGCGTGGCGCAGGTCTACGGCGTGAAGATGACCGGCTGGCCGGCGTGGTTCATGCACCGGACGTACCACATGTCGCGGATCCCGTCGTTCAACCGCAAGGTCCGCGTGGTGGTGGACTGGTCGCTGGCGTTCTTCCTCAAGCGCGAGGTGGTCGCGCTGGGCCAGCTCCACGACCCGCGTGAGGAGTTCGCCGAGGCGTCCGCCCCGCCGGTCGGCGCGCGCGTCTGACGTTCGTCCCGAAGGGCCCCTTCCCGCACGGAAGGGGCCCTTCGGCGTACCCGGGTCAGAACCGCCAGGTCCAGGCGTCGGCGACCCGGAGGCCCGGACCGAAGAGCGCCTCCAGCGTCCGGCGCAGCAGCTCCGCGTGCGGGGCGTCGTCGGTCAGCGCCACGCAGGACGCGCCCCAGGCGTCGACGTCCCGGGCCGCCTGCCGGCGCTGCCGGTCACCGATCGCGGGCGGCACGCCCCGCCGGGCCACGTCGGCGAGCAGCGCCGAGGTGGGGCGCTGCCAGGTGCCCATGGTGGCCGAGCCGCCGGGACCGTACGGGCCGATGAAGAACCCCTCCGGCATGCCGAACCCGACGCCGGTGGCGGTGGCCCACCGCATCGGCCCGGGTTGCTGCGGGGTGGCCGTGGGCACCGGCACCAGCACCCCGCCGGGGCGTACGCACTGCCGCCAGTGGCCGCCGGTGACGAACTCGGGCAGCGGTGGCCGGTCGACCGTGGGCAGCGGCGTCGGGAAGACGCTGAGCAGGGCCGCGCCGACCGCCAGCGGCACCAGCCGGCGCGTCGGACCCGGCTCGTGCAGCGCCCGGTGCAGGGCGAGCGTGAGCACGGTGCCGACCAGCGGCAACACCGCCAGTGCGAACCGGGCGGGCAGCGCGCCGTCCACCACCGGCAGGCCGGCGAGCAGCGCGTACGGGCCGGGCACGCCGGTCCGCCTGCCGTCGGCGACCACCTCGGGGCCGAGCGAGAACGCGGCCATCACCAGGGCCCCGGCGGCCAGGGCGTGCACCAGCGCGCGCCGGCCGAGCCAGACCGCACCGCCGACCGCCACCAGCAGCAGCGGCCAGCCCAGGAACGTGGTGAACTCCGCCGGGCCGGTGGTCAGCCGGACCGCCTCCGGGCTGCCGAGCACGGTCAGCGCGGAGAGCCGGGTCCAGCCGGTCAGGTCGGCGGAGAAGTAGGCGGGCGGAAACATCCCGTCGGCGACGCCCTGCGGCCCGGCGAACTGGAGCCAGAGCGGGTACGCCAGCACCACCAGCGCCAGCCCGGTGGCGCCGAGCAGCCCGCCGGCGAAGCCGGGCAGCGCCCGGCGCGGCAGGTCCCGGTCGGCCAGCCCGTACGCGACGGCCAGCACCGCCAGCGTGAGCGCGGTGAGGAAGAGCACCTCCTCGCCGACGAAGACCTGGACGACGGCGGTGCCGGCCAGCCCGACCGCCGACGAGATCATCCGGCGGCGGTCCGGGCCGTCCCGGCGACCGGCCGGGTCGGCGGCGCGCAGCAGCCGTACCACCAGCCAGACCAGCACCGGGACCAGCCACTGCGCGGTCATGTGCAGGTGACCGTTGCTCTGCGAGATCATGCCCGGCCCGAAGCCGCAGAGCGCCGCGCCGAGCCCGGCGGCGAGCCGGTGGGCCCGCAGCGTCCGGGTGAACAGCAGATACCAGGCGACCGCCGTGCCGGCCAGGTTGCCGGCGACGAGCAGGGCGAACGTGACCGGCGCCCCGAACGCCAGGGTGACCGGCGCGAGCAGCACCCCGAGCGCGACGATCGAGGTGTTGGCCATCAGGTTGACCCCGTCCGGCGCGTTGAGCCGGTCGGTGACCAGGTCGAGGTCGCCGCGCAGGGCCCGCGCGTCGAGCGCCAGGAACCACTCGTAGAGCGTCTGGTCGGCCGGGTTGAGGGCGAGCATCCGGGTGCCCGGCGCCGGCCACAGGCCGTGGGTGAGCCCGCCCGCGAACGCCACGAACAGCAGCCCGACCAACAGGTCCGCGCGGTGCCGGCGAACGGCGGCCGGCAGCCGGCCGATCCGCGCCGGTGCGGTCGCCGGTGCGGTGCGGACCGCCTGGTCAGGGTCGGGCCCGGGGGCCGCGCGGGCGGCGCTGGTCACGGCCTCGACCCTATCGACCGCACCCGACGGGGTACGCCGCGGCGCGGCGCAGCCGCTACGGTGAGATCTGCACCGCGCGTGTCGGCGCGGCGGTGTCACCCGCCCGGGTGGTGGAACGGCAGACACGGCCGCCTTAAAAGCGGCTGCCGAAAGGCGTGCGGGTTCGACCCCCGCCCCGGGCACGGAACTCTCAGCTTTCCCACAGCTTGACGCCGCGCACGGTTTGGTCGCCACGTCTACGCTGGAAGCGCACGTCTACGTGCGAATGACCCCCTGAGGGAGGCCTGAGAAGTGAAGACCTCGAACCCGGTGCTCGCCCGGCTCGGCCAGGCGGCCGAGCGTGAGCGGGCGACCGGGTACGCCCAGCCCGGGCCGTACGCTCAGCCCGGATACCCCCAGCAGTACCCGCCGCAGCAGCCCTACCCGGGCGGCTACGGCCAGCCGGTGGCCCCGCCGGCAGTGACGCCGATGACGCTCGACGACGTGGTCGTCAAGACGGTCCTCATGCTCGCCATCCTCGGCGCCTCGGCCGCCGCGGCCTGGGTGCTCGTGCCGGACGCCCTGGTCGGCGTGGCCTGGATCGGCGCCGCCGTGGTCGGCCTGGTGCTCGGCCTGGTCATCTCGTTCTCCCGGATGGCGAATCCGGCGCTCGTGGTGGCGTACTCGATCGTCGAGGGCGTCTTCGTCGGCATGGTCAGCAAGGCGTTCGACTCGCTCTACGACGGCATCGTGCTCCAGGCGGTGGCGGCCAGCTTCGGCGTCTTCTTCCTGATGGCGATGATCTACAAGGCGCGGATCATCCGGGCCACCCCGAAGTTCGCCCGGATCATGGTGGCGGTCATCGCCGGCCTGTTCGGTGTGATGCTCGTCAACCTGGTGCTGGCGCTGTTCGGCGTCAACACGCACCTGCGTGACGGCAGCCCGCTCGCCATCGGCTTCAGCCTGGTCTGCATCGTGGTGGCGTCGCTGAGCTTCGTGCTCAACTTCGCCCAGATCGAGGAGGGGGTCCGGATGGGGCTCCCGCAGCGCTACGCCTGGACGGCCGCGTTCGGCATCGTGGTCGGCCTGGTCTGGCTCTACATCGAGATCCTGCGGCTGCTCAGCTACTTCCAGGGCGACGACTGATCGCCCCGCCCGCCCGTCGACGCCCGCCTGCCGCATCCCGCGGCGGCGGGCGTCGTCCGTAGACTCGGTGGTGATGAGCGCAGCGGAGCTGGACCGGGTGGTGGCCCTACTGGTCCGACAAATCGGGCACTGGCAGCAGTCGCGGTGGTCGGCGCCGGCCGCGGGCGGCAACGTGTCCCGGGCCGACCTGGTGCACAAGCTGGTCCAGGAGCTCGCCAACCTGGCCGCCGACGCCACCGGCGAGCCGCGCCGCGAGGTGCCCCGGCTGCCCAGTGACCTGGCCCTGCCCGACCAGCTCCGGGTGGTCGCCGCCGACCTGGCCCTGGCCGCCCCGCCGGACCCGGTCCTGGCCGGCGCCGCCGACGCGGTGGCCCGCACCCGCGCCGCACTCTGACCGCACCTTCTCACCCCGCCCTCTCCTCTCCGCCGGACGTGCGCGGGCGAGGCGCGGCACGTCTGCCGGTCCGGTGGTACGCCGGGAGGGCTGCCTCGCGGCGCGGGCGGTGGCAGCGCGGCGGGTCGCGCCGTGGTCTGTCGGATGCCTACGA
Organism: Micromonospora sp. DSM 45708; assembly: GCF_039566955.1. Taxonomy (NCBI): domain Bacteria; kingdom Bacillati; phylum Actinomycetota; class Actinomycetes; order Micromonosporales; family Micromonosporaceae; genus Micromonospora; species Micromonospora schwarzwaldensis. The sequence goes on along the minus strand of NZ_CP154796.1, from coordinate 5,560,825 downwards.
GGTTGATGGCGTGAATGGGTCGGGCGGACGACGCGGCCCGGGCACGACGACCGACGCGAGGCACCGACCCGTCTGCGCCATCAAGTTCGTAGGTGCCGGGGAAGGCGGTGGCGACCGGAGCGTCCCCCTGCCGGGCTGGCGGGCCTCGTGAGAACCCGGGATCAGGGCTTCAGCCAGCGGCGCACGCTCGGTCGTCGGGCCCGGTCCCGTGCGCGCAGCACCGCCGGCAGGTCGTGCCCGGCGGCCTCGGCCTGCCGCGCGTGCAGCAGGCCGTAGGTGAACGTGTTCTCGCCCTCGGCGTACGCCCGCAGCGCGTGCCGGCGCAGCGCCTCCCGGGTCACCACCGAGTCCTGGTGGGTCCCGAGCAGATCCTGGAGCGTCTTGAGCCGCTTCACCAGGCGGGCGGCCGGCCGGCCGGCGTCGGGTACGCGCACCTCCACCGCGTACCGGGCCGCCTTGTACTTCTTGCGCGCCTCGTGCAGGGCGGCGTCCCCGGCCGGCCCACGGTCGGCCAGCGCCCGGTCCAGCCGCTCGTCGGCGCGACGCACCGCCCGGCGGACCCGGCGGTCCACCCAGCGGCGGTTCACGTCGCCGGTCCGGCCGTCGAGCAGCCGGTCCAGGCGGGTCAGCAGGTCGGGATAGCGGTCGGAGTCCAGCGCCGCGCGCAGTCCGGTGGTCGCCTCGGCCAGGTCGGCGGCGAACCGCTCACCGACCCGCGCGGCGACCGGGCCGAGCACCAACCCGTCGGGCAGCTCGTGCACCGCCGCGGAGAGCCGGGCGGCCATCACCTGGTGGTCGCGGACCGCGCCCAGGTCGCCGCCGAGCCGGCGCAGCTCGCCCCGGACCGCCTCGCTCTCCCGCCGGTCCCACAGACCGCGGAACGTGCGCAGCGTGGCCCGCAGCCGGCGGATCGCCACGCGCATGTCGTGCACCGCGTCCTCGTCCCCCTGGTACGCCGCCGCGTGGTTGCCGACGATCGCGTACCGCTGCTCCCGGGCGTACCGCACGACCGGCCCGGCCGGGCCGGTGGGCGGGCGGTCCTCGAACCGCGCGAGCCGCCCGGCGACCGCGCGGTGGGACTTGCTGGTCGGCACCTCGCGGGCGCCGGCCCCGGCCAGCCGGACGGCAACCGCGTCGAGCAGCTCCTCGTCGCCGTCGACCAGCTCGACCTCGATCTCGTGCCAGGTCCGGGCGGTGCCGTCGACCAGGTCCTCGGACCGGACGTCGTCCTCGGCGACCTCGGCCAGCACGTGCCCGTCGGCGTCCAGCAGCCGTCGCTCCCGGCGGTGGTTGACGATCCGGGCCGCCGGGGCCACCGGCCGGCCCCGGGACGCGCCCCGGATCAACGCGACCAGCTCGACCGGCGGGCCGGCGTCGGCCGCCCCGGCCGGGAACTGGTGCTCGACCCGGGCCCCGCCGACCGCGCCCACCTTGAGGTGCCAGCCCGCGTCGTGCCCGCCGGTACGCCGCCGCAGCGCGTGACCGCTGCGCAGCAGCCGCAGGTCGTCGGTGTCCCAGTAGACGGCGTCCAGCTCCGAGTCGGTGGCGTCGGACATGGTCACGACGCCACCGCACCCGGTCAGGTCGGGCAGCCGGAAACCCTCGTCGCCGGAGAATTTCCGCTCGCGTTCCACGACGGTCGCCATACGGGTTGCGGTACCCGGTGCGTGCCGTGGTGAATCGACCTCAGCTCAGTCGTTCGAGCACCATCGCCATGCCCTGGCCGCCGCCGACGCACATGGTCTCCAGACCGATGGTCCCGTCGTGCCACTCCAGCGCGTTGAGCAGGGTGCCGGTGATCCGGGCGCCGGTCATCCCGAACGGGTGGCCGACCGCGATCGCGCCGCCGGCCACGTTCAGCTTCTCCTCCGGGATGCCGAGCTGCCGGTACGACGGGATCACCTGGGCGGCGAACGCCTCGTTGATCTCCACCAGGTCGACGTCGTCGATGGTCATGCCGGCCCGCTTCAGCGCCTGCTTCGACGCCTCGACCGGGCCGAGGCCCATGATCTCCGGGGAGAGCGCGGTGACGCCGGTGGAGACGATCCGGGCCAGCGGGGTGAGCCCCAGCTCGGCCGCCCGACCGGCGCTCATGATCACCACGGCGGCGGCGCCGTCGTTCAGCGGGCAGCAGTTGCCGGCGGTGATCCGGCCGTCCGGGCGGAACACCGGCTTGAGCCCGGCCACGCCCTCCAGGGTCACCCCGGGACGCGGACCGTCGTCCGTGCTCACCACGCTGCCGTCCGGCGTGGTGACCGGCGTGATCTCGCGGGCCCAGAAGCCGTCCGCGATCGCCTTCTCGGCCAGGTTCTGGCTGCGGACGCCGAACGCGTCCATGTCCTCGCGGGACACGTCGTAGACCTGGGCCAGGTTCTCCGCGGTCTGCCCCATGGCGAGGTAGACGTCCGGCAGGTGGCCGGCCTCCCGCGGGTCGGTCCACACCTCGGCACCGGCCTGCGTGCGGGCCTGCGAGCGCTCGCGTGCCTCGGCGAAGCGCGGGTTCTCCCAGCCGCCGCCGACCAGCGCCTGCGCCTCCGGCGGCAGCGTGTCCGAGTTGCCCCGGGCGTAGCGGGAGACCATCTCCACGCCGGCGGAGACGAACACGTCGCCCTCGCCGGCCCGGATCGCGTGCATCGCCATCCGGGTGGTCTGGAGCGAGGAGGCGCAGTAGCGGGTCAGCGTGGCGCCGGGCAGCCCGTCCAGGCCGAGCAGCGTGGCGACCACCCGGGCCATGTTGAAGCCCTGCTCACCGCCGGGCAGGCCGCACCCGAGGTAGAGGTCGTCGATGGTGGTGGGATCGAGCGCCGGGACCTTGTCGAGGGCGGCCTGGACGATGGTGGCGGCGAGGTCGTCCGGGCGGACCTCGCGCAGGGAACCCTTGAACGCGCGGCCGATGGGGGACCGGGCGGTGGCGACGATGACGGCGTCGCGGGGCGACTCAATCGGCATGAACCAACGTTAACCCGCGGGTAACTTGCGGTGGAAGCCGCACGCCGGGCGGGAAATGTCACCCCGCCGGCGGCCGACGATGGTGCCGGAACGCGACCGCCGCGGCGGCCTCGACCGCCGGGAGCAGCGCGTGGGCCCAGACCCGGTAGCCGTCCGCGGACGGGTGGAAGCCGTCGTGGCAGAGCGTGCCGGCGTCGGCCCGGAACACCGGGCCGGTCTCGGTGCCCAGATCGACCACGGTGCCGCCCGCGTCCAGCACGGCCGCTGTCTGGGCCCGCGCCATCCGCCGCCCGGACCAGCCGAGCACCTGGCGTAGCGGGGCGGCGACGGCGCGTACCGCGCCGAGGTCGGGGCAGGTGCCGACGACGACCTCGACGTTGGCCTCACGCAGCCGGCGGACCGCCGAGCCGAGGTAGGTCGCCGCGTCGACCGGACGGCCCAGCGCGGTGGCGTCGTTGGCCCCGATCAGCACCACCGCCACGTCGGGCCGCTCGCCGAGCAGCGCGCGGGCCACCTGCGTGGCCAGGTCGGTGGCGCGGGAGCCGGAGACCCCGACGCTGGACAGGTGCACCCGCCGGCCGGTCGGCCCCTCGGCGAGCAGGTTGGCGAGCTGGCCGCCGATGGTCTCCTCGAACCGGTCGACGCCCACGCCGATCGCCGACGAGTCGCCGAGCAGCACCAGCCGCAGCGGCGGCGCGTCGGCCCGACCGACCGTGGCGCGCAGCACCAGACCCAGCTCGGGCTGCGCGTACTCCCGACTGCGGGCGGCGATGGCCTGGCCGGCGAGGACCGCCGCGCCACCCACCGTGCCGGCCAGCAGCGACAGCGCCGCGGCCCGGCCCCACCGGGCCGCCGTCTCGTTCCGTCCGCTCATGCCGGCACTCCGCTTCGCTCGCTGCGCTCGCTCATGCCATTCCCTCCAGCGTGGCCGAGTCGGTGGCGGTGCCGGTCGGGGGCATCGCGCCGACGCCGAAGAAAGCCCGTCGGCGAAGCTGCGCCCACCGCCCGCCCGGCCCACGGTCGCGGCCCCGGAGCTGGGCGCCGCTGACCTCCGTCCCGGCGTGCCGGGCCGCCTCGTGGGCCGCCTCCGGGAGCGACCGTACGCCCTCCAGCCCGGCGAGCGGAGGACGGCGTTCCGGCACCGCCCCCAGCGCGGAGAGCACGGTGGGCAGCAGCGCCGCCGCGGCCATCGCGTACCCCTCCGCGGAGGGGTGGAACCGGTCCCAGGCGAACATCCGGCCGGGCTCGGCGGCGAACCGCGGCCCCAGCAGGTCACCGAGGGAGACCGTCCGGCCGCCCGCCTCCACCACGGCCACCGTCTGGGCGGCGGCGAGCTGGCGGCTCCAGCGCCGGGCCAGCCAGCGCAACGGCGGCTGGATCGGCCGGATCGTGCCCAGGTCGGGGCAGGTGCCGACGACCACCTCGCAGCCGGCGCCGCGCAGCGTGCGGACCGCGTCGACCAGGTAGCGCACGGCCAGCGCCGGCGGGGTGCGGTTGGTGACGTCGTTGCCGCCGACCAGCACCACGGCGACGTCCGGCGTGACCTCCAGGGCGGACTCGACCTGCGGCTTCAGCCCGGCCGACAGCGCGCCCACCACGGCGAACCGGTGCAGCCGGACCGGGCGGTGCAGCCGCCGGGACAGCCCGGTGGCCAGCAGCGAGCCGGGTGTCTCCCGGCGTCGGTGCACGCCGTAGCCGGCCGCGGAGGAGTCACCGAGGACGACCATGGTGACCGGCCGGCCGGGGAACCTCGCGCCGTAGACGCCGTCGCAGCGCGGTGGCGGCGCCTCGGCCATCGGGATGGTGCGGCGGGCCTGCCGGGCCTGGCCGAGCAGGACTCCGCCGGTGGCGGCGGTGGCCGCCACCGTGGCACCCGTGCCGATCGCCGCGAGGCGGGCGATCTGCCGGGCACGCCGCCAGCGGACCGGCGCGACGGAACCGACGTCCCCCATGAACCGACAGTATCGCGCCGGTACGACGACCGCTGTCCTTGATCCTGCGGCTGGGAGTCGGCCGTTCTGGGTACCGGTGGGGTGGGCTTGCCCCGGGGCCGCACCCTGGTCGGGCGAAGAGAGGCGGAATCATGGGAAAGACGTTGAAGCGCAGCGCCGCGTTCGCCGCGCTGGCCCGGGCACTGGCGGCCGGGGCGCGGGGCGGGCCGTCGCTGGGTGCCCGGCTGGCGGCGCTGCCGCGCATGATCCGGGCGACCGGGCGGGGGGAGTACGACGGCGGGCTGCGCCTGGCCCTGATGGCCGGCGCGGCGGCGTACGTCGTCTCCCCGATCGACCTGCTGCCGGAGATCCCGCTGGCGATCTTCGGGCTGGCCGACGACGCCGTCATGGTCACCTGGCTGGCCGGCAGCGTGCTCGCCGAGACCGAACGGTTCCTGGAGTGGGAGGCACGCCGCGGCTCTGTCATCCCCGGGCATGTGGCGCCCTGACGGCACGTACGCTGGGCGGCGAACCGGCTGACCGGCCGCCCCCGACGGCGGCGCTACGAAGGGCACAACGAGGTGCAGTACTACGACAACGTCGTCGAGCTGATCGGCAACACCCCGCTGGTTCGCCTGCGCAACGTCACCGAGGGCATCCAGGCGACCGTGCTGGCGAAGGTGGAATACGTCAACCCGGGCGGCTCGGTCAAGGACCGGATCGCGTTGCGCATGGTGGAGGACGCCGAGAAGGCGGGCATCCTCGGGCCGGGCGGCACGATCGTGGAGCCGACCAGCGGCAACACCGGGGTCGGGCTGGCCCTGGTGGCCCAGCTCCGGGGCTACCGCTGTGTGTTCGTCTGCCCCGACAAGGTCAGCCAGGACAAGCAGGACGTGCTGCGGGCGTACGGCGCCGAGGTGGTGGTCTGCCCGACCGCCGTCGCGCCGGAGGACCCGCGCTCCTACTACAACGTGTCCGACCGGCTGGCCCGGGAGATCCCCGGCGCGTGGAAGCCCAACCAGTACAGCAACCCGGCCAACCCGCGCTCGCACTACGAGACGACCGGCCCGGAGCTGTGGCGGCAGACCGAGGGCAAGATCACCCACTTCGTCGCCGGCGTCGGCACCGGCGGCACCATCTCCGGCATCGGCCGCTACCTCAAGGAGGCGTCCGAGGGGCGGGTCCGGGTGATCGGCGCGGACCCGGAGGGCTCGGTCTACTCCGGTGGCACCGGTCGGCCCTACCTGGTCGAGGGTGTCGGCGAGGACTTCTGGCCGGAGACGTACGACCGCTCCGTCGCCGACGAGATCGTCGAGGTGTCGGACAAGCAGTCGTTCGAGATGACCCGCCGGCTGGCCCGCGAGGAGGGGCTGCTGGTCGGCGGCTCCTGCGGCATGGCCGTGGTGGGCGCGCTGGAGGTGGCCCGCAAGGCCGGCCCGGACGACGTGGTGGTGGTGCTGCTGCCGGACGGCGGCCGGGGCTACCTGTCGAAGATCTTCAACGACCGCTGGATGGCCCGGTACGGCTTCCTGGACGACGCCGGCGCCGAGCCGACCGTGGCCGACGCGCTCGGCGGCAAGCCGGGTGGCCTGCCCGAGCTGGTGCACGTGCACCCGACCGAGACGGTCCGCGACGCCATCGACTACATGCGTGAGTACGGCGTCTCCCAGCTCCCGGTGCTCAAGGCCGAGCCGCCGGTGGTGACCGGCGAGGTGGCCGGCTCGATCGCCGAGCGGGACCTGCTCGACGCGCTCTTCACCGGCCAGGCCCACCTGCACGACACGATCGAGCGGCACATGGGTGAGCCGCTGCCGATGATCGGTGGCGGGCAGCCGGTCAGCGAGGCGGTGACGCTGCTGGAGAAGGCCGACGCGGCGCTCGTGCTGGTCGACGGCAAGCCCAAGGGTGTGCTGACCCGGCAGGACCTGCTGGCCCACCTCGGCGCGCGCTGAGCGGGTGAGGGGTCCCGGCGACGGGGCCCCTCACACCTCGCGCGCGTAGCGGAGCCGGGAGACCCGCACGGGACCGATCCGGTCGGTGCGCCGGGTGCCGGTGGCGTGCCAGCCGCCGCGTTCGTAGAAGCGGCGCGCGGACGCGTTGTCGGCCAGCACCCACAGGGCCGCCCGGCTCCACCCGCGGGCGCGCAGCGCGTCCAGCGCGTCCACCATCAGCGCCCGGCCGGTGCCCCGGCCCCGCTCGTCCGGGTCGAGGTGGATGGCGCTGAGCAGCCCGGTCGTCGGGTCGCCCTCGTCGTCCGGCCCGAGATAGCTGAAACCCACCAGCCGTCCGTCCCGCTCGGCGACGGTCATCCGGTGGTCCGCGCCCTCCCAGGTCAGCCGTTCCACCCAGTAGCGGCCGAGCGCCTCGGGGGTGGGATCGACAAGCGCGTCCGGGGGCAGGAACGACGAGTACGCCGCCACCCGGGAGCGCTGGTGCAGGGCACCGACCGCCATCAGGTCGGCCTCGGTCGCGAGACGTAGGGAGACGGTCACCCGGGCGACGGTACCCGGCGGGGCGGCACCTGCACCGTCTGGAGGTCCTCGGCGATCACCAGGTCGCCGGCGAAGTGCTCGCGGGCCTCGTCGTGGAAGCGGCGCGGGTCGGCGTACCGCTGGGAGAAGTGGGTGAGCACGAGCGTGCGTACCCCCGACTCGGTGGCCACCCGCGCGGCCTGGCCGGCGGTGAGGTGGCCGACCTCGGCGGCGAGTGCGGCCTCCGACTCGCAGAACGTCGACTCGATGACCAGCAGGTCGGCGTGCTCGGCCAGCGCGTACACCCCGTCGCAGAGCCCGGTGTCCATGACGAACGCGAACCGCTGCCCGGGTCGGGTGACGCTCACCTCGTCGCGGGTGACGCGGCGTCCGTGGACGTCCAGGTGGCCCTCGCGGTGCAGCTTCCCCACCGCCGGACCGACGATGCCGTACGCGGACAGCCGCTCCGGCAGCATCCGGCAGCCGTCCGGCTCGACGAGCCGGTACCCGTACGTCTCGACGGGGTGCCGCAGCCGGCGGGCCTCCAGCGTGCCGACGCCCAGCGTGATCCGTTGCCCGTCGGCGTGGATCGGCTCGACGGTCAGCTCGGCGGTCTCGTGGAAGCTGGAGGCGTGGCGCAGCCGGTCGAAGTACTCGGCGCCGCCGGCCGGGAAGTGCACGGCCACCGGGTGGGGGACCCGGTCCAGGGAGAGGCGCTGGATCATGCCGGGCAGCCCGAGGCAGTGGTCGCCGTGGAAGTGGGTGACGCAGATCCGGGTCAGGTCGGTGGCGGTCACGCCGGTGTGCAGCATCTGGCGCTGGCTGCCCTCACCCGGGTCGAAGAGGATCACCTCATCGTCCCAGCGCAGCAGGTAGCCGTTGTGGTTGCGGGCCCGGGTGGGGGCCTGACTGGCCGTGCCGAGCACCACCAGCTCACGCATGGACACGGTTTTCTCCCGGGCATGAAGCGACCCCCGGGGCTTCCGCGCTCGCGCGCGGGCCGGCTGGACTGGGCCGGCACCCCGGGGGTCGGGTGGCTGTCGTGGTTTCGCCGCACCGCTGCCACACGGTCTCGACGATCGAGCTGCCCGCCTCGCGGCGGACGATGTTTCACTGTCGAGGACAGCGGCTAGCGGACAGCCACCTCACGAGTCCGATTGCTATACAAGTCTGGACCACCTCCTTTCCCGTGTACCGCCACGCTATCCACTTCCCGGCGGCCACGGCAACGGATTTCGATCACAGACGTTCACTCCACGCCGATCGGGCCCTCGCGCGGGCCGTCCTCGTGCGCCGGCTGCACCGCCAGCGACGGGAAGTCGGCCAGGTCGCCCTCCGGCTCGGCGTCCCACTCCGGGAAGACGAGCGGGCTCTGGAGGTAGAGGCAGAGCAACTGGGTGAGCTGGTGGAGGCCGTCCAGGTGGGTCCGCTCGTGGCCGTGGGTGGCGTCCACCCCGAAGCCGAGCAGCGCCACCCGCGCGTGCGCGCCGGCCTCGACCGCGGACGCCGCGTCCGAGCGGTAGTAGTCGAAGACGTCGCGGACCAGGTCGACGCCGTGCTCCGTGGCGATGGCGGCCAGGTTGCGGGTCAGGTGGTAGTCGAACGGCCCGACCCCGTCGCCCATGGCCAGCGTGGCGGCGTTCTCCCGGGACTGCTGGCCGGGCGCGACCACCGCCGCGTCCACCGAGACGATCTCCGCCACGTCCGGGTCCAGCCCGTGGCTGGCGCCGTGGCCGATCTCCTCGGTAACGGTGACCAGCAGGTGCGCGGTGACCGCCGGGGTCACGCCGGCGTCGACCATCGCCTTGAACGCGGTCAGCACCGCGGCCACCCCGGCCTTGTCGTCCAGGTGGCGGGACTTGACGTACCCGGCCGGGGTGATGGTCGGGTTGGGCAGCAGCGCGACGAAGTCCCCGGCGTCGATGCCGAGCGCCCGCAGTCCGGCCTCGTCGTGCACCGGCTCGTCGACCCGGACCTCGACCAGCTCCCAGCCGACGCCCTGGAGGTCGACCGCCTCGTTGTAGCGGTGCCCGCTCGCCTTCAGCGGCAGCACCTGGCCGGTGACCACCCGGTCCAGATCGTCGGTGAAGATCCGCACGTGGGCGCCCTCGGCGAAGCGGGCGCTGTGCGTGCCGATCGGGTTGATCTCCAGCCGCCCGTTCTCCTTGAGCCGCTTCACCATGCCGCCGATGGTGTCGGTGTGCACCACCACGGCCCGGTCGGCGCCGGTCGGCCGGGGCCCGGGCAGGCAGGCGCTCAGCGCCCCGCGCCGGGTCAGCGTGGAGCTGATCCCGAGCGCGGAGAGCCGCTCGCCGACGTACTGCTGGATGTGGTCGGTACGCCCGGACGGGCTGGGGATCTCCAGCAGTTCCACCAGCACCTGACGCAGGTATTCGAGGTCGAGCTTGAGCGGTTGGGGTTTGCGTGCGGTCATGCCCCAGAGCCTGCCGCACCGGCTGGCGACCAGAGTCGCTGCGGTGCCCGCGTACCCGGGAAGAGCAGGTCGACGAACCGTTCGGCGGTCGGCTGCGGCTCGTGGTTGGCCAGGCCCGGCCGTTCGTTGGCCTCGATGAACACGTGCTCCGGGGCGTCCGGCGCGGGCACCAGCAGGTCCAGCCCGGTGACCGGGATGTCCAGCGCCCGGCTGGCCGTCACGCACGCCTCGGCGATCACCGGGTGCAGTTCGGCGGTCACGTCGTGGATGGTGCCGCCGGTGTGCAGGTTGGCCGTCCGGCGGACCGCCAGCACCTGACCCTCCGGCAGCACGTCGTGCATCTGGTGGCCGGCCTCGGCCACCACCTCACGGGTCATGTCGTCGACCGGGATCCGGGACTCGCCACCGGTGGCGGCGGCCCGGCGACGGCTCTGCCGGTCGATCAGCTCGGTGACGTCGTGCACGCCGTCGCCGGTGATCTGCGCCGGCCGGCGGACCGCGGCGGCCACCACCTCGTGGTCGATCACCACCACCCGCAGGTCCTCGCCCGCGCGCAGCTCCTCGATCAGCACGTCCGGGCAGAAGCGCCGGGCCAGCTCGACGGCGGCGGTCAGCGCCTCCGGCGTCCGTACGCCGACGGTGATCCCGTTGCCCTGCTCGCCGCGCGCCGGCTTGACCACCACCGGGCCGACGTCGGCCAGGAACGCCAGGTCGTCGGGGTCCCCGGTGGCGGTGCGCCCACGCGGCACGGACAGGCCCGCCTCGGTGAGGATGCGCCGGGTCACCCGCTTGTCGTCGCAGCGGCTCATCGCCACCGCCGAGGTCAGCTCCGACAGCGACTCGCGGGTGTGGATGGTCCGGCCGCCGCTGGTCAGCTTCAGCTCACCCCAGTGCGGATCGGTCACCTCCACCCGGATGCCGCGCCGCATCGCCTCGTCCGCGACGATCTTCGCGTACGGGTTCAGCTCGTCGTACCCCGCCGGCATCGCGGGCAGGAACAGGCGCTCGTTGATCGGGTTCTTCCGCTTCACGCAGAGCGTGCCGGTGCGGTGGAAACCGAGCCGCTCGTAGAGCCGGATCGCGCCCGAGTTCTCCGCCAGCACGGACAGGTCCACGTACGCCCGGCCGCGCGCGTCGAGCTGGTCGGCGAGCGCGGTGAGCAGCGCCTGGCCGGTGCCGGGCGGCGCGGTGTTGAAGTCCACCGTCAGGCACCACAGGCTGGCGCCGTTCTCCGGGTCGGCGAAGACCGCGACGTGGTCCACACCGGTGATGGTGCCGACCACCTCGCCGGTCGCGTCCTCGGCGACCAGGTGCAGGAACCGGTCGGTGGCGGCGTTGTCCACCAGCACCTCGACCGGGGCGGTGACCATGCCGTTGCGGGCGTAGATCCGGTTCACCGCGTCCGCGTCGTCGGCGTCGCGCAGCGGCCGGATGGCCAACCCGGGAATGTCCTCGCCCCCGGTGGCGGCCGGCCGGCGCTCGCCCAGCGGCAGCCGGTAGGTCAGCGACGGGTCGATGAACAGCTCGTCCGGCAGCCGGGAGACCAGCACGTGCGGGTCGCGCAGGTAGATGCAGATGTCCCGGGCGCCGTTGGCCTCGGAGCGCAGCACGTCGGCGACGTGCACCTGGTCGGCGAAGGTCTGGCCGAAGACCAGCCGGCCCCAGCCGCAGTCCAGCACCACGCCGGAGGCGTCGGTGGCCGCGGCGGTGGACGGCAGCGCCGGTTCCGGCGTACCGGGGGCGACCGGGTCACCGCCCGGGCCGGTGCGTTCCCGGCGCCGGCCCAGCACCCGTTCCCGGTCGGTGCGAGCCGTGCCGGTGGCGAGGGTGTCGGTCACGGTCAGTCGATTCCGTGGCTCTGGAGCCACATTTCCAGGAGTCCCAGTTGCCACAGCTTGTTTCCGTTCAACGGGGTCAGTTCGGCGTTCGGGTCGGCGAGCAGCGCGTCGACGTAGTCGGCGCGGAACAGGTCACGGCGGCGCGCCTCGGGGGCGCCGAGCGCGTCGCGTACCCGGTCGAGGAGCTTGCCCTCCAGGTGGGTGAGGCCCGGGACCGGGAAGTAGCCCTTGGGCCGGTCGATGACCTCGTGCGGCAGCACCCGGCGGCCGATCTCCTTGAGCACGCCCTTGCCGCCCTGGGCCAGCTTCAGCTCCGGCGGGCAGCTCGCGGCCAGCTCGACGAACTCGTGGTCGAGGAACGGCACCCGGGCCTCCAGCCCGTGCGCCATGGTCATGTTGTCGACCCGCTTCACCGGGTCGTCGGTGAGCATGACCTGGGTGTCGATCCGCAGGCCGGCGTCGACCGCGGTCTGCGCGCCCGGCCGGCCCAGGTGCGCGGCGACGAACTCGCGCGCCGGGTCGCCGTCGGCCAGCCAGTCGGGGTTGAGCACGCGGGCCAGTCCGGCCGCGTCACGGTCGAAGAACGCCTTCGCGTACGTGTCGAGCGCCTGCTCCCGGTCCACCCCGGCCAGCGGCGGGTACCAGTGGTAGCCGCCCAGGATCTCGTCCGCGCCCTGGCCCGACTGGACCACCTTCACGTGCCGCGCGACCTCCTGGCTGAGCAGCCAGAACGCCACGCAGTCGTGGCTGACCATGGGTTCGCTCATGGCCGCGACGGCGGCCTCCAGCGGCGGCAGCAGGTCGCCGGTGGGCACCCGGATCTGGTGGTGGTCGGTGCCGAACGTCTTCGCCACCAGGTCGGAGTAGACGAACTCGTCGCCCTCCCGGCCGCCCACCGCGTCGAAGCCGATGGAGAACGTGGCCAGGCCGGAGCGGGCCTGCCCCTCGCCGGCCAGCAGCGCGACCACCAGGCTGGAGTCGAGGCCGCCGGAGAGCAGCACACCCACCGGCACGTCGGCCACCATCCGGCGGCGTACCGCGGTGGTGAGCGAGTCGAGCAGCGCGTCCTGCCAGTCCCGCTCGGACCAGTCGGCCCGCTCGGTGGCCCGGCCGAACGTGGGGTCCCAGTAGACCCGCTCGCGGGTGGTGCCGTCCGCCTCGTACACCTTGACCGTGGCGGGCGGCAGCTTGGTGACGCCGCTCAGGATGGTCCGCGGCGGCGGCACGATGCTGTGGAAGCTCAGGTAGTGGGCGAGCGCCACCCGGTCGATGGTGGTGTCGACGCCGCCGCCGGCCAGCAACGCCGGCAGGGTGGAGGCGAAGCGCACCACGCCGGGGCTCTCGGCCAGGTACAGCGGCTTGATGCCGAGCCGGTCCCGGGCCAGCACCAGGCGGCCGGTGTCCCGCTCGCTGATCGCCACCGCGAACATGCCGACCAGGTGGTCGACGAAGTCGAGCCCCCACTCGGCGTACGCCTTGACCACGACCTCGCTGTCCCCGGCGGAGAAGAAGCGGTGCCCCTTGGCCTGCAACTCGGCGCGCAGCTCGCGGTAGTTGTAGATGCAGCCGTTGAAGACCCCGGTGAGGCCCGCGGCGGCGTCCACGATGGGTTGGCCGCTGGCTGCGGACAAGTCGATGATCTTCAGGCGCCGGTGTCCCAGCGCGGTCGGGCCCTGCGACCAGATGCCGCTGTCGTCGGGCCCTCGGTCACTCATCGTGGCCGCCATCCGTTCCACGGCCGAGACATCGGCCCGTGAACCGTCACGACGGAACTCTCCCGCAAGTCCGCACATACGAGCCAATGCTGCCAGAGCTTGTTGCAGTTCGCCTGTTGAGACGATGACGAACGTGTGACAGCTTGCTACGATGCGCCGTCACCGAGGGTGGTTGCCTGTCACGGCTGGGGTTCCTGCCCGCCCCGGGACGGATGCCGGAAATGCGCCGGGCCCACGGTGTGACGAACACCGCAGGCCCGGTCGGCGGACGTCTGGGGTCAGCCGGCGGTACGGGCCACGCCGACCGGGCAGCTCAGCCCGTTGGGCCCGTGGTTGCAGTATCCGTTCGGGTTCTTCGTCGGGGCCAGGTACTGCTGGTGGTAGTCCTCGGCAAAGAAATAGTCGCCCAGCGGGGCGATCTCCGTGGTGATCTCCCCCTTGCCGGCGCGCGCCACGATCGGCGCGAACGCGTCCCGCGAGGCCAGCGCCGCGGCGCGCTGCTCGTCGGTGGTGGTGTAGATCGCGGAGCGGTACTGGGTGCCCACGTCGTTGCCCTGGCGCATGCCCTGGGTCGGGTCGTGGTTCTCCCAGAAGACCTTGAGCAGGTCCTCGTAGGTGATCTTCGACGGGTCGTAGACCACCTGGACCACCTCGGCGTGCCCGGTCATGCCCGAGCAGACCTCCTCGTACGTCGGGTTGGTGGTGTAGCCGCCCGCGTAGCCGGCCGACGTGGTGAGCACGCCGGGCAGCGTCCAGAACAGCCGCTCGGCGCCCCAGAAGCAGCCCATGCCGAAGACGGCGACCTGCGCGCCCTCGGGGAACGGGCCCTTCAGCGAGGACGGCAGCACCTCGTGCCGGTCGGCGACGGGCATGGCGAGCGGGCGACCCGGCAGGGCCTGGTCAGGAGCGATCATCTCGGCCTTCATGCGGCGGAGGAACACGGTGGGACTCCTCTCGTGGCTTTCCCCAGCCTGTAACAGCGCCGGCGCCCGGTTCCTTACCCACCCGCCCGCACGTCAGGCCAGCGCGGCCGAGATCCGCCCGGCGAACCCGGTCGCCTCCGCGTCGTCGGCGTAGCGCGTCCGCGGCCAGAAGAAGCCGCGCAGCCCGTCGCCCCTGGTCCGGGGCACCACGTGGGTGTGCAGGTGCGGGACGGACTGGGACACCTTGTTGTTCATCGCCACGAACGTCCCACCGGAGCCCAGGCCGGACTCGACCGCCACCGCGACGCGCTGCACCAGGCGGAAGTAGCCGGGCAGTGCGTCGGTCGGCAGGTCGGCCAGCGCCACCAGGTGGGTGCGCGGCACCACCAACACGTGTCCCTTGAACACCGGCCGGGTGTCCAGGAACGCCACCCCGTCCGGCTCGTCCGTCACCACGAAGCCCGGCACCTCGCCGGCCACGATCCCGCAGAACACACACCCAGCCATCCGCTCAGGCTAGGCCCACCCCACCGGTCCCGCCGGGCGCGCCCTGCCCCCGACCGGGCGGGTTGGTCAGGGCCGGTCCAGGTAGGCGTCCCAGTCGTCGTCGGGGATGCCGGGTGGGCCGGTTTCGCCGTTGGCGAGGCGCGCCTGGATGTCGGCCTCCCACCGGTGGGCCCAGCGGCGCAGTTCTCCGATGTCGTCCTCACCGAGGCCGTAGGCCACGAACGTCTCCACGTCGAGTTCGTCGATCCCGCCGAGTCGGTCCGCGAGGTCATGCAGCGAGAATCCAGCGGTGTGCCGGGCGGCCAGGGACTCCATCTCCGCGCATGTCATCAACCTGTTGGCGGCCCGGACATCTATGTAGTCGCGATGGGCGGCGCGGTCGTGCAGCGCCCGGACCTTGAGCCCGACCGCGTCCTGGAGCGCCAACACCGGACCGACGTGCAGTTCGACCGGCGGACCGATCGCCTCTTTCAACAGGTCGACCTCGCAGTCCCCGGCTGGGCCACTGACCATCAGCCGGGCCATTCGAGGAGTCGCCTCGACCACACGACAGTCATGGCCCGCGGCCTGGTACGCCTTCGCCAGGCGATCAGCCACCGAGACAAGCGGTAAGGCGGTGGCGGTGGCGAAGTCGATGTCGCGGGACGGGCGACGGAGAAGTTCGTGCGCGGCGAGGGCGTAGCCGCCGGCGAGCACCAAGCCGAGATCGTCGCCGGCCTGGAATCCGATCCGCAGCAAATGGAGATGCAGCTCGTCCACGGCTATGCGGCGAGGCCGGGCATTCGGCTCTCCCAGAGCGCGATGACCCGCCGCGCGGTCAACCTACGTATGCGGGGCCAATCCGCGCGGAGCAGGATGGGATTGACGTACCGGACGATGTCCTCACGTTGCCCGCAGTCCATCAACGTGCGGTACAGCGTGAGCCGCTGCCCGGAATCGTCGACGTCGAAGTCGGTGAGCCCGGACCAGGCGAGGCGGACCGGCAGGCTGAGGTGCCCGTGATCCGGCCCACGGAGATCGTCGAGCGACGTGGGGATCCGGTGCATGACGCCGTGCAGGCGCGAGGGCAGCGCTTCGGTCGAACTCACCGGCCCAGTATGGCCGACCGGGCGACGACCTCGCGGTCGTGACCCGCGCGCCGGGTTCCCTGCGTCGGGGTGAACCGGCGGACTAACGTCTCGGGCATGAGTCACGGCTTCGAGACGCTCGCCATCCACGCCGGCCAGGACCCGGAGGCCCGCACCGGCGCGGTGATCCCTCCGATCTACCAGACCAGCACCTACGCCCAGGACGCGGTCGGCGCGCCCCGCGAGGGCTACGAGTACAGCCGCTCCGGCAACCCCACCCGGGACGCGTTGCAGGAGTGCCTGGCCGCGCTGGAGGGCGGCCCGGTGGGGCTCGCCTTCGCCAGCGGCCTGGCCGCCGAGGACACGCTGCTGCGGACCGTCTGCAAGCCGGGCGACCACGTGGTGATCCCGGACGACGCGTACGGCGGCACGTACCGGCTGTTCGCCAAGGTGGCCGAGCGCTGGGGCCTGGACTACACCCCGGCGAAGGTCTCCGACGCGGACGCGGTCCGGGCCGCGATCCGACCCGGCGCGACCCGGATCGTCTGGGTGGAGACGCCGACCAACCCGCTGCTCGGCATCGCCGACATCGCCGCCCTGGCCGCCGTGGCGCACGACGCCGGCGCGCTGCTGGTGGTCGACAACACGTTCGCCTCGCCGTACCTGCAACAGCCGATCGCGTTCGGCGCGGACGTGGTGGTGCACTCCACCACGAAGTACGTCGGCGGGCACTCCGACGTGGTCGGCGGCGCGCTGGTCGCCGCGGACCGCGCGCTCGGCGAGGAGCTGCGCTACCACCAGAACGCGATGGGCGCGGTCAACGGCCCGTTCGACGCCTGGCTCACGCTGCGCGGCATCAAGACCCTCGGGGTACGGATGGACCGGCACTGCGACAACGCCGAGCGGATCGCCGCCTTCCTGGACAGCAACGCGAAGGTCGCCCAGGTGCTCTACCCGGGCCTGCCGTCGCACCCGGGTCACGAGGTGGCCGCCAAGCAGATGCGCCGGTTCGGCGGCATGATCTCGTTCCGCGCGGCGGGCGGCGAGGAGCACGCCGTGGAGATCTGCAACCGGGCCCGGCTGTTCGTGCTCGCGGAGTCGCTCGGCGGGGTGGAGTCCCTGATCGAGCACCCGGGCCGGATGACACACGCGAGCGCTGCCGGCTCGCCGCTTGAAGTTCCCGGCGATCTCGTGCGACTGTCTGTCGGCATCGAGACGGTCGACGACCTGCTCACCGATCTGGAGCAGGCACTGGGCTGACCGCTGGACGGGAGGGTGGCAGTGCCGGACATCTTGCCGACGACCTGGGTCGGGGCGACCGCGAAGCAGATCGCCCGCGCGGTACGCCGCGGCGACGTCTCCGCCACCCAGGTGGTGGCCGACCACCTCGACCACGTGTCGCGGGTCGACGCCGAGCTGGCCGCGTTCCGCGCGGTCCGTGGCGGCGAGGCGATCACCGAGGCGGAGAAGGTCGACGAGCAGGAGGAACTGGCCGACCTGCCGCTGGCCGGCGTGCCGGTGGCCGTCAAGGAGAACACGCCGGTGGCTGGCCTGCCCACCTGGAACGGGTCGGCCGCGATGCGTACCGCGGTGGCGGAGGCCGACCACGAGGTGGTCCGGCGGCTGCGCGGCGCGGGCGCGGTGATCATCGGGGTGACCCGGATGCCGGAACTCGGCCTCTGGGCCCTCACCGACGACGACACCGGCGTGACCCGCAACCCCTGGGACCGGACGCGTACCCCCGGCGGTTCCTCCGGCGGCGCCGCCGCCGCGGTGGCCGCCGGGTTGGTGCCGATGGCCCACGGCAACGACGGCCTCGGCTCGATCCGCATCCCGGCGGCCTGCTGCGGTCTGGTCGGGCTCAAGCCGGGCCGGGGCGTGGTGCCCTGCCAGCTCGGCGCGGACGACTGGTTCGGCCTCACCGAGCACGGCATGCTGACCTCGACGGTGGCGGACGCGGTGGTCGGCTTCTCGGTGCTGGCCGGCCGCCGGCCGGACAAGCTGGTCCCGCCGCCGCGGCTGCGGGTCGGCGTCTCGCTGCGCTCCCCGGTGAAGGGCGTCTCCCCGGACGCGGCGAACTCCGACGCGGTCGCCGCCGCCGGCCGGCTGCTCGCCGCCGCCGGGCACGACACCGTCCCCGCCGACCCGATCTACCCGACCCGGCTGGGCCTCCAGGGCATCGCCACCTGGTTCGCGGCTGCCGCCGCCGACGTGCGGGCCGCCGGCGTGGCGCCGCGCCAGCTCCAGCGGCGCAGCCGCCGGCACGTCGCGCTCGGCGAGTGGGCGCAGCGCCGGGGGTACGTCAAGGAGGCCGACCGGGCCGCCTGGCGGGAGCGGTCGGTGCACTTCTTCGACGACCACTCGGTCGACCTGCTGCTCACCCCGGCGCTGGCCGGGCCGCCGCCGGAGGCCGCCGGCTGGTCGGGGCGCTCCTGGCTGGCGAACATGTCGACGAACATCCGGTACGCCCCGTACGCCGCGCCGTGGAACATCGCCGGCCTGCCGTCGATCGTGGTGCCGGTCGGGCGTCGCCCGGACGGGCTGCCGGTCGGGGTGCAGTTCGTCGGCCCGCCCGGCTCCGAGCTGCTGCTGCTCGGGGTGGCCGGCCAGTTCGAGATGCAGGCGCCGTGGCAGCGGCACGCCCCCGGCTATCCCCGCGTCGGAACGGGGTCACCGGCCGTCGCATGATCGTCTAACGTGTGCGCGTCCCTGTCGCGCGTATCCCTCCGGACGGTCCCGATGCACTGCCAGACCTGCGGGGACGCCACGTCTCCCGCCTTCGACGAGTGTCAGCGCTGCGGCACCCGCCACGGCCAGCCCGCGGTGCTGCCCGGCGTGCCCACGTACGCGGTCCGGGGCCTGGGGCTGGCCGTCCGCGTCGCGGTCGGCGCGACCGCCGCGCTGTTCACGCTCTCCGCGCTCTTCCCGCTGCTCGGCGTCCACCTGGCCCGCTCGGCCGCCGAGCAGCTCGACCGGGACGTGCTGCTCGGCGCGGTGCTCGCCGAGGTCCTGTTCACGCTGCCGTTCGTCCTGGCCGTGCTGGTGGCCGCGACGCTGGTGGTGATCTGGACCTGGCGGGTGCGCAGGAACCTGGACGCGTTCTCCGGCGCGGCGCCGACGCAGAGCACGGCGTGGGCGATCGCCGGCTGGCTGGTGCCGTTCGCCAACGTCGTCGTGCCGGCCCGGGTGGTGGCCGAGGTGGCGCGGTACAGCCTGTGGCGCCGCCGCACGCCGTGGCTCGTTCCGCTCTGGTGGACGGCCTGGCTGGTCTTCTCCATCGGGGAGCGGGTGGTGGCGCAACTGGAGGAGCAGCGGTACGGGCGGCTGACCGAGTGGCCGCGCAGCGAGGCCGAGTTCGCCACGTACGTCACCTTCTACCAGGAGGCGTTCGTGCCCCGCCTGGTGCCGGTGATCGCCTGCCTGGTCGCCGCGATCTCTTTCGTCGTGCTGGTTCGCCGGATCTCCGCCGCCCAGCAGGACCGGATCGCACGGGCCCGACCCGTGTTCCCGGGCTGGCCCGGTCACCCCGGCTGGCCGGGACATCATGCCTGGTCAGGGCAGTTCGACCAGTCCGGCCGGCCCGGTCCGCCGACGGCCGGCGTCGCCGTCCCCGCGCCTGTCGTGGGGCCCGCGCCCGGTGCATCCGCGGCGACGTCGCCGCAGCTTCCACCCGGGGCGGGTGGCACGATCGGGGCATGACGGAACTGGTCGGTCTCGCCGACGTACAGGCCGCGCGGGAACTGCTCGCCGGCGTCACCCGGACCACCCCGCTGGAGCCGTTCCGGCCGCTCAGTGCCGCGTTCGGCGGGCCGGTCCTGCTCAAGTGCGAGAACATGCAGCGCGCCGGGTCGTACAAGGTGCGCGGCGCGTACGTGCGGATCTCCCGGCTCTCGGCGCAGGACCGGGCCCGGGGCGTGGTGGCGGCCAGCGCCGGCAACCACGCCCAGGGGGTGGCGCTCGCCGCCGGCCTGCTCGGCGCGGAGGCCACCGTCTTCATGCCGGTGAACGCGCCGCTGCCGAAGGTCTCCGCGACCAAGGGGTACGGGGCCCGCATCGAACTGGTCGGCACGACGGTGGACGAGGCGCTGGTCGAGGCGCAGGCGTTCGCGGAGCGGACCGGCGCGGTGTTCATCCACCCGTTCGACCATCCGGACGTCATCGCCGGTCAGGGCACGGTGGCGTTGGAGATCCTCGAACAGTGCCCGGACGTGCGCACCATCGTGACCGGGGTGGGTGGCGGCGGCCTCGTCTCCGGGATCGCGGTGGTGACCAAGGCGCTGCGCCCGGACATCCGGGTGATCGGGGTGCAGGCGGCGAGCGCCGCCGCCTTCCCGCCCTCGCTGCGGGCCGGCGAGCCGGTCCGGCTGCCCTCCTTCTCGACGATCGCCGACGGCATCGCCGTGGGTCGTCCCGGCGAGCTGACGTTCACCCACGTCCAGCGGCTGGTCGACGACGTGGTCACGGTCTCCGAGGAGGACATCTCGCGGTCGTTGCTGACGCTGATGGAGCGCGGCAAGCAGGTGGTGGAGCCGGCCGGCGCGGTCGGCGTGGCGGCGCTGCTGGCGGCCGTCGTGGAGGTGGACACACCGGTGGTCGCGGTGCTCTCCGGCGGCAACATCGACCCGCTGCTGATGCTCCGGATGATCGAGCACGGGCTGGCGGCGGCCGGGCGTTTCCTGCGCATCACGGTGCGCTGCACGGACCGGCCCGGGCAGCTCGCCTCGCTGCTCGGGGAGATCGCCGGGCACCGGGCCAACGTGGTGGACGTGGTGCACCAGCGGGCGAACCCGCACCTGCGGCTCGGGGAGGTGGAGGTGGCGCTCTCGGTGGAGACCCGCGGGGTGACGCACTCGGACAAGCTGATCAGCGCGTTGCGGGCGAGCGGCTACCAGGTGGATCTGGTCGGCGACGTGTGAGATCGCGAACGCC
The DNA here is from genome assembly GCF_039566955.1 of Micromonospora sp. DSM 45708. Taxonomy (NCBI): domain Bacteria; kingdom Bacillati; phylum Actinomycetota; class Actinomycetes; order Micromonosporales; family Micromonosporaceae; genus Micromonospora; species Micromonospora schwarzwaldensis. The sequence continues at coordinate 5,540,061 of NZ_CP154796.1, read as the reverse complement.
CCGGCCGGATCATCCGGTCGGGGCGTTCGACGGGTGTGGCTCGGGTCCGAGGAGCCTGTCAGCCTCGGTCGGGTCGGACCCGAGCCGGCCGGCGCGGGTCCGCCAGCGGGGTCAGCCGGAGTACGGCTCGAACGACACCACGGTCACCTTGATGTCGGCGCCGCTCGGCGCCGTGTAGGTGCAGGTCTGGCCGGCCTTGCCGCCGAGGATCGCCTTGCCGAGCGCGGACTCGGGGCTGTAGACGGTGAGCTCGGTGGTGGAGGCGATCTCGCGGGAGCCGAGCAGGAACGTCTCGGTGTCGTCGGCGTCGTCGTCGAAGTAGATCGTCACGACCATGCCGGGCGACACGGCGTCGGCATCCGGCGCCTCACCGACCTTGGCGGTGCGGAGCAGCTCCTTGAGGTAGAGGATGCGCCCCTCGGCCTTGCCCTGCTCCTCGCGGGCGGCGTGGTAGCCGCCGTTCTCCCGCAGGTCGCCCTCCTCGCGCCGGGCGTTGATCTCGGCGGCGATGACCGGCCGGTTGGCGATCAGCTCGTCGAGCTCGGCCTGGAGGCGGTCGTGAGCGTCCTGGGACAGCCAGGTGGCGGGCGCCTCGTTTCCGTTGGTGGACACAGGCGATCTCCTCGGTTGGTGCGGACTGGCTGACAGGTGAACTACCAAGCTACCAGTGCCGCGCCCGTGCGGGTGTGCTCGATCACCCGGGGTGCCGGCGGCGGGACCCCGGGTGCGTGTTCCGGCAGCTCGCCGGCGCTCCGGCTCAGGCCGGTCGGCAGCGCAACACCTCGCCGATGAAAGGCCGGGCGCTGGTCGGCACCGCCTGGCTGACCCGGACGTGCCGCTGGCCGGGCCCGGCGGTCACCGTCGCCTCGACGTGGCCCACCTCGGCGCCGTCGTGCGAGCGGGCCCGCAGCAGGCAGGTGGCCGAACCGCCCGGCGGCACGGTGACCCGGAAGTCGACCACCACCCGGGAGTCGGTGATGCCGGTGTAACTGATCATCTCGCCCTGGTACTCGGGGTCGCCGTACTGGGCGTAGAGCTTCGCGGCGCCCAGCCCGAGGACGGCCAGCATGACGGCCACGGTCAGGGCGAGCAGGAACGGCCGGCGGCGACCCGGCTCCCGGCGGCGGCCGTAGCGGCCGGGCGGGAAGACCGGCGTACCCGGTACGACTGTGGCGTGCGTCTCGCTCACCGGCGGGTATCTCCTGGCGTTGTTGTCGGCGGCATCGGCAAGAATGGCAGGGTCCATCTTCCCAGCCCGGCGCTGAGCCAAGGATGGCAGGTCGGCCCCGACCGGCCGAGTGGTCCCGGCCACTCCGACGGGGTGCCGACCGGCCAGCACGGGGGCTTTCGCAGGCGCGGGGGGAGATTCCGGCAGGTCAGCCGGTCGGCCCGGGTGGGTCGGCCGGTGGGCACAGACGAGGAGCGCCCAAGGTGGCAGAGCAACTGCGTCTCATGGCGGTGCACGCCCATCCCGACGACGAGTCGAGCAAGGGCGCCGCCACCATGGCGAAATACGTCGCCGAGGGGGTGGATGTCCTGGTCGTCACGTGCACCGGCGGCGAGCGGGGCAGTGTGCTGAACCCCAAGATGGACCGGCCCGACGTGTGGGCCAACATCGGCGACGTCCGCCGCGCCGAGATGGACGCCGCCCGCGCGATCCTCGGCGTCGAGCAGGCCTGGCTCGGCTTCGTCGACTCCGGGCTGCCCGAGGGCGACCCGCTGCCGCCGCTGCCGGACGGCTGTTTCGCCCTCCAGGAGGTGGACGTCGCCGCCGCGCCCCTGGTGCGACTGATGCGGCAGTTCCGCCCGCACGTGGTCACCACGTACGACGAGGAGGGTGGCTACCCGCACCCGGACCACATCATGACCCACAAGGTCACCGTGGCCGCGTTCGAGGCGGCCGGCGACCCGGAGCGCCACCCGGAGCTGGGCGAGCCGTGGCAGCCGCTCAAGCTCTACTACGACGTGGGCTTCTCCCGCGCCAAGATCATGAGCCTGCACGAGGCGATGCTGGCCGCCGGCCGCGAGTCGCCGTACGTCGAGTGGATGAAGCGCTGGGAGGACCGCCCCGACAAGGGCGACCGGATCACCACCCGGGTCGACTGCGCCGCCTACTTCCCGGTCCGTGACGACGCGCTGCGCGCCCACGCCACCCAGATCGACCCGGACGGGTTCTGGTTCCAGGTGCCGATGGACCTCCAGCAGCGTGCCTGGCCGACGGAGGATTTCCAGCTCGCCCGTTCCCTGGTCGACAGCCCGCTGCCCGAGTCCGACCTCTTCGCCGGCGTACGCGAGACGTGCCGTGCCCACTGACGTCGGCGCGGGCTACCCTGGTCGTCAGCCGCACATCGGAGGAACACCATGCTGACCACCGCCCAGATGCTCGCGGAGAACAACTTCGGTGACACCCGCACGGGTGGTCTGGCCGGCCCCATGGGCCTCTTCCTCATCGTCGCGCTGGCCACCGTCACCGTCCTGCTGATCCGCAACATGAACGCCCGGCTGCGCCGCCTGCCGGACCGGTTCCCGCACCAGGCCGAGCCGGGTCGGGCCGACGCGGCAGTCGTCGATCCGACAGCCGGGACCCTTGAACAGGATTCACCGACGAATACTCCCAACGGCTCCCAGCAGCGCCGCAACAGCTGAACACCGCGTGAATCACGCCCAAGCCGGTCGTCGACCCCTGTTGCGACCACCGGCTTTGGCTTAGCCTTCCGCCGGGGGGACCGTCAGGCCCCGGACCCTGCGCGGAAGGGGGCGCCGATGTCGAGGACAGCAACGCGCCCCGACCCTGCCCCGATTTCGGGCCCCCTCGGGGCGGGGCCGTGACCTCCGAACCGGCCGACCGTCCCCCGGACCGGCTCGGCCTGCGCGGCACGCCGTTGAGCGTCGTGCTGCTGACCGTCGCGGTCGCCGTCACCGCGCTGCTGGCCGCGGTGCTCGGCCTCGCCGTACCAGCGCACCTGCCGGCGGGCGACCCGCTGCCCGCGCCGGCGCGGTTCGGCCTCGCCGCTGTCGCGTTCGCCGTCACCCAGCTCGCCCGCCTGCGCTTCCGCGCCGCGGCGGGCATGGTCAGCATCACCTGGGGCGAGGCCGCGCTCGTGATCTGCCTCTGGCTGGTGCCCGCCGGCTGGCTCCCGGGCGCGGCGCTGCTCGGCGTCGGCGCCGCCTGGACCACCATGTCGCTTGTCGCCGACCGCCGACCGGTGCTGGAGCTGGTCCGCATCGCCGGCTCGCTCACCGCCGCCACGGCGCTGGCCGGGGCCGTCGCGAGCGCGCTCGGCCGGCCGCTGCTCGCCGCGCCGACCCCCGAGCTGGCCCTGGCGCTGAGCGCCGGCGCGGTGACCTACCTGCTCACCACCGCCTGGCTGGGCGCCGCCACGATCGCCCTGCGGCACGGCATCCCGATCGGGCCGCCGCTGCTGGCGGCGCTCCGGGGCAAGCTGCCCATGTTCGTGGGCAACGTCGCGGTCGGCCTGGTGGTGGTCGCGCTGCTCGAACTCGACGCACGCTGGCTGCTGCTCCTGCCGCCCCCGCTGTGGCTGCTGCAACAGACCTACCGGCACCGGCTCCGGGCCGATGCGGAACGGCGGACCTGGCGGGCGTTCGCCGAGGCCACCGCCGCGCTCAACCAGCTCGACGAACGCGGCGTCGCGACCGCCGCGGTGACCGGTGCGCTCACCCTGTTCGGGGCCGAGCTGGTGGAGGTGGACGTGGCGCGCGGGGAGGGGCACTGGCGCCGCTACCGGGCCGACCTCGGCGGTCAGGTGCGGGACGTCGAGGTGGACCCGGCCGCGGCACCCGGCGCGGGCGAGCACGAGCTGGTGCGGCGGCTCGCCGTGGGCAGCGTCGAGGTGGGCCGGCTACGGGTGCGTTTCGCCCGTTCCGCCCCGCCCAGTCACGCCGAACGCGACGGCGTGGCCGCGTTCTCCGACGCCCTGGCCGCCGCGCTGCACGACGCCGCGACCCACCGCGAGCTGCGGCTGGTCACGGCCCGGTCGTCGTACGAGGCGGTGCACGACCAGCTCACCGGGCTGCTCAACCGGGCGGCGCTGCTGGCCCGGGGCGACCAGGCGCTGCGGCAGCGCCCGCACGACCACCCGGTGGCCCTGCTGCTGCTGGACGTGAACCAGTTCAAGGAGGTCAACGACACGCTCGGGCACGCCGCCGGCGACGAGCTGCTGCGGCTGACCGCCAACCGGCTGTCCGTGCTGACCCGGCCGGGCGACCTGCTCGGGCGGCTCGGCGGCGACGAGTTCGCGCTGCTGCTGACCTCGGTCCCGGTGATCGACGACCGCACGGCCCCGCTGGCGTACGCGCTGCGTCAGGCCCGGGAGGTCGCCGAGCGGCTCGCCGCCCCGACGGAGGTGGCCGGCGTACGGATGTCGGTCGAGGTGGCGGTCGGCGTGGTGGTGGCCGACGCGGGCGCCGCCGACCTGACCGAGCTGCTGCGCCGCGCCGACATCGCGATGTACCAGGCCAAGGAGGGCGGCGGCAGCGTCGCCGCGTACGACAGCTCCCGGGACGCGGCGAGCACCGACCACCTGGCGTTGCTCGCGGAGCTGCGGGAGGCCCTGGCCGCCGACGACCAGCTGGTGCTCGCGTTGCAGCCGGCGGTGGACCTCGCCACCGGCGCGCCGACCGGGGTGGAGGCGTTGATCCGGTGGCGGCACCCGCGCCGGGGCTGGTTGGGCCCGTCCGACTTCATCCGGCCGGTGGAGAACAGCGAGCAGCTCGGCAGCTTCACCCGCTACGTGCTGGACAAGGCGTTGGCGGTGGCCGCCGAGTGGGCGCGTGAGGGGCTGGACGTGCCGATCTCGGTGAACCTGTCGGCGCGCAGCCTGCTCGACCCGCGGCTGCCCGCCGAGATCGAGGAGGCGCTGCGCCGGCACCAGGTCCCGCCGCGCCGGCTGGTCCTGGAGATCACCGAGACGGTGGTGATGAGCGAGCTGGAGGTCATCGACGAGGTGCTGGCGACGCTGCGGGCGATGGGCGTGCAGCTCGCCGTGGACGACTTCGGCACCGGTTTCTCCTCGCTGACGTTCCTGACCCGGATCGCGGTCGACGAGTTGAAGGTGGACCGCTCCTTCGTGATCCGGATGGCCGACTCGCCGGAGGCGGCGGCGATCGTGCGGACCACCGTCGGGCTCGCCCACGAGCTGGGGCTGCGGGTGGTGGCCGAGGGCGTGGAGACCGCCGAGCAGCGCACCGCGCTGGCGGAGCTGGGCTGCACCGCCGCCCAGGGCTACCACTTCTTCAAGCCGATGCCGGCGGACAAGATCGGCGCGGTGCTCGGCTCACTGCGCGACACCGCTCGCGGCAACGTCTTCCCCCTGCGCGCCGACGGCGCCTCCTGACCCTCCCGCGCCCGCCCGCCCTCCCGCGCCCCGCGCCCCGCGTGCCGCCCGCCCCCCACCCGCCCGCTGGCCGCAGATTCACGGAAAGCGTGGCCATCCGAGCCCGAACAGCCACGCTTTCCGTGAAACAGGGGCGTCAGTCAGGGGTCAGCCTCGGGGGAGGACGTCGTTGAGGACGGTGGGGAGACTGGACCAGTCGGCGGAGGCGATGCTGGCGTGCGCGCGGGCGAGCTGGGCGACCCGGGCCGCCGCCGCGTCGGCGTCACCGGCACCGACGGCGGGCGGGACGTTCTGCGCGTCGGTCATCACCAGCAGGTAGTGGTTGGTGTCGTACCAGGCGGTGTCGATGCCGCCGGTGACGTACGCCGAGGCGTCGCCGTCGAACAGCACGAACCACTGCCGCAGCGCGGTGTCCGCGTACCGGACGCGCGGGTCGCCGGACTGGGCCCGGTGCACGGCCGGGAACGCGCGGGCGGTGTTCAGTGTGCCGGCCGCCGCCAGGCCGGCCAGGTGGCGCGCGTACTCCACGTCGGTCCAGAGCGTGTCGGTCGGGTTGCCCTCCTCGACGGTGCCGGGGATCAGCTCGACGATCACCTTGCCGGCGAGCTGCGCCCGGGTCGGCCAGGCGTCCGCGCGGGCGGCGGCCTCCAGGCTGGGGTGGCCGCCGAGCAGGTCGGCCGGGCCGAACACCCGGTGGCCGAGGCGCGCGGCGAGCACCGCGTCGAGCTGGGCCGGCCCCTGCCCGGTACGGCTGCTGAAGCCGGTCTTGAGTTCCAGCTTGAGGACCACCGGGCCGGCGTCGGGGTGGGCGCCCAGCCAGATCCGGATGTCGTCCAGGCAGTGCTCCAGGTTCTTGTTGCGGGTGCCGGTGTAGAGCTGGGCGGCGCTGGTGGCGGCCACGCAGTTGTTGTCGTTGCCGAGCGGGTTGCTGTGGCTGACCCGCCACTGTCGGGTGAGCACGTCCGGCCAGACGTCCAGTTCGATCAGCCCGGGTCGGGCGTCGAGCGCCTGGGCCAGGTAGGTGTAGGTGCCGCGCTCGTACGTGTTGTGGATGCCGACGGCGGTGGTGGCGGACCACCGGGTGTCCGGCGGCACCGCGGCGGACGCGGCGGCGGGGGGCAGCGCGGCGCCGGCGAGGGCGGCGAGGGCGAGCAGGGCGGGGAGTCTGCGCATGGACCGTCTCCTTCGGACGTGCCGGCGGTGGGCGACGCCGGACATGCGCCGATTCAAATTGATGGAGGTGAATAACGGAAGGACGTTCCGTGGCGGGGCGTCGGGCTGCCGACATCCCGCCGGTGCGGGGCAGCGGAGGGCGGCCGGTCCACTCGCGGCGCGGGGGCGTCGCGCGCTCGCTATGGTCGGATGGTGAATCGACTCGCCCAGGCCACCTCGCCCTACCTGCTCCAGCACGCCGACAACCCGGTCGACTGGTGGCCCTGGTGCGACGAGGCGTTCGCCGAGGCGAAACGGCGCGACGTGCCGGTGCTCATCTCGGTCGGCTACGCGGCCTGCCACTGGTGCCACGTGATGGCCCACGAGTCGTTCGAGAACGAGGCCGTGGCCCGGCTCATGAACGACGACTTCGTCTGCGTCAAGGTCGACCGCGAGGAGCGCCCCGACGTCGACGCGGTCTACATGACCGCGACCCAGGCGATGACCGGCCAGGGCGGCTGGCCGATGACCGTCTTCGCGACCCCGGACGGCACGCCGTTCTTCTGCGGCACCTACTTCCCCCGGGCCAACTTCGTCCGGCTGCTCGGCTCGGTCGCCGCCGCCTGGCGGGACCAGCGTGAGGAGGTGCTGCGGCAGGGGGCCGCCGTGGTCGAGGCGATCGGCGGCGCCCAGGCCGTCGGCGGCGTGACCGCACCGCTCACCGCCGAGCTGCTCGACGGCGCCGCCGCCCAGCTCGCGAGCGAGTACGACGAGACGAACGGCGGCTTCGGCGGCGCGCCGAAGTTCCCGCCGCACATGAACCTGCTCTTCCTGCTCCGCCACCACCGGCGCACCGGGTCGGCGCGCAGCCTGGAGATCGTCCGGCACACCGCCGAGGCGATGGCCCGGGGCGGCCTGAACGACCAGCTCGCCGGCGGCTTCGCCCGCTACTCGGTGGACGGCCACTGGACCGTGCCGCACTTCGAGAAGATGCTCTACGACAACGCGCTGCTGCTGCGCGTCTACACCCAGCTCTGGCGGCTCACCGGCGACAGGCTGGCCCGCCGGGTGGCCCGCGACACCGCCCGGTTCCTCGCCGACGAGCTGCACCGGGCCGGCGAGGGCTTCGCCTCGGCGCTGGACGCGGACACCGAGGGCGTCGAGGGGCTCACCTACGTCTGGACACCGGACCAGCTCGTCGAGGTGCTGGGGGAGGACGACGGCCGGTTCGCCGCCGACCTGTTCACCGTCACCGCCGGCGGCACCTTCGAGCACGGCTCCAGCGTGCTGCGGCTGGCCCGGGACGTGGACGACGCCGATCCGGCGGTCCGGGCCCGCTGGCGGGACGTGGCGGGCCGGCTGCTGACCGCCCGCGACACCCGCCCCCAACCGGCCCGCGACGACAAGGTGGTGGCCGCCTGGAACGGCTTGGCGATCACCGCCATCGCGGAGTTCCAGCAGGTCGCCGCGCTCTACGCGTCCCCGGAGGACGAGGACGCGAACCTGATGGAGGGCGTGGTCATCGTCGCCGACGGTGCGATGCGCGACGCCGCCGAGCACCTGGCCGCCGTGCACCTGGTGGACGGCCGGCTGCGCCGGGTGTCCCGGGACGGGGTGGTGGGCGAGCCGGCCGGGGTCCTGGAGGACTACGGCTGCGTCGCGGAGGCGTTCTGCGCGCTGCACCAGCTCACCGGCGAGGGGCGGTGGCTGGCGCTGGCCGGTGAGCTGCTCGACGTGGCGCTGGCCCGGTTCGCGGCGCCGGACGGCGGCTTCTACGACACCGCCGACGACGCCGAGCGCCTGGTCACCCGGCCGGCCGACCCGACCGACAACGCGACCCCGTCGGGCCGGTCGGCGGTGGTCGCGGCGCTGGTCGCGTACGCGGCGTTGACCGGGGAGACCCGCTACCGGGAGGCGGCCGAGGTGACCCTGTCGACCGTCGCGCCGATCGTGGACCGGCACGCCCGGTTCACCGGTTACGCCGCCACCGTGGGCGAGGCGCTGCTCTCCGGGCCGTACGAGATCGCGGTGGCGACCGACGACCCGGCGGGTGACCCGCTGGTGGCCGCCGCGCACCGGCACGCCCCGCCCGGCGCGGTGGTCGTCGCCGGCGCCCCGGACCAGCCCGGCGTGCCGCTGCTGGCCGGCCGGCCCCTGGTCGACGGGCGACCGACCGCGTACGTCTGCCGGGGGTTCGTCTGCCAGCGGCCGGTGACCTCGGTCGAGGAGCTGGTCGCCCAGCTCGGCTGAGTCCTCGCGGCGGGCCGCCCTCACGGTCGGGCCCGGTGCCGGCCCGGTTAGGCTGGCGGCGCTATGGACTCCCGTACCGGACTCCCCGTCGTGGGCATGGTGGGTGGCGGCCAACTGGCCCGGATGACCCACCAGGCCGCCATCGCCCTCGGCCAGTCGCTGCGCGTGCTGGCACTCGCCCCGGACGACGGCGCGGCCCTCGTGGCCGCCGACGTCCAGTACGGCGACCACACCGACCTGACCGCGCTACGCACGTTCGCGAAGGGCTGCGACGTGGTCACGTTCGACCATGAGCACGTGCCCAACGACCACATCCGCGCGCTGGCCGCCGAGGGCGTGAAGCTGTTCCCGCCGGCCGAGGCGCTGGTGCACGCGCAGGACAAGCGGGTGATGCGGGAGCGGCTCGCCGAGCTGGGCGCGCCGAACCCGGCCTGGCGCCCGGTGGAGTCCCCGGCCGACCTGGTCGGGTTCGGCGCGGAGACTGGCTGGCCGGTGGTGCTCAAGGCCGCCCGGGGCGGCTACGACGGCCGGGGCGTGTGGCTGGTGGACGGGGCCGACCAGGCCGCCGAGCTGGCCGCCACGCTGCTCGCCGGCGGCACGCCGCTGCTGGTCGAGGAGCGGGTGGCGCTGCGCCGGGAGCTGGCCGTGCAGGTCGCCAGGTCGCCGTTCGGGCAGGTCGCCGCGTACCCGGTGGTGGAGACGGTGCAGCGCGACGGCATCTGCGTCGAGGTGCTGGCACCCGCGCCCGATCTGCCCGAGGAGCGGGCGGTCGCCGCGCAGCAGCTCGCCATCGACCTGGCCACCGCGCTCGGCGTGGTCGGGCTGCTCGCGGTGGAGCTGTTCGACACGCCCACCGGGCTGGTGGTCAACGAGCTGGCCATGCGTCCGCACAACTCGGGCCACTGGACGATCGAGGGCGCGCGCACCTCGCAGTTCGAGCAGCACCTGCGCGCGGTGCTGGACTACCCGATGGGGGACACGTCGCTCGCCGCGCCGGTGGTGGTGATGGCGAACGTGCTCGGCGGTGAGCCGGGCGGGATGTCGATCGACGAGCGCCTGCACCACCTGTTCGCGGCCGAGCCGGGCGCCAAGGTCCACCTGTACGGCAAGCAGGTCCGACCGGGCCGCAAGATCGGGCACGTCACGGTGCTCGGGACCGACCTGGCCGACGTGCGGGCCCGGGCCGCCCGCGCGGCGCGGTGGCTTCAGGAGGGAACAGCATGAGCACGGTCGGGCTGATCATGGGCAGTGACTCGGACTGGCCGACCATGCGGGCCGCGGCCGAGGCGCTCGACGAGTTCGGCGTGCCGCACGAGGTCGGCGTGGTCTCGGCGCACCGCACCCCGCTCAAGATGATCGAGTACGGCCGGGCCGCGGCGGGCCGTGGCGTCCGGGTGATCATCGCGGGTGCGGGTGGGGCCGCCCATCTGCCCGGCATGGTCGCCTCGGTCACCCCGCTTCCGGTGATCGGCGTGCCGGTGCCGCTGAAGTACCTGGACGGGATGGACTCGCTGCTGTCCATCGTGCAGATGCCGGCCGGCGTGCCGGTCGCCACGGTGTCGATCGGCAACGCCCGCAACGCCGGGCTGCTCGCGGTCCGCATCCTGGGTGCCTCCGACCCGGCGTTGCGCGACCGGATGGCCGCCTACCAGGCGAGCCTGGAGGATCTGGTCGCCGAGAAGGAGGCGGCGCTCCGCGCCTCGCTGGCCTGACCGGCGGCCGTTCATTCACTCTGCGTGGCGACTCTCGCTGTTGCTGAGCGTGATCGGCTGCGGCGGGAATGGTTGCCCTCGCCGCCGCCTTTGCTCTGCAACCATTGGCGCAGCACCCCACTGACCTGCGGTGACGTCTTCGCCTGTGGCAGGCGGCGGAGGGATGCCTGATCGCGCAGGGTGACCGATGCGCCCGTGGCTGCAGAGCAAAGGCATCAACAGGTGGCCGGGCTCCGCAGCCAGCCCGCTGCGGAGCGTAACCAGCCGGCCGGTGATCAGGCCGGCAAGGCGGTCCTGGTCACCGCATGCCGCGCAGCGCCGTCTGGAGACGCTCCTGGGCGCGGCGGCGGCGCTCGTTGCTGGCGCCGAGCACCAGCAGGACGATGCCGACCGGGATCAGCACCAACCACGGGCCGAGACTGAACAGCGCGTGCACCGCGGCGACGGCGGTCACCGTCGCGCCCACGATCACCGGCGCCTGCTGCCGGCTCGTCGAGCCGAAGATCAGCACCGCCACGGCACCGAGTAGCAGCAACACCTGGCGCAGCATGCTGGAGTCGGTGGCCACCACGATCGCCAGCGTGGGCAGGAACGCGGTCACCAACGCCGGCCCGTACGCCACCCAGCTCGACAGGTCGGGCCGGTGGCGCAGTTGCAGCACGCCGACCAGCAGGGCCAACGCCGCGAACGGCAGGGTGTACGCCTCGGGCAGCGCCACGTCGGCCACCCGCATCAGGATCCACCAGGCGGTGATCTCGCAGGCCACCACCGCCCAGAACAGCAGGTTCCGCTCGAACGGGCGGCGCCCCGGACGGCTGGCCGCCACCCCGAGCACCGCACCCCAGGCGGCCAGCAACGCGGCGATGTGCCGGGGCGAGTCGTACGCCAGGGCCAGCGCGATGAGCGCCGCCCCGTACCCGCTCCACTCGACGGTGGCCGCCTCCCGGTACGCCTCGGGCCGGCGCAGCCGGGGCAGCGTGGCGGCGAACACCTGCAACGCCGCGCCCACCGCGAGCACCCCGAACGCCGACCACACCGCGGCCAGCCCGGCCACCAGGCCCAGCGTGAGCACGAAGAGCTGAGCCATCAGCGAGGCGAACAACCAGCCGAGGATGCGGGCCCGCTGGGTGGTGCCGAAGAACGCGGCGACCGCACCCACCCCGACCGCGCTCCCCAACGTGATCAGGGTGAGCTCACGGGTGGCGAGCGCCCCGGCCAGCCCGGCGCCGCCGGCGGCCAGCCCGATGGCGAAGACCAGCACCCGGGCGACCCGGATCGAGCGGCCCGGCTCGGCCAACGCCGGAGGCGGGGTCAGCGCCAGCCCCAGCATCGAGATGGTGAACACCACCAGCCCCGCCTCCGCGGTCACCGGCCAGCCCTGACCGAGCGCCACCGGCGCGATCAGCAGCGTGAGCGCGGCCCCGGGCAGGATCACCGGCACCGCCCGGGAGCGGCGACCGCCGCTGAACCCGGTCGCGGCCAGCGCCGCGGTCGCGGTGAGCAGCAACGCGGTGAGCACGTGGGTCGGATCCACCGCGTCCGGCGGCGGGGTGAGCAGCTCCGGTGGGGGCCCCTGCCACACCCGGCCCAACACCACGAACGTCGAGAACAGCGCCACCACCAGGGACGGCGCCAGAGTGACAAGCGCCAGCGCGGTGGGCAACGCCGCCGCGGCCAGCGCGCCGGCCGCCGGGCTGACCCGCCACCGCAGTTCGGTGGGCCGCTCCGGGTCCCGGCGCAGCGCCCCGTCCAGCAGCACCGACCACCGGCGTACCGGCCGGGCCGAGCCGACCGGCGGGACGGTGGCCGCCCGGATCAGTTCGGCGAGCACACCGAGCAGCGCCGCGGCAGCGGCGAACACGCCGGCGGGCAGGTGGACGAGGAGCGCGGCGGCGGCGGTGACGGTGCCCGCCCCCACCACGGCCACACTGGCGTACGGCAGGTACTGCGGCACCTGCCGGCGGACCGCCGCGACCACGGCCAGGCCGATGCTGGTGGCGGCCAGCGCGGCGGTGAGCACCACCTGCGCGGGGCGGCCGAACTCGACCGACAGGGCGGCCACCGCGCCGGGCAGCGCGAGCAGGGCCGACCCGGCCGCCGCGCCGCCCACCTGGACCAGGTGCGGCGGCATCCCCTCGGCGCGCACGTCCTCCACCAGCGCCGGCGCGAACGACCGGGCCAGCGCCGCCACCGTCACCCCGATCAACGCGATGCTGCCCAACGCCAACGCGGTGGTCCAGGGCCGGACCAGCCCGGCGCCGGCGGCGTGCAACGCCACCACACCGGCCACCGTGGCCCGGGACAGCGCGGCCCTCGGGTCCGCCGAGGCCACCGCCGCCATCCCGTAGACCGTGGCCACCATGGCGCCGACCAGCACCGGTGACCACCACGGCAGGTCGAACGCGGCCGGCGCGCCCACGGTGGCGAGCACCGCGCACCCGCCCGAGACGTCGTACTTCCAGGGCGGCGGCAGCAGGACGGCGGCGGTCACCGCCAGCAGCGCCAGCGCGACCGGTGCCTGCCAGGTCGTCCCGCCGGTCGGCGCGGCCGGCCAGCCGCTCAGGTCCCCGGCCCAGATCGGACCGGGGGTGGCCAGCACGCCGACCCCGCCGCGCAGCGCGCTCCAGGCGGCGACCAGACCGATCAGGGTGCCGCCGGCGGCGATGCCGAGGATCGGGCCGCGCCGCCACTCCTCCGGCAGTGCCCGGGCCGCGACGGCCACCACCAGCACCAGCGCGGCGGCCACCATGAGTTGGCCGCCCGGCGCGAGCACGGCGGCGATCCGCACCAACGTGGCGACCAGCGCCACCGTGGTGGCGGCGAGCGCCAGGTCGGAGCCGTCGAGCGACATGTCGGCGCGGCGTCGGGCGTCGATCCGCGGCGCCGCCGCCAGCAGCCCGGCGGCGATCAGCAGCAGGCCGCCCACCCAGGCGTCCGCCGAGGTGGCGCCGGGCGCGAAGAACCCGGCGGCGGCGACGGCTACTGCGCCGAGCACGGTGCCGAGCGCGTGCGGCATGCTCAGCTGCCGCTGCGCCACCTGGACCAGGGCGGCGTAGGCGAGCGTCACGCAGACGCCGAGGAAGCTCGCCGCGAGGATCGGAACGGTGATCTCGCGCAGGTTGGCCGGGGTGGGCGCCGGCGGGGTCGGCACGGTGGCGGCGACGAACGCGGCCACCGCGCCGGGCAGGGCGAACGCCGCGCCACCGGCCGCCCAGGCGCAGACCGTGTCCGTCGCGGCGGCGGCGATCCGGACCCGGGGCGCGAGCGAGACCAGCGCCCCGGCCAGGAAGAGCACGGTCAGCGCGGCGGCGGTGAGCGCGGGTCGGGCGAGCGCGGCGCCGGCACCGGTCAGCCCCAGCCCGGCCGCGGTCACCGCGTGCACCACCGCGGCCCGTTCCGTGCCGGCGGTGAGCCCGAGCACCCCGATGGCGACGGCGGTCAGCAGCATCGGCCAGCAGGCCGTCGCCCAGCCCAGACCGAGCGAGGCCGGCACGGCGAGCGCGGTGAGCGCGGCGCCGACCACCGCGAACTCGCGCCGGATCGTGGTGGGCAGCGCGACCACGGCGGCGACGGTGAGCAGCAGGGCGCTGGCGGCGAGCTGCCAGCCGGTCGCGCCGACCGCCCGGGCCAGCTCGGCGTGCCAGCCGCTCAGGTCGGCGGACCAGGCGGGCAGCGCCGCCCGGACCGGGGCCAGCCCGGCGCGCAGCGCGCCCCCGGCGACCACCACGCCGCTGACCGTCAACGCCACCGCGGAGGCGAGCTGCGGGCCCCGGCGGGCCGTCTCCGGCATGGCCCGCACGGCGAGCCCGGTGAGCGCGATGACCGCGGCGATCAGCAGCAGGGACCGGCCGGGCAGCGCCACCGAGGCGACCCGGCCGAGCGCGCCGATGACCGCGAGCGTGAGGATGCCGGCGCCCACGTCGGGCAGCGGCGGCCGGCGCAGCACCAGCGTGCCGGCCAACGCCGTCAGCGCGGCGAGCAGCACCACCGTGCCCGCGCCGGCGGCGGCCGGCACGGTGGTGGCGCGCAGCAGGGCGGTGACCGCGTACGCCAGGGCGAGCGCCACCGCCGCGCCGTGCAGCAGCCAGGTCAGCTCGCGCAGCCACGGCACCGGCCGGGCCGGCGCGGCGGTGGCCGGACCGGCCGGCGACTCGCCGCCGAGCACCTCCGCGGACTCCTCCGGCGCCGACTCGGGCCGGTCGTCGTCGGCGCGTTCCCGGGCCGGGGCGGGTGCCGGCGGGGCGGTGCGGGGCAGGTCCGCCCGGACCGGCCGTTCGCGCACCACCGCGGACCGGGCCAGTGCCAGGTCCAGCACGGCCACCACGGTGAGCACCAGCGCCCAGCCGGTCGGCCCGGTCACCCGCTCGTACGCCAGCAGCGGCAGCACCGGTTGGGCGGCCAGCACGGTGGCGAAGCGGGGCGCGCGCAGCCCGGTGCCGTACGCGTACCCGACCGCGACCACGGTGGTGACCAGGAAGATCGCGCCGGCGAACGCGGCGCCCGAGGTGCCGCCGCCGATCCGGTCCACGGCCCAGACCGCGTACCCGGCCAGCGGCACCAGCAGCAGCCCGACCGCGGCGATCGTCTCGGCGGTCGAGGTGAGCCCGCGCCGGGCCAGCACCGGCGGGGCGAGCAGCATCAGCACGGTCGCGACCAGCAGCACGCCGAGCCGGGCCAGCGCGTCCATCGAGCTGGTGGCGACCGCCGCGAAGACCACCGCCGCGACGCCGAGCAGCAGCGCGCCCAGCCCGAGCGGGATGTTCTGCACCTCGCGCGAGGACGCCTCCGGCGGGTGCTCCGGGTCGTCCGCGTCGAGCCACTGCGGCCGGCCGCGGGGCGGCGACGGGGGAAGGTCCTCCGGCACGGGCGGCGGGGTGCCCTGGCGGGGCACCCGGGGCGGCGCGCCGGTGGCGGCGGTGGGCGGCCGGCGGCCGGGCCGCCGGCGCAGCACCCGCCGGGGCCGGGTGGCCTGCTTGACGCGCTCCTCACCGGCGTGCGCCAGGATGTCGCGTTGGAAGAGGGCGGCCTGCATCTTGGCGGCGATCTGCCGTTGCTCACGGGCGATCTCGGCGTCCCGGGCCTTCATCTCGGCGATCGACCGCTCGATGTCGGCCAGGTGTTCGGCCCACTGGGGCTGTTCCGCGCCGCAGTGCGGACAGACGGCGGCGGGCTTGATCTCCCGCCCGCACGAGGCGCACCTGAAGCTCTCCACGACCGTCTCCCGTCCGCCTGTGCCCTCGCACTGTGGACCTCCCAGAGGCAGCATGCCTTGACCGGGCCGGGATTTCGACAGTTGCCGGCGCGTTCCGGACAACAAAAAGGACCGGGCGGCCGGGGAAGCTGCTCCCCGGCCGCCCGGCCCGGTGTCGATCGGTCAGGGACGGCCCAGGCCGCGGTACTCCCAGCCGGCCTGCGTCCACAGTGTCGAATCGAGGCAGTTGCGCCCGTCGACGACCCGCCGGCCGTTGGCCAGCTCGCCCAGGGCCACCGGGTCGGCGTTGCGGAACTCGGCCCACTCGGTGAGCACGCAGACCAGGTCGGCGCCCTGGACGGCGTCGTTCATGGTCTCCTCGTAGGCCAGGCCGGGAACCGCGCGGCGCGCGTTCTCGATCCCCTGCGGGTCGAAGACGTGCACGTCGGCGCCGGCCTTGCCGAGCAGCGCGGCCACCGCGAGGGCGGGGGCGTCGCGTACGTCGTCGGTGTTGGGCTTGAACGTCGCGCCGAGCACCGCGACGCGGGTGCCGGAGAGGTCCGGGCCGGCCGGCCCGGAGCGGCGGCCGAGCAGTTCGGCGGCGAGCTGCACCACCCGGGTACGCCGACGCAGGTTGATCAGGTCGACCTCGTGCAGGAAGCGCAGCGCCTCGCCGGCACCCAGCTCCTGGGCGCGGGCCTGGAAGGCGCGGATGTCCTTGGGCAGGCACGCGCCGCCGAAGCCGAGGCCGGCCTGGAGGAAGCGGTTGCCGATGCGCGGGTCGTACCCGATCGAGCGGGCGAGCTGGGTGACGTCGCCGCCGGCGGCCTCGCAGACCTCGGCCATCGCGTTGATGAAGGAGATCTTGGTGGCCAGGAACGCGTTGGCGGCGACCTTGACCAGCTCGGCGGTGGCGAAGTCGGTGACCACCAGGGGCACCTCGCGGTCCTCGGTGGCGGCCAGGTCGAAGACGCCCTTGTGGGCGGCGAAGAGCATGCCGTTGGCCCACTCGCTCTTGACGCCGACCACGATCCGGTTGGGGCGCAGCACGTCGTCGACGGCGAAGCCCTCCTGGAGGAACTCGGGGCTCCACGCCACCTCGACACCCAGGTCGACCGGCGTGTGCTTGCCGACCAACTGCTCCACCCACTCGGCGGTGCCGACCGGCACGGTGGACTTGCCGACGATCAGCGCCTTGCGGGTCAGGTGCTGGGCCAGGCTGGTCACCGACGCCTCGACGTACGACAGGTCGGCGCCCATGCCGTCGGCCCGCTGCGGGGTGCCGACGCAGATGAAGTGCACGTCGCCGAAGTCGGCGGTCTCCTGGATGTCGGTGCTGAACCGCAGCCGGCCGGCGGCCAGGTTGCGCCGGAGCAGCTCGTCGAGGCCGGGTTCGTGGATCGGCACCTCGCCGGCGTTCAGCTTGGCGATCTTGTCGGCGTCGACGTCGAAGCCGAGCACCTCGTAGCCCAGCTCGGCGTAGCAGATGGCGTACGTCGCGCCGAGGTAACCGGTGCCGAGGAAGGTCACCCGGGGCCGGGCCGCGCCGGAGGGCGGGGTCACCGCGGCGATGGCGGGCATCGGCTGGGAGTTCGGGTACGGGATCGTCACGCCTGTTTTCTCCGCTCGCACTGGCGGCGCATCCTCGCGTCGCGTTCGGCTGGGGGCGCCTAGGCCGGGCACCGAGGGAAACTGATTCTGGTGTGAGGGTAGTGGGTCGGGTTGCCGCCGCCCGGGCGCGAGCCTACCCGCCGGTAAGGTCCGGTCGAGGCCCGGTGGCTATTCTTCAGTGTGCGGCAGTCGGCGGCCCCCGGGCGGTACGGACTGCGCATGATAGCGGTGGAAGGGGAGGGCCGACATGGCCGCAGAGCAGTCGTTCGACGTCTACCGGTTGCCGGAGGAGCACGAGGCGATCCGGGAGGCGGTCCGTGAGGTCTGTGCGGCCAAGGTGGCGCCGCACGCCGCTGAGGCGGATGAGACAGGTGAGTTTCCCAAGGCGTCCTACGACGCCCTGCGGGCGGCCGACTTCCACGCCCCGCACGTCCCCGTCGAGTACGGCGGCGCCGGCGCGGACGCGCTGGCCACGGCCATCGTGATCGAGGAGGTGGCGCGGGCGTGCGCCTCGTCCTCGCTGATCCCGGCCGTCAACAAGCTCGGCACCATGCCGCTGCTGCTGGCCGGCTCCGAGGAGCTGAAGCGGACGTACCTGACGCCGGTGGCCTCGGGTGACGCGATGTTCTCCTACTGCCTCTCCGAGCCGGAGGCGGGCAGTGACGCGGCGTCGATGACCACCAGGGCGGTGCGTGACGGCGACCACTGGGTGCTCAACGGCGTGAAGCGGTGGATCACCAACGCGGGCGTCTCCGAGTACTACACCGTCTTCGCGGTGACCGACCCCACGGCCCGGTCGAGGGGCATCTCGGCGTTCGTGGTGGAGAAGTCCGACCCGGGGGTGAGCTTCGGCGCCCCGGAGAAGAAGCTCGGCATCAAGGGTTCGCCGACCCGCGAGGTCTACCTCGACAACGTCCGGATCCCGGCCGACCGCATGATCGGCGCCGAGGGCACCGGCTTCGCCACCGCGATGAAGACGCTTGACCACACCCGGGTCACCATCGCCGCCCAGGCGATCGGCATCGCGCAGGGCGCGCTCGACTACGCCAAGGGCTACGTCCAGGAGCGCAAGCAGTTCGGCAAGGCGATCGCGGAGTTCCAGGGCATCCAGTTCATGCTCGCCGACATGGGCATGAAGCTGGAGGCGGCCCGGCAGCTCACGTACGCCGCCGCCGGCAAGTCCGAGCGGGGCGACGCGGACCTCACCTATTTCGGCGCCGCCGCGAAGTGCTTCGCCTCGGACGCCGCCATGGAGATCACCACCGACGCGGTCCAGTTGCTCGGCGGCTACGGCTACACCCGGGACTACCCGGTCGAGCGGATGATGCGGGACGCCAAGATCACTCAGATCTACGAGGGCACCAACCAGGTGCAGCGCATCGTCATGGCCCGTCAGCTCCTCAAGGGCTGACCGGCGGGGCCGGGCGGGGCAGTCGGCGTCGCCCGGTCCGACCCGTGACGGTCGGCCCGGCCCGTCGGCCGGACCAGCCGTCGACCACGTCGTCGAGCTGGTCGACCAGCAGCCGTCCGCACCCGGTCAGCCCGTCGGCGGTCCGGAGCAGGTCGGTCACCTCCCGGCAGGCCCCCCGGAGCCGGGCGAACTCGGCGTGCGCCAGGTGACGGCCGGTGGTCGTGCCGAAGTGCCGTTCCCGACGCCAGAACTCGCCGACCGCCACGTGGGCGTAGAGGCCCTGCACGAGCGCCGGCAGCGGACGGGCGCCGGCCCGCCACGGCGCCGGGTGGCGGGCCGGCTCCGCCGCCTCGACGAGCGGGAAGAGGTGGTCCAGCGCGGCCAGCTTGTTGTGCGCCAGCTCGTGCACGAGGGCCGCGGCGATCGGGCCGGCCGCGCCGGGGCCGTCGGACAGGGCGACGCATCCCACCGCGACGGGGAACGTCCCGCTGATCAGCGGGGCGGTCAGCTCGTCGGGCGTACCCCCGCTTGCCACCGCCGCCCAGGGCCGGCCGGCCGCGTCCCGGGCCAGCGGCATCACCATGGAGATCGCCTCGGTCAGCTCGGCGGCGGCCCGCCGGTGCCGGATGGCCAGCAGCCGCCAGCCGGGGGACAGCCGGGTCGCCCAACGGGCGGCCCGGGTCGCGTCGACCGGCGCGACCGCGGCGGGGTGGGCCAGCGACCAGAGGTCGTCCAGGTGCAGCCGTGGGCCGTGCCCGTGGGCCCGTAGCCGGGGCACGGGGTGCCAGACCGGCGCCGGGCCGCCGCCGGTCGCCCGCGGGCACGGTCCCGGACCGGTCACCGGCACGCCGTCGAGCGTCAGCGTGCCGCGCGCCCCGTCCACGGTCAGCTCCGCCAGGCCGGCCCCGCCGCCCGGCCCTCGGTGGACGAGTCCCAGGCCGGGCAGCGTCACCGCCACCGCGCCGGAGGGGCTTGTCGGGAAGCTGACACGGGCCCGCGCACCGGCACGCAGCGCCACCGCGGCCACCACCGCGCCCAGCGTCGCCGGGTCGTCGACGGACCCCCGGTCGCCGTGCCCCAGGGCCCGCAGCGTGCCCGCCGCCCAGACGCTCACGGTGGGGTAGCCGAGCACCGCGCGGGTGGGCGCCGGAGCCGACCGCCGCAGCTCGCCGAGGAGCTCCCAGGCGTGGTTGACCAGCGGCGCGTGCGGGTGCCCGAGGTCCGTGGCGAGCATCACGGCCGAGCGCAGCGCGAGCAGGTTACGGCTCACCGGCACCGCCAGCAACCGCCGGACCGCCGCCCGGCCACCACCTCCCCGGGCGATCGCCCGGAACGTGCCGACGGGCATCTCGAACCGGCCCGTCCGCATGCGCGGCCTCCCCAGACCAGTCGGCGGCCCACCGCGACGACGGTGGACATCGATGAAGGCTACGATATGTTACTGCCGGAACGCTGGCTGTGCCGTGCGGAGTGGTGGTGTCGATGGATCGAAGGTTGGGCCGGAGATGTCGGATCGGGTGAGTGGTGGCGACCGGGCACTGATATCCCAACTGCTCGACGTCGCGGAACTCGACCCGGCCGACCTCGACGCCATCCCGCGCGGGCAGTTGCACCGTTCGCTGCGGCGGCTGATCGACGAGACCGGCGACCCGACCGCCGAGTTCCTCTGGTTCGGCAACCAGTCCGACAATCCGGGCGCGCGGCGGCGGTGGGCGGCACCCGACACCGGGTCCGACGGGGGGACGGCATGACGATCGACGGGTTCCCGGACGGCCCGGTGCGCGGGACGCCCGCGTCGAGGCCCGAGCCGGGGGCGACCGAGACCAGGGTGACCGCCTTCGTCGCCGCGGAGAGCCTGACCGGGCGCACCAACGTGGCCAGCAACGTGGCATGGCTGCTGGCGCGCGCCGGCCGCCGGGTGCTCGTGGTGGACGCCGGCCGGGGGGCGGTCCGGGTGCACGAGCACCTGAGCCCCTTCTACAGCGGTGAGTCGCCGCTCACCGACCACCTGCCGCGCGGGCTGACCGACCTGATGTTCGCGCTGCCCGGGTTCACCACCGGGCAGCCCACCCTGCGGCGCTACGCCGCCCCCGCCGGTCACCTCGACGTGGTGTGGGTGCCCGAGTCGGCGACCTGGCCGCCGGTGACCGAGATCGGCGGTGACCTGGGCGGGACGATGCGCAGCGAACTGCGCCGGCAGTTGCGGTTCATCGAGTACGACGACGTCCTGCTCGACCCCGCCGACTTCTCCGGCACGGTCGCCCAGTGGCTGGCGGTCCTCTGCGACGCGCTCGTCGTCTGCTTCCCCTACCGGGCGCCCCGGCTCGGCGCCGCCGCCGCCGTGGCCCGTCAGGTGCACCGCAGCGCTCCCGCCGGGGTCCGGATCATCGCCGCCACCACGCAGTCGGCCCCCGCCGACTCGGTGGCCGCCGTCCGGCACGCCGACGAGGTGGCGTCGAGCTTCCGGGGCGCCCTGGACGAGCCGGCGTTGGGCGTGGACTTCTGGCAGGTCGCCATCCCCGGCGGCCCGGAGGGCCAGCCGCTCGCCCCGCTGCTGGAGGAGTCCCCGCACCGCGCGTCGGTGCTGACCGCGTACGGCGAGCTGCTGCGCCTGCTGACACACGGTGAGCTGGAACGGGCCGAGCCGGAGGCGGAGCCGGTCCGGGCGCGTTACCGGTTCGGGCTCAGCCGGCCGCTCGCCGAGAACGTCGGTGAGGTGTTCGTGGCCACCCCGGAACGGCAGCGACCGTGGGCCGACTGGCTGGGCGCGGAGCTGACCGAGCTCGAGATCCGGGTCCGGCCCTGGCGCCCACGCGGCCCGGCCGCGCCCGGCCCGGCCACCGTGCTGGCGGTCGCCCCGGATCCCACCGCGCACCGCGCGGCCCTCCCCGCCGTCGAGGAGGACGACGAGGCGTGGCTCGACGCGTTGACCGGGGAGGTGGCGGGGCGGCCGGGCACGGAGCTGCTGGTGCTGCGTACCGTGCCGTCCGGGCCACCCCCGGCCGGTCGGCCGGTGGACCTCTTCGACTGCGACGAGCAGGAGGCACGCCGACGCCTGCGCGCGGCGCTGGGACTGGCCGCGCTCAAACCGTCGCCGCTGGACCGGCCCTGGCGGGTGGGTTTCCCGGGCCGGGACGAGCAGTCCAGGAAGATGTTCCACCTGCCCGAGCGACCGCGGCTGTTCCTCGGCCGGGACCGTGAGCTGAGCGAGCTGCGGGACCTGCTGCTCGCGAGCCCGGGCGGTCAGCCGGTGTGGGTACGCGGCCCGCTGGCCGCCGGCAAGAGCACGCTGGCCCGCGAGTACGTGGCCCGGTTCCACCGCGACTACCGCCTGGTCGTCTGGATCCCGGCGGGCAGCCGGCACGCGGTGCGTACCGCGCTGGCGGGGCTCGCCGACGCGCTCGGGGTCGAGCCGAGCGGCAACGCCGTCCACGAGATGCTGGCGGAGCTGCGGAAGCGCAGCGACCAGTGGCTGGTGGTCTACGACGGGGTCCGTGACCCGACCGACCTGGTCGGGCTGCTGCCGGCCGGCCGCGGGCACGTCGTGGTGACCGGCGGCGCCGGGGACCCGCAGGCGCTCGGTCCCTCGGTGGCGGTGGAGGGGCTGCGCCGCGACGACGCGATCGGGTTGCTCATCCGGCAGGTGCCCGGGTTGTCCGCCGCCCCGGCCGCCGCGGTCGTCGACGCGGTGGGCACGTTCCCGCTGGACCTGCGGCTGGCGTCGGGGCTGTTGGGCCAGGCCGGCATCCTGCTCAACAAGCGGGAGGCGGTCACCGGGTCGCGGGCCCCGGACGCGGCGGTGCCGGCCTTCCTGGAGGCGATCCGGCCCACCGGGGACGGGGCGTCCCCCACCCGGCGGATCGTCCGGGTGGCGTTGCGGCTGATGGACGAGGAGTTCAGCGGTCGGGTCGCGGTGATGCTGACGGAGATGTACGCCTTCGCCGCGCCGATCGGCATGTCGCTCGCGTTGGTCCAGTCCCGACGGATGCGCGGGCAGGTCGCCGCCGACCTCGCCGACGAGGACGCCGCCCTGCTGCGCGCCGACGGGTGGGAGATGGACCGGGCGATGGCGCTCGGGATGCGGTTCCGGCTGTTCGACGTCGGCTGGGGCCGCGACGGGGCGGTCCGGATGCACCCCGCCGTGCAGGCCACCGTGCTGGCCGACATGACAGTCGAGCAGCGCGCCACCCGCCGGAAGCGGTTCCTGCTCGCCCTGGCCGGGGCGGCCCCCCGGACGATCGCGGCGGCCTCCGCGCTGCGGCACGAGCTGCACCAGCACCTGCTCAGCTCCGGCGCGCTCGACGAGGACGGGCCGGACGACGTCCGCCGGCTGGTGGTCGAGCAGCTCGAACACCTCATCGCCCGGGGCGAGGACGAGGCCGCCGAGGCGCACCGGCTCTGGCGGCCGGTGCTGGACCGCTGGCTGGCCGCGCACGGGTGGCGGGACCGGATCACGCTGCGGCTGGCGACCCGCCTCGCCGACGTCACCCGGTCCCTGGGCCGCAGCGAGGAGGCGTTGACGCTGAGCCGGCAGGTGCTGCGGGAGAGCACGGTCCTGCTCGGTCACGACCACCCGCGGGTCCTCGTCACCCGGCGGGGTCTCGCCGGTGACCTGCGCGGGCTCGGACGGTTCCGGCCGGCCCTCATCGAGGACCAGGCCACCTGGCGGGGCTTCCGGGACCAGTTCGGCAACTCCCACCCGGAGACGCTTGTCGCCGCGCACAACCTGGCCCACTCGTACTACCTGGCCGGGCGCACCGACGAGGCGGTGCGGGTCGCCCGGGAGACGCTCGAACGCCGCTGGCGGCTCTTCGCCGACAACCACCCCGACACGCTCGAACTCGCCAGCGACCTCGGCCGCTACCTGGGCGATCTGGGCGACCTCGTCGGGGCGCGCAAGCTGCTCCAGGACGCCTACCAGGAGCGGTTGCCGGTCGGCCGCAACGGCGAGGAGGACACGCTGCTGTTGCGGATCATCCGCCACCTGGCGGTCATCGTCCGCAGGCAGGAGGAGCTCACCCGGGCCAAGGAGCTGAACAGCCGCGCCTATTTGGCGTTGCGGCGGCTGCTCAGCGAGGACAATCCGCGTACCCAGTCGTGCCGGCTGAGTCTCGCCGTCGACTACCACCTCGGCGGGGAGAGCGAACACGCGGTGCGGCTGGCGGACGAGAGCCTGGCCGGCTACCGGCGCGACCTTCCGCCCGAGCATCCGTTCATTCAGGTCTGTCTGAGCCTGCGCGGGGTGCTGCTCCGCGGCGTCGGTGACCTCGAGCAGGCGGTGTCCGCCGGGCGTCAGGCCGCCGCCGGGCTGGAGGCCACCCTCGGCGAGTCGCACCCGTGGACGCTGGGTGGTCAGGTCAACCTGGCCGGCAGCCTGGCGGCGGCGCAGCGGACCACCGAGGCGGAGCGGTTGCTGCGTGGTGTCCTCGACGAGGGCCGACACTTCCTCGGGCTCCAACACCCCTACCTGCGCGCCACCCGGCGGCTCCTGGCCGCGCTGGTGACCGACGGCGAGATCAGCGGTGGCATCCCGTACGGCCCCGCGAAGCTCGACTTCGTCGACATGGAGGTCCCGGCGACATGAGCGCCCCCATCCCCGCCGACGAGGCGGCCCAGCCGGCCGGCGTCGACAGGCGGATCGACGTGATGCTCGCCGAGCACGTCCGGGAACGGCCGGCCGCGGTGGACGCCTGCGAGCGGCTGATGCGGAGCCTGCCCGGGCTGCTCCACCTCGCCCGGTACCGCACCGGGGTCTGCGACTTCGCCCTGGACGCCCCGGCGCCGGT
The DNA here is from genome assembly GCF_039566955.1 of Micromonospora sp. DSM 45708. Classification (NCBI taxonomy): domain Bacteria; kingdom Bacillati; phylum Actinomycetota; class Actinomycetes; order Micromonosporales; family Micromonosporaceae; genus Micromonospora; species Micromonospora schwarzwaldensis. The sequence goes on along the minus strand of NZ_CP154796.1, from coordinate 5,515,591 downwards.
GGCCGGCCCTCACGAGTTGGACGCCGACGAACGGCAGCTCGTCGACCGGGACGTGGTGCACGCGATGACCACCCTGGGCGGGGTGTTGCGCCCGGCGCGCAGCGGCGACCTGATCCGGGTGGTGCTGCACACCGCGCGGGGCGCGCTCTTCGCCCTGCAACTGAGCCGGGAGCAGCACCTCGTCGGCGTGGTCCGGGCGGAGGAGCCGGCGGACGAGCCGCCGCCCCGGCAGCCGGCGGTCCGGGCGGCCGACATCGGCCTGTTCCGGCTGGCCAACGAGGAGCACGCCGCGGTCGGTCAGCAGCCCACCAACTACGGCGGCTGGCTCACCCCGGCCAGCACCGCGTCGGGCCACCCCGGCCCGTCCGGTCCGCCCGCCGCCGACCTCGGGCCCCGGACGTGGGTACGCGACGAGTCGTACGCCGGGTTGGCGGCGCGCTGCGCCGGGCAGGTCCACGCCGAGGGCCTGCACTACGTGGCGGTGTGTCGGCCGGGCCGGCTGGAGGCGACCGCGGACGTGCTCGACGACCGGCGGTTGGACGGCTTCTTCGCGGACGTGTCCCCGGGCCGGCGGCGGGCCTTCTACGCCCAGCTCGCCCAGCGGGTGGACGAGCTGCTGCGCGCCGTGGTGCGGTCCGCGTACCCGGCGATCGGCTCCCGGGTGCGCCGGCTGGTGCTCGACGTCGAGCAGGGCGCGTTCTTCTGCTACCCGGTGGGGCTGGACCGCTACCTGCTCGCCGTCACGCTCGACCAGGACCGGGTGGCGGAGGGGGACGAGAGGGCGGCGGTGTTCGGCGCCGAGCTGGCCGGATGAGCGTGCCGCCGGGCGGGGCCGGGCCGGGTCCCGCCGACCGCCGGGCCCGGGTGGTCGAGGCGGTCCTGCCGTCGCTGCGGCGCAGCGCCCTGTTCGTGCTGGTCGCGACCGCCGGTTGGGCGTTGGCGGCCGGGCAGGGCTGGACCGGCGTCCACCGCTCCGACGGGTACCTGACGGTGGCCACCGCGCTGCTGGCGGTCGGCCTGTTCGCCAGCACCCACGGCATCGACCTCGCGGCGGCCCGGCGGAACCTGCGGCTGGTGGTCCTGGCGGTCACCGTCGGTGTGCTGGTCAAGGCGGCACTGATCTCGGCGGTGATGTACCTCGCGTTCGGTCGGCCCGCGTTCCTGGTGCTCGGGGTGGCGGTCGCCCAGATCGACCCGTTGTCGTTCGCGGCGACCCGGCTCCGCTCGCGGATGTCCGTCCAGGCCGAGTCGATCCTGTCCGCGTGGGCGTCGTTCGACGACCCGGTCACCGTGCTGCTGACCGTGTACGCCGCCGCCTGGGTGGTCCCCGCGCTGCCCGGCGGTCCGGCCGGCCCGACGGCGGCGGACCTGGGCGGGTTCACGCTCTCCCTGGCGCGGAACGCGCTGCTCGCCGCCGTCGCCGCGGTGGCCTGGTGGGGTACCCGGCTCCTCCACCGCCGGGCGGCCACCCGGGCCCGGTGGGTCGGCCGGGCGGTGACCGCCGGTCAGCTCGTCGTCCTGCTCGGGCTCGCCGTGCTGGCGGTCACCCAGTTCCTGCTGCTCGGGCTCGCCGTGGCCGGGTTGTTCTACCGCCCCCCGATCGGGCGGGTGCTCGACCTGCTGACCCGCGGGGCGTTCCTGGCCGCCACGTTCGCGCTCGGGTTGGTCCTGGTCGGTGGCGTGGACCCGGTGCCGGGTGTGGTGCTGGGGCTGGCCGCCGTGGCGGCGCACGTGGTGGTGGCGTCCGTGATCTGTGCCCGGCTCCCCGCCTCCGACCGCCTCGACGTGCTGCTCGGCCAGCAGAACGGCATCACCGCGGTCATCCTGGCCCTGGTGCTGCAACGGCAGTTCGTCGGCACGGTCGCCGTGGTGGCGCCGGCGATCCTCGTCGTCAACCTGGTGCACGCGGTGACCAACGGCCTGCGTGAGGCGTCCGGCCGGGACGGTCCGGGGACGACGCCCGCGGGGTCGGCGTCGCCGGTCAGGCCGCGTCGTCGGTCAGCGCGGTCACCAGCTCCCGGCGCACCCGCGCGCTGAAGTCGGTCAGCACGTCGCCGGCCGATTCCGGCCGGCGTACGTCGTCGTCGACGAGTTCCCGCGCGCCACGGAGCTGCCGGACGGGCAGGTACTCGTGCACGGCGTCGAAGATCAGGCACATCTCGTTGAGCCGGTCCCACTGGTAGGCGGCGGGGCCGTCGGGGCGCTGGCGGGCCGCACGGTACCACTCGGCCACGGCCAACCCGAACGCCTCGACGAGCGCGTTCAGCAGTGCGGCGACCCCGACCGCCGACTGGACCTCCGGGGTCCGGACCCGGGCCCGGACCGCCTGCCGGGCGCCGCGGCCCCCCTCGTCCTCGACGAACGCCCGCCGGAACAGCACGCCGACCGGTGTGCGCAGGTCGACCACGGCGAAGGCGCGGTCGAACAGCTCGGTCACCGGCGTCGGCAGGTCGGCGAGGTCGTCGCCGTTGCGGCGGTCGCCGGGCGGGACCGGCCAGCGTTGCAGCTCGCGCAGTTCCCGGCGGATCGCGGCCAGGTGCTCGTCGTTCTGGGCCCGCAGGTCGCTGAGCGAGCCGGTGAGCAGGCCGAGCAGGTGCTGGGTGGCCGACTGGCGGCGGTCCAGCCGGGCCATGTGCGGGGCCAGCGGAACCAGCGGCCCGTCGGCCGGGTAGCGCTCCTCGAGCCGCCCGGTCATCGACGTCACCTCGGCGGCGAGCTGGTCGGCGAACGACCGGGGGCGGTAGAGCAGCGGCTCCCGGCCGACGGCCTCGCGGATCCGGGGGAGGAAACGCTCGGGCACCGGCTCCAGCACGATGAGCAGCAGTTCGCAGTCGCGGTGCGCGTGGCTGATCCGGGCCCGGGTCTCCACCCGGGCGGCGTCGCTCTCCTCCAGCAGCGGGCCGGAGAACAGGATGCCGCAGCCGGCGTCGTCCCGGCCGGCCGGGATCCAGTAGTCGATGCGGCTGTCCGGGTTGTCGGTGGGGAAGTAGTCCGGTCGGAAGTTCTCGTGGCCGGTGCTCACCAGCACCCGACGGATCTCGGCGAGGATGTTCTGCGCGCCGACGCCCCCGTACAGCTCGCGGGCCGCCTCCCGGACCATCACGGAGGTGACCGGGCCACCCTGGTCGCGGGCCCGGCGCCAGAGCCGGTGACAGAGCGAGATGACGCCCCGGGGGACCCCGTTGGCCAGCTCGACGAGCTGCCCGACGGTCGTCTCGCTGAACGGTTCCAGTCGGCCCCGCTGCCGCCGCAGCACGTAGTCGAGCACGTCGGCCGTGCCGAGCGGGGTCATCGTGATCTGCTCGCCGCTGCGGTCCCGCACGTCGCGGCGCAGCGTGCTGAGCAGGTCGGGCAGCCCGGCGAGGAGCAGGAACGTGTTGGAGGCGGCGAAGACCCGCAGCATCTCCTTGAACGCGTCGAGGGCTTCGTCCTCCCGCCGGCCGGCGGCGGTGAGTAGCTGATCCAACTCGTCGATGACCAGGACGAACGGGTTCGGGCCGTAGCCGATCAGCAAAGCGAAGACGCCCATCGCCTGGAGCGCGGTGGCCTCGCTGCCGGTGAGCGTGCCGGTGATCCCCCGCTCGCGGAGCACGTCGGCCGGCGGTCGACCGGCGATCCACTCCCAGACCTGGTCCTCGAACCCGCCGCGCAGCAGCAGCGTCAGGGCGCGGGCGAACTCGGCGTTCTCGGTGACCTCGCGCAGCCGGTCGCGTAACTGCCCGAGCAGTTGGCTCTCCATCATGTTGAACGTGTCCACCACGGCGACCGGGTCCAGGGTGCCCGCGAGCAGTTGCTCGGCCAGGGGTTCGGTGACCCGGGACCGGCGCAGCTCGACGGCGAGGATGTCGGCGTACAGGCCGCGGACGCGCCGGTGCACCACCTCCCGGCGGTCGGCGAGCTTGTCGGCGAAGGTGCGGTACAGCGAGACGAAGGTGTCCGGCGGGGCGGTCAGGTAGATCGACTGGAGGTCGCCGTCGAGGCGGTCGGCCGCGTGACGGACCAGGTAGGACGCGAGGTGGGTCTTGCCGGTGCCGTAGTCGCCCACCACGGCCACCACCCGACCGGCCGGCGTCTGCGGCGCGACCCGCAGCGCGTCGAGGTAGCCGTCCATCGCGGTGGTGGCCCGGCGGACCGCCACGGTGGGAATGGTGTAGACGGTCGACCCGGTGTCGGCGACCTGCGCCACGGCGCTCGACGGGTAGGGGTTCGCCTCGCCGATCGGGGCCGGGTCGTACGCGTCCATCAAGGCTGCTCCCTGAGGCGGCGGGCTTCTCTCATGAAGTGTCGGGCCAGATCCTGCCAGGTCACCTGGTTGGGTCGGTCATCTTGCACACGTAGTGTCTCGTAAACGCCGAAGAGTAACCATTGCATCTCGCGGATCGTTGCCAATCTGCCGTCGTCTATGTACTCCTGGAGTGCGGTGTCCGCCAGGGGCGGGAGCAGCCCGGGTGGCAGCCGGTCGAGCCGGTCGGCGGCGAAGCGTGCCGCGTGCTCGTGGTCGAAGCCGTCAACCTCCAGGTGGACGGTGTGGCGACCCAGCGCGTCCCGGTCCCGGCGTTCGAGTGCGGCGGTGGTCTCGGCGAGGAAGACCATCCGCCGGGGCGCCCGCGCCGCGTAGTAGTGCAGCTCGTCGAGGAGTTCCACCGGCGGCAGCAGCACGATCAGCGCCTGCTCGTCTTCCAGGCAGCCGGGCAGGTTGCGGTACGCGTCGTCGGGCCTGTCGCGCATCTCGTACGCCAGGTTGTGCCGCAGCAGTTGCCGCTCGTTCAGCTTGTCGAGCAGCGCCCGGCAGGTGTCGCCGCGCCGGGTCGGGATCGGGTCGTTCTCGTGGGCCTCCTGGCGCAGGTTGACCACCTCCGCCCGCAGCCCGTCCCGGCCGAGCCGGTCGCGCAGCCAGTGCGCGCACCGGTTGACCAGCGCGGTCTTCCCGCATCCCCGTTCGCCCCGGACCAGCACCAGCCGGCCCTCGTGGTGCAGGGGGGCGACGTCCTCGAACATCCTCTGACAGTGCTCGAAGGACGCCTCGGTGTTGTCGACCGGGACGTAGTAGTGGACGTGTTCGGCGTACCAGATCGGGTTGAGCGGGTCGGTGCTGCCCAGCCTGGGCACCGCGAACGGATTCGGCGGGTGACCCGGCGCCGGCGGTGGCGCGTCGGGCGGCCGGGGGGTCACCGTACGCCCGCCGGGGTGCGGCCCGGGACCAGCCCGGGATTCTCCACCGCCTGGGCCACCTGCTCCACCTGCGCCTCCAGCCGGCTCAGTTCGGTGCGTTGCCCGCGCACCCACTCGGCGCGCCGGGGATCGTCCGCCGCACCGCCGCGCGGCACGTCGTGCAGCGGGCCGGCGGACGAGTCGAGCGCGTCACCCAGCCGCCGGGCCAGCCGCCAGCGCGGATGCGCGCCGGTCACCGCGTGCAACCGGCTGGCCAGTTCCCGCCGCCGGGCCCGGATGCCGTCGACTCCCGGGAACGGACCCGGCGTGACCCGTTCCACGTGCGACAGCAGTGGCTCGACGGCCAGCGCGTACTCCCGGGCCGCCGTGCGCAGCGCGTCCGCCTCCGTCCGCCGGATGCCCGCGGTGGCCGACCGGCGACTGAACCAGCCGGCCAGCGCGGCGCTGGCGGCGGCCAGCAGGATCGACGGAAGGAGGGTGGCCCAGGGTGACGGCGGCGGCGTGCCGGCGCCGGCCCGCTCCGACCGGGCGGCGGCCGTCAGCGCACGGCAGGTGCGGTCGAAGTCGGCGCGCCGGGCGGCCCGCCACTGCTCGGGGCTGCCGTGGCGGCCGGACCAGCTCAGCTGCCCCTCGGCCGGGCCGGGGGTGGCGAGGTCGAGCGCGCGGGCGGCGTCCACCAGATCCGCACGGTGGCCGGTCGACAGGCACCAGACCCGGGTGCCGTCGTCGACCGGGGGGTCACCCCGGGTCGCCAGGTGGACGCCGGTGGCGAGGAGAGCGGCGGCCAGGACGACCGTGGCCACGCCGACGACCCGTCGTGTTCTGACGGAAGGCAGCGGCATAACGGCTGACTGTAGTGACAGTCACTCATCCGTGGGTACCGCGGCCGGGGTCCGAGATCCGACTCGGCCGAGGCGTCGCCGCGCCCCGGAACGGGTGGGTCGACCGGGGCCGGCCGGCCCACCCGGGGGCGGTCAGCGGAGTTCGTCGTCCGGGCGGTTGCCGGCGCGCGGCGGCGCCGACCAGGGCGACTCGCCGCCGGTACGGCGGGGCAGGGGTTCGGTCGGGGTTTCGGGATAGGCCAGCGTGAGCGGGGCGGTGTCCGGGTCCTTCGCCGGGGCCGGCGCGGACCAGCCGGTGAGCGCGGGCTCGGACTCGGCCGGGGTGCCGGCCGGGGTCAGCTCCGCCCCGGCCGCCTCCGGCGTGGGTCGACGACGCCACCGCCCGCCGCTGAACACGGCCATCAGCAGCAGCATGCCGATGAGGAACAGCGTGCCGTTGTCCAGCGGCTGGCGCAGCGGCAGCGGGTCACCGAGCAGCTTCAGGTCGCCGGGGATCCGGTCCCGCACGGTGAAGGGCGCGACGAACAGCCCCACGTACGGTGCGGTGAGCAGCAGCCCGGCCACGAGCGGGCCGAGCGGCGAGAAACGCAGCGTGCCGAGCAGGCCGAGCAGGATGCCGGCGACGCCGAGGTAGACGGCCGGTTCGATCAGGTTGGGGGTGCTGTACGTACCGATCTCCACCCAGCGGTTGACGGTCCGCCCAGATCCGTCCTGACCGAGTGTGACGAACACCCAGGTGACGGGCGCCACCACCAACCCGGCGAGGAAGCTCCAGAGATGTCGCATCCGCGCACCGTACCGTTTTCGCCATGACAGATCATCCCGCGGTCCCGCCGGGTAAGCCGACCTCGTACTCCCGCGTCACGCTCAGTCGCATCATGACCGCTGTCGATGTCAATCTGTACGGGACCGTGCACGGTGGGGTACTGATGAAGTTCGTCGACGACGTGGCCGGCGCGGCGGCGGCCCGGCACAGCGGCGGCACCGCGGTCACCGCCTCCATCGACGAGATCGTCTTCTCCGAGCCGGTCCGGGTGGGCGATCTCGTGCACGCCCACGCCCAGGTCAACTGGACCGGCAGCACCTCGATGGAGGTGGGGGTGCGGGTGGTCGCCGAGCGCTGGGACTCGGCCGAGGACGAGCCGGTGCGGGTCGCCACCGCGTACCTGGTCTTCGTGGGCGTGGACGTCGGCGGCGCGCCGCGCCCGGTCCGCCCGGTGCTGCCGGAGACGTCCGACGACGAGCGCCGGTTCCGGGAGGCGGAGATCCGGCGTGCCCACCGGCTGGCCCGCCGTCGCGCCATCCAGGCCCACCGCACCGCCTGAGACGGAGCCGGCCCACATGGGGCAGGGGTGCGGGGTGTGGCGCGGGCACGCCCCGCAGCCGGTGCCGGGTGCGGAGAATGGCGGCACGAGGTAGGGCAAGATGGCGCCACGGCCCATGCACAGTGTCGTGCCGGGCCTTCAGGGAGGGTGGAACGTGTCTGACGTGCTGTGGACGCCGCCGGCCGACGTGCGTGATCGGTCCCGGATCGGTGCCTACCTTCGCTGGCTGGCCGAGCACCGTGGGCTGGAGTTCGCCGACTACGACGCGCTGTGGCAGTGGTCGGTGACCGACCTGGACGCGTTCTGGCGCTCGATCTGGGACTACTTCCAGGTGGTGGCGCACACCCCACCGGCCGTCACGCTCGCCGACCGGGCCATGCCCGGTGCCCGCTGGTTCCCCGGCGCGACGCTCAACTACGCGGAGAACGTGCTGCGCATGCCGGGGCTCGGCGACGACGACCCGGCGGTGATCGCGCACGGGCAGACCCGTGCGCCGGAGACGCTCACCGCGGCGGAGCTGCGCGATCAGGTCCGTCGGGTGGCCGTCGGCCTGCGCGGGCTCGGCGTGGGCGCCGGCGACCGGGTGGCGGCGTACGCGCCGAACATCCCGGAGACGTACGTCCTGCTGCTCGCCACCGCGAGCCTGGGCGCGATCTTCTCCTCCTGCGCGCCCGAGTTCGGCACCCGCAGCGTCACCGACCGCTGGCAGCAGATCGAGCCGTCGGTGCTGGTCGCGGTGGACGGCTACCGGTACGGCGACAAGGCGGTCGACAGGCGCGCCGAGGTGGCCGCCATCCGGGCCGCGCTGCCGTCGTTGCGGCACACCGTCGCGATCGCGTACCTCGATCCGGCGGGTGACCCGCCGGAGGACGCGATCTCCTGGGCGGCGCTGGCGGCGGAGACCGACCAGCCGCTGTCGTTCACGCCGGTGCCGTTCGACCACCCGCTCTACGTGCTCTACTCCTCCGGCACCACCGGCCTGCCGAAGCCGATCGTGCACGGCCACGGCGGCATCCTGCTCGAACACCTGAAGATGCTGGCGTTGCATCACGACCTGGGCCCGTCCGACCGGTTCTTCTGGTTCACCACCACCGGCTGGATGATGTGGAACTTCCTGGTCTCCGGGCCGGCGGTGGGCGCGGCGATCGTGTTGTTCGACGGCAACCCGGGCCACCCGGACCTGGGCGCGCTGTGGCGGCTGACGGCGGAGACCGGCACCACCTACTTCGGCACCTCGGCCCCGTTCCTGCTGGCCTGCCGCAAGGCCGGGCTGGTGCCGCGGGAGATCGCCGACCTGTCCGCGCTGCGTGGCCTCGGCTCGACCGGCGCGCCGCTGCCCGCCGAGGGCTTCACCTGGGTGTACGAGAACGTCGGCGACCGTCTCCAACTCCAGTCGCTCTCCGGCGGCACGGACGTCTGCACCGGGTTCGTCGGTGGGGTGCCGCTGCTGCCGGTGCACGCCGGTGAGATCGCCTGCCGGGCGCTGGGCGCGAAGGTGGAGGCCCGCTCCGCCGACGGCTCGGCGGTGGTCGGTCAGCTCGGCGAGCTGGTGATCACCGAGCCGATGCCGAGCATGCCGGTCGGGTTCTGGAACGACCCGGACGGCGTCCGCTACCGGGAGGCGTACTTCGAGGTCTATCCCGGCGTCTGGCGGCACGGCGACTGGATCACGGTGAACGAGCGCGGCGGCTGCGTCATCACCGGCCGGTCGGACGCCACCCTGAACCGGGGCGGCGTGCGGCTCGGCACGGCCGAGTTCTACTCCGTGGTGGAGGGGCTCGACGAGGTGGTCGACTCGGTGGTGGTGCACCTGGAGGACGACGAGGGCGGCGCGGGGGAGCTGCTGCTGTTCGTGGTGCTCGCGGACGGCCTGGAACTGGACGACGCGATGCGGAGGAAGATCTGCCGCGAGCTGCGTACCGCGCTGTCGCCCCGGCACGTGCCGGATGAGATCCACCAGGTCCGGGCCGTGCCGCGCACGCTGAGCGCGAAGAAGCTGGAGGTGCCGGTCAAGAAGATCCTGACCGGCACCCCGGTCGACCGCGCCGCGGCCAAGGGCGCCCTGGCCAACCCCGAGTCCCTCACCGCGTTCGCCGCCTTCGCCCAAACCCGCACCTCCCCCTGACCCTCCGGCGATCTTGCACTTGCTGCCCAGGCGAAAGGGGTGAATCGCCCGGAACCGGGGCGGCAACCGCAAGATCGCGAGGGAGGGGGTGGGGTCAGGACAGCGTGTGGGTGGTTCGCTCCGTCGCGGCGCGGGTCGTCAGGTGGGCCGGGGTGGGGTGGGCGCAGGCGACCACCGTGGCGCGGGCGGTCAGCGGGGCCAGCAGCCAGTCGACCGGGTCGGGGTGCCGGGTCACGTCGACCAGCAGGCGGTCGCCGGGGGTGAGGCCCAGCTCCGTGGCGCGGGCCGCCGCGCGGGCCAGCAGCGCCGCGTCCCCCTCGCCACCGGAGGGGTACGGGGTGAAGTGGTCGCCGTGCCCGCGTACCGCCGACACGAAGTCGGTGCAGCCGGCCGGTACCTGCCGCATCGGCAGCGCGAACGGGTCCAGCGCCAGCGCGTAGCGCTCGCCGGCCGGCCAGCGGGCCGCCTCGTCGACCCGGTCGACGGCGGTGAACAGCACCTCCACCGGGCCCGGCGCGTCGACCACCGTCAACGCCGCCGACCAGCAGCCGAGCAGCACCGCGGCGGTCTGCCAGTGCGGCGGCAGCAACACGCCGGCCATCTCGTCCGGTGCGGTGCCGACCTCGTCCACGAGCAGGTTGGCGGTCTTGGCCACCCAGTTCGCCAGCGTCGCGCCGGAGAGTTCGGTGCGCTCCCCGGTGGCGTCGTCGTACCAGGTCAGCAGCGGTCTGGTGGGATCGGGCGCGATCGCGTCGGCGAACACCCGGGCAATGTTGTCGGCCATCGGCGCGAACGATACGCGCCCGGAGTGCGTACTCGATGACGACGGCAAGTCGGCGTACCGTCGGGTCGCAGTCAGCGTAGGGCGGCCCGCCCGGCGTAGGCTTGCCGGCAGTGTTCTTCCCCACAACCGTGCCACCTGAGGAGTCGCCCCGTGACCGCCGGTCGCCCGCCCCGCGTTCTCATCGACGCCACGAGTGTCCCCGCCGACCGCGGCGGCGTCGGTCGATACGTCGACGGCCTGCTCGGCGCGCTCGGCCGGGTCTGCGGCGACGGCGTGGACCTGGCGGTGGTCAGCCTCCGCACCGACCTGGAGCGCTACACCCGGATGCTGCCCGGGGCCGAGATCGTCCCGGCGCCGGCGGCGGTGGCGCACCGGCCGGCGCGGCTCGCCTGGGAGCAGACCGGCCTGCCGCTGCTGGCCCAGCAGGTCGGCGCGGAGGTGCTGCACTCGCCGTTCTACACCTGTCCGCTTCGGGCCGGGTGTCCGGTGACGGTCACCGTGCACGACGCGACGTTCTTCACCGAGCCGGAGCACTACGACAAGTCGCGCCGGACGTTCTTCCGCAGCGCGATCAAGACCTCGCTGCGCCGCGCCGCCCGGGTGATCGTGCCGAGCAAGGCCACCCGGGACGAGCTGATCCGGCTGCTGGACGCCGACCCGACCCGGATCGACGTCGCCTACCACGGTGTCGACCAGGCCGCCTTCCACGCGCCGGGCGACGAGGAGAAGGCCCGGGTCCGGGCCCGGCTGGGGCTGGGCGACAACAGCTACATCGCGTTCCTCGGCGCCAAGGAGCCGCGCAAGAACGTCCCCAACCTGATCCGCGGCTGGGCCCGGGCGGTGGCCGACCGGCCGAACCCGCCGGTGCTGGTGGTGGCCGGCGGCCAGGGGCACGACGACGACATCGACCGCGCGGTGGCCGAGGTCCCGTCGCACCTGCGGCTGCTGCGCCCCGGCTACCTGCGCTACGCCGACCTGCCGGGCTTCCTCGGCGGCGCGCTGGTCGCCGCCTACCCGTCCTACGGCGAGGGCTTCGGGCTGCCGATCCTGGAGGCGATGGCGTGCGCCGCGCCGGTGCTCACCACGCCGCGGCTGTCCCTGCCCGAGGTGGGCGGCGACGCGGTGGCGTACACCAGCGAGGACCCGGATCAGATCGCCGCCGACCTGGGCGCCCTGCTCGACGACGAGCAGCGGCGGCTGTCGCTGGCCAAGGCCGGCTTCGACCGGGCCAAGGAGTTCACCTGGGAGTCCAGCGCCGAGGTGCACATCGCCGCCTGGCGGCGGGCCCGCTCCTGACCGGCGGTGCGGCGCGCCGCCTCATCCGCCGTGGCGGCTCGCCCGCTTCGGGCATGATGTGCTGATGTTCTACGCCGTCATCCCGGCGGGCGGCAGCGGCACAAGGTTGTGGCCACTGTCCCGCGCCGGCCATCCCAAGTTCCTCCACCCGCTGACCGGCACCTCCGCCTCGCTGTTGCAGGCCACGGTGGACCGGTTGGGGCCGCTGACCACACCGGAACGCACACTGGTGGTCACCGGGGCCGCGCACGCCGCGGCGGTGGCCCGGCAACTGGCTGGCGTGCCGGAGGAGAACATCCTGGTCGAGCCGTCGCCACGGGACTCCTGCGCGGCCATCGCGCTGGCCGCCGCGGTGATCGCCGACCGCGCCCCGGAGGCGGTGATGGGCGCGTTCGCCGCCGACCACCTGATCGCCGACCCGGCCGGCTGGGCCGAGGTGGTGCGGCAGGCGATCCGCGGCGCCGAGCAGGGGTTGCTGATGACGGTGGGCATCACCCCGACCCGGCCGGAGACCGGCTACGGCTACCTGGAAACCGGCGACCCGGTCGGTGACGGGCCGCTGCGGCCGGTACGCGAGTTCAAGGAAAAGCCTGCGGCCGAGGTGGCGGAGGGTTACCTGCGCTCCGGCCGGCACCTCTGGAACGCCGGCATGTTCGTCTGGCGGGTGGACGTCTTCCTGGCCGAGCTGGCCCGCCAGCAGCCGGCGCTGCACGCCGGGATCACCGCGATCGCGGCGGCCTGGGGCGCCCCGCAACAGGACGACGTGCTCGGCACGGTGTGGCCGACGCTGCCGAAGATCTCGGTCGACTACGCGGTGATGGAGGGCGCGGCGACCGCCGGCCGGGTGGCGACCGTGCCCGGCGACTTCGGCTGGAACGACGTCGGCGACTTCCACACGCTCAGCGAGGTGCTGCCGACCGACGCCGCCGGCAACGTGGTGCTCGGCGGCGACGCGAAGCCGGGTGTGCTGCTGCACGACACCACCGGCACCGTGGTGGTGCCGCACTCCGGCCGCCTGGTCGCCACCGTCGGCGTGCACGACCTGATCGTGGTGGACACCCCGGACGCGCTGCTGGTCTGCCCCCGGGACCGGGCACAGGACGTGAAGAAGATCGTCGACCAGCTCAAGGAGCGCGGCGAGGAGGGCCTGGTCTGAGCCGGCCGCGCCGTCACCCGGCGGCGCGGCGGGCCAGTGCCGCCAGCGCGGGCGCCACCAGTTGGGCGGTCCCGCCGGCCAGCGGTTCCGGCAGCCGGTCCGGCGGGAACCAGCCCAGCGCCTCGGACTCGTCGCTGACCCGTTCGACCGCGCCGGGCGGGGCGAACACGGCGTACCGGACGTCGTAGTGCAGCGAACCGCCCTGGCAGGCGACCGGGTGCACGTCCACGTCGATCGGCTCCGGGTCCAGGGTCAGGCCGGCGATCCCGGACTCCTCGGTGGCCTCGCGCAGCGCGGCCGTCGCCAGCGTCCGGTCGCCGGGCTCGCAGTGGCCGCCGAGCTGCACCCACTTGTGGAACTTGCCGTGCAGGCAGAGCAGCACCCGGCCGCCGGTCGGGTCGAGGACCAGCGCGCTGGCGGTGACGTGTCCGGGCCGGTGCGCGCGGCTCATCGCCACCGGCCCGGCGGCCAGCAGCGCCAGCGTCCGGTCCCGGTCGGCGGCGGCGGCCGGGCTGGTCGCCGTCCAGCGGCTCAGCGCCGCCGTGGCATCGGCGTGCAGGTCGGCGTACGCGGTGCGGAAGGTGTCGGGCACCCGGACACTGTACGAGCGCGACCTCCGTACCCTGACGCGGTGACCCTACGACTCGTCGAGTTCCTGGTGGCCGGCAACGAGGCGAGCGATCTGCTGCCGGTCCGCTCACCGACACTGCTGCGGGCGCACGGCGCGCGGCGCGGCTTCTGGACCGTGCTGGACGAGGGGCCGGTCGAGCGGTGCCTGGCGTTGCTGCTGGAACGCGACGACGGTGAGTGGGTGGCGCACCACGTGCCCGCCGACGCGGGCCGGGAGAACGGGCGTACCGAGGACGGCGAGGCGCTCGCCCACCACGACGGCTGGGTGTACGTCTTCGGCTCGCACTTCGGGTCGAAGGGTGGGCCGTTGCGGCCCCGGCGTGCGTTCGTGGCCCGGTTCCGGGAGGACGACGCGGTGTCCGGGCCGCTCGCCGTGCACGTGGTCCGTAACCGGTTCCGGCTGCATCGGGCGATCAACGACGCGCTCGTCGCCGCGCCGCTGACCACGCTGCCCCCGGGCGAGAACGTCCGGCGGCGGTTCGTGTCGGAGACCGTGGCGCGGGGCACCGCCCGGGCCAAGGGCTGGGTGGGCCGGCTGGCCGAGGACGACCTGCCGCTCAACGTGGAGGCGGCGGCGTTCACGCCGGACGGGACGGTGCTGCTCGGGCTGCGGTTCCCGGTGACCGCCGCGGGTGAGCCGATCTACGTCGAGCTGACCGGGGTGGCGGGGATGTTCGACGAGGCGGGCACGCGCTGGCCCCGGGCGCTCGGGGCGTACGCGCTGACCGGGGTGACGCCGGCCGGGGCGCTGGCCGGCTTCCGCGCGATCACGCCGACCGACGACGGCGGCTACGCGGCGGTGATCGGGTCGATCGACGCGCTGGGCAAGGGTTCGGTGCTGCTCGACGACCACCCGCACGGCGGCGAGGTGACGTCCCGCCACGTGCGGTTCCGGCACACCGCCGCCGACGACGCCCGGGTGGGCGCGGAGCTGGTGGCGGACCTGGCGCCGTTCCACCACGTGGAAGGGTTGGCCGAGGCGGCCGGGCGCTGCTATTACGTGACCGACGAGGACCACCGGGTGGCGCTCTGGATCGGATGAGCGACGACCGGACGGCACCCCTGCGGAACGAAATCCGCAGACCCTCGTGGTGCCGTCCGGCCACGCCCGTCAGCCGGCGCCCGGGTCGACACTGCGCCCCGGCGTCGGCGGGCAAGGAAGAGTCTGCCGAACCGGCCGCCCTACCGTCGAGGTCTTTCACGTCACGCTTAAAGATGGAGATTACTGCCGGCGGGTAAAGTGCCAGGGGTGGCGGGCACCTCCGCCGTCCACCCGGGAGCGCTCTCCATGCTGAAGATCATTTTCTCGAGTGAGGACATTCTGCGGACCCGGGTCGCCCCGGCCGCGGACCCGCTCTGGGAGTTGGTCCTCAGCCTGCACCTGCTCCAGGGCCGCGGCCGTGACCCCATGATGACCACCTGGCGACGCGCCGTCGCGCAGGGGCTGCGGGCCGACAACGGCGCCGAGCACTACCGGTTGCTCCTCGCGCTCAATCCACCGCGCGGCTACTTTCCCGACTTCCTCACGCCGTCCGCCAGCAAGGACGGCATCGAGGCGGGGTTGGAGGCGGTCCGCGGCACCCCGCGCGGAATGCTGCGCCGCGACCTGACCATGCTCGCCGCGGAGACCCCGCTGCCGCCCTCGGCGACCGCGCTCGTCCGGGGCGAACCCGAGGTGTTGCAGAACCTCACCGACAGCATGGCGCGCTACCAGTCCCTGGCCGTCACGCCCTACTGGGCCCGGGTCCAGGCCGCCGTCGAGGCGGACCGGGCCCGACGCGCCCGAGCCATGCTCGACGGTGGCGCCGAAGGGCTGCTCGCCAGCCTGCGACCCGCCATGCGGTGGGGCGGCGGGGTGCTCGAGGTGCTCGACTACCCGGACAGCCGGGAGCTGCACCTGGACGGCCGGGGGCTGCTGCTCGTCCCGTCCTTCTTCTGTTCCCGCACCCCGGTGGCGCTTGTCGATCCGACGCTGCCCCCGGTGCTGGTCTACCCGGTCGACCGGCTCGGCGGCCTCACGCCCGGCAACGGCGCCGCCCGGGACGGCGCCGGACAGGGCGAGGCGCTCGCCGCGCTGCTCGGCCGCACCCGCGCGGCGGTGCTCCAGGTCGCCGACGAGGGCTGCACCACCGGCGAGATGGCCCGACGGCTGCGCATCTCCGCCGCCGCGGCCAGCCAGCACACCACCGTGCTGCGTAACGCGGGGCTGCTGGTCAGCCACCGGGACCGCAACACCGTGCTGCACACGCTGACCCCGCTGGGCCGCGCCGTCCTCGACGCCTGACCGCGCCGGGGCCGGCCGGTCAGCGTGCCGCCGTGCCGCCGTGCCGCCGTGCCGCCGTGCCGCCGTGCCGCCGTGCCGCCGGGGCGCCGGGCGGCGGGGCGGGGCGTGGGCCCGGGGCCGGTCAGAGCGCCAGCGTGGCGCTGGCGGTGCTGCCCGCCGGTGGTGGCAGCAGCACGGACCCGATGCCCTCGGCGGCCAGCGCGGTGCGCAGGCGTTGCAGGTCGGCGCCGAACCGCACCAGGTCCGGCCGGTCCACCGGCGTCGGCGCCGCGCCGAGCAGCAGACCGGTGGCCGTGGCCGGCCAGTCGGGCACGGTGGCGGCGAATCCGGCGCGTACCTCCTCGTCGGTGACGTGGGTGAACACGGTGCCCGGGGCGACCACGTCGGCGACCGCGGCGATCGCCCGGTCCACCGCGGCCGGGTCGGGGGGCGTCGGCCCGGTGCCCTCGGGGAGCGTGGCCGCCGCCCGCAGGCCGGCGGCGCGCGCCTCGGCGGTGCCCAGCGAGAAGAGGTCCAGCGAGGCGTCCCGCACCAGCGCGCGGGCGCCCTCGTCGTCGTCCCGGGCCGCGCCGAGGTAACCGCGGACCACGGCGACGGGCACCTGGTCGCACTTGCCCTTGATCAGCTCGCCGGCGCCGGCCAGCTCGTCGACCACCGCCATCTGGGTGAGCTGGAGCTCGTTGCCGTACGGGTCGACCTCGCCCCGGTGGTCGCGGATCGCCGGCATGCCGGCCACGCCGAGCGCCACGTCGGTCAGGCCGTTGCGCCACGGGCGGCCCATGGTGTCGCTGACGATGACCGCGACGTCGAGACCGTGCCGCTCGCGCAGCGCGGCCCGCAACGCCCGGGCCGACGCGTCCGGGTCCACCGGCAGCAGCACCAGCCGGGTCTTGTCCACGTTGGACGCGTCGATGCCGGCGGAGGCCATCACGAACCCGTGGTGGGTCTGCACGATCCGGGTCGCGCCCCGGGAGGCGACCACCCGGGCGGTCTCGGCGGCCAGCACCCGGTCCCGCGCGGCGAGCCGCTCCGGACCGTCGGCGGGCACGTCGACCAGTCGGCCCTCCGCCTTCGACACGATCTTGCTGGTGACCACCAGCACGTCGCCGTCGCGCAGCCAGGGCGCCGCGCCGGCGATCAGCGCCGCCAGGTCGTCGCCCTCGGTCACATGGCCGATGCCCGGCACCGGCAGGATCTCCAGCCTCACATCAACTCCAACGCGGCGCGCACCATCGCGGCGGTCGCCGCCTCGTCGGTCATCCGCAGCGGCGCCGCGCGGACGGTCACCCCCGGCACCACGGCGTCCTCGTCCTCCGGGGCGACCAGCCAGCCGTCGAGCAGCCCGCCGCCGGACCGGCTGCCGTAGAGGGCGCCCACCCCGGCCGCGCTGCACTCGACGCCCAGCACGGCCAGGCAGCGGTCGGCCATGCCGCGTACCGGCGCGCCGCCGATGATCGGCGACACCCCGATCACCGGGGCCGGACCGCCGACCACCGTCTCACGCAGGCCGGGCACGGCCAGCACCGGGGCGACGCTGACCACCGGGTTGCTCGGCGCGATCAGCACCACGTCCGCGGCGGCGATCGCCTCGACCACGCCGGGCGCGGGCTTCGCCGCCTCCGCGCCGACGAAGACGAACTGCTCGGTGGGTACGGCGGCCCGGTACCGCACCCACCACTCCTGGAAGTGGACCGCCCGCCGCCCCTGCTCGTCGGAGATGACCGCGTGGGTCTCCAGGCGCTCGTCGGTGGCCGGCAGCAGGCGTACGCCGGGCTGCCAGCGGGTGGCCAGCGCCTCGGTGACCTGGGACAGCGGGTAGCCGGCGTTGAGCATGGAGGTGCGCACCAGGTGGGTGGCGAGGTCCTTGTCGCCGAGGCCGAACCAGCTCGGCTCCGCCCCGTACGCGGCCAGTTCGGTCTTCACCGTCCAGGTCTCACCGACCCGCCCCCAGCCACGCTCCGGATCGGCGCCGCCGCCCAGCGTGTAGAGCACGCTGTCCAGGTCGGGGCAGACCTTCAGCCCGTGCAGCAGCAGGTCGTCGCCGACGTTGACCACGGCGGTCACGTCGGCACCCGTCTCCCGGGCGTACGCCCGGACGCCGAGCAGGAACCGGGCGCCCCCGATGCCGCCGGTCAGTACCACGATGCGCATGCCGTCCATCCTTCCGCACGTGCCGCCGTGGATCGCCCGGTGGCCGGAGAGACTAGGCTCACGTCGCCAACTGTCCGCTTTCGTCCCCTGGGGGAGTCCGTGACCAGCCCCACCGAGCCCGCGTCCGGTGACGCCGCGCAGGCCAGCCAACTGACCAAGCCGCTGCGCGAACTGGCCGCGCTCGTCCTGCTCGGCGCGAACGCCGTGCTGCTCTTCGTCGGCCTGCTGCGCCTGCTGGTGCCGGTCGACGACTACAGCACGTTCGGCGGTCGCGCCGGCAGCACCTTCTTCTCCTTCGTCGGGCTGGAGTCGACGGTCCTGCCGCTGCTGGCCGTGCTGCTCGCCACCCACGTCCGGCCGACGCTGCCGAAGGCGAAACTGATCACCCAGGTGGCGTTGGTCGAGTACGCCGTCGCCGCCCTCTTCGGCGCGCTGACGTTCCTGATCTGGCTGGTCAACCGGCTCGCCGACGGCGAGGTGCTCGACGCGTTCCTCGGGCTGCTCACCCGGGTGGCCTGGCTGGCCGTCTTCGCGGTGGCCGCGTTCGTGGTGTTCAAGATCTGGCGCACGCTCTACTACGTGCCGAAGCCCAAGCCCCAGCCCGGCGTCTACGGTCAGGCCCAGCCCGGCTGGCCGCAGCAGCCCGGCCAGCCCGGTGGCTACCCCGCCCAGGGCGGTTACCCGCCGGCCGGGGTGCCCCCGCAGCCCGGCCAGCCTCCGGCGGGTTACCCGTCGGCGGGCGGGCCCCCGCAGCCCGGCTGGCCGCAGGCCGGTCCGTACGGCCAGCCGCAGTCGGCGCCGCCGTTCAACACCGCTCCGCCGCACGCCCCGCAGTCGGCCCCGCCGTTCGCCGGCCCGCAGTTCGGCGCCCCGCAGGGTGGCCCGCAGTTCGGCGCCCCGCAGGCCGGCAACCCGCAGTTCGGCAACCCGCCGTCGGGCTCGCCGTTCGACGGGCCGCAGTTCGGTGCTCCGGGGGCCGGCGGCCCGCAGGCCGGCTCGGCGCCGACGGCCCCGCCGTTCGGCCAGCCGCCGTCGGCCGACCCCACCCAGGCGATCCCGCGCCAGAGCGCCGAGCCGGGCCAGCCGGCGTCCCCGGCCGACGACGAGCGCACCCAGCGCTTCGACCGCGAGGACCCGCACCAGCCCCGGTGAACGCCGGGCGCAAGTGTCAGGCGGGGCCCCCTCCTCTTCCGGAGGCGTTAAGAGGGGCCCCGCCTTACACCTCGACGGGACGCGGCGGGCAGCGCATAGGCTGGGCCGATGGTTGATCGCAGCGACTCCCTCCCGACCGAGGCCAGCGTCCGGCGGGCGCTGGGGCGGGCCGCCACCGGCCGGGCGTTGGACATGGACGAGGCGGGCGCGTTGCTCACCGCGCGCGGCGCGGCGCTCGACGAGCTGCTCCGCGTCGCCGGTGAGATCCGCGACGCCGGGCTGCGCGAGGCCGGCCGGCCGGGCGTCGTCACGTACTCCAAGAAGGTCTTCATCCCGCTGACCCGGCTCTGCCGGGACCGCTGCCACTACTGCACGTTCGCCACCGTGCCGCACCGGCTGCCCGCCGCCTACCTGGAGCGCGACGAGGTCCTCGCCATCGCCCGGGAGGGTGCCGCGCAGGGCTGCAAGGAGGCGCTGTTCACGCTCGGCGACCGCCCCGAGGAGCGTTGGCCGGCGGCCCGCGAGTGGCTGGACGAGCGCGGCTACGACTCCACCCTCGACTACCTGCGCGCCTGCGCCGTGGCGGTGCTGGAGGAGACCGGCCTGCTGCCGCACCTGAACCCGGGCGTGCTGTCCTGGTCGGAGTTGCAGCGGCTGAAGCCGGTCGCGCCGAGCATGGGCATGATGCTGGAGACCACCGCGACCCGCCTCTGGTCGGAGCCGGGCGGCCCGCACTTCGGCTCGCCGGACAAGGAACCCGCGGTGCGGCTGCGGGTGCTCGACGACGCCGGCCGGGTCGGCGTGCCGTTCACCACCGGCATCCTGATCGGCATCGGCGAGAACCGGGCCGAGCGGGTCGACGCGCTGTTCGCGATCCGTCGCGCGATGCGGGAGTACGGCCACCTCCAGGAGGTGATCGTGCAGAACTTCCGCGCCAAGCCGGACACCGCGATGCGCGGCATGCCGGACGCGGAGCTGCACGACCTGGCCGCGACCGTGGCGGTGGCCCGGGTGCTGCTCGGTCCGAAGGCCCGCATCCAGGCGCCGCCGAACCTGATCGCCGGCGAGTACGACCTGCTGCTGCGCGCCGGCATCGACGACTGGGGCGGGGTCTCCCCGGTCACGCCGGACCACGTCAACCCGGAGCGGCCCTGGCCGCAGCTCGACGAGCTGGTCGCGCGGACCGCGGGCGCGGGGTTCACGCTGCGCGAGCGGTTGACCGTCTACCCGGAGTACGTGCGCGCCGGCGGGCCGTGGCTGGACCCGCGCCTGCTGCCGCACGTCACCGCGCTCGCCGACCCGGCGACCGGGCTCGCGGTCGAGGCGGCCCGCCCGGTGGGGCGGCCCTGGCAGGAGCCGGAGGAGGTCTTCGGAGGCCGGACCGACCTGCACGCCACGATCGACGTGACCGGCCGGACGGAGGACCGGCGGGGCGACTTCGACAGCGTCTACGGCGACTGGTCCGAGGTGGCGAACAAGGTCACCCGTCCGGTGCCCGGAAGCGGCGGCGGGGACGCCGACCTGCGCGCCGGCCTGCGGCTGGCGGCGGACGACCCGGCCGCGCTGCTGACGCCGGCGCACGAGGCCGAGGCGCTGGCGTTGTTCGGCGCGGACGGGCCGGCGCTGGACGAGCTGTGCCGCATCGCCGACGACGTGCGCCGGGACGCGGTCGGCGACGACGTGACCTACGTGGTCAACCGGAACATCAACTTCACGAACGTCTGCTACGTGGGCTGCCGGTTCTGCGCGTTCGCGCAGCGGGAGAGCGACGCCGACGCGTTCCGGCTCTCCCTGGAACAGGTCGCCGACCGGGCCGAGGAGGCGTGGACGGCCGGCGCCACCGAGGTCTGCCTCCAGGGCGGCATCGACCCGAAGATGCCGGTCACCGGCTACGCCGACATCGTCCGCGCGATCAAGACGCGGGTGCCCGGGATGCACGTGCACGCGTTCTCCCCGATGGAGATCGTCACCGCCGCCGCGAAGGCCGGCGTGCCGGTGCGGGAGTGGCTGGTCCGGCTGCGCGAGGCCGGCCTGGACACCATCCCGGGCACCGCCGCCGAGATCCTCGACGACGACGTGCGCTGGGTGCTCACCAAGGGCAAACTGCCGGCCGCCGCCTGGGTCGAGGTGGTCAGCACGGCCCACGAGCTGGGCATCCGGTCCAGCTCCACGATGATGTACGGGCACGTCGACCACCCGGGCCAGTGGTTGGCCCACCTGCGGGTGCTGGCCGGGGTGCAGGACCGTACCGGCGGGTTCACCGAGTTCGTGGCGCTGCCGTTCGTGCACACCAACGCGCCGATCTACCTGGCCGGCATCGCCCGGCCGGGGCCGACCTGGCAGGAGAACCGGGTGGTGCACGCGATGGCCCGGCTGCTGCTGCACGGCCGGATCGACAACATCCAGTGCTCCTGGGTGAAGCTCGGCGACGCCGGCACGGTGGAGATGCTGCGGGGCGGCTGCAACGACCTCGGCGGCACGCTGATGGAGGAGACCATCTCCCGGATGGCCGGTTCGGGCAACGGTTCGGCCCGCACCGAGGAGCAGTTGCGGGCGATCGCCACGGCGGCCGGCCGGCCGTTCCGCAAGCGGACGACCGCGTACGGTCACACCCGCGTCTGACGTCGAACCTTTCCCCGCGCCGCGCCGTACCTGTGGATGCCGGCGGCGGTTGCGGCGAGGACCGCCGCCGGTGACCCCAGCCCGGGGATCCGGCGGCGTCCGGGTGCCCGGCCCCCGCGGCGCTGCGGCGCCGGTTGCGGAAAGGTTGCCGATGAGCACTGACGAGACCACCGACGCGCCGAAGCGGCGGCCCTGGCCGCGGCTGACCCGCCGGCAGACGCTGACCGCCGCCGCGAGCGCCACCCTGGGCGCGGCGGCGCTCACCGTGCCGGGCCTGTCCGCCGCGCAGAACGCCCCCACCGCGGGCCGGCGCGACGAGCCGATCGTGGTCCACCTCCGTGACGCCGCCACCGGCACGATGGACGTCTTCGTCGGCACGACCCGGGTTCAGGTGCGCGACCGTGGGCTGGCCGACCGTCTGGTACGCGCCGCCGGCCGCCGCTGACCCCGCTCTTCCCGGCGCGGGCTCCCGGCGCCGGTCCGACAGACGTTTCCCCCGACGAAGGTGTGGTCCGCCATGTCCTCTCACCGCGAGGCCCCGGAGATCGCCAAGGATCCGGTCGCCGACAGTTCCGACCTGTACGCGTTCGTCAGCCCGAGTCGGCCCGACACGGTCACGTTGATCGCCAACTACGTGCCGGTGCAGCTCCCCTCCGGCGGCCCCAACTTCTTCGAGTTCGGTGACGACGTCCGGTACGAGATCCACGTCGACAACGACGGAGACGGTTACCCGGACGTCACCTATCGTTTCGAATTCACCACCGAGATCACGAATCAGAACAGTTTTCTCTACAACACCGGGCCGATCGAGTCGCTGGACAGCAAGAACTGGAACCGGCGGCAGTTCTACAAGCTGACCCGGATCGCGGACGGCCGGGAGCACGTGCTGGCGAACAAGCTGCCCTGCCCGCCGTGCAACGTCGGTCCGCTGTCCACGCCGAACTACCAGAACCTGGTGAAGCAGGCGACCTTCAAGCTGTCCACCGGCGAGAAGGTGTTCGCCGGCCAGCGCGCCGACGGCTTCTTCGTCGACCTGGGCGCGGTGTTCGACCTCGGTACGCTGCGGCCGTTCCAGCAGCTCCACGTCGCCGGCAGGAAGCTGTTCAAGGCCGAGGGCGAGCCGGTCAACGCATTGGACCGGCTGAACGTGCACAGCATCGCGGTCCAGGTGCCGCTGGGCAAGGTGCGCCGCCGGGCCGGCCGGTACGGCTACGCCGACCGCGCGTCGACCATCGGTGTCTGGACCACCGCGTCCCGCCAGCAGGTGCGGGTGCTCGGCGACCGGGTGTCCGCGGACACCGCCACCGGCCCCTTCGTTCAGGTGTCCCGGCTCGGCAACCCGTTGTTCAACGAGGTGATCGTGCCGATGTCGAAGAAGGACCTGTGGAACACGCTGCCGCCGTCGGAGGACAAGCGGTTCGCCGGGTTCGTCGAGCGGCCCGAGCTGGCCGGGCTGCTGCCGGTGCTCTACCCGGGTGTCTTTCCCCACCTGGACGCGTTGAACAAGGCGAAGAAGCCGCGCGCCGACCTGGTGGCGCTCCTGCTCACCGGCGTACCGGCCGGGCTGGTGGACGGTTTCGCGAACACCACCGGCGACACCCAGGCCGACATGCTGCGGCTCAACACGGCGATCCGTCCGAGCGCCCGACCGGACCGGTTCGGGGTGCTCGGCGGCGACCTGGCCGGCTTCCCCAACGGACGCCGGGTCGGCGACGACGTGGTGACCATCGCGTTGCGGGCGATCGCCGGGTTGACCGTGCCGCTGGTCGACAAGACGTTCCAGCCGGACGCCGCGGCGGCGGCCGTCACGCCGGGTCTGGACGCGACGGACGTGACCGCGCCGTTCCTCGGTGACTTCCCGTTCCTCGGCACCCCGTACGACGGGTTCGGCAACCCGCCGGCGAAGCGGTCCTGAGGGGAGGGGTGGCATGCACCGGCATCACGACCTCGGCCCGTCGTACCGCGGGACCGTCCTGCTCGACCTCGGCGGCGACTCCGGCGCGCTGATCATCCACACCGGCCGGGACCTGCACGGGCGGGAGATCGAGATCAGTCGCGCGGACCGGGACGGCCCGCGTACCCACTCGGCGGTACGGGAGCGGCACGTGCGGGACGGGGTGTTCCACAGCGCCGTCTACCCGGACCTGGAGGCGGGCGCTTATACCGTCTGGTGGGACGAAGATACGCCGGCCGGCACGATCTCCGTCACCGGCGGAGCGATCGCCGAATTCGTCTGGCCGACCAGCTCACCACCGCAAAGGGACTGACCGAACGCTCAGCGACCTACGCGCCCCGTCCACATGTTGGACGGGGCGCGGTCGACGTTGGCGGGCTGGACGGGCGGTACCGCGCCGAGCGCGTTAACCTTTGCCCCACCATTAGTGATCTTGGGGCGGCGGCCGGCGGGGGCGTCCGGCCGGCCCACCGGGGTTGCGCCACGGCAGAAAACTTGGAGCAACTCGCCGGGGAGGGCGTTACTCGCCCGGGGTCTGAATCGATAGGGCAGGTTGCGAGGCTACGGACGGCCGCAGCGGTCGCGCCGGACGTGTCGGGAGGGCGACTCCATTATCAAGTTCGGCTTGACGGCGCACGCATTACACGCGTGTAATTTGAATGGGGTTGTTCGCGCGGAACGCACCAATTCGGTCCGTACGGACAAGCACGCCTTTCGCGTGGGGGGTTGCAGCGGCGAATGACGCCGGTGCGCGACAAGGAGGCAATCGATGGACGGCCAGCTCGAGGTGGCCGACCTGCTCGGGAACGCGCCGGAGTGGCAGGAGCGGGCGCTCTGCTCGCAGACCGACCCGGAGGCGTTCTTTCCCGAGAAGGGCGGCTCGACCCGCGAGGCGAAGCGCATCTGCTCGCGGTGTGAAGTCAAGACGGAATGTCTGGAGTACGCGCTCGGCCACGACGAGCGGTTCGGGATCTGGGGCGGCCTCTCCGAACGGGAGCGGCGCAAGCTCAAGCGGCGGGTGGCCGCCTGACCCGACATGGACCGGGCGGTGGGGGCCGCCCGGGTCCGTGGGTCGGCGTGCGGGGTGCCACGCGGCCGACGGTCAGGCCAGTTCGTCCGGGTCGACCCCGAGCAGGTTCGCCACCTGCTCGATGATCACGTCGTGCACGAGATCCGCGAGGTCCTCCCGGTCCATCGCGCGGAACTCCAGCGGCCGACGGTAGAGCACGATGCGCGGCGGCACCTCCTGCCGGCCGGGCCGGCCCGGCAGCAGTCGGGCGAGCGGCACCTCGCCGTCCTCCAGCACGTCCGAGTCGTAGACGTTCAGATCCGGGGGGACGTCCTCGACGGCGAACTCCACCCCGGCCAGCTCCTTGGCGAACCGGCGTTCGAGCGTCTCCACGGTGTCGAGCACCAGATCGTCGAAGACCTCGGCCTTGGTCCGGGCCAGCGGCACGGTGGCCGGCACCAGCCGCCCGCGCAGCCCGCGACCGTGCCGGTCGCGGTGGGTGCGCCGACCCGAGCCGGGGCGGCTGTTCTGCGGGCTCGTCATGACGGACAGGGTAGCCCGATGACCCGGCCGTCCCGCCGTCGCGCGGCACGCCCGGCGCGCCGGTGCGCCGATCGGACGAATTGTGATCACCGTGACGGGCGTGTCGTAACGCGAAGCAGTGCGCCGGACCCGGTAATGGGGATACCCTGCCGCACGTGAGGTCACCACGGCGCTGCTCCCGTAACGGCTGCCCCCGGCAAGCGGTCGCCACATTGACCTATGTCTACAACGAGTCGACGGCGGTGGTGGGGCCGCTCGCGGCGTTCGCCGAACCGCACACCTACGACCTGTGTGAGCAGCACGCCCGCAGCCTGACCGCCCCGCGCGGGTGGGACGTGGTGCGGCACGAGGGCGAGTTCGAGCCGCCGCCGCCCACCACCGACGACCTGGTCGCGCTCGCCGAGGCGGTCCGCGAGGCCGCCCGCCCCGCGCCGCCGCGTCCCCCGGAGGACCCCCAGTCCCGCCCCCAGTCCCAGCCCCCGCACCAGCAGGGCCGCCGGGGCCACCTCCGGGTGATCCCCCCCAACCACTGACCCCGGGGTCAGTGGCCGAGGAAGCGGGCGAAGAGGGTGGCCCGGCGGGCCGGGTGGTGGGTGCGGGTCTCCGTGGCGTCGGCGGAGGACATGATCTTCAGGCCGGCGTTCATGGCCAGCCAGCGCAGCGGCTCCGGCTCCCAGCGCGGGGAGCGGTGCCCGACCCAGGGCAGCGCGGTCAGGTCGCTCGCCTCGCCCCGGATCAGGTCCGCCAGCGTGCGGCCGGCCAGGTTGCTGGTGCCCACCCCGTCGCCGACGTACCCGCCGGCCCAGGCCAGCCCGGTGCGGCGGTCCAGCCCCACCGAGGCGGCCCAGTCCCGGGCCACGCCGAGCGGACCGCCCCAGGCGTGCGTCACCGGCACGTCCGGGCCGAGCGCCGGGAACAGCTCGGCGAGCGCCCGGCGCAACGCCGCGAACACCTGGGGCTCCCGGTCGAAGCCGGGGCGCACCCGGGAGCCGTAGTGGTAGGGGGCGCCCCGCCCGCCGAACGCCAGCCGACCGTCGGCGGTGCGCTGGCCGTAGACGATGAGATGCCGGTAGTCGGAGAACGTCTCCCGCCCGGCCAGGCCGATCCGGGCC
Organism: Micromonospora sp. DSM 45708; assembly: GCF_039566955.1. Taxonomy (NCBI): domain Bacteria; kingdom Bacillati; phylum Actinomycetota; class Actinomycetes; order Micromonosporales; family Micromonosporaceae; genus Micromonospora; species Micromonospora schwarzwaldensis. The sequence goes on along the minus strand of NZ_CP154796.1, from coordinate 5,489,434 downwards.
CAGGTCTCCGCCGGCAGCGGCGCGGTGGCCACCATCAGTGAGTAGACCGGCGCGACCGCCCGCCGGTGCCCGGGCAGCCCCGGCGTGAAGCCCTCGGTGGCGCGGACCACCACCGGCGCCCGGACCACGCCCGCCGGGGTCACCGCCGCGCCGGGCCGCAGCGCGGTGACCGGGGTGCGTTCGAAGAGGCGTACGCCCCGGCGCTCCACCGCCAGGGCCAGGCCCCGGACCAGCTTCGCCGGCTGCACCGTGGCGCAGTGCGGCGTGTACGTGCCGCCGCGTACCCCGTCGGCGGCGCAGCGTGCGGCGGCCTCGCCGGCGTCGAGCAGCACCAAGTCGTCGTCGGTCAGCCCGTACGTGTGGGCCTCCTCGACGGCGACCCGGGCCCGGCCGAGCTGCGCCTCGGTGCGGGCCAGCACCACCGTGCCGCCGGCCCGCCAGTCGCAGTCGATGCCCTCGGCGGCGGCCACCCGGCCCACCTCGTGGACGGTGTCGTGCATGGCCTGCTGCATGGCCAGCGCCCGGTCCCGCCCGTGGCGCCGGGCGAGCGCCGGCAGCGAGGTGGGGAACAGCGCCGAGCACCAGCCACCGTTACGGCCGGACGCGCCGTATCCGGCGATCTCCCGCTCCAGCACGACGACCCGCAGGGTCGGATCGGCCCGCGCCAGGTAGTACGCCGTCCACAGCCCGGTGTACCCGGCGCCCACGATCGCCACGTCGGCGTCCGTGTCGCCGGGCAGGCCGGGCCGTGGGCTCAGCGGCTCGTCCAGGTCGGACAGCCAGTGGGACAGCTCCTGGTAGCGCACCGTCTACAGCCGGGACCACGCCTCGGTCAACACCGTGCGCAGGATCTGCTCGATCTCGTCGAACTGCTGCTGCTCGGCGATCAGCGGCGGGGCGAGCTGCACCACCGGGTCGCCGCGGTCGTCGGCCCGGCAGTAGAGCCCGGCGGTGAACAGCGCGGTGGAGAGGAAGCCGCGCAGCAGCCGCTCGGACTCCGCCTCGTCGAACGTCTCCCGGGTCGTCTTGTCCTTGACCAGCTCGATGCCGTAGAAGTAGCCGTCGCCCCGGACGTCGCCGACGATCGGCAGGTCGGTCAGCTTCTCCAGGGTGGCGCGGAACGCGTCCTCGTTGGCCCGGACGTGCCCGACCAGGTCCTCCCGCGCGAACACCTCCAGGTTGGCCAGCGCCACCGCGCAGGAGACCGGGTGCCCGCCGAACGTCACGCCGTGGGCGAACATGCCGGTCTCGGTGAGGAACGGCTCCATCAGCCGGTCGCTGGCGATCATCGCGCCGAGCGGCGCGTAGCCGGAGGTGATGCCCTTGGCGGTGGTGATGATGTCCGGCTGGTACCCGTAGCGGGTGGCGCCGAAGTACTCGCCGAGCCGGCCCCAGGAGCAGATCACCTCGTCGCTGACCAGCAGCACGTCGTACGCGTCGCAGATCTCGCGGACCCGGGCGAAGTAGCCGGGCGGCGGCGGGAAGCAGCCGCCGGAGTTCTGCACCGGCTCCAGGAAGACCGCGGCGACCGTGTCCGGCCCCTCCCGTTCGATCGCCCGGCCGATCTCGTCGGCGGCCCACCGGCCGAACGCCTCGGCGTCGTCGCCGTGCTCCGGGGCGCGGTAGAAGTTGGTGTTCGGCACCTTGATCCCGCCGGGCACCAGCGGCTCGAAGTCGCTCTTGATGCCGGGCAACCCGGTGATCGAGAGCGCGCCCATCGAGGTGCCGTGGTAGGCGATGTAGCGGCTGACCACCTTGTGCTTGTTCGGCTGGCCGGTGCGCTTGAAGTAGGCGCGGGCCAGCTTCCAGGCCGCCTCGACGGCCTCGGAGCCGCCGGTGGTGAAGAAGATCCGGTTCAGGTCGCCGGGGGTCAGTGCGGCGATCTTCTCGGCCAGCTCCACCGCGGTCGGGTGGGCGTACGACCAGAGCGGGAAGTAGGCCAGCTCGCCGGCCTGCTTGGCGGCGGCCTCGGCCAGCTCGGTCCGGCCGTGCCCGGCGTTGACGACGAAGAGCCCGGCGAGCCCGTCGAGGTAGCGGCGGCCCTGCGCGTCCCAGACGTACGCGCCCTCGCCCCGCACGATGGTCGGGACCTCGCCGGCGGAGTAGCTGGCCATCCGGGTGAAGTGCATCCAGAGGTGGTCGGTGGCGTTGGCCATGTCAGCCCCATCGGGTCTCGGGCCGGTCAGGGGTGACACCGGCCGCTCTGCCCACGGTTATCCCACAGTCGATACGGCCAAGGCAAGTGTTATCGGTGGCGCAGGGGGGTGGATGCGACGAATTCGGCGCGCTGTGGGCTTCCGCACAACGGAAACCGCACCCTCGTGATTCGTCGTCTCGGCGAACCCGGCGCGTCCGGACGGCGAGTGCGCTCACCGGCTACCAACTTGAGCGCGTGGACGGTTCACCGTCGTGAGCCGTCCACGCCATCAAGTTCGTAGCGGCCCGGCACGCCATGCCGCGGTGCCGCCCGACCGGGTTCGCGCAGCGGTCGAGGACGTTCGGGACGTCCGCCAACCGTCCCGCCGCAACACGCCGGTGGACCGCAGACGTGCACACGCAGCGTGGCTATCGTGCGGCGCAGCGCATCGAGCGACGCGACGGTGAGCGGGGTGTCCCGCCGCCGGCCGTCGAGTGACGAGGGCGGGAGGGGTCCGTTGGCGAACGAGGTGCTGCGGTTGGCGATGGCGGCGCGGGGCGAGACGGCCGAGTCGCTCGCCGCGAAGGTCCAGGTCGATCCGAAGACGGCGGCGCGCTGGGTGACGGCCGACCGCATCCCCCATCCGCACAGCCGGGTCGCGGTCGCCGAGGTGCTGGGCCGCGAGGTCGCCGAGCTGTGGCCGGAGCCGTTTCGCCGCCGCGACCTGCCGTGGTTCCGCCCGTGGGTCGAGCTTGAGCAGGACGCCATCTCGATCCGCTCCTACCAGCCGCTGCTCGTGCCGGGCCTGCTCCAGACCGAGGGGTACGCCCGCGCGGTGCTGGGCACCGGTGGGCTGCTGCCGCCCGCCGAGGTGGACGAGATCGTGGCGAGCCGGATCGCGCGTCAGCGCGTCCTTGACCGGGACGACCCGCCGCAACTCGTCGCGGTGATCGACGAGGTGGTGCTGCGCCGGCCGGTCGGCGACGGGTCGGTGATGGTTGGGCAGCTCCGGCATCTCGCGGCGGTCGCCGGATGGGAGCACGTTCAGGTCCGGGTGATCCCGGCCGACGGTCCGTGGCACACCGGGCTCGCCGGTCCGTTCGTGCTGGGCCGGCTGCCCGACGGGACGGAATTGGCGTATCTCGACAATCAGCTCCGCGGTCAGGTCGTGACCGATCCCGTCGACGTCGCTAGCCTGGGCCGGAGGTGGGAGAGCGTGACCGGTGAGGCGCTGCCCCGGCGGCGCTCGATCGAGCTGATCAGGGAAGTGGCGGAGACATGGACATGACCGGCGCCCGCTGGCGTACCGCGACCCGCAGCAGCAACAACGGTGGCGACTGTGTCGAGGTGGCCGACAACCTGCCCGGTCGGGTGCTGGTGCGCGACAGCAAGGACCGCGCCGGCGGAACCCTCAGCTTCACGCCGACCGCCTGGCGGGCCTTCGTCGGCCAGGCTCAGGCCGTACCCCAGGTGTAGGTCTGCTTGCGCAGCTTGAGATAGACGAACGCCTCGGTCGACAGCACCCCGGGCACGCCGCGCAGCTTCTGGAGGATCTCCAGCAGGTGCGCGTCGTTGCGGCAGACCACCTCGGCCAGCAGGTCGAACGAGCCGGCGGTGATCACCACGTAGTCGATCTCCTCGAACTCGGCGAGCCGGTCGGCCACCGGCTCCAGGTCGCCGTCGGTGCGCAGCCCGATCATGGCCTGCCGGGGGAAGCCGAGCTGGAGCGGGTCGGTCACCGCCACGATCTGCATGACACCGGCGTCGAGCAGGCGCTGCACCCGCTGGCGTACCGCCGCCTCGGAGAGGCCGACCGCCTTGCCGATGCTCGCGTACGGGCGTCGCCCGTCCTCTTGGAGCTGCTCGATGATCTGCTTGGCCACGTCGTCCAGCAGAGCGTGGTGGGAGCCGTCACGCACGGTGACCCGGCGGGTGCCGTTGCCGTTCTCCAGTTGCCGGTTGGCCATCGCCGCTCCCCATGTCCGATTCGCTGTGCAGAAGCGTAGTGCCCCGGCGCAGTCTGGCGTAATTCGTGGTCCTTCGCTATTCCCACAACGGAATCCCTTGTGAGGGAGGGTTTCTCATGTCAGGATCAGGCCCCCATCGCCACTGACCTCCCGCCGGCGAGCCACCCCCGTCCCGCCGCCGACGATGCCCCCAAGGAGTCGTCACATGCGTAGTCCCCTCCGGACGCTCACCCGGCGTGGCCTGCTCACCGGAACGCTCGGCTCGGCCGCGCTGCTCGCCACCGCGGGCACGCTCGCCGGCTGCGGCACGAAGGGCGCCCAGCAGACCGAGGCCGGATGCAAGAGCGACGACGTGTCCGCCACCGAGAAGAAGCTGGCGTTCTCGAACTGGCCGCAGTACATGGACACCGACGAGAAGGACGAGTCGAAGCGCCCCACGCTCGACGCGTTCATCGCCAGCACCGGCATCCAGGTGACCTACACCGAGGACGTCAACGACAACAACGAGTTCTTCGGCAAGGTGCAGAACCAGCTCGCCGGCTGTCAGAGCACCGGCCGGGACATCATGGTGCTCACCGACTGGATGGCCGCCCGGATGATCCGGCTCGGCTGGGTCCAGAAGCTGGACAAGGCGAAGATCGGAAACGTCGAGGCGAACCTGCTGCCGTCGCTGCGTGGCCGGTCCTTCGACAAGGACACCCAGCTCGCGATCCCGTGGCAGTCCGGCCTCGCCGGTCTGGCCTACAACGCCAAGGTGGCCAAGGAGATCCGCACCGTCGACGAGCTGCTCACCCGCCCCGACCTCAAGGGCAAGGTGACCGCGCTGTCGGAAATGCGCGACACCATGGGCCTGCTGCTCCAGTCGAACGGCCACGACCCGGCCAACTTCACCCCGGCCCAGTTCGACGACGCGCTGAACAAGCTCAAGAAGGCCGTGGACAGCAAGCAGATCCGGCGCTTCACCGGCAACGACTACGCGCCCGACCTGGCCAAGGGCGACATCGCCGCGTGCATCGGCTGGTCCGGCGACGTGATCCAGCTCGGCTTCGAGGACCCCAAGGTCAAGTTCGTGGTGCCGGAGTCCGGCGTGATGCTCTGGTCGGACAACATGCTGGTGCCGAACAAGGCCACCCACAAGGCCAACGCCGAGGCGCTGATGAACTACTACTACGACCCGGCGGTGGCGGCGAAGCTGGCCGCGTACGTCAACTACATCTGCCCGGTGCAGGGCGCGCAGGCCGAGATGGAAAAGATCGACCCGGACCTGGCCGCAAACCCGCTGATCTTCCCGGACGACGCGATGCTGGCGAAGTCGAAGGTCTTCATGGCCCTCGACGAGCAACGCGAGAAGGAGTACGAGACCAAGTTCCAGCAGGTCATCGGGGCGTGAGGCAGATGGCGCAGGAAGCACCGGCCGGCGATCTGCGACTGGCCGACCTGACCAAGCGGTTCGGCGTCTTCACCGCCGTCGACGACCTCAGCCTCACGATTCCGCAGGGCTCGTTCTTCGCCCTGCTCGGCGCGTCCGGCTGCGGCAAGACCACCACACTGCGGATGATCGCCGGGCTGGAGACGCCGACCGGCGGGCAGGTGCTGCTCGGCGACCGGGACATCACCGGGCTGCGGCCGTACAGGCGGCCGGTCAACACCGTGTTCCAGAGCTACGCGCTCTTCCCGCACCTGGACATCCACGAGAACGTGGCGTTCGGGCTGCGCCGCCGGGGCATCCGCAAGGTGGGCGACCAGGTCGAGCGGATGCTCGCGCTGGTGCAGCTCCAGGGGTACGGCCGACGCCGGCCGGCCCAGCTCTCCGGCGGCCAGCAGCAGCGCGTCGCGCTGGCCCGGGCGCTCATCAACCACCCGCAGGTGCTGCTGCTCGACGAGCCGCTCGGCGCGCTCGACCTGAAACTGCGCCGGCAGATGCAGCTTGAGCTGAAGCGCATCCAGACCGAGGTCGGCATCACGTTCGTGCACGTCACCCACGACCAGGAGGAGGCCATGACGATGGCCGACACGGTCGCGGTGATGAACGCCGGCCGGATCGAGCAGCTCGGCGCGCCCGCCGACATCTACGAGTACCCGGCCACCGCGTTCGTGGCGAACTTCCTCGGCCAGTCCAACCTGCTCGCCGCCGACGCCGGCGGCCACGCCGGGGACGACGTGCTGGTCACCGCGCACGGCGCGCGCTTCTCGGTGCCCGCCGGCCGGGCCCGGCTCGTCGACGGGCCGGCCTTCCTCGGCGTACGCCCGGAGAAGCTGCACCTGGTCGACGGCCCCGACGAGGTGCCCGCCGGCCACCAGCACGTCGGCGGCGTGATCACCGACGCCTCCTACGTCGGGGTGAGCACCCAGTACCTGGTGCGCACCGCGTGGGGCAGCGAGCTGTCCGTGTTCGCGGCGAACAGCGGGCTGGGCGGTCGGCTCGCCACCGGCACGCCGGTGACCGCGCACTGGGACCCCCGGCACGCGTTCCTGCTGCCCCGGGCCGGCGGCGCGGACGACCAGACCACGCCGCTGCTCGACGAGCCGCCGGTCGGGGCGTTGCCGTGACCGCGCTGGCCCACGTACCCACCTCCGCCGGGTCACCCGCGCCGCCGCCGGCGCGGCGCGGCCGGAACCGGCTGCTGCCGTACCTGCTGTTGCTGCCCGGCGCGGCCTGGCTGCTGGTCTTCTTCGCGCTGCCGCTGCTGCAACTCGCCGCCGCCAGCCTCTACGACCCGGCCGGCTCGCTCTCCACCGGGTACGCGATGACCTGGGCGGTCGGCAACTACCCGGACGCGTTGCAGGCGTACTGGCCGCAGTTCCTGCGATCCTTCCTGTACTCGGCGATCGCGCTGGTGCTGGCGCTGCTGATGGGCTACCCGCTGGCGTACGCCATCGCGCAGAAGGCCGGCCGCTGGAAGAACCTGCTGCTGGTGGCCGTGGTCGCGCCGATGTTCACCAGCTTCCTGGTGCGCACGCTGGCCTGGAAGACCATCCTGTCGGACAACGGCGCGGTGGTCGGGCTGTTGCGCGACGTGCACCTGCTCGGGCCGGACGGCCGGCTGCTGGCCACCCCGATCGCGGTGGTGCTCGGCCTGACGTACAACTTCCTGCCGTTCCTGGTGCTGCCGCTGTACGCGAGCCTGGAGCGGCTCGATCCCCGGCTGCTGGAGGCGGCGAGCGACCTGTACGCGAGCCCGCTGCGCGCGTTCGCCCGGGTCACGTTGCCGCTGTCGATGCCCGGCCTGATCGCCGGCACGCTGCTGTTCTTCATCCCGGCCACCGGCGACTACATCAACGCCGAGCTGCTCGGCACGCCGAACGAGTACATGATCGGCAACGTCATCGACTCGGCGTTCCTGGTCCGGCTCGACTACCCGCAGGGCGCGGCGCTGTCGTTCCTGCTGATGGCCGCGATCCTGGCGATCGTCTTCACCTACCTGCGCAAGGCCGGCACGGAGGAGGTGCTGTGAAACTGAAGCGCTGGCTCGCCGACCGGTGGGTGATGGGCGTGGCCCTGCTCGTGCTCGGCTACCTCACGCTGCCGATCCTGGTCGTCGCCGGGCTCTCCTTCAACCGTCCGTCCAGCCGGGTCTCCTACGACTTCAACGAGTTCACGCTGGACAACTGGGCCCGCCCCTGCGCCACCGCCGACATGTGCGACGCGGTGGTCCGCAGCATGGAGATCGGCCTGATCGCCACCGTCGTCTCCACCGTGCTCGGCACGCTGATGGCGTTCGCGCTGGTGCGGCACGGCTTCCGCGGCCGGTCCGGGATCAACGGCCTGATCTTCCTGCCGATGGCCACCCCGGAACTGGTGATGGGCACCTCGCTGCTCGCGCTCTTCGTCGCCGCCGGGGTGCCGCAGGGCTTCTGGACCATCGTCATCGCGCACGTGATGTTCTGCGTGTCGTTCGTGGTGGTCACCGTGAAGGCCCGGCTCGCCGGCATGGACCGGCGGCTGGAGGAAGCCGCCATGGACCTGTACGCCAGCGAGTGGCAGACGTTCCGCCGGATCACGCTGCCGCTGGTGCTGCCCGGCATCGTGGCCGCCGCGCTGCTGGCGTTCTCACTCAGCTTCGACGACTTCATCATCACCAACTTCAACGCCGGCACCACCGTCACGTTCCCGATGTACGTCTGGGGCGCCGCCCAGCGGGGCATCCCGCCGCAGGTCAACGTCATCGGCACGGCCATGTTCGGGATAGCGTTGCTGCTGGTCGGGGCCAGCTCGCTGCGCGGGAGGCGGGCCCGCAGGGCGGCGCTCGCGGTGATCGCCACCCCGGCGGGCCGGCCATGACGCTCCCGCATACCGGGCGGGCGCTGGCCGATGCGGCGCCCGTGCCGTACTGGCTGGACCGCCCGGAGCGCCCCGACCCGCTGCCGCCGCTCACCGGCCCGGCCACCGCCGACCTGCTGGTGATCGGCGGCGGATACGCCGGGCTGTGGACCGCGCTGCTGGCCAAGGAGGCCGACCCGGACCGGGACGTGCTGCTGGTCGACGCCGGCACCTGCGGCTGGGCGGCGTCCGGGCGCAACGGCGGGTTCTGCGCCGCGTCGCTCACGCACGGGCTCGCCAACGGCGTCGAACGGTTCCCCCACGAGATCGGCGAGCTGGAACGGCTCGGCCGGGAGAACCTGGACGCCATCGGCGCGACGATCGACAGGCACGGCATCGACTGCGACTTCGAACGCACCGGCGAACTGGCGGTGGCCGTCGCGCCGTACCAGCTCGACGGGCTCGCCGCCGACGCCGAGCTGGGCCGCCGGCACGGCCACGACGTGCGGCTGCTCGACCGCGACGAGGTACGCGCCGAGGTGGCGTCGCCGACGTACCTCGGTGGGATGTGGGACACCGACCGGACGGCGCTGCTCGACCCGGCGAAGCTCGCCTGGGGCCTGCGCCGGGCCGTGCTCGACCTCGGCGTCCGCGTGCACGAGCACACCCGCGTCACCGGGCTGACCGCCGACGGCCCGGCGCTGCGCGCCACCACCGCCGGCGGCGCGGACGCCGCGCCCGGCACCGTGCGCGCGGCCCGGGTGGCGCTGGCCACCAACGCGTTCCCGCCGCTGCTGCGCCGGCTGCGCGCCCGGACCGTGCCGGTCTACGACTACGCGCTGATGACCGAGCCGCTGACCGCCGCCCAGCGGGACGCGATCGGCTGGCGGAACCGGCAGGGGCTGGCGGACACCGGCAACCAGTTCCACTACTACCGGCTGACCGCCGACAACCGGATCCTGTTCGGCGGCTACGACGCGGTCTACCACTACGGCAACCGGGTGGCCCCGGCGCTGGAACAGCGCGAGGCCACGTTCCGGGCCCTCGCCGCGCACTTCTTCACCACGTTCCCGCAACTGGACGGGCTGCGGTTCAGCCACCGTTGGGGCGGCGTCATCGACACCTGCACCCGGTTCTGCGCGTTCTTCGGCACCGCCCACTCCGGGCGGCTGGCGTACGCGTCCGGCTACACCGGGCTCGGTGTCGGCGCGACCCGGTTCGGCGCGCGGGTGACACTCGACCTGCTCGCCGGCGCGGACACCCCGCTGACCCGGCTCGACCTGGTCCGCCGCAAGCCGCTGCCGTTCCCGCCGGAGCCGATCCGGGCCGCCGGCATCAACCTCACCCGCTGGTCGCTCGCCCACGCCGACGCGCGGGACGGGCGGCGCAACCTCTGGCTCCGTACTCTCGACCGCTTTGGACTGGGGTTCGACTCCTGATGCGTATCCTGCTCGTCGGCGCCGGTGGCGTCGGCTCCGCCGCCGTAGCCATCGCCGCCCGCCGTTCCTTCTTCGAGACCATGGTGGTCGCCGACCACGACCCGGCGCGCGCCGCGCGGGCGGTCGCCGGCCACGGCGACCGGTTCGTGGCCGCCACCGTCGACGCCTCGGACGCCGAGGCGGTCACCGCGCTCTGCCGCGAGCACCGGATCACCCATGTGTTCAACGCCGTCGACCCGCGCTTCGTCCTGCCGATCTTCGCCGGCGCGTTCGCCGCCGGCGCCGACTACCTCGACATGGCCATGTCGCTGTCCCGGCCGCACCCCGACCGCCCCTACGCCGAGACCGGCGTCAAGCTCGGCGACGAGCAGTTCGCCGCCGCCGACGACTGGGCCGCCGCCGGCCGGCTGGCGCTCTGCGGCATCGGCGTCGAACCGGGCCTGTCCGACGTGTTCGCCCGCTACGCCGCCGACGAGCTGTTCACCGAGATCGACGAGATCGGGGTACGCGACGGCGCGAACCTCACCGTCGCCGGCTACGACTTCGCGCCGTCGTTCTCCATCTGGACCACCATCGAGGAGTGCCTCAACCCGCCGGTGATCTGGGAGGCCGACCGCGGCTGGTTCACCACCGAGCCGTTCAGCGAGCCGGAGGTGTTCGACTTCCCGGCCGGCATCGGCCCGGTCGAGTGCGTCAACGTGGAACACGAGGAGGTGCTGCTCATCCCGCGCTGGGTGCCGGCGAAACGGGTCACCTTCAAGTACGGCCTCGGCGCGGAGTTCATCGAGGTGCTGCGCACACTGCACAAGCTCGGCCTCGACTCGACCGCCCCGGTGCGGGTGCGCGGCGTCGACGTGTCGCCGCGCGACGTGGTGGCCGCCGCGCTGCCCGACCCGGCCACGCTCGGCGACCGGATGAGCGGCAAGACCTGCGCCGGGACGTACGTCACCGGCACCGGGCCGGACGGCCGGTCCCGCCGGGTCTACCTCTACCACGTGGTCGACAACGAGTGGTCGATGGCCGAGTACGGCCACCAGGCGGTGGTCTGGCAGACCGCGGTCAACCCGGTCGTCGCGCTGGAGTTGCTGGCCACCGGCGCCTGGTCCGGCGCGGGCGTGCTCGGGCCCGAGGCGCTGCCACCGACGCCCTTCCTCGACCTGCTCACCGACTACGGTTCCCCCTGGGGGATGGAGGAACGATGACCCGCTACGGCCCGATGTACGGCCCCGACGTCACGTTCCTCGGCGTGCCGCCGTGCACGGTCGAGGAACCGGTCACCTACGCCGACGCCGACGTGGTGGTCATCGGCGCGCCGTTCGACGGCGGCACCTCGCACCGGCCGGGCACCCGGTTCGGCCCGTCCGCCATCCGGCAGGCCTGCTACCTGCCGCACGACGGCTCCCGCCCGTCGCTGGCGCTGCGCGTGGACGCGCTCAAGGACCTGTGCGTCTACGACGCCGGGGACGTGGAGATGTTCGGCGGCGACATCGAACGTTCGCTGGCCGCGCTGGAGACCGCCGTGCACGCGGTCGCCGCTGCCGGGGCGATCCCGGTGGTGCTCGGCGGCGACCACTCCATCGCGCTGCCGGACGCCACCGGTGTGGCCCGGCACCACGGGCTCGGCCGTGTCTCGCTGGTGCACTTCGACGCGCACGCCGACACCGGCGACGTCGAGTTCGGCTCGCTGCACGGGCACGGCCAGCCGATGCGCCGGCTGATCGAGTCCGGCGCGGTACGCGGCGACCGCTTCCTCCAGATCGGCCTGCGCGGCTACTGGCCCGGCCCGGAGACGCTGGCGTGGATGGCGGAGCAGCGGATGCGCTCGTACGAGATGACCGAGATCGTGGCGCGCGGCCTGGACACCTGCCTCACCGAGGCGTTCGGCATCGCCACCGACGAGTGCGAGGGCGTGTTCCTCTCCGTCGACGTGGACGTGGTCGACCCCGGCATGGCCCCCGGCACCGGCACCCCCGAGCCCGGCGGGTTCACCTCCCGCGAGCTGCTCGACGCGGTCCGCCGGGTCTGCTACGAGCTGCCCGTGGTCGGTCTGGACGTGGTCGAGGTCGCCCCGCCGTACGACCACGCCGACATCACCGCCTACCTGGGCAACCGGGTCGTCCTGGAGGCGCTCTCCGCGATCGCCCGCCGCCTCCGCGACGCGGAAGCCGGAACCCCCTGGAACCCCACCCAACCCCTCCTCGACGACCGCTGAACGTGGCCCACCGAGTTTAGCTCGGGCTATAGTCGAGGCATGGGCGCTGACGGGAAGCGGTGGTCGGTCCGGGTCACCGGCGAGGTCCGGCACTGGCTACGCGACCTGCGGCACGACGACCCGGCGTCCTACGAGAGCGTGCGCGTGGCGGTGGACAAGCTGGCCGAGGTCGGGCCGGGTTTGGGGCGTCCCCTCGTGGACACGTTGCGCGGGAGCAATCTCCGTAACCTCAAGGAGCTGCGCCCCCGCTCCGGCCGTGAGGTGGCGATCCGGGTGCTGTTCGTCTTCGACCCGTGGTCCCAGGCCGTCCTGTTGGTCGCCGGCAACAAGGCGGGCGACTGGAGCCGCTGGTACCAGCGGAACATCCCGGCGGCGGAGATCGCCTACAAGGCCTGGCTCGACAATGAACGGGAACGAAGGGGGGAGTCGTGACGGAGTTCCACGACTGGGACGAGGTCCGCGCCGAACTCGGCGGCGACGACGAGGCGTACGCGCAGGAGCGCGCCCGGACCGAGGCCTGGGTGAGCGCCTTCCACCTGGCCGAGGAGCGCAAGCGGTTGGGGCTCACCCAGCGGCAGGTCGCCGAGATCATGGGGGTCACGCCGGGTCGGGTGAGCCAGATCGAGAACGGCGATCTCGACGTCAACGAGGTGGCGACGCTGAGTCGGTACGCCAACGCCCTCGGCGCCAGACTGCGGATCATCTTCGACTACGGCGACGACCTCCGGCAGATCGCCTGACCGGGGTCGGCCGTCAGGGGCGGGGGCAGGGGGAGAGCAGGCGTAGGCGCTCGGTGGTCTCGGTGAGGGAGTTGGGCTCGACGACCAGGCGGGCCGTGGTCGTGGCGGGACCGGGACGGAAGGACCCCTCGTCGGCGGGGACGGTCGCCGTCCAGGTGCCGGCCGTGCGCTCGCCGGTGCACGCGCCGATCACACCGAACCCGAAGCCGGTGACCCAGGCGCGGCGTACCCGCTGACCCAGGTGCACCTCGATGTACGCCAGGCCGCGCTCGTCGCCGCAGTCGAACCGGCCGCGGACCGTGGCGGTGTGTGCGCGGACGTCGGCGGCGCCGAACCAGTCGACGGAAATCGCCGGGGCGGAAACCGCCGGGGCGGCGACGGCGGCGCCGGGCGCGAGCCCGAGCGTGGCGAGGGTGGCCAGCGTGGTGAGGCCGGCGGCGAGCAGAGGCGGTCGGACCGGGTGCATGCGCGGCTCCTGTCGGACGGTGGTGGGACGGGGCTCCGATGTGGACGGCGCCAGCATCCCACCCCCGCGAAGCCCGCGAGCTGCAAGATCTTGGACAGGTCGGCCGGTCAGGCGCGCGGCGGCCCCGCCCAACCAGGTGGCCGGCTGAACGGTCCGGGGCTGGCATCCGTATCAGGCGTCGAGGACACCGACGACGGGAGACAACGTGAGGGTGCAGCGCAAGCACGTGCTGGCGGCGACCGTGGCGGTGGTCGCCTCGGTGGCCGTCTCGGTAGGGACCGGAATGGGATTCGCCGAGACCACCCCCGCCGGGCGGTCCGCCTGCGTCGGGTCGGTGACGTTCTCGGCGGAGGGCGGGGCTCCGGCCGCCACCAGTGACCGGTTCCCGGTGGGCACCCGGCTGCGGGTGACGAACCTGGACAACAACAGGGTGGCGACAGTGACCGTGGTCGGACCGTCGGGCAGTTGCGTGCTGCTCAACGCGGCGGCCATGGAGCTGGTCCGCGAGCCGGGCAAGAACGTCATCCGCCGCAACGTGGTGGAACGCCTCGACGGCGTCGCTCCCGCCCCCGGCGGTGGGCAGCCGGTCGAGACGCGGCCGGGCAACGCGCAGCCGATCGGCGGCAGCGTCTGCACCGGAGCGGTCACGTTCTCCGCCGAGGCCGGGGCGCCGGCCGCCACCAGCGGGCAGTTCCCGGTGGGCACCCGGCTGCGGGTGACGAACCTGGACAACGACAAGGTGGTGACCGTGACGGTGACCGGGCCGTCGGGCAGTTGCGTGCTGCTCAACGCGGCGGCCATGGAGGCGATCCGCGAGCCCGGCAAGAACCTGGTCCGCCGCAACACGGTGCAGTTGCTGCGCTGACGCCGGCGGGAGTGGAACACCACGGGCGGGACCTGGGGGGTCATGCCCGTGGTGCTCCACGATCAGGGGGTGGCCGGGTCAGCCGAACGCGGCATCGAGAATGTCGAGGCCCCGGCCCAGCTCGCCGTCGGCGATCACCAGCGGGGGCAGGAAACGCAGCACGTTGCCGTAGGTGCCGCAGGTCAGGGTGAGCAGCCCGGCCGCGTGGCAGGCCGCCGAGAGCGCCGCCGTGGCCACCGGATCGGGGACGGTCCCGCCCGGCTGCACGATCTCCACGGCGAGCATCGCGCCCCGGCCGCGTACCTCGGCGACCCGTGGGTCACGGGCGGCGATCGCGTGCAGCCGCTCGCCCATCACCGCGCCGATCCGCCGGGCGGCGGCGGGTAGGTCCAGCTCGTGCATGGTGGCGATCGCGGCGAGCGCGGCGGCGCAGGCGACCGGGTTGCCGCCGTACGTGCCGCCCAGGCCACCGACGTGCACCGCGTCCATCAGCTCCGCCCGCCCGGTCACCGCCGCCAGCGGCAGCCCGCCGGCCATGCCCTTGGCGAGCGTGACCAGATCCGGCTCGACGCCCTCGTGCGCGCAGGCGAACCAGTCGCCGGTGCGGCAGAAGCCGGTCTGGATCTCGTCGGCGACGAACACCGCCCCGGCCGCCGTCGCCCACTCGCGCAGCGCCGGCAGGAACCCCTCGGCGGGTACGACGAAGCCACCCTCGCCCTGGATCGGCTCGATCAGCAGCGCGGCCACGTTCTCCGCGCCCACCTGCTTCTCGATCATCTCGATCGACCGGGCCGCCGCGGTCGCCCCGTCGAGGCCGCCGTCGCGCAGCGGGTACGACATCGGCACCCGGTAGACCTCCCCGGCGAACGGCCCGAACCGGTGCTTGTACGGCATGTTCTTCGCGGTCAACGCCATGGTCAGGTTCGTCCGCCCGTGGTACGCGTGGTCGAACACCACCACCGCCGGCCGCCCGGTCGCGTGCCGGGCGATCTTCACCGCGTTCTCCACCGCCTCGGCGCCGGAGTTGAACAGCGCCGACCGTTTCTCGAAGCCACCCGGCGTCAACGCGTTGAGCTGCTCGCACACCGCCACGTACGACTCGTACGGCGCGACCATGAAGCAGGTGTGGGTGAACCGTTCGACCTGGGCGCGTACCGCCTCGACCACCCTCGGGGCGGAGTTGCCCACGTTGGTGACCGCGATGCCGGCCGCGAAGTCGATCCACTCCCGCCCGTCCACGTCGGTGAGCGTCCCGCCGCCGGCCCGGTCGACGTACGCGTCGACGACGCTGCCCACGCCCCGGGCCACCGCCGACGCGCGACGCTTGCGCAGTTCCTCGCTGGACGGCATGGATCAGCCCTCGATGTTGTGCATGACGTGCTTGACCCGGGTGTAGTCCTCCAGGCTGTAGACCGACAGGTCCTTGCCGTGGCCGGAGTGCTTGAAACCGCCGTGCGGCATCTCGGACACGAACGGGATGTGCGTGTTGACCCAGACGCAGCCGAAGTCGAGCCGGCGGGTCATCCGCATGGCCCGGCCGTGGTCGCGGGTCCAGACCGACGCGGAGAGGCCGTACTCGACGCCGTTGGCCCAGCGCACCGCCTCGTCCTCGTCGGTGAACCGCTGCACGGTGATCACCGGCCCGAACACCTCGTCCTGGATGATCTCGTCGGCCTGCCGGACGCCGGAGACCACGGTCGGGGCGTAGAAGAAGCCCCGCTCGCCGACCCGGCTTCCGCCGGTGGTGACGTCCGCGTGATCCGGCAGGCGGTCCACGAAGCCGCTGACCCGCGCGAGCTGGTTGGCGTTGTTCAACGGGCCGTAGAGCACGTCCGCGTCGTCCGGCCCGCCGGTGCGGGTGTTGCGGGCCTGCTCGGTGAGCGCGGCGACGAAGTCGTCGTGGATGCCCGGTCCGGTGAGCACCCGGGTCGCGGCGGTGCAGTCCTGGCCGGCGTTGAAGTAGCCGCCCACCGCGATCGCCTCGGCCGCCGCCGCCACGTCCGCGTCGTCGAAGATCACCACCGGGGCCTTGCCGCCCAGCTCCAGGTGGGTCCGCTTCAGGTCCGGCGCCGCCGCGGCGGCGACCTCCATGCCCGCCCGGGTCGAGCCGGTGATCGACACGAGCTGCGGCGTCGGGTGGGAGACCAGCGTACGGCCGGTGTCCCGGTCGCCGCAGACCACGTTGAACACCCCCGGCGGCAGGTGCTCGGCGGCGATCTCGGCCAGCAGCAGCGTCGACACCGGCGTGGTGTCCGACGGCTTCAGCACCACCGCGTTGCCGGCGGCGAGGGCCGGGGCGATCTTCCAGACCGCCATCATCAGCGGATAGTTCCAGGGCGTCACCTGGGCGCAGACGCCGATCGGCTCGCGCCGCACGTAGGACGTGTGGCCGGCCAGGTACTCACCCGCCGAACGCCCCTCCAGCAGGCGTGCCGCGCCGGCGAAGAACCGCAGCTCGTCCACGGCCGGCGGCAGCTCCTCGTCGGTGGTGAGCTGCCGGGGTTTGCCGGTGTTGCGCACCTCCGCGTCGACCAGGTCGGCGGCCCGGGCCTCCACCGCGTCGGCGAACTTCAGCATCGCCCGCTGCCGCTCCGCCGGGGTGGCGTCCCGCCAACTCTCGAACGCGGCGGAGGCGGCCCGCATCGCCGCGTCCACGTCCGCCGGCCCGGACACCGGAGCCCGGGCGAACACCTCGCCGGTGCACGGGTCGACCAGATCGGCGTACCCGCCGTCCACCGGATCGACGTACTCGCCGTTGACGAAGTTGCGCAGCTGCTGCTGGTCGCTCATCTCAAGTCTCCGAGAGGGTGGCCGGGAGGAAGGTCAGCGGAGGTTCTCGCAATCTGACTGCCATCTTGGCTACTGAATCCGAGGCAGACAAGGGTTTGGGCAACTGTTTCCGCGCGGGCGTTCCTGGTCTACGCTGCCGGACGTGGAGCCGAGAGCCTTCTACGTCGCCGGCCGCCCCGTCCACGGCGAGGCAGAGCTGACCGTCACCCACCCGTACGACGGGCAGGCGGTGGGTCGTACCACGCTCGCCACCACCGACCAGGTCGAAGCCGCCGTCGCGGCAGCCGCCCGGGTGGCCGCGACCGCCGCGGCCCTGCCCGCGCACGTCCGCGCGGCGGCCCTGGACCACGTGTCCCGGCGGCTCGCCGAACGGGCCGACGAGGTCGCGGCGCTGATCACCGCCGAGAACGGCAAGCCGGTCAAGTGGGCGAAGGCCGAAGTGGGCCGCGCGGTCTCCACGTTCCGCTGGGCCGCCGAGGAGGCCCGCCGCTTCTCCGGCGAGCTGCAACGCCTCGACACGGACCCGGCCGCGACCGGCCGGATCGCGCTGGTCCGACGCGTGCCGCGCGGGCCGGTGCTCGGCATCACCCCGTTCAACTTCCCGCTCAACCTGGTCGCCCACAAGGTCGCCCCGGCGCTCGCCGTCGGCGCCCCGATCGTGGTCAAGCCGGCCCCGGCCACCCCGCTCACCGCGCTGCTGCTCGGCGAGATCCTCGCCGAGACCGACCTGCCCGAGGGCATCTTCTCGGTGCTGCCGCTGCCCAACGAGCGCGCCGCCGACCTGGTCGCCGACCCGCGACTGCCGGTGGTCTCGTTCACCGGCTCCGGTCCGGTCGGCGCCGCCATCCGGCGGGCCGCCCCGGACAAGCACGTCACGCTGGAACTGGGCGGCAACGCGGCGGCGGTGATCTGCGCCGACTGGTCGTCGGACGAGGACCTGACGTTTGCCGCGCACCGCATCGCCACGTTCTCCAACTACCAGGCCGGGCAGTCGTGCATCGCCGTGCAGCGGGTCTACGTGCACGAATGGCTTTACGACGGCTTCCTGCCGCGGCTCGTCGCCGCCGTCGAGGAACTGCGCACCGGCGACCCCCGCTCCGCGCTGACCGACGTCGGGCCGCTGGTGTCCGTCGAGGCGGCGCAGCGGGTGGAGGCGTGGGTGGACGAGGCGGTCGCCGCCGGGGCCACCATCGAGGTGGGCGGCCGGCGCGACGGGGCCACCTACCCGCCGACCGTGCTCAGCGGCGTGCCGGCCGACGCGAAGGTCTGCGCCGAGGAGGTGTTCGGACCGGTCCTGGTGGTCGCCCCGGTCACGGACGACCAGGCCGCGTTCGCCGCGGTCAACGACTCCGCGTACGGGTTGCAGGCCGGCGTCTTCACCCACCGGACGGACGTGGCGTTCGCCGCCGCCCGTACGCTGGAGGTCGGTGGCGTGATCGTCGGCGACGTGCCGTCGTACCGGGCCGACCAGATGCCGTACGGCGGGGTGAAGGGATCGGGCGTCGGGCGGGAGGGGCTCCGCAGCGCCATGGACGACTACACCGAGCCGCGCGTCCTGGTGCTCACCGGGGTGGACTTGTAGGGCGGGTCACCAGGTGCCGTCGTCGCGGACCCGGGGGGCGGCGCGACCGAGCAGGAGCGTGGTGAGAGCGGCGTCGACGTCGGCGCCGAGGAACCACTCGCCGGCCTGATCGAGCGCGAAGACCCGGCCGTGCTCGTCGACCGCGAGGATGCTCTCCTGACGCTCGCTGCCCAACGGGAAGAGGCGGGCGCCCAGGACCGCGCCGAAGTCGGCGAGGGTGTCGGCGGTGTGCGCGACCTTGCGCGGACGCACCTCGAAGCGGGAGATCCACACCGCTTCGCCAGGGCCCTGCCGCGCACTCACCAGCCCGGGAAAGGCGGTGAGCGTCGCCAGGGCGGCGGGGAAGGAAGCGTGGCTGTGCTGCGCACCGCGGACCTCGGTGACCTTGCGGACCGAGGTGGCAGCCGACACCTCGTCCCCGAAGTGTGGCCGCCAGCCGGCGACCACGAGCGCGTCCGCCACCTCGGACGAGAACCGTTCGGAATCGGGTGGTGTCTGCGGATCGGGACGCCACTCCTCGGCATATGCCAGCTCCGGCCAGGGGAGCACGCCGAAGTGCACCAGGAACCTGATGCAGGACTCGCACCGTAGATCGGCCGGACCGCCCGCGGGATCACCGGACTCGCGGATGCGGAAGAACTCGACCCGGCTCGCCCCCAACCGCTGTCGAGCCTCCTCGACGGTGAGCGGCGGAAGCCCTTCGGCGGTGCGACGGTGGTCGTGCTCGTGCAACGCGTCGGAGACGACGATCACCTCCGCGTGCCGGTCGCCGCCCCGCACCAGGTGACCGGCGGGCAGCTCGTCGAGGTAGGACCGTACGAGTGGGTGATGGCGCAGCTCGACGTCGCCCTTGGCGCCGTGTGCCACGTGCAGCCGGCCGTCCAGCGTGAGGTGCGCGGCGGCGCCGGGCGTGGGCAGCCGGGTCAGCTCACGGAGCAACTGCCCGGCCGGGTCGACGGTGCGGGGCGCGCGCGGCTCGGCCGGCCGGCGTTGCCGGTACATCTGCTCGACCGAGGCGGCCGGCACCCGGGGCCAGGTGGAGACCTCGCCGGTCTCCTTGTCGATGACCGTGGTCGGCAGGTCGCCGGGCAGGGCGCGCGCCTCGGTGGACACGGTGGACAGGACCACGTAGCCCAGGTCGAACTCCTCGACCACCGGCGTGCAGGGGAAGCCGAGGCGGTCGGAGTCCCGCCGGGCCCAGACGGAGGCGATCTGCTCGGCCTGCTGTCGCTCGATCACCACCTGAAATTACCGGACCCCACGGATTCCGTGGCACCCGGTATGGTCGGCCCTACCCACGGTGACGGAAGGGGAGCGGTGGTGGCCGAGAGTGCGGATCGGGATGCGAACCGTGCACTGCGTGCGAGGTTCGACGAGGTGTACGGCCAGTACCAGCGACTGCGGTCCGGTCTGGACGAACTCCAGACCAGGCTGGCCGAGTTGCGGGTGACCGAACGCTCCGACGACGGCCAGGTCACCGCCGTGGTCGGGGCGCGCGGCGAGCTGATCAGCGTCGAGGTGAGTCCCGCCGTGTTCCACGACCGGGATGCCCGGGCGCTGAGCCGGAAGATCACCGAAACCGTGCTGCGTGCCTCCGCCGCCGCGTCCGCCGCCACCCGTGAGCTGGTCTCCGGCTATCTGCCGCCCGGCTCGCCGTCGGTCGAGTTCCTGCGTACCCATGACTTCGGCGCGCTGCTCGGCCGGGCCGACGCCGTTGCGGCACGCGGCGAGTGACCGGTGGCCGGGGGAGAGATCTGGCTGGACGCGGACCGCGCCCGGCGCGGAGGCGCCGACCTGGCCGCGACCGGTAAGGCCGTCACGGCGGCCCGACGGGAGACCGGCGATCCGATCGCCGCGGCGAGTGCCGGGCGACCGTGGGGGCGGGACGACATCGGTGCCGCGTTCGACAAGCACTACCAGGGCTACGCCGAGACGCTGCTGCGGGCGTGGGAGCTGCTCGGCCGCTCGCTCGACGGGATCGGGTCGGACGTCGTCCGCTCGGTCACCGCGACCGTGGAGACGGACCTGAGCAACGCCCGTGACCTCGGGCAGATCCCGCACCAACGGCACAACCCGCATCGGCCCTGGCGCTGACCACCGGAGGATCCGCGCGTGAGCATGCTGCCCAGCCCGATCCCGCACCCGCTCGACTACTGCCCCTGGGACGTGCCCGGCTGGATCTACGAGGCGCTCGACTGGGTGGTCGGCGTGGAATGGCCCGAGGGCAACGAGCGCGCCGTCTGGGACCTGGCCGACCAGTGGTACGGCGTCGCCGGCGTCCTGGCCGGCCCGCGCGACGAGGCCACCACCGCCGCCGGCGAGGTGAAGAGCGGCTACGGCGGGGTCGGCCTGGTGGCACACGCCTTCGACACGGCCTGGGACAAGGTGGCCGGGGGCGAGGACGCACCGCTGCACGCCCTCCTGGCGGCCACCGACGAGTTGGGGCGGCTGGTCGACTCCTGCGGCTGCGACATCGAGGGCGCGAAGCTGGAAGCCTGGATCGAGCTGGGCATCCTCGTCGTCGAACTGCTGTCCCTCGCGGTGGTCACCGTGCTCACGCTCGGTGCGGCGTCACCGGCGGCCGGAGCCGCGATCACCGCCACCCGGATCGCCGTGCAACAGATCTTCAAGCGGCTGGTGGCCCAACTGGCCCGCAAGGCGGTCAAGGAAGGCCTGAAGGAGGCCGGCGAACGGGCCGCGAAGGAAGCGGTCAAGAGCGGTGCCCGGGGGCTCGCCCGCAAGGCGGTGCTCGGCGGCCTGGCGGAGGCCGGGCAGGAAGCGGGCACCAGCCTGGCCACCCAGGCGTACCAGAACTCCACCGGCCGCCGGAACGGCCTCGACCTGACCGACGTGGGCGCGTCGGGGCTCGGGGGCTTCGCCGGCGGCGCGGTCGCGCCGCTCGCCGGCCTGGGCCGGCACGCGAGCGGGCGGTTCGCGCAGATCGGGGAGCGCTTCGGGCGCGAGATGGCCGGCGAGAGCCTCGCCGAGACCGCAGCCGGGCTGGCCACCGGCCAGGGCCCGTCGCTGGAGGACCTGGCCCGTGCCGCGGCGTCCGGCGCGAGCGGTTCCGTCACCGGGCAGACCGAGACGGCGCTGCATCACCGGCTCGACGGGAAGCTGGGCGGCCTCACGGCACCGCCGGTCGGCCTGGACCTGCCACCGGTCGGCCCGGACGTGCCGCCCGGGCCCGGCCCGGCCGGTGTCGTCCCGGACCAGCGGTCTGCCGAGCCGCCCCCACCCGTGCAGGGCGGTGATCCGGTCGTCCACTCCCGGACGGTTCCGGCCACCGCCGCGAGTGCTCCGACCCCGGCGCTGGCCGATACCGTGGCGGCAGCACCTCACCTCGACCCGGTGGGCGCGGCACACCCGACGTCGGAGCTGACCACCTCGACGCGGCCCCTCATCGGCGAGACGGGGTCGAATGTCGCGACGAGCCATCCGACGCATTCGTCCGTCACCGCGAATCCCACCTTGTCCTCGGTGGCCACCGAGGCGCTGGTCACCGGTGCGTCACCCGGCCCGGCCGAGGTCCGCAGCGGCCAGGTCCTCACACCGTCCGCGCTCGACGCAGGCGCGCTGCACCAGCCGGCTTCGGTGCAGCCGGCGGCGGCTTCGGCGGCGCTGACCATGCCGGCCACCGAGGCCCCGCACCCGACGGTGCCTCCGGGCCGGGCGTCGACGGCGGCCGGCGTCACGCAGTCACTGCCCCCCGCTGCTCCGGCGACCAATCCGTCATTCGCGCCGGCATCGGGGCCGACGAGTCTCGGGCCGGACGTGCGGCCCGTGCCGAGCCCCCGTTTCCCGCTGCTGGAGACGTTGGCGCCACAGCACTCGACGAGTCCACCGCCGAGCGTCCCCAATCCGCTCGGTCCGCCGCCTCCCAACCGCGAAACCCCGCGCAAGCGGGCCGCGCGTCTGATCGCGGACCGGGAGGCCCTCGACCGACGCCGCTATCAGGGCTACCTGCGATCCCAGCGGGACTGGTTCGAGGACCGCCGACGTCAGACCCGGGCGGACTGGCTCAATGAACGCGCTGACTACCACGAGGAACGGGCGAGTGACTGGGCGGCGCAGGCGATGGAGCTACGCCGTTCGGGGCGGACGCTCGCCGCGGAGCGTTGGCACCGAGAAGCGCATGAGGCCGACCTGGAGGCGTCGGAGTTGCGCGCGGAGGCGCGGCACGTGCTCGCCGGCAAACTCGTACCGGATCGGGTGATGGTCGAGGACGACCTCGACTTCTACCGGATCAACGACGACGTGGCGGACCTCGCCCTCGGCGCGGTGGAGACGGCCGACCACTCCGCGCTCACCGGCCACGGTCACCCACCGCCGGTCGACCGGTCCCGCCCCTACGGCCGGCGTGGTGGGCTCCGGCCGCCGCTCGCGCTGCACCAGACCGACCTCGAACGGCAGATGCCCCGCAACCCCGACGGCAGCGTGGTCCGGACCGCCGACCCGCGGCGGGGAGACTGGTTCCGGCTGTCCAACGACGGTGGCCCGGCCGCCGACGCGACCCGGGGCATCAACTGCCTCGACTGCACGCTGTCCTTCTTCGAGACGTGGGTGCACGGTCGGCCGCGGGTCGCCGCGCCGCGTACCTTCGACGGTTATCTGGCGGGCGACGTCCGCCGGCCGGTCGGCGGCGAGATCGACGGTCCGCTGCGGGTCGAGGAGACGACCGGAGGACGGTTCCAGAAGCTGTGCGCGCCCGACCGCGCCGGGGTGACCGGTGAGGCCCGGCGACGGCTGGTCGAGCGTGGCTACCGCGACCTGCACGCGCAACTGACGTCGGGCGGTCACGGCAGCTACGCCTTCCTCATCACCAGCTTCGAGGGCGGTGGCTCGCACGCCTGGGTGGCGCTCAACCAGAACGGCACGGTGCTCTACCTCGACCCGCAGAGCGGGGTGGTGGCGGGCCAGCCGCTCTACCGGCACAGCGGGGTCCCGTTCGACGGCAACGTGGTGGATGTGGACGCCCTGGTCCTCGGCCCGGACGGCCGGCCGATGCCGCTCACCGGCCGGCCGCCCGGCGACTACAACGCGCTGCCCGAGCCACGACACCGTCCGGCGCCGCCCCGACCGCCCGACCCGCCGCCGCGCGACCACGGTCCTACGCCCGACTTCAACCGCGTCCACCTGCTCGGCGAGTCCACCACCTTCCACCGCCCGCCGGGCACCCCGTTCCCGGGCGGCGCGCCCCCGGCCGAGCCGGCACCCGATCGGGTACGCAGGGCACACCGTGAGGCCCACGCCGCCCGGATCGCCGCCGGGCTCTACGTCCGGGACGCGCTGGCGGCGAGCGGCAGCCTGACCGACGCCTTCGCCGCCGGGGTGACCCCGGTCGAGTTGGCGCAGCACGCCGACGGGCCGACGTTGCGACGGCTCGTGCCGGGGCTGGACGAGGCGGCGGCCGGTGATCTGAACCGGCTCTTCGCCGACCCGCGCGTGCAGCGGATGCTCGACCAGAGCTGGGAGGCGCCGCCACGGCGGGAGGAGTTGCTGGCCGAGACGCTCGTGCGGCAGCTCGCGGAGCGTCCCGACCTGGTTCGGATGATCCTGGCGACGCCGGAGCTTGCCAACTCGCTGACCGCCAGGCCGGTGACCCTGCACCATCTCGCCAGCCACCAACAGGCCATCGACGTCCTCGGCGACGTGGTGCGGGAGATCGAGAGCAATGGGCCGGACGCCTTTTTGATTCTCGGGGATCGGGATCCCGTTCCGACCCCACTGACCGCCGAACAACGCCGCCTTACTCGGGCGGTGGCATCTCGGAGGCAGCTGGCTCAGCAAGCCGGCTTCGAGCAGGACCGGAAGAACGACCCGATCTATCTCAGCGAGTACGTCGATCGGTTGTATGCCGACGCAGCGGTGGCTCAGTTGGAGCTGAACCACATCGCGAGCACGATCGCGGGCGAGACCGGCAAGCCGGGTTGGCGTAGCGAGCCCAAGAGCCGCAAACGCGTGACGGACAAGTTGGCCGAGTACGGGAACAACGCCGCCCGCCTGAAAGACCTGGCGGGAGCCAAGGTGGAGTTCGCCACGCTTGGTGACATCTATGGCGCGCTGGCTGCTCTGGCTGATCGTCCCGATGTGTTGGTCATGGACATCAAGGACCGCTTTGTCTCGCCCCAGAGCAGCGGTTACCGAGATATCTTGTTGAATCTGAACCTCTCGAACGGGCATGTGGGGGAGCTGCGCCTGCACCTTGCCGCCATGGAGGATGTAGCTGGGTGGGAACATGCGCTCTATGAGGTCAGGCGAGATCTGGAAGCATTGGCAGAGTTGGATCATCGACCGTTGACGACGTTCGAGACAGCGGTTCGGGATGGCCTTCTGAGGCGGGCCCAGGGCATCTACTGGGATGCCTTGCAGGGTGGGCTGGGAGGGCTGTGACGGCGATGACGCATCTGCCCGGCTTGGCGCTGCCGAAATTCTTCCTTTACTACGAGTCCCCGCTGAAGCTGGTGCAGGCAGAAGGCGGTGGCGCGGCCGGCTGGCGACTCTCGCCGGATACCGGTGGCTGGCGCGCGGCGAACAATCTCGTGGACAAGGTGCTCTTCGTGGGGGGCGACGAGGTACATGAGATCGATCGCAACGAGTTCGTCTGGTACGTGGAGCAGGAGCGGGGCCGCTACCTTCGCGGTGAGGGTCCCCTCTTCGCGCTCTACGAGACCGTTCGAGGGATTGAGGACACCATCCGTGAGGAACGTCGCTACCCGACGCCGCACGAGCAGGCACTTATCCGGGGCATCCGGCGGCGCACCTTCGTGATGTTCGAGGAGCAGCTCCGGCGCGCCGGCGATCCCGGCGCCGATCCCGGCATCGCGACCGACGCGTCCTGAGGGCACCGGGTGCCCGGCGTTTGCCGGCCCGGACTGTTTCCGGCATGGTCCAGCCATGCCTGACACGAGCACCGGTGCGGGGGCCGGTCCACGCCGGTTCGGCTGGGAGGACATGTTCGTCGCGCCGGAGGAGGATCCCCGCGTCGACTCTCCGGGTGCGGACGAGCGGAGCGTCCTGGTCGGCGAGTTGCGGTACCACCGTCGCACGCTGGAGTTGAAGTGCGCCGGCCTCGACGCGGAGCAGCTCGCCCGGCGGTCGGTGCCACCGTCGACGATGTCGTTGCTCGGGCTGCTCCGTCATGCCGCCGAGCGTGAGCGGCACTGGTTCCGCCGCGTCATGGCCGGGAAGGACGTGTCGCGGATCTGGCCGACCGGTGACGTGGACTGGCACTTCAACGGCGCCGTCGCCGATCCGGCGCTGGTCGGGCAGGCGTGGACGGCGTGGCGCCGTGAGGTGGGTTTCGCCGAGCGGTTCGTGGCGGCGGCGCCGGATCTGGAGGTCCGGGGTCACCGGGGCGACCGGATGGTCTCCCTGCGGGAGCTGCTGGTGCACGCGATCGGGGAGTACGCCCGGCACAACGGGCACGCCGATCTGCTGCGCGAGCGGATCGACGGGCGCGTGGGCCGGTGAAGCGCGTCGACCCCGCGCGCCCCGGGGGGAACCCGGGTGCGCCGCAGGCCGGGCCGCTGGCGGAGGGGCTCCCGTACCGGCCGCCGGCCGACGCGGCGGAGGCGCTGCGCGTACAGGAGGAGTTGCGGGCCCGGGTCGACCTGGTCGGGCCCGGTCCGAGTGCGCCCGCGACGGTGGCCGGGCTGGACGTCGCGTACGCGGAGAGCGGTGACCGGCTCGCGGCGGCCGTCACGGTGTTGGACGCGGCCACCCTGACCGTGGTGGACGAGGCGGTGTGCGTGGGGCGGCCGGCGTTCCCGTACGTGCCGGGGTTGTTCGCCTTCCGGGAGATGCCGGCGCTGCTCACCGCGCTGGAGCGGCTGACCGTCCGCCCGGAGCTGCTGGTGTGCGACGGGCACGGGGTGGCGCATCCGCGCCGGTTCGGGCTGGCCTGTCACCTGGGTCTGGTGACCGGGCTGCCGACGATCGGGGTGGGCAAGACGCCGCTGGTCGGTTCGTGGGCCGGGCCGGGCCCGCGGCGCGGCGACCGGGCCGACCTGCGTGACGGGGAGGAGGTGGTGGGGCGGGTGCTGCGTACCCGGGACGGGGTCCGGCCGGTCTTCGTCAGTGTCGGGCACCGGATCGGGTTGGACGAGGCGGTGGAGCGGGTACTGGCTCTGACGCCCCGGTACCGGCTGCCGGAGACCACCCGGACGGCCGACCAGCTCTGCCGTCGGGCCCTCGCGGCGGACGGCGACCGGGGCTGACGTGTCACGTAACGCGGCACACATGTGGGGCGCTCGATGAGCAGGTGCCAGGGTGGCCCGGTAGTAACCTGACCGGCGGATCCCTTCCGGGACGGAAACGGTGAGGTGGAGATGTCGGTGAGGCGGCACGCGGCGCGTGGGGCCACGGTCGGCGTGATGCTGGGTGGCCTGGTGGTCGCCGCGGCGTCCCCGGCGCTGGCCGACGACGACCGGGTCGGGCTGCGCTCGGCGAGCAGCTTCACGGCCGGCGGTTCGGCGGGCGCGGTGGCGGTCGAGGTACGCAAGCGCACCGAGGGGTGTGTGTCGCTGCGCACCACGCTCGGGCTGAGGCTGGACGGCCTGCGGGCCGACCAGGTCCGGGTGCAGGTGGCGTCCGGTGGTCGCTGGGTGGCGGTGCCGGTCTCCGGTGGCGGTGGCGTGGTCACCACCACTCAGGTGGCGTCGGTCGGGCGACCGTTGTGCAAGGGCAAGGGCGCGACGGTGCGCTACCGGGTGTCCTTCCTGCCGGGCGCCGTGGGTGGGCGGTTGGAGATCGCCGGCGAGGCGAGCGCCGCGAACGGCGGGGTGCTCGGTCGCGCCGGCCGGTCGGCCCGGCTGGTGGGCGCGGAGCCTACGCCGAGCCCGAGCCCGACGCCCTCCCGTAGGCCCTCGCCGACCCCCACGCCCAGCGCGGTCGTCTCCGCGCCGGCTGAGACGGCCGGTACGTCGGCGGTGGTCGCCGCCGTCGATCCGGCTGCCGGTGCCGCTGCCGATGATTCGTCCTCCGGAGGTTCCATGATCATGTGGTTCGGCATCGCGCTGGTACTCGCCGGCGTCGCCCTCATCGCCCTGCTGGTGCGTCGGAGCCGGGCGGACCGGACCGACGACGGCCCGGTGGTCGAGCATCCGCCGGTCCCGCTGCCCCGCAGCAGCACCACCTACCGTTCCGGGACCCCCGGCCCGGCCCCGACGGTGTACGGCGGCGCCACGGCGCCGCGTCCGACCGGCAACGTCTACGGGACGCCTCCCGCCGGGCCCCCGCCGGCGGCCCCCGCGGACGGGGACGCCACCAGCGTGTTGCCGCGCATGCCGGACTGAGCCGGACCCGCCGGCTCCCGGGTTTACCGTGACCATGGGTGGACCCGGCCGGCCGGCTGGTGAACGGGGCCGGGTGCCGGGTCCGGTTCGCCGTTAAGATCGCGTGCGCCGGACGGCACCGCCGACCGGTGAGACCACATACGTGGAAGGAGCCGCGCCGTGGCCCTGGACCCGCAGTTGCTCGAGATCCTCGCCTGCCCGGACACACACCACGCCCCGCTCGACTACGACCCGCAGGCGCAGACGTTGACCTGCACCGAGTGCGGTCGCGTCTTCGAGGTCCGGGACGACGTCCCGGTGCTGCTCCTGGACGAGGCGCGTGGCGGGCCGGCGGCCGACGACGCGCGGGGCGGGTCGTCGCGGTGATGGACGGTACGGCCGGGGTGAGCGGGCACCGGCACGCGGACGAGGCCCTGTTGGACGATCCGGCGCAGCTCGGCGAGCGGGATCCGGGCGGGATGCTGCGGTTCACCGCCTCCGCCGGCGCCCAGGTGCGCGAGTCGGCGGCGTTGGCCGCCGAGGCGAACCTGTCCGTGCTGGCCGACGACGGGCGACCCCGTGCGGTGGTCATCGCCGGCATCGGCACCGCCGGGCGTACCGGTGACGTGCTGGCCACGGTCGCCGGGCCGCGCTGCCCGGTGCCGGTCATCCCGCACCGCAGCGCCGGCGTGCCCGGCTGGGTGGGCGCGGCGGACGTGGTCATCGCGGTGAGTGCCTCCGGCCGTAGCCCGGAGGCGTTGGGCGCGGCCGAGGCGGCGCACCGGCGCGGGGCCCGGCTGGTCGCGGTCGGCGCTCCGGACTCGCAACTCCAGTCGGTGGCCGAGCGGGCCCGCGCGCCGTTCATCCCGGTGCCGCGGCGTGCACCGGCCCGGGCCAGCCTGTGGGCGCTCACCGTGCCGGTCCTGCTCGCCGCCCGTACGCTCGGCCTCGTGAAGGTCAACGAGGCGGATCTGGCCGAGACGGCGGCCCGGCTGGACGCCGACGCCGACCGGTGCCGGCCGACCGCCGAGTCCTTCGTGAATCCGGCGAAGTCGCTCGCGCTGGGGCTGGCCGGGTCGATCCCGATCGTCTGGGGCTCGTCCCCGCTGGCCACCGTGGCCGCCCGCCGGTTCGGTGACACGCTCTCCGCGAACTCCCGCTACCCGGTGGTGAGCGGTGCGCTGGGCGAGGCCGGCCGGGGCCGGGTGGGGCTGCTCGACGGCGTTTTCGGCGGGCTGGCCGAGGGCGAGCGGGACATCTTCGCCGACCCCGACGACTCCGACCCGGAGGGCATCCGGCTGCGGCTGGTGCTGTTGCGCGACGGCGGCCTCAACGCCGACGACGACACCGACGAGCCGCTGGCGGTGGAGGAGCGCCGCGCGGACGCGGTGCAGACGCTCGCGGAGCGGCGCGGGGTGCGCTGCGACGTGGTGACCGCCGAGGGCGGCTCCGCGCTGGAGCGGCTCGCGTCGCTGGTGGCGGTGCCGGACTTCGCCTCGATCTACCTCGCTTTGGCACACGGGTTGGACCCGATGGCGGTTCCGGCCATCACGGAAATGAAGGAGCTGGCAAACCAGTGAGCATGTGCGGCATCGAGCGAGGCGGGGAATGAGCGCAAACGGGGGCAACAAGGCGATCGTCGCCGCCCTGGCGGCGAACCTCGGCATCGCCGTCACCAAGTTCATCGCGTTCCTGCTGACCGGCTCGTCGTCGATGCTGGCGGAGTCGATCCACTCGGTGGCCGACTCCGGCAACCAGGGTCTGCTGCTGATCGGTGGCCGGCGGGCCAAGCGGGAGGCCACGCCGCAGCATCCGTTCGGCTACGGCCGGGAGCGCTACATCTACGCGTTCATCGTGGCGATCGTGCTGTTCAGCCTCGGTGGCCTGTTCGCGCTCTACGAGGCGTACCACAAGGCGTCCGACCCGCACCCGATCGAGAGCTGGCAGTGGGTGCCGGTGGTGGTGCTGCTCGCGGCGATCGTGATGGAGGGCTTCTCGTTCCGCACCGCGATCAAGGAGTCCAACCTGGTCCGGGGCAAGCAGACCTGGGTCCGGTTCATCCGCCGGGCCAAGGCCCCGGAGCTGCCGGTGGTGCTGCTGGAGGACTTCGGCGCCCTGGTGGGTCTGGTCTTCGCGCTGTTCGGCGTGGGTATGACGCTGGCGACCGGCAACGGCATGTGGGACGCCGCCGGCACCGCGATGATCGGGGTGCTGCTGGTGATCATCGCGATCACGCTGGCCGTCGAGACCAAGAGCCTGCTGCTCGGTGAGGGTGCCGAGCGCAGCGAGCTGGCCAAGATCGAGCAGGCCGTCACCGGCGGCCCGGAGGTCGAGCGGATCATCCACATGAAGACGCTCTACCTCGGCCCGGAGGAGCTGATGGTGGCCGCGAAGATCGCCGTACCGGCGTGCGAGAGCGCCGAGGAGCTGGCCCGGGGCATCAACGCTGTCGAGGCGCGGATCCGCCGCGAGGTGCCGATCGCCCGGGTGATCTACCTGGAGCCGGACATCTACAGCGCGGCGGCGGAGCGGGCGGGCACCGGCCAGGCGGCGGACACCGCCGTGCCGGAGGCGGCGACCGAGCACGCCGGCGGGACCGAGGTGACGGCCGACGAGGTGGCCGGCCGGCCCGGGAGCTGACCACCGATGGAGTTGTTGCAGGGCCGGATCCGGGACTACGCCTGGGGCTCGCGGACCGCGATCGCCGGGTTGCAGGGCCGGGCGGTGCCGAGCGACGGGCCGGAGGCCGAGCTGTGGCTGGGCGCCCACCCGGGCGCCCCGGCCACTGTCGACCGGGACGGCCGCCCGGTGAGTCTGACCGAGCTGCTGGTGGCCGAGCCGGGGCACTGGCTGGGCGAGCGCCTGGTCGGCCGGTTCGGCACCCGGCTGCCGTTCCTGCTGAAGGTGCTGGCCGCCGACGCGCCGCTGAGCCTCCAGGCGCATCCGGACGCCGAGCAGGCCCGCGCCGGGCACGCGGCCGACACCGGGCGGGTCAACTACGTCGACCCGTACCACAAGCCGGAGCTGCTGGTGGCGCTCTCCGAGTTCGACGCGCTCTGCGGCTTCCGGGACCCGGCCGAGTCGGCGGCGGTGATCGCCGGGTTCGGCGTACCCGCGTTGGCGCCGGTGGTGGCGGCGTTGCGCAGCGGGCCGGCGGGCCTGCGGGAGGCCGTACGCGCGCTGTTGAGCTGGCCGGAGTCGGAGCGTGCCGGGTTGGTGGCGGCCGTGCTGGCGGCGGCGACCGCCGGGCCGGCGTCGGCGGAGGCCGCGCTGGTCCGCGTGCTCGCGGCCGGTTATCCGACCGACCCGGGTGTGGTGGTGGCGCTGCTGCTGAACCGGGTGCGGCTGGCGCCCGGCGAGGGGATCTGGATGCCGGCCGGCAACCTGCACGCCTACCTGCGCGGCACCGGTGTGGAGATCATGGCGGCGAGCGACAACGTGCTGCGCGGCGGGTTGACCTCGAAGCGGATCGACGTGGACGAGCTGCTGCGGGTGCTCCGGTTCGAGGTGCTGGCCGATCCGGTGCTCCGGCCGGAGCCGGTGGCGCCCGGTGTGTCGACCTGGCCGGTGCCGGTGGAGGATTTCGCGTTGCACCGGGTGGTGGTGGGTGCCGCGGCGCGGGAGGTGCGGTTCACGCGGCCCGGTCCGCGGGTGGTGCTCTGCGGTGCCGGCGAGCTGACCGTGGACGACGGGGTCGGCGTGGTGACGTTGGCCGCCGGCCGGTCCGCGGTCGGCACCGCCGCCGGCGGTCCGCTGGTGCTCACCGGCGAGGGCGAGGCGTTCGTGGCGACCTGCGGCCTGTGCTGAGCAGCGCCTGCCGATTTCCCGAAACCGCTTGACGGTCTGGTTGCTCAGTGTGACTCTGTGTTTACGCAGCGTTGTCGCGACGAAGGTCCGGGAACGCGCGGGGATCCAAACCGGGGGGATGCACGGGGGTGGCGGGGCCGTGGGCGGAAAGTCTGTCCACGACCCACCGCCCCCGTGCGCTGTTTGCCGTTCCTCCACCAACCGGCCCGGGGTGGGCGGGCCCACGCGCGTAAGGTGGAAGGCTGCGCAGCCCTTCGTTCGACAGGAGCTTCCATGACCAGCACGCTTCCGGCGGCCCCCAGCGGCGCGCCGTCCGGCGCCCGGCCGAGCACCCTCGCCGAGGGCGACTACAAGGTGGCGGATCTGTCGCTCGCCGAGTTCGGGCGCAAGGAGATCCGGCTCGCGGAGCACGAGATGCCCGGCCTGATGGCGATCCGGCGGGAGTTCGCCGACGCCCAGCCGCTCGCGGGCGCCCGCATCACCGGGTCGCTGCACATGACCGTCCAGACCGCCGTCCTGATCGAGACCCTGGTCGCGCTCGGCGCGCAGGTCCGCTGGGCGTCCTGCAACATCTTCTCCACCCAGGACCACGCCGCCGCGGCCATCGTGGTCGGCCCCGAGGGCACCCCGGAGGCGCCGGCCGGCGTCCCGGTCTACGCCTGGAAGGGCGAGACGCTGCCGGAGTACTGGTGGTGCACCGAGCAGGTGCTCGCCTGGCCGGACGGGCAGGGCCCGAACATGATCCTCGACGACGGCGGCGACGCCACGCTGCTGGTGCACAAGGGCGCCGAGTTCGAGAAGGCCGGTGTCGTGCCGCCGGTCGAGTCGGCCGACTCCGAGGAGTACGCGGTCATCCTCGGCCTGCTGCACCGCTCGCTCGGCGAGGACAACCAGCGCTGGACCCGGATCGCCGCCGGCATCAAGGGCGTCACCGAGGAGACCACCACCGGCGTGCACCGGCTCTACGAGATGCACCGTGCCGGCACGCTGCTCTTCCCGGCCATCAACGTCAACGACTCGGTGACCAAGAGCAAGTTCGACAACAAGTACGGCTGCCGCCACTCGCTCATCGACGGCATCAACCGCGCCACCGACGTGCTGATCGGCGGCAAGATGGCCGTCGTCATGGGCTACGGCGACGTGGGCAAGGGCTGCGCCGAGTCGCTGCGCGGCCAGGGCGCCCGGGTCGTGGTGACCGAGGTCGACCCGATCTGCGCGCTCCAGGCGGCGATGGACGGCTACCAGGTCGCCACGCTCGACGACGTGGTCGAGCAGGCCGACATCTTCATCACCGCGACCGGCTGCTTCGACGTGATCACCAACGAGCACATGGCCCGGATGAAGCACCAGGCCATCGTCGGCAACATCGGTCACTTCGACAACGAGATCGACATGGCCGGCCTGGCGAAGCGCAGCGACGTCACCCGGGAGAACATCAAGCCGCAGGTCGACGTGTGGCGCTTCGACGACGGCCACGCCATCATCGTGCTCTCCGAGGGCCGCCTGCTGAACCTGGGCAACGCGACCGGGCACCCGAGCTTCGTGATGTCGAACTCGTTCGCCAATCAGACCATCGCGCAGATCGAGCTGTTCACCAAGACCGACGAGTACCCGATCGGCGTCTACGTGCTGCCCAAGCTCCTGGACGAGAAGGTGGCCCGGCTGCACCTGGACGCGCTCGGCGCCAAGCTGACCACGCTCTCCAAGGAGCAGGCGTCCTACCTGGGCGTCTCGCAGGAGGGCCCGTTCAAGCCGGAGCACTACCGCTACTGAGTTCCGCGCCCGGAAGGGACCGGGGTCGGCCGCCGCGCGGCCGTCCCGGTCCCTTTTCGCGTACGCGGCGACGAACGGGTCCTCCGGCCCTGGCCGGTCCGGCCGGCCCGGAGCGAGGCTGGGTGAGGTTGCCGTGAACAACTTGACGCCGTGCCGGAACAGGAGCAAGGTATGGCTGCCCTAAGTTAACTGAGGCATGCCTGACCGACTACGGAGTAACGGATGTTCGCCACGTACCTGATCGGCCTGCGGGAGGGCCTGGAAGCGACCCTGGTGGTCAGCATCCTGGTCGCCTTCCTGGTGAAGTCGCAGCGGCGTGACCGGCTGCCCCAGGTGTGGGCCGGCGTCGGCCTGGCCGTGGCGCTCTCCGTCGTCTTCGGCTCGCTGATCCAGTACACCTCGACCTCGCTGCTGCGTACCTCCGAGTCGCGCGAGTTCTTCGAGGCGGTGACCTCGGTCGCCGCCGTGGTGTTCGTGACCTGGATGATCTTCTGGATGCGTCGGGCGGCCCGCTCCATCGCGGGCGAGCTGCGCGGGAAGCTCACCGAGGCGCTCGCCGTCGGCTCGCTGGCGGTCGCCGGCATGGCCTTCCTCGCGGTGGTCCGGGAAGGGCTGGAAACCGCGCTGATCTTCTACGCGGCGGCCGAGAGCGTGGCCGGCGGCACCGGCGCGGGCTCGCTGCTCGCCCTGATCGGCGGCATCGCCACCGCCGTGGTGATCGGCTTCCTGCTCTACCGCAGCGCCCTGAAGATCAACCTGAGTCGGTTCTTCACCTGGACCGGCGCGCTGCTGATCCTGGTCGCCGCCGGCATCCTCAAGTACGGCATCCACGACTTCCAGGAGGCCGGCGTGCTGCCCGGCCTGAACAACCAGGCGTTCGACATCTCCGCCACGCTGGACCCGAACGCCTGGTACGGCGCGCTGCTCGCCGGCATGTTCAACATCACCGCCGCGCCGACCGTGCTGGAGCTGATCGCCTGGGTCGCGTACGCGGTGCCGGTGCTCGTGCTCTTCCTGCGCAAGCCGGCCGCGCCGGCCAAGCCCTCCGCCGCTCCGGCCGCGACCCCGACCGCTCCGGCCCCGCCGGCCGCGACCGCGCCGGCCGCGGCCCCGCCGGCCGAGTCCACCGCGACCACCCCCGAGCCCGCGCCGGCCGCTGTCGACGCCGCCGCCGTCCCGTCCCCGCGCGCCTGACCGCCCGTTTCCGAGGAGATCCCGCACCGATGCGTACCACTCGATTCGTCGCGCCCGCCGCCGCCGGGTTGCTCGCCGTCGCCGGACTGACCGGTTGCGGCGGTGGTGACGACGCCGACGCGCCCGCCGGCGGGCCGATCGCCGTCAAGGCGACGGACAGCGCCTGCGAGGTCGGCAGCACCGAGATCGACGCCGGCCAGGTGACGTTCAAGGTGACCAACAACGGTTCCAAGGTCAACGAGTTCTACGTCTACGCCGCCGGCGACCGGGTGATGGGCGAGGTGGAGAACATCGCTCCGGGGCTGAGCCGGGAGCTGCGCGTCGAGCTGCCCGCCGGGACGTACGAGACCGCCTGCAAGCCGGGGATGAGCGGCCGGGGCATCCGGGGCGCGCTGAAGGTCAGCGGCACCGCCGCGAGCGTCGCGCCGGACGCCGCGCTCGCCGAGGCCACCGCCAGCTACCAGCGCTACGTGCGCAGCCAGACCGCCGCGCTGCTGACCAAGACCGAGGAGTTCGTGGCCGCGGTCAAGGGCAACGACGTGGCGAAGGCCAAGGCGCTCTACCCGGTGGCCCGCACCTACTGGGAACGGATCGAGCCGGTCGCGGAGAGCTTCGGCGACCTCGACCCGAAGATCGACGGTCGCGAGGAGGTGGTCGAGGAGGGCATGGAGTTCACCGGCTTCCACCGGATCGAGAAGGACCTCTGGACCACCGGCGACATCAGCAAGGACGGCCCGATCGCCGACCGGCTCCTGGTCGACGTCAAGGCGATCGTGGCCAAGGCCGACGCCGAGAAGCTCACCCCGCTCCAGCTCGCCAACGGCGCCAAGGCGCTGCTCGACGAGGTCGCCAGTGGCAAGATCACCGGTGAGGAGGAGCGGTACTCGCACACCGACCTCTGGGACTTCAACGCCAACCTGGAGGGCTCGAAGGCGGCCGTCGCCGCGCTGCGCCCGGCCCTGGAGCAGCGCGCGCCCGACCTGGTCAAGCAGCTCGACGCCGAGTTCGCCAACGTGGAGGCCGCGCTCGGCAAGCACCGGGCCGGCGACGGCTGGAAGCTGCACACCCAGCTCAGCAAGACCGAGCTGAAGGTGCTGTCGGACAGCATCAACGCGCTGGCCGAGCCGGTCAGCAAGATCGCGGCGGCCGTCGCGCGATGACCACCCCGGCCGGCGGTGACGCGACGAGCGAGCCGAACAGCCAGCAGGCCGGTCGCGGGATCTCCCGCCGGCGGGCGATGACCCTGGCCGGCGTCGGTGCGGCCGGCGTCGGCGCGGTGGCGGCCGGCGCGGGCGCGCTGATCGCCGGTGGCGGCCAGGCGTCGGCCACCGCGACGGCCGCCGGGGCGGTGCCGTTCCTCGGCGAGCACCAGGCCGGCATCACCACCGCCGCTCAGGACCGGCTGCACTTCGTCGCGTTCGACGTGGTCACCAGGGACCGGGATCGGCTGGTCGCGATGCTCCAGGAGTGGACCGCCGCCGCGGCCCGGATGACCGCCGGCAAGGACGCCGGGCTGATCGGCGCGGTCGGCGGGGTGCCGGAGGCCCCGCCGGACGACACCGGCGAGGCGCTCGGACTGCCCCCGTCGCAGCTCACCGTCACGGTCGGGTTCGGCCCGTCGCTGTTCCGCGACGCCCAGGGCCGGGACCGGTTCGGCATCGCCGACCGCCGCCCCGCCGCGCTCGCCGACCTCCCGCACTTCGCCGGCGACGCGCTCAAGCCGGAGCTGTCCGGCGGCGACATCTGTGTCCAGGCCTGCGCCAACGATCCGCAGGTGGCGGTGCACGCCATCCGCAACCTGGCCCGGATCGGCATGGGCGTGGTCAGCGTCCGCTGGTCGCAGCTCGGGTTCGGGCGTACCTCGTCGACGTCGCGGGACCAGGCCACGCCGCGTAACCTGTTCGGCTTCAAGGACGGCACCGCCAACCTCAAGGCCGAGGACGCCGACCTGCTCCGCGAGCAGCTCTGGGTGCAGCCCGGCGACGGTCCGGACTGGATGGCCGGCGGCTCCTACCTGGTCACCCGCAAGATCCGGATGCTGATCGAGACCTGGGACCGCAGCCCGCTGGCCGAGCAGGAGGCGATCACCGGCCGGACCAAGGGCAGCGGCGCCCCGCTCGGCCGGCGCGACGAGTTCGACGAGCCGGACTTCGCCGCCAAGGGCGACGACGGCGAGCCGGCCATCGCGCCGACCGCGCACGTGCGGCTCGCCCACCCGGACCAGAACGGCGGCGCCCGCCTGCTGCGACGCGGCTACAACTTCGTGGACGGCTCGGACGGGCTGGGCCGGCTCGACGCCGGGCTGTTCTTCATCGCCTACCAGCGGGACCCGCGCAAGCAGTTCGTGCCGATCCAGACGCGGCTGGCCCGCAACGACGCGATGAACGAGTACCTGCGCCACGTCTCCAGCGGCCTGTTCGCCTGCCCGCCGGGCGTCCGCGACGCGGCCGACTGGTGGGGCCGGGCGCTGTTCTCCTGAGCCGGCCCGGCCCGCTCAGCGGCGTACCGGATCGGGTCCGGCGGGTTCCGGGGCGGCCCGCCGCAGCGGCACCCCGGGCGGCGCGGCCGGGGTCGGGGCCAGCTCCGGCCAGAGCGCGTCGCTGACCGCCCGGACCCGGCCCAGCCGGTACGCGGCCCGCCGCCGGCGCTCGGCCAGCACGGCGGCCAGGTACGCCCACTCCGGCGCGGCCCACGGCGGCGGCGGTGATGTCACCGAGGCCACCTCCGCCCACAGCTCCCGGCCCAGCCGGACTCGCTCCGCGGCGGCGAGCTGGGGCAGCCGGTCCACGTACTGCCGGACGGCCAGGGCCAACCCGTCGTCCACCCGGGTCAGGTCGAGCGTGCCCGCCCAGGCGAGCAGTGGCGGCACGGCCGGCGGCAACGGCCGCCACACCGCGGCGCCCCGGGTGTGCACCACCAGCGTGCCGGCCACCAGGTCACCCAACCGCCGGCCGCGCGGGTCGGTGAGCATCACCGTCAGGGTCGCCGCCCAGCTCAACAGCGGCAGCACCAGGCCGGGCCACTCCACCGCGACGCCCACCAGCGCCCGGGCCAGCGACTGCCCGACCCCGACCGGCCCGCCGTCGGCCCGCACCACCCGCAGTCCCACCGCCAGCTTGCCCACCGTTCGGCCGCCGGCGAACCGCTCCATCACCACCGGGTAGCCGACCAGCACCAGCACCAGCAGCACGACCTGGAGGCCGCCGGCCAGCGCGGCGTCCACCACGTCCGGCGGCATGGCGAGCACCAGCATCGACAGCGCCGCACCCAGCACCAGCGCCAGACCGAGCTGCACGATCAGGTCGATCAGCAGCGCGAGCACCCGGGAACCCAGCCGGGCGACCCGGACGTCCAGCTCCACGGCCTCACCGCTGACCAGACCGGCGTCGGCCCACCCGGAGGGCGGGGGAGGTTGCGCGCGCACCCCGACAGTGAACACCATGAACGAGTGGATCTCGACGCGTACGTGGCGGAGCATGGTGCGCAGTGGCGACGGCTGGAGCAGTTGACCGGCCGGCGCCGACTGGACGCGGCCGAGGTCGACGAGCTGATCTCGCTCTACCAGCGCACCGCCACCCACCTCTCCGCGCTGCGCAGCCGCGCCCCCGAGCCGGCGCTCCTCGGTCACCTGTCCCACCTGGTCCTGGCCGCCCGCGCCCGGATCACCGGCCGACCCCGGCCGTCCTGGGCGGCGGTGCGCCGGTTCCTGCTGGCCGACCTGCCGGCCGCCCTCTACCGGGCCTGGCCCTGGTGGTGCGGCGTCGCCACCGGCTTCAGCGCGTTGAGCGTCTTCCTCATCTGGTTCGTCGCCGGTCACCCGGACACCGCCGCCGCGTTCATCGGCGCCGAGTCGGCCCGGCAGCTCGTCGACTCCGGCTTCGCCGGCTACTACACGGAGTTCGCCGCGCCGACGTTCGCGTTCCACCTGTGGACACACAACGCCTGGCTGGCGGCCCAGTGCCTGGCCGCCGGCGTGCTGGTGGTGCCGGTGTTCTGGCTGCTGTGGCAGAACGCGCTGAACATCGGCGTGGTGGGCGGCGTGATGGTCTCCTACGACCGGGCGGACGTCTTCTTCGGCCTGATCACGCCGCACGGCCTGCTGGAGCTGACCGGCATCTACGTCGCCGCCGGGGTCGGGCTGCGCACCGCCTGGGCGTGGATCGCCCCGCCGGCGCATCTCGGGCGCGGCCGGGCGGTCGCCGAGGCGGGACGGTCGGCCATGGTGGTCGCGGTCGGCCTGGTCGGGCTGTTCGCCGTCTCCGCGCTGCTGGAGGCGTTCGTCACCCCGGCGCCGCTGCCGATGGCCGTGCGGGTGGCGGCCGGCGCCACCGTCTGGGCCGCCTTCCTGGCGTACGCGCTCATCCTGGGCCGCCGCGCCGCCGCGCTTGCTCCGCGCCCCCTCCGCCACTGAGCGCAGATTCACGGAAACAGTGGCCATGGAGCCCGCGACAGCCACTGTTTCCGTGAATCAGGGCCCGGGGGCCCGGGGTTGGGGGAGTCAGAGCTGGCCCAGGGACTTCAGGCGCAGGTAGGTGTCGGCCACGGCGGGGGCCAGTCGGTCGGCGGGCACGTCCACCACTGTCACGCCGTGCCGGGACAACGCGGCCCGCACCCGGTCCCGCTCGGCCAGCGCCCGCCACGCCGACGCGACCGCGTACGGGTCGTCCGGGCCGACCGGGGTGGCGGTGGCGAGCCCGGTCAGCACCGGGTCGTGGGTGGCCGCCAGCACCACCCGGTGCCGGGCGGCCAGCCGTGGCAGCACCGGCAACAGACCCTCCCCGAGCGCGCCCACGTCCAGCGCGGTGAAGAGCACCAGCAGGCTGCGCTGCCGCCCCCGGCGCAGCACCTCACCGGCGATCAGCTCGAAGTCCGTCTCCGCCAGCGCCGGCTGGAGCGGGGCCATCGCCTCGACCAGCCGGGTCAGCAGCGCCGGGCGGTTGCTGCCGGTCACCCGGGCCCGTACGACGGTGTCCACGGCGAGCAGGTCGACCCGGTCGCCGGCGCGGGCGGCCAGCGCGGTGAGCAGCAACGCCGCGTCGATCGCGGTGTCCAGCCGGGGTTCGTCGCCGAGCCGGACCGCGGAGGTGCGGCCGGTGTCCAGCACGCAGACGAGCCGCCGGTCCCGCTCCGGCCGCCAGGTGCGCACCAGCACGTCGGCGCGGCGCGCGCTGGCCCGCCAGTCGATGGACCGGACGTCGTCGCCGACGGCGTACTCGCGCAGCGTGTCGAACTCGGTGCCGTGGCCGCGTCCCCGGGTCACCTGGACGCCGTCGATGACCCGCAGCCGGGCCAGCTTCTCCGGCAGGTGCCGGCGGGAGTCGAAGCGGGGCAGCACGCGCAGCGTCCACGGTGGGGTGGCGGGCCGTTCGGCGCGCTGCCGGAAGCCGAGGCGCATCGGCCCGAGCGAGCGTACGGTCAGCGCCACCGCCGGCCGGTCGCCGCGTCGCGTCGGGGTGAGCCGGACCGGCAGCGCGACCGCGCCGCCGGGCTCGACGGTCAGCACCTCGTGCGCGGACCGTTCGGGGCGTGCCCCGGCCGACGGCACCCACGCGTCGCGGACGTGCGCGTGCAACGTCCGGTCGGTGGGGTTGGTCAGGTGCAGGATGACCGTGGCGGTGCCGCCGAGCCGGACGGTCCGGTCGCCGGTGCGGGTGGCGGTGAGCGCGTGCGGCGGAGCCGCGAGCGCCCGGTCCAGGGCGACCAGCAGCAGCACCGCCGTGGTCAGCACGGCGACGCCGAGGAACGGCGCCGGCCAGGCCGGCAGCGTCACGGCGCCGGCCGCGAGCAGCAGGCCCGCCCGCCAGGTCATCGCGGCGTCGGCACGGTGGCCAGTACCGAGTCGAGCACGGCGTCCGCCGTGACGCCCTCCAGCTCCACCTCCGGACGCGCCCGGAGCCGGTGCCGCAGCGTCGGGCGGGCCACCGCCTTCACGTCGTCCGGCGTGACGTGGTCCCGGCCGGCGAGCCAGGCCCACGCCTTCGCGGTGGCGAGCAGCGCGGTCGCGCCCCGGGGCGAGGCGCCCAGCTCCAGCGCGGGAGCGGCCCGGGTGGCCCGGCAGAGGTCCACGATGTA
This sequence comes from Micromonospora sp. DSM 45708, assembly GCF_039566955.1. Lineage (NCBI taxonomy): Bacteria > Bacillati > Actinomycetota > Actinomycetes > Micromonosporales > Micromonosporaceae > Micromonospora > Micromonospora schwarzwaldensis. Next base: position 5,448,854 of record NZ_CP154796.1, on the reverse strand, counting down.
CCCGAGCACCGGCTCGGCCACGTGCACGGCGTGCGCCTGCGCGCGGGCGGCGGCCAGGTCGGCCGCGCCAGCCACCGGGCGTACGCCGGCGGCGCGCAGGTCACGCGGGTCGAAGCCGGCGTGGTGCGCGCGGAGCACGCCCAGCTCCTCGTCCCTCCCGGGCAGCGGCACGGTCAGCTTGAGCAGGAAGCGGTCGAGCTGCGCCTCGGGCAGCGGGTAGGTGCCCTCGTACTCGACCGGGTTCTGGGTGGCCGCGACGATGAACGGCTCGGGCAGCGGGCGGCGCTCGCCCTCGACGGTGACCTGCCGTTCCTCCATCACCTCCAGCAGCGCGGACTGCGTCTTCGGCGGGGTGCGGTTGATCTCGTCGGCGAGGAGCAGGTTGGTGAAGACCGGCCCCTCGCGGAACGTGAACGCGGCGGTGTGCGGGTCGAAGATGAGCGAGCCGGTGACGTCGCCGGGCATCAGGTCGGGGGTGAACTGCACCCGCTTGGCGTCGAGGTCGAGCGCGGTGGCGAGGGTGCGCACCAGCAGCGTCTTGGCCACCCCCGGCACGCCCTCCAACAGCACGTGTCCCCGGCACAGCAGCGCGATGACCAGGCCGGTGACCACGGCGTCCTGCCCGACCACGGCCTTGGCCACCTCGGCGCGCAGCCGGTGCAGGGCGGCGCGGGCGTCGGACGGGGCAGCGGGCGACGCGGCGGCGATGACGGGTCCGGTCACCGGGGTTCTCCTTCGCTCGGGGGCGGGGCCAGGGTACGGGTCAGCGTGTCCAGCTCACGGGCCAGCTCCAGCAGCTCCCGGTCGTCTCGCGGGGCGGGGCCGTGCAGCAGCCCGGCCACCCGGTCGGGGTCGTCACCGGTCGCCGCCGCGACCCGGGCCGCCACCTCGTCGTCGGGTGTGTCGGGCGGCAAATTGAGCCGGGGCAGGACGCGGTCCCGGGCGGCGTCGCGCAGCGTCCCGGCGACGGTGTCCCGGGCGCCGGCCCGCCGGTAGAGCCGGGCCCGGCCGTAAACGGTCTCGGCGGAGCGGACGGTCACCGGCAGCGGCTCCGTCACCGGCGGCCCGAGCCGGCGGGCCCGCCAGAGCACCACCAGCAGCCCGGCCAGCGCGAGCTGCGCCAGGATCGCCCAGAACCAGGCCGGGAACGCGCCCCACAGCGGGTTGTCGCCGCGCGGCGGCGGGTCCGCCCGATCGGGGCGCTCCGCGGTGCGGCGGGGCGTCGGCGACCCGTCGCGGTCCTCGGTCGGCGAGGCGCTGGGCCCGGTCGGGGCCGGCGCCGGGGCGGGCAGGTCCAGCCAGACCAGCGGACGACCGCCGGCGGCGAGCAGGCCGGTGGCGAGATCCCGGTTGCCCCACTCGTCGATCCGGTCGTTGCGGAACGGGTCGCTGGCACCCACCAGCACCACCTCGGCGCCGGCCGGAATCCGGAGCAGCGCGCCGCCGTAGCAGCGGTCGGCGCGCTCCGGCCCGGCGTACCGCTGGTGGTCGACCGCGGCGGTGCCGGCGCGAACCGCCTCGGGCAGCCGGCACTCCGCGCCGTCGGCGTCCGGCGGCAGCGCCCGGGTGGCCCACCGGCGGCCGGCCGGCTCGACCGACGTGCCCAGGTCGGCCAGCACCCGGCGGGACGGCTCGACCAGCACCAGCCGACTGCCGGGCGGCAGCGCGGTCAACCCGGTGAGCGTGTCCGGGTGCACCAGGTCGGGGGCGGGCACGAAGAGCGTGCTCGGCGCCGTCCGGGCGGCCCGCAGCGCCCCGGCGGTGTCGGTCTCCCGGCGCAGCGGCACCCCCTGCGCGCGCAGCGCCTCGGCGAGCCGGCTGCCGCCGTCGTCGTCGGTGGCGACGGGGGAGAGGAAGCCACGCTCGTCCGGGTCGGGCTGATCCACCGCGTGCAGCACCACCGTGGTCCCGATCAGCAGCGCGGCCAGCCCGAGCGGGATCAGGATGCGGTGCCGCCGGCGACGGGACGCCGGTGGGGCCGTGGGGCGGGTCGGGGCGACGGTCACCGCGGTCCCTCCTCGCCGGTCAGTTCGCGGCGCAGCTCGGCGGCGAGCGCGCGCATCCGCTGGTCGTGGCCGGCGGTGGCGGGGCGTTGGGCGTACCAGAGCTCGGAGAAGATCGTGCCGGCGGCGTGCAGGGTGGACCGTACCGCCGGGCGGGTCCGGGCCGCCGCCTCGGTCAGCTCGGTGACGGTGAGCCCGGCCCGTGGCTCCACCACCTGCCGGGTGACCAGGAGCCGGACCATCTCCCGCAGCCGTTCCCGCACCGCCTCGGCGTAGCGGCCCTCGGCGGCCAGCCGGTCGGCCGTACCCGGGCCACCGGTGGGTGCCGGCTGCGCGGCCCGGGGCGCGGGAACGTGCACCGGCCGGTCCGGCCGTTGGCGGCGGGCGGGACGCCGAAGACGCAGGCGCAGGCGCGGTCGCCGGAGCCGGGGCAGTCGCAGCCGGGGCCGGCGGAGCCGGGGCAGCGTGAACCGGGGCAGCCGGCGGGGCACCCAGGCCGGGAAGGAGTGCCAGGCCAGGGCCGTCAGCAGCGCGGTGGCCAGCAGGAGCAGCGCGACCAGCGGCAGCGGGACCACGTCACCCAGCGCGGCGACCGTCTCGGTCCACCAGCGGCTCACCGCTCGACCGCCAGCAGCACCGGCTCCGGCATGCCCGCCGGCGCCCGGGAGAGCCGGATGTCCAGCCCTTCGGTGCGCATCCGGGTCTCCAGGTGCAGCACCGCGTCCAGGCAGGCCAGCGCCGGGTACGCGAGCGCGTTCACCGCCGCCTGCGCGACGACGGCGACCGGCAGCGCCCAGGCCGACACGTCGAACAGGCCGAGCTGCCCGAGACCGTAGGGGACGCCCAGCCCGATGCCGAGCCGGACCAGCCACCAGCCCAGGTAGCCGAGCAGCCGGACGGCGGCGCCGCGCCCGCCCACCCGGCCGGCCAGCCGGACCGCCCGTCCCGGCGCCCGGTGCGCCGGCACCCCGTCCAGCACGAGCACCGGCACCACCAGGCCGAGCAGCCCGTACGCCACGAACCAGGCGGGCCCGGCCAGCCCGGCGAGGCCGACGACGAGCCCGACCGCGCCCGCGGCCAGCAGGGTCGCGCCCGGGCGGGCCTCGTGGAGCAGCTCCGACGGCGCGCGGCGGCGGCCGAGCAGCGCCGCCGCGCCGCCCCGCGCGGCCGGGTTGCCCAGCAGCGCGATGATCGCCGCCTCGGTGCCGGCGCCGGCCGCGAGCAGCAGCCAGTACCAGCCGAACCGGTGTTCGTCGCCGGGCCACCAGCCGGGCGGGTGCACGCCGGCCAGCAGCCGCAACGGGTACAGCACGGCCTGCTCGGCGGCGGCCAGCGCGACGGCGAGCGGCAGGAGCACCCGGGCCTGGTCGCGGAGCAGCAGCACGGCGGCGTCGAGCAGCTCACCGACGGTCAGCGGACGGCGCGGGAGCACCGCGGTCGGGCCGGCGTCGGACACGCGTACTCCTGGGCGGGCAGGGCAGCAGAGGTGGCGGGCGGTGGGGCACCCGGGGGATCATGGTTGCACGGCGGGTCCGCATCCGGTGGACCCCGTCCGTCGCGGTGCGCCACGCTGGTGGCCACGCCGTCAGCTGTGGTGCGGGGGCGCGCTCGGCGCTACCGTGCCGGAAAGACTCCGACCTTCACATGAACGGGGATGGAACGATAAACCCCATGAGAGCCCGCGTACTCGTGGTCGACGACGACCCCGCCCTTGCCGAGATGCTCGGCATCGTGTTGCGCAGTGAGGGCTTCGTGCCGTCCTTCGTCGCCGACGGAGAACGGGCATTGGCCGCGTTCCGCGACAGCCGGCCCGACATCGTCCTGCTCGACCTGATGTTGCCGGGCATGAGCGGCATCGACGTGGCCCGTGCGATCCGCGCCGAGTCCGGCGTGCCGATCGTGATGCTGACCGCCAAGAGCGACACGGTCGACGTGGTGCTGGGGCTGGAGTCCGGCGCCGACGACTACGTGGTCAAGCCGTTCAAGCCCAAGGAGCTGGTGGCCCGGATGCGGGCCCGGCTGCGTCGCGGCGAGGACGTCGCGCCGGAACTGCTCACCATCGGCCCGCCCGGCAACCAGATCACCATCGACGTGCCGGCGCACACGGTCAGCCGGGACGCCGAGGAGGTGAAGCTGACGCCGCTGGAGTTCGACCTGCTGGTCGCGCTCGCCCGCAAGCCCCGCCAGGTCTTCACCCGGGAGGTGCTGCTGGAGCAGGTGTGGGGCTACCGGCACGCCGCCGACACCCGGCTGGTCAACGTGCACGTGCAGCGGCTGCGGGCCAAGATCGAGCCGGATCCGGAGCGACCCGAAATCATCCTCACCGTTCGGGGCGTGGGCTACAAGGCGGGCACCGGATAACCTGGTCAGCACTGTGCTGACCGCCCCGCTGCCCGATCCGCCGACCGCCTCGCCCCGCCGGCTGCGTGCCGTGCGGGCGCTCTGGCGTGCCCTGGCCGGCCGGTCGGCGCGGTTCGCCGCCGGCGTGCACCAGGCCTGGCGGCGGTCGCTCCAGCTCCGCGTGGTCACCATCACACTCGTGGCGTCGAGTCTGCTGGTGGGTGGTTTCGCCTACCTGATCGCCGACAAGATCACCAGCATCCTGCTGGAGAACGCCGAGACCGACGTGCGGATGCGGCTGAGCAACGGCAGCGAGTACGCGGCGAAGCAGTTCAACCTCTACAGCCAGCCGCAGGAGGCCCAGCTCCAGGACACCATCGACGGCACGGTCAACTACCTGGCCGGCGGGGACCCGGCCCAGACCAGCGGCGTGGTGGTGGCGATCACCGCCGACAACTTCGCCGAGTTCATCGAGCCACGCGTCTCCCCGGACGTGCCGGTGCGCCCGGTGATCGGTGACGAGCTGCGGGCCACCGTGGCGTCCGGCAAGGTGGCCCACCAGATCCGCACCGGCACGCTCGGCGGCGACCGCACGAAGTACCTGGTCTACGGCTCCCCGGTGCCCACCCGGTTCGGGCAGGTCGAGCTCTACTACCTCGTACCCCTGGCCCGGCAGGACGCCACCGCGGCCGACGCCCGGGCCACCGTGGTCGCCACCGGTGTCGCCCTGGTGCTCCTGCTCGGCCTGCTGGCCGCGCTGGTCACCCGACTGGTGGTGACCCCGGTACGGGTGGCCGCGCGCACCGCCCAGCGGCTCTCCGCCGGCCTGCTCGACCAGCGCATGGTGGTCTCCGGCGAGGACGACCTGGCCCTGCTCGCCGCCTCGTTCAACCAGATGGCGACCAACCTGCAACGGCAGATCCTCCGGCTGGAGGAGATGTCCCGGCTGCAACGCCGGTTCACCTCGGACGTCTCGCACGAGCTGCGGACGCCGCTGACCACGGTCCGGATGGCGGCCGACCTGATCTTCGCCGAACGGGACGAGTTCGATCCGGCGGTGGCGCGCAGCGCCGAGCTGCTCCAGGCCGAGCTGGACCGGTTCGAGGAGCTGCTCACCGACCTGCTGGAGATCAGCCGGTTCGACGCCGGTTTCGCCGTGCTGGACAGCGAGCCGACCGATCTGGTGCCGGTGGTGCACCGGGTGGTCGAGCGCCTGGCCGGGCTGGCCGAGCGGGTCGGGGTGACCATCGAGCTGGACCTGCCGGACACGCCGGTGATCGCCGAGGTCGACCCGCGCCGGGTCGAGCGGGTGTTGCGCAACCTGGTCGGCAACGCGGTCGAGCACGGTGAGGCCAAGCCGGTGCGGGTCACGCTGGGCGTCGACCAGAGCGCGGTGGCGATCACCGTGCGGGACCACGGCGTCGGGCTGAAGCCGGGGGAGGAGAAGCTGGTCTTCAACCGGTTCTGGCGGGCCGACCCGTCCCGGGCCCGGCAGACCGGTGGCACCGGCCTGGGCCTGTCGATCAGCGTGGAGGACGCCCGGTTGCACGGCGGCTGGCTGGAGGCGTGGGGCGCACCGGGGCAGGGCGCGCAGTTCCGGCTCACCCTGCCGGCGCGGGCCGGCGACCGGCTGACCACGTCGCCGCTGCGGCTGGTGCCGGCCGACGCGGCCCTGCCGTTCGGCGGCCCCCGCGACGGCGGCCTGCTCGCCATCGGTCCGGGCCGCGGCGCCGGTGCGCTGGCCGTCGGCCCCGCCGACGACTCCGCGCGGATGGAGGTGGGGCCGTGAACGTGACGCGGCGGCGGCTGCTGGCCGTGCTGCTGGTCGGCGTCCTGCTCCCGGCCGGGTGCGGCATTCCGGCCGAGACCGACGTCCAGGTCGACGGTTCGGTGCCCGCCGGCGAGGCCGGCTCGCTCAACGGCCCACCGGCCTCACCGCCCGCGCCGACCGACAGCGACGAGCCGGTGCCGTTCCTCGAGAACTACCTTCGGGCGGCTGCTGCCGGGGAGCGCGACCAGGCGTACACCCGGGCTCAGAAGTTCCTCGCGCCGGAGGCCCGGGACCTGCTGCCGGGCAAGCCGCAGACCAGCGAGGTCGAACTCACCGTGGTCCGGCTGCGGGCGAAGCCGGAGAGCACGCCGCCGAACAACCAGGGCACCAGCACCGTCACGATCAAGGTGCAGCAGGTCGGTGTGCTGCGGGCCGACGGCACCCTCGGCCCGCCGGCGGCCACCGAGACAGAGTACGTCTTCCAGCTGCGCCGGGCCGAGCCGGCCGGGACCGGGCTGCTGATCACCAGCCTGCCGAACGTGCTGTTGACCAGCGACGCGGCGCTGCGCCAGTACTACCGCTCGCGCACCGTCTACTTCTGGAACTCGGACCTGACCCGGCTGGTGCCGGACCTGCGCTACCTGCCGTCGTCGGTGCCGGCCGAGCGGCGCGTCACCGAGGTGGTGAAGTGGCTGGCCGGTGGCCCGTCCGACTGGCTGGCACCCGGGGTGACCGGGCTTCCGGACGGCACCCGCCCGATCAACAACGCCACCGGCGCGGACTCCCAGTGGGAGGTCAACCTGACCATGCCGGGGGCCAACGAGGGGCGGTTGGCCCGGCTCGGCACCCAGCTCGCCTGGTCGTTGCCGGAGTTGACCGGGCAGCTCGAGCTGAAGATCCAGAACCAGAAACGGTTCAGCGTCGATCTGGAGCGGGAGCGCGGCACCCATCTCGCGTACCCGAGCGGCGCGAACCCCACCCGGTTCAGCGTCTACGACGGCGTCCTCCATCCGCTCGCCATCGGCACCGAGCAGCGGGCCACCGTCCCGTTGCCGGCCGCGGAGAACCGGAACGTGGTCTCGGCGACGCTCGCCCGCGCCGAGGACCAGGTGCTGGCCGCGTTGGTGGTGACCGGGGCGGACCGGCGGCTCCGGCTCAAGGTGGGCACCGGGCCGGAACCGGTGGCGGTGTTCAACACCAGCGACGTGAGGGCCGGGTTCCAGGCGATGAGCCGGCCCACCTGGCTGCGCTCGTTGGACAAGGACCACCCGGCGGGTCTGGTGGCGGCCGACGGCAAGCTCTACCGGTTCGACGGGGCGGCCACGTTGAGCCCTGTCCCGCTGAACGTCTCCGGAAGCGTCGTGGCGGTAGCCGGCTCCCTCGACGGTCACCGGATCGCGCTGGTCAGCGGCGGTGCGGTCTACGTGGCGCCGGTGAGCGTGGAGGGCGGCGTGGTGACCCTGGGCCAGCCCCGCCGGCTGCCCACGCTGCTCACCGGCGTGACGGCCGTCGACTGGATCGCGGAGGACCAGCTGGTGATCGCCGGCAACGACCCGGACCGGCGTTCGGCCATCCACCAGCTCGCGGTCGACGGCTCCTGGGAGCCTCCGCTCGCGTCCGAGATCGGCGCCCCGGTGAGCCAGTTGGCGGCGTATCCGGGCGGCGGGGACCGGGGGCTGCCCGCGTACTCGTTCATGTTCGAGACCGCCGGCAGCGCCTGGCGGAACAACCCGATCGACTTCGTCACGCCGGAGCAGGTGCTGGACCTGCCGGCGGGCAGCCGGACGGCCAACCCGACCGCACCGTTCTTCCTCTACTGAGATGCTGGGCGGTCTCTGGTCGGACCTGACCGACCTGGTGCTGCCGGCCGGTTGCGCCGGGTGCGGGGTGCGCTCCTCCGGGCTGCGGCAGGGCTTCTGCCCGCGCTGCGTGGCCGAGCTCCAGGCGTTGCGGCCCGCGTCGACCCGGCCCGATCCGGTCCCACCGGGCCTGCCGCCCTGCGTCGCCCTCGGCCCGTACGGCGGGGCGTTGCGCGAAGGGCTGCTGGCGTACAAGGAACGGGGCCGGCACGGGTTGGCCCGGCCGCTGGGCGCGTTGCTGGCCGAGGTGGTGGCCGTGGCGGTGGGCCGGCCCGGTCCGGTGACGCTGGTGGCGGTGCCAGACACCGCCCGCGCGGCCCGGGCCCGCTACGGCGACCACCTGGAGCGGCTGGTCCGGCCGGCCGCGGCCCGGCTGCGCGCGGCCGGCTGGCCGGTGCGGGTACGGCGACCGCTGCGGGCGTTGCCGCGGCCGGACTCGGTGGGGCTGGACAGCGCCGGCCGGGCCGCCGCGGCGGAGGCGGCGTTCCGGTTGCGCCGGTCGGGGTCGGCGGCGCCGGCCGGGACCGTGGTGCTGCTCGACGACATCGTCACCACCGGTGCCACGCTCGCGGCGGTGAGCCGGAAATTGCACCGCGTGGGAATGACACCAAAGGTCGCGGTGGTGCTCGCCGCAACGCAAAAGCGGCGTACCCGGTGACGCTTCGTGTCTCCGTTTCACCCCATGGTGTATGAGGTGTTAATTTTCGCGACCGCTCTCGACAACCGGGGGTGACTGGTGGCCGAACAGGAGTTAGCGTTTCCCTGTCGGGGGTAGTGAGGATGCCAACCTTCCCCGGCACTGGAAGGAGGCGTAGCCGTACATCACCGGTCGACGCCGAGCGGGGCTGTCCCAGGCGCGTCGACCGGAAGATCCGGACCGAACGACCGTCCGAACAAGGGAGGTCACGTGGACATCGTGGTCAAGGGCCGTAACGTCGAAGTGCCGGACCATTACCGGGTGCACGTAGCCGAAAAACTCGCGAAGATCGAACGCTACGACCACAAACTCATTCGCGTGGATGTCGAGTTGTTCCACGAGCGCAATCCGCGCCAGGCCGACCACTGCCAGCGGGTGGAGATCACCTGCGTCTCGCGGGGCCCGGTGATCCGGGCCGAGGCCTGCACGAACGACTTCTACAGCGCGCTCGACGCCGCCATCGCCAAACTGGACACCCGCTTCCGCCGTGCGGCCGACCGCCGCCGCGTGCACCGCGGGCGGCACGCGCCGCTCTCGGTGGCCGCCGCGACCGCCGGCCTGCCGGTGGCCGACCTCGACGGGCCCGGGTTGGCGTCGCTGAACGGGCACGGCGCGGCCACGGCCGTGGCGGAACGCCCCGACCCGAGCGGCTACTCCGAACCCGACGACCAGCCGTGGCACATCGCCCGGGAGAAGGTCCACCCCGCCGAACCGATGACCGTCGACGACGCGCTGTTCCAGATGGAACTGGTCGGCCACGACTTCTACCTGTTCCTGGACAAGGAGTCCGGCCGTCCGAGTGTGGTCTACCGCCGGCGCGCGTACGACTACGGGATCATCTCGCTCGACACCTGACCCCTGGCCGACGACCCGGAGCCCCCGCCCGCCCGCGGGGGCTCCGTCTCACTCCCGGCCGCGGCGAGCCGGCCGAGGACCACCGTGTCGGTGCGGGGCGCCGGCCGGGCCCAGCCGGACCGTCCGGCACCCCTCGATCCGTTCCGGGGTCACACCAGGTCCTGCGCCAGCAGGCCGCCGATCCACACGTCCTGCCGCTCGCCCCGGTGCGCGACGCCGCCGCGCAGCGTGCCCTCGACGGTGAAGCCGGCCTTCTCAGCGACCCGCCGGGACGCGGTGTTGCCCACGTTGGCGCGCCACTCGATGCGGGCCAGGCCGAGCGTGGTGAAGCCCCAGGCGCAGAGCGCGGCGAGCGCCGCCGGCAGGTAGCCGCGCCCCCGGGCGTACGGGGCGGTCATGAAGCCGACGTCGGCGACCAGCGGGTCGGTGGGGAGGATGCGCAGGTCGATCGAGGCGACGTAGCGGTCGTCCGGATCGGCCACCGCGAACATCGCGGCGGTGCCCCGGGCCCAGGCCGGCCGCACCAGGTCCCGCAGGTAACCCTCGGCGTGCTCCGGCCGGTACGGGTGCGGGACCGTGGTCCAGCGCACCGTCTCCTCGTCCTGGCAGGTGCGGGTGACCTCGGCCAGGTCCTTCTCCTCCAACGCGCGCAGCCGCAGCTCGGTGTCGCCGGCGGTGGCGAACAGGTCGGGCTGCGGCCGGCCGAAGACCGCCGCCCGGCGGGCCTGGAGCGTGGTCGGACCGTACGGGACCGGATCGCCCGGCGCGGTCAGATCGGCCGGGAGCAGCGAGCCGATCCACGCCTCCGGCCGGCCCCCGTCGGCCGGGTGGGCCAGCCGCAACTCTCCCTCGACCCGGAATCCGGCCCGCAGCGCGACCAGCCGGGACGCGTGGTTGCCGATCTCGGCCTGCCAGGTCAACCGGCGCAGCGTGAGCGCGTCGAACGCCCAGCGGGCGACCGCGCGGACGGCGCGGACCGCGACGCCCCGGCCCCGCGCCCACGGCGCGGTCCAGTAGCCGATCTCGGCCGAGTCGAGCGCGCGGTCGACGGAGACCAGGCCGCACGAGGCGAGCAACTCGCCGCTGCCGGCGTCGCAGACCGCGAACAGCGCGCCGGTGCCCGTCGCCCAGGCCGTCGCGCTGACAGTGGTCACGAACGCGAGGGCGTGTTCGGGCCGGTACGGGCGAGGTACGGTGGTCCAGCGCTGGATGTCCGGGTCCTGGCAGGCGCGGTGCACCGCGTCGGCGTCCGCCGCCCGCCAGGGGCGCAGCAACAGCCCGTCCTCGACGATCTCCACAGGCTCCATCCGAGCCATGGTGCCGGATCGTTCGCGGACGGCGTAACCCGATTAGCGGTTGCTGCCCGCGTGCCCGCGGCGTTATGTCGGGTTCCGGGGTTCGGACCGCTGCCACCAGTGACCATCGCCGCGTCGGAGCGCCTACGATGGTTCGAGACCGTCTAGGGGAGCGTTGATCCGTGTCGATTCTGGAAAAGGTCCTTCGCGCCGGCGAGGGCCGCATGGTGCGTCGGCTGAAGGCCATCGCGGCCGCCGTCAACTCGATCGAGGACGACTACGTCAACCTCAGCGACGACGAGCTGCGCGGCATGACCGACCAGTTCAAGGAGCGGCTCGCCGACGGCGAGACCCTCGACGACCTGTTGCCCGAGGCGTTCGCGGTGTGCCGTGAGGCCGCCTCCCGGGTGCTCGGCCAGCGGCCCTACGACGTCCAGGTGATGGGCGGCGCGGCGCTGCACTTCGGCAACATCGCCGAGATGAAGACCGGTGAGGGCAAGACGCTGACCTCGGTCATGCCGGTCTACCTGAACGCGCTCGCCGGCAAGGGCGTGCACGTGATCACGGTGAACGACTACCTGGCCGAGCGCGACGCCGCCTGGATGGGCCGGGTGCACGAGTTCCTCGGGCTCACCGTCGGGGTGGTGCTGCCCAACCGGCCCGCCACCGAGCACCGCACGGCCTACGAGTGCGACATCACCTACGGCACCAACAACGAGTTCGGCTTCGACTACCTGCGCGACAACATGGCCTGGTCGAAGGAGGAGCTGGTCCAGCGCGGCCACTTCTTCGCGGTGGTCGACGAGGTCGACTCGATCCTCATCGACGAGGCGCGGACCCCGCTGATCATCTCCGGCCCGGCCGAGCACTCCGCCCGGTGGTACCAGGAGTTCGCCGCCGTGGTGGCCCGGCTCCAGCCCGGCACCGACGGCGAGGGCGACTACGAGGTCGACCACGCCAAGCGCACCATCGCGGTCACCGAGCGCGGGGTGGCCCGGGTGGAGGACCGGCTCGGCATCGACAACCTCTACGAGTCGGTCAACACGCCGCTGGTCGGCTACCTGAACAACGCTATCAAGGCCAAGGAGCTCTACAAGCGCGACAAGGACTACATCGTCAGCGACGGCGAGGTCCTGATCGTCGACGAGTTCACCGGCCGCATCCTGCACGGCCGCCGCTACAACGAGGGCATGCACCAGGCGATCGAGGCCAAGGAGGGGGTGGAGATCAAGCAGGAGAACCAGACCCTGGCCACCATCACCCTCCAGAACTACTTCCGTCTCTACGAGAAGCTGTCCGGCATGACCGGCACCGCGCAGACCGAGGCGGGCGAGTTCAACAAGGTCTACAAGGTCGGCGTCGTGACCATCCCGACGCACCGCCCGATGGTCCGGATGGACAAGCCCGACGTCATCTACAAGACCGAGAAGGCCAAGTTCAACGCCGTGGTGGAGGACATCGCCGAGCGGCACGAGCAGGGTCAGCCGGTGCTGGTCGGCACCGTCTCGGTGGAGAATTCCGAGATCCTGTCGCACATGCTGCGCCGCCGCGGCATCCCGCACTCGGTGTTGAACGCGAAGTTCCACGCCAAGGAGGCGGAGATCGTCGCGCAGGCCGGGCGCAAGGGCGCGGTCACGGTCGCCACCAACATGGCCGGCCGGGGCACCGACATCCTGCTCGGCGGCAACCCCGAGTTCCTCGCCGCCAACGACCTCCGCCAGCGCGGCCTCGACCCGGTCGAGCAGCCGGAGGAGTACGCGAAGGCGCTGGAGGAGATCCTCCCGACCTGGAAGCAGGCCTGCGACGCCGAGGCGGAGGAGGTGGCCGCCGCCGGTGGGCTCTACGTGCTGGGCACCGAGCGGCACGAGTCCCGCCGGATCGACAACCAGCTCCGTGGTCGCGCCGGCCGGCAGGGCGACCCGGGCGAGTCCCGGTTCTACCTGTCCCTTCAGGACGAGCTGATGAAGCGTTTCCGCGCGGGTGCGGTCGAGGCGGTGATGGACCGCTTCAACATCCCGGAGGACGTGCCGATCGAGTCGAAGATGGTCACCCGCCAGATCAAGAGCGCCCAGGCCCAGATCGAGGGCCAGAACGCCGAGATCCGCAAGAACGTCCTCAAGTACGACGAGGTGCTCAACAAGCAGCGCCAGGTGGTCTACGCCGAGCGTCTCCGGGTGCTCAACGGCGAGGACCTCTCCGACCAGGTCCGCAACATGATCGACGACACGGTCGGCGCGTACGTGGTGGGCGCGACGAGCGACGGCTACGCGGAGGACTGGGATCTCGACCAGCTCTGGTCCAGCCTGAAGCAGCTCTACCCGGTCGGCGTCACGGTCGAGGAGCTGGAGGAGGAGGTCGGCTCCCGGGCCGGCCTCGACCAGGACTTCCTGCTTGCCCGCCTCAAGGAGGACGCGCACGCCGCGTACGACCGGCGCGAGGAGACCCTCGGCGAGGAGGCGGTCCGCCAGTTGGAGCGGATGGTCCTGCTCCAGGTGATCGACCGCAAGTGGCGCGAGCACCTCTACGAGATGGACTACCTCCAGGAGGGCATCAGCCTGCGGGCGTACGCCCAGCGCGACCCGGTCATCGAGTACCAGCGCGAGGGCTTCGACATGTTCGCCACCATGATGGACGGCATCAAGGAGGAGACGGTCGGCTTCCTCTACAACCTGGACGTCCAGGTCGAGGAGGCCGAGCCGGAGGCCGCCGAGGAGGTGGAGCTGCTGGACAAGCCGGTGGAGATCCGGGCCAAGGGTCTCAACCGCACGCCGCAGCAGCAGGGCCTGCAATACTCCGCTCCCGCCGTCGACGGCGAGGCCGGTCGCGGCGCTCCGGTGATCGAGCGGGTCGAGCAGCAGGCGCCGGCGCTGGGCATCGGCCAGCCCGCGCCGGAGCGCCCGGCCGCCTCGACGCCGCGCCGGGCACCGGCCGGGGCGAGCGGCCAGGCCGCCGCCGCGAGTAGCGCCCGGCGCTCCGCGTCGCCCCAGGTCGACGGCGGCGAGGGCCCGTCCCGGAACGCGCCGTGCCCGTGTGGCTCCGGCCGCAAGTACAAGCGCTGCCACGGCTCGCCCAACGGCGGCAACTGACCCCAGCGCGTAGCCCGACGGGCCCCGGCCACCGGCCGGGGCCCGTCGGCGTCGCGTCGTGGCCCGGTGATGGTTGCCCGCGCGCCCGCCGGGTCGGCGACGTGGCGGCCTTGCGCCGTGTGGGCGGCCCTCCCGCCGGCTGGAGTCGGTCACGCCTCAGAGCACGTCCAGCACGAGACAGAGCCAGTTGCCCCGGCGATGTTCCAGGCGGACCGCGACCGCCCAACTCGCGCCGCCGGCACCGGTGAACACGGCGGTGGCCTCGACCGCGCCGGCCCGGGGTTCGCAGACCCGCAGGCGGAGCAGGTGCAGCGCCGGCCGGGCGGTGCGCCGGCGGACCGGCGGCACCCGGCGGGCCGCCCGGGTCAGCTCGGCCGACACCTGGCTGGCGGCCTCGGGCAGGCAGAGCGGCCGGAGCTGGCCGGGCGGCCGGAAACCGTTGACGATCTCCAGGAACATGCGGACGAACCGGTGCGCCGCCCGGGCCGCCTCGGGCGAGGCGGCGGCGAGGGCGGACGTGGACGGCCCGCTCCCCGGTCGGCCGGTGGTGTCCCGGTCCGCCGGTCGGCTGGTGGTGCCGGCGGAGTGTGCCGCGGACCAGGTGACGCCGCTGCCGGGAGCGCCGGAGGCGGACCAGCGTGGCCACCCGGGAGCGCGGTCCGGAGCCCGGCCGGCGGGGCGGCCGGGATCGCGGCGACGCGTGTCGACCAGGTCGAGCGCGAGCTGGCCGACGTGGCTCCAGACCGCGTCCTCGTCGGTGCAGGGCGGGTCGAGCGGTGGGGCGGGCCGGAGGCGGACCGGTGGACGCGGTGCCCGGGGACGGCGGGTGTCAACCATGTCAGCCCTCGAATCCCTGCGTTTGCCTTCGTTTGCCTCCGACAACCACCATCGTCGAACATGAGACACGCGCGCGTCAATGGCCCACGGTCAACGGGAGGTCACTCCACGTCGCGCTCGCCCAGTGGATTGCCGCGTACCCACTCGGCGGTCTCGGCGTACTTGCGTTCGATGTACTCCTCCAGTCGCGCCCGCTCGACCCGCCACTGCCCCCGGCCACCGATCTTGATCGCGGGCAGCTCACCGCTGCGGACCATGTGGTAGACCTGCGAGTCCGACACGTTCAGCTCGGCGGCGACGTCGGAGAGCAGCAGGAACCTCGACTCCACGGTGACTCCCGGGGTTGGCTTCGTTTGCCTCAGTTTGCCACCAGCCGGCGACGCCGCCCACGCCCGTTTCGGCGGACACACCGGCGGGACGCTTCTCCCGGGCGGGTGCCGGGTGTATGACGGTTTCGGCGTACGGCATGATCGGCGCCCGGAGCCGGCGCCCGCCGGCGAGTGGCGGAGAGTGCGGGGAGAGTGCGGTGACCGACGAGCTTGTCCGGGTGTACCTGCCGGCGACCGTCCCGATGCTGGCCCGGCTGCGGGACGAGGGCCTGGTCGCGGAGGCGGCGCACGCGGTCACCCCGGAGCTGCGCGAGTGGTACGCCGAGGGCGACGAGGAGGAGCTGGAGTACGTCGCCTTCACCCGGGCCGCCCAGGACGCGTTGCTCCTGCTGCGGGCCGATCCCGGCGCTCCCCGGCGGCGGGTGGTCGTCTCGGCCGACCTGCCGGCCCGCGCGGTCGGTCGGGTCGGCGGCGAGCTGGGCTCCAGCGTGGTCCGGCCGGCCGGGCCGGTGCCGGTGACGTCCGTCGCCGCGATCCACGTGGACGGCGCGGACGCGGCCGGGGACGTGGTCGCGGCCGTGGACGTGGTGGCGGAGGCGCAGGCCGGCGACCCCGACGCCCAGTTCGCGGTCGACGGCGTCGAGGACCACGAACTGGAGTGGTACGACGTCTCGGAGCTGGACCTGCTGCTGCGCGACGCCGGCTGAGGCCGGCGGCCGGCTCAGGCCGTCGGCTCGTCCACCTCGTCGTCGGGGACGGCGCGCGGCCCGAGCGTGCGCCCGAAGACGATCAGCGTGGTGAGCGCGCCCACGAAGAGCACCCAGATCGCGTTGTCCACCCGGGAGGTGCCGAGCGCGGTCTGCGCCACCTGGTCGGCCTCGCTGAGCGCGGCGGCCAGGTCGAGCAGGCCGCGCCCGCCGATCCGGATGATCACCTCGGTGAGCAGGAGGAGCAGCCCGGCGCCGGCGCCGGCCACCAGGTACGCCGGCCAGCGCAGCGACGACGCCCCGCCGTCCCGCCGCTCCGCGCGCCGGCGCGACCAGGCGAGGTAGAGGTACGCCACCAGGCCGGCGATCAGCCCGGCGAGCAGCGACTCCGTCCGGGACACCCACTTGGCGGCGTCCAGCACCGACTGCTGCGTCTCCCCGGCGCCGAACAGGTCGGAGAGCGGGTCCCGGGCGCGGCTGAACAGCACCACGAAGACCTGCGCGGCGAGCGTGGCGGCGGCGAGACCGGCCACCACCCGGGCCTGGCGCGCGCCGGCCGTCGCCCCGCCGATGATCGCGGCGGCGGCCGTGGTGCCGGCGATGGTGTTGGTGGTGGCGTTGTCCGCGTACGTCAGGTTGATGCCCACCGCGGTGGCGAGCCCGACCAGCAGGCCGGCGCCGACGGTGGCCAGGAAGCGCAGCGAGGCGCGGTCCAGCCGGTTCGTGGCCGCCAGGGCGACGGCGGCGCCGGTGACCAGGGCCGCGGTGATCACGCCGGGCAGCGCGTACGCGGAGAGGCTGATCGCGGTGACCCCGGCCGCGGTCGAGGTGATCGCCTCCCGGGTGGACCAGAGCATGGCCGCCAGCCAGGCGAGCGACAGCACGGCCAGCGGCAGCGCGCCGGGCGCGTGTCCCGGCCGGCCGGCACCCGGGGCGGCCTGGGTGGCGGCGGGCGGCACGTCGGCCTCGGGCCGGTCCGGTTCCGCGGCCGTGGAGCTGCCGGGCTGGTTGCTCATCGTCTCCCTTTCGACGGATGCCCTGTCGCCCCGCGCGGGCCGGGCAGGTCACCGGCCATCCAGCGTACGCGTCCCGCGACGCCGCTCCGGCGGGCCCGCCGCGGCGGTGGACCGCGGGCGGTGACGGCGGTCCGCCCCGCTCGACCGGCCCCGCGCCCCCTGGCAACGCGCTGACGAATCGTCGATCCGGGGCCCTCGATTCTGACGTTTCGTCGGGCGAGGGGCACTCGTGCCGATGGTCCGGAGAGGGCGGGTGCGTCCGATCTTCCGTCCCGCACCCGGGGAGCCCGGGCCGGCGAGGACGCCGCGTGAAACAATCGGCGCAGGTCCCGCCGCCGCGACCGGTCCGCCGCGTGGTGTCCGGCATCCGGCCGCCCGGCCGGTGCCCGCGGGTCCGGTTTCGCCATCGCCGTCGAGATCGCACAGGAGCCTGTGATGGACGCCGTGTTCTCCGTTCCCGAGCCGCGCAACGAGCCGGTCCACACCTACGAGCCCGGCAGCGCCGACCGGGAGCGGCTCCAGCGGCGGCTGGCCGAGCTGGCCGCCGAGCGGATCGAGCTGCCGATGACCATCGCCGGCGAGCAACGGATGGCCGGCGGCGAGTCGATCGACGTGGTCCAGCCGCACAAGCACGCGCACGTGCTGGGCGTCACCGGGCACGCCACCCACGACGACGCGCGCGCCGCGGTCACGGCGGCCAAGGACGCCGCCGGAATGTGGCGGGCACTGCCGTTCGAGGAGCGGGCCGCGATCTTCCTGCGCGCCGCCGACCTGCTGGCCGGCCCCTGGCGGGACACGCTCAACGCGGCCACCATGCTCGGCCAGTCCAAGACCGCGGTGCAGGCCGAGATCGACGCCGCCTGCGAGCTGATCGACTTCCTCCGGTTCAACGTCCACTTCGCCCGCCGGCTCCTGGCCGAGCAGCCGATGTCCTCGGCCGGCGTGTGGAACCGCTTCGACCACCGGCCGCTGGAGGGCTTCGTCTACGCGGTCACGCCGTTCAACTTCACCGCGATCGCCGGCAACCTGCCGTCCGCGCCGGCCATGCTCGGCAACACCGTGGTCTGGAAGCCGGGCCCGACCCAGCAGTTCGCCGCGCACTTCACCATGCGGCTGTTCGAGGCGGCCGGCCTGCCGCCCGGCGTGATCAACATGGTCACCGGGCGCGGCGAGGAGGTCTCCGACGTCGTCCTCGCCGACCCGGACCTGGCCGGCATCCACTTCACCGGCTCCACCAAGGTCTTCCAGCAGCTCTGGCGCACGGTCGGCGACAACATCGCCCGCTACCGGGGCTACCCGCGTCTGGTCGGCGAGACCGGCGGCAAGGACTTCGTGGTGGCGCACACCAGCGCCGACGTGGACGCGCTGCACACCGCGCTGCTCCGGGGCGCCTACGAGTACCAGGGCCAGAAGTGCTCGGCCGCCTCGCGGGCGTACGTTCCGCGGTCGCTCTGGGAGGGCGGGCTGCGGGACCGGCTCGCCGCCTCCGCCGACGCGCTGACGTACGGCGACGTGACCGACTTCAGCAACTTCGGCGGCGCGGTCATCGACGACAAGGCGTTCGGCCGGCACACCGCCGCGCTGGAGCTGATCAAGGGGGACGAGAGCTGCCGGGTGCTGGCCGGCGGCACCGCCGACGACTCGGTCGGCTACTTCGTCCGGCCGACGCTCTTCGAGTGCTCGGACGCCGCGCACGAGACGTTCACCACCGAGTACTTCGGGCCGATCCTGGGCGTGCACGTCTTCGACGACGCCCGGTTCGACGACGTGGTCGCCCAGGCCGAGTCGATCGCGCCGTACGCGCTGACCGGTTCGATCTTCGCGAACGACCGCCGGGTGGTCGACCGGGTGGCGGAGAAGATGCGGTACGCGGCCGGCAACTTCTACATCAACGACAAGCCGACCGGCGCGGTGGTCGGGCAGCAGCCGTTCGGCGGCGCCCGGGCCAGCGGCACCAACGACAAGGCGGGCTCCTGGCACAACCTGGTCCGCTGGACGTCGCCGCGGACGATCAAGGAGACGTTCGTCCCGCCGACCGACCACACCTACCCGCACATGGGCTGAGACGTCCCGGAGCGGCCCGTCCCGACCCGGGGCGGGCCGCTTCCCTACCCGACAGTGCACATCGGACCCGCCTACGAGTGGCGAAAACGGCAAATCCTGGACGCCAGAGCCGACAAAGTGGCAGCTTAGAGGGCATGGCGGAATCCGGAGTCAACCCGACGGCGGCGGCCCTGCTCGGCCTGCTGCACGACGGCCCGATGACTGGCGGCCAGTTGATGGCCGCTGCCGAGCGCCGGCTGGCGCCGTACTGGTCGATGACCCGCAGCCAGGTCTACCGGGAGCTGCCGGTGCTGGCCGAGAAGGGTCTGGTGCGGCTCGGCAAGCCCGGGCCGCGGATGAGCCAGCCGTACGCGCTCACGGCGGCCGGGAAACGGACATTCTCCCGCTGGCTCGCGGAGAATCCCGGCAAGGACACCATCCGTAACCCGGTGGCGCTGCGGATCGCGTTCGGCAACCTGCACTCGGCGAGCCAGCTCAAGAACCTGTACGCCTCGGCGAACGAGTACCACACCGAGGCGCTGGCGGCGGTGCGCGAGCAGGTCAAGAACGCGAAGAAGGAGGGCGACGGCTACGACGCCAGCGCGCTGGAGTTCGCCGTCGCCTACCACAGGGCGGCGCTGTCCTGGCTGAAGACCGCGCCGGCCGGCTGACCACCTACGGCGAACGCGCTGGACTAGGCAGCGCAGACTTTTCGCGCGTGACTGCGGGGCTCGCAAGCTCACTCCTCGCACGCGCCGGTAGTCTTGTCTGTCGTGACCGCTGCCGATTATGCCGAACAGCTCAAGGAACTCGACGCCACGCTGCGCAACATCGAGGCCGTGCTCGACCTCGACAAGCTGCGCGAGCAGAAGGCCCGCCTGGAGCAGGAGGCCTCCGCGCCCGATCTGTGGGACGACCAGGCCAAGGCGCAGGCGGTGACGTCGCAGCTGTCGTACGTCAACGGCGAGATCACCAAGCTGGGCGGCCTGCGCTCCCGGCTCGACGACGCCGGCGTGCTGCTGGAGCTGGCCCAGGCGGAGTCCGACCCGGCCGCGCTGACCGAGGTCGAGTCGGAGATCACCGGGCTGACCAAGGCCATCCAGGAGATGGAGGTCCGCACGCTGCTCTCCGGCGAGTACGACTCCCGGGAGGCGCTGGTCGCCATCCGGGCCGGGGCCGGTGGCGTGGACGCCGCGGACTTCGCCGAGATGCTGCTGCGGATGTACCTGCGCTGGGCGGAGCGCCACGGCTACCCGACCGAGGTCTACGAGACCTCGTACGCCGAGGAGGCGGGCCTGAAGTCGGCCACCTTCACGGTGAAGGTCCCCTACGCCTTCGGCACGCTCAGCGTGGAGTCCGGCACCCACCGGCTGGTGCGGATCAGCCCGTTCGACAACCAGGGACGCCGGCAGACCAGCTTCGCCGGGGTCGAGGTGCTGCCCGTGGTGGAGCAGACCGACCACATCGACATCCCCGAGAACGAGATGCGGATCGACGTCTACCGGTCCTCCGGTCCGGGTGGGCAGAGCGTCAACACCACCGACTCGGCGGTCCGGATCACCCACATTCCGACCGGCATCGTGGTCACCTGCCAGAACGAGAAGTCCCAGCTCCAGAACAAGGCGTCCGCGCTGCGGGTGCTCCAGGCCCGGCTGCTGGAGCGCAAGCGGCAGGAGGAGCAGGCCAAGATGGCCGGCCTGAAGACCGACGCCGCCGGCTCGTGGGGCGACCAGATGCGGTCGTACGTCCTGCACCCGTATCAGATGGTGAAGGATCTGCGTACCGAGCAGGAGACGGGCAATCCGTCCGCGGTCTTCGACGGTGAGCTGGACAGCTTCATCGAAGCGGGTATCCGCTGGCGGAAGCAGCAGCAGCTCAGCGCTGACGGTGCGTGATCACACTCGGACGGAGCGCGTCATCGATCTCGGTCTGACCCGGCAAATCGATGACGCGCACCGCATCTGAGGGGCGTGGGGCTTGGCTCTGCGGTTACACCGCGTAGACTCTCGACCCGTGATTCAGCTTGAGCAAGTGACGAAGACGTACCCGAAGGCGTCCCGGCCTTCGCTCGACAACGTGTCCGTCTCGATCGAGAAGGGCGAGTTCGTCTTCTTCATCGGTCCATCCGGCTCCGGCAAGTCCACAATCATCAAGTTGCTGCTGCACGAGGTCACGCCCAACAAGGGTCGCGTCGTCGTCAACGGCAAGGACGTCACGTCGATGCGTTCCTGGAAGCGACCCCACTTCCGGCGTTCCATCGGCTGCGTCTTCCAGGACTTCCGGCTGCTGCCGAACCGCACCGCGTACGAGAACGTGGCGTTCGCGCTGGAGGTGATCGGCAAGACGAAGGCGGTCGCCCGTCGGGTCGTGCCGGAGGTGCTGGAGCTGGTCGGTCTCGGCGGCAAGGAGCACCGCTACCCGCACGAGCTCTCCGGTGGTGAGCAGCAGCGTGTGGCGGTGGCCCGGGCGTTCGTGAACCGGCCGCTGATCCTGCTGGCCGACGAGCCCACCGGAAACCTGGACCCGGACACGTCGATCGAGATCATGCGCCTGCTGGACCGGATCAACCGCACCGGCACGACCGTCGTGATGGTCACCCACGACTCCAACATCGTGAACCAGATGCGGCGCCGGGTGATCGAGATCGAGAGTGGCCGCATCGTGCGCGACCAGGCCCGCGGCGTCTACGGCTGAGCCGACAAGGCAGCCCGAAGACCCCGACGACGAACACCTCACGCCGGAGAGCCGGAGGAATATCCCGATGCGGATGAAGTACGTCCTGTCCGAGGTACTGGTCGGACTGTGGCGCAACGTCACCATGACGGTCGCCATGATCATCACCATGGCGGTGTCGCTGTTCATGCTGGGCGGCAGCGGCCTTCTGTACCAGAAGGTCGGCGACATGAAGGATCTCTACTACGAGAACGTCCAGGTGTCGATCTTCCTGAAGACCGACGTCCAGGAACAGCAGCGGACCGACCTGGAGACCAAGCTCAAGGCCGACCCGCTGGTCAAGGACGTCACGTACGTCAACAAGGACGAGGCGTACAAGCGCTTCCAGCAGATGTACGCCGACGCGCCGGACCTGGTGAACGCGGTCAAGGCCGACCAGCTGCCGGAGTCGTTCCGGATCACGCTGAACGACCCGCAGCAGTACAAGCAGATCTACGACCAGTACAAGGCCGCCGAGGGCATCGACACGATCGTCGACCAGAGCAAGCTGCTCGACAAGGTCTTCGGCGTGCTCACCGGCATCCAGAACGGCGCGCTGGCGCTGGCCATCGTGATGGCCGCCGCCGCCCTGCTGCTGGTCGCGAACACCATCCAGGTGGCCGCGTACAGCAAGCGGCGTGAGGTCGCGGTCATGAAGCTGGTCGGCGCCTCCAACTGGTTCATCCAGGCGCCGTTCGTGCTGGAGGCGGTGGTGGCCGGCCTGATCGGCTCCATCCTCGGCCTGCTCGCGCTGATCGGCGTGAAGACGCTCGCGGCCGGCAGCTCGATGGCGGCCCTGGAGGGCCTGATCACCCCGATCTCCTGGTCCGAGATCTTCCTGACCTTCCCGCTGATGGCCGCCGTCGGTGGCCTGGTCAGCGCCATCACCGCCTGGGTCACGCTCCGCTTCTACCTGCGGGTCTAGTTATCCGCACGGCTCTCCGAAGGGGCCCTCCCGCGCCGGAATAAACGGTGCGGGAGGGCTCTTGTGGTTCCGGTAGCATGATCTTCGCTCGTCGGTCGCCGGCCGGGGAGCCGGCGGAAAGGGGGTGGCGCCGATGCCACGGGAAAAGGGTCGCAAGGTGGTCGCCTCCAACAAGAAGGCGCGGCATGACTACGCCATCCTCGACACGTACGAGGCGGGCATGGCGTTGACCGGCACCGAGGTGAAGTCGCTGCGGGCCGGCCGGGCGTCGCTCGTCGACGCGTTCGCCCAGGAGCGGGACGGCGAGCTGTACCTGCACGGCATGCACATCCCGGAGTACACCCAGGGCACCTGGACGAACCACGAGCCCCGGCGGACCCGCAAGCTGCTGCTCAACCGGTTGGAGATCGACCGGTTGCTCGGCAAGACCCGGGAGGGCGGCCTGACCATGGTGCCGTTGCAGGTCTACTTCTCGGACGGCTGGGCCAAGGTCGAGATCGCCCTGGCCAAGGGCAAGAAGTCGTACGACAAGCGGCAGGATCTGGCCAAGCGGGACGCCGACCGGGAGATCCAGCGGGCGGCGGGCCGGCGCGGCAAGGGCATGGACGATTGATTCGTCACGTTAGTCCGGTTCGGCGTGTCCGGACCGGGGCTCGGGATGAAACCCGTTGCGGGAGGCGTTAGGCTTGTCAGTGCCACCACGTCGGTGGCCTGTCGAGGGGGTGACTGGTTTCGACTTCGTACGCAGCGACAGGGGAAGCGAGCCGAGGAAGCCGACGTCGTCTCGAGAATCGGTCGTCGGAAACCAATAAGCGCCAAGAACAATCGCGCTGACTTCGCTCTCGCCGCCTGAGGCGAGTAGTGAGTCTGTCGGCCTGGGAGCGCCTTCGACCCAGTTAGCCGGCATCAGCTAGAAGGCTGGCCAATCGGACCCGGTCGCGGGGTCCGTGCGGCGAGATCAATCAGCGACTGGGCCCGTCACACCAACTTGCTCGCGTGAGCGGTGGGGCCGAGTAGAGGCATAGCGAGCTGCGCTCGGAGAAGCCCTGACAAACCGGCGAAGGACCCGGGTTCGATTCCCGGCACCTCCACCACCTTGACCTGTGCGCCCCGGTCCACCGGACCGGGGCGCACAGTCGTCTGTCCCGCCGCATGCCGAGACCATCGCCGCTGTCGCCGCGCCCCGGGGACCGCCGTCGTCCCCCGCCCTCTTTCACGGAAAGAGTGGCTAAGCGAGCGCGGAAAGCCACTCTTTCCGTGAAAGAGGGCGCGCGTGGCGCGTGGCGCGTGGGGTGGGGCACGTGGGGCGTGGCGCGTGGCGCGTGGGGCGGGGCACGTGGGGCGTGGACACGGGCGGGGCGGAGTGCGTGGGGCGGGCGTGGACACGGGCGGGGCGGAGTGCGTGGGGCGGGCGTGGACACGGGCGGGGCGGAGTGCGTGGGGCGGGCGTGGACACGGGCGGGGGTGAAGTGCGCGGGGCCGGGCGTGGAGCGCGGCGCGGGGCGGGGTGGGGCGCGGGGGCGGGGTGGGGCGCGCGGGGTGCGCGGGCGGGTGGGTGGGAACCGGATGAGGGGGAGCGGCGTCTGATCCGTATGCGCCGATCGATTGCCCTGCTCGGGCTGCCGCTGCTGGTCCTCGCCGGATGCGCCGCGCCCGGCGTCGGGCCGGGCGCGTCGTCGCCCGCCGGCCCGGACCAGCGCCCCGCGTTCACCCGGCACGCCGAGGAGGTGGCCGCGCGCTGGCACCCCGGGCCGCAGTGGCGTGACGGGTACGTGCCGCTCCAGGATGCCACCGTGCTCAGCGGCGATCCGGGCTTGACCGCGGAGACGAAGGTGGCGTTCACCGCCGGCTGGTACCGGGACCAGATCCCGATGCCGGCCGCCGTACCGCCGCAGGGCACCATCCGCTTCCCCGACGGTGAGCTGCGGGTGCCGCTGGTCAGCGCCGCTGACGCCTACGCCCAACTCGACCGGGGCGACCCGCCGCCGTGCGACGGCCGGCCGCGCGAGCCGCTGAGGACGAAGCCCGGCGGCCCGACCGTCGAGCCGGGCCCGGACGACGCGGCGTCGACCACCGCGCCGACCCCGTGCGTCCCGCTCACCGTCACCGCGGTGCGACTGGGCAGCGCGCCGGTGTGGACCAGCCGGGGCCGGGCCGAGGTGCCGGCCTGGCTGTTCACCGTGGAGGAGCTGGCCGTGCCGGTGGCCCGGCTGGCGGTCGCGCCGCGCGCGGTCGGCACGGTGCCCGGCGGCGCGGCGGACACCGGCCCGCTGCCGGCCGGCCTCGTCGCCGCGCAGGAGCTGCGGGCGGTGGCCGACAACCGGCTCGACTACCTGGTCGGCGTCGGCGCCTGCGACGGCGCGCCCACCCCGCTGGTGCGGGAAGGGCCGGACGTGGTGGTGGTCGGCGCCGCCGTGGTCGCCGCCACCGGCCCCTGCACCATGCAACTCGCGTTGAAGCCGGTCAGCGTCACGCTCGCCGCTCCGCTGGGCGACCGCACGGTCCTGGACGTCGGCAGCGGCGCCCCGCTGGTCGTCCGGACCGGCGGGTGAGGTTCACAGGATCCGCGGCACGTCGGTGCTGATCGGCACCGGCAGCACCGTGGGCCGGTCCGCGGCCAGCGCCCGGGCCAGCGCCGGGCCGAGCGCGTCCGGCGACGCCACCACCTCGGCCGCGCAGCCGTAACCGTGGGCCACCGCCGTGAGGTCCAGCCCGGGCAGGTCCAGCGCCGGTACGCCCGGTGTGTGCTTCAGCTCGGCGAACGCCTTGAGGATCGCGTACTGCTGGTTCACCGGGACCACGACGGGCAGCGCCAGGCCCAGCCGCGCCGCGGTCCACAAGGCCTGCACCGAGTAGTGGACCGAGCCGTCACCGATCACCGCGACCACCGGCCGGCCGCGCCCGGTGTCCCGCTCGGCCAGCGCCAGGCCCACCGCCGCCGGCAGCCCGAACCCCAGCCCGCCGCTGGCCATGGTGTAGTAGGAGCGCGGCCGATCGATCCGCAGCCGGCGGCGCAGCGCGGCCAGGTTGGACGGTGACTCCTGCACCAGCACCCCGTCGGCCGGCCAGGCCGACGCCAGCGCCGCGAAGAGCGCGTCCGCGCTGGGCGGCTCGGCCGGCTCGGGCGGGGCCGGCGGGTCCCGGGGCGGCGGCGCGGGCCGGTCGGCCGGCGGCAGCAGCTCCCGCAGCGCGGCCATCACCAGCTTGGCGTCCCCGAGCAGGCTCTCCCCGACCGGGGCCCGGCCCGCCTCGTCGGGGTCGTCGGTGACGTGCAGCAGCCGGGCGTCGGCGGGCAGGTAGTCGCCCGGCACGTGCGGGTAGTAGCGGAACACCGGCGCGCCCACCACCAGCACCACGTCGTGGCCGCGCAGCGCCGCCGACAGCGGCCCGATCGCGTACGGCAGCACGCCCCGGAACTGCGGGTGCCGCTCGGGGAAGACGGCCCGTTCCGGCGCCGGAGCGGCCCAGACCGGGGCGGCCAGCCGTTCGGCCAGCGCGACCGCCTCCGGCCAGGCGTCGGCCCGGTCCACGGCCGCGCCCAGCACCAGCACCGGGGCGCGGGCGGTGGCCAGCGCGGTCGCGAAGCCGCGCAGCCGGTCCGGGTCCGGCCCGATCCGGGTGGCGACGGTCCGCACCGGCGGCGGCGGATCGGCGGGCCGGTCCCAGTCGTCCATCGGCAGGGACAGGAAGACCGGCCCGGCGGGCGGCTGCGCCGCCATGGCGTACGCCCGCATGAACACCGCCGGGACGTCCTGCGCGCGGGCCGGCTCGTGCGCCCACTTGACGTACGGCTGGGCCAGCTCGACCGCCCGGGGGCTGGCCAGACGGGGCTCGATCAGCAGCATCTCGCGGGTCTGCTGGCCGGCGCTGACGATCAGCGGGGTCCGGTTGTGCCAGGCGGTGACCAGGTTGCCCATGCCGTTGCCGGTGCCCGGCGCGGTGTGCAGGTTGACGTGCGCGGGCCGCCCGGTGCCCTGCGCGTAGCCGTCGGCCATGGCGACCGCGGACGCCTCCTGGAGCGCGTGCACGTAGTGGAAGTCGGCCGGGAAGCCGGCGAGGAACGGCTCCTCGGTGGAGCCGGGGTTGCCGAAGACGGTGGTCAGCCCGAGCGCGCGCAGCAGGTCGTAGGTCGCCTCGCGCACCGTCGCCATCGCCGGCTGCCTCCGTCCCTGGCCGAGAACGTCGGAGACGGCCCGGTGCACAGCCCCGACCCACCGAATCTAGCGGGCCGGGCCCGGCTTTTCGGGCGCTTCGCCCCGGCTCAGGGCAGCGGGAACGGCAGCGTGATGCCGTCCAGCGTGCTCCCGCAGGGGCAGTCCCGCGCGGTGGGCAGCGCGGCGACCGCGTCCAGCAGCAGCCCGCGCAGCCGGTCGGTGTTCTCCGCGAAGACCCGGAACACCTCCTCCTGGGTGACCGACTCGCCCGCCTCGACGCCCGCGTCCAGGTCGGTGACCAGCGCGATGGACGTGTAGCAGAGCGCCAGCTCGCGGGCCAGCACCGCCTCCGGGTGCCCGGTCATGTTGACCACCGCGCCGCCGATCGAGGTGAACCAGCGCGACTCCGCACGGGAGGAGAAACGCGGGCCCTCGACCACCACCACCGTCCCGCCGTCCACCGCCGGCACGTCCCGCCGGGCCGCCGCGGCCAGCAGCGTCCGCCGCCCGGTCGGGCAGTACGGGTCGGCGAACGACACGTGCACGGCACCCTGGTCGTAGTAGGTCTGCACCCGGCCGCTGGTGCGGTCGATGAGCTGGTCGGGCACCACGAAGGTGCCCGGACCCAGCTCCGGCCGGAGCCCGCCCACCGCGCAGGGCGCCAACACCTGGCGTACGCCGAGGGAGCGCAGCGCCCACAGGTTGGCCCGGTAGGGGATCCGGTGCGGGGGGTGCCGGTGGTCCCGGCCGTGCCGCGGCAGGAACGCCACCTGCCGGCCGCCCACCTCGGCGATCGTGATCGGGTCCGACGGTGCGCCGTACGGGGTGTCCACCACGTGCTCCACGCCGTCGAGAAGGGCGTAGAGACCCGACCCGCCGATCACCGCCAGTTCCGCTTCCGCCGCCATCCGGTCCTCCCTCGATCCGTCGCGATCACCCGACGGTCAGACCTTAGCCAGCGGGCGGGACGCAAGCTATGGTGCGTGACATGGCGTTGACAGCGTGGACGGTCGACGACGTCGGGCCCGTACGGGCGCACGGCTGACGGGTGTCGGACATGCAGGGTGAGGGGCAGGCGATCGGTGGCCGAGCCATGGAGTCGATGACCGGACGACTGCTGGTCGCGACGCCTGTGCTCAAGGACCCGAACTTCGACCGTACGGTCGTGCTGCTGGTCGCCCACGAGCCCGGTGGTGCGCTCGGCGTGGTGCTGAACCGGGCCACCGAGGTCCCGGTGGCCGATGTGCTCGGTGACTGGAGCGATCTGGCACGCGAGCCTGCGGTGCTCTTCGAGGGCGGCCCGGTGCAGCCCGACTCGGCCATCTGCCTGGCCCGGATGCGCCACCCGGTGCAGCCGGTCAAGGGCTTCCACCGCGTCTCCGGCGCGGTCGGCACCATCGACCTCTCGGTCGACCCGGAGAAGCTGCGCGACGCGGTCGGCGGGATCCGGGTCTTCGCCGGTTACTCCGGTTGGGGCGCCGGTCAGTTGGAGCGGGAGATCGAGGAGGGGTCCTGGTTCGTGCTGGACGCGCTGCCCGGCGACGCCTTCGTCGACCGGCCGGACGATCTCTGGCCGATGGTGCTGCGCCGGCAGGGCGGCATGATGGCGGCGGTGGCCCACTTCCCGCCGGACGTGGCGCTGAACTGACCCGTCCGGGGGGACCCCCGCGAGATGACCATGCTGGGCGGCGTGTGTATAGTTCTTCCCGTGCCCGGGCGACCGGGGACGACCGCAAGGGGCCGTGGCGCAGCTGGTAGCGCACCACACTGGCAGTGTGGGGGTCAGGGGTTCGAGTCCCCTCGGCTCCACCCGAGCGAAAACACCCTGGTGAGGAATATCCCTCACCAGGGTGTTTTGCGTCGGTCCTTTTGTCGAGCGGGATTCCTTATTCGCCGCGACCGAACAACGGTCGCGGCGAAATGCGGGCCCGGTCGGCGGGGGTCGCCGCCCGGGCCCGCCGATCAGGACTGCTGGGTCCGGCGACGCCGAGCGAGGAAGAACAGGGTTCCGCCCGCGGCGACCAGGACACCTCCCGCACCGGCCACGGCGGGAATCTGGTTGCTACCGGTCACCGGCAGCATGCCGCGGTTGCCGGGACCACCCGGCTTGCCCGGCTGACCATGGCCACCCGGGGCACCGGGGCTGCCGGGTGCTCCGGGGCTGCCGGGTGCTCCGGGGCTGCCGGGTGCTCCGGGGCTGCCGGGTGCTCCGGGGCTGCCGGGTGCTCCGGGGCTGCCGGGTGCTCCGGGGCTGCCGGGTGCTCCGGGGCTGCCAGGTGCGCCAGGGCTGCCGGACGGGCCGGGTGGGCCTGAAGGCCCGGGCGGACCGGAGGGGCCGGACGGGCCGGTGGTCGGCCCGGGGCACACCGGAGCGGTGATGACGTTGGTGTCGAGGGTGACGGCGGCGGTGCGAGCCAGCGCGCGGCCCTGCAGATTCGCGCCCGTGGTCATTGTGATCGACGCCTGGGCCATGATGGTGCCCAGGAAGGTGGTGCCCGTACCGAGGGTCGCGGAACTGCCGATCTTCCAAAACACGTTGCATGCCGAAGCGCCGTTGATCAGGACGACACTGCTGTTCGACGCCGTCGTCAGCGCGGAGTCGACCTGGAAGATGAACACGGCCTGGGGGTCGCCCTGTCCGTTCAGCGTCAGGGTCCCGGTCAGCTGTGCCGCCCCGATCCGGTAGACGCCGGGGTTGAGGGTGTTGCCGCCGAGTTCCGCGGGCAGGTTGGTGAACGGGGTCCGGCCGGCGGCGTCGTTGAAGGCCGTGGTCAGGTCGCTTTGGGCCTGGAGGGCGACCGCGTCGCCGAGGTGGACCGCACCGCCGATGGTCGCCGTTCCGAAGCCCGATGCGGTGTTCCCCGGGAACCGGCCGAGACTCTGTGCCAGGAAGCTCGGGCCGGTGTTGGTGGGCTCGGCGCCGGCCAGGACGGAGAAGTCGCTGGCGGTGCCGAGGTTGACCGGGGCGTCCGCCGCGCTGGCCGCGGTCGAGTTGAAGATCAGCATGGCGACGGCCACGGCGGCAGCCGCCGAGGCGGCGAGTACTGACGGCATCGCCCGCCTGAGGCGATGAATGTTTCTCACTCTCACAGAACACCCTCCGTGGGTATTGCTCGCCGAGGCGTCCCGTGAAGGCCCACCCCGGCTAAACGTGATCTTGTGGCACTAAGGTGCAACTGCTACCAAACCATTCGAAAATAGTCAGAGTAGCCGAAACGGACTAATTGGAATGCCGGTGAGGCGGCTTCATGTATCCATGGCCGGCTGCGAAGGCTTCCTCGGAACCTGCCTGCCCCGCCCGACAATCGTCAGTCGGTGGAGCCGCCCCGGTCGTACCGGTCGGGTGCAGATCGATCCGGTCGCGGCGGGTGCCGCCGCGATCGCCCTCGGGGTCGGGGTCGCCGCCCCTCCGGCCGCCGCCGGCTCACCCCAACGGCCGGTCGTCAGCCCGAACGAAGCCCTCGGCCGCCTCGTCGCCGGCAACCAGCGGTTCGCCGCCGGCCATGGCCGGCACCCCCACCAGGGGCTGGCGGACCTGCACCGGCTGGCCAGCGGGCAGCACCCGTTCGCCATCACCGTCGGCTGCGCCGACTCCCGGGTGCCCCCGGAGGTGCTCTTCGACCAGGGCCTGGGTGGCCTGTTCGACAACCGGGTGGCCGGCAACATCGTCGACGACCTGCTGCTCGGTAGCGTCGAGTTCGCCGTGACGGAGTTCCACAGCCCACTGATCGTCGTCCTCGGGCACGAACGGTGCGGCGCGATCAGCGCCACCATCGACGCGATCCGGGACGGTGGTTCGGCGCCCAGTCACATCGGCACGGTCGTCGACGCGCTGCGCCCGATCGTGGCGCCGGTGCTGACCAAGCCCGGCGACCCGGTGGACAACGCCGTCCGGGCCAACATCAGGGCGCAGGTCCGGGGCCTGCTCAGCCGCAGCGAGATCATCGCCGAGCGGGTGCGGCAGGGCGCGCTGAAGGTGGTCGGCGCCCGGTACGACCTCGACGACGGACGGGTCACCCTGGTCGGCTGAGCCGCGACCGCGCGGAGCCGCGACCCGGCCGACATCGCACAGATGTCGGCCGGGTACCACCACGGCCGTCAACCCCCCGTGCGGCCGACGACCGCCAGTGCCCAGCAGAGCGAGCCCAAGCCGGCTGTGCTCACCAGTGCGCGGACCAGGTTCCAGGCGACCCAGGTGGTTTCGAACCGCTGTCGAGCAGCTTCGAGGTCGGACGGCCCGGCCGCCGCGAGCGCGTCGTTCAGCGGCACGTTGACCGCGATCGTGACGCCGACCGCCACCAGGTACAGGGCGAGCCCGCCGAGGAGCCACGGCAGCGCCGGACGGCCCACGCCCCGCCAGTCCAGCACCGCCGCCAGCGCGGCGAGCAGCGGCGTACCGAGGAAGAGCAGCAGGAACCAGCCGTTGACGATGGTCACGTTGATCCGCTGCATCGCGTCCACGAACGTGCGGTCGTCGGAACCCCGCAGCGCCGGCATGACGGCGTAGGCGAACGCGGCGAAGAGCCCGGCCACCAGCCCGGCCCCGACCGTGGCTCCGATCATCGACAGTTGCTGCACGAGTCGCATGCGCCCAGTCAACCGCCGTCCGGTGGGACGGCCCATGGTCAGGACGCGCGATCCTGTGTGTAATCGTCTCCGTGGACGCCGTCGCCGGGCTGCTCGACGGGCCCCGGGCCCGTAGCGCCTTCCTGCTCCGCTCGATGCTGACGCCGCCCTGGTCGATGCTGATCCGGGACGAGGCACCGCTCACCGTGGTCGCCGTGGTGCACGGCGACGCCTGGCTGGTGCCCGGTGCGGCCCCGGCGGCGCGGCTCGGCGCTGGGGACGTGGCGATCGTGCGCGGCCCGGGTCCGTACACCGTCGCGGACGATCCGGCCACGCCGCCGCAGGTGGTCGTCCATCCCGGCCAGCGCTGCACCCCGGACGGGCGCGAGCTGTACGAGATGACCCGGCTCGGCGTCCGCACCTGGGGCAACGGACCAGACGGCCGGACGGTGCTGCTCACCGGCACGTACCCGGTGCGGGGCGCGGTCGGCCGGCGGCTGCTGGACGCGTTGCCGCCGCTCGCGGTGGTCCCGCGTGCCTCCTGGGACTCGCCGTTGGTGCCGCTGCTGGCCACCGAGATCGTCAAGGACGACCCCGGCCAGGAGGCGGTGCTGGACCGCCTGCTCGACCTGCTGCTCATCGCCGCGCTGCGGGAATGGTTCGACCGGCCGGGAGCGGCGGCGCCCGCCTGGTACCGGGCGCACGCCGATCCGGTGGTCGGGCGGGCCCTGCGGATGCTGCACCACGACCCGGCCCGGCCGTGGACCGTGGCGTCGCTGGCCGCCGGCGTGGGGATCTCCCGGGCGGCGCTGGCCCGGCGCTTCACCGGGCTGGTGGGCGAGCCGCCGATGTCGTACCTCACCGGGTGGCGGCTGGCGCTCGCCGCCGACCTGCTGCGGGAACCCGGCGCCACGGTCGGCGCGGTGGCCCGGCGGGTCGGCTACGGCAGTTCGTTCGCCCTGAGTGCCGCGTTCAAACGCCGGTACGGCGTGAGCCCGCGCCAACACGTCGACCGGTCCACCTAGGCCGGCCGGGGAGGACACCTTCCCGCCCCGGCCGGCACCGGCTCAGTGGGCCCGGTACGCCTTCGGCAGCCGCATGCCGCGCTCGGCCATGAGCTGCCGGACCCGGTTCGGGTAGTCGGTGATGATCCCGTCCACGCCCAGGTCCATGAGCGCGGCCACGGTCGGCATGTCGTCGCAGGTCCAGGGGATGACCTTGAGCCCGCGGGCGTGCGCGTCCGCGATCATGCGGGCGTCCGGGTAGAACCGGAAGGCGGGGTCGGCGATCGTGCCGTTCTGCGGGAACCCGTAGTTGGGGGAGAGCGCCGTGACGCCGGGAATCGCGTCGGCGGCGCGGACGAGGTCGCCACCGAAGTCGTCCGCGTCGAGCCCACCCAGCCACGGCGACGCGCCCGGCTGGCCGACCTGGAGGAAGTCGTAGTTGGTGAGCGCCACCAGTGGCCAGCGCGGCGCCAGCCGGTGCATCGCCCGCAGCGCTCCCCAGTCGAACGACTGGATGGTGACCTGCCGCTCGATGCCGGAGCGGCGGATCTCCTCGAAGACGCGCCGGACGAACAACTCGCGCGGCGCGGTCTGCTCGGGCGCCCCCGCCTCCACCTTGGTCTCGATGTTCAGCGTGATCCCGTACGCGCGGTAGCGCTTCACCAGGTCGAGCACGTCCCGCAGCTCGGCCATCCGGGCCCCGGCGACCCGCTCCTGCTCCGGGAAGCCCGGCAACTGCTGGTAGCCGCAGTCCATCGTCTTGATCTGGGCGAGCGTCAGGTCCTTGATGTACTTCCCGACGTAGGGGTACGTCGGGTCGCCGGGCCGGACCGGGCCGGTGTCCCGGCATTTCTGCGCGCTGACCTGACGGTCGTGTGTGACGACGACTTTCTCGTCCCGGGTGACCTGGGTGTCCAGCTCCAGCGTGGTGACGCCGAGCCGCATCGCCTTGGCGAATCCGGCCAGCGTCTCCTCGGTGGTCATGCCGATGCCGCCGCGATGGGCCTGTAGGTCGAAGTGGGTCCGCTGCGGCGGTACACCGGGCCGGGTCGCCGGGGCCGCGTGGGCGGCCGTCGGCGCGGCCAGCACCGCGCCGGCGACCAGAGCCGTCATGAGCTGACGGACGGACATGGAGGAACCTCCGCTACCTCGGTTGATGATGCGCAGCCGAAGCTAGGTGCTCCAGACGGTGGGGACCGTGGCGATCGGGTGAGGGGAGGGTGAACGGTCGCGGGCGGGCTGGTCCCGGTCGGGCCGCCGCGCGGGCGGCCCGACCGGTGGCGTCAGCGGGGCCGCCGCGTCTTCGGCAGGTCGAACTGGTCCGCCCGGCGGCAGTCCTTCGGGCCGCCGACGGCGGCCGGACCGACCCGGTCGAGGGCCTGGCGGGCCCGGTGCCGGCCCAGGTTCCAGGCGTACCAGGGGTCGGGCTGGTCGAGGTCGTCGGCGATCCAGCTCAGCGTGCAGCGGCGTACCGGGTCGGGGAGCTTGGTGAGGGCGGGCGTGGCGTCGGCGGACAGCGCCCGCAGGTACCAGGCGTCGATCTTGCCGGTCTGCTCGTACCGGAGGGTGTTGCGCCGGGCCGCGTAGTCCTCCGGGTTGAGCACCGCGAGGCCGAGCAGCATCGCCACCGCCAGCGCCACCGTGGTGCCGGGGATCCACCGGCCCCGCCACCGTACGCCCGCCGCCAGGATCATCAGGAAGACCGCGCCGAGCAGCAGCTCGAACGCCATCACGAAGATCCGCTCGCCGGTGAAGCTGTAGACCTTCTGGTAGGTCCACATCCGGGACAGCGCCGACACCACGATCACCACGCTCAGCGCGCTGAGCAGCCCGAGCAGGACGCGCAGCAGGATCCGCTCGACCGCCCGTTCCCGGCCGGCCCAGCGGCTCACCCCGCCGAGGACTGCCACGGTCAGCAGCGTGACGAAGAGCAACTGCCAGAAGCCGCTGCGGGCGTACTCCGCGTAGCTGAGCCCGGCGACCTTCTGCACGTGCCGCTCGCCGCCGAAGAGCACGGTGAACTGCACCACCACGAAGCCGGCGAAGAGCAGCGTCAGCGCCGCGATGGCCGGCGCCCACTCCAGCAGGCCGAGCCGCCGCCCGCTCGGGCGGTCCACGCTGGACAGCTCCGGCGGGGCGGCCAGCGTGTAGACGGCGGCGACCGCGATCAACCCGCCCACCGCGGCCAGGAACAGCCAGCGGAACACGGTGCCGAGGTCGACCTCGGGCACGAGCGCGCCGAGCGCCTCGGAGAACGCCGCGTCGGCCGAGGCGAGCAGGCTGCCGAAGACCACCAGCACCACCACGGTGGCGACCACCGAGACGGTGACCTTGCGGACCGTCGCCGCCTGGGGCGAGACGGCGACGTGGCCGCGGACCCAGGGCAGGCCCCGTAGCGCCGCGAACGGCGTGGCGACCAGGCCGAACAGGATCGAGCGGACCAGCCGGCCACCGACGATCGCCAGCGTGGCACAGCCCAGTGCGCCGAGCACGCAGAACGTCACCAGCCACCAGGCATTGCGGAACGCCGGCACGGCGAGCAGGGCCAGGGCCGCCGTCGCCCAGCCGGCCCGGATCAGCCGGTCGGCGCGGGGCAGCTCGGCGGTGCGGGTGCGGACCGCGAGCAGCACCCCGAGCGTGATCGTGAGCCAACCGAGGAACCAGCCGATGCCGACCCGGCTCAACGGTACGAAGATCGCACTGCCGAGCGCGCCGGCCAGCACCGCGAGCGGCACCGCCCGACCGGTGGCCGGTTTCGGGCCGGGCCAGCGCGCACCCAGGAACGAGGTGCGGGGTGTCCGCGGCCGGGGCGCCCAGCCGGGTGCCGGCGGGTAGGTGACCCACGGGCGTACGTCCTGGTGGCCCGGCCCGGGCACCGGCGGTGCCGCTCCACCGTGGACCGGGGGAAGGGCATGCCCGGTGGCCACCGGCGGAGCGCCGTGCCCGCCCGCCGGGCCGGCCGACACCGCCACGGCGGCCGGCTTGCCGGGGGCCGTCGAGGTGACGACCGGCGTGCTCGGAGCCGACGACGTGCCGGCCGGGACGGTGGTGGCCGGGTTCTCCACGGCCGGCGGTGCGGCCTGGGCGGGCACGCCGGCCGGTGCCGGCTGCCCGGCCGCTGGGACCAGCGGCACGAACAGCGCGTAGCCGTGGGTGCCGGGCGGCACGGTGACCGGGATCGCCCAGGCCGGTTGGCCCTGCGCGCCGGGCCACGGCATCGGGGGCGGCACGCCCTCCGTCGAGGGCAGCACCAGCAGGTACGGCTGGGCGGCGGGCGGGAGATCGCCCGTCGGGGACCCGTCCGCCGGGGCGGGACGGGGCGGCTCGGATTGCTGTGCCGGCTCGGGCAAGGCGCGCTCCTCGATCACAGGGTGTGGTCACTGTAGGGCCCACCCCGGCCGCTCCGCCGCCCCGCTTGTCCGTTCGGCCAGGCGAGCCTGACCGGACGTGGCGACGGTGCGGATCGAACCTTTGTCGCCTCCGGCCCGTACCAGTGCGCGGGAGGTCGATCACATGGGCACACGTCGCGCGCTCGTCGCGTTCGCCGTCGTCGGCGCGACGCTGCTGCTCACCGCCGTGCCGGCGAGCGCCCACGGCGCGCCGACCAGCCCGATGAGCCGCGCGGCGGCGTGCGGGCCGGAGGGTGGTCGGGCGGGGACGCCGGCCTGCCGGGCCGCGATCGCCGCCGGCGCGGCGGTACGGGAGTGGGACAACATCCGGGTGGCCCGGATCGACGGGCGGGACCGGGAACGCATTCCGGACGGCGAGCTGTGCAGCGGCGGGCTCTCCGCGTACCGGGGACTGGACCTGCCCCGGACCGACTGGCCGGCCACCACGCTCACCGCCGGCGCCCGGCACACCTTCCGCTACCGCACCACGATCCCGCACCGGGGCACGTTCCGGTTCTACGTCACCACCGCCTCGTACGCCCCGGACGCGCGGCTGACCTGGGCCGACGTGGAGCGGAAGCCGTTCCTGTCGGTGACCAACCCGCCGATCCGCGACGGCGCGTACGAGATGCCGGGGCGGCTGCCGACCGGGCGCACGGGCCGGCACCTCATCTACGTGATCTGGCAGAACTCGAACACCCAGGACACCTACTACTCCTGCTCCGACGTGGTCTTCCGATCGGCCTCACGCACCACCCGGTCGGCCGCTCCGGCGGCGGGCGCGGCGGCTCCGCGTACCCTCTCGGGGTCGGCGACCCCAGACGCGCCGGGAGTGCCGGTCGCGGCGGTGACCGGGACCGGCCCGTTCTCCCGGCCGCTGGTCGTCGGCGCGGCGGGGGCGGTGGTGGTCGCCGCGCTGCTCGCGGCCGTGGTCGGCCGGCGGATGCGGCGGGCCGGCGGTCCCCCGCCCGGACGGCCCTGCGGGGTCCGCAACCACCGCGCCGGGCGGCGCCGCATCTGGTGAGGCCGGACGCCCGTGCCCGCCCGGGTCGTCGCGCGCGGGCCGGCGGCCGGCGCACCGGGCCGCCGCCGGGCCGCACAGTCACCCGACCGGTCGCTCCCGCGTTGCCCCCTTGTCGAACCAGGCAGGGCAACGCAGAGGAGTGTCGATGTTCGTGCGTCTCGCAGTGGTACTCACGGTGCTGGCCGTCGCCGCGCCGGCCGGACCGTCCGCGTCGGCGGCGCCACCGACCGTCGCCGCCGACGACTTCGCCCTGACCGTCGCGCCCGCCGCCGTCACGGCGGTGGCCGGACATCCGGCCCGGGCGACGGTCGCCACGACGACCACCGGCGGGGCGCCGCAGCCGGTGGCGCTGCGGGTGACCAGCCTGCCCGCGGGCGTCTTCGCCACGGTCACGCCGGCCACGGTGACGAGCGGGGCCTCGGCCACGGTGACGGTGCAGACCTCCGTCTCGACCCGCGCCGGCACCTTCACGCTCGTCGTCGAGGGCGTCGGCGCGGCGCTGCGGCGGCAGGCGACGCTGCGGCTGGTGGTGCGGACGCCGACCGCCGTCCGGGCCGCCTTCTACTACCCGTGGTTCCCGGAGGCGTGGCGTCAGGGCGGGCTGGACCCGTACACGAACTACCGGCCGAGCCGGGGGCTCTACACCGTGGACGAGACGGTGGTCCGGGACCAGGTGGCGGACATGCGGTACGGCGGCGTCACGGTCGGCGTCGCCTCCTGGTTCGGCCAGGGCACCACCACCGACCGGCACTGGCCGGCGCTGTTCCGGGGCGCCCGGGACACCGGGTTCGCCTGGGCGCCCTACTACGAGCCGGAGGGCATCGGCCGGCCCACCCCCGACCGGATCGCCGCCGACCTGCACTACCTGCGGAGCACGTACGGCGGGGACCGCTCGGCGCTGGCCGTGCTGCCCGGCCGGGGCATGGTGGTCTTCGTCTACAACGCCCTCGACCGGACCACAGCCGACGGCTGCGACACCGTCGACCGGTGGGTCCGCGCCCGGTCGCTGCTCCAGCGGCTCTGGGGCGAGTCCATCTACCTCAGCCTGAAGGTGTTCTCCGGCTACCGCCACTGCGCCAACAGCGTCACCGTGGACGCCTGGCACCAGTACGCCCCGGCCCACGCCGAGGCCGACTTCAGCGGGGTGCCGGGCGGCGCGTACACCGTCTCGCCGGGCTTCTGGAAGGCCGGGCTGCCGTACGGGCGAGCGCCGTTCCTGGCCCGGAACCTGGACCGGTGGCGGGCCGGGGTGGCCCGGATGGCCGCCTCCGGCGCGTTCTGGCAGCTCGTCACCACCTGGAACGAGTGGGGCGAGGGCACGTCGATCGAGAGTTCGGTGGGGTGTCGGGGCGTCGCGCCGGCCGGCGCGCTCTGTGACTGGAGCGACGGTGGCCGGTCCGACTTCGTCGCCGTGCTGCACGCCTACCCGCCGACCGTGACGTCCGGATGACGGTGGCGCGTGGCGGCGGCCGTGTGCCACCGCCGCGCGACCAT
Source organism: Micromonospora sp. DSM 45708 (assembly GCF_039566955.1). Taxonomy (NCBI): domain Bacteria; kingdom Bacillati; phylum Actinomycetota; class Actinomycetes; order Micromonosporales; family Micromonosporaceae; genus Micromonospora; species Micromonospora schwarzwaldensis. The sequence continues at coordinate 5,410,748 of NZ_CP154796.1, read as the reverse complement.
TCCGTGCCGCTGTTCAATTAACGCACGCCGACCCGGTGCCGGGGGCGTCATGATTCACAACTGCGCCATTGTTGCGACGAGTCGCGTCGCAGCGGTGGCGCAGTTTTTTCGCATTGTTCGACACGTGGCGCGCGGCAAGGTGAATGGCGTGCGCGTACCGGTCCTGAGCTGGGAAAGCACCTCATCTATATGTGAACCACTGCGGTCGACTTCGCTTATTGGACATGTCGTGGTGCTGACTTTTCAGGAACTGGAGGTCCACTGTTAACCCTCCGTACTCTCTGCGTATCCGAGCCGCCACCCCGTGCTGCGGGTCTCGTCCCTTGCCGAACTCCGGGGAAATCATTCGTCTCTCCGGCGGACGGTTCTGCATCAGTGCCGTCATCAACGTGGCTCATGCCGCTCGTGCCGACCGTGGGGGTTGTCATGAACAGAGTCGGATCCGGAGTTCGCGACCGGCGAACCGAACCGGAGGCGCAGCTCCAAGCGCTGCACGAGGCGGACGAGGGCCGCCCGCCCCGACTGACCGTCATCGTGCCGACCCGTAACGAGGCGGAGAACGTTCCGATCCTGTTGGCGCGGCTCGGCCCGCTGCTGGCCCCGCTCGACGCGGAACTCCTCGTGGTGGACGACAGCGACGACGGCACGACGGGGGTGCTCACCCGGGTGGCCGCGGCGGCACCGGTCACCGTACGACTGCTGCACCGGCCGCCGCACGCCCGCGCCGGTGGACTGGGCGGCGCGGTCCTGCTCGGCACCGCGCACGCCCGGGGCGAGTGGGTCCTGGTGATGGACGCCGACCTCCAGCACCCGCCGGAGGCGGCGGCGACGCTCGCGCGGATCGCGATGCGGCACGACGTCGACGTCGTCATCGGCACCCGGTACGCCGGCAACGGCTCCCCGGGCGGGCTCGACGGGCCCCTCCGGACGGCCACCTCGTCCTGGGTGACCCGCCTGGTGAAGGGCATGTTCCCGCGCCGGCTGGCCACGGTGAGCGACCCGATGAGCGGGTTGTTCGCCTTCCGCCGTGCCGCGGTACGCCTGGACCGGATGCACCCGACGGGCTTCAAGGTGCTGCTGGAGCTGCTGGTGCGGCACCCCGGCGCCCGGGTCGCCGAGGTGGCGTACGACATGGCGCCCCGGCACGGCGGCCGGTCGAAGGCGTCCGTGCGGGAGGGCGTGACGTTCCTGCGGCACCTGGCCCGGCTGCGGGGCCGCCGCCTCGTCGGGCAGATCCGGCGGAGCCCGCGCACCCGCGTCGAACGCCTGCGTGAGGTGGGCCGGATGATCGCGTTCGGCATGGTCGGTCTCTCCGGCATGGTGGTGAACACCGCCGTGCTCTGGTTCTGCTACGAACCCGCCCGGATGCACCACCTCGTCGGCGCGGCACTGGCCACCCAGGTGTCCACCTCGTGGAACTTCCTGCTGATCGACAGCCTGATCTACCGGCGGAACCGGCACGGCTCGTCCGCCGCCCGGGCGGCCCGGTTCTTCCTGCTCAACAACGCGTTGCTGTTGCTGCGGCTGCCCGTCCTCCAGGCGTTGGTCTGGGCCGGGGTCGGCATCCTGGTCGCGAACGCGGCCACCCTGGTGGCGTTCTTCCTGGTCCGGTTCCTGGTCAACGACCGGGTCATCTACACCGCTGTGGACAAGGCCCGGCGCGACCCGGTGCGGCTGCTGGTGGCCGGCGCCTCCGAGGCGCCCAGCAATCCGTCGCGCCGCCGCTACCAGTACCTCAAGTACCGCTACGACGTCGCCGGCGTGGTCACCATCGGCTCGCAGATCATGCTCCCGGAGCTGGAGTTCTTCCGGGCCCAGTGGGTGCCCGACTCCGAGGTGGACATCGCGGTGCGGGTCAGCGACATCGGCGGTCGCGGGCCGCAGCGACGCGCGGCCATGACCCAGTACGCCGACCAGTCCGTCCTGCGCTACGAGGAGCAGCTCGGCCGGTGGGGGGCGAACTTCCGCATCCAACTCGGCCCGCCGATCGAGATCCAGGTCGGCCCGCTGCTGGCCCACTCGCCGCACGTGGTCTACACCAACATCGTCGAGGCGCTGCTCCGGTTCGTCATGGTGGCCCGGGGACACATGCTGCTGCACTCCGCGTGCGTCACGCTCGACGGCGTCGGGGTGATGCTCTCGGCGCTGACCGACACCGGCAAGACCGCCACCGTGCTGCGGCTGCTGCGCGACCACGGCGGTTTCTTCCTCTCCGACGACATGACGATCGTGCGGCCGGACGGCGTGGCGACCTGCTTCCCCAAGCCGCTCACCATCAGCGCGCACACGCTGCGGGCGGTGCAGGCGCAGGACCTGACGCCCGCCGAGTGGCGGCGGCTGCAACTCCAGAGCCGCCTGCACTCCAAGGGCGGCCGGTCCCTGGCGCTGACGCTCAGCCGGTTCAACCTGCCGATCATGGGGATCAACGCCCTCACCCAGTTGCTGATCCCGCCGCCGAAGTACAGCGTCGACCGCCTGGTGCCCTGCCGGATCGGCACCACCACCCGGGTCGAGGAACTGTTCGTCATCGAGCGCGGCAAGCCCGACATCACCGAGCTGGGCGCCGCCGACACGCTCGACCGCATGATCGACAACACCGACGACGCGTACGGGTTCCCGCCGTTCCGCTACCTCGCGCCGTCCATCACCATCGACGGCCAGGGGTACGTCCAGCTCCGGGCGCGGGAGCGGGAGATCCTCGCCAGCTTCCTGTCCCACGTGCGCAGCCGGGTCGTCGTCTCGGACACCTTCGGCTGGGCCGACGAGATCCCCCGGCTGCTCCGGGCGGAGCGGGCCGGCCGGCACGCCCCGGTGGTGCCCGTCCAGCCGTGGCCGAGCTGGAGCGGTGACCTGACGGTGGCGGGAGGGCCGGCGTGAGCGTGAGCCCTCCGGCCACCACCACCGACACCCTGCCCGAGCAGCGCAGCGGCGACGAACAGCGAACCGGGGGGCGGAAGGGGGAGCGGAGGCCCGCGCCGCCGGCCTGGCTGCCGGCGCTGCGGCGGCCGAAGTGGAAGGTGGCCGGTGGACTGACCGGCGTCGCCGTGCTGGCGCTGTTCGTCCGGACGTGGCAGATCGACGCGTTCGGCTTCAACAGCGACGAGGCGGTGTACGCCGGGCAGGCCGCCTCGCTCGCCGGCAACCCCCGCTACACCGAGTACTTCCCGGTCTTCCGGGCCCACCCGATGCTCGTCCAGGCGCTGCTCTCGCCGTTCTTCCGGGTCGGTGAGGTGGACGTGGCCGGGCGGCTGGTCATCGTGGTGCTCGGGGTGCTGACCGTGCTCGCGGTCTATCCGCTGGGCGCGCGGCTCTACAACCGGCGGGTCGGGCTCGTCGCGGCGCTGTTGCTGGCCGTGATGCCGTACCACGTGGTGGTGACCCGTCAGGTGCTGCTGGACGGGCCGATGGTGCTGCTGGCCACGCTCACGCTCTACTGCATGGTCCGGTTCGTGCAGCGGCAGGACGCTCTCTGGTACGTGGCCACCGCCGCGATGCTCGGCGTCACCATGCTGGCCAAGGAGACCAGCATCGTGCTGGCCGGCAGCGTCTACGCGTTCCTGGCGCTCACCCCCGGCGTACGCCGACCGGTGCGGGCCACGCTGCTGGCGCTGCCGGTGCTGGCGCTGGTCTTCGCCACCCACCCGATCTCGCAAGCGCTGGCCGGCCGCACCGAGACCGGGCGCAGCTACCTCGTCTGGCAGCTGTTCCGGCGGCCCAACCATCCGATGTCGTTCTACCTGGAGAACGTGCCCACGTCGATCGGGCTGCTGGTGCTGCTCGCCGCGTTCGGGGGCCTGTGGTTGGCCCGTCGGCAGCGCAGTTGGCGGGAGACGCTGCTGCTGTCGTGGATCGCCGTCCCGGTGGTCTTCTTCCAGCTCTGGCCGGTCAAGGGCTTCCAGTACCTGCTGCCGGTCGTGGTGCCGGTGGCGGTGCTCGCCGCGCGGGCGCTGGCGGTCCTGCCGGTGCCGGCCCGGCTCGCCGCCGTCCCCCGGCGGGTGATGCCCCGCGCGCGCGTCCACCTGGTGGTCCGGCTCGCGGCGGTCGCCGCGGTGGCGTTGAGCCTGCTCGGGCCCTGTTGGCGGGCGGTGGGTCAGCAGGGCGGGACGCACTTCCTGGCCGGGTCCGGCGGCGTGCCGGGCGGCCGGGAGGCCGGCCGGTGGCTGACCGACCACACGCCGGACGGGTCGGTGATCCTCACGCTCGGCCCGTCCATGTCGAACATCATCCGTTACTACGGCCAGCGGCAGAGCTACGGGTTGTCGGTCAGTCCGAACCCGTTGCACCGCAACCCGTCCTACGTCGCGCTCAACAACCCGGACGGGTGGCTGCGCAACAACAACCTGCACTACATCGTCTGGGACTCGTTCTCCGCGCGCCGTTCGACGTTCTTCGCCGACCGGCTGGCGACCCTCGTCCGGCGCTATCACGGCCGGATCGTGCACACCGAGTACGTCGGCGCCGCCGACGCCTCCGGTCGCGACGTTCCCGTCCCCGTGATCATCATTTATGAGGTGCGGCCATGACCCGTCGGATCGATTCCGCGCTCCGGCGCCGGGCCGGGCGGCTGTCGGCCGTCGCCGTGCTGCTGACGCTGTCGGTGGTGACGGCGGCGCCGGCCACCGCGTCGGCCGCCCCGAACTCGCCGGCCGCCCCGACCACGCCGATCGAGAACCTGGTCTTCCTCATGCAGGAGAACCACACGTTCGACAACTACTTCGGCACCCGGCCCGGCGTGGACGGGATACCGAAGGACGTCTGCATGCCGATGCGGGCGGACCTGCCCGAACCCTGCGTCAAGCCGTTCCACATCGGCAAGCTGGGCGCGATCGACCTCGACCACTCCGCCGACGCGTTCGCCCAGCAGTACAACGGCGGCCGGATGAACGGCTTCGTGGAGGGGGTGAGCCGGGCCGGCAAGGACGGCCGGATGGCGATGGCCTACTACGACGACCGCGACCTGCCGTACTACTGGAACCTGGCCGACGAGTACGTGCTCTTCGACCGCTTCTTCAGCTCGTCGCACTCCGGCAGCATCCGCAACCACATGTACCGGGTCACCGGTGGCCCGGGCGCGGCCGGCAAGGCGGAGACCATTCCGGCGGCCGGCTGGGGCGACATCCCGACCATCTTCGACCGGCTGGAGGCGGCCGGGATCAGTTGGAAGTTCTACGTGCAGAACTACGACCCGACCATCACGTTCCGGTCCCGGGTCGAGGAGGAGGACATCGACCGGGGCGCGCAGGTCATCTGGGTCCCGCTGCTGGGGTACGCCCGCTACGTCGACGACCCGCGCCTGTTCTCGAAGATCGTCGACCTGGACGAGTACTACGCGGACGCGGCGAAGGGCGACCTGCCGGCGGTCTCCTTCATCGCGCCGGCCGGCAACAGCGAGCACCCGCCGGGCAACATCGGCGCCGGCCAGAACCTCGTCCGGGCGCTGCTGACGCAGCTCATGCGTTCCCCGGAGTGGTCCTCGTCGGCCTTCATCTGGTCGTACGACGACTGGGGCGGCTGGTACGACCACGTCACGCCGCCCCGCGTCGACCGGTACGGCTACGGGTTCCGGGTGCCGGCGCTGCTGGTCAGCCCGTACGCCCGGCGCGGGCGGGTCGACTCCACCACGCTCGACTTCACCTCGGTGCTGAAGTTCATCGAGATCAACTGGCGGCTGAAACCGCTCGCCAGCCGGGACGCCAGGGCGAACACGTTCCTCGACGCGTTCGACTTCGACGCGCCACCACGCCCCGGCGTCCTGCTCAGCGCCGAACGCACCCCGGTCGCGCTGAAACGGCCCGACCCCCGGCCCGTCTACGGCGCGTACGCCACCGCGCTGCTGCTCGTCGGCGCGCTGGTCGGCGCGGCGGCCGTACGGGGACGGCGGCGGCCCCGGTGAGCGCCGCCCGCCGGCTGCTGCCGCCGCTGATCCTGGTGCTGCTGGGCGTCCTGCTCACCCCGGTCGCCGCCACGGCCGCACCCCGCTCCGCGCTGCCCGGCACACTGCACCTCCAGATGGTGCCGCCGATCCGGGGCGTGCCGGTCGCGGTCGACGGCAACACCGGTCGCTCGGACGCCAAGGGACGGGTGAACGTCCGGGTCCGGAACTTCCTCGGGCTCGACAAGCGGCTCACGGTCGGCTCGGCGGCGGTCGGCGTCGACCGGAGGGTGATGCTCGACCGCATCCGGGGCAGCCTGGACCACGGCGTACGCGACCGGGTCGTCGAGGTGGGCCTGCGCACGGTCCGGCGCGTGAGCTGGCGCTACACCGACCGGTTCGGGTCGCCGGTGCCGACCCGGCGGGCGACCGCGATGCAACTGCGCAGCAACACCGGCGAGATCATCGAGCTGACCGGTGACCAGTTGACGAGGCCGCTCTGGGTCGCCGAGAGCCGCACCCAGCAGGGACCCCGGGGGCTCGCCTCGAAACGCCTCTACTACGTGGTGGACGCCGTGATGGTGGACGGCACCTCGGTGGTCAACCGGGCCGGCCAGAAGTTCGTGCCCTGGGACCGGCAGAGCTGGGTGGTGCAGTTGCTCTTCTTCAAGGTGTCGTTCACCGCCTCGGACATGTTCTTCCCCCGGCGGGCCGGCAGCGGGATCCGACTCACCCGGGCCGACGGGCGGGTGCAGCACCTGGGGTTCGCCTCGGACGGCACCGTGCTGGTCCCCGACCTGCCCCGGGGCACCTACACGCTGACCGTACGCGGCGGCGGTCTCTCCTTCGGCCGGCCGGTGACCATCAGCCGGGACCAGGAGGTGACGCTCACCGTGATCAGCATCGTCGACCTGGCGCTGGTGGCGGTGGGCGTGCTCGGGGTGGCCGTCGGGCTGGTCCTGCTGGGCCGCCCGCACCTGCGCCGCCCGTTGCGGGCGCTCCGCTCCGCCGCGCGGCGTCGCCGGCGGCCACGCGCCGCCGCCGGTCTGGTGCTGGTGCTGGTGACGGTCGCCGCGGCGAGCCTGCCGGCGGCCCGGGCACCGGCCGCGTCCGTCCGTTCCGGGTCCCGGCCCGCGGCGGCTCCGGCCACGCCGCCGGCACCGGTTCCGGTGCTGGCCTACTACTACATCTGGTTCAACCCGAGCTCGTGGAACAGGGCGAAGATCGACTACCCGGTGCTCGGGCGCTATTCGAGCGACGACGAGGAGATCATGCGGCGGCACGTCCGGATGGCGAAGGCCGCCGGGATCACCGGCTTCCTGGTCTCCTGGAAGCACACCGTGCAGCTCGACGAACGACTCGCCGCGCTGGTCGAGGTCGCCCGCGCCGAGAGCTTCCGGCTCGGCATCGTCTACCAGGGCATCGACTTCAGCCGTAAGCCGTTGCCACTGGCCACGGTCCGGACGGACTTGGCCGTCTTCGCCGAACGCTACGCGGCCGACCCGGTCTTCGGGATCTTCGACCAGCCGGTGGTGATCTGGAACGGCAGCGACCGGTACTCCGCCGCCGAGGTCGCGGACACCGTCCGTCAGGCCCAGGAGAAACTCCAGGTCCTCGGCACCGCCAAGAGCGTCTCGGTGGTGAACAGCCAGTCGAGCCTCGACGGGCAGGCGTACTACTGGTCGTCCGCCGATCCGCTCGCCGACCGCAGCCGGGACAAGCTCACCGCGATGTCCCGGGCCGTCCACCTCCGTGGCGGACTGTGGATCGCCCCGGTCTCGCCCGGCTTCGACGCCCGCCAGATCGGCGGGAGAAGGGAGGTGCCCCGCCGGGACGGTGAGACGCTGCGCGCGTCCTTCGCCGCCGCCCAGCTCTCCCAGCCCGACGCCCTCGGCGTCATCAGCTGGAACGAGTTCACCGAGAACACCTACGTGGAACCGAGTGAACAGTGGGGCAGCAGGTACCTGCTGGTGCTGGCCGACCTGCTCGGCGTCGCCCCGAACCCCGACGCGCAACTGGACAGCAGCACCGCCGACGGCGACGACTGGGGCCTGCCCGCCTGGGCGGCGCTGACCCTGACCGTCGGCGTGGTGGTCCTGGTGCCGCTCTGGCTGTACCGCCGTCGACGGCGTGCGCGAGCCGCCGCCACGCCGTCGACCCCATCCGGCGCCGCGCGGTCCGAGGAGGCGCCGCTCCACCACTGACCGGGCGACCCACCACCGATGTCGCGGCCGGCCCGGGCCACCCTCCACACCGTTCTGGAGGAGCAAATGACAGCTCGATCCCGATCCCCGCTCCGTCACCTCGCGCCGGCACTGGTCCTGGCCGTCGTCGCCGTCGCGTCGCCCGCCGCCGCGGCACCCGCCCGCGCCACGGCGAAGCCGCACGCCACCACCGCGGCGCAGGTCGCCCGGGCGGCTGCGGCCGTGACGCTCACCCCGGTCGCCGACGCCTGGGTGGACGCCTCCCATCCGACTGTCAACGCGGGGCGGACCGCCTCGCTCCGCGTCGACGCCGTGCCCCGACAGGTCGCCTACCTGCGCTTCGAGGTCACCGACGTCGACACGGACCCGACCGCGGTGCTGCGTCTCTACGTGGAGACCGCCAGCAGCACCGGAGTGGACGTCCACCCCGTCGCCGACAGCGCCTGGGACGAGAGCACCATCACCGACGACAACGCCCCACCGATCGGCGCCACGGTCGTCCGCAGCGGACCGGTGGGCGCGGACACCTGGGTGTCGGTGAACGTCTCGTCGTTGGTCACCGGCAACGGACCGGTGACCGTGGCGCTCACCACCACCAACGACACCGGCCTGCGGGTGACCAGCCGGGAGGGCACCAACAAGCCGCAACTGTTGACGCCGGCACCGCCCGACCCGTCGCCGTACGTGGTGACCAGGACCGGGCCGACGACCTACCGGGCGGCCTCCGACGTGACCGGCGAGACCTACACCGGCAGTCTCAAGACCGTGCTGGAGAGCGCCGTGGTCGAGCTGAACCGGCTGGGCGGTGGCGTGGTCCGGTTCGACGCCGGCACGTTCGACTTCGGCGCCGAGTACCTGAAACTGGAGGGCATCCGGCGGGTGACCTTCGTCGGCGCCGGCATGTACGACACGCTGATCCGTAACGACAACTCGACGGCGGGGGACACCGAGCCGTTCAACACCAAGGGATGGGACGGCGTGATCGTCCGGGACCTCGCGGTCTCGGCCGGCGGGGCAGCCCGGAGCACCAGCGACGCGCTCGACTTCGACGACGGCAACAACATGGTCGTGGAGCGGGTGCGGGTCACCGCGTCCCGGGGGCGGGGCATCGTGTTCGACGGCAAGAACCAGACCTGGACGTCGATGGGCAACACGGTCCGGGACTGCGTCATCAGCGGCGCCCAGAGCGACGGCGTCGAACTGCTGGCCACCAGCGGTGACACGGTCACCGGCTGCACCATCAGCGACGTGGGCGGGCACGGCATCCAGGTCAACCGTGCCTCGTCCACCGCCGACCAGCCGAACAAGACGGCCGATCACAACATCATCAGCGACAACGTGATCGACCAGGCCGGGCAGGACGGCATCAACATCAACAGCGGCACCGACAACCGGGTCGTCGACAACCACGTCACCGACAGCTCCGACGACACGGCGAACCGGGACGGCATCCGGGTCACCACGGCGACCGGGATCACCTGCGTCGACACCGTGGTCAGCGGGAACGTGGCCGTCGACGACCAGACCGTCAGGACGCAGCGCTACGGGCTCTACGTCACCGAGGGCTGCGACGCGACAGTGGTCGGACCCGGCAACACGTTCACCCCGAACCGGGTGAGCGCGGTCCGGGACGCCGGCAACGGCACCATCTTCCGCTGACCGCCGGCCTCACCGCGGGTCGGCGAGGATCTGGTCGATCTCGGCCAGGTCCTCGCCGGCGAGGTCCAGCTCGTCCAGCGCGGCGACGTTGCCCGCCAACTGCTCGACGCTGCTCGCGCCGATGATCAGGCTGGTCATCCGCGGGTCGCGCAGCGCCCACACCAGGGCGAGCTGGGCCAGGCTCTGCCCGCGCCGCCGGGCCACCTCGGCGAGCGCGCGGACGGTGGCCATCCGCGCCTCGTCCAGGTCGCTCTCGTTCAGGAAGACGCTGGTCCGCACGCGCGAGTCGGCCGGGATGCCGCCCAGGTAGCGGTCGGTGAGCAGACCCTGGGCCAGCGGGCTGAACGCGATGCACCCGGCGCCGACCTGGTCCAGCGTGTCCAGCAGGCCGTCGGACTCGGTCCAGCGGTTGAGCATCGAGTACGACGGCTGGTTGATCAGCAGCGGGGTGCCCAGGTCACGGAGGATCTCGGCGGCCCGGGCGGTCTGCTCCGAGTCGTAGTTGGAGACGCCCACGTAGAGCGCCTTGCCCGACCGGACGATCGCGTCCAGCGCGCCCATCGTCTCCTCCAGCGGGGTGTCCGGGTCGAACCGGTGCGAGTAGAAGATGTCCACGTGGTCCAGGCCCAGCCGGCGCAGCGAATGGTCCAGCGACGAGATCAGGTACTTCCGGGAGCCCCACTCGCCGTACGGGCCGGGCCACATCAGGTAGCCGGCCTTGCTGGACACCACCAGTTCGTCCCGGTACGGCTTCAGGTCGGTGGCGAGCAGCCGGCCGAACACCTCCTCCGCCGCGCCCGGCGGCGGGCCGTAGTTGTTGGCCAGGTCGAAGTGGGTGATGCCGAGGTCGAAGGCGCGGCGGACGATGTCGCGCTGCCGTTCGAAGGGCCGGTCCGGCCCGAAGTTGTGCCAGAGGCCGAGGGAGATGACGGGCAGCTTCAGCCCGCTGCGTCCGCTGCGCCGGTAGATCATCGAGTCGTAACGGTCGTCGCTGGCGAGGTAGGTCACCCGGTCATTCTGCCTCCCGCCGGTGAACCGGCGTGCGGTCACCGGGGCGCGGGTAGCGTCGAGGCCATGCGTTTCGTGCGGCTCGACACCCCCAAGCCCATTTCCAAGATCGGCCTCGGCACGTGGCAGTTCGGCTCCCGCGAGTGGGGCTACGGCCCCGACTACGAGCGCCGGGCGGCCGAGATCGTGCGGCGGGCGCTCGACCTCGGCGTCACCCTCTTCGACACCGCCGAGCTGTACGGCTTCGGCCGCAGCGAACGCATCCTCGGCGCGGCGCTCCGACAACGCCAGCTCGGCGCGTCTGACGCCACGCCGCGACCTGACGCAGTCGTCGGCGACGACCGGGCCAAGGTGGTGGTGGCCAGCAAGATCTTCCCGCTGCTGCCGGTCGCGCCGGTGGTGCAGCAGCGGGCGGTCGCCTCCGCCGCCCGGCTCGGCGTCGACGGCATCGACCTCTACCAGGTGCACCAGGCCAACCCGGTGGTCCCCGACACCACCACCATGCGCGGCATGCGCTCGTTGCAGGACGTCGGGCTGGTCGGCGAGGTCGGGGTCAGCAACTACGACCTGCGCCGGTGGCGGTTCGCCGAGGCCGCGCTGGGCCGCCGGGTGCTGAGCAACCAGGTCCGCTACAGCATGATCGACCGCGGGCCGGAGGACGACCTGATCCCGTACGCGGAGCAGGCCGGCCGGATCGTCATCGCGTACAGCCCGCTGGCACAGGGCTTCCTCTCCGGCCGCTACGACGCCGCCAACCCGCCGGCCGGGGCGGTGCGCCGGGCCAACCCGTACTTCCTGCCGGAGAACCTGGCCCGCGGCACCGAACTGATCGCCACGCTGCGCGAGGTGGCCGACGCGCACGACGCCACGCCCAGCCAGATCGCGCTCGCGTACGTGCTGCGGCACCCGAACGTGGTGGCCATCCCCGGCGCGTCCGGGGTGGAGCAGATGGAACGCAACGCCGCCGCCGCCGACATCGACCTGACCGACGACGAGTACGCCGCGCTGGTCACCGCCGCGCACGCGTTCCGGCCGGTCACCGGCCTGGCCGCGGTGCCCCGGATGATCCGCGCCCGACTGGGGAAGTGACCGCATGGACGACATCACCGCACTGATCCTGGACGACCACGCCGCCTTCCGGCGCGGCTTCGCCCGGCTCGACGACGCCCGCGACCCGGCCGAGATGCTGGCGATCTGGGAGGCGCTCGCCCTGCACCTGGACATCCACGCCGAGGCGGAGGAGGCCATCCTCTATCCGCACCTGGTGAAGCACGGTGACGACGGCGAGGACGAGACCGCCGACGCGATCGGCGACCACAACAAGATCCGCGACGCGATCGCCGAGGCCAAGCTGCACGAGGTCGGCTCGGACGCCTGGTGGGCGGCCGTGGGCACGGCCCGTAAGGAGAACAGCGAGCACCTGGCCGAGGAGGAGGACGAGGCGCTGCCCGACTTCCGCCGGCACGCGAGCGTGGAGCTGCGGGCCGAGCTGGGCGCGCGTTGGCTCACCTTCTACGGCGAGCACAAGAACGGCCGGGACCTGCCGTTCCGCGACAAGGACCCGCAGGGTTACGTGCGCGACCACCGCTGACGGCCGATCTTCCCGGCGCGGCAAGTCGCCCGGCGTCCGGGGCCGGTCCCGGCCACGGGACGGGACCGACCACCGGGCGGAGCGGAAAATCTGAGCTAGCGTGGGGCGGGTGAGCGCTCACCCTCAGGTTTCCCCGGCTCCGCCGGCCGAGCTGCCCGCCACGCTCGGCGCGCTGCGCGCGACCGGCCACCACTACCGCACCGTCAAGCAGGAACTCCGCGACAACCTCCTCGCCCGGATGCGGGCCGGCGAGGAGCGCTTCCCCGGCATCGTCGGCTACGAGGACACGGTGCTGCCCGAGGTCGAGCGGGCGTTGCTCGCCGGCCACGACATGGTGCTGCTCGGCGAGCGCGGGCAGGGCAAGACCCGGCTGATCCGCGCGCTCGGCGGGCTGCTCGACGAGTGGACCCCGGTGATCCCCGGCTCGGTGCTCAACGAGCACCCGATGCACCCGCTCACGCCGAGCTCCCGTGACCTGGTCGACTCGGCCGGCGACGACCTGCCGATCGGCTGGCTGCACCGCTCGATGCGCTACGGCGAGAAGCTCGCCACGCCGGACACCAGCGTGGGCGACCTGATCGGCGACGTCGACCCGGTACGGCTCGCCCAGGGGCGTACGCTCGGTGACCCGGAGACGATCCACTTCGGCCTCGTCCCGCGCACCAACCGGGGCGTGTTCGCCGTCAACGAGCTGCCCGACCTGGCCGAACGGATCCAGGTGGCGCTGCTCAACGTGCTGGAGGAGCGGGACATCCAGGTCCGCGGCTACCAGCTCCGGCTGCCGCTCGACCTGCTGCTGGTGGCCAGTGCCAACCCGGAGGACTACACCAACCGGGGCCGGATCATCACCCCGCTCAAGGACCGCTTCGGCGCCGAGATCCGGACCCACTACCCGCTCGACCTGGAGCTGGAGCTGGCGTTGATCCGGCAGGAGGCCGACCTGGTCGCCACCGTGCCGGAGCACGTGCTGGAGGTGCTCGCCCGGTTCGCCCGCGAGGTGCGCGAGTCGCCGTCGGTGGACCCGCGTTCCGGGGTGTCCGCCCGGTTCGCCATCGCCGCCGCGGAGACCGTGGCCGCCGCCGCGCTGCGCCGCTCCGGCCTGCTCGCCGGCACCGGCGCGCCGGAGCCGCCGGTCGCGCGCGTCGGCGACGCGGTCTCGGTGACGTCGACGCTGCGCGGGAAGGTGGAGTTCGAGAGCGGGGAGGAGGGGCGCGAGATCGAGGTGCTCGCGCACCTGCTGCGTACCGCCACCGCGGAGACGTTCCGGACCCGGCTGGCCGGGCTGGACCTGTCCGGCTTCACCGCGCTGGTCGCCGAGGGCGACGCCGTCGAGACCGGGGAGCTGGTCTCCGCCGCGGAGCTGCTGCGCCAGGTCGGCACCGTGCCGGGGCTGGCCAAGGTGCTCGACCGGCTCGGTCTCGGTGACGCGCCCAGCCCGGCGGAGGCCGCCGCCGGCGTCGAGTTCGTCCTCGAAGGACTGCACCTGACCCGCCGGCTCGGCAAGGACGTCACCGAGTCCGGGCGCACCGTCTACGGCGGCCGGGGCTGACCGTGGCCGGCAACCGGTTCCGGTACGGGCAGTGGCGCGGCGGACCCGACCCGCTCGCCCCGCCGTACGACGTGCGGGCCGCGGTGGACGCGGTCGGCGCGGAGGTGCTCGGCGGTGGCAGCCTCCGGGAGTCGCTGCGTGACCTGCTGCGGCGTGGCCCGGACGGGCGCGGCGGTCTCCAGGACCTGGCCGCCCGGGCACGCCGCCTGCGTCGGGAGGCGCTGCGCCGGGGCGACCTGGACGGCGCGGTGACCCGGACCCAGGCGCTGCTCGACCAGGCGCTGGCCGCCGAACGGGACGAGCTGCGCGGGCGCGACGGCGACGAGGCCCGGTTCGCCGAGGCGGTGCTGGACAACCTGCCCCGGTCCACCGCGCGGGCGGTGTCCGAGCTGTCCGGGTACGACTGGGCCAGCGCCGAGGCGCGCCAGACGTACCAGCGGATCCTCGACGGGCTGCGCGGCGAGGTACTGGAGCAGCGCTTCGCCGGGCTGCGGGACGCGGCGCGGGCCGCCGGCGACCCGGACGCCCAACGGCAGCTCGGCGACATGATGCGTGATCTCAACGAGCTGCTCGCCCGGCACGCGCGTTCGGAGGACACCACCGACGCGTTCGCCGAGTTCATGCGCCGGCACGGCGAGTTCTTCCCGGAACGGCCCCGGGACGTCGACGAGCTGATCGACGTGCTGGCCCGCCGGGCGGCGGCCGGGGAACGGCTGATGCGGTCGCTGTCGGACCGGCAGCGCGAGGAGTTGGCCGGGCTGATGCGCCAGTCGCTCGGTGACCGGCTCGCCGGGGAGCTGTCCCAGCTCGACGCGCACCTGCGCTCGCTGCGCCCCGACCTGAACTGGCAGCGCGGCGAGCGGGTCCGCGGCGACCAGCCGCTCGGCTACGGCGAGGCGACCGGCGCGCTCGACGAGATCGCCGAGCTCGACGAGCTGCTGGACTCGCTCGACCAGGACCAGGCCGGCGCCACGTTGGACGACGTCGACGTCGACGCGGTGGCCCGGACGCTGGGCCGGGACGCCGCCGACGACGTACGCCGCCTGCGTGACCTGGAGCGGGAGCTGCGCCGCCAGGGCTGGGTGACCCGGGACGCGGACGGGCTCACGCTCAGCCCGAAGGCGTTGCGCCGGCTCGCCGGCACCGCGTTGCGGCGGGTCTTCGCGGACCTGACGGCCGGTCCCCGGGGTCAGCACGACCTGCGGTCCGCCGGTGCGGCCGGCGAGGTCAGCGGCGCCTCCCGCCCCTGGGAGTACGGCGACGAGCAGCCGCTGGACGTGGTGCGCACCCTGACCCGCGCGGTGCGCCGGGCCGGCCCCGGCGTGCCGGTGCCGCTCGCGGTCGAGGACTTCGAGGTGATGGAGACCGAGCGCCGGGCGTCCGCGGCGGTGGTGCTCTGCGTCGACCTGTCGTACTCGATGATCTCGCAGGGGCGGTGGGGTCCGATGAAGCAGACGGCGCTGGCGTTGTCGCACCTGATGGCCACCCGGTTCCCGCAGGACGCGTTGCAGATCGTCGGCTTCGGGCGGGAGGCGGCGCCGCTGACCCAGCAGGAGCTGGCGGCGGCGGAGCCGGACATGGAGCAGGGCACGAACCTCCAGCACGCGTTGCGGTTGGCGGGCCGGCACCTGCGCCGCCACCCGGGCGCCGAGCCGGTGGTGCTCGTGGTCACCGACGGCGAGCCCACCGCCCACCTGGACCCGGAGGACGGCGAGGCGTACTTCAACTGGCCCCCGCTGCCGGAGACGATCGAGGCGACCATCCGCGAGGTGGACAGACTGACCCGGTACGGCGCCACGCTCAACCTGTTCATGCTCGGCGACGACCCGGGGCTGCGCCGGTTCGTCGACGCGGTGGCCCGCCGGTCGAACGGCCGGATGTTCACCCCCGACCTGGACGACCTGGGCGAGTACGTCGTCTCCGACTATCTCCGTGCCCGCCACGGTCGCCGCTGACCCCGCCCGCGGATGCACGGAAAGCGTGGCCATCGCGCGTGGAATGGCCACGCTTTCGGTGAATCCGCGCGCGGCGGGGGTGGGATGGGGTTGGATGCGGGCATGGACGAGGTGGACGCCGCCGACCTGC
This sequence comes from Micromonospora sp. DSM 45708, assembly GCF_039566955.1. Lineage (NCBI taxonomy): Bacteria > Bacillati > Actinomycetota > Actinomycetes > Micromonosporales > Micromonosporaceae > Micromonospora > Micromonospora schwarzwaldensis. The sequence goes on along the minus strand of NZ_CP154796.1, from coordinate 5,394,780 downwards.
GGCGGGCGTACGACGAGCTGCTCGTGGAGGTGGACGCGGGCGGGTTCGGGCCGCCGCCGGAGGGTGAGTTGAGCGCCGAGCAGATCGTCGCGCACCTCGCCGCCAACGACGAGCTGATGAGCGAGGCGACCGAGGCGGTGCTGGCCGGCTCGCCGTTCGCCTACTACGACGTGGACACCATCCACCGGCCGCAGCTCGACGCGTTGGTGTCCGAGTGCGGCGGGCTGGACGGGCTCGCGACCCTGCTGCGGGCCACCAGCCAGAAGCTGTGCTCGCTGGCCGACCGGCTCGGCCCGGCCGCCGAGACGCCTGTGGAGACCGTGCTGCGGGAGGGCTTCGACCTGGACGTGGACGACTCGCTTCCCTGGGGGCGGGCGTTGGACCTGCACGTCCGGGTGCACCTTCCGCTGCACCTGACCCAGCTACGCGCCCTGCGCCGACACCCCCACCCGGCCTGACGGCACGGGTGCGCGGAAGGCGCGGCGGTAGGCCGTCGGGGACACGCCCACCCGGGTCTGAAAGTGCTGCCGCAGGGCGGCGGTGGTGCCGAAGCCGGCGTCCCGGGCGACCCGGTCGACGCTCAGGTCGGTCGTCTCCAGCAGCACCCGGGCGTGTTCGGTGCGCTGCCGGAGCAGCCACTGCGCCGGGCTGAGCCCGGTCTCGGAGCGGAAGCGCCTGGTGAACGTGCGCACGCTCATCCGCGCGTGCGCGGCCAGCTCGCGCAGCGTCACCGGTTCGTGCAGGCGCTGCCGGGCCCACTCCCGGGTGGCCGTGGTGCCGGCCTCCGCGACCCGGGGCACCGGCTGTTCGATGTACTGCGCCTGGCCGCCGTCGCGCCACGGCGGCACGACGCAGCGCCGGGCCGCCCGGTTGGCCACCGCGCTGCCGTGGTCGGTGCGGATCAGGTGCAGGCAGAGGTCGATGCCGGCGGCCACCCCGGCCGAGGTGAGCACCCGGCCGTCGTCGACGAAGAGCACCTCCGGGTCGAGTCGTACGCCGGGGTGCAGCCGGCGGAAACGGGCCGCGTACGCCCAGTGGGTGGTGGCGGGGCGGCCGTTGAGCAGGCCGGCGGCGGCGAGCACGAACGCGCCGGTGCAGATGGACATGATCCGCGCGCCCCGGTCGTGGGCGGCGCGCAGCTCGCCCGCCACCTCGGCGTCCACCGTGCCGGCGGTGAGCGGTGGGCCCGCGTGGATGCCGGGGACGATCACCGTGTCGGCGGTCGCGAGCAGGTCGAGCCCGTGGTCGGGGAGCACCTGGAAGCCGGCGGTGCTGCGCACCGGGCGACCGCCCGGCGTGCAGGTCGTGACCGCGTAGAGCGGGGTCCGGTCGGCCGCCCGGGCGGCGCCGAGGAGCTGGGCCGGGGTGCCGAGGTCGAGCGCGACCACGCCGTCCAGGGCGAGGACGGCGACGCGGTGCGGCAGCGTGGCGGGCATGGCCCGATTATTGCGCATGATGGCTTTCCGGCCACTCGTGCCAGCCACCCCGACCGTCGGAGACTCGGTGGGTGAAAAGACTGCATCCGGCCTGGCTCGTCGCCGGGGTCGCCTTCGTCGCGCTGGTCGGCGCCGCCGGCTTCCGGGCCACCCCCGGCGTGCTGCTGCACCCGTTGCACGCCGAGTTCGGCTGGCCGCTCGCCACCATCTCCGCCGCCGTCTCGGTCAACCTGCTGCTCTACGGGCTCACCGCCCCGTTCGCCGCGGCGCTGATGGACCGGTTCGGCATCCGTCGGGTGGTGGCCGGCGCGCTGCTGCTGGTGGCGGCCGGCAGTGGGCTGACCGTGGCGATGACCGAGAGCTGGCAGCTCGTCCTCTGCTGGGGCGTGCTGGTCGGGCTGGGCACCGGCTCGATGGCGCTGGCGTTCGTGGCGACCGTCACCGGGCGCTGGTTCGTCCGCCGCCGGGGCCTGGTCACCGGCGTGCTCACCGCCGGCGGGGCGGCCGGTCAGCTCGTGTTCCTCCCGCTGCTCGCGGTGCTGGTGCGCGACCACGGCTGGCGCGCGGCGGCACTCGTCGTCGCCGGGGCCGCGCTCGCCGTCGTACCCCTGGTGGTGTGGTTGCTGCGCGAGCACCCGGCGGACCTGGGCCGGCCGGCCTACGGCGCCACCGCTGTCGTGCCGCCGGCCCGGCCGGCGGGCGGCGCGGCGGCCCGCGCGGTCGGCGCGCTGACCGCCGCCGCCCGGACCCGGCCGTTCTGGCTGCTGGCCGGCGGCTTCGCGATCTGCGGCGCGACCACCAACGGGCTGGTCGGCACGCACTTCGTGCCGGCCGCGCACGACCACGGCATGCCGGAGACCACCGCCGCCGGCCTGCTCGCCGTGGTCGGGCTCTTCGACATCGCCGGTTCGATCGCCTCCGGCTGGCTCACCGACCGGGTCGACGCCCGGCTGCTGCTCGGCGCCTACTACGCGCTGCGCGGCGCGTCGCTGCTGCTGCTGCCGAGCCTGTTCGCCGGCCGGGCCGAGCCGAGCATGCTCGTCTTCATCGTCTTCTACGGGCTGGACTGGGTGGCCACCGTGCCGCCGACGGTGGCGCTGTGCCGGGAGTGGTTCGGCGCGTCCGGCGCGGTGGTCTTCGGCTGGGTGTTCGCCGCGCACCAGGTGGGCGCCGCGCTGGCCGCCACCGGTGCCGGCCTGGTCCGGGACCGGCTCGGCGACTACGCGGTGGCCTGGTACGCGGCCGGCGCGCTGTCGATCGGCGCGGCCGGGCTCTCGCTGCTGCTGCGCCGACGCACCGCGTTCGCGCTGCCCGTGGCGGCGGTCGGCCGGCGGGCCTGGAGCTACCGGGGCTGACCGGTCAGCCGAGCGCCCACTGCTGCTCGGCGGCGCCGCCGCACGGCGCCTGTTCCAGCTCCCGACCGGCTTCGGTGCCGGCGTCGTCGACCTGCGCGCACTTGCCGCTGTGCACGGCGACCAGCAGCACCGGGCCGCCGCCGGTCGGCTGGAGCTTCCACTGCTGGTTGGCCTGCCCGTTGCAGGACCACTGCTGCACGTCGGCGCCGTCGTCGGTGCTCGCCTCGTTGACGTCGAGGCACTTGCCGCTGGCGGCGTTGACCAGCAGGTAGGTGTCGGGGGCGACCGGCGTGACCACCCACTGCTGCTCCGGCCCGCCGGTGCAGTCGGCGAGCGCGGCCTGCGCGCCCTCCGGGTCGTCGCCGGTGACGCCGACGCAGCGCCCGGACGGCACGCCCCGGATCACCCTCGGCGTGGCCACCGGCGCGGCGGGCGTCTCCGGCGTCGCGCTCGGGGTGGGCGACGGCGGGGCCTCGGTCGTCGGCGGGGCCGGGGCCGGCTCGCTCGCCGCCGGGGTCGGCACGGCCGCCGCCGGCACCACCGGCCGGTCGGCCCCACCACCGAGCACGCCGGTGGCGAAGAACACCCCCAGGAGTACGCCGACCAGGGCGACGCCCAGCGCGGTCCGCATCAGCGGGTCCCGGGGCAGCCGGACGCCACCGCGGGCGGGGCGGGCACCGTAGACGGTGCCGGACGGGTCGGGACGCGGGTCGGCCATGGGGGCATCCTGACCCACCGGAGCCGCCGAGGGCCAGTCGCCCCGGCGGCCGGTGACTCAGTCGACGACCCGCACGTCCTTCCAGAACGCCACCCGGTCCCGCACCATCTCGGCCCCGGACTTCGGGTCGGGGTAGTACCAGACGGCGTCCGGGCTGGTGGCGCCGTCGTGTTCGAGCGTGTAGTAGGAGGCGGTGCCCTTCCACGGGCAGACCGTGTGCGTGTCGGAGGAGCGGATCAGGTCGTCGCGCAGGGCCGTACGCGGGAAGTAGTGGTTGCCCTCGACCAGCACGGTGTCGTCGCTCTCCGCGACGACCAGGTCGTTCCAGACGGCTTTCGGCATGTCGTCCACGCTATGCCGGGGCTCGCCCGCCGGCCACCCGTTGAGGTGCCGCGAATTGTCGGTCCGGGGCGTAAAGTGATCTCATGCGAGCTGTCCGTGATCATGAACGGGCGGTGGACGCGCTGCGGCGGTCCTACGCCGCGGTGCCCGCCGGCGAGACGGTGCGGCTGGCCAAGCAGACGTCCAACCTGTTCCGCCCCCGTTCCGCGCCGCGGGTGCCGGGGCTGGACGTCAGCGGGCTGACCGGGGTGCTCGGCGTGGACACGACCGCCCGCACCGCCGACGTGCAGGGCATGTGCACCTACGAGGACCTGGTCGACGCGACGCTCCCGCACGGGCTGATGCCGCTTGTCGTGCCGCAGTTGCGCACCATCACGCTGGGCGGCGCGGTGACCGGTCTGGGCATCGAGTCCACCTCGTTCCGCAACGGCCTGCCGCACGAGTCGGTGACCGAGATGGACGTGCTGACCGGCGCGGGGGAGCTGGTCACCACCCGCCCCCGGGGTGAGCACGCCGAGCTGCACCGGGCGTTCCCCAACTCGCTGGGCAGCCTCGGCTACGCCACCCGCCTGCGCATCGAGCTGCAACCGGTCGGCCGGCACGTGGCGCTGCGCAACATCCGGTTCACCCGGCTGGAGGAGCTGGTCGACGCGATCGGGGAGGTGGTCGACAAGGGCGCCTTCGCGGGCGAGCCGGTCGACGCCATGGACGGCGTGATGTTCAGCCCCGGCGAGTCCTACCTGGTGCTCGGCGCGTTCACCGACGAGGCCGACGGCCGCCCGTCCGACTACACCGGCCAGGAGATCTACTACCGCTCCCTGCGTCGCCGCACCCGCGACGTGCTGACCGCGTACGACTATCTCTGGCGGTGGGACACCGACTGGTTCTGGTGCTCGTCCGCGTTCGGTGTGCAGCACCCGGTCCTCCGGCGGCTCTGGCCGCAGCGCTACCGGCGCAGCGACTTCTATCACAAGATCGTGCGCTTCGAGCACCGGCACCAGGTGGCCGCCCGGGTCGACAGGTGGCGGGGCCGGCCGGCGCGCGAGCGGGTGGTGCAGGACGTGGAGATCCCGCTGGCGCGCACGCCGGATTTCCTGCGCTGGTTCGCGGGCGACGTGGGGATGAATCCGGTGTGGCTCTGCCCGCTGCGGCTGCGGGAGCCGGCCGGCCCGGGATCGGCCCGGGCGTGGCCGCTGTATCCGCTCCAACCGGGCGAGACCTATGTGAACATCGGTTTCTGGGGCAGCGTCCCGATCGCGCCGGGCGCCGCCGACGGCGACGTCAACCGGCGGATCGAGCACATGGTGTCGGAGTCGGGCGGCCACAAGTCGCTCTACTCCGACGCGTACTACGACCGGGCGGCGTTCGACCGGCTCTACGGCGGGGAGACCTGGCGTGCCGTGAAGGACCGCTACGACCCGGATCACCGACTCACCGGACTGTACGAGAAGGCGGTATCCCGAGCATGAGTCTGACCGACCGAACACCGGGGGCGGCGAGCGCCCCGGCCGGGCCGCCCTCGGGCGGCCGGCGCACCGGACCGACCGTCGCGGACGTGATCCGCGCGGTGACCACCGGCGACCTGCCCGTCCGGGTGACCGGGTACGACGGCAGCGCCGTGGGGCCGGCCGACGCCGGGATCACCCTGACGATCCGCACCGAGCGGGGCCTGTCCTACCTGCTCACCGCGCCGGGGGACCTGGGCATGGCCCGGGCCTACGTCAGCGGTGACCTGGGGCTCGACGGCGTGCACCCCGGCGACCCGTACGAGGCGTTGCGGGTGCTCAAGGACGAGATGCCGCTGCGGATGCCGCCGGTGGCCGACGCGCTGGCCCTGGTCAAGGGGCTGGGCTGGGAGCGGCTGCGGCCACCGCCGCCCCCGCCGCAGGAGGCGGCGCCGCGCTGGAAGCGGGTGGTGAACGGGCTGCGCCACTCGCGGGCGCGGGACAGCACCGCGATCTCCCACCACTACGACGTGTCGAACGCCTTCTACGAGAAGGTGCTCGGCGAGTCCATGACCTACACCTGTGCGGTCTTCCGCAGCCCCGGCGACACGCTGGAGGAGGCGCAGCGGGCCAAGTACGACCTGGTCGCCGGCAAGCTGGCGCTCCAGCCGGGGATGCGGCTGCTGGACGTCGGTTGCGGCTGGGGCGGCATGGTCCGGCACGCGGCCCGGGAGTACGGCGTGAAGGCGCTGGGCGTGACGCTGTCGAAGGCGCAGGCACAGTGGGCGCAGGCCGCGATCGAGCGGGAGGGGCTGGGCGATCTGGCCGAGGTGCGGCACCTCGACTACCGGGACGCGCCGCGCGAGCAGTTCGACGCGATCTCCTCGATCGGGCTGACCGAGCACATCGGCGTGCGCAACTACCCGGCCTACTTCGGCGCGTTGCGGTCCCGGCTCAAGCGCGGGGGCCGGCTGCTCAACCACTGCATCACCCGGGCCGACAACCGTGCCCCGCACCGCTCCGGCGCGTTCATCGACAGGTACGTCTTTCCGGACGGCGAGCTGGCCGGCCCGGGGCGGCTGATCAGCGAGATCCATGACGCCGGGTTCGAGGTGCACCACGAGGAGAACCTGCGCCAGCACTACGCGCTGACGTTGGCCGGCTGGTGCCGCAACCTGGTCGAGCACTGGGACTTCTGCGTGAACGAGGTCGGCCCGGGCACCGCGCGGGTGTGGGGCCTCTACATGGCCGGTTCCCGGATGGCGTTCGAGCGCAACGGCATCCAGTTGCACCAGGTGCTCGCCACGCACAACGGCCCGCAGGGGGTGAACGGCTACCCGCTGCGTCCCGACTGGACGCCCTGACCCGTACCGACGAGAGGCCGCGCGGACCGCGCGGCCTCTCGTCGCCGCCATTGACAAACAAATTTTGTACGTGCAAAAATGTTTTTGCCATGAGAGACGTCCTGTACCTGGAAGAGCGCGAGCAGGCGGAAGCCCTGCTCAAGCCGCAGCGCATCGAGGTGCTGCGGCAACTCGCCGAACCGCGCACCTGCACCGAGGTCGCCGCCCGGCTGGACCAGACGCCGCAGCGGGTCTATTACCACGTCAAACAACTGGTCGCGGCCGGGCTGGCCGAGCAGGTCGCCGACCGGCGGGTGCGCGGCATCACCGAGGGCATCTACCAGGCCGCCGCCCGGTCCTACTGGCTCTCCCCACGGCTGGTCGGCCGGATCGGCGGCGCCCGCCGGGCCCGCGACGAGCTGAGCCTCGGCTACCTGCTCGACCTGATGGAGGAGGTCCAGGCCGACATCGCCGCGCTCGACCGCGCCGCCCCCGAGCTGCCCTCGATCGGCGTGTCCGGCGAGATCCGGGTGCCCGCCGAGCGGCGCCAGGAGTTCCTGCACGACCTGCAGTCGACGCTGCGGGACCTGTTCACCCGCTACGGCGGCGCCGAGGGAGACGCCTTCAAGCTCGCCGTGGCCTGCTACCCGAAAGGCGACGACACCGATGACTGATCCGTTGACCGTGCGTGCCCGCCTCGCCGCCGACGTGGCGACCGTCCGCCGCGCGCTGACCGACCCGGCCGAGCTGCGCGTGTGGCTGGCCGAGCACGCCGAGGTCGAGCTGCCCCGGCGGTACGAGTTCTGGGGCCGCTTCACGCCCGAGGGAGACGCGCCGCACCAGCGGCTGCTGCACGCCGACGACGGGACGCTGCGCTTCGCCTGGACGCTCGACGGGGTGGAGACGACCACCGAGTTCGCGCTGACGCCCGACGGTGACGGCACGATCCTCACGCTGCGGCAGAGCCACTTCGTCTTCGAGGAGGCGATGAGCGGCAGCACCATCCGGGGCGTGCTCCAGACGTTCTGGGCGCTGTCGATCGCCAACCTCAACGCGCACCTGGAGGGCCGGCCGCTGCTGCCGCGTACCGACTTCACCGCTGCCGACCTGCGCGGCGAGCTGCTGATCGACGCCCCGACGGACGCGGTGTGGACCTCGCTGACCGACTCGGAGCAGGCCAGCGCCTGGTTCGGCTACCCGATCGGCATCGAACCCTGGGCGGGTGGTCGCTACGCGATGGGCGGCTTCGACGCCGGCTACGCGGCCAAGGTGCTGGACGTGACGCCCGGGCGGGCGATCTCCGTCGACTGGGGGCCCACCGGCGTCAGCACCTGGGAGCTGGCCGAGTCCGCCGGCCGGACGAAGCTGACGTTCGTGCAGTCCGGCTTCGACGAGGGCAACCCGCCGTACGCGGCCTGGACCGGCACGGTCGCCGGCCTGGCCGAGCTGCGCCGCTTCCACGAGGTCCCCGACTGGCAGCCCATCTGGCTCCCCTGAGCGCAAGGAGGGGCCCCGCCTGACGTCTCCGGCAGAGGCGGGGCCCCCGCTTAGCCAGCGCCTCCGGTGGGTAATGCCGGGCGATGTTCTTCATCTTCGGGCTGCGGACCAAGGTCACCCGGTCCGGCGTCGTCACCCAGGTCTGCCGGCACTGCGGCAACCAGGCCGCACAGGTGATCACCCGGCGGGCCACGAAGTTCAGCCTCTTCTTCGTCCCCCTGATCCCGGTGCGCACCCGGTACGCGCAGCAGTGCACGTTCTGCGGCGCCCAGTACGACATCTCCCGCGCCGAGGCCGAGCGCCTACCGGTCGGCTGACCGTGACCCGCTTCCTCTGCTGGCTGATGGGGCGGCCGATGGTCACGCCCCCCGCCGTACCGGTGCACACCGCCGCCCGCCCACCCTGCACGCCGGGCCGTCGGCACCGTCGCCGCAACCGGCCGACGGCGGGCGCGCTGTCCCCGCGCTCCCCGTGGAACCGCTCCGCCGGCCGCTGACTTCCCGGGTGTCAACAGGGGACCCGCCGCTACCGAAGGCGTTAGGCGGGGGCCCTCCTTACACTTCATCGGGTGGAAGATCGGCTGAGGGAGATCCGGGGTGGCGGGCCGCCCCGGCGGCACAACGCCCGCACCATCGCGGCGTTGACCGGCAACCCCGGGTGCACCCGGCGCGCGGTGCTGGACAGCGCCGGCGCGGACAAGCCGGCGTTGGCCGAGCGGCTGGGCTTCCCGGCCCGCTTCGGCCAGTCCCGCTTCGCCATCACCCGGGGCAACGCGTTCGAGGCGCAGGTCAAGGCGGACGGTGGGGTGGAACTGCTGCGCCTGGTGGCGGAGCGGCTCGGCGTGCCGGTGCCGGCGGGCGCGACCTGGACGGATCTGGGCGGCGACGCCGACCGGCCGGAACGCTCCCGCGCGGCGTTGACCGCGGGCGGCGACAGCCCGGCGCTCTTCGACCATCCGCTGCTCGGCCTGGACGTGGCCGGTCGGCGCGTGCACCTGGAGCCGGACCTGGTCGCCGCCCGGCTGGCCGGCCGGTTCCACGTCGTGGAGATCAAGTCGTTCCCGATCGTCGACGGGCAGGCCGACCCGGCCAAGGTGGCCGCCGCCGCGATCCAGTCCGCCGTGTACGTGCTCGCGTTGCGTGAGCTGCTCGCCGCCGAGGGACGCGACCCGGAGCTGGTCTCGCACGAGGTGGTGCTGATCTGTCCGCGCGACTTCGCCAACCGGCCGGTGGCCAGCCTGCTCGACGTCCGCCGGCAGCTTTTGGTGCTGCGGCGGCAGCTCGCCCGGATGGCCCGCGTCGACGACCTGCTGGCCACCCTGCCGGCCGGCTTCACCGCCGATCCGGCGGCCGACCCGGCTACGCTCGCCGCCGCGCTGCACGAGGTGCCGGCCCGCTACGCGCCGGACTGCCTGGCCGCCTGTGAGCTGGCCTTCTTCTGCCGGCACGAGGCGCGCGGCCAGACCGGGTCGCTGGGCCGGCCGGTCCGGGAGGCGCTCGGCGGCGTGCTGGAGGTGGCGGACGTGCTGGCGCTCGCCGAGGGCGTCCGTGCCCCGGAGCCGGAGCAGGCGGAGGCCGCCGCGCTGCTGCGGGCCGCCGCGCGCCTGCGCGCCGACGCTCTCACCGGAAACCCCGCATGAGTACGCCCCGAAGCGCGCGCCGGCCGGCGGCGGTGCGTCGACGCCCGGCCGGAGAGCTGCGGTGAGCACGCTGCGCGCGCTGGCCCGGGCGCAGGCGGTCGCCGCCGGGCGGGCCCAGCCGGTGGCCACGGTCCGGCACCTGCACCTGTCGGACCGGCCGCTGGTGCTGGTGCCGCTGGCGCTGGCCGGTGAGGCGAACGCCCCGCTGGCCGTCCTGGTCGGCTCCGCGCCGGAGGAGGCCCGGCTGCTGGTGGTGCCGCAGCCCCGCAACCGGGACCAGCGGTTCGCGTTCGCCGCCGAGCTGGCCGGCATCGTGCTGCCCTATCTGGACTCGTTCCGCGGCGGGACCGAGGCGGTGGCGGTGGACCGGGGCCGGGACGTCCGCCACCGGTACGTCGACGCGCCGCAACTGCTGGTGCCGAACCCGGCCGGGATCTCGTTCCTGCGGCTGTTCGGCCGGTCCACCCGCTTCCGGCGCCCGGACGGCGACCATCCGGTGCACCCGTCGGTGCCGTTGCTCGGCCGCTGGTTGACGTTCTTCGCCGAGCGGGCCGAGCAGCCCGGCTCGTCGGCGCTGCTGGCGATGACCGACGCGTTGACGCTGCACTGGGCGACCGGGCAGAGCGCGGTGGAGGACCTGCACCTGCCGGCGGTGCTCGGCTGGCTCGACCCGCCGCCGGGACGGTCCGGGGCGGAGGCGGCGGTCCGGGCCGAGGACCCGGCGCTCGTGCCGCCGGCCGGGCCGGCCACCGATCCGGACTTCGACAACCATCGGCTCGCCCCGGCGATCGAGGCGTACGCCGGGACCGAGGACGATCCGGTGGCGCGCGCGTCCGCGTACGACGAGCTCCGTGAGCTGTTGCGCGGCCAGCTCGCGCCCACCTGGGAGCTGATGTGGCGCGGCGTCGGGCTGCTGCGGGCGCTGCCGCCCGCCGCGCGGGTGGCCGGCCGCTGGGCCGGTGACCGGGACGCGTTCACCGGGTACGCCGAGCACGTCGACGCCGGGGGCGGTCCGCAGCCGCGCCGCGACGGCGCGGTGGCCGCGGCGCTGCGGTTGCAGCGGCTGGAGCGGGCGCTGACCGCGTGGGCGGTGCAGCGGGCGTACGACGATCCGCTGGTGATGGCCGAGCACCGGCTGGCCGGGGAGGCGTTCGTGGGCGAGGTGACGCTCGCCGACCCGAAGCGGGTGGACGACTCGGGGAAGCGGCCGGTGCTGCGGCCCCGGATCCAGGTGGTGACCGTCGAGCCGGTGCCGATGCCGGTGGGCGCGACGCTGTATTCGCCGGCCCGTCCGGGGCAGAAGGCGACTGTGGTGTTCGTGACCCCGGGCGGGGACGGCAAGACCGAGGTGGTGCTGGAGTTGTCCGGTGGGATGGGGCGCGGGCTGACCGCGCCGGCCGGCAGCGTGCCGGAGGTGGGGGAGCGGATCTGCCTGACCAGCCTCTCCGACGGCTACCTGCCGGGCGGCGCGTTCCCGACGCCGGAGGAGACGCCGTGGACGCACGGCGGCCCGCCGGAGCATCACGAGGAGTAGTGGTATCAATTTATTTACATGCTTGAAACTTAATCGGTTCAGTAGTGCACTGGTGGCAGCCCCGCCGACCTCCTGACCCGAAAAGGTGACCCATGCGAAGCCGCCGGATCCGCCTCGCGTCGACCGCCGCCGCCACCGTCCTGGCCGCCGCCACCGCGCTCTCCGTCATCGCGCCGGCCGAGGCGCACACCGTCTCCCCGGCCAACGCCAACGCGTCCACCGCCACCCGCAACGTGCTCAACTGGCTCGCCCACCTGCCGAACCGCAGCAGCAACCGGGTCGCCTCCGGCTTCTTCGGCGGCTACAGCAACAGCGGCTTCTCGCTCAGCCAGACCGAGGAGCTGCGCGCCGCCACCGGCCAGTACCCGGCGATCCTGAGCTGCGACTACGGCTCCGGCTGGGCGACCAACAACGACATCACCGCGCTCGTCGACTACTCCTGCAACTCCACGCTGAAGTCCTGGTCCGCCAGCGGGGGCCTGGTCACGATCAGCGTGCACCTGCCCAGCCCGGCCAACGCCAACGGCGGCGGGCTGAACACCCCGATGGGCAACTTCGCCGACCTGCTCAACCCGTCGACCGCCGCCGGCGCCCGCTGGCGTCAGCTCCAGGACAAGATGGCCGCCGGCCTCCAGGACCTGGAGAACGCCGGGGTGCCGGTGCTGTTCCGGCCGTTCCACGAGGTCAACGGCGACTGGTTCTGGTGGGGCAACCGGGACCCGAACACGTTCAAGCAGGTCTGGCAGCAGACGTACACCTACCTCACCGGCACGAAGGGGCTGGACAACCTGCTCTGGGTCTACTCGGCGGACTTCAGCCGGGGCAACCGCACCGCCTACTACCCGGGCAGCTCCTACGTGGACGTGGTCGGCATGGACGCGTACGACGACAACCCGCAGGTCTCCGGCATCCAGTCCGCGTACAACGAGCTGGTCGGGCTGGGTAAGCCGTTCGCGTTCGCCGAGATCGGGCCGGACAGCCAGGGCTCGTTCGACTACGGGCGCTGGGTCACCGCGTTCCAGCAGAGCTACCCGAAGACGTCCTACTTCCTGGCCTGGAACGACGGCTGGGGACCGGCCCGCAACTCCGGCGCGAGCACGCTGTTCACCAACTCCTGGATCGCCAACCGCGGCGAGGTCGACCTGGGTAACGTCACCGAGCCGGGTGGTGGCACCACCACCCCGCCCCCGTCCGGCGGCACGCTGCTCAACGGGTTCGAGTCCGGCACCGAGGGCTGGACCGGCGCCAACGTCACCGGGGGGCCGTGGCAGGTGACCGAGTGGGCGGCCCAGGGCACCCGCTCGCTGAAGTCCGACGTGAACCTTGCGGCCGGCGCCGCGTACCTGAAGAAGACCGCCACCACCGGCCTGAGCGGGCGCGGCACGCTGCGGGCCACCGCGCGGGTCGCGCCGTGGGGCGGTTTCGGCACCGGCAGCCAGGCGAAGCTCTACGTCAAGACCGGCGCCGGCTGGCAGTGGTTCGACGGCGGCGCCGTCGCGGTCACCTCGGGCGGGGTGAGCCTGTCGCTGTCGCTGGCCGGCGTGGCCAACCTCGGCGACGTGCGGGAGATCGGCGTGCAGTTCGTGCCGGGCAGCGGCGCGAGCGGCACCTCGGCGATCTATGTGGACGACGTCACCGTCCAGTGACGACGGACCGGTCCGGTCCGGCTGGTTGTCGCTCTTGAGCGCTTATGTTCCGGTGCGCTACACGTCGCGTGTCCGCCGGATAACATCCAGCGGGATCGGACCGGGCCCCCCGGTCCGTGCCGATCCGAACCACGGGGGATCCGTTGTCAGTTCGCCATGCCCGCCGATGGGGAGCCGCTCTCCTCGGCGTCGTCACCGTCTCGACACTGCTGGGCGGTGGAACCGCGTCGGCCGTCAGCGGCGCCACCCCGGTGCCCGACGGCACCTACGCCTTCACCGCCAAGATCACTTTTGGTGATCTGCGCGCCTGCACCGGCGCGTTGGTCGACCCGAACTTCGTGGTCACCGCGAAGACCTGCCTCACCGACGGCACCGGCCCCGTCACCGCCGGCGCCCCGGCCCGACCCACCACCGTACTCGTCGGGCGCACCGACCTGACCAGCGCCGCCGGGCACGAGCGCGGCGCCGTCGCGGTCCTCCCGCACCCGGACCGCAACCTGGCGCTGCTCCGGCTCGCCAACCCGGTCACCGGCGTCACCCCGGTCGCGCTCGCCGCCGCGGCGCCCGCCGCGGCCGAGACGCTGACCGTCGCCGGGTACGGCCGCACCGCCACCGAGTGGGTGCCGGACCGCCTGCACGCGGCCGACTTCACCGTGCAGGGCGTCGGCGCGGTGACCGCCGACGTCACCGGCGCCACGGCCGGGGCCACCATCTGCCGGGGCGACGCCGGCGGCCCGGCGCTCCGCGTCGTCGCCGGTGCGCCGCAGCTCGTGGCGATCGGCAACACCTCCTGGCAGAAGGGCTGCCTCGGCGAGACCGAGACCCGCGACGGGGCCACCGTCACCCGGGTGGACGACCTGACCGCGTGGATCCGCGAGCAGACCGCCGACGTGCAGATCTTCGGTGTGACCGCCGCCGGGCAGCTCACCTACGGCGTCATCGACGCCGCCAGCGGCGAACTGCGCGCGAACCGGGTGTCGACCGCGACGCTCGGCTTCACGCCCAAGGCGATGGCCACGCTGAACGAGAACACCATCCTCGTGACGGACACCGCCGGCAAGATGTACCGGCTCGACGTCACCGGCGTCGACCCGTTGACGTTCACCAGCACATGGATCATGGACGGTTGGTCCAGCTACGACCGGCTGACCTACGACGGCTACGGCTCGCTCTACGGGCAGATCGGCTCCGAACTGCGTCGCCGGACGCTCACCACCGAGAAGCCGGCGTCGCAGACCGACCTCGGGTACCCGGTGACGGTCTCCACCGGCTTCAGCCAGAAGACGCTCACCTCCCCGGCGCCGGGCCGCATCCTCGGCAACCTCGCCGACGGTCGGCTGCTCTCCTACCGCATCAACGGAGGCGGGTCGGAGGGGTTCATCCTCAGCACGCTCGCCACGACCGGCTGGGCCGGTTACACCCACGTGCTCTCGCCCGGTGGCGGCTGGTACTTCGCCCGTACCGCCGGCGGCGGACTGGACCGCTTCCGCGACGCGAACCCGGTCGACGGGAGCGGCGCCGACCTGACGAAGTCCACAGCGGTCAGCACCAGCGGCTGGAACCAGACCCTGCTGTCGGCCCGGCCGTGGCACGGCGTCATCTCGGTCTTCGGCGCCCGGTCCGACGGTCGGCTCACCTACACCGCCCTCGACCCGGTGACCGGAGCGATCGTGGTGCGGACGGTCTCCGAGCAGACGCTCGGCTTCACACCCAAGGCGCTGGCCACCCTCAGCTCGGACACGCTGCTGGTGACCAATGGTGGTGACCTGCACCGGGTGGACGTCACCAGCGTCCAGCCGCTCACCTTCACCCGCACCACCGAACGCCTCGGCGGCGGCTGGACGCACGACCGGCTGGTCTACGACGGCAACGGCTCGCTCTTCGGGCAGGCCGGCAGCGTCCTGCACAGGTACACGGTGGCCAAGGCCAAGCCGGCCGACGCGACGACCGACCTGCCCAACCACGTGGTGTCGATCGCCAGCGGCTTCGGGGTGCAGTCTCTCGGTGCGAACGGCAAGGGGCACCTGATCACCACGACCAGCACCGGGGCGCTGGCCACCTACGTCATCCCGGCCGGGGGCACGTGGGACGGCGGCCGGTTCGACCCGGCCACCAGCGGCTGGACCGGGGTCACGTCGCTCTTCTCACCCGGCGGCGGCCAGTACTACCGGCGCGACGCCAACGGCGTGCTGACCGGCTACCTGGAAACCAGGCCGTTCGACACGAGCGGGGCCGACCTGGCGGCGTACGTGCCGACCGGCACGGGCAGCACCGGCTGGGACCCGATCCTCTCCGCCCAGTCGTACGACTCCTGGCCGGACAGCACCCGCCGCTGGTGACGCGCGACGAATTCCGATGAGGACGCGGGCCGGCTCCACCCCGGTGGGACGGCCCGCGTCACGTCCGGTGACCGACCCCGGGCGACTCTGGCGGCGGCCCCCGGCGCTGACTAGGCTTGCGCCGTTCGTCGTCCGCCGTCCGGTCCTCGTCGCCGAGGGCGCACGTCTGGAAGAGAGCCGGAGCGCATCGTTGTCCCCCCGCACGACGTGAGCCTCGCCGCCGCGGCGCCGGCCCGTCACCCGCTCGTCGGCCGTGTCGGACTCGTCGCGGCCGCCGTCGTCGTACTCGGGGAAATGGTCTGGCTGGTCTCCGGCCTGCCCGGCGCGGCGCTGGTCAGCGACCTCGGTGCGACGGCGGTGTCGAGCTGGGCGGCGGTGCTCTGCGTCGGCGCGGCCCGCCGGCACCCGGTCGCGCTGCGGCGGTTCTGGCGGCTGCTCGCGGCCACCATGGCCCTCGCCGCGCTCGGGCGTACGGTGTGGACGGTCGAGCGGCTCAGCGGGATCGACCTGCCGCACACCCCGCTGGTCGGCGGCCTCTTCACCGCCGGCATCATCACCGGCACCGGCGCGGTGCTCTGCTCCCGGGCCGGCGGACGCAGCCTGATCGGGCAGGCCCGCACGCTGCTCGACGGCGTGATCGTCGGGCTGGCCCTGATCCCGATCGGCTGGGTGGTGGTGTTCCGCGACCTCGCCGACGCCGACCTGTCCGACCCGCTGCGTACGTTCGGGTTGCTCTACCCGATGTTCGACCTGATGCAGCTCACCATCCTGGTGGCGGTCGCCGGCCCCGGCCGGCCGATGTGGCGGGCGCTCGCCGTGATCGGCGCGGGCCTGGCGATCCGGGCCGGCGCCGACGCGGTCTACGTATCCCTCGTCGCGCACGGCAGCTACGCCCCGGGGCACCCGGTCGACGTCTGCTGGCCGCTGAGCTACCTGCTGGTCGGCCTGGCCAGCCGTTACCCGCCGCCGGGCTGCGGCGACCGGGAGGACGACGCCGGGGAGTCGCCGCTGCCGCCGTGGTGGCGCGTCGCGTTGCCGTACCTGCCGGTGGGCGGCGCGATCGTCGCGGTGATGGTGTCCCGGCAGCCCACCGGGCAGACCCCGCACCTGGTCTTCGTCGGCATGATGGCGCTGCTCGGGGTGCTCGCGCTGCGGCAGGGGCTGGCCGCGAACGAGAACCTGTGGCTGGTCGCCCGGCTGCGCCGGCTCGCGTACTCCGACCAGCTCACCGGCCTGCCCAACCGGTTGACGTTCATCCGGCGGCTGCGACGCGCGCTGCGGACGGGCGGGCCGGTCGCCGTGGTGCTGCTCGACCTGGACGGCTTCAAGCAGGTCAACGACCGGTTCGGGCACGCCGCCGGGGACCGCCTGCTCACCACCACCGCGGAGCGCATGCGGGACGCGATCGGCCCGGACGGGATGATCGCCCGGCTCGGCGGCGACGAGTTCGCCGTGCTGGTGGCCGGGGACCGCCAGGTCGCCCCCGAGCGGCTCGCCGTCCGGCTGCTCGCCGCGCTCGAACCGCTGCCCGGCGAGGAGGACCTCGGCGTCCACCCGTCGGCCAGCATCGGCGTCGCCGAGTACGGCCCGCAGCACAGCTCGCACACCGACCTGCTGCGCGACGCCGACATCGCCATGTACGCGGCGAAGGCGGCCGGCAAGTCCGCGTACCGGACGTGCACGCCGGAGCTGCGCGAGTCGGCGGTGAGCCGGGCCGAGTTGATCGCCGACCTGCGCCGCGCGGTCGACGAGGGCCAGTTGCTGATGGAGTTCCAGCCCATCGTCGACCTGGCCACCGGCACGGTGCGCAGCGCCGAGGCGCTGGTCCGCTGGCGGCATCCCCGGTTGGGCGTGCTCACCCCGGCGCGGTTCCTGCCGCTGGCCGAGGAGACCGGGCTGATCCTGGCCATCGACCGCTGGGTGATCCACGAGGCGTGCCGGGCCGCCGCGACCTGGCGGGAGCGGGCACCCGAGGTGACCGTCGCGGTCAACATCGCCGCCGCCCACCTGTGCCGCCCGGACCTGATCGCGACCGTCACCGGCGCGATGGGCGCGGCCGGGCTGCCACCGCGCGCGCTCACGCTGGAACTCACCGAGTCGGCGCTGATCGAGGGCAGCGAAGCGGTGCTCGACCGGCTGGCCCAGCTACGCGACCTCGGCATCCGCATCGCCATCGACGACTTCGGCACCGGCTACTCGTCGTTGAGCTACCTGCACCGCATCCCGGCCACCGAGCTGAAGATCGACCGTTCGTTCGTGTCCCGGCTGGGCGTCGGCGATTCCCGCGCGTACGCCACCGTGGAGATGGTGAACCGGCTGGCCGGCGCGTTCGACCTGGCGGTGGTGGCCGAGGGGGTGGAGACCGGCGCCCAGCACGCGGCGGTCACCGCGATCGGCTGCCGGCAGGGCCAGGGCTGGCGGTACGGCCGCCCGAGCGCCCTGACCGACCTGCTCCCCACGCTGGTGCACGAGAGAATCAGCGGGTGACTTGACCCTCACGCTGCGGGAGGCGGGAGCCTTGGTCGCGGAAGGGAGGGAACCCATGGCGTACACGGTGGGACAGGTGGCGCGGGCGGCCCGGGTGACGGTCCGCACGCTGCACCACTACGACGAGATCGGGCTGCTGCGGCCGAGCGGGCGGACCCCGGCGGGCTACCGCCGCTACCACGACCGCGACCT
Organism: Micromonospora sp. DSM 45708; assembly: GCF_039566955.1. Lineage (NCBI taxonomy): Bacteria > Bacillati > Actinomycetota > Actinomycetes > Micromonosporales > Micromonosporaceae > Micromonospora > Micromonospora schwarzwaldensis. The sequence continues at coordinate 5,376,807 of NZ_CP154796.1, read as the reverse complement.
GGACCGCTTGCAGCTCATCCGCTACTACCGCGAGCTGGGGTTCCCGCTGGACGAGATCGCCGCGATCCTGGACGACCCGGACGCCGACCCGGCGGCGCACCTGCGCCGGCAGCACGCGCTGCTCTCCGGGCGGATCGGCAGGCTCCAGGAGATGGTCGCGGCGATCGAGTGCGCGATGGAGGCGAGAAAGTTGGAGATCCGATTGACGCCGGAGGAGCGGTTCGAGGTGTTCGGGGACTTCGACCCGGACGAGCACACCGAGGAGGTGGAGCAGCGCTGGGGTGACACCGAGGCGTACCGGCAGTCACAGGAGCGGGCCAGCCGCTACTCGAAGGAGGACTGGCTGCGCAACAAGGCGGTGAACGAGGACTGGGGGCGGCGGTTCGCCGCGCTGATGGACTCGGGCACGCCGGCCGACGGCCCGGAGGCGATGGCGCTGGCCGAGGAGCACCGCCAGCTCATCACCGAATGGTGGTACGACTGCTCGTACGAGATCCACACCGGGCTGGCCGACATGTACGTGGCCGACCCTCGGTTCACGGCGTACTTCGAGACGATCCGGCCGGGGATGGCCGCCTACCTGAACGAGGCGATCCACGCCAACGCGATCAGCCGGGCCTGAGCCCGCCTCTGCTGCACGTCTCAGGCCTGGGACGGCCGGGGTAGGACAGTGCCCCCGCTTGCCAAGTTCGTAGGCCGTGCGAAGGGCACCATCCGTCAGCCACGCGCCCGGCTAGACGAAGACGTCGAGCAGGAGGACGCCGAGGAAGCCGACCACCGAGATGATGGTCTCCATCACCGACCAGCTCTTGATGGTCTGCCCGACGGTCAGCCCGAAGTACTCCTTCACCAGCCAGAAGCCGGCGTCGTTGACGTGCGAGAAGAACAGCGACCCGCAGCCGATCGCCAGCGCCAGCAGCGCCACCTCGGGGCCCTGGAGCGTGGCGGCCAGCGGCGCGACGATGCCGGCGGCGGTGATGGTGGCGACCGTGGCCGAGCCGGTGGCCACCCGGATGCCGACCGCGACCAGCCAGCCGAGCAGCAGCGGCGACAGGTTGGCGCCGGTGGCGGCGTCCGCGACCAGGTTGCCCACGCCGGCGTCCACGAGCACCTGCTTGAAGCCGCCGCCGGCGGCGACGATCAGCAGGATGCCGGCGATCGCCGGCAGCGAGCCACCCAGGAAACCCGAGACCTGGCTACGGCTGAAGCCGTTCCGGTAGCCCAGGAAGATCATGGCGAAGATGACGCCGGCGAGCAGCGCGACGATCGGGGTGCCGGCGATGTCCAGTGCCTTGCGGCCGGCGGTGTCCTCGCCGAGGGTCAGCTCGCCGATGGCCCGCAGCAGCATGAGCGCCACCGGCAGCAGCACGGTGACCACGGCGGCCCAGAGCGCCGGTGCGCGACGCGACCGCGGCCCGACCGGCTCGTCGATCGACGCGCCCGGACGACCGGTGCCGGGGTTGACCAGGTCGTCCTCGGTGACCAGGTCGCCGTCGGCGTCGGCCCGCCCGTCGCCGGGGCGGGTGGGACCGCGGTCGTCGGCGACCGCCAGGTCGCGCCGGGTGGGCAGCAGCGCCTCCGGTGCGGTGGCCGGCACGTACCGGGCGATGAAGTTACCGAACACCGGACCGGCGATGATCACCGTCGGGATCGCCACCAGCAGGCCCAGGGCGAGTGTCTGGCCCAGGTTGGCGCCGAGCGCGTCGATCGCGACCAGCGGGCCCGGGTGGGGCGGCACCAGGCCGTGCAGCACCGACAGGCCGGCCAGCGCCGGGATGCCGATCTTCATCAGCGGCACGTCGACCCGGCGCGAGACCAGCAGCACGATCGGCACCAGCAGCACCACGCCGACCTCGAAGAACAGCGGCAGGCCGATGAGCGCGGCGACACCGGCCATGGCCCAGGGCAGCGCGCCACCAGAGACCCGGCCCACCACCCGTTCGACGATGCTGTCCGCCCCGCCCGACTCGGCCAGCATGCCGCCGATCATCGCGCCGAGCGCGATCAGCAGGCCGACGCCGCCGACCGTGGAGCCGACCCCGCCGCTGAACGAGGTGACGATCTTGTCAGCGGAGACGCCGGCGACCACGCCCAGCACCGCCGCGCCGAGGATCAGCGCCAGGAACGGGTGCACCTTCCCCCAGGCGATGAGCAGCACCACCGCGGCGATGCCGAGCAGCGCGGCGACGACGAGTTGGGTGTTGCCGGCGTTCGTGAGTGGTTCCGCAGGTGCGGCGAGCAGTGTGACCACGGCTATCACGACCTCTGTTCGGTCATCGGGGAGGGGCGGTGGGCGGTGGTTCCGGCGGCAGGCTCGGGGCCAGCCGTCGCAGCGACGCGAACGTGGGCACGAGCGCGTCGTACAGCTCGGAAAAGAGCGGGAGCAACGCCGCGTACGTGGCGGCGGCGGCGGGATCGGGTCGGACCGTCTCCTCGATCCGGACCAGGTCTGCGGCGACCTCGATCGAGGGGATCAGGCCGAGCGCCTGCATGCCGAGCAGCGCGGCGCCGAAGCCGGAACCCTCGTGCCCGGCCGGGAAGCGCACCGGCATGCCCAGCGCGTCGGCCAGGATCTGCCGCCACAGCGGGCTACGCGCGAAGCCGCCGCTGGCGCGGACCTCGCGGACCTCGTTGCCGGCCGCGCGGACCGACATCAGGACCAGCGCGAGCTGCTGGCAGACCCCCTCCAGCGCGGCGCGCACCAGGTGGGCGCGGCCGTGGCCGTGGGTCAACCCGATGTACGCGCCGCGGGGCAGCGCGCTCCAGTGCGGCGCCCGCTCGCTGAGCAGGTAGGGCAGCATGATCAGCCCACCGGAGCCGACCGGCGCCTGCGCGGCCAGGTCGAGCAGGTCCTCCTCGGCGTGCTCGCCCAGCTCCGGGGCGAGCGCGTCGTGGGCCCACTGGAGCACGATCCCGCCGTTGTTGATCGCGCCGCCGACCACCCAGCGGTCCTCGGTCAGCGCGTAGCAGAAGACACCGCCCAGCGGGTCCACGCCGGGGCGTTCCACCATCACCCGCATCGCGCCGCTGGTGCCGATCGAACAGGCCACCACGCCGGGGCGTACCGCGCCGAGCCCGAGGTTGGCCAGCGGGCCGTCGCCGGCGCCCACCACGAGCGGGGTGTCCGCCGGCAGGCCGGTGGCCCGGGCGGCCTCGGCGGTCAGCCCGGGCAGCACATGCGTGGTGGGAACGAGCTGGGGGAGCTGCTCCTCGGTGATGCCGGCGACGCGCAGCGCCTCGGTGTCCCAGGCCAGCTTGTGGATGTCCATCAGGCCGGTGGCGGAGGCGACCGAGTGGTCGGTGACGAGCGCCTCGGCGAGCCGCCGCAGGACGAGATCCTTGATGCCGACCCAGTGCGACACCCGCTCGTGCAGCTTCGGCTCCTGCTCGGCGAACCAGACCAGCTTGGGCAGCGGCGCCATCGGGTGCACCGGCGTGCCGGTACGCCGGTGCAACGCCAGCCCGGACGGCGCGGCCCGCAGCCGCTCGGCCTGCGCGCTGGCCCGGGAGTCGGCCCAGGTGATCGACGGGGTGAGCGGGTTGCCGTCGGCGTCCAGCCCGATCAGGCTGTGCAGGGCGGTGCTGAACGACAGGCCGGCCACCGGCCGGTCCAGCTCGTCGACGACCGCGCGGATCACGCCGACCACGGCCTGGTAGATCAGCTCCGGGTCCTGCTCGGCCCAGCCCGGGTTCGGCTCCTCCAGCGGGTAGCCGATCGAGTGGCTGGCCAACTGCCGGCCGTCGGTGTCGAACGCGACCGCCTTGCTGCTGGTGGTGCCGATGTCCACGCCCACCACGACGGCCGGGTCCCCCACCGGTGCACCTCCACTCGCCCCCGGGGCCCGCGGTACGCCCCGCCCTGCGGCTGACGTTACCGACGTGTCCACCGGCCCGCATGGGGAAGCCGGGCCACCGGCGGCAGACCGACACGAAACACGAATCGACGCAGCGCTTTCCGCCGATTGCGACCGTCAATCAGCCGATCGGTCTAATTGGTGACTTTGGCGTGTCTTCGTACCCCCGGATCGCCGTTGACACCAGTGACACCCCGGATGGTGGCTCGCGCGGCGGAGGAGTCGGCGTGGCGATGACTGATTCGACGGGTTCCACATGGCGTTACCGGTGGGCGCACCGGCAGAACGAGCGGCGACAGCGCGCCTTCCGCGCGGCCGACGAGGCGTGGCGACGCCGCGACGACGAGCTGCGCCGCCTGCGTACGCTCGCGGTGTCCTTCCACGGGTCGGTGCGGGCCGGCGTGGGCCTGCCGATGGAGCTGGCCCCCGGCGAGGTGGTCTTCTGGACGCTGCCGGCCGCGCAACTGGTCGAGGTGCGGCACACCGCCGTGCTGCCGGCCCCCGAGCTGACCGTCGACCCCGACCCGCCGGTGCTGCGCCCGCGCCGCCCCGAGGGGGTGCGGGTGGCCGACGCCGGGCTGGCCGTGCTCACCAACCGACGCCTGGCGCTGCTCGGTGGGCGCGGGCGGCGCGACTGGGTGTACGGCAGGATGACCGGGCTGTCCCACGACCCGGCCGCGCCGGTCACCCTGATCCAGGTGCTGGACCGGCGGCGTACCTCGGGGCTGCTGCTGCCCACCGGCGCGGCGGCCGACTTCCGGTTCACGCTCACGCTGGCCTTCGCCGACGCGATCGAGCAGCGCGCCGCGGTCGTCGCCGAGCTGGACGAGCTGCTCGACGAGCACGCGGCGGCGCGCCCGCAACGGCCGGCAGTGCTCACCCCGGGCCAGGCCCGGGCCTCCACGCTGCTGCCCGGCGGCCGGCGGACCGTCGCGGTCGGCGCGGCGCTCGCGCTGGCCGTGCCGGCGATGCTGGTCGAGGCCGACCCGCCCACCCGGGCCGGGTCGGAACGCGCCGCCGCGGCCACCCCGGCCGCCACCGGCATGCCCGCGCCGCCGGTCGTCGCCCCCGCCGTCCAGGTCCGGCCCAGCACCAGCCCGGAGCCGCGCCGCACCCGGCCCGCGTCGCCGCGCGACGCCGTCCCGCAGCCGGCCACCGCGCGGCGCTGCGGCGCCCCGGTGAACCCCTTCGGGTACGACTTCTGCGGCGGCGACCGGATCCGCAAGCCGGCCGCCGGTGTCTGCGACTGGTTCGAGTGCGTACCCGGGTTCTGGTCCGGTCGGGGCTGGCTGGTGCAGTGCCGCGACGGCGCGATCAGCCGGACCGGCGGTCAGCGCGACGCGTGCGCCGGAAACCGCGGCCCGCGCCGCACCCTCTTCGGCTGAGGTGTAAGGCGGGGCCCCCTGTTAACGCTTCTGGTATAGGCGGGGCCCCCGCTTGACACCTCGGCCGCGCAGCGGCAGCAGGCCGGCCAGGACCAGCGCGGCGCCGACCGGCAGCAGGTCCAGGTTCACCGCGATCGCCACGAACCCGACCAGCACCAGCACCGGCGCCCACCCCGGCAGCAGCCGCGTCACCGCCGCCCGGCACAGCAGCACCAGCAGGCCCAGCTCGAACAGCACCGGGCCGCCGAACAGCACCACGCCGGGCGTGTCCACCGCGTCGGCGAAGCGCGGGAACAGGTCGCCCAGGATCACCCAGACGAAGGCGGCGGCGCCGACCAGGCCGGCCACCGCGGCCACGTCGTCGAGCGTCCGCAGCCGGCCCGACCGGGTACGCAGCAGGCCGTGCAACCCGACGATCAGCGCGCCGAACCCGAGCACGCCGAACAGGAACAGGGTGTGCCCGGTGTTCCACGCCCAGGCGCCTTTGTCGCTGTGCCCGTCCAGGCGGTCGAGCAGGCGCAGTAGCCCATAGCCGAGCAGCAGCAACGCGGCGGTCACCGCGACCGGCCGCAACCAGCGGTACGCGGGAGGAGTCCGGGATTCGAGAAGGCTCATTGCCCCAGCGTGTCCGCCGCCCCCTCGCCGGGACATCCGGGAGCCGCCCCGCGCCGCTCCCGGATCAATCCGCTCGCATCCCGTAGGGGTGCTCGACTAGCGTCCGGCTGTGTCCCGCACCGTGACAGTGGTCCTGGTCGACGCCGCCGGCCGGCCGCTCGGCGCGCTGCCTCCGTTCGACGTGCCGGACCCGTGGTGGCAGCAGGTCGCCTCCGTCGTCGACGGCGCCCGCCACCGGCACGGCGTCGACGTGGCCGTGCTGCGGCTGCTCGACGCCGACCGCCCGCACCCACCCGGCGGCCACGTCCGCTACCTGGCCCAGCTCACCGAGGCCTCGGCCGTCGCCGCCGCGGCGCCCGTCATGCCCCTGGCACCGGTCGCGGTGGACCTCGCACCGCACCCACTGCGCCAGCCGTGGGCGCAGCCCGGCGGCCCGGCCCGCAGCGTGGCCTGGGCCACCGACGAGCTGCGCCGCCTCGGCCGCCCGGTGACCGCGGTGGCGCAGCAGCGCACCTGGAACCTCTCCGCGATCTGGCGCCTGGAAACCCCACAGGGCCCGGCTTGGTTGAAAGAACTCCCCCCATTCGCCCACCACGAACCCACCGTCCTGACCTGGCTGACCAACCTCCCGCTCCCCACCTCCCTCGTCTCCCCGGTCGATCAAGGAATTGGTGTCTCCGCCGATCTCTCTGGCGACGCGAACTCCTTGATCAACGACGCCGGGGTCGGGCCGGGGGTGCTGGCGGTGGGTGGGGAGGGGCGGGTGCTGGTCGAGCACGTGGTGGGGGAGGACCGGTACGGGGCCGGGGAAGTGGAGCGGGCGGGCATCGCGGCGGCGCACCATGCGGTGCAGGTGCGCGCCGTGGGGGCGGTGGACCGGCTGGTGGCGGCGGGGGTCCCCGACCTTCGCGGGGCACGGCTGGGTGGGTGGATCCGGAGGTGGCTGGCCGGGCACGACGTGTCGGTCGCCGCGGGGCTGCTCGACGGGCTCGACGAGCGGCTGCGGCGGGTCCGCGACTGCGGGCTGCCCGACACGCTCGTGCACGGCGACCTGCACCCCGGCAACGTGCGCGGCGACGACACCCGGTACGTGGTCATCGACTGGGCGGACGCGTTCGTCGGCCACCCCGCGTTCGACATCCTGCGGCTCACCGAGACGCTCGCCCCGGCGACCGTCGCCCGGCTGGTCGACGCGTGGGCCGACCGGTGGCGGGCCGACGCGCCCGGCTGCGATCCGCTCCGGGCGGTCGACCTGCTCCGGCCGGTCGCGCCGCTGCGGCTGGCCGCCGTGTACGCGATGTTCCTCGCCGGCATCGAGCCGAGCGAGCACCGCTACCACGCACACGACGTGCCGGTCGCGCTGGCGCAGGCCGCCGCCGAGGCGCGACGCTAGGCCCGGCGCACCGGGATCCACAACTCCGCGTCGGCGGTGCCGCCGCCCTCGGCGATCCGCACCCGGGAGATCTCCGGCCCCGGCCGCGTCTGGTACGGGTTGGACGGGAACCACAGGGTGAACACGTCTCGCCACAGGTGCTGCAACGCCTGCGGGAACGCGCCGGAGCTGCGGAAGACCGCCCAGTCCCCGGCCGCCACCGGCAGGCTGTCCAGATCATCCGGCACCGGCGCGCCGGTCACCACCGCGTGCCAGTAGTCCAGCTCGGTACCCTCCGCGCGGGACCCGGCCAGGTCGTCGCTGACGTTGACGACGCCGCGCGGCTCCTGGTCGGACAGCGCCCCGATCCGGCGTACGGTGGCCGGGTCCACACTCTTGACGAACGCCACGATGTGCGGGTTCATCCCCTCGTGGACCAGCGGCACCCGGGCCTTGCGGCCGGCGAGGTGGAACGCCTCCTTGGTCACGATCCGGTAGTCCATGCTGGTGCTCCCTTCGACGACGAGCCGGAAGGACATCCGGGGCTGGGACCGCAGCACCGCACCGGTACGCCGCGCCTGTGCCGGGCCGACGCCGTGCACGGCCCGGAACGCGCGGGCGAACGCCTCGTTCGAGCCGTACCCCCAGCGGACCGCCACGTCGAGCAGCGGCTCCCGGCCGGCGAGCACGTCGGCGCCGGCCAGCGTGAGCCGGCGACGACGCACGTACTCCGACAGCGGCACCCCGGCCAGCGCCGAGAAGAGCCGCCGGAAGTGGTGCTCCGACGTGCAGGCGACGCGGGCCAGCGCGGCCACGTCGAGCGGCTGGTCGAGCCGTTGCTCGAGGTGGTCCATGGCCTCGTTGAGCCGATCCAGCACCGGGTGCTCCTTCCTGGTTACGCGCTCGACGCTATGGTTCCGCCCCGCCCGTCGACCCGACCTCACCGGTCCCGTTCCGGTCGGCCGAGCCGCCGCTGGCGGGGGTGTCGCATCATGGCCTCGTGATCATGCGGAAGCGACACCACAAGAAGAAGAAGGACCGGGACTGGTGCGACTGTGACTGCGACCTGCTCGACTGCGACGGCCCGGGCTGCTGCGACCTGGGGCTCTTCTCGACGCTGCTCACCCTCGGCTCGGTGACCGCCGGCCTGGTGCGGACGCCGGCCGTGGACCGCGTCGGCCGGGCCGCCATCCTCGGCTACCGGCGGTGGCTGTCGCACCGCTGGCCGGGAACGTGCCGTTACACGCCGACGTGCAGCGCGTACGGGCTGGCCGCGGTGGAACGGCACGGCCTCGCGGTGGGTGGCCGGATGGCCGCCGACCGGGTCCGCCGGTGTCGCCCCGACGTGCCGCGCGGCACCCACGACCCGCTGCGCTGACCGTCGGCCGGCGCGCGGTCAGGGGACCGGTGTGGGGCCGCCGAAGACGACCGGGACGCCGGGTGAGTGCAGCACGCTCACCGGCGGCCCGTCCGGTGCCGGCAGGCCGGCGGCGGTGACCAGCTCGTCGTCCAGGTGCACCAGCTCGGCGCGGTGCAGCGGCCACTGCGGATGCCAGTTCGGCAGGTGCCGGGTGCGCCCGTACGCCCGGGTGTGCAGGCCCCACCGCGCGGTGAGGAAGTGTTCCAGCGGCGTCGGTTCGGTGATCGGCGCGCCGACCCGGACGGTCATCCGGCTGGTCGCGCCCGCCGGGCCGGGCCAGCGGCGGCGGCAGCGGTAGGTGAGCGTGTCGCCGGCCCGCTCCAGCCGCATCGCCGACCACTTGTAGGGCAGGCGCAGGGTGAGCTGGGCGACCAGCACCGGCACCAGCCGGGACGCGTCCAGGGAGCGGAACACGACCGCGCGCCGGCCGGCGCCGTCGACGGAGTAGAGCCGTACGTTGGTCTCCCAGAACGTGCCGAAGTAGGGCACGCCGGGGCCCCGGCCGAGCCCCAGCCCGACCATCCGGAAGCCGATCAGCCCGACGTAGGTGAGCCCGTCGAGCGTGTCGGGACGGGTGCCGGCGGGCAGCAGCGGCGCGACCCGCTCCGGTGGCGCCGCCCAGTGCAGGAACGTGAGATCGTGCCAGCGTTGCGCCAGCCAGGCCCGCCGGATGGCGCGTGCGGGTGCGTGCTCGACCGGCTCGATCTCCACCCGTCCATCCTGCCTCCCGGGCGGGACCAATGGTCACTCCGGCCGGTGGCAGACCGCCTCGACGTTGTTGCCGTCCGGGTCGCGGACGAACGCGCCGTAGTAGGCGGCGTGGTATTCCGGCCAGACCTTCGGCGCGTGCAGCACCTCGGCGCCGGCCGCCACCGCCGCGTCGTGGAACGCGTGCACGGCCGCCCGGTCGGGCGCGGTGAACGCGATGTGCACCGGCGCGGGGGCGGCGTCGGCCGGCGCGGGCTCGACCCAGAAGTCGGGCGTGTCGACGCCGTAGCCGATCGGCCCCGGCTCCATGATCCGCCGGCCGCCGAGCGGGGCGAGGACCGTGTCGTAGAAGGCGCCGCTGGCCCTCAGGTCGCGCACCGCTACCGAGAAGTGGTCGAGCACGTCGCCTCCCTGCGATCGTCGATGACCCCGCCAGGCTACGAGCCCACTACGACACTTCCCGGCTGATCGGGCGCCGCGCTTCCGCCCGCGGACCGGCCGGCGCGCCGCCGCCGGGCGGTGTCCACGCCGACCAGCAGGCCGGGAAGCGCGCCGACCAGCCAGATCACGCCCACCGGCCAGTGGATCAGCGCGCCCACCGCGCCCCGGATCCGCGGCTCGTCGCCGACCACGTAGGACGCCTCCGGGTCCGACGTGCGGCAGGTCAGCGTCCACGCCCCGGCCGCCGGCAGCCGGACCGAGGCGACCCAGGCGTAGCTGGCGGCGTCCGTGCCGTAGCCGCCGGGCGGCACGCGGACCGGTTCCGCCATCCGGACCGCCGCGCCGGCGCCGGTGAGCCGGCAGTCCGGGGCCGCCGGTGCGAAGCCCACCCCGAAGATCGCGTACGCGCCGGGCGTCGGCACCGTGACCCGCCCGGCCGTCGTCGCGGCGGGGCCCGTGCCGCCGTACTCCCGCGGGGGCTCCCCGACCGTGCTGCCCTCGGCGCCGAGCCGGACCGCGGACTGCGCCAGCAGCGCACCGAACACGACGGCGAGCGCGCCGACCAGGTAGCCGCGCCGCGACGGCGGCCGGTCCCGGCGGCTGAGACGTCCGCCGGCGGCGTACCCGGTCAGCGCGCCGACCACCGCGAACGCCAGGCCGCCGAGCAGCGCCCGCCCCCAGCGGGCCTCGCCGGTCAGCGGCACCACCCAGCGGAAGAACGCCAGCGACGCGCCCAGCAGCACGGCCGTGACCGCCACCGCGAGCGCGGGGCCGGCGACGCCGCGGCGGCGGGGCTGACCGGCCGCGATCACGGCGGCGAGCACCGGCGACGCCAGCACCGGCCACCACAGCGCGGCGGTGAGCGGCGGATCCTCCTCCCACCGGTGGGTCCACTCGAAGAAGAGCAGCGGGACCGGCACGGTCGCCAGCAGCCACGCCGCCAGGACACCCGGACCGGGCCGGCGCACGCTCATCCACCGATCCTCGCACGCGGTCCGTCGGACCCGGCCACGGTCGAGGCCGGATCACCCCTCGCCGGGGCGCACCAGCCCACTCTCGTACGCGATCACCACGAGCTGGGCGCGGTCGCGGGCGGGCAGCTTCTGGAGCAGCCGGCTCACGTAGGTGCGCGCGGTGTCCGGGCTGAGGAACAACGCCGCCCCGATCTCCGCGTTCGACCGACCGGCGCCGACCTGCGCCAACACGTCCCGCTCCCGGGCGGTGAGCCCGGCCAGCCGCGCCGGGTCGGCCACCGGCGAGCGGGCCGCCGCGGCGAGCACCCGACGGGTGACGGCGGGGGAGAGCAGCGCGTCCCCGCCGGCCACCACCCGCACCGCGTCCCGTAGCGCGTCCGGCGGGGTGTCCTTGAGCAGGAAACCGGCCGCCCCGGCGCGGATCGCCTCGAACAGGTACTCGTCGTCGTCGAACGTGGTCAGTACCACCACCTGCACGCCGGTCAACGCCGGGTCGGCCAGGATCCGCCGGGTCGCGGCCAGCCCGTCCCCACCCGGCATCCGCACGTCCATCAGCACCAGGTCGGGCCGCTGCTCCCGGACCACCGCGACTCCGCCGCCGCCGTCGCCGGCCTCGCCCACCACCACGATGTCCGGCGCGCGTTCCAGCAGCGCCCGCAGCCCGGTCCGTACCAGATGCTGGTCGTCCACCACGACCACGCGGACCGGGGTCACGCGGCGACCCGCGCGAGCGGCAGGTCCGCGTACACCCGGAAGCCGCCGGCCACGACGGCGCCCGCCGCGACCGTGCCACCGAGCAGCGCGACCCGCTCCGCCATGCCCCGCAACCCCTGGCCGGCGCGGCCCGGCGACCCGCCACGGCCGTCGTCGACCACCTCCACCGTCAACCGGCCCGGCGTCGCCCGCACCGCGACCGTGACCCGGCCGGCCCCGGCGTGGCGCACCACGTTCGTCAACGCCTCCTGCACCACCCGGTAGACCGTGCTGCCCACCACCGCCGGCAGCGCCGCCACCGGCCCGTCGATGCGCAGCTCCACCGCCAACCCACCGCGGCGGACGCCGTCGACGAGTGCCGGGAGCTGCGCGAACCCGGGCGTCGGCCGGTGCGGACCCGGCTCGCGGCGCAGCGTGCCCAGCGTCGCCCGCAGCTCCACCATGGCGCTGCCGCTCACCGCGTGGATCGCCGCCAGCGCGGTTTCCGCCTGCGCCGCCTCGTGGTCGGCGAGCGCCTCCCGCGCCACCGCCGACTGCAACGTGATCACCGACATGGCGTGGCCCAACGTGTCGTGCAGCTCGCGGGCGATGCGCAGCCGCTCCGCCTCCACCTGCCGGGCCGCCTCCCGGCGACGGTCCTCGGCCGCGGTGGCGGCCTGCCGGTCCAGCGCCGCCCGCAGCGACCGCCGGTTGCGCACCGCGTCCCCGAGCGCGATCACCGCCAGCATCAGCGCCGCCTCCGACCCCAACGCCGCCCCCACGACGACCGCGACGTCGTCGCCCTCGACCAGCCGGGCGGCCACCGACACCGCCAGCAGCCCGCCGGCCACCAGCGCGGCCGGCACCACCCGCCCCCGTTCCGCGACCCGGTAGAGCACCGCGGCGGCCGGCGCGGCCACCCCGAGCGGCGGCAGGTCCAGCGCGTAGTACCCGAGGATGCCGACCGCGGTGGCCAGCAGCGCCGGCAGCGGCCACCGCCGCGCGCACCACACCAGCCCGGCGAACCCGACCCCGAACGCGCCGGCCAGCGCCGCCGCGCCGGCCGGGGTCGCCTCCGTCGCCACGGCCACCACGACCAGGCCGAGCGTGGCCGCCGCGAGCAGCGCGTCGGCGCGGGTCAGCGAGAAGTCCGGCACGGCCCGAGCCTAGGTCCGCGCGGCCCCGGGCGCTGCCGCCCACAGGCGTCACTGACAACCCCCGGTTGTACGCCGAGAGGCGACAACCGCGCACGCCGCTGCGCGGACGACGGCCGACGATCGCCGCCGTAGCGTCGGCAGCGTCCCCTTTCGATGAGGAGAAACCATCGTGTCCCGCACCAAACTGACGTGGCTCGCGCTGATCGTGATGGTCTGGGCGGCGATGATGTCGTTCGGCGGCGTCGCCGCCGAGACCGTCATGCTCTACCCGAACATCTTCAACGACCCGCCCGCCTCGCTCGACCGCGCCCGCGCGTTCCTGATCGACGGCGGCCCGCACGACTACTTCCCGCCGCTGGGCGCGACAGTGGTGCTGAGCAGCCTCGCCGCGACGCTGCTCACCTGGCGCGACCGCCGGCTGCGCTGGTGGGTGGCGGGTGCCACCGTCGTCTTCCTCGGCTGCGAGTTCCTGTTCTCCGCGGTGTTCTTCTGGCCGCGCAACGAAATCATGTTCGTGGACCCGCCGGGGACGCACTCGCCGGAATACCTGCGGCAGGTGGCCTCGGAGTTCGTCGCCGGCCACTGGGTGCGGTTCGCGGGTGGGGCGGTGACGGCCGGGTTGGCGTTCGTCGCGCTGCTGCGGTTCGTCCGCTCGACCGCGTCGGCGCGTCAACGCGGCTGACCTGCGGCGTCGGCGGCATCGGGGCGACGGCATCCGGGAGATCGAGGTCAAGTACCGGGTCGCGGAGCCCGACGCCCTGATCCGGGCGCTGGCCGCCAGGGGAGTCGCCTTCTCGGCAGCATCACGCCAGGACGACCAGGCCTACGCTGCCAACGACTGGGACTACGGGCAGAGCAAACAGGGCAGAACCTTCGCCCGGCTGCGCACCCAGGACGGTCGGCATCTGTTCTGCGTCAAGACACCGCTCGACAACGAGCTGGCCTGCCAGGAACACGAAACCGAGGTGCTCGGCCGCAGCGAGATGCACGCGGCGATCCTGGCGATGGGCTTCCACCCGACGGTACGGATCGCGAAGAACCGTCGCACCGCCCGACTCGGTGACATGGTGCTCTGCCTCGACGAGGTGGACGGGCTCGGTGCCTTCTTCGAGATCGAGGCGATGGTCGGTGACGGTCGGCCGGCGCCGCAGGTGCAGGCGGAGCTGGATGGGTTCGCCCGCTCGCTGGGGGTCGAGCTGGAACGCAGCACGGCACAACCTACGACTCGCTGATCAGGGCGGCGTCGGCGGTCGTGGTCTGAGGGGTTGACGCCTCGGGAAGAAGCCGCCGCACCTCGGCGAGCAATGCGGCAGCGACCTGGTCCGGGGGCTGCTCTCCCACGTCGTGCAGGTGCAGCCGGAAGCCGGCCCCAGTCTTCGACACCATCCCGTACCAGCGGATGCGCGTATCGGCCATGCCTAAGCGATGCTCGGCACGATTGATTTCGTGCGGACATCGAACAACGGCGCGTCGTGCCGGGTGGGTCTGAGCCGCCCGGCCATCTGCCATCCCCAGGAGTCGTACGCATGCTGGGCGGCAGCGTTGTCCGGCCGGACGAGCAACGTGGCGCGTTCTTCTCGACGGTCGCTCAGCAGCTCGTCGTGCAGGGCGCGCGCGATCCCCCGGCGCTGCCAGGCGCGTCGCACCAGCAACTCGGCGACGCCGAACGTCCGGCGACCGTTCTCCTCCGTGAAGCCGTCCGGCACCGGCCCTTCGATCCCCTCCCACCACCGGGTGTCCGCGTCCAGCGGGAACCCGTAGATGTACCCCACCAACCCGTCACCGATCGACGCCGTCACCACCGTCCATCCCTGGCGGGGCATGTGCGCCGCGAGCTGCTGCTCGTACCGCTCGGCCGTGTAGCGCGGTCCGTCGTCGGCGTGTGCGTCGAGATACACGTCCACGAGATGGCCCAGCATGCGCTCTGCCTGTATGGCCGTGTGGTGGCGTAGCCGCAGGTTCTCCACCATCAGGCCATCGTCCCTTCGTAGACGTCGATGAACTGGCGGGCTTCCGGCACCGCGCGGTGCGCGTCGAGGCTGGACCGCACCTCGGCGAGCACGCGTAGCGTCCGCCCTGAACGCACGGCCTGAAGCTCAGGCAGCACTGCCAACGCGGCGCGGGCCGCGCCGGGCACATCACCCTGCCGTCCCGAAGCGCGGGCGAGCTGTGCCGTGGAGTAGACCCGGTTGCGCCGGTACGCATCGGCCGGGCTGGCGGTGATCGCCCGAAAACAGGACGCGGCCCGTTCCGGCCGGTCGAGGGCAAGATATGAGAGCCCGGTGATGGCCGTGACCTCGTGCTCGGTCACGAACGAGATGAAGGGCAGGTCGTCCTCGTGGCTGCCCCCTTCGAATGCCCGGCGTGCGTTGGTCATCTCCCGCTCGAATCCGAACGTGTCCCGGAGGATGGCGTGGGCGTGAGCAGAACGAAGGTGAAGCAGAGTGGTCAGGCGCGGTGTGGTCCAGCCGGCGGCCGTTCGCAATGCCGCCTCGGCGCAGTGCAACGCTTCGACCGGCCGGTCCTCGCGGAGCAGCAGGGACATGCAGGCAAGGGCACGCACCTCGACACGGGCATCGTCGGCGATGCGCGCCCGCGCGATGGCCTCGTTCAGGTAGGGCCTCGCCTCGGCGCGGCGGTCCGCGTCGATGGCTAACCAGGCTGCCTGGATCGCCAGATGCGCCAGCGCGCTTTGCAGCGCCTCGCCCACCGACCGGCTGTAATCGGCGTGCTCTGCCCAGGCGGACAGTCGCTGGTGTACCTGCATGGCGATGTCGCAGAGCGCGTCCGCGCCCACGGCGGCATCCGCGGAGCGGAACTGGTCCACGAGCGAGGCCGCGTACCGCACCTGTTCCATGCCGAGGCTCGGCGGTGGCTCGGTGCTCACCGTCAGCAGGTCAAGGCCGGTGCTGGCCTGGATGCCGGCCAGCGCGGCCAGCGCGTGGAATTGACGGCGTTTCGTAGGACCACCTTCTTCGACGCATGCGCCGGACACCAGTGTGGGTGCCGGCTGGCCGGGTAGAGCGAACCAGAGACGTGTCGGCGGGATTCCCAGCATCGAGGCCCAGTGCGCCAGCCGGTCCAGGTGCACCAGCGCCGGTCCGTTCTCGATCCGGCTCAACTGGGCCTGCGTGATCCCCAGCCATCCCGAGACGACGCTCTGCGGCAGCGGATTCCGACCGTGGTACGGGTGGTGCCGGTACGCGCGGATGACCGTCCCCAGGTGCCGCGACGTGAGCGCCTGCCGCACCGGCTCGTGTTCCCAGAACGACTCCGGCACCACCGGCGGCGCGCTCAGTCGGTCCCGCTCGGCCGCCTGGCACGGCGCGCACCGGCCGCTGTCGTTGTCGCGCGCCAGGCGTCCGCCGCAGCGGGGACAGTTCGCGTGTGTCACCGGCAACCTCGCTTGTCGCGGGTAGCTGCGTCCGAAATCGAGCCTAACCATTCAAACCGTTCCGCGGCGTGCCGGTATGCATGCCACGCATACCGATGACCCGCACCGACGGTGACGCGATCCGTCACCGGCTGCATACCCCACGTGTATGGCTTTGAGGATCAACACGGAATGCCACCACCGGCTGCCAAGGGCCAGATTCGGTGCACGGCCCGGGGCGGGTGCTGGCTCCGGCGGTGCCGCGCCACCCGATCGCGGCTCATCCGCCGCTCCCGCCCGCCCCGGCGTCGCTCCACGAACCCCCGACCCCGGAGGCGCCCACCGATGTCCACCCCGCTCACCGCTCCAGACCCGGCGCACGTGCGCGTCCAGGTGCCCGAAAGTCGGCCCCCGGGCCGCCGCGGGCGCACCTCGCACCCGCGTCGTCCGGAACACGCCAGAGAGCACGCCGGCGCGGGACAGCTCCCGTGACCGACGAGGCCCTCAGGTTCTGGGCGGCGGTGGAGGCTCGCTGTCCGGGGTTACTGCCGGAGCGGGACGCGGCGCTGCTGCACGCCTCCCTGCTGCGCCTGCTGAACGGTGGCGGTGACGACCGGGCCGCGCGGCTGGCGTTGCTGCGGGTGCTGGGTGGCGCGTACCGGAGTCTGGGGTGGCGGCCCTGGCACGCGGCGGCGATCGGCGGCGCGCTGCTGGCCGCGCCGGGCGTGCGGTGGTGGCGGGCGTGGCGGCTGGTCGAGCGGACCGCGGCCCGGCTGGGCGACGGGCCGGCCTGGTGGCCGGTCGAGGTGGTCGACCACGACCGCGCCGCCGAGGGCGTCGCGACAATGACGGTACGACCGTGGCGGCGGCTGCCCCACCGACCCGGTCAGGCGGTCCCGGTGTGCACGCCCCGCCACCCGGGACGGTGGCGGTGGCTGTCCCCGGCCAACGCGCCCCGCCCGGACGGCACCGTCGAGTTCCACGTACGCGCCGTCGGGTCCGTCTCCAGCAGCCTGGTCCATCGGGTACGCGTCGGCGAGCCGCTCCACCTCGGCGCGCCGGCCGACTCCGGGCTGGAGCTGGCCGACGGGGACGACGATCTGCTGCTGGTGGCCGGCGGCACCGGCCTGGCGCCGCTGCGCGCCCTGGTGGAGCACGTTGCCGCCACACCGGCCGGCCGGCGGGTGACGCTGATCGTCGGCGCGCGCACGTTCGCCGACGTGTACGACGCGATCGCGTTGGACAAGCTGCAACAGGCCCAGGACTGGCTGACCATCGTGCCGGCGTTCTCCGACGACCCGGAGGCCGAGCCGGGTGAGCAGGGCACCGCGATCGGCCTGGCGATCCACCATCACCGGCCCGGCCAGCACGTGTACGCGTGCGGGCCGCCCGCCATGCTCGCCGCCGCCCGCCGCTGGCTGCCCATCGCCGGCGTCCCCGCCGACCGCCTGCACCTGCCGACGCTCGGGCAGCGGTGACCACCGGCCACGCATGGTGAACGTCGGGAATTGACGTGCCGAAAGTGCAGTCCGCAATTGGCAGTCGGAAAGAATCGACGCTGGAAATTCCACGTGGGCGGCGGCGGAAATATCGGCATGGCGACAGGGTGTGCCGGTCGCGACCCCTGGTGATCAGGGAAGATGCCTTCCTATTCTGGTTGGACGGAGGGATTCATCAATGTCCAGCGGGGGTGTGGAATGGCGTTTCCGCGTGCGTACCGAATGGGTCTGGCCGCTCTCCTCGGCGGTTTCCTGATCATTTTAGGGGTGCCCGCGCCGGGGATGGCGGCGGCGAAGCGCGAGATGACCGACTACCTGGCGGCGCATCCGGGTGGGGTGCCGGTGAGCGCCAACGAGATCAGCTACGGCGACGGCGCGGTGCTGGTCACGCTGCGCGCACCCGTCGGCACCTACGCGCTGGCCGACTGCCCGTGGGGCTGGTACTGCTTCTACGACCGGCCCAACTTCGGCTATCCCCGGGGCAAGCTCTCCGACTGTGGTCGGCAGAACCTCGCGACCTGGCAGTGGCAGTTCCGGGTGGCGTCCGCGCACTACAACCTGTCCAGCGGATCGGTCACGTTCTACTACAACAGCACCGCGCTGTTCAGCGTCGGCGCCGGCAACCGGGTTCGTGCCGACGCCGCGCCCTACCGTGACTGGGCCAACTACGTCAACCGTCCCTGTTAGACGGCTTCGGGTCGGCGCAGGGCTTGTCGAGGATGGAGTTGACGCGCCCGCTGTCCAGGAACAGGTAGGACGCGAGCGTCTCGTTGCCGGCACCGATCTTCTCGTGGCTGAGCAGCCGGCCGGTCTTTTCGTCGAACTGGAGCGTCTCCTGTTGGCCCTCACCGTTCTGCGCGCTGATCGCGTACCCGTCCCGGCCGGCGCGGTCGGGGTAGCTGCCACTGTCGATGATGCCCTCGGTCCCGGCGAGCAGCCGCAGCAGCGCCACCCGCTGCGGCACCGAGAGCGGCCAGAACCGGTACATCTCAGCGACCACTTCCAGCAGACCGGCCGCGTTCCGCAGCTCCGGTGGCCGGCCGGCCAGCAGGCTGGCGACCTGCGCGCGTAGCTCGACCAGATCGGCCGACGGTGCCGGCGGCACGTCGGTCAGGTCGCTCGGGCCGAGCGGGGAGACCTTCGCCCGGGACCGCCGGCCGTTGTCGGCGGCCTGGACGGTGCGCCGGCCGGTGCCCTCCCGGGTCCACCAGAGCCGCTCCTCCCGGAACCGTTCCGGCTTGTCCGAGTGCGGCCTGAGGTCGTCAGGTGACCACACCCGCAGGCAGATGTGGGCGTACCGTCCCCGGCTCGGCGGCTCCTGCCGCTGCGCCACCCGGGCGGCGATCCGGTCGAGCTGCACGCCCGGGCCGACCGGCGTGCGCGCACGGTCGTCGTCGCGGCTGGTCGGCGGCGTCTCGGTCCGGTTGGACGGTGCGACCGGTGGCTGGATGCGCCGGTCCGACCTGCCTTCCGCCGCCATCAACGGCAGGAGGCTGGTGCCGAGCACGACGAGGGTCACCGGGACCATGAACCGACGCCGGCCACCGTTGCCGGCCGGGTCGGCCGGTGGCCGCCTGACGCGTGCGCGCCACCGCCCGCCGGTCCGGTCCGCCAGGACATTCCGGCTGCGCGCACGGGGCACTCGTCCGGTGTGGCCCGGGTCGACGGCGGGGACCGCGTTACGGGGTTGAGCCGGCTTGGCTCGGTGCCCCGGGGTGCCCGGATCGGGCCCCTCGCCGGGAAGCAGGTACCAGGCGGGCGCGTTGACCCGGGGCCGGGACGTGTCGGGCGGCCGGGGCGACGGCACACCGGACGCCGGCGTCGTCGCCTTCCGGTGGTGCTCCTCGCGATGCGCCTCCACGAGGTGCGCGGCCAGTCGGAAGCACCATTGGGCGGCGTCCGTCCGCACGTTGTCGTAGGTGGTGGCGGCGAGCGCGTGAGCGGCCAGCGACAGCCGGTGCGGCGTGCGCCACTCCGGGCGCCAGTTGCCGTGCTCGGCGTACGCCATCCCGGCCTCGTGATGGAGCCGTACGACGTCGGCCAGCGCACGCGGCAGTTGGCTCGGCGGCGACTGGTCCGGCCGGACCAGGTAGCGCAGGAGCGGCTCGGCCTGCCGGGTCGGCAGGCCGAGCGGCCACGCCCCGTCCGGGCCGGGCCGCGGTGCCACCCACCGCAGGACCATGGACATCAGCAGGGCGCTCGGGTCGCGGGTCAGTGGCGCCCAACTCTCGTACGACTCCAGGTCGATCATGCAGAACGTGCTCGGGCGGGGGGTGCCGTCGACGGTCGCCGGGATCAGCAGGTTCCCGCCGTGCAGGTCACCGTGGCTCCGACCCCGCAGGTAGCGGATCGGGAGGTCGCCGAAGAGCCCGCCCGGTTCGGCCAGCCGAAGCGGGTTGGGCAGCAACCTGCCGTCGATGTCCAGCCAGTCCCCGGCCAGATCGCCGAGCCCGAGCTGGTCGGCGGCCGGGCGGACCGCCTCCAGTGACCTCGCCACCGTCAACTCCCGACGGACGTACCCGCGCACCGTGGTGGAGGCGGTCGACGGCCCGCCCCTGCCGGTCGGCGGGTTCCAGGCCGTCAGCAGGGCGGTGAGCACCTTCCGGTACGCCGTGACGAGGAGGTCGTCGTCCTCGATCTCGTCCAGGGCGACCACCGGGTCACCGCCGTTGGCGACGTCCTGGAAGGACAGGTGACGGCCGTCGGGCAGCCGGTGCCAGCCGTGGTGCTCCTTGACCATGTGCCGCTTGGCGAAGCCGCCTCCCTCCGCCTTCGCCAGGGCGTGCCGGCCGGACTCGGGTGATCCGTTCCCACCCGCCGGGTGCACCTTGACCAGCTTCTTGTGATCCTTGGTGAGCCCCGGGCCGGTGGGGCTCACCAAACTGATGGTGAACAGGTACGCGCCGGTGTATCCACGGAGGGGTTCGTCCTGCGGCAGCACCACCGCGGTGCCGCCCTGGCCGGCCGCCCACTCCGGCAGTGCCGCCAGCACGAGCGGGTCCTGCCGGAGCCACGCCGGTGTGGCATCGAGACCTTCGTCCATCGGGGTCGTTGAGCTCTCTGGTGATGAGGGATGTGGTCGGAACTTTGAGTGCCGGCTCAAGGTACAGGAAATCTGACGAAGTGTTCGCTAACTCACGGCTCAGTACGAAACCGTACTTATCGGTAGTTCAATGATCACGTTATGATGTGATCAAAAAGCGCACGGTGACATCTAGCAAGGTGGATGTACGATCGGCTCGGCGGACCGGGAGGTTGACGTGACGGACCGGACTGATTCCCTGCTCAGGCGTCAGGTCGACCCGACCATGATGTCGCTGCTGCGGGCCATGTCCGTCTGCCACTCCCGCGCCCAACGCCTCGACGCGCTACGGACATCGGTCTCCGTCGTGATCGCCGGCGCCGGTGCGACGGTCGCGTTCACCGGCGTGTCGGCCACCGCCGTCACCGCGCTCGGCGCGCTCTGGGCCGTGGTCAACGCGCTCGGGCTCGCCTCCTGGTCACGCGGGCAGCTCCGGCGGGCCGCCACCATCCAGGAGATGTTCGACGTCGACCTGTTCCGCCTGCGCTGGAACGAGGTCGCGGCCGGTGACCGGGTCGCCGCGCACGAGATCAGCCGACTCGACCGCGCGTTCCGGGGCACCGAGCGCTACCTGCGCGACTACTACGAGATCCCGGAACTGCCCGCGCCCTACGACGTCCTCGCCTGCCAGCAGCAGAGCCTCGGCTGGGGCGCCCGGCTGCGCCGCCGCTACGCGTACACCGTGCTCGTCGCGGTGGCGACCTGGGCGGTGATCGGCGTCGGCTACGGAGTGCTCGCCGGCCTGACCGTGGCACACCTGCTGCTCGCCTGGTTCGTGCCGTCGCTCGGCGCGCTGCTGCTCGGCGTCGAGATCTACCGGGGGCAGCGCGAGATCGCGGTCGAACGCGACCGGGCCATGACCATCGTCGAGGGTCACATCGCCTCGGCCGTCCGCGACCCGGCCGCTGACGCCGGTGACCTGCTCACCGTGGCCCGCCAGGTGCAGGATCTGCTCTTCCACACCCGCTGCACCCAGCCCCGCGTGCCGAACTGGTTCTTCCGGCGGTTCCACGCCGCGGACCGGGTCGACTTCCAGTCCACGATGGCCGGTCTCGGCCAGGCGCTGCACACACCGTCGCCGGCGGCGCGGCTCGACGGGTGAGCACGCCGTCACGCGGGGCCGCACAGTGCCCCCGACGTCGGTACCCTCCCCGGATGCCGCACACCGAAGACCCGCTGGCCGGGTTCACGCCGGCCCGGGCGTACACCAAGGATGTCGTCGCCGACGCGCCCGCCGCCCCCGGCGTGCACCTGGTGCTCGACGGCGGTGTGGTCGCCTACGTCGGCCACACCGGCAACCTGCGCGCCCGGCTGCGACAGCACCTCACCGGCAACCGCGACTCGTCGGTGCTGCACGACCAGGTCGGCCAGCTCCTCGACACACCGGGCCGCGCCGCGACCCGCGACGACATCGCCGGGTGGCTGGGGCGGTGCGAGGTCCGCTGGCAGGAGACCGACAACCCCGAGGGTACGAAGGAAGCGCTGGTGCTGGCGCTGCGTCCCCGCTTCAACCGTCGGGTGCCACGCTCTCGCTGATGTTGGAGATTCACTTCAGTTCGCGAAACTCGAAGGCGTCACCGATTTCACTCTGGCTATTCTGAGTGCTCGACTCGTGACTCTGAGGAGTTGATGATGGTTGGTCGATGGGAAGCGGAACCTGCTGCCACGTTCGCCCGTCGCCTCGGACGATCCGCCGCCGAACTGGGCGAGAGCGGCGGCACGACCACCTGCCCCGACATCTGGGAACTCTCCAACGGTGACGTGGCAGTCATCGGCCGCGACCTCACCACCGCCTACGACGGGCGTCTGCCGGAGGGCGTCAGCGTCGGTCCTGACGAGCGACTGGTCGTCATTCCGCGCAGCATGATCCGGGCCGCCAAGCCGGACATCCCGGATGCGTGACCTGCTGCGGACGGCGTCCGCTCAACGGATGAGCCTCCCCGAGTACGAGGCCGACTTCTACGCCACGGTGGAGACCGTGGACGGGGTGATCCTGAAGACCGAACGGGCCCAGACGTTCCGTGAGCCGGGCAGCCCCAGTTGGGAGGCGTTCGCAGCCGGTCGATGGGATGAAGCGCTGCGGATCGCCGCCCAGCCGAATCCCGACCTGGCTCAGTTCTTCGCCCGCCTCGGCGGACAGGGCTCTGGTCTGCACCGCCTGCGGATCGTGGAGCTTCCTCTCACGCCGTACCTGATCTGGGAGCTGAACTTCCTCCGCTTCCGCGCCGAGGCGGGGGAGCAGATCCGCGTGCTCGACGCGGATGCCGTTACAGAGTCGGAGCAGGAGCACGGCCGGGTTCCCGAGCTGATGGTGGCCGGCAGCCGGGCCGTCTACGACGTCCGGTACGACGAGACGGGGCTTCCGGTCGGCGCGGCCAAGGTCGTCGAACCCCGAGTCGTCGAGGGCTGCAAGTCCCAGATTCTGGCGATGCTCGATCAGGCCGAGCCGTTCGAGTCGTTCTTCCGTCGGGAGGTCGACGGCCGAAAACCCTCCACCGCCCACCTGTAGTAGCCTGCCCGCACCAGCGACCGTGGAGGCAGGCGTGCCCCGACTGCGGATGGTCACCGGCCTGGCCCGTCGATCGGCGGCGCCAACCGCGCTGCTGCTCGCGGTGCTCGCCGTTCTCGCCGCCGTGCTCCTCACGCCGATTGGCCTGCTCTGGATCGGTGACCGTCCCGGCTACGACTGGCCGCTGCTCGGCAACGTCGGCCAGGCCTATGGTGCCGCCTCCGCCATCCTCGCCGCGCTTGCGCTGATCGGCGTGGTCGCCTCCTTGATCGTGCAGGCGCGGGAGGCCAAGGCGGCGCGCGAGCAGACGCTTCGCGCCCTCCACACGGACCTGCTCAAGATGGCCATCGACGACCCCGGGCTGCTGGAGTGCTGGGGCCCGATCGAGGAGTCGACGGATCTGCGCTGGTTCCGCAAGCACGTCTACAGCAATCTGATCGTCACCCACTGGCAGCTCATGTGGGAGGTCGACGCGCTCAGCGAACCCCACCTGGAGGTGCTGGCCGACCAGTTCTTCAAGGGCACCGCCGGGCGGCGCTTCTGGGCGGAGGCGAGGGGCCCGCGCATGAAGGCCGAGACGTCGCGTCGGGCCCGCCGCTTCACTCTGGTCATGGACCGGCGCTACCAGATGGCCGTCGCGACGGGCCCGGCAGCCGACGCGGCGCGTGCCGTGCCGGAGCCGAGCGAGCCGGAGCCGCACCGTCCCGCTGTCTACCTCGTGAGAGGTGCCGTACTCGGCGGGGGAGCGGTATTCGCCGCTCACTACCTGCTGCGGCGGCTCACCGCTCGTCGGGGTTCGCGGTAGCGGGGCGGGCCGCGCGCAGCGCGTCGACCACGGCCGCCCACCGGCTCGGCGTCATCTCGTCCGGTGACCGCAGCACGTCCCCGTCGTGCACCACCACCCCCGCCTCCCGCAACCGCCGCAGGTTCGGCTCATAGGCGGGATGCGCCGACAGCGCGGCGTTGACCCGGGGGAAGACGTGGATCGGCAGCCCGGTGCCGAGCAACTCGTTGAGGATGCCCAGCGCCAACGTGTCGCTCGCGCCGGCCGCCCACTTGTTCAGCGTGTTGAACGTGGCCGGCACGACCGCGGCGGCGTCGGCGGGCGGGTGCGGCTCGGGGTCACCGGGGCGGCGCCACTCGACGCGTACCGGATGACCGGTCTGCGCGGCGAGCGCGTCGCGGTCGAGCCAGCTCCCCGCGACCGGGGTGGCGATCAGGCAGACCCGCCAACCGTCGGCGGCCAGCAGGTCGGCGAGTTCGCCGATCCGTTGGGCCGGGGGAGCGGCGCAGACGACGAGGTGGAGCACCGGCGCGTCACTCATGGCCGCAAGTCTTACCCGGAAACGGCCCCGCCCGAGCACCGTTGCGGCGCTCGGGCGGGTCGTCGTCGCGGGCGTCAGGAGGACGCGCCGCCCTTCTGGGTCACCCCGTTCACCGTGAGCGTGTACGGGGCGTACTGCTGGACCTGCTCGGTGGGCTCGTCGTAGGCGACCACGGCGACCACCTTCGGGAAGAGTGCGAGCAGCGCGAGCTGCGCCCGGTTGAGCGTCAGGCTCGACTTTCCGTCGAACTCGAACTGCCAGGCCAGCGAGTGCTTCTCGTCCAGGCCGATGAGCCGCACGTTCCAGTTGTGCACGGCGATCGGCTTGATCTCGGTGGGCGAGTCGAACGCGGCGAGGCTGCTGCCGTCGCTGACCGTGGTGCCGCCGAGCGTGATGTCGTCGACGAGCAGGCCGCCCTCGTTGACGCCGCCGTCGCTGACGTAGCGGAAGCCGAGCAGGATGTTCTTGCCGGCGTACGCGGACAGGTCGAAGCTGTGCGGCTCGAAGCCGTCGGTGGTGCCGTTGAGCGCCGGGCCGAGCGGGCCGTCGGTGGT
Source organism: Micromonospora sp. DSM 45708 (assembly GCF_039566955.1). NCBI lineage: Bacteria > Bacillati > Actinomycetota > Actinomycetes > Micromonosporales > Micromonosporaceae > Micromonospora > Micromonospora schwarzwaldensis. The sequence goes on along the minus strand of NZ_CP154796.1, from coordinate 5,351,846 downwards.
CCGGTCGCCGGCGACCGCCGTGTAGGTGGCGCCGCCGTCGGTGGAGACGACCACGTAGCCGTAGTCGAAGCCGACCTCCGCGCCGTACTTGGCGAGGAAGCGCAGCGTCGGGTCGGCGGTCGGCACGGTGACCGGGGTGACCGCGGCGGCGTCGGTGTTGTCGGCGTTGCCGGAGAACAGCACCGGGTTGCCGGCGCGGTCCGGGTCGGTGGTGACGACGGTCCAGGCCAGCGGCAGCGACGGCAGCGTCTTCGCGCCCTGGAACGACAGCGACCGCAGGTCACGGCCGCGCAGCAGGGTGCCGTCGGCCTTCGCCAGCGGGACGTAGTCGGCGCCGTTGGGCGCCGCGCCGGGCGTGGCGTACGCGGCCGGGTTGGCCAGGTTGACGGTGGAGCGGAGGCTCTTCGTGGTCACCCGGCTCTTCGGTACGCCGAGCATGATGCCGGTCCGCGACTCCCCGACGATCTTGTCGACCAGCGTCATGGTCTGGTAGTCGTGGATCACCTGGTACATGTTCTTCGCGCCCTCGGCCTTGAGCGCCGCGTCCAGGCTGGCCAGCCCCTGGAGGTCGGCGTCGTTGTGCAGCCGGTGCACGATGTCGTTGCCGTAGCGGTCGTACAGGAACTGGATGAACGCGTACGCGTTGCCGTAGTCGGCGAGCACCGCGTTCGGGTTCGGGCTCTCGCCCCACAGGTTCAGCGAGTTCTCCGGGCCGCCGCAGTCGCGCGGGTTCGCGTTGTACGGCGTCTGCACCGTGCCGAAGCCCTGCTGGCAGTAGAGGTGGCTGTCCGCGCCCCGGTCGAAGACGGTGGCCTTCGTGTCCACGTACCCGGTGAGCGTCTGCGCGAAGTCGGACAGGCCCTCGTTCATCCAGGTCGTCTCGAACGGGTCGCTGTAGTAGTGCGCCAGGTGCTGCCACTCGTGGGCGAACGTGCCCTCGTAGCTGAACGGGCGGGCCGGACGGCTGGTGCACAGGTCGCCGGTCGGCTCGTCCGGCGGGTTCGCGCCGGTGCGGTGCAGCCAGTCGAACGCGTCGACGGTCATCACGTTGCGGTCGAACAGCTCGTTGAGCTGCGCCGAGAAGAAGCCGGCGATGTAGGTCGGCGCGGCCGGGAACTCGTAGTAGTTGTCGTCCCGGACGTTGTCGATCAGGGTGACCGTCTTGTTGCCGCCGCCGGTGTAGTCGCCGCCGTTGCCCTGGGCGTCCGGGCCGAGCAACGCGTTGCTGCCGTCGCGGTCCGGCGGCCGGCTGAACGCCACCGTCTCCTTCGGGTACATGTTCGTGTCGAACTCGTGCACGAAGCTCTGCACCTGCGCGTCGGTGATCTGCGTCGACGTGGGGATCTGGTTGCGGCAGTCGTCGGCCGGGAACGAGATGTCGTTGGCGACCCACACCTCGACGTTGTCGCCGACGCCGCGCAGCGTGTAGTCCTTGCGGTAGTAGCTGCCCTGGAAGTCGTCCATGCCGAGCCACTGCCGGACGGTGCCGACCTGCGGGGTCGGGCCCGCCGCCGGGGCGGCCGAGCGGGCCTGGGCGCGCTTCTGGTAGCGGGCCGGGGTCTTGACCGGCTTGCCGTCGAGCGTGAAGTCCTTGCGGGTCAGCTCGCGGGTGTCGTCGGTGGCCGGCTTGGCCTTGCCGGGTACGGCCTGGGCGGGTGCGGCCTGGGCGGGCGCGGCCGACGCGGCCGTCGCGGGCAGGACGCCGAGGAACGGTAGGACGAGTGCGATGGCTGCGGTACCGGCGATCCGGCTGCGTGCCATTGGCCCCCCTTGTCGGGTGTGCGGAATCCGGCCGACGGGGGTCACCGTCGCATGCGCCGGAGAGACATTCACCGTCGTTCGTACGCCACACTGTTGCCTTTGGCAACCAGTTGAACGTGTTAAGAAGGGGCCCCGCCGCTGCCGAATCCGTTAAGAAGGGGCCGCGCCTTGCAGGTCGTCGAGAGTGTGCTGCGTGATGTGCGCGAGGGGAGCCACCGGGGCGTGGTCGTCGACTCGCCGCCCGGGGCGGGGAAGTCCACGCTGGTGGTCCGCGCGGCCGACGAACTGGCCGTCACCGGGGACCCGCTGATGATCGTGGCGCAGACCAACGAGCAGGTGGACGATCTCATCGACCGGCTCGCCCGCCGGGCGCCCGAGCTGCGGATCGGTCGGCTCTCCGCAGCCGACTACCGGCCCAGCGAGCGGGTGACGGGCCACGGGACGGTCCGGGTCGCGGCGAAGGTCGCCGACCTCGGCGGCCCGGCCGTCACCATCGGTACGGCGGCCAAGTGGGCCACCGTGCCCGAGGGTTCCTGGCCGTGGGCGATCGTGGACGAGGCGTACCAGATGCGGGCGGACGCGCTGCTGCGCGTGGCCGGGCGGTTCGAGCGGGCGCTGTTCGTCGGCGACCCCGGGCAGCTCGACCCGTTCTCCGCCGTCGAGACGACCCGTTGGACCGGCCTGACCTGGGATCCGATGCAGTCGGCGGTGGCCACGCTGCTGCGGCACAACCCGGAGCTGCCGGTGCACCGGCTGCCGGTGTCGTGGCGGCTGCCCGCTTCCGCCGCGCCGGTGGTGTCCGCCGCGTTCTACCCGTTCACCGGGTTCCGCGCCGGCACCGGCCCGGCCGACCGGGCGTTGGCGTTCACCGAGGCCGGTCCGGGCGACGGCTACGACGCCTCGGTCGAGCTGGCCGCCGCGACCGGGTGGGCGTTGCACGAGCTGCCGGCGCGGCACACCGTGCGTACCGATGCCGAGGCCGCCGCGGCCTGCGCGGAGCTGGCGCTGCGGGTGTTGCGGCGCGGCGCGGTAGCGGTCAGCGAGGCGGCGCCCGGCGGCGCGCCGGTGACCGCGGACCGGATCGCCGTCGGGGCCGCGCACCGTGACCAGGCCGCGGCCATCCGGGCCCGGCTGGGCGCGGCCGGCGCGGGCATCACGGTGGACACCGCCAACCGGCTCCAGGGCCGGGAGTACGACGTGACGATCGTGCTGCACCCGCTCTCCGGCCGGCGCGACGCGACCGCGTTCCACCTGGAGTCGGGGCGGCTCTGCGTGCTGGCGTCCCGGCACCGGCACGCCTGCGTGGTGGTGGCCCGGGCCGGCATCGGCGAGCTGCTCGACGCGTACCCGTCGACCGAGCGGGTGCACCTGGACGTGCCGGTGAAGTTCCCGGACGGGTGGGAGGCCAACCAGACCGTGCTCACCCACCTCGACGCGCACCGGGCCTGAAACACCGGCGGGGGTGGTCCGTTCGGATCTTCCGGCGGGGGCGGGCGGTGGGCACGATGTCCGGATGCATCCTCACGACCCGTACCAGCCGGACCCGTACCAGCAGCAGCAGCCGCCGTACGCCGCGTACTACCCGCCGCAGCCGGAGGAGGACGGGATCGACTGGACGACGGTCCTCTGGGTCGCGGTGCCGGCGCTGCTGGTGATCCTCTGCTGTGCCGGGTGCGTGGTCTCGGGGTTCGCCGGGGCGTTCATGGAGGGCTTCCAGGAGGGCTACTCGTCGTCGTAGCCGGCGGACCGCACCTCGACGCGCGCGGCTGGCGGTGGTGCGTTAGACAGGGGTCATGACCTTGAGCGTGCTGGCCTGGCTGGGCGGGGCCCTGGTGGCGGTGGCTGCCGGGTTCCTCGCCACGGTGCTGCCCCGGCGCCGCGAGCGTGACCGGGGCCGGCGGGTCGCCTGGTCGTCGGCACGGGCGGCGATCCACGACGCCACCGTCAGCCGGGACGCGACCACCACGCCGGTGCCCGAGGCGGACCGGTTGCTGGCCCGCGCCGAGTTGCTCGCCGCCGCGCGCGGCGGCGGCGCGGACGCGGCCCGGGAGGCGACCGCGCACGCGCGTCGCGCCGACGAGCTGTGGCGGGCCGGCCGATGAGGGTACGCCGGGAGCTGCTGCGCTGGTCGCTGCTGGCCGTGGCGGCGGCCGTGCTGGCGGTGTTCCTGGTGGCGCAGCGGCAGAGCGTCGACGTCAGCTACGGGCGTTCGCCGTCGTCCGCCTCGCTGCCCGGGGAGGGGGCCGCGGGTGAGCTGAGCGACGCGACGGTGCCCTCGGTGGCGGAGATGACCGCGCTTGTCGCGGCCGATCCGGTGGTGCGCCTGCCCGGCGCGACCGCGCGCTGGGACACCGCCCGGGTCCGGGCCGCCATCGGCGGTGACGACACCCGCATCCTGGTCGCCCCGCCGGGGTTGGACGAGGCGGAACGCCGACGGGTCAAGGACGTCGAGAACGCCGCGATCCGGATCGTCGGCACCGAGGTCAGCGGCGGGCTCTACGTGGCCACGGCGGACGACCTGCCGGGCTGGCGGGCGCAGTTCGCCACCGGCGACGTCACCGGGCAGGTGCTCGCGCTGCTCGCCGGGCTCCGCAAGCAGCCGTCCCCGCCGGACCGGGACGACCTGCGCCGGCGTGAGCCGACCGCCGCCGAGCTGGCCCCGGTGACCGCCGCGCTGCGGGCCACCGGCCGGTATGTCGGGGCCGGCGCCACGCTGCCCCGGCTGCCGGAGCGGACCGCCGAGGACGCGTTCCCGGGCGGGGCCTGGTTCGTGGTGCTGCCGGCCCAGCCGTACGGGGCGCCGCTGCCGGCGTACGGGCCGGCGCTGCACCGGCTCGCCCCGGACCGGCCGGTGGTGGTGATGTACGGCGGCTGGATCGAGTACCACGGCCCGGGCGCGGCGGACTTCGCCGAGGTGGCCGCCGCCAGCTTCTACGCGCAGTACGGGGGCCGGCTCAGCCGCTACGACTATCCGCAGCTCAACGTGCTCGGCGCGTACCTGGCCCGGGTCACCGACGTGCGGTACGCGGGGCTGTTCGACAGGCCGCTGCCGTACCGGCCGTTCGACCCGCTGCGGGTGGCGCTGCCGGCGCTGCCGTGGCTCTTCGCCGGCTGCGTGGCCGGGTTCGTGGTGCTGTCGATCCGGACCGTGCGCGGCGCCGGTCGGGGCCGGCCGGACGACGTCGGGCCGGGCGGCACGCCGGCGCGGCTGGCCGGGCTCTCCGCGCTGGCCGTGGAGCTGTCCCTGCTCACCGGCGCCGCAAGCGACCCGGCGCTGGTGCGGGGCATCGGCCGGCTGCGTGCCGCCCGGTACGCGCTCGACGACGGGCTGCCCGACCGGCACGTACGCGGGTTCCTGGCGGACGCGGCGGCCGAACTGGACGGCGTGGCCCGGGCGGTGCGGATGCCCGGCTACCGGCCGGACGTCTACCTGCGCGGGAGGCTGTCGTGAAGGACACCGCGCGCCGGCTGCCGGGCCGGCTGGTCGGCACCGCGTTCGGTCGGGCGGTGCTGGCCTGCCTGGTGCTGGCCGGCTGGGCGCTGTGGACCGGCGGCCTGTTCGACGGCCCGGCCGCCCGGCAGGTACGCGCCTCGTCGGTCTACGCGGCGCCCGGCGTGGACCTGGACCGGGCCGCCGCCGAACGGGTCATCGGCAACCGCCGGCTGGTGGTGCTGATGATGCGGCCCGGCAGCGACCTGGCCGAGGTGTGCGACGACACCGAACGGGCCACGCAGGGCACGCTGGTGCTGGCGATGAGCCGCGACGGCGACGACTGGGACACGTACGGCTGCTCCCGCCTCGGTGGCGACGGCCCGCGCGACGTCGGGCGGTCCATCGTGGTGGAGAGCGTGATCGGCCAGGGCGCGGACGCGTTCGTGGACCGGCCGGTCGAGGCGCTGAAGGTGATCGTGCTCAACTACGACCGGCTGGTCCGCACCGGCCTGGTGCCGGACGGCGCCCGGACCATCAGCCCGTCGCTGCCCCGCTATTTGCTGGCCGGCGGCGCGCTCGGCGGCGTGGTGGCCGGCGCGGCGGTGCTCTGGTTCGGTGGCCGGCGGGCGGGCCGGTTGGCCGACGCGCGGCGGGCCGGGCGGGACGCGCGCGCCGACGAGCGGGCCGCGCTGGGCGCCGCCACCGCCGTGCTCGCCCAGCAGATCATCGACCTGGACCGGGCCGGCGGGCCGGGCGGGTCGGCGTACCGGCGGCTGGCCGGCGACTACGTCGGGCTGCTCGACGAGGTGTCCGGAGCGGAGCCGGGGGATCCGGTGGGTCGGCTGCGGGAGCGGGTGGCGGAGTTGAGCCGGCGGGCGGCGGAGCTGGCGGACGAGGTTCCGGAGGCGGCGGCCGGTGGGACATCGGCGCACGCGACCTCCGGGTCGGCGCGGACGCGCGGACGGGGCCGGCGGTGACCCGCCGGCCCCGTCCCCGGAGCGTCGTCAGCGCTGGGCGCCCACCGTCGCGGCGGCCGGCCAGCTACCGCTGAAGACCTGGGCGGGCGTGGCGCTGCGGGCGGCGAAGCCGAACAGCGAGTCGACCCGGGCGGCCTCGGCGGAGCTGGGGTACGGGTTGGTGCAGCTGGTGCCGGCGCTGCCGCCGGACATCAGGATGGCGCAGTTGCCGTTGTAGTTGTCCGGCAGGCCGAGGATGTGGCCGATCTCGTGCGTCATGATGCGCAGCGGCGAGTACTGCTGGGCCTGGTTGTAGTCGATGACCACGCGGCCGTTGCCGAGGCTGGTGCGCTGGGCGTACGACCCGCCGCCGTAGGTGTAGTAGATCATCAGGTTCGACCCGCACTGGGCCATGTTGATGTTGTTGGTGTAGTTGTTCCAGATCGACGCCGCCTGCACCGCGGTGCTGGCGAACGGGCCCGCCTGGCTGGTGTTGAAGCAGACGTTGCGGACCGCGGCGGAGGCCGGTGCCGGGTTGACGGCGACCGCGCCCAGCGCCGTGAGCGTCACGGCCGCGAGGGTGGCGAGGATCCGGGACAGCTTCGGCGTACGCATGGTTCACACTCCTGGGGGATGGGGGGTGTGCGGACGCCGACAGCCTATAGATATCAATCGATAGATATCAAGGTCTGGTGCGCAAGTCCCGGCGTCAGCTCAGGCGGCGGCGTGCGGGTCGGCCGCGTTCAACTCGGCGACCACCCGGTCGTACCCGCCGCGCGCCTGCGCGTGCCGGAGGAACCGCACGCGCTCGACCTGGATCTCCGTGGCGTCCGGCTGTGTTTCCAGCAGCGCCATGACCCCGGCCACGAACTCGTCCAGCGGCATGGCGAACTCACTGCTCTCCTGCCCGGGCAGCAGCCCGGTCCGCACCGCCGGCGGCACCAGCTCCACCCCCCGTACGCCGGCCGCCGACGATCACCGTGTTGCCCCGCTCCCGCAGGGCGAGCGCCAGCGCCAACCCGATCCCGCTGGTGACGCCCTGCTCGCCGTGCTCGGGCACGAGCGCTTCCCGGCCTGACCCGGGCGCGCGGCGGCACGTGCGGCGTGCGGGCGTGAACCCCGACGCCCATCCTCGGCGTGCCGGCGGCATGAATCCGGCACAGGAACGGTCATTCACGCCGCCGCTAATTCCCGGCCGCACTGTCGACCTCCCGTCACGCAGGCTGTTCTGCTGATCCCTTCCGGTCGATAGCGTTCGGGCCACTGGCCGCCGACGAAGGGCCGACAATGGACAACAACGGACATCCGCTCGACCGCAGGCGGCTGCTCGCCGGCGCGGCGGCGGCCTCGACGCTCACCCTGACCGGCCTGGCCGTCGCGCCCACCACCGGCGCCGCGGCGGCCCCGGCCGGTGCCGGAACGCCACTGGTGACCCGGGACCGGATCGCCACCGCCGCGTTGCGCGCGCCCGACGGCTCCGCGCCGGCGGTCCGGATCCGGGCCGACTTCCACGACCGGCTCGCCGCCTGGCTGGCGTTCTGGTCGGCGAACTCCCCCCGCGCCTGGAGCGCGCCGACGCAGGTGGTCGCCCGGGTCGCGCCGACCGGCGACGCGCTGGACCTGCACGCGATCCGCTACCGCCGCGACGACGAGCCGCGGGCCGGCTTCGCCGCCGCCCGGTGGGACGCCACGCACCTGGCCACGCTGGCCAGCCTGCACCACCACTTCCCGAACGTGCGGACCCGGCCGGACGGGACGATCCGGATCGGCGACGGGCCCGCCGGCTTCACCGGCGCGCCGGAACAGATCGCCTTCGCGGTCGCCGCCTGCCGCGAGCTGTGGGGCGACGCGACGGCCACCGCCGGCCGCTGGCCGGAGCACGTCGGCCGGGTCCTCGCCCGCGCCGGCCGGCCCGCCGACGCCGCCACGCACGCCGGCTGGGCGGCCTTCACCCGGACCAGCCTGCGTCGCGGGCTGGGCACCGAATCGTACGAGTGACCGGAGGAAACAGATGGCCCGCAACGAGTTCCGCTTCGTGGTCGACGGCGTCGACCTGACACCCGACCAGCAGACCCTGATCGCCGGTGAGATCCAGAAGGCCGGCCTGGCGGCGCTGCGTACCGCCAACGCCAAGCTCGTCAACCCGCTCACGCTCGGCCACGGCAACATCAAGCTGCGGCCCGAGTGGTACGGGCTCTGGGTGCTCGACGGCGTGTCCGCGCAGGACCTCGGCCAGAAGATCAACGACATCGGGTTCTGGATCCAGCGGTGACCGACGCCGCCCGATCGGCCGGCCCGCCGGAGCGGATGTGCCCGAGCACGCCGGCGTCCAACGCCACCGTGTTCCTTGGCATGATCACACCGGCGGGCCGGGTGGCCTACGTGACGCCGGCCGTACCGGCCGAGGTGGCGCTCGCCGGGGCCGACGACTCCGACGAGCCGATCGAGTCGCGGGTCCGCCTCGCCGGCCCCTGCGTCACCTCGTCCTGCGGCTTCTGGACCGGCTCGCACTGCGGGCTGGGCGCCCGGATGGCCGCCTCGTACGCCGACGCCGCCCCACCGGCCGAGGAGACGCTGCCGAGGTGCGCGATCCGGCGTACCTGCCGGTGGTTCGCCGAGCAGGGACCGGCGGCGTGCCCGGCCTGCTCGCACGTGGTCACCGACGCGCGTTGAGCGCGGGTGGCTGCTTGACCCGGCCACGCACAGCCGCTGATCCTCGCGGCCGTGTCGTTCGCCTCCGCTGCCGGAGCCGTCAGCCGGCGGACACCTGGTGTGACCCGTCGCGGACACGGCGGTAGCGCTCGTAGATCACGCGGGAGCTGAACGTCCTGGTCTCGACCAGGTTCAGCGGGATGTCGGCGGTGACCGGCGGCAGATACGGCGTGCCGCCACCCACCACGACCGGACACCGGTACATGCGCAGCTCGTCGACGAGGCCGAGCTCGATCGCGGCCCCGGCCAGCACAGTGCCGCCGATCGAGACGGGCTTGTCGGTCGCGTCCAGCGCCATGGCGATCTCCTCGGCCACCGACGCCTTGGCGAGCCGGGCGTTGCCCTGGACGTCATCGAGCGTACGGCTGAAGACGACCTTCGGCAGGTCGCGCCAGGTGTCGGCGAACGCGGCCCCGATCTCGGTCTCGCGCATCGCCGGATCCGTCTCCCACACCAGCATGGTCTCGTAGAGCCGGCGGCCCAGCAGGTAGCCGCCGAGCTGGCCCACCTCCGCGTGGTGGAACCGGATCAGCTCATCGTCGGGGGCCGTCCAGCCGAACGAGCCCGCGCGGTCGGCGACGAAGCCGTCCACCGAGACGCTCATCGAGTACATCAGCACAGATTCTCTCCTTCTCCGGTCGTATCTGGACCGCAGCCTGACACACCGGGACGACGTTCTGGCGCCTTGAGACCGCGGCGTCGCCGCCTGTCGGACCGGTCGACTAGCGTCGGGAGGTCATGGAGCCGCGGTTCGGCGAGGAGATCATCGGGCGGGATCACCCGGCCGGGTTGCTGCGCGCCGAGGTGGCGCGCGTGGTCGACAGCCACGGCGGTCTGGTCCTGGTCACCGGTGAGCCGGGCATCGGCAAGACCACCCTGGTCTCGGCCGCCGCCGACGAGGCCCGCCGGCGCGGGGCGCTGGTGCTCGGCGCCGCCTGTTGGGACTCCGACACCGCCCCCGACTACTGGCCCTGGGTGCAGGTGCTGCGCCGGCTGGCCCGGGCGACCGGCGACGCCGCGCCCGCCAGGGAGGCCGCCGACGCCGGGCTGGCGGCCCTGCTCGGCGAGCGCGCCGCCGACGACGACCCGGTCGAGCCGGGTGACGACGGCGGGCGGGACGAGTTCGCCCGGCACGACGCGGTGACCGGCGCGCTGGTCGCGGTCGCCCAGCACCGGCCGGTCGCGGTGGTCCTCGACGACCTGCACTGGGCCGACCCGGCATCGTTGCGGCTGCTCCGGTTCGTCACCCAGCACACCTGGTTCGAGCGGCTGCTGGTGATCGGCACCTACCGCGACGCCGAGGTGGAGGCTGACGACCACCGGTTGCGTCCGCTGCTGCTGCCGTTGGCCGCGAAGGCCACCACCGTCACGCTGACCGGCCTGGGTCGCGACGAGGTGGCCGCGCTGATCCGCCGCACCGCCGGCCGGGAACCGGGCGCGGACCTCGTCGACGAGGTGCACCGCCGCACCGGCGGCAACCCGTTCTTCGTCGAGCAGACGGCCCGGCTCTGGCACACCGACGGTCTGGCCGACACCATCGCCCCCGGCGTACGGGAGGCGGTGCGTCGCCGGCTCGACCAGTTGCCCGCCCCGGTGGTCGAGGCGTTGACAGTGGCCGCCGTGCTGGGCCGCGAGTTCCACCGGCAGACGCTGGCCGCCTGCGTACCCGCCCCGGCCGCGCAGGTCGACCGGCTGCTCGACCGGGCCGCCGCCGCCCGGTTGGTGCTGGCCCGCGGCGGCGGCCGGTTCGCGTTCGTGCACGACCTGGTCCGGGAGACGCTCTACGACGGGCTGCCCGAGCATGCGCGGCGTGCCCGGCACGCCGCCGTGGTCCGGGCCGTCGACCGCGCCGACGACGCGCTCGCCGACCGGCTCATCGCGGCCGACCTGGCCCGCCACGCGTGGCTCGCGGGTCCCGAGCTGGACCCGGTACGCGCCGGCGACCTGCTGCTGGCCGCCGCGCGGGACGCCAGCGGCCGGCTGGCCGTGGAGGAGTCGGTGCGGCACTTCCGGCGCGCGCTGAGCCTCGCCGACGAGCCGGTCCGGCGGGTCCGGGTGCTGCTGGAGCTGGCCGGGCTGCTGCACCACGCCGGCACGCCGGGCGAGGCCGAGCAACTGCTCGTCGACGCCGCCGCGCTGGCCCGGGGGCTGGACGAGCCGGCCGTGCTGGCCCGGGTGGCGCTCACCGCCCGCAGCCAGCACTCGGCCACCCGGCGTCGGCTCGACGCCGACGCGCTGGTCCGGGAGGCGTACCACCGGTTGATCGGCCCGCCCGACCCGGAGCGGTCGACACGCGCCCTGGTCACCGACCTCATCACCGCGACCGAGACGCTCGCCCGGCACGGCCGGGACGACGAGGCGCTCACGTTCAGCCTGTGGGCCCGCCACGACACCACCTGGGGGCTGGGCACGGCCGAGGAGCGGGCCGTGGTCACCGCGGAGATCCGCGAGGTGGCCCGCCGTGGCGGCGACCGGGACACCGAGCTGTGGGCCACGTCGCTGCGCTGGGTGGCGCTGCTGGAGCTGGGCGACCCGGCGTACCGGGACGAGCTGGCCGCGTTCGTCGCCGGCTGCCGGGCGGGCGACGTGGCCCGGCAACGGATGGCGGCGGCCGTGGACAGCGGCATCATCGCCGCCTTCCGGGGCGACTTCGCCGCCGCCGACGCCTGCTACGCCGAGATGGACGGCTACGGCGAGTGGGAGCACTCCGACCACGCCTTCATGGCACACCACCTGCGCTGGTCCCTGCTGGTGCTGCGTGGGCGGCTCGCCGAGGCCGAAGCCGTGCTCGACCGGCCGGGCGCGGCCAACCACCCGCAGATGGAGCTGCTCCGGGCGATCACCGCCGCCGAGCGCGGCGACGCGGGCGCGGTGCTGCGGCTCGTCGGCGGCATCGAGGCGGCCGGCACCGCGTACCCCCGGCCGGTGTCGGCGCTGTGGCTGCGGTCGCGGGCCCAGGCGGCGGCCGTGGACGGCGACCCCCGCCGCTGCGCCGAGGCGCGGGCGGCCCTGGCGCCGCACCGCGGGCGGTGGATGGTCGCGCTGTTCGGCTGCGACATCGGCGGCCCGGTCGACCTCTGGCTGGCCGCTGTGGACGCGGCAGAGCGGAGGTGGGACGACGCGGTCGCCGGCTACGCGGCGGCCCGGGCCGCCGCCGACCGCCTGGGTGCCCGTCCCTGGTCGGTGCTCGGTCGGGCCGGGCTGGTCACCGCGCTCGCCGGGCGCGGCGGGCCGGGCGACGCGGCCGAGGCGGCCCGGCTGCGGGCCGCGACGGTGGCCGAGGCGCGGGAGCTGGGCATGGTCCAGGTGGTCGAGCGGCTCACCGCGGCCGACCTATTGGCCGGCCGGCGGGCCGCTGACGTCGGCACGGCCGTGACGACGGCGCGGGCCGGCGAGGTCGCGCCGGTCGGGTCCACGACGGCGGCCACGTCAGGTGTGGCCGGTCGGGGCGGGCTGCGGGGTGGTCCCGGCGCGAGCGGTTGGGCCGGCATGACGGTCGGTGCGGGCACGCGCGCCCGACCCGGTTCCGTGGCCGGTGGCGGCCCCGACGCGGAGGCCCACGGTGCCGACGCGGGCCGGCCCGAGTTCCGCCTCGACGGTCCGGTGTGGCGGCTCGCCTACGCCGGCCTGGTGGTGCACCTGCCCGACGCCAAGGGCCTGCACGACCTGCGGCTGCTGCTGAGCCGGCCCGGCGTCGACGTGCCCGCGGTCGAGCTGCTCGACCCCGCCGCCGGCGCGGAGCTGGTCGCGGCCCGCCGCCTCGGCGCCGACCCGGTGCTCGACGACCAGGCGAAGGCCCGCTACCGGCAGCACCTGCGGCGGCTCGACGACGAGATCGACCGGGCCGCGCTGCGCGACGACGAGCGGCGGCTGGCGGCCCTGGACGCCGAACGCGCGGCCCTGCTCGACCAGTTGCGCGCCGCCGCCGGGCTGGCCGGGCGCAGCCGCCGCCTCGGCGACCAGGCCGAGCGGGCGCGCAAGGCGGTGACCGGCCGGATCCGGGACACGCTGCGCCGGATCGAGCAGCGGCACCCGACGCTCGCCGCGCACCTGCGCGAGTCGGTCACCACCGGCGGTGCCTGCCGGTACCTGCCGGCCGAGCCGGTGCGCTGGCGACTCTGAGCCCCGACCGATGTCGTCACCCCGCCGGGGTGGCGGGGGCCCGAAGCGTCCGGACCCCCGCCACCCCCGCGGCGTCAGCGCCGGTTGTAGCGGCGCATGGTCAGCGTGCCGAACACCACCACGAACCCGGCGCTCCACAGCAGCAGCCACATCGTGTTCGTGGCGTCCGTGGCGCCGGCCATCGCGGCCCGGACCGAGGCGACCAGGTGGGTCACCGGGTTGACCTTGACGAACGCCTGCAACCAGCCCGGCATGGTGGCCGGCTCGACGAACACGTTGCTCAGGAACGTCAGCGGGAACAACACCATCATGCTGACGCCCATCACCGACTTCTCGCTGCGCAGCACCAGGCCGAAGAACGTCCACACCCAGGAGAACGCGAACGAGAAGACCACCAGCAGGCCGATGCCGGCCAGCACCCCCGGCAGCCCGCCGTCGGGACGGAAGCCGAGCACCAGCCCCACGGCCAGGATGACCACCGCGGCCAGGATGTAGCGCAGCACGTCGCCGAAGATCATGCCGACCAGCGCCGCGGGCCGCCACACCGGCAGCGTCCGGATCCGGTCGAAGACGCCCTTCTCGATGTCGTTGTTCAGCCCGACCCCGGTGTACATGGTGATCATGACGACGCTGGTGACCATGATGCCGGGCAGGAAGAACTGGAGGTACGCGCGCGGGCTGTCGGCGAGCGCGCCGCCGAACAGGTACGTGAACATCAGCACCATGATGATCGGGAACGCGGTCACGTCGAACAACTGCTCCGGCACGTGCTTGATCTTCAGCACGGCCCGCCAGCCGAACGTCAGCGACGCCGACAGCGGCCCCGGCGGGGCCGGTCGCTCACCGGGGGCGAGCACGGTGGCCAGCGCCTCGGTGGAGGGCACGTAGACGGACGGGGCCCGCCCGGTGGTGGTCGCGGTGTCGCTCATCGGGCGGCCTCCAGTTCGTCGTCCCGGTCGTCCGCCGCGACGGCCGGGTGGTCGGTCAGGGCCAGGAACACCTCGTCGAGGCTGGGCTGGCCGAGGGAGAAGTCGTCCACCACCACGCCGGCCCGGGCCAGCTCACCGAGCGCGCGGGCGGCATGCTCGCCGGCCTCCAGGTCGGTGCCGTCCTCGCCGACCCGGGCGGTCAGCACCACCGGGTCGGCGGCGAGCTGCACCGGCACGTTCAACGTCGTGCGCAGCACCTGCTCGGCCCGGGGTCGCTGCCCGGCGTCGCGCAGTCGCACGTGCACGGTGCCCGACCCGACCGACGACTTCAGCTCGCCCGGGGTGCCCTCCGCGATCACCCGGCCGTGGTCGACCACCGCGATCCGGCCGGCGAGCTGGTCCGCCTCGTCCAGGTACTGCGTGGTCAGCAGCACAGTGGTGCCGTGCGCCACCACCGCCCGGACGATCTCCCACACCTGGTTGCGGCTGCGCGGGTCCAGCCCGGTGGTCGGCTCGTCCAGGAACAGCAGGTCCGGCGTGTTCAGGATGCTCGCCGCGATGTCGATGCGCCGCCGCATCCCGCCGGAGTACTTCTTCACCTGCCGGCCGGCGGCCTCGGTCAGCCCGAACGCGGCGAGCAACGCCTCGGCCCGATCCCGCGCCGCCGGGCGGCCCAGCCCGAGCAGCCGGCCCAGCAGGACCAGGTTCTCCGCGCCGGTGAGGTCCTCGTCCAGCGAGGCGTACTGACCGGTCAGGCTCATCCGGGCGCGGACCGCGTCGGCCTCGGCGACCACGTCGTGGCCGAAGACCCGGGCCGTGCCGCCGTCGGGACGCAGCAGCGTCGCCAGCACGCGTACGGCGGTGGTCTTGCCGGCGCCGTTGGGCCCGAGCATCCCGTAGACGGCGCCGGCGGGGACCCGCAGGTCCAGGCCGTCGAGCGCCCGGGTCGAGCCGAACGACCGGATCAGGCCGTCGGCCTCGACGGCCAGCCCGGTGTTCCGGTTACTCATGATCACTACCTTTCTCCATGGATGGTTCTCAGCAGGCGTACGGGCGGGCCGCGCGCCCCTCGCGCAACGCCAGGCCCCACCAGCACAGCTCGTCGAGGAGCAGCCGGACGTCCTGCCGGAGCCGTTCCTCGGTGTGCCCGTCGGGCTCGCCGTCGAGCAGGTCGACGCCGACGGTGTCCCGCACGGTGGTCGCGTGCAGCGCGGTGAAGACGGTCCGGAGCTGGTCGACCGCGTACCGGCCGACCGACCGGCAGCCGTACGAGACGAAGCCGACCGGCTTGGCCTGCCACTCGTCGTACGCGAAGTCGATCGCCTGTTTCAACGAGGCCGGGAAGCTGTGGTTGTACTCCGGGGTGACCACGACGAACGCCTCCGCGCGTGCCACCTGGGTGACGAACGCCCGCATCGCCGGCGTGGGCTCGGCGGGCAGGGCGGCCGGGAAGTCGTACCCGGCCAGGTCGATCTCCTGCACGACCAGCCCGGCGCGGCGACGGGCCTGGTCGGCGAACCAGCGACCGATCCGGTCACCGACCCGTCCCTCCCGGGTGCTGCCGATGAGCACGGCGAGCCGCAACGGTGTCATGCCGCCCCTCCCTCACTGCCGGCCTCGACCGTCAGGCGCCAGACGGCCCGCCAGATCGGATCTGGCGGGCCGTCTCGTCAGGGGGTTCTGGTCGAATCGGCGGATGACCGAGGTACGCATTCTCCGATGGAGCACCGACGACCTGGCGTTGCTGCGGGCGCTGAACAGTCCCGAGGTGCGGGCGCACACCGGCGGCCCGGAGACCGACGAGCAGGTGCGCGCCCGCCACGAGCGCTACCTGCGCGGGCCGGGCCCGCGCAGCGGGACCATGTTCGCGGTGGTCACGCCGGACGGGACGAAGGTGGGCAGCGTCGGCTTCTGGGCGCGTGACTGGCGCGACGAGCAGGTGTACGAGATGGGTTGGGCGGTGCTCCCGACCCACCAGGGCCGGGGGTTGGCGACGGCGGCGGTGCGTGCGGTGGTGGTGGCCGCCTCGGCGGTGGGCGACCGGCGCTTCGCGCACGCCTACCCGTCGGTGGACAACCCGGCGTCGAACGCGGTCTGCCGCAAGGCCGGGTTCACGTTGCTCGGCGCGACGGAGTTCGAATACCCGCCGGGGCACCTGATGCGCTCGAACGACTGGCGGATCGACCTGACGCGCTGACCGGGCCGACCGGTCAGTGCGCCGCGTCCAGTCGCTTGCGCTGCTCGGCGGTCAGCTCCAGGTCCACCGCGGCCAGGGCCTCGTCCAACTGCGCCACCGAGGAGAAGCCGACCAGCGGGATCGCCGGCACGTCGCCGCCCATCAGCCAGGCCAGCACCACCTGGTTGACCGTGGCGCCGCTCTCGGCGGCCACCGCGCGTAGCGCCTCCAGCCGGGCCGGGGCGCCGGGCAGGGCGTACGCCTCGCCGAGCCGCTCCGGCCGCGCGTACGCGCCCTTGAGCAGCGGCGAGTACGCGACCAGGGTGAGCTGCGGCTCGGCCCGCAGGTAGCTGACCAGGTCGGGGCCGGCCCAGCCGATGTCGCCGTCCGGGTCCAGGTCGCTCGGTCGGTCCACGCGGGGCGGCAGGTAGCTGCGGTGGTACTGGAGCACCTCGTACCCGGGCAGCCCGGCCGACGCCGCGATCCCCCGGGCCCGCTCGACCCGCCAGGCGCGGTGGTTGCTCGCGCCCAGCAGCCCGACCGTGCCCTCGGCGACCAGCTCCGCGAAGCCCTCCACCGTCTCGCGCAGCCGGACGGTCCGGTCCTCGATGTGGGCGTAGAGCAGGTCGATCCGGTCGACGCCGAGCCGCTCGCGGCTGCGCTCGGCGGACTCGCGGATCACCGTGGCCGACAATCCCTCCGGGTTGTCCACGTAGCTGGTGCCGGGCGCGAGCGGGCGGGCGCCGAGCTTGGTGGCGAACACGATCTCGGTGCCGATTCCACGGCTGCGCCGCCAGCGGCCGAGGAGCGTCTCGCTCTCCCCGCCCTGGCCGCCGTTCTGCCAGAAGGCGTAGTTGTCCGAGGTGTCCACGAACGTGCCGCCGGCCTCGACGTACCGGTCGAGGATGGCGTAGGCGGTGGTCTCGTCGGTGGCGGTGCCGAACAGCATCGCGCCGAGGCTGAGCACGCTGACCTCGCGGCGGGTGGCCGGGTCGGTGCCGATGGTGCGGTAACGCATGTCTGGGTCCTCCCCGTCGGAGCGTTTCCGCCACCCTGCCCCTTCGAGGGTGCTCGAAGTCAAACCCCGGCGTCCAGCGGATCGCCGGGGGCCGGTCGGCGTGGCGGCACCATTCGAGCACCGTCGAATCATTGGCGCGCGCCGGGCGCGGTGGGCTGCAATGGCAGGCAACGACGCCCGCTCCGGCGGGTGGTGCGGAACCAGGACGCGGCGGGCCGGTCAAACGGGGGTCGGCCCGCCGCGCGGCCGGAGGAGGGGCGGGTGATCGGGGGCAAGCGGTCAGCCCCAGATGGACCGCGCCCACTCGGGGTGGTCGACGAACGGATTGCGGTTGCCCTGCCAGCGCTCGTAGATGCGTTGGTTGCGGCGCTGCTCGAACGCGTCCGGCGGGTCCTGCTCGTTCCAGGCGAGCAGCTTCGACAGCCGGCCGAGCCGGGGCGCGCTCCCGTTGGCCACCGAGTCGTTCGGCTCCAGGTCCGGCCAGCCGTCGTCGCCCTCGTACCGGATCGCCATGTAGAGGATCATCCGGGCGACGTCGCCCTTCACCGCGTTGCGCGGCTCGAACGAGTCGGCGTCGGTGTAGCAGCCGGGCGCCTCGGCCACCGTGCTGCCGCCGGTGTCGAAGTCCTTGTTGCCGCGCAGCGAGTTGACCGACACGTCCTCCGGTCGCAGGTGGTGCACGTCGGTGCCGGGGCCGGTGGCGGTGCCGAAGTCGCCGTGCGACTTGGCCCAGACGTGCTCGCGGTTCCAGTCGTCGACGCCGCCGCCGTTGCTGGTCTTGCTCTGCGAGCGCCCGCTGTAGAGCAGGATGACGTTGGCCGGGTTCGCCGGGTCCTGGTCGGTGTCCTTGAGCGCGTCCCACACCTGGTCGTACGTCAACCGGGTCTGGGTCCTGATGATGGCGTGCAGCGCGGTGCGCAGCGCCGGCCCGGTCTTGCCGGTCGCGGCGGCGTAGTAGCCGGTGGGCGACGTGGTGCCGGTCGGGCTCGGGGTCGGGCTCGGGCTCGGGCTGGTCCCGCCGCCGAGGCTCATCGCGCTCGGGTCCTTCAGGCCGCCGTGGCTGAAGTACGCGGTCAGGGTGCCGGTCGCGGTCACCTGCCGGCCTCGCAGGGACGGGTTGGTGAGCAGCCCGAAGGTGCTCCGCCAGGCGGCGGTGACCTGCACGTACAGCATCCGGCCGGTGCTGGTCTCGGTGGCCTGGTCGGCGATCGCGATCGCGGTGTCCGCGGTGAAGCCGGACGTGATCACCGTGTTCGTCGCGGTGGGTTGGCCGATGACGTATCCGGTGACGGTGGCGGCGCGACCGTCCTGGGCGGCCAGCGCCTGCGCCACGGTCAGCGTGGTGGCCGCCGATGCCGCGCCGGTCACCGCCAGTGGGGTCGCGACGGTGACGGTCAGCACGACCGCCGCGATCAGCCGCCCGGGTCGCGAGCGGGTGACGCTCTTGATATTCATGATCAGCGATGTTAGTCGGTGCCTGGTGAACTCCGGGAGATCAGAGCGACAACTTTCCGTCCCGCCCGGCCTCGAAGAGCACCGGCCACGGCCGGGCCGCGGGGGCGACCAGCGCCGGGCCGACCGGCGTCTCCGGCGCCGCCAGCACCTCCGTGGCGAGCTGCCCGAACATCGGCGCCGCCGGGTGCGCCGCCCGGCTCGGCCAGGCCGCGGAGATCCGCCGTACCAGCGGTGCGCCGGCGAGCGACCGCCAGGCGATGCGAGGTTCCCGTCGCGCCAGCGCCGCCGGCTCGACGGCCACCGCCCCGCCGGCCAGGAGCAATCCGAACAGGAACTCCGGGTTGCGCGCCGGTCGGACCCGGGACGGGACGAAACCGTGCTGCCGGCACACCGTCAGCAGGTGCTCGTGCCACCCGGGGGCGGTGGCCGGCGGCGCGGTGACCAGGTCCAGACCGGCCAGGTCGGCCAGCGCGACCTCACGGGCCCGGGCCAGCGGCGAGGTCCGGGGCAGCAACGCCCCGACCGGCACGTCCACCGGCTCCCCGAACCGCAGCCCGGCCTCCTCCGCCGGATGGTGCAGCAGGCCGACGTCCAGCCGGCCCTCCGCCAGCATCCGCCGCTGCTCGGCGCTGGTCAGCTCGTGCAGATCGAGGTCGAGCCCGGGTGCGCGGGCGGCCAGCCCGTCGAGCAACGCGCGCAACGTCACCGCCGGGGTCTCCGGGGGTACGCCGGCGCGCAGCACACCCAGCGTGCCCCGGCGTACCTGGTCGGCGAGGTGGCGCAGTCGGCGTTCGCCGGCGAGCAGGTCGTCCGCCTCGCCGAGCAGCAACTGGCCGGCGATGGTGAGACGGACCTGCCGTTGCGACCGGTCGAAGAGCGTCGCGCCCAACTCCCGCTCCAGCCGCCGGATCGACTGGCTCAGCGGCGGCTGCGCCATGCCCAGCGTCTCGGCGGCCCGGCCGAAGTGCAGCTCCCGGGCGACCACCACGAAGTGCCGCAGATGTCGCAGCAGGTCCACCCGCGCACCCTAGCCCCCATGCTGGTTACCGTGACGGGGTGGATGCGGCGCAACGGGTCGGGGAGATCTTCGGACGGGCCGGGCTGAGCGGGTGCCTGCACGTCGCCGACGTGGACGACCCGTCGCGCGAGGTGGCGCTGCGCGCCGACGAGCAGATCGTCATCGCGTCCGTCTTCAAGATCCTGCTGGTGCTGGAGTTCGCCCGGCAGGTCACCGCCGGCCAGCTCGACCCCGGCGAGCGGGTGCTGGTCGGCGCCGCCGACCGGCTGGGCGGCTGGGGGGTGGCCGGCTGCGCCGACGACGTCGAGGTCTCCCTGCGCGACCTCGCGTACTTCGCCATGTCGGTGAGCGACAACACGGCCGCCGACCTGCTGCTGCGCCGGGTCGGCCCGGACGTGCTGCCGATGCTGGCCGCGGAGCTGGACCTGCCGCGTACCCGGATCGTGGGCGGACCCCGGCAACTGGTCGAGACGATGCTCGCCGACGTGGGCGCGCGCACCGAGGCGGACTTCGCGCGGATCTTCCCCACGCTGCCGCCGGAGCGGGTCCGGGCCATGCGGGTCTTCGACCCGGCCCACACCACCTCCAGCACCGCCCGCGAGCTGACCCGGCTGCTCGGCCTGGTGTGGCGGGACGAGGCCGGCCCGGCGGAAGCCTGCGCGACGGTCCGGGAGCTGATGGCCCGGCAACTCTTCTGGACCCGGCTCGCCGCCGGCTTCCCGCCCGCGGTCCGGGTCGCCGGAAAGACCGGCACGCTGCCCGGCCTGCACCTGGAGGCCGGCGTCGCGGAGTATCCCGACGGCGGCCGGTACGCCGTCGCGGTCCTGGCACGCACCGAGCGGCTCAGCACCCGCCGGATCGACGCGGACCTGGCCATGGGGGAGGCCGCCCGGGCGGCGGTCGAGTCGTTGCGCTGATCTCCGGACCGGTAACCCCGGCGTGCACCGGCTCCGGCCTGCGGTGATATCGGAACGGATATCGATCCTTCCGTCGCTCGATCTTGGACGCCGCCGCCGGTGCGGTGGTGGAGTGGGCCTACCGATCCACCGATCCCTGAACGGGGAGGACGACCTGTGCCCGAGAACCGACCGTCCCACTACGCCCGCCGCCGCTTCCTGCGTGACACCGCCGTCGGCGCCGCCGCCGTCTCCACCGCCGGGCTCGTCGCCGGCACCCCGGCCCAGGCCGCTCCGAGCGCCCCGGCGGGCCGGACCGCCGGCCGCGCCGGCGCGGTGAGCTTCCGCTGGTGGGGCACGGCCGGATGGCGGATCGACATCGGCGACCGGACGGTGCTGGTCGACCCGTACCTCAGCCGTTTCGACACCGGCCTCTTCCGGGGCGCGTTCCACCCGGACACCGCGCTGAGCGTGGCCACCGACGTGGTCGACCGGCTCGCCGACCGCGCCGAGAACATCCTGGTCACCCACACCCACTGGGACCACTTCAACGACGTGCCGCACATCGCCGCCCGGACCGGCGCCCGGGTCCTGGGCACGCTCACCGCCTACCACCTGGGGTTGGCGTACGGGCTGCCGGCCGGGCAACTCGCCCCGGTCAAGGGCGGCGAGGTGCTCGACTTCGACGGGTACACGGTCGAGGTGGTCGGCTCGCTGCACAGCCGCAACGCGGCCTGGTCGATGGCCTTCCCCGGGGTCCGGTTCAGCCCGCCGCCGCGGCCGACGAAGATCTCCGACCTGCCCGAGGGGGACACGCTGGCCTACCAGATCCGGGTCGACGGCGGGCCGTCGGTGTTCTTCATGGGCGCCAGCGACCTCGACGAGCGCAACCTGGCCGGCCTGGCGCCGGACGTGGCGATGATCGCCTCCGCCGCCACCACGTCCGTCGCCGACTACGTGCCCCGGCTGATGGCCGCGCTGGACCACCCGAGGATCGTGGTGCCGGTGCACTGGGACAACTTCGAGACCCCGCTGACCAACCCGCCGACGGTCGCCGCCACCGACCGGGCACGCCTCGACGCCCTGATCGCCGACGTGCGGCGGGTCTCGCCGCGCAGCCGCGTGGTGGTGCCCGAGTACCACACCGCGTACCGGTTCTGACCGGTCGCGCTCAGTCGGCGGTCAGGTCGCGCAACGCCAGCACCGACTTCCAGTTGCGCGCCGTCGCCACCACGCCCAACTTCTTTTCCAGGTACGCGGTGGTGAACTTCGTCCGCCCGTAGTTGCCGGCCGGGTAGTGCAGGTGCAGCTCCCGGCCGGCCACCGCGTACTCCATCTCCTCGCCGGCCGGCACGGCCAGCTCACGGACCCGCGCCGGGTCCGGCGCGGCGGACAGGAACACCACCAGCACCCGGGTCGGGTCCTCCTGCCGCCCGGCGTACGGGCTCGCGCCGACCAGCGCGGCCAACTCGCCGCCGTCGCGGACCAGCACCGGCACCCGCAGGCCCAGGTCGTCGGCGAGCCGCGTCGCGATGCCCTCGGCGAGCACCTCGTCGCGGGTCGGCGGGGCGGTGAACACCACGTTGCCGCTCTGGAGGTACGTCGCGACGTCGGTGTGGCCGAGGTCGGTGACGACGCGACGCAGGTCCGCCATCGCGAGCCGGGTGCTGCCGACGTTGACACCCCGCAGCAGGGCGGCGTAGCGGGTCATGGCGCCAGCCTAGTCAGGAACGCGCCAGCCGGGCGTAGACGTCGCCGGAGCGACCCGCCGGCCGGTACGTCTCCAGCAGCCGCACCAGGCCGGCCGCGTCGAGCCACTCGTCGGCGGCGAAGCGCATCGTCTCCACCGGGGAGTAGTTGTAGCGGTAACCGCCCGCGCCCAGCCGCTCCACCTGGTCGAGCACCGCGAGCGCGGCATCGTGCGCCGGTGGGAGGTACTCGAAGGAGAGCGCGCGCACCGGCCGGCTCAGCCCGGCCAGCACGTCACCCTCGAAACCCTCCACGTCGACCTTGCAGAACGCCGGTACGCCGTGCCGGGCGACCAGGTCGTCGAGCGTCACCACCGGCACCTCGACCGAGCGGTCCCACCGCACCCCGGCGAAGCTCGGGTCCGCGGTCACCGAGTCGATCCAGGCCGACGACATGGTGGACACCGTCGGCGTCGCCGACGACAGCTCCAGCCGCGCCCGCCCGGGTCGGGCGCCCACCGCGACGGGCTCGACGACCACGTCGTCGTCCCGCCCGAACGCCAGGCGCAGCACCCGCAGGCAGTCCGGCTGCGGCTCGACCGCGACCACCCGCGCGCCCAGCCGACGCCAGGTGCGTACCCGGCCACCGACGTGGGCGCCGATGTCGAAGCCGAGGTCGCCGGGGCCGAGGAACCGGCCGTAGAGCTGGCGGGCCCGGCGGTGCTTGGCCGGCTGGCCGTGGTAGATGGCCAGGGACCGGGTGATCCCCCAGGCCCGTGCGAGCATCGTCACGCCGTTCCTAACTGTGAGTCCTGGACTGCGGGCCGAACGCCCGCAGGAACCGGTCGCGGAACGCCTCCATCGGCCAGACGGGAGCGTCCGGGGCCGGGTTGAGGCCGGCCTGCCAGCCCCAGCCGGTGACCCGGTCGAGCACGGCCGGGTCCCTGGCCACGACGGTGATCGGCACGTCCCTGCCGGCCCCCTCGCCGGTGATCGCCCGGGCCGGCTGGTGGTCGCCGAGGAAGACCAGCACGAGGTTCTCGTCGCCGTACCTCTGGACGTAGGAGATCAGCGTACGCAGCGAGTAGACGATCGACTTCCGGTAGGCCTTCCGGGTGCCCTCGTCCGCGCGGTCCGCGCGATTGGTGCCGGTGAAGACCGATCCGTCGCCGAGGTCGTCCCAGTCGACCAGGTTCGGCACCGGCGTCCACGGGATGTGGCTGGAGAGCAGCGGGATCTCGGCCATCACCGGGGCGTGCCCGGGTGCCCGCTCCGCGCGCTGGAAGGCCTCCAACGTGAACTGGTCCGGCGGCGAGGAGAAGCTGAACGTCGGCCCCCGGTAGCCGAGGTCACCGGCGCCGTAGACGCGGTCCGGGGCGAAGAAGTCGGCCTCCGGCCAGGCCCGGGTGAGGGCCGGCATGACCAGCGACGTCCGCCACCCGGCGCGCTTGAACGCGCCGTTGAGCGTCAACCGGTCGCTGTGCACCAGGTTCGTGTAGCGCAACTGGTTGTCGGTGCGGATACCGGTCATCAGCGTGGCGTGCGCCAGCCAACTGCCCCCGCCGGTGGTGGACGAGGTGAGGAACGCGCTGCGGCTGCCGTAGCCGGCGGCGGTCAACTGCCGCGTCCCCTCGTCCAGCGCGGCGTCCACCTCCGGGGCCAGCTCCGGATCCTCCACCGCCACCCGGCCGTAGCTCTCCACGAACGTGACCAGGACGTCCTTGCCGCGCAACCCGGTCAGCAACTGGTCGCCGGGGGTGTCGCGGAACGGGTCACCGGCGAGCTGGTCGTTGAGCCGTTCCTGGTCGTGCAGGCCCGCGTTCACCTGCCGGGTACGGTCCCAGACGCCGGCCGCGACGGTGTCGGCGGCGACCGGCAGGCCGGGCACGATCTGCGCGCCGAGCACGGCGCAGACGACCCAGGCGGCGGCGAACGCGGCGGCGGTGCGCGCGCTGACCGGCCGGTGGTCGCCCAGCAGCCGGGCCAGCCGTCGCACCGCCAACGTCACCAGCACCGGTACGGCGACGACCGCGGCCACGGCCACCGCCACGGCGCCCACCTGCGCGGCCCGCCCGTACGACTCGGCCAGGAACTCCGCGCCGGCGGCGAGGAACGCCCAGTCGGCGATGAGGTCGAAGCGACGGTCCAGGACGGTCGAGAAACCGAGGTCGGTGAGCGTGAGGACGAGGACCAGGCCGAGCAGCGCGCCGAGCACCGTGGCGACGATCCGGCGCGGCCCCGGCGGCAGCACCAGGAGCAGCGCGACCGCGATCAGCCCCTCCACCGGAATGCGGAGGAACGCGGCCGGGGTGAGGTCGTCGACGTCGGTCGGCAGCATCAGGGCGGCCAGCACCAGCGCGGCGGCCAGCCCGGTGGCCGTCCCGGACCGGATGCGCCGCCGTCGTCCGGCCCGCTCCGGGCCCGGGTCACCGGTCGTGGCGGTCCCGGTCCGGGCGTCGTCGTCGGCGACCTCCCGCCGGACACCGTCGCTCGCGGTCGGGTCGTTCCCGGCGGCCGGGGTCAGGTCGTCGCCGGTCACGAGCGTCGACCGCCGACCTCGGCGCGTCCGACCAGCACCGGGGCGGCGGGCTCCCAGCCGGCCCGGCGAGCCGCCGGCACGGGGGAACGCACCACCGCCGGGCGGGCCGGCTCGGTACGGACCACCGGGGTGCGGTGCCGCCACCGCCAGCGCACGTCCCGGCCGAACGACTCGACGAGCAGCGCCAGCGCGCCGACGAGCACCGCGACGGCCGACGCCACCGGCAGCGTGTCCGCCGCCACCACGGCCAGCGCGATGCCCTGGACCGCGGCGACCGTCTTGCGCCAGTAGCGCGGCGGCAACGGGCCGTTCAGCCAGGGCAGCACCCAACCGGCCGCGACGAAGGCGTACCGCATCGCGCCGATCGCCAGCACCCACGGGCCCACCTGGTCGGCGACGTGGACGCAGAGCACCAGGACCAGGAAGGAGTCGACCTCCATGTCGAACCGGGCCCCGAGCGCGCTCACCGTGCCGGTGCGCCGGGCCACCTGCCCGTCCACCCAGTCGAGCGCGAGCGCGACCGCGGTGAGCCCGACCAGCACCGCGACCGGGGTCGGCCGGCTGAACGAGTCCACCACCAGCGCGGTCACGCCGCCGGCCAGCGTCGCCCGGGTCAGCGTCACCCAGTCGGCCGGCCCGAGCCGGCGCGCGCCCGTGCGGCGCAGCCCGTGCCCGAGCGCGGCGAGCAGCACCACCCCGTAGACGAGGCCCGCCAGCCAGCCGGCCCGGCCCAGGCCGACGGTGCCGGCGAGGCCCGCCAGCACACCGAGCTGGAGGATCGTCCCCGCGAATGGATCAGTCCGAACCACTGACACTGTGCCTCCGAGTTGCGCGCGTACGACCCACCGGTCTGTACGCAGAACATGCCCGGACGGTTCGCTCTGATACCGAAAACGCACGGTCATGAGTGGACGTCACACCTGGGACACCCGCCCGGGCCGGGCGGGCCGAGGGCCATCCGTGCCGGCCCTGGACGCCGTGCGGGGCGGGTCAGCGGGGCGGCGCGTCGGCCGGGTCGTCGTCGTGGCCGGCCAGCGCCGAGCGGCGGTAGCCGTACAGCGCGTAAATGACCGCGCCGAGCAGGAACCAGACGCCGAAGCGCAGCCAGGTCACCGGGTCGAGGAACGTGATCAGCCAGATCGAGAACACCGCGCCGAGCGCCGGCACGACCGGCATGCCGGGCAGCCGGAACGTCCGGGGCGCGTCCGGGCGGCGGTAGCGGAGCACGATCACCGCCACGCAGACCACCACGAACGCCAGCAGGATGCCGATGTTGGTCAGCTCGGCGGCCTGCCGGATCGGCAGGAAGCCGGCGATCAGCGCCGAGGCGACGCCGACGATCCAGGTGACCCGGCTGGGCACCCGGCGCACCGGGTGCACCTTGGCGAACCAGGCCGGCAGCAGCCCGTCCCGGCTCATCGAGAACCACACCCGGGTCACGCCGAGCATGAACGTGAACATCACCGTGAGGATGCCGATGATCGCCCCGACCGCGATCACGCTGGCCAGACCGGAGAGCCCGACCGAGGCGAACGCGGAGGAGAACCCGCTCTCCGGGTCGATGTCGCGGTAGTTCTGCATGCCGGTGAGCACCAGCGTGGCCAACACGTAGAGCACCATGGAGATGACGAGCGACCAGATGATCGCCTTCGGCATGTGCCGGCGGGCGTCCCGCGACTCCTCGGCGGCGGTGCTCATCGCGTCGTAGCCGAAGACCGCGAAGAACACGGTGGCCGCCCCGGTGATCGCGCCCCCGACCCCGAACGGGAAGAACGGCGAGTAGTTGCCGCTCTTCACGTGGAAGAAGCCGACCACGATCACCAGCAGCACGACGGCGACCTTCAACCCGACCACGAACGTCTCGAACCGCGCCGCGGCCTTGATGCCCCGGTTGAGCAGGTACGCGATGAGCAGGCAGAGCACCGCCGCGAACAGGTCCATCCGGTGCCCGTCGCCGGTGCCCGGCGCGCCCAGCATCCAGGCCGGCAGGTCGGCGCCCAACTGGTTGACCAGGAACCCGAAGTAGCCGGAGATGCCGATCGCCACCACCGCCACGATGGCGGTGTACTCCAGCAGCAGGTCCCAGCCGATGAACCAGCCGACCGCCTCGCCCAGCACCGCGTAGCCGTAGGTGTAGGCCGAGCCGGCCTTCGGGATCATGCCGGCGAACTCCGCGTACGACAGCGCGGCGGCGGCGCTGGCCAGGCCCGCGATCAGGAACGACACCAGCACGGCCGGGCCGGCGGTCTCGTTGGCCACCGCGCCCGCGAGCGCGAAGATGCCGGCGCCGATGATGCCGCCGACCCCGATCGCGGTGAGCTGCCACAGCCCCAGCTCGCGGGAGAGCCCCTCCTCGGTCTCGTCGGCGATCTGCTCGACCGGCTTACGCCGGAAGATGCCCTGCCCAACGGTCATGGTGACCCCTCCCGCCGCACCGACGCGCTCCCCGGTCGTGGTCACGCCGCGACACGTCGCGGTCACGCCACGGCACGACGGTAAGTCCTCGCACCGAAGATCGCAGCCCGTGGCGGTCAGGTGGCGCGCAGTGGTGGTAGACCCAGCGCGGTGCGTACCCTGGTCGCCTGCCGCACGCCGTCGTGCGCGCCGGCGGCCCGGATCTCCCGGCGCAGCTCGGCGGCGCTGCCGGCCCCGGCCGCGAGCCGCCAGTGCCGCAGCGCCACCTCGTGTTCGGCGAGCAGCGCCGCCATCGGCGGCTGCGCGGCGGCCGGCCAGCGGATGCCGCGCAGCTCACCGGCGCAGGCGACGTTGGCGTCCACGACCGCCCCGGCCCGCTCCCGCACCGTCCGCCACGGCCGGCCCGCCTTCTCGGCCTCGGCCAGCGCGTCCCGGGCGATGTCGTACGCCGCCACCACGGCCAGGTAGCGCCCCTTCGCCTCCTTGACGGTCAGCGGCGCCACAGTGCTCGGCGTGGGACTTGCCGGCGGTGGGAGGGCGACCTGTTCGGTCTCGCCGCCGCAACCGGCCAACAGCAGGACCACCACCAGAACCGACGCGAGCCGCCAACGCGCAGAACCTCCCATCGCCCGAGTGTAGAGCCCTCCTCCCGCCCCCTGTTTCACGGAAAGAGTGGCTATTCCGCGTCCGATAGCCACTCTTTCCGTGAATCAGCGCGGGGGTGGGGTGGGGGGAGGGACGAGCCGCCAGTACTGCCGCTTCCCCTCGTCCCGCACCACGACGCCGAGCCGGGCCAGCTCCCCGTGCAGCTCCCGGACCTCGGCGCCGCGGCTGTCCTTCAGCGCCCGCTCCCGGGCCCGCAGCAGCGCGTCCGCGCCGGCCGGCAGCCCGGGCAGCCCGGGCACCCAGCGCCGGTACGCGTCCCGGTGCGGGTCCTGGTCGACCCAGGGCCAGCCCTGCCCGGTGAACGCCGCCCGCAGCCGGCCGGCGCTCAGGTCGGACCGCTCCCGGGCCAGCTCGCCGCCGGCCCGGTCCAGCAGCACCAGCGACCTGTCGTCGACGAAGACGCCGGCCACCTCGACCCGGGCGACGTCCCGGCCGTGCCCGTCCCGGTGCAGTCGCACCGACCGGTGCCCGACCGTGACCCGCAGCCGCTCCCGTACGCCCACCACGGCCAGGGCCAGGCCCGCCACCGCGGCCACCCCCGCGCCGAGCGGATACGACCGCTGGTCCGGCCACTTGTCGAGCAGCGCGAACGCGTCCTGGAAGGGGAACCAGGCCAATCCGGCGATCCACCCGGACAGGGCGGTCAGCCCGGCCCCCAGGCCCGCCCCGAGCAGCGGGAACCCGGCCCACATCACGACCAGCTCGCCGACCCCGCCGTCGACCACGACGGCCCCGGGTTCCCGGTCGGCCACGGTCAGGACACCTCCCGCCGCATCGTGCGGATCAGGCCGGCGACCAGCGGCACGACCATCCAGACGGCGAGCGAGACACCGAGCCGACCCCACTGCCCGGCGGTCACGTCCGGGCTGAGCAGCGGCGCCATGGTGAGCGAGGTGTCCAGCCAGCCGGCCGGCTCCCGCAGCGCCTCGATCATCGCGGACAGCACGCTCCACGCGGTCGGTAGCAGCAGGTAGGTGACGATCGCCAGCGGCGTGCTCAGCAGCAGCAGACCGAACCCGGCGCCCATCAGCACGTTCGCCACCTGGAACACCGCCGCGTACGGCAGCATCTGCCAGTCGAACGTCCAGGCGCCCGCCCCGCCGGTGGCCCGGGCGGCGAGCGTGCCGGCGGCGGCGACGGCGAGGCTGACCAGCACCGAGGCGAGCGCGGCCAGCACCACCGCGGCGAGCTTGGCGACGATCACCCGTTCCCGGCGGGGCACCAGCGCGAACGTGGTCAGCGCGGTGCGCTGGGACCACTCGCCGGTGATGGAGAGGATGCCCAGCACCGGCAGCAGCAGCCCGACCGGCAGCAGCGACGGCGCGAAGAACGCGGTGAACGTCTGCTCCGCCGCGTCGGTGACGAAGAGCTGCAC
Organism: Micromonospora sp. DSM 45708; assembly: GCF_039566955.1. Classification (NCBI taxonomy): domain Bacteria; kingdom Bacillati; phylum Actinomycetota; class Actinomycetes; order Micromonosporales; family Micromonosporaceae; genus Micromonospora; species Micromonospora schwarzwaldensis. The sequence goes on along the minus strand of NZ_CP154796.1, from coordinate 5,322,687 downwards.
CACCACGATGGCGACCGCGATCAGCCCGATGCTGATCAGCAGCCAGCGTCCGGCCCGGGTGTCGGCGAGCTTGCGCAGCTCCACCCCGGTCAGCCGGACCAGCGAGGGGCCGGCGGCCGGCCCGTGCCGCATCGGGGCGGCGGTGGGAACGGGGGTGGTGGCGGTGGTCATCGGACGGCCTCCCTGGTCGACGCGCCGGCGGTGAGGGTGAGGAAGAGCTGCTCCAGGCCGCCGCTGCCGGCCGGACGCAGTTCGGTGAGGACCAGCCCGGCGTCGGCCGCGGCCTGACCGACGGCCTCCGGCTCGGCCCGGACCACGAAGCCGCCGTCGGTGCCGACGGTGGCCGGCAGCGCGGCGCGGTCCAGGGTGAGGCGCAGGGCGTGCTGGTCCCGGGCGCGGACCAGCGTGCCGGCGCCGGCCAGCAGCTCGTCCTTGCCGCCCTGGGCGACCACCCGGCCGCCGCCGATCACCACCAGCCGGTCGGCCACCGCCTCCACCTCGCGCAGCAGGTGCGAGGAGAGCAGCACGGTGCCGCCCCGGTCGGCGTAGTCGCGCAGCAGGCCGCGCATCCAGTAGATGCCCTCCGGGTCGAGGCCGTTGGCCGGCTCGTCGAGGACCAGCACCCGGGGGTCGCCCAGCAGCGCCAGCGCCAAGCCGAGCCGCTGCCGCATGCCCAGGGAGTACGCGCCGACCCGCCGCCGCGCGGCGGTGTCGTTCAGCCCGACCAGGTCCAGCTTCGCGGCCACCTGCCCCTGGTCCGTTCCCATGGTGCGGGCGGCCAGCGTGAGCGTCTCCCGCCCGGTGCGCCCGGCGTGCTGAGCCGAGGCGTCGAGCAGGACGCCGATCTCCCGGCCCGGGTTGGGCAGCTCCCGGTAGGGCCGGCCGGCCACCGTGGCCGAGCCCGAGCTGGGCGGCGTCATCCCGCAGATCATGCGCATCGTGGTGGACTTGCCGGCGCCGTTCGGCCCGAGGAATCCGGTCACCGTGCCCGGTTCACACCGGAACGTCACATCCTCGACGGCGGTGTGCGGGCCGTACCGCTTGGTCAGGTGGTCGACTTCGATCATGCCGAGAAGCCTGCCGGGGCCACCCGGCGCTCCGCTGCGGCCGGCGGTCGCTGCCGGTACCGACCTCGGTCCACCGCAGGCGTCGACTTTGGTAGCTGGCCGCCGGTCCGGACGGCTCCCTAGCATGGAGCAGGTGAGCAGCGCTGTCGTCCCCGATCACCCCTGGCTCCTGCCGGGCTCCCTGGTGCCCGCCCGGGCCGCCCGCCGGACCCCGCGGGACTGGTTCGTCGACAGCCTGCTGTTCCTGGCCGCGCTGGGCTGGGTGCTCCTCGCGCACGACGACGCGGTGAGCGCAAGCCCGGAGTTCGCGCTCAACGCCGGGCCGAGCTGGCTCGCCGGGATCGACCTGTTCGTCGGCCTGCTCGCCGCCGGCGCGCTCTGGCTGCGTCGCCGCTGGCCGGTCGGGCTGGCGGTGGCCACCGCGCCGCTGACGCTGTTTTCGGTCACCTCCGGGGCCGCGCTGCTGGTCGTCCTGTTCACCGTGCTGGTCCACCGACCGCTGGTGGTGGGGCTGACGCTGGTCGGCTGGCATCTGGCCACCGCGCTGCCGTTCATCGTGGTCCGCCCCGACCCGGCCATGCCGTTCTGGGCCGCCGTGGCGTGGACCGTGCTGTTCATCGGCGTCGTGGTGGCCTGGGCGCTGTTCGTCCGGGCCCGCCGCCAACTGGTGCTGTCGCTGCGCGACCGGGCCGAGCGGGCCGAGGCCGAGCAGCAACTCCGGCTCGACCAGGCCCGGCAGCTCGAACGCGGCCGGATCGCCCGGGAGATGCACGACGTGCTCGCCCACCGGATCTCCCTGCTCAGCCTGCACGCCGGCGCGCTGGAGTTCCGCCCGGACGCGCCGCCGGAGGAGGTCGCCCGCGCGGCCGGGGTGATCCGGGCCAGCGCGCACGCCGCGTTGCAGGACCTGCGCGAGGTGATCGGCGTGCTGCGGGCCGAGGCGGATGCCGGGGCCACGCCGGAACGGCCGCAGCCGACGCTCGGCGACGTGCCCGCGCTGGTGGCGGAGAGTCGTGACGCCGGGGTACGCGTCAGCGTGGTGGACGAGGTGACCGAGCCGGCCGGGGTGCCGGCGGCGATCGGGCGCAGCGCGTACCGGATCGTGCAGGAAGGGCTCACCAACGCCCGCAAGCACGCCCCCGGGGCGGTGGTGACCATCCGGCTGTCCGGCGGCCCCGGCGAGGGGCTGGCGGTGGACATCCGCAACCCCTGGCCGGTGGGCGGGCCGGCCACCGCCATCCCCGGCACCGGCACCGGACTGGTGGGCGTCGCCGAGCGCGTCACGCTGGCCGGCGGGCGCGTCGACCACGGGCGGGACGCCGACGGCGACTTCCGGCTGGCCGCCTGGCTGCCCTGGGGCACCTCGTGAGCGCGATACGGGTGCTGATCGTCGACGACGACCCGCTGGTCCGGGGCGCGCTGTCGATGATCCTCGGCGGCGTACCCGACCTGGCGGTGGTGGGCGAGGCGAGCGACGGCGCCGAGGTGCCGGCGGCCGTCGCCGCGTACGCCCCGGACGTGGTGCTGATGGACATCCGGATGCCCCGGGTGGACGGGCTGGCTGCCACCGAGGCGCTGCGGTCCGCGGCGGACCCGCCCGAGGTGCTGGTGCTGACCACGTTCGACGCCGACGAGCAGGTGCTACGCGCGCTACGGGCCGGGGCGAGCGGTTTCCTGCTGAAGGACACCCCGCCGGCCGAGATCGTCGCGGCGGTACGCCGGGTCGCGGCGGGGGAGGCCACGCTGTCCCCGGCGGTGACCCGCAGGTTGATCGCGCATGTGACAGCCGCCGCGCCGGCGCCCGCCCGGGATCCCCGGCGGGAGCGGGCGGTACGGCTGCTGGGCGGGCTGTCCGAGCGGGAGCGGGAGGTCGCGCTGCTGCTCGGCCGGGGTCGGACCAACGCGGAGATCTCCGCCGAGCTGTTCATGAGCGTGGCGACCGTGAAGGCGTACGTGTCGCGGCTGCTCGCCAAGCTCGACCTGAACAACCGGGTGCAGGTGGCGCTGCTGGTCCAGGACGCCGACCTGGTCTGACGCGGTGAAGGGCACGCCCGGCTGGCGGGATTGAACTGTCGCCGGTGTCCGGCCGTACCAGTGGGCGAGGATGTGGTGCGGCCGGTCCGCCGCATCGCTGCCGAGCTGCGGGAGGCCTGCCGTGCGTGTTGGTGAGCAGTCGACGGATCCCATCGACAAGGTCCTGGGCGAGGTGCCGATGCCGGCGCCGTTGACACCCGAGGACGTCCGCCTCGCGGTCCGGGCGGTGGTGGTGCACGCCGCCGAGGAGTGGCCCGCGGGGCCGAAGTGCCGCAACGACGGGGCGGCGTTCCCCTGCCGGTTGCACCGCTGGGGGCGTCGGGTGCTGGAGACACACGGCCTCAACGAGCGCCAGATCGACGCGCTGATCCGGCACGGCAACCCGTTCGTCCACGTACCGTTCCCGTTCGTGCTGACCGGCCCGTCGGCGGTCCGACCGGCTGTCCAGGCGGCCCGTCCGGGCGCGGCGCAGACTGCCCGGCCGGGCGCGGGTCAGGCTGCCCGGCCGGGCGCGGCCCCGGCCGCCCGCCCGGTCGCCGGCCAGGCGCGTGGCCCGGTCCCGCGGGTCGTCACGCCGCCGGTGCGGCCCGGCGTCGGGCGGTCGGCCCCGGCGGCCCGGCCGCGCTGGCCCCGGGCGAGCTGACCTCCGGGTACCGGTCGCGGTCGGCGTGCCGTCGGCCGCGACCCGTGTCCGGGCGGCGGCCCGCCGCGGAGCGCCCCCCGACCTCCGCGCGGGCCTTCCGGACGGCGGCCCGGCGCGGGGAGCCCCCACCCCCCGCGTCGGGCCGCCGTGCGTCCGGATCAGTCGATTCCGCAGTCCGGGGCGGACCAGTCGGTGGTGTTGGCTGACCCGTCCTTGTTGTTCTCCTTGCGTGAGTCCACGTGCACGTGGTCGCCGTGGTCCGGGTAGCCGGGGCCGTAGATGCCGCTGAAGCCCTGGTCGCGGGCCGACCGGGCGACCTGACAGAGGGTCCGGTTCCGGGAGGTCAGATCGGCCGCGCCGCCGTACAGGTGCTGGCTGTTCGAGGCGCCGCCGACCTGCCGGTTGCAGGCGATGCTGCGGAAGCCGCTGGTGACGGTGAGTGGCTTGTCGCCCAGGCTGCGTCGCAGCGCCTCCAGCTTCCACATGGCGCGTAGCGCGTTCTCCCGGGTGGCGGACGGCGAGAGCGGGCCCCCGCTCCACCCGCCCTTGCCGCAGCCGTTGTCCAGCTCGCGGTAGCTGAAGTGCTTCGGGGTGCAGTCGTCGTCCTGGAGGTCGTAGATCTTGGCGAAGGTCTGCGGCCCGGCGACGCCGTCGGCCCGCAGTCCGTACGCGGACTGGAAGCGCTTGACCGCGGTGGCCGTCTCCGGGCCGTACCTGCCGTCGACCCGGACGATCCCGGCGTACCCGGCCCAGCCGGCCACCCGCACCTGGAGCTGCCGGACGTCGGTGCCCGAGCTGCCCGACGACAGGGTGCGGGGCCAGGTGTAGCAGCCGTCGGCGTGGGCCGGTGGCGCGGCGACGACGGTCGCGACGGCGGCCCCGGGCAGGGCCAGCGCGAACGCGACGGCCGCCCGTTTCAGGGTGTTGACGCGCACAGGAGTCCTCCGATGAGAGCGTGGAACCGGGTCCGGACGGGCACGTCGGCCGGTACGTCCCGTCCTTCTCACCGTGACAGTCGCCGGGGCATTTCGTGGTGGTTGGCGGAAATTGTTCTCACATTCGGTCGTGGTCGGAGGGGCGCGGTAACGTCTGCTCGCGGGCCCGGTGCCGACACCGGGCGGCGACCTCGCGCGGGGAGGTGCGGCGTTGGCGCGTGGCGGCGTGTTCTGCGTCGAGGGGCAGTGGCACCGCGACCTCAACGAGCGCGGGTCCGTCCTGCCCACGCTCGACCTGCTCGAACGGCTGGGCCGGATCCGCTACATCCACAAGGACGCCGCCACCCGGGACGAGCTGTTCTACTTCCTCGACCGCTGGCTGCTCAAGCAGTACGCGGACCACCGCGTCGGCTTCTTCGCCATGCACGGCGAGCCGAGTCGGCTCTGCCTCACCGACTGGGACTCGGTCGAGCTGTCCGACGTGGCCGAGCGGATGGCCGGCCGCGCCGACGGGCGCCGCCTCTACTTCGGCAGCTGCTCGGTGCTGCGCGCCTCCGACGCCACGCTCCGCGGCTTCCTCGAGGTCACCGGCGCGGCGTTGATCTGCGGCTTCACCCGCGACGTGGACTGGGTCGAGTCGGCCGCGTTCGAGACCGTGCTGCTCGACGTGCTGGCCAACGGGCAGCGGCACAACGCCGCCGAGCTGCGGATGGGCTCGGCGCACTGGGCGCCGCTCGCGGCGTACCTCGGGTTCCGGGTGATCTACGCCAACGGCCGTGCCTGGCGGCCCACCGCGCGCCCGCGCGTGCCGGAGCAGCTCTCCCCGCGCCGGGCCGCCGGCCGCCCGCGCTGAGATCCGGCCGCCGGCCTGGTAGAACCGAGGCATGCCACGCAGCATCGCGCGCAACACCCGGGTCGACCGGGACGCCCTGACCGAGTTCCTCCGCCCCCGGCACCGCGTCGTGCTGATGACCACCCGGGCCGACGGCCGCCCGCAGTCCTCCCCGGTCTCCTGCGGCGTCGACGCCGAGGGCCGGCTGGTCATCTCCACCTACCCCGAGCGGGCCAAGGTGACGAACATCCGTCGCGACCCCCGCGTCTCCGCCTGCGTGCTCTCCGACGACTGGAACGGCCCGTGGGTGCAGGTCGACGGCGTGGCCGAGGTGCTCGACCTGCCGGCGGCGCTGGAACCGCTGGTGGACTACTTCCGCAGCATCTCCGGCGAGCACCCGAACTGGGACGAGTACCGGGCCGCCATGGTCGCGCAGGGCAAGTCGCTGATCCGGGTCACCATCTCCTCCTGGGGCCCGATCGCCACCGGCGGGTTCCCGGCCCGGCTCGCGGACTGATCAGTACGCGGCGGTGAACCGCGCGTTGCCGAACCGGGGGTTCTCGATCTCGTCGACGATCGCCACCGCGAGGTCCTCGTAGGTGAGCACCGAGCGGCCCTGCGCGTCGGTCACCGGATGGTCGGTGCCGGTGCGGTAGTGCCCGGTCCGCTCCCCGGGGTGGAACTCCAGCGGCGGCGGGGAGACGTACGTCCAGGTCACCCCGTCGGCCGAGGAACGGTAGAACTCCAGCGCGTCGGCCTGACCGTGTGCCGAGTCGCGGTACTCGGCGGGGAAGTCCGGCTCGTCCAGGAACCGGGTGCCCTTCGGGGTGAGCAGCGTCGCGCCACCGCCGACGTGGATCACCCGGGGTGGGACGGGCAGGTCACGCAGCGCGTCCACGAGCGTCCGCGCGGCGTCGCGCCAGAGATCGCGCTCGCCGCCGCCGATGGCCACCACCAGCACGTCCGCGTCCTCGGCCAGTTCGCGTACGCTCCGCGCCGAGGTCGCGTCGCCGGTCACCGTGCGTACGCCCGGTGGCAGGTAGCCGACCGCCTCCGGCCGGCGGACCGCGGCCGTGACCCGGTGCCCCCGCTCGGCCGCCTCGGCGGCGATCCGGGAGCCCGCCGTCCCGCCGGCGCCGAACACGACGATGTTGCTCATGCCTCACAGGCTAGGCAGCGGGCCGCCGGCCGGGTGCCGTTCCGCCGAACCCGGTCAGTCGACCAGCGCGGAGTAGACGAGCTGGCGCAACTGGCTGCGCAGCGGGTACGTGCTCGACGGCATGAGCTGGGCAAACAGCAGCGCGGTGACCTCCTCCACCGGGTCCACCCAGAACGCGGTGCTGGCCAGGCCGCCCCAGTAGAACTCGCCGACGCTGCTGGGCACCCGCGCCGGCACCGGGTCGAGCACCACCGCGAAGCCCAGCCCGAAGCCGATCCCGTCGAGCACGGTCTCGGAGAACCCCTCCGGGGAGAACGAGGCGAGGTCCCGGCCGCCGGGCAGGTGGTTGCGGGTCATGAAGCGGACCGTGCGGGGGCCGAGCAGGCGCACCCCGTCCAACTCGCCGCCGCGCAGCAGGAACTGGGTGAAGCGGTGGTAGTCGGCGGCGGTGGAGACCAGCCCACCGCCGCCGGAGTGCCAGCCCGGCTCCGCCAGCGCGGCCCGGCCGACGCCGTCGGCGCGTACCGCCTGACCGGTGGCCGGGTGCGGGGCGTAGAGCGCGGCCAGCCGCTCGGCGTCCGCCGCGTCGACCCACCAGCGGGTGTCGGCCATCCCGAGCGGACGCAGGATCCGCTCGGTGAAGAACGCGTCCAGCGACTGCCCGGAGACCACCTCGACCAGGCGGCCCAGCACGTCGGTGGAGACGCCGTAGTTCCAGCTCGTGCCGGGCTGGAAGAGCAGCGGCAGCTCGGCCAGGCCGGCTGAGGCCGCGGCGAGGTCCGCGCCGGCCGGCACGCCCAGGTCGAAGCCGGCCGCCCGGTAGAGGCCGTCGACCACCGAGACCTGGGCGAAGCCGTACGTCAGGCCGGCCGTGTGGGTGAGCAGGTGCCAGATCCGGATCGGCTCGGTCGCCGCCACGGTGTACGGCTTGAGCACCGAACCCCGGTCGTAGACCCGCATGTCGGCGAACTCGGGCAGCCACCGGCTGACCGGGTCGGTCAGCTCGAACCGGCCCTGCTCCCAGAGCATCATCGCGGCGACCGAGGTGATCGGCTTGGTCATCGAGTAGATGCGCCAGAGCGTGTCCGCCTCGACCGGCGTGCCGGCCTCCCGGTCGCGCAGCCCGTACGTGGCCGAGTGCGCGATCTCGCCCCGGCGGGTGACCACGACCTGCCAGCCGGCGAGCCGGCCGTCGTCGACGTAGCGGGCGAAGTGCTCGTCGATCCGCGCCAGCCGGGCGGGATCGAAGCCGACACGGCCGGGGTCGGTGCTCACTGCGACGCTCATCCCCGCGAACCTACCCGCCGGTACGGCGGGCCGGAAGTGTCGGCCGACCACACTAGTGTCGGCGGCATGCCGGAGATCGTCGAGGACGTCACCTACCGCCAGCAGGACTGGTACGCGGAAGAGCTGGTCGATCGGCACTTCACGCGCTGCGAGTTCTTCGACGTCGACCTCACCGAGGCGGTCAGCCGGGGCGCGGTGTTCACCGAGTGCGTCTTCGGCACCGTGGCGTTCAACGCCTCCCGACACATCGACTCGGCGTTCACCCGCTGCACGTTCACCCGGTGCAACCTGTTCGAGGCGGAGTTCACCGGCTGCAAGCTGGTCGGCAGCAGCTTCGACCGGTGCGACCTGCGCCCGCTGCGGGTCGACCGCGGCGACTGGTCGTTCGTCGCGCTGCCCGGCGCCGACCTGCGCGGGGCGCGCATCACCGACGTCCGGATGCGCGAGGCCGACCTGACCGGCGCCGACCTCACCGGCGCGGTGCTCACCGGCGTCGACCTGTCCGGCGCCCAGCTTCACGCCACCAAGCTGACCCGCGCCGACCTGCGCGGCAGCGACCTGTCCGCGCTCGACCCCACTGCGGTGGAGCGGGCCGGGGCACGGGTCGACGTCGAGCAGGCAGTCGCGCTGGCCCAGGCGCTCGGCTTCCAGGTCGGCTGAGCCGGCCGGCTCCCGGCTTCCGCCGCCCCTGCCCCTGCCCGGCTTCTGCCCCCACCCTGCCCTGGCTTTCGCCGCGGTCCCTGCCCCGGCTCCCGCCGCCACCCCTGCCCCGTCGGGCCGGCGTCCGGGCCTACCTCCACCGTTACGCTGCGTTGCACCTTGTCTGGGAAGACTCCGTCACAGCGATATACCGCTTAGTCATATTTATGGGTCTTGTGACGTGTTTGTGGGTGGTTGGGCGCGTCGTTGATGGCGCACGCCGTTGTCCTGCCTAGGTTCTGGCTTGTCGAAGGTCAGAACTGAGTGGGCGGGGCAACGGCGTGCGTTCGGTAAGGGTATGGGCTCGGTTGTTCGGGGTCGAGCAGGCGGTGGTGGAGGGTGTCGAGTTCGATGCGGTCGAGCAGGTGGTGGTGGCTCGGGTGCGGGTGGCTCGGGGTGCTCGGCGGCGGTGTCCGTTTTGCCGGCGGCGGTGTCCTGGTTATGACGCGGGGGTGCGTCGGCGGTGGCGGGCGTTGGATCTGGGGGTGGTGCGGGCGGTGATCGAGGCCGATGCGCCGCGGGTGTCGTGTCGGGTGCATGGGGTGGTGGTCGCGGCGGTGCCGTGGGCCAGGCATGGGGCGGGGCATACCCGGGCGTTCGATCAGGCGGTGGCGTGGTTGGCGGTGCACGCGGCGAAGTCGGTGGTGTCGCGGTTGATGCGGATCAGTTGGCGCACGGTGGGTGCGATCATCGCGCGGGTGTGGGCTGATAGCGGCGCAGCGGTGGATCGCCTCGACGGGTTACGTCGTATCGGTATCGACGAGGTCAGCTACAAGAAAGGCCACCGGTATCTGAGCGTGGTGGTGGATCACGACACCGGCCGGCTGGTGTGGGCCGCTGCGGGCAAGAGCGCGGCTACGTTGCACGAGTTCTTCGACCTGCTCGGACCCGAGCGGGCAGCCGCGATCACCCACGTGTCGGCTGACGGCGCGGACTGGATCACCACCGTGGTGCGCCGTCGTTGCCCGAACGCGGTGCGCTGCGCCGACCCGTTCCACGTCGTGGCCTGGGCCAGCGACGCCGTGGACCGAGTCCGCCGGCAGGTATGGAACGCCGCCGCCGGTCGGGGAACAGGCCGTCGCGGTGTCGCCGTCGGCGAAGCGCGGCTGGTGAAGAACACCCGCTGGGCGTTGTGGAAGAACCCGGACAACCTCACCGGCGCACAACGGGCCACCCTCGACTGGATCGCCAAGAACCACCCCCGCCTACACCGAGCCTGGGCCCTCAAAGAAGGCCTGCGCTACGTGTTCACCCTGGCCAAAACCAGCCCCACCACAGCGGTCCAAGCCCTCGACCAATGGATCGGCTGGGCCCGCCGCAGCCGCATCGACATCTTCGTCGACCTGCAACGCCGCGTGGTCCGCCACCGCGACGCCATCATCGCCTCGCTCGAACACGGCCTGTCCAACGGCCGCATCGAATCCGTCAATGCCAAGATCCGCCTCATCACCCGGATGGCCTTCGGCTTCCACTCACCCCACGCCCTCATCGCCCTAGCCCTACTCAGCCTCGGCGGCCACCGCCCCCAACTCCCCAACCGATGACCCACACATCCAGCACAAAATCCATATTTATGACCCAGCGGTATATCGCTTCTCGTTCGGTCCTTCTCCGGGACCGACACGCCCGAGGCGGTGGCGGCGAAATTGGTTCGTGTCGACGGCTTCTCGGAGATCGAAGCGTGTGTCATCCTGCCCTGCGGCGAGCCGCGGTGTCCGCCGGCTCCGGCGGCCGAGGGAGGGGCGGTGGCTGAGGAGGAACTGACGCAGTCCGGGGTGCGGGTCGGAGGTTGGCTGCCCGCCGTACCGGCCGAGCCCGTCGTCGCCACGCCGCAACCGCACACTGGTCCGCGTCGCCTTGCCGGCGATCCGGACGTCGGCGCGGGGGAACCGGCCAGCCCGGACCTTTCCCGGGCTGACGATGCCGTATCAGCGCCGGCCGGGCCCGCGTTGGTCGGTTCCGCGCCCGATGGGCCTGCGCCTGGCCCGGTCCCGCCGGTCGGACACGCGCCGGCCGCGCACTGGCCGAGCAGGCCCCAGCCGGGCGGACCCCAGCCGGGTGGACCCCAGTCGGGCGGACCCCAGTCGGGCGGACCCCAGTCGGGCGGACCCCAGTCGGGCGGACCCCAGTCGGGCGGACCCCAGTCGGGCGGCCCCCAGCCGGGCGGACCCTGGTCGGGTGGACCCCAGCCGGGCGGGCCCTGGTCGGGTGGACCCCAGCCGGGCGGACCCCAGCCGGGCGGCCCCCAGCCGGGCGGGCCCTGGTCGGGCGGACCCCAGTCGGGCGGGCTCGGTCCGGTTGAACTCGGGCCGGCTGGGCCGGTGCCGCTTCGGCCGCCGGCCCGGCCGGATCGTGCCGCCTGGCGGGCGCGGGACGGCCGACGGTCGGCGGGTGGGGGCCCTTTCGAGGACGGGATGTCGGCGGTGGCCGGCCGGCACACCGCACCGGAGAGCCTCCGCACCCGGCTCGCCGGTCTGGCCGGTCCGTTCGCGGTCCGGTTGCGCGGGGCGTCTGCCCGCCCGGTGACGGCGCGGCCCGCGTCCGAGACCGGGGCCATCCGGGTCGCTGCGGCCCGGGCTCGTCGCCGGCGCCGGCGGACCGTGCTGGCCACCGTCGCGCTGACCGCCTCGGTGGTGGCGCTGGCGTACTCGGCCCGGTCGCCGGCACCGCCCGAGAGCGGACGGGCCGTGCCGGCCGCCGGGCCGACGACGCCGGCGCCCGCGCCGACCGCGGCGCCCCCCACGGTCGTGCCGGTCACCGGCGACCCGGTGCTGCCCGGCGATCCGCTGCTCGGGGTGGATCAGCAACCGGTGCCGCCCGCGGTGTCGCTCACCCTGCTCGGCACGCGGGACTGGCGGCACTGGGGCGGCGCGGGCGCGGACAGCGTCCAGCGTAAGCAGCGCGGCACCGGCGAGATCGAGGACCCGGGCGGCGACCGGCTGGAGCACAACGCCGGCGTCTCGGGCCTGAGCTGGACGGACGGCACCCCGACGGCGCGGCAGGAGGGCACCCGGACGGGCGTCTTCCAGCGCGGTGCCGGCAAGACCTTCACGCTCGGCGTGGCCGGCAGCGGGGACCTGCGGACCGTCCGGCTGTTCGTCGGTGTGTTCTCGGCCGGGGCCCGGCTCGACGTCTCGCTCTCCGGCGGTGGCGATCCGGCCGTCCGGGAGGTGGCCATGGCCCAGGGCGACCGCTTCTACCAGTACGTCGTCCACTTCCGGGCGCCCCGCGGCCAGCGGCTGCTGATCACCTGGCGAGCGCTCGCCGTGACCGGCGGGCAGAACGACGGGGTGTCCCTGGAAGCGATCACGGTAAGCTGACCGACCCCGTGGCTGGACGGCGACGGGTCCGTTCTGCTACCACTTGGTAACGAACGGGAAACGCCCGTCGGCTCACATATGGCGCAAACGGCCGGCCGATGACACCGTGAAGCCCGTCGCGCTCCGGTCGCTTCCGGCGGCGCCGCGCCAGACGAAGCGGAGGGTGTGGTGGGCGAGGGGGACCGTTCGCGAACCGGCTCCGGCTCGCATCGGGAGGGCCGCCCGCGTACCCGGTCCGCGCTCCGTCGGCTGCGGCGCCGGCGACGGATGGCGCTGGAGGGCCTGGCCGCGTTCCTCTGCCTGGCGGCGCTGGTGGCCTACCTCGGCGCCGAGCGGCACGACGCGCCGCGTGAGGAGAGCGCGGTCCTGCCGGCGGCACCGACCGGCCGGGTCGGGCTGCCGAGCGAAGCCGACGGCGCGGTCGCCACCCCCGGGCTGCGGCCCCGGCAGCGCCCGCCGTCCCCGAGCCCCGCACCGTCCACGGTGGCGCCGTCCACAGTGGCGCCACCGACTGTCGCGGTCAGCCGTGCCGAGGTGCCCGCCTCGGTCGACCTCACCGCCGTCGGCACCGTCGACTGGGTCCACTGGGGGCTGCTCGGCGGCGACCGCACCGTCCGCAAGCGGGGCGGCTCCGGGGAGATCCGGGACGAGGGCGGTCGGGGCAGGCGGGAGAGCTACAGCAACAACCCCGAGGCGTACGCCTGGCGCGACGGCGCGCCGGTGGCCTCGGCCAGCGGCACCATGTCCGGGGTCTACACCTGTGACCGGGGCAGCGGTTTCCGCCTCGCGGTGACCGGCGACGGGCAGTCGCGCACCGTGCACCTCTTCGCCGGGCTCTGGATGGCCCGCGGCCGGCTCGACGTGCGGATCGCCGACGGCCCGGTCAGCACGCTCCGGATGGAGGACCCGCACACCGCGCTGACGGCCGACTTCACGGTCCGGTTCCGCGCGCCGCGCGGCGCGAAGCTGCTGCTGAACTGGACCGTGGAGGAGTCCCTCGGGCAGTGCGGCAACGTCAGCCTCCAGGCCGTCGCGCTGCGCTGACCGCGTTCACCTCCCGGATGCGGGCCGCGCACGGCCGGACCGTCGGGACAGTTTGTCCGTCGCGCGCCGGGCCGACCGTCGTACCTTCTCCGATGTCCCCGTCCGTCCATCCTTTGTGGAGGCCCACCCGATGAGCCGCCCCGCGCCTCTCGCCCCTGCCCGCCAGTCCTCCGATCGCGGCGTGCTGCGGGACATCCCCCTGCCGCCGTACGTGACGGTGGAGGACGTCCAGTTCGCGGTGCGCGCGGTGGTGGTGCACGCGCCACGGACCTGGTCGGGCGGGACGATCTGCCGCAACGACGCCAGCCCGCACCCGTGCCGGCTGCACCGCTGGGGCCGGCGGGTGCTCACGCTGCGCGGGCTGCCGCCGGCCGAGATCGACGCGCTGGTCGAGCGGGGCGACCCCGCTGCCGCCCCGCGCCCGTACCGGCCCGGCGCCTGATCGCACCGGGCCGGCGCGGGCCGGTCAGCAGAGCGCCGGCTTGACCCAGGAGCACTCCCGTCCCTCCGGCACCCGTGGTGAGTCCGGCGCGGTCGGCACGGCCCGCCGGGCGGTCGCCGTCTCCTTCTCGGTGTACGTGGCCAGCGCGATCGCGATCTGGTCCTCCAGCCCCTTGACCGACGAGGTCAGGTAGTTGTTGAGCACGATCGAGAAGGCCAGCAGCCGGCCGTCGGCGTCGGTGACGTAGCCGGAGAGACCGGACGCGCCGGTCAGGCTGCCGGTCTTGGCGTGCACGTTGTTCGCGGCGGCGGTGCCCGCCATCCGGCTGCGCAGCGTCCCGCCCACCAGCCGGTCGGTGTTGCCGGCCACCGGCAGCGCGGCGTACCAGGTGTCGAACCAGGGCTCGGCACGCACCGCGGCGAGCAGCGTCACGAACTGGGCGGGCGGGATCAGGTTGCGCCGGGACAGGCCGGAGCCGTCACGCTGGCGCAGCGTTCCGGTGTCCACCCCGGCGTCGCCGACGTACTCGCCGATCGCGGCCAGGCCGGCGGGCCAGGTGCCGGAGCCGGAGAGCACCCGGCCCAGCTCCTTGGTGAGCACCTCGGCGTGCCCGTTGTTGGAGAGCTTGAGGAACGGCACCATGAGGTCGGCCAGTGGCATCGAGTCGTGCCGCGCCAACGGCCGGGCGGTGTCCGGGGTGGCCGTCCCGAGCACGGTCCGACCGAGGACCCGTACGCCGTGCCGGCGCAACGCGGTGCGGAAGATGTCGGCGGCGTACCCGGTGGGTTCCCAGACCGTCACCCAGTCGCTCTCGGTGGTCTGACCGACCGCGATCTGGCCGGTCACCACGATGGTGTTGCTTCCGTGCTCCCGCTCGACGGAGACGGTGGTTTCGCCGCCGGTGACCGTCTCGGCCTGGTTGTCGATGTGCAGCCAGCCGTTGTCGGGGGTCATCGAGATTTTCGGTCGGACGCCGGCCCGCGTGCCCGGCGCGACGTCGACGATCACGGTGCCGGCGTCGTAGTCGGTGTCCGGCGCGACGGTCAGCGCGGACACCTGCGCGGCGTAGTAGTAGGGCTCGTCGTCCCAGGTCCAGTCCGGACCGAGCCGGGTGCGGTCGTAGCGGGTGTCGTCCGCGACCAGGTCACCGGTCACCACCCGTACGCCGGCGGCGGCGACCTGCGCGGCGAGCCGGTCGTAGTCCGCCGCGAGCATGGTCGGGTCACCGCCGCCGCGCAGGTAGAGGTCGCCGGAGAGCAACCCGGCGCGGCGCGGCCCGTCGGCGCTGACGTCGGTGGTGAAGCGGTGCCCCGGGCCGAGCAGCTCCATCGCCGCCGTCGAGGTGAGCAGCTTGGTGTTGGAGGCGGGGACGAGTCGCCGGGTGGAGTTGCGGTCGTAGAGCGTGCGGCCGGTGGTGGTGTCGACCACGACCACGCCGGCCTGCGCACCGTCGAGCCGGCTGTCCGCGAGGATCGCGTCGATTGTCGCGTGCAGCCGGGTCTGCGCCGGGGTGGGCGCGTCGGCCGTGGCGGTGGTGGTGCCGGCGGTGGCCGCGGTGGCGACCAGCACCAGCGCCGCGAGCGCCCGGGGAAAGAGACGACGATGCATGTGCAGATGCTGCCACGGTGCTTTCCTGCGGGAAAGGGCCCGGAGCGAAAGGTTATTGCCGCACTCAGGTTCGCGGCGTGGTCACCCGTTCCGCCGGCCCGCGCCCGCCCGCGCCCGTACGCAGGATCAGCGGTGCGACCAGGGCGGCGAGCGCGCCGCCCAGCAGCGGGAAGACGATGAAGACCCAGAGCTGGCGCAGCGCGGTGCCGCCCTGGAACAGGGCCGGACCGAACGACCGCGCCGGATTGACCGAGGTGCCGTCCAGGGTGAGGCCGACCAGGTGTGCGGCGGCCAGCGCGAGACCGATCGGCACCCCGGCGAACGCGGCGTGCTCGCCCCGCCCGGTCACCACCAGCACCACCAGGACGAAGAGGAACGTCAGCACCGTCTCCAGCACGGCGGCGCCGCCCAGGTTGATGTGCGCGCCGTACCCGTTGGTGCCGAGCGCGCCGGTCTGGTCGACCACGTCACCCCACCGGGTGAACGCCCAGATCACGAACGCGGCGACGGTGGCGCCGACGAACTGCGCGATCCAGTACAGCACCGCGCCCAGCGGGGAGATCTTCCCGGAGAGCAGCACGCCCAGGGTGACCGCCGGGTTGATGTGGCTGCCGGAGAGCGGCCCCATCGTATACACCAGCGCCAGCATGGTGAAGCCGAAGGCCAGGGCGACCACCACCACACCACCCTGGACCCGGGCGAAGACGGCGCTGCCCACGCCGAAGAAGATCAGCAGCAGTGAGCCGAGGAACTCGGCGACGTACCTGCGCGGGTCATCCACGCCTCCGAGCTTATGGAGCTGCCGGCGGATCGGAGGAGAAACCGCTGTTCACGCCCGATCACACGGCTCTATTTGACGGATGGGGCGGCAGCGGGCACGGTGGTGGTGAGGGGCCGTCCGACCGCCCCCCTTCGTGCGGCGAAACAGCGTTTCGTCCGCTTCCGGGTCGCGAGCCGACCGCGTGGGCCGAGTCGCCCGCGAATCCGAGAAACCCATGAGGAGTCCCGCCATGCTGACCATGACCGACAACGCCGTCCTGGTGATCCGTGACCTCGCCGCCCAGCAGGACGTGGCCGACGCGGGCGGGCTGCGCATCGCCGCCGACACCGAGGCCGGCGCGCTCTCCATCGAGCTGGTCGGTGAGCCGGTGCAGGGCGACCAGGTGGTGGACGACCAGGGCGCGCGGATCTTCCTGGACCCGGACGCCGCCGAGTTGCTCACCGACACCTCGGTCGACGCGGTGGTCGACGAGGAGGGCGTGGTCCAGTTCGGTTTCACCGAGAAGGAGTGACTCAGCCGGCGCGGCGGGACTCCCCGCCGCGCGTCGACCGGCCGGCGCGCCCCCACTCCGGGGTGTCCTGGCCGGGCCGCCACGGGCCGCCGCGCTGCTCCCGGTCCGGGCGGACCAGCGCGGTCAGCACGTGGGCCAGGTGGTGCGACGTGCTCCAGGCGATCCAGTTGGTCGGCGAGCCGGCCCCCGCGCCGCGCCGGGCCCGGCGCAGCACCTCGTGGTCGCCCCAGGAGAAGCCCGACCCGGCCGCCGGCCAGTGCGGGGCGGCCACCAGCGTGCGGCACAGGTCGGCGAGGCGCTCGTCGCCCCGACCGCCCCGGCGGCACCAGCGGTAGATCCACCACGCGCCGTGGTCCGCCCACCGCAGCGTCGGCAGCCGGTCGCCGGGCGAGTCCGCGTCGCGCACCGCGCAACCCACCCCGTAGTCGGCGTAACCGAGTCGCAGGTCGGCCAGGCGTTGCCAGAGCAGCCAGTCGTAGCGGTCCAGGCGTACCGGCTCGTCGACCGGGAGCCGGGACAGCGTCGGCGGCATCCCGCCCGCCGCCACGGTCACCGCGTGCCAGGCGTGCCGCCGGGCCCACTCCGCCGCGCGCCGTACCCGTGGCTCGGCCAGCCGGACGTCGGCCAGGCAGCAGACGTCCCCGGCGTCCACCAGCAGGTCGCACTGCTCGGGCACCAGACCGGTGGACCGCCACACCCGCTCCGCCGCGGCGGTGGCGGCGTCCGGTCCGACCCGGTCCGGCCCGATCCGCAGCCGGACCACCGCCCGGCCCGCCCCGGCCCGGGCCGCCGCGCCGTGGGCGCCCAGCCGCCGGTCACTCTCCGCCAACCCGATCACCGGCACCAGGGGTACGCCCCAGCGGACCGGGTCGTGGTCCGGGGTGTCCGGCAGCGCCGACACGTCGACGGCCGGCAGGAGCGAGGCGGGCAGCCGCCGCAGTGCCTCCACCGGGCCCGGCTCGTCCGCCGGGACGTCGACGATCGGGGCGAGCAGCGCGGCGGCGGTGTCGTCGAGGTGGGCCAGGGCCTCCAGTTCGCCCCGCCGGCCGGCCAGCACGGGACGGTAGACCGGGTCCGGCGGCCGGCCGCCGGGTGCGGACACCATACTTCAATGTAGCGACTCGATTGCTCTGCGTCACCGCCCCGTTCGGCTGACGGACGGCCGCCATTGACACGCCGAACGTCCCGGTGGTGGCATGGTCCCGCGGGCACGGCCGGGCATGGCGGGCAACCATGACCACTCCTGAGCCGCCCCGTGCCCGGTGTCGGCCCGCCCGGAAGGCCACCCCATGACCCCGCAGTCCCGCCTCCGGCTCGCCGCGGCCCTGACCGCCGCCGCGGCCACGCTGCTCGTCGCCGGTCAACTGCCCGCGCTCGCGGTCGACGACCCGCCCGCGCCGGTGATCGGCAACGCCACCCACTTCGACGGTCTCGGCTCCCCGTACGGCGGCTGCGGCCTGCCGCAGTCCGAACTGGACGCGCCGGACTTCGTCGCGCTCAACGTCTACGACCTGCCCGGCGACTACACGTCCTATCCGGCCCGGCCGCTGCCACCGGCCCAGGCGGACCGGATCGGGCTGTGGAACAACGGCCTGAACTGCGGCCGGTTCGTCCGGGTGACCATCGGGGACCGGTGCACCGGCACGAACGACGGCGCACCGGGGCAGCCCTTCTGCCGCAACGGCTCCTGGGTCGCGGACGGCTACAACGGCGCCACCCTGACCATGGTGGTCGCCGACTCCTGCGGCGACGGCAACGCCTGGTGCCGGGACGACCGGAACCACCTGGACCTCTCCACCGCCTCGCTGAACCGCTTCGCACGCGGCGGTGTCCCGGTCGGCGACCTCTATCCGAGCCACTGGAACAACCGGCAGGTCTCCTGGTCGTTCGTGCCGGCGCCCGACTACTCCGGCGACCTCCGGATCGCGTTCCTGCGGGGCGCCCAGCGGTACTGGCCGGCCATCGCGGTGTCCCACCTGCCCAACGGCATCCACGGGGTGGAGTACCTGGCCGACGGCGGGTGGCGGGCCGCCACCATGAACAGCGACATGGGCCAGTCGTACGTGCTCGGCGCCAGCACCGCCGGCGGCACCGACTTCCAGATCCGGGTGCGGGACGTCACCGGCGCGCTGGTGGGCGGCGGCCGGGTGTACCGGTTCGCGCTGCCGGCCTCGTGCGGCGGCACCTGCTCCGCCGCGTACACGCCGGTCACCTACACCACGTCGGACGGCCCGACGGCCCCGCCGACCGTGTCGCCGAGCCCGACCGTGTCGCCGAGCCCGCCGCCGTCCACCCCGCCGCCGTCCGGGTCGGGTTGCGCGGCGACCTGGACGGTCACCGGCGCGTGGGCCGGCGGCTTCCAGGCCGAGGTGACCGTCCGCAACACCGGCGCCTCCGCCGCCAACGGGTGGAGCAGCGAGGTCGCTTTCGCCGGCGGGCAACGGCTGGTGAACGCCTGGAACGCCGGCGCGACGCAGTCCGGCGCGCGGGTGACCGCCACGAACGCGGCCTGGAACGGTGCGCTGCCGGCCGGCGGGGCCACCAGTTGGGGGCTGGTCGTCTCCGGCGACAACCAGCCGCCGTCCGAGCTGCGTTGCACGCTGCGGTGACCACGGCCGGGGCCGGGCGCGGACCGCGCCGCGCCCGGCCCCGGCCGGCGTTCAGTCGTCGTCGCCGTGGCGGCCGTGGTCGTCGCCCCGGTCGTGCGAACCGTGGTCGTCGCGGCCACCCCGGTCGTCGCCCCGATCGTCGTCGTCGCGCCCGCCCCGGTCGTCCGTGCCGGCCCGCTCCCGCTCGGCCTCCAGCACGGCGCCGGTCACCCGGTCCACCTTGACCTCGTGCCGCCAGCCGTCGCGGGTGACCTTGACGCTCCACGCCGGACGGCCGTGCTCGGTCTCCGCCTCGATCTCGGTGACCCGGCCGCCCCCGATCCGCGCCAGCGCCACCTCGGCGGCCCGCTGCCGGCTCACCGTGCCGCCGGCCGCCCGTGCCGGGTCCGCGTCGTCATCCGCACCCCGGCGGGCCGGGTTGTCCTCCCGGCGCGTACCGGTCGGGGCCGGGTTGTCGTCGGCCGTGCCCCGCCCGGCCCGGTCGTCCCCGCCGCCGGTCGCCGACCGGGCCGGGTTGTCCTCACCGCCCGCGCCCCGGCGGGCCGGGTTGTCCTCGCCGCTCGTCGCCGGTCGGGCCGGGTCGTCCTCGACGGTCACGGCGGCCGGGGCGGTCCGGCCGGTCGACCGGTCGGCCGCGGTCGCGCCGAGCGCCGCGCCGGTCACCGCCAGCACGGCGACTCCACCGGCCGCCGCCAGCATCAGGGAGGTACGTCGCATGGTTGCCACCTTTCCTCGGTTCGTGCCGTCGAGACTGCGCGCCGGACGGTCGGGGCCGCGCTAGCCGAGGGACAAGGCCGGGTTAAGGCGTGTCGCCGGCCGCCGAAGCTCGACGAACGGTCGACCGTGTCACGCAGGCGGCGCGACGCCGAGCCGGAGCACCACCCGGGCGCCGCCGCCGGCGGCGGTGGACAACTCCAGCTCACCGCCGCTCGCGCGGGCGGCCCGCTCGGCGATGTCCAGCCCGAGCCCGGTCGACCCGGCCCGGCTGGCGCCGCGCCGCACCGGGCCGGGTGGCAGTCCCGGGCCGGCGTCGGCCACGGTGAGCGCCACCCGGTCCGGCTCCGCCGCGAGCCGCACCGTGAACGGGGTGCCGTCGGGCGTGTGGGCGAAGACGTTGCCCAGCAACGCGTCCACGGCGGCGGCCAGCTCGTCGCCGCTCAGCCGTACCGGCAGCGGGCCGGGGGCGAGGTCGAGCGTCACGGTCCGGCCGGTGTCCTCCGCGAGCACCGACCAGAACGTCACCCGCTCGCCGATCACGCCGGCCGCGTCGCAGCGCTCGCCGGTGGCCGCCGTGCTGCGCCACCGGGCCTGCCGGATCACCCCGGTCACCGCCCGCTCCAGCCCGTCCGCCGCGGCGGTCAGGCGGGCGGCGTCGTCCGGGTCGCGCAGCGACTCGGCCTCCAGCCGCAGCGCCGTCAACGGGGTACGCAGCCGGTGGGACAGGTCGGCCACCTGCTCGCGTTCCTCGCGCAGCAGGATCTGGATCCGCTCGGCGAGGTGGTTCAACGCGCCCGCCACCTCGCGCAACTCGGCCGGGCCGGCCGGTTCGACACGCGCGTCCAACTCGGCGTTGGCGAGCCGGTGCGAGACGGCGGACAGCGCCGTGATCGGCCGGACCAGCGTGCCGGCCAGCCGGTCGGCGACCACCAGGCCGACCAGCACGAGCAGCGCGCCGAGCAGCGCCAGCACCAGCCAGGCGCGGGTCACCCCGGCGGTCAGTTCCGCGCGGGGGACCAGCGTACGGATCACCCCGGTCCCCTCCGGGCGGCCCTGCACCGCGATGATCACCTCCCGTCCGGCGGCGGACTCGACGGTCAGGCTCTGCCCCCGGGCGGCCAGCGTGACCGCCGGGGTACGCGACGCCGGCGCACCGAGCACCGTGCCGTCGGCGAGGAAGACGGTCACCTCGCGGCCGGTGTCGACGGCGAGCTGGTCCACCGTCGACCGGACGGTCTCCGGCGCGGCGGTGCCGACCACGGTGACCAGGAGCTGCACGTCGGCGGTGGCCCGGGCGGTCGCGCGGTCCGCGGCGACGGTGCGCACCAGCACGGCCAGCGGCACCAGGAACGCGACCATGACGAGCACCCCGACGGCCGCGACCAGCAGGGTCAGCCGGCGCCTCACCGGTCCTGCTCCGGCACGTCGAGCCGCACGCCCACCCCGCGCACCGTGTGCAGGTAGCGGGGCGCCTGGGCGCTCTCGCCGAGCTTGCGGCGCAGCCAGGACAGGTGCACGTCGACCGTCTTGTCGGCGCCGCCGTACGGGATCCGCCAGACCTCGGTCAGCAGTTCCCGCTTGGTGACGACCTGCCCGGGGCGGCCGGCGAGGTGGTGCAGCAGGTCGAACTCGCGTGGCGTCAGCTCCACCGGTGTGCCGTCCAGCGTGACCTGCCGGGACCGCCTGTCGATCCGTAGCCCGCCGAGCACCAGCGCCGGCTCCGTGGCGCCGCCGCCGGCCGAGCGTCGCAGCACCGCACGGATCCGCGCGTCCAGTTGCGCGGCGGTGAACGGCTTCACCAGGTAGTCGTCGGCGCCGGCGTCGAGCAGGCGCACGATCTCGACCTCGTCGTCGCGGGCGGTCGCCACCACCACCGGCACCGCGCTGACGGCGCGCAGCATCCGCAGCAGTTCGGCGCCGTCCAGATCGGGCAGCCCGAGGTCGAGCACGACCAGGTCGGGTCGGTCGTCGAGGGCGTCGCGCAGCCCGCCCAGGGCGGTCGACGCCGCCGCGACGGCGTGCCCGTACTCCCGGAGGGCGCGCAGCAGCGGAGTGCGGATGGTCAGGTCGTCCTCGATGAGCAGCAGGCGCGCCACGCAAGGGAGGGTAGCCGTTCGGCGGGTCGGCGACCGCGTCCGTTAACCGGACCTTAGCGTCGCCCTAGGACCGGCCCGGCCCGGTCGCGGGGCAGACTCGGGGGATGGATCGCCGTACCCTCCTCGCCGTCAGCGGCTGGCTGGCCACGACCGTCGCGGCCACGCTCGTCGGGCTGGCCGCCGTCGACCTGGCCGGCGCGGGCATCACCGGAACGGCGGGCGGGGTGCGCACCGAGCGGGACGTCGCCCGCGCGCTCGCCGTACCCGACCCGGGGTCGGGCGGCGCGGCCGGCACGACTCCGGTCGCGTCGCCGACCGGCACGCGCTCCGGCGCCGCGTCGCCGGCCGGCGCCCGGCGGGGGTTCGTGACGGACGGCGGCAGCGTGCTCGCCGAGTGCGGGCCCGGCGGTGTCCGCGTGGTGACGTCGTCCCCGGCACCCGGATACCTGACGAAGGACGCCGACCTGGGGCCCGACGATCACGTCGAGGTCCGCTTCGTGGGCGGCGGTCGGGAGTACGAGGTGCGGCTGCGCTGCCGTGACGGAGTGCCGACGAGAGAGTCGGAGGACTGAGTATTCCCAGCTCAGGGCCGTTGACTGTCCATGATCGGACAGTGCTGTCGCTGGTTGGTGGGCGGTGGGGCGGCATAGCTTCGGAAGCAGGAGAGTGGTCACTGACCGCTCGACGCACCACGAACGCCTCCTGCCGGCGTACCGACGGGAGAGAGGACCACCATGTCCAGCCCCAGAGCGAGGAGGGGAGCGACCGGCCAACCCACCCCGAGCGCGCGGGAGGCCGCGCACGTCGACACGCAGATCAACTCGGGCTCGTCGGTCGGGTTGCCGCCGACCGCGCGCGTGTTGTTCGCCGTGGTCGACGCGAACGGCACGCTGGTCCGTGGCCTCGGCGCCACCTCGGCCACCCGGCTCGCCGCCGGGATGTACCAGGTGGCCTTCGATCAGGACGTCGCCGGGGCGGCCTACATCGGGACCGTCGGTCCCGCCACCGGAGGCGGGCTCGCGCAGCAGGGCGTCATCACCGTGGCCCCCCGGGCCGGCATCGCCAACGCGGTCTTCGTCGAGACGCATGCCGCGAGCGGGCACGCGGACCGGCCGTTCCACCTGGCCGTGCTCGCCTGACCGGTGGGCACAGACGAGCGCACGGCGCCGCCCGACCGTCCGGTCGTCACGTCGCCGCGCTCTGGCCGTCTCCCACCGTCGCAGCCGTACGGCGGTACGTCAGCGGGGACCTGGCTCGACCGGCCAGCCCGCACCGGTCTTGTCGCATGCTGATGCCCGTCCCGAAAGGATCCAAACCCGGCCGGCGTGCCGAATTCCACTATTTGCCAGTCCCGGCGTGGTGGGCACGGGAACGGGGTATGAGCGGGCCATGGAGCATTTCACGATCGCGACCGTCGCCGAGAAGAGTCCCGACTTCCGCCGCGTGCTCTGGACCGGGGAGCGCACCCAGTTGGTCATCATGACCGTTCCGCCGGGCGGTGAGATCGGCGAGGAGGTCCACGAGGGCATCGACCAGATCCTCACGTTCGTCAGCGGCACCGGCGAGGCCCGGGTGGCCGGGGAGAAGAAGGAGGTCGTCGCCGGCGACCTGGTGGTCGTGCCGGCCGGCACGAAGCACAACTTCGTCAACACCGGGCCGAACCCGCTGGTGCTCTACACCGTCTACGGCCCGCCGGAGCACGCCGACGGCGCGGTGCACAAGACGAAGGAGGAGGCGGACGCCGCCGAGGAGGCCGGCGAGGACGAGCCGCCCACGTCCTGACGCCCCGCGCGCGGGTGGGTGAGCGGGAGCCCCTGCTCTACCGGAGACGTTAAGAAGGGGCCCCGCCCTACACCAGGTCGGGGTACTTGATGCCGGCGCCGGTGTTCAGGACCACGACCCGCTCACCCGGACGGATCCACCCGCCGGCGCGCAGGTGCCGGGCGGCGGTCAGGCAGGCCGCGCCCTCCGGGCAGAGCAGCAGCCCCTCCCGGGCGGCGAAGTCGCGCAGGTCGGCGACGATCTCCGCGTCGTCCACCGCGATCGCGGTGCCGGCGCTGTCCCGCAACGCGGTCAGGATCAGCTCGTCGCCGAGCGGGGCGGGCACGGTGATGCCGAACGCGACCGTGTGCGCGTCCCGCCACGGGGTGGCGCGCGCCTCGCCGGCCGCGAACGCCCGCACGACCGGCGCGCAGCCGGTGGACTGCACGGCCACCAGCCGGGGCAGCTTGTCCTCGACCCAGCCCAGCTCGCGCAGCTCGTGCAGCGCCTTGTGGATGCCGATCAGCCCGACGCCGCCGCCGGTGGGGTAGATGATGACGTCGGGCACCTGCCAGCCGAGCTGCTCGACGATCTCGTACCCCATGGTCTTCTTGCCTTCCAGGCGGTACGGCTCGCGCAGTGTGCCGGCGTCGAAGATCCGCCCGCCCGAACCGGCGACCAGCGCGGCGATCTCCCGGCCGGCGTCGTTGATCAGCCCGTCGATCAACCGGAGGTCCGCGCCGGCGGCGAGGCACTCCTGCCGGCAGATGGTGGGCGCGGCCAGCGGCATGGCGATCGTCGCGCCCATCCCGGCCCGGGCCGCGTACGTCGCCCAGGCCGCGCCCGCGTTGCCGTTGGTCGGCATGGCGATCCGCTCGACGCCCAACTCCCGGGCCCGGCTCACGCCGACCGCCGCGCCGCGCGCCTTGAACGACCCGGTCGGGGTGAGCCCCTCGTCCTTGACGATCAGCTCCGCCACGCCGATCTCGTGGCCGTACGCCCGGGCGTGCCACAGCGGCGTCCAGCCCTCGCCCAGCGTGGTGACGAACCGCGGATCGGCCACCGGCAGCAGCTCCCGGTAGCGCCACAGGTCGGCCGGGCGGAGCCCGAACTGCTCCGGGGTGACCGTGGCGGCCACCGCGGCCAGGTCGTAGCGGGCCAGCAGCGGGGACCCGCAGCCGCACAGGTTCTGCAGCTTGTCGGCCGGATGCTCCAGGCCGCAGCGCGGGCACTCCAGGTGCGTCAGGTGCACGGTGGTCCTCAGCTCGCGTCGATGCTCAGCCAGTGCCGGCTGCGCCGACCCGGCTCGTACGGGGAGTCGAGGCGCTTCGCCACCACTCCGGGGAGCCCTTGCTCACGGGCGGCCCGCAGAGCGTCCGCGCCGACCCCCGGGAACCACGGCGGAGTCTGCCAGTGCGGGCCGGCGAGCGCCAGACCGTCGAGCAGGTCGCGGCGTTGGGCGTACGGCACATCGAGGCTGGTCACGCCCTCCAGCCAGAGCAGATCGACGGCGAGGAACTGACCGTCCCGCCTGCTGGGCGGCTTGACCCGCCCGGCCGGGTCGATGCGCACCAGCACCCCGTCCAGCACCACCTCGGTGGGGGCCAGTTCCTCGGCCATGGCCCGCAGCCAGGGGTGGTCGCCGGTGATCTCCGCGTCGTCGCCGTCGAGCAGCCGGAGCCGGCCGGCGGAGACGTACGCCATCGCCCGCACGCCGGCCCAGCGCGGCTCGTATCCCCAGGCGGCGGCGTCGCGCGGCAGCCGCCCGGCCTCGGTGGCGCGCATCGGGCGGACCAGTTCGGGCATCGGCGTCCACCCCGCCGGCGCCGGGTCGGTGCGGCGGACCATCCAGTCCCGGCCCCGGCCGCCGGTGGCGAACAGGACGTACCGCCCCTTGGTGCGCGCGCCGTCGAGCACCACGATCACCTCGTCGTCGCGCCACTTTTCGGCGTGGTACGTGCCGGTGTCGTGCACGGTCATCCGCCCGCCGCCGTACTCCCCGGCCGGGATCTCGCCGGCGAACGTCAGGTATTCCATCGGGTGGTCCTCGGTGTGCACGGCGAGGTGGTTGCGGCCCGGGTCGCGGGGCAGGCCGCGCGGCACCGCCCAGGAGGCCAGCACGCCGTCGTGCTCCAGCCGCAGGTCCCAGTGCAGGCTCCGGGCGTGGTGCTGCTGGATGACGAAGCGGGGCGCGCGCCGCGCGGTCCGCTTCCGTGCCGGGGGTCGCTCGGGCACCGGTTCCGGGGTACGCGCCGCGTCCCGCTTCCGCCGGTACTCCTCCAGCCGGTCCGCCACCCCCGCATTCTCCGGCATACCCGGCGCGCGCGCCGGCATGGCGGCGGCGTTGCGGGGTAGAACCGTCGACATGGACTTCGACCAGCCCACCCTCCCGCTCACCGGCGACGTCCGGATCCCGCTGCTCGGCTTCGGCACCTGGCAGGCCACCGGCGAGGACGGCTACCAGGCCGTGCTCGCCGCGCTGGACGCCGGCTACCGGCACCTCGACACCGCCACGATGTACGGCAACGAGAAGGAGGTCGGGCGCGCGGTCGCGGAGAGCGGGCTGCGCCGGGAGGACCTCTTCATCACCACGAAGCTGCCGCCGGACCGGGTGGGCCGGGAGCGGGAGACGATCGAGGCCAGCCTCGCGGCGCTGGGCACCGGGTACGTCGACCTGTGGCTGGTGCACTGGCCGCCGTCCGCGCCCGGCGACAGCATCCCGGTCTGGCGGGAGATGCTGGCCGCCCGGGACGAGAACCTGGCCCGCGCCGTCGGGGTGAGCAACTACTCGACCGCGCAGCTCGACGAGCTGATCCAGGCCACCGAGGAGACGCCCGCGGTCAACCAGATCCGGTGGAGCCCGTCGCTGTACGACCGGCAGACGCACGCCGCGCACCGGGACCGGGGGGTGGCGCTGGAGGGCTACAGCCCGTTCAAGACCAGCGACCTGTCCGACCCGGTGCTCGTGCGCATCGCCCAGGCGCACGACGTGTCACCGGCCCAGGTGGTGCTGCGCTGGCACATCGACCACGAGATCGTGGTCATCCCGAAGTCGGTCACGCCGGAGCGGATCCGGGCCAACGCCGACGTGTTCGGGTTCTCGCTGACCGCCGAGGAGATGCGCGACATCGACGCGCTCGGCGGCTGACGCCGCGTACGCGGAAGGGGGCGCGGTCCGGTGCGGACCGCGCCCCCTCGTGTCGCGATGGTCAGCCCCGGGCGCAGGCGGTGCCGTTGAGGGTGAAGCTGCTCGGTGCGGAGAAGCTGCCGTTCAGCGTCGCCTGGTAACCGAAGTTGGTCGACGCGCCGGGGGACAGCGTGCCGTTGTAGTCGACGTTGCGCGCGGTCACCGCCGATCCGCTCTGGGTCACGGTGGCGTTCCACGCGCTCGTCACGTTCTGCCCGGAGGTCAGGTTGTAGTTGAGCGTCCAGCCGTTGACGGTGCTGTTGCCGGTGTTCTTGACCGTCACCTCGGCGGTGAAGCCGTTGTTCCACACGTTGGTCGCCCGGTAGGTCACGGTGCAGGCCGTGTTCCCCGAGGGCGGCGGCGTGGTGGTCGGCGGCGTCGAGGTGGGCGGCGGGTTGCTGCCGCCGGTGTTGACGCTCTGCGAGAACGAGTTCACCGCCAGGCCGACACCGCCCTGCCACGGCTCGAAGCCGGCCTGGATGCTGGTGAGGTACCAGTCGTTGGTGATCGCGCCCCGGTTCCGGGTGTCGTTGATGAACGCCAGCGCGTCGAAGCTGAAGCTGGGGACGGCGGACGGCGCCACGTACGAGATGACGTTGTTGGAGCCGTTGCTGCCCCGCCAGACCTCCCAGGTCCGGCCGGCGATGGTCGTGTTGCCGACCGGGGAGCCGATGGGCTGGATCGAACCCTGCCGGTTGAGCCAGATCATGATCTCCATCTGGTTCACGCCGTCCTTCTTGGGCGACGGGTCGAGCCAGATGTCGTACGCGGCGTCGTAGATCGCGCCGCTGACGTAGTTGTAGCTGATGCTGGCCGGCGCGCTGCTGATGTTCTTCACCTGCACCGGCAGGTTCGTGCCGGGGGAGCAGTTGGTGTAGTGGCAGCCCACGAAGATCGACGGGTAGGAGACCGGCGCCCCGTTGGTCGGCGCGGAGCCGTCCGCCCGGGTGATCGAGAAGCCGGTCGAGGTGACGTTGATGCACTGCTGGGCGCTGGTGCCCCAGCGGTTGTTCTGCACCACGTACTTACCGCCGATGGTGGTGGAGCCGTACTGCTCGCAGATCTGGGTGTCGGCGGAGGCGGTGCCGCCGAGCGCGACGGCGACGATGCTGCCGGCGGCCAACAGGCTAGCGGCGGCGAGGGCCCTGAGTGAACGCTTCATGATGCTCCTTGGTTCGGCGCGGGGGCGCCGGTGCGGTGGAGGGACAGGTGCGGGAGCGCTCCCATGTTCACCTGGACACATTTACATGTTTGAAATCGATGCGCAACTGAACCGGTTAAGAAGGTGAAGGAGGGGCCCTCCGGCACTTCCGTGGCGCTGGTCGCAGCGAGTAGTGTCTTGCCTCCAACGCGTTCCGACCCCCTCCGGAGGCGTACTCCACGATGGGTGGTTCTCCCCTGCGCATCCTCGTCGTCGGCGCGGGCGTCGCCGGCCTCGCCGTGGCCCGGGCGCTGCGCCTGGCGGGGTTCCGGCCGGACGTCACCGACCGGCTGCCGCCCGGCGAGCGCACCGACACCGGCCTCTACCTTCCCGGCAACGCGGCGCGGGCGATGCGCCGGCTCGACCTGGACGGGCCGCTGCGACCACTCGGCCAGGTGATCCACCGGCAGCGCTTCCTCGACGCCGCCGGGGCGCCGCTGTGCGAGGTCGACCTGGACACGCTCTGGGCCGGGGTGGGGGAGTGCCGGGCCCTGCCCCGCGCCGAACTGCACCGGGTGCTGCTCACCGGCGCCGGCGGCGCGGTCCGGCACGGCGCCGAGGTGAGCACCGTCGAACCCCACACCTCCGGCGTCACCGTCGGCTTCACCGACGGCACCGGCGGCGAGTACGACCTGGTCGTCGGCGCGGACGGGCCCCGGTCCGCGGTCCGCACCCTGGCCGCCCTCGGCGGTCCGCCCCGCCCCGCCGGGCAGGTGGTCTACCGCGCCGTGGTGCGCGGCGGCCCGCCGGTCACCGACTGGACCGCCCTGCTCGGCCAGCGGGCCGGCTTCCTGCTGGTGCCGCTCGGCGCCGGCCGGCTCTACTGCTACGCCGACGAGGCCGGCACCGCCCTGCCGGCCGACCCGCTCGCCCGGCTGCACGAGCTGTTCGACGGGTACGGCGGCCCGGTGCCCGAGGTGCTCGCCGCGCTGGAGACGGTGCACGTCGAACGCACCGAGGAGGTCGAGCTGGGCCGCTGGTTCCACGGCCGGGTGCTGCTGGTCGGTGACGCCGCTCACGCCGTCGCGCCGACGCTCTCCCAGGGCGCCGCCATGGCGTTGGAGGACGCGGTCGTGCTCGCCGAGTCGCTCCGGGCCGCCGGCAGCGTCGAGGCCGCGCTGATCGCGTACGAGAGCCGGCGTCGGCCGCGTACCCGCTGGGTGCGGGACCGGACCCGGGACCGCAACCGCACCCGCGACGTGCCGCCGGCGCTGCGCGACCCGTTGCTGCGCGGACGCGGCGGCCGGATCTTCGGCGAGCACTACCGGCTTCTCACCGGTCCGCTGTAGAAGCGCCGAAGATCGTAGCCGCCCACCCCACGCGGCGGGGTCACCTACCGGGGACTATCCTCCTTGCGGATGACGGCTGCGCCGATGACCAGCGCGCCGAGCGGGACAACCCAGAACCGGAGGCCACTCGTGACCACCGTCGCACCCAAGCCGGTCGTGACCCGGCCCTGGCCGGTCCGCGAGCCGGTCAAGGGGTCGGCCCTCGCGCGGCTGCTGCGCACCACGGACGCGAAGCAGATCGGGATCATGTACATGGTCACCGCGTTCGCGTTCTTCATGATCGGTGGCCTGATGGCCCTGATCATGCGCGCCGAGCTGGCGCGACCGGGGCTGCAGTTCCTGTCGCCCGAGCAGTACAACCAGCTCTTCACCATGCACGGCACGATCATGCTGCTGTTCTTCGCGACGCCGATCGTGTTCGCCTTCGCGAACTACGTGGTGCCGCTCCAGATCGGCGCGCCCGACGTGTCGTTCCCCCGGCTCAACGCGTTCGCGTACTGGCTCTACCTCTTCGGCGGCACGCTGGCCGTCGCCGGCTTCATCAGCCCCGGCGGCGCGGCCGACTTCGGCTGGACGGCCTACACGCCGCTGAGCAGCGTCGAGCACTCCCCGGGCGTCGGCGCCAACATGTGGGTGGTCGGCCTGGCCATCTCCGGTCTGGGCACCATCCTCGGCGCGGTCAACCTGATCACCACGATCCTGACCCTGCGCGCGCCCGGCATGACCATGTTCCGGATGCCGATCTTCACCTGGAACATGCTGGTCACCAGCCTGCTGGCCATCCTGGTCTTCCCGCTGCTGGCCGCCGCGCTGTTCGCGCTCGCCGCGGACCGCCTGGTCGGCGCCCACGTGTACGACCCGGCGACCGGTGGGCCGATGCTCTGGCAGCACCTGTTCTGGTTCTTCGGGCACCCCGAGGTCTACATCGTGGCGCTGCCGTTCTTCGGCATCATCACCGAGATCATCCCGGTCTTCTCCCGGAAGCCGATCTTCGGTTACAAGGGCCTGGTGGCGGCCACCGTCGCCATCGCCGCGCTGTCGATGAGCGTCTGGGCGCACCACATGTTCGCCACCGGCCAGGTGCTGCTGCCGTTCTTCAGCTTCCTGAGCTACCTGATCGCGGTGCCCACCGGCATGAAGTTCTTCAACTGGATCGGCACCATGTGGCGGGGCCAGATCAGCTTCGAGACGCCGATGCTGTGGGCCATCGGCTTCCTGGTGACGTTCCTCTTCGGCGGCCTGACCGGGGTGCTGCTGGCCAGCCCGCCGATCGACTTCCACCTGCACGACTCCTACTTCGTGGTGGCGCACTTCCACTACGTGCTGTTCGGCACCATCGTGTTCGCGGTCTTCGCCGGCATCTACTTCTGGTTCCCGAAGATGACCGGCCGGATGCTCGACGAGCGGCTCGGCAAGATCCACTTCTGGCTGACCATGATCGGCTTCCACACCACATTCCTGGTGCAGCACTGGCTCGGCGCCGAGGGCATGCCCCGGCGGTACGCCGACTACCAGGCCGACGACGGCTTCACCACGCTGAACATGGTCTCCACCATCGGCGCGTTCATCACCGGCATCTCGACCCTGCCGTTCATCTGGAACTGCTGGAAGTCGTACAAGACCGGCCCGGTGGTCGAGGTCGACGACCCGTGGGGCCACGGCAACTCGCTGGAGTGGGCCACCTCCTGCCCGCCGCCGCTGCGGAACTTCGACCGGATGCCGCGGATCCGCTCCGAGCGGCCCGCGTTCGACGCGAAGTTCCCCGAGCTGGCCGCCGGGCAGAGCGTCGCCGGCCCGCCGGAGGGTGGTGCCAAGCCGCTGACCAGCGAGGTCAACGGTGGCGCCAGCTACCAGGAGGACACCGCCGGAAACCTCGACCAGCGCTGACCCCTCCCCTGCCCCGACGGGCGCCGCACCCCTCCCGGGCCGCGGCGCCCGTCGCGTCTTCCCCCTCCCCCCTTCCGCCCCGGCCCCCGCCCTCTTGCGGTGATCAAGGAGTTCGCGTCAACGACCGACCACCAACCCGACACGAACTCCTTGATCACCGACGCCCGGCCCGGCACCGCCAGCCCAACCTCACGATCACCGGGCGGAGTGTCGGGGGAGGGACAGCCGGCCCCGGCCCACGGCGGTGATCAAGGAGATTGCGTCGGTGGTGGGCGCGGCCCACGACGCGAACTCCTTGATCATCGCGCGGTGGGGGTGGGGGGAGGAGAGGGGTGGTGGGGGCCTCAGGGGGTGGCGGGGGCCAGGTCGGGCTCGGGTGTGGCAGCGTCGGTGGAGGGCGGTGGGGTGCGGCGGTGGCGCAGCTCGACGGGGAGCACCGCCAGCGCCACCAGCACGCCGATCGCGCCGGTGACCACGAAGCCCCAGGCCGGCGCGGAGGCGTCGATCACGGCCCCGGCCAACGGCGCGCCCAGGGCGATGCCGATCGTGACGGCGGAGCCGTGCAGCCCCATCGCCAGGCCGCGTACGCCGGGCGGGGCCAGTCGGCTGACCGCGTCCGAGGTGGCCGCGATGGTGGGCGCGCAGAGCGCGCCCGCCGGGATCAGCGCCAGGCAGAGCAACCACCAGTGCGAACCGCCCAGCCCGACCGGAATCGTGGTGAGGCTGAGCACCGCCATCAGCGCCAGCGGGGAGAACGAGCGGCGTACCGCACCGTAGGCGAAGCCGCCCACCAGCGAGGCGACCGCCCAGGCGGCCAGCACCGCGCCGGTCCAGCCGACCTCGCCGCTGGCGCGGAGCACCGCCACCACGGCGACGTCGGTGCCGCCCAGCACCAGCGTGGCGGCCAGGCTGACCGCCAGCACGGAGAGCAGCCGCGGGGTGAGCCACTCCCGGCGGGGCACCGCGCGCCGCGGCCCGGCCGGCTCGTCGGCGGACCGGGTCGGCGGGTTCAGCAGCCAGAAGCAGAGGCCGGAGGCGACGATGCCGGCGCCGACCGCCCAGAGCGTGAGACGCGGCGTGACGGCGGTCGCCAGCGCCACCGCGAGCGCCGGGCCCACCATGAACGACAGCTCGACCGACATCGAGTCCAGCGCGTACGCCGGGCGGCGTTGCTCCGCCGGGACCAGCGCGGCGACGGACTGGCGGACCACCGAGAAGACCGGCAACGCGAGCAGCCCGGCCAGGAACGCGGTGGGCAGCAGCACCGGGTACGAAAGGGTGGGCGCGGCGGCCCAGAACGTGCCCTCGACGATCGTGCAGAGCAGCAGCACCGGCCGGAGGCCGTGGCGATCGACCAGCCGCCCGAGCAGCGGGGCGCCGATCGCCGTGCCGACGGTGGCCGCGGCGCCGACCAGTCCGGCGGCGCCGTAGCCCCGCCCCAGGTCGAGCACCACGTAGAAGGTGAGCGTCACCCCGACCGCGGTCAGCGGGATGCGGGCCAGCACCGACACCAGCAGCAGCGAGCGCAGGCCGGGCAGGGCGAGCGCCTCCCGGTAGGGCTTCAGGTTCACGACGGCCGCACCTCCGGCGCCATCCTGGGCCGGAGGTGCGACAGTCGCAAGCGATTACCTGGTCAAGCGGCCTTGATCACAGGTTCGCCCACCATGGCGACGCCGGCGCCGTCGAGCGCGCGCAGCGCCACGTCGAGCGTCTCCGGCGCGACGGCGGCGGTCAGGTCCAGCAGCACGGTGGTGTGGAAGCCCTCCCGGGCGGCGTCCAGCGCGGTCGCACGGACGCAGTGGTCGGTGGCGATGCCGACCACGTCGACCCGGTCCACGTCGTGCCGGCGCAGCCAGTCGGCCAGGCACTCGCCGTCGGGTGCCTGCCCCTCGAAACCGGAGTACGCGGCGGCGTGCTCGCCCTTGTGGAAGATCGCCTCCACCCGGCCGGTCTCCAGCTCGGGGTGGAACTCGGAGCCGGACGTGCCGACCACGCAGTGTCGGGGCCAGGAGTCGACGAAGTCCGGCGGGTCGCCGAAGTGCGCGCCCGGGTCGACGTGGTAGTCCTTGGTCGCGACCACGTGGTCCCAGCGGCCCGGTTCGGCGGCGAGCAGCCGGGAGATGCCGCCGGCCACGCCGGCCCCGCCGCCGACCGCGAGGGAGCCGCCCTCGCAGAAGTCGTTCTGTACGTCCACGATGATCAAGGCGTTCGCCATCGGTCGGTCCTCCTCAGGTCGCGGGTACGACGGTCACCGGAACGGCCGGGTCGCCGCCGGAGAGCTTGAGCCCCTCC
This sequence comes from Micromonospora sp. DSM 45708, assembly GCF_039566955.1. Taxonomy (NCBI): domain Bacteria; kingdom Bacillati; phylum Actinomycetota; class Actinomycetes; order Micromonosporales; family Micromonosporaceae; genus Micromonospora; species Micromonospora schwarzwaldensis. The sequence goes on along the minus strand of NZ_CP154796.1, from coordinate 5,289,286 downwards.
CACGGGATGGAGATCAGGCACTGCCGCAGGTGCTCCCGGGACTCGTCGAGCGTGGGCAGCGTCACCGGCTCGCCGGACACCACGTACGAGTGCTGGAGCAGCCGGTCGTTGGGCTGCCGGTCCGGCACGCCCTGCGGCACGATGACCTCCTCGGTGGCGGTGCCGGTCGGCTTGTGCCGGCGGACGGCCACCTTCCGGCCGCCGATGGTGGACTTGTGCTCGGAGCGCTTGACCACCGGCCGCCCCTCCACCTCGACCAGCTTGTAGACCAGACCGGCGGTGGGCGCGCCCGAGCCGGTCACCACGGCGGTGCCGGCGCCGTACATGTCGACCGGCTCGGCGGCGAGCGAGGCGATCGCGTACTCGTCCAGGTCGCCGGAGACGATGATCTTCGTTTCGGTGGCGCCGAGCGAGTCGAGCAACTCGCGGGACTGCTGGGCGATCACCGCCAGGTCACCCGAGTCGATCCGGACCGCCCGCAGCTCGGGCCCGGCGACCGCGATGGCGTTGCGGATGCCCTGCGCGATGTCGTACGTGTCGACCAGCAGCGTGGTGTCCTTGCCCAGCGTGGCGACCTGGGACGCGAACGCGGTCCGCTCGTCGTCGTGCAGCAGGGTGAACGCGTGCGCGGCGGTGCCGGCGGTCGGGATGCCGTAACGCTGCCCGGCGGCCAGGTTGGAGGTGAACCGGAATCCGGCCAGGTACGCCGCCCGCGCGGCGGCCACCGCCGCCTCCTCGTGCGCCCGGCGGGAGCCCATCTCGATCAGCGCCCGGCCCCGGGCGGCGGTGACCATCCGGGCCGCCGCCGCGGCGACCGCGCAGTCGTAATTGAGCACGGACAACACCAGCGTCTCCAGCACCACGCACTCGGCGAACGTGCCCGACACGGTGAGGATCGGTGAGCCGGGGAAGAACAGCTCGCCCTCGGCGTAGCCGTCGACGTCGCCGGTGAAGCGGTAGTCGGCCAGCCACTGCGCGGCCCGGTCGTCGACCACGCCGGTCCGGCGCAGGAAGTCGATCTCCGTCGGGTCGAACCGGAAGTCGCGGATCATCTCGATCAGCCGGCCGGTGCCGGCGACCACCCCGTAGCGGCGGCCGGCCGGCAGCCGCCGGCTGAACACCTCGAAGACGCAGCGTCGGTCGGCCGTGCCGTCGGCGAGCGCGGCGCTGACCATGGTCAGCTCGTAGTGGTCGGTCAGCAGCGCGGGGCGAAGGGTGCTCACCGCACCAGCCTAGAGTTCAGGCCGAATCCGTGCCGTCGTGCCCCGGCATCGACCCCAGCGCGGTCCGCAGCTCGCTACGGCGGGTGACGCCGAGCTTGCTGTAGACGCGTTGCAGGTGGTTCTCCACCGTGCGGGTGGAGAGGAACAGCCGCTCCGCGATCGCGCGGCTGGTCAGCCCCACGGCGGCGAGGCGGGCGATCTCCCACTCGCGGTCGCTGAGCGCCGGCCGGAGCAGCCGCAACGCCGGGGTGGAGATCTCGTCGCAGCGGCGCAGCAGGTCGGCGAGGCGTTCCCGGGCCGGCGCGGGGACGCCGGCCCGGGCGTCCCGCAGCCGGTGCAGCGCCATCGCGGTCGCCTCGGCGGCGTAGACGACCAGGTCCCGGTCGGCGAAGCCGTCGGCGACCGCGAGCAGGTCGTCGGGCGAACCGTCGAGCGCGGCCCGGCCGTACCGGGCCACCAGCGGCGGCAGGACGCCGTCGATCTGTTCGGAGAGTTCCGCCAGGCGCTGCGCCACGGTGCGCCGGCTGCCGTCGGTGCAGGTGGGTCCGACCGGCGCGGCGGCCTGGTCGAGCCGGACCAGGTCGAGCAGGACGTGCAGCTCGTGGCCGGCGAGGCGGTCCTCGCGCAGCCGGTCGGCCAGCGCGCAGAGGTGCTTGGTGGCGCCCGGCAGGTCGCCGGACGCCGCCTGCGCGGCACCCCGGGCCTGCTCCAGCCACGGGTAGAGGACGGCCATCCCGGGCGCGTGCGTCCGGTCCGCCTCGGCCATCGCCTCGGCGGCGTGCGCCGCGTCCCCGCGCAGGGCCGCGGCCTGGGCGCGCTCGGCGTGGGCCAGGCCGGCGTAGACCCGGCTGGTGGCGAGCACCGCGCACGCGCCCAGGCTGGTCCTGAGCGCGTCGTCGCCGCGCCCGCGCAGCCGTGCCGCGTACGCCTGGAGGATGGCCAGGTAGCCGGTGCCGAGCCGGAAGTCACCGGCGCCGGCCAGGTCGGCGAACTCGTCGGCGACGATCGCGTCGATGCCGGCCAGGTCGCCGGAGAGCGCCAGTCTGGTGCCCCGGGCCAGTTCCATGGCGAGCTGGAGGTAGGGCATGTCGGAGCGCCAGCACGCCGCCTCGGCCTGCACCCTGGCGATCGCGGTGGCGCTGCGACGGTACTGCCCCTGCGCGGCCTGGAGGTGGGCGAGCGTGCAGCGGGCCAGTTCCCGGGCCGCCATCGGGGCGGCCGGGCGGTCCAGCACCTCCTGGGCCAGCCGCACCGCGACGTCGACGTCCAGCCGGTGCAGCCGCATGATGGCCTCGAAGGCGCGGACCCGGGACCGGTCGGCGGGGTCGGTCAGCTCCTCGCCGCGGGCGGCGATCTCCTCCACCGTGGACTCTCGGTTGAGCCCCCAGTAGCTGACCATGCCCCGGACGGTCAGCCAGCGGCTGCGGCGCCGGTCGTCGCGGATCTCGCCGGCGACCTGGTCGAGCACCCGGAGCGCCTCCTCCGGCCGGTCGCCGAACATGAGGATGGTGGCGAGCAGCTCCGCGGCGTCCGTGCCGCCGCCGGCCTCCAACGCGGCCCGGGCCAGCCGGGTGGCCAGCGGCACGTCGTACCGGCCGAACGCCTGCACGGCGGCGTCGAGCAGCAGCGTCACGTTCTGCGCCGTGCCGGAGTCGAGCCGCCACACCGCGACCCGCAGCAGATCGTCGCGACGGCGCTTGCCGACCTGTTCCAGCAGCTCGGCCAGGGTGGCCTGGAGCCGACGGGTGCGGCTGACCGGGCAGTGCCGGCGCATCACCTCGCCGTAGAGCGGGTGGGCCAGGCGGACGTTGAGCCGCCGGTCGTCGCGGACCATGGCGATGAGCCCGCGCTCCTCGGCCACCTCCACGTCCGCCGGCTCGACCGCCCGCTCCAGCAGGTGCAGGCCCAGTGGCTCGCCGAAGGCGACCAGCTCCACCACCGCCCGGACGCCGGGGGTGAGCCGGCCGATCCGGGTGTCGATCAGGTCGGTGAGGCTGGGTGCCAGCTCCAGCCGGCCGGTCCACTTCCAGATCCCGTACCTGCGGTCGAGTTCGTCGCCGGCGGCCAGCACCAGCTCGCGCAGCAGCAGCGGGTTGCCGGCGGAGAGCCGAAACAGCCGGTCGGAGGAGCCGGCGTCGACCGGGCCGCCGAGGATCGCGGCGAGCAGGCCGGTGGTCTCGCTGCGGCCGAGCGGGCCCAGCTCCATCAGTTCGACCAGGTCGTCGGTCCACAACGCGCGGATCGGCAGCGGGATCTGCTCGCCGTTGCGCAGCGTGCCGATCACGGTGGCGTTCTCCGATCGGGCGATCAGGTGCACCAGCGCCGCCGAGGGCGGGTCGAGCAGGTGCGCGTCGTCGACGGCCAGCACGATGGGCCGGCCCGCGGCCTGCTCCTGGAGCAGATCCACCGCCCAGCGCAGGATCCCGGCGGGGGAGAGGCCCTGCGGTTGCGCGGCGGGGAGCACCTGGACCAGCCCGCCGAACGGCAGCGCGGCGGTGGTGGCGCTGGCGGCGACCGACCAGATCGCGAAGCGCTCGGGGGAGAGCGCGGCCACCCCCTCCCGCAGGAGGCGGCTCTTGCCCACCCCGGCGTCGCCGCTGAAGAGCAGGCCACGACCGTCCGGACCGCCGATCGTGGACGACAGACGGTGGAGTTCATCCGCTCGGCCGACGAACTCCCACCTGGTCATCGATGCAGCATATCGATGGAATGCCCTCCGCGCGCACGCCGTCACGCAGTGAAGTTGAGTAATCTGGCAATTACTCGTGAGTACCGGATGTGTTCGGTGTCGGATGGCCGACACCCGTACTCTTCCGACATCCCCGCCGGGGACAGTTCCCCGCGACCGGGCCGGGCCCGGTCGCCGCACCGGGAGGCCGCCTGATGAAGCCGGGTCCACTCCCTTCGGTCGACGTGCCGGATCCACGCGGCCCGGCCGAGCCGCCGCGATGCGCCCCGCTCCCGACCCACCTCGGCGTGACCGAACCGGGCCCGGACGAGCCGCTCACCGTGGTCGCGGCCGGCCCGGCCGGCGCGGGCCGGCGCGAGCTGGTCGCCGGCCTGCTCGGGGTGCCGGCCGGGACGCTGGCCGTGCCCGTCGGCAGTCACCTGCTGGTCAACCACGCCAAGGTCGCCACCCGGGCGGCGTACGTCCCGGGCTACCGCCAGCCGCTCGCCTACGGCGCCGACCCGCTCGCCGCCGGTCCCGCGCTGGCCCGGCCGCCGCGCCGGGTCGAGCTCAGCCTGCCCGAACCGCTGCTGCGGCACTTCGCGGTGCTCGACACGCCGGACACCGCCGCCCTGGGGGTGGCCGGGGGCCGGGTGCTGCGGGACGCCGTGGGCCGGGCCGGCGCGCTGCTCTTCGTGATCGCCACCGACCAGGCGTTCAGCGCGGTCGAGCTGCACCTGCTGGCCGAGGTGGCGCGGGCCCCGGTCGAGGTGTTCTTCGTCGTCACCCCCGGCGTGACCGGCTGGGCGGCGCCGGCGGACGGCGCGACGGCGGAGGGCACGGGGGCGTCCGTGCCGTCGCCCGGCCCCGCCGGCCCGCCCGGCCCCGCCGGCCCGCTCGACCAGGTGGCGGTCTCCATCGCGGCCCACCGGGCGGTGCTGCTGGCCGCGGTGCCCGCGCTCGCCCCGGCCCGGTGGTTCCCGGCCCGCCGCGCCGAGCTGCCTAACCTGCGCCGGGCGCTCGTCGGGTGGGCCGCCGTCGAGGGGCTGCGGCGGGCCAGCGCCCGGCCGCCCGAACCGCCCGGCGCGCACGGCCGGGTGCCGGTGCTGGCCGGGGTCGAGCCGGCCGACCTGGCCGACCGGCTCGACCGCCAGGCCCGCTCCTGCGCCCAGCGGATCCGCCAGCACCTCGCGCTGGAGCTGGCCAACATCCACCTCCGGGTGGTCCAGGAGATCGTCTTCGGGGTCGGCTGCGCCGGCCTGCCGCGGTTGCTCGACCGCGAGCTGGAGGCGCTGTCGCTGCTCGCGACCGCGCAGTGCGACGAGGCGGTGCGCGGCATGGTCGACGACGCCGCCGCCCGGGTCTTCGGCGCGCCGCTCGCCGAGGGCGTACGCCGGCGGATCACCCGCGCCGTGCGCTGGGGCCTCGCCGACCATCCGGACGGCCGGGAGCTGGGCCGGGTGCTGCTGGTCACCAGCACCGCCGGGGTCGCCGCGCTGGCCGGCGCCGGCGCCCTGGACGCGCTGACCGGGCTGCCCGGCGCGGAACGCGACGAGGCGCTCCCGCCGGTCGGCGTGGCGCTCAACGGCGGCTGCTGGCAGCACTGGCGGGCGCCGGGCAACGACGATCCGAACGCCGCCCGGTCCTGGGCCCAGCGCGCCCTGCGTGAGGTCGAACTCGAACTGTCCCGCGAGGTGTCCCGCCGCTTCGAGGTGATCCGTCTCTCGCTGGGCGCGGTGCTCGCCGATGCTGTCGACCACGGCATCCTGCTGGCCTGAGGCCGGGGCCGCCGTGCGCCGCCCCGGGCCCGCGCACCCGGTCCGGGCGGGCGATCCCGACCGCCGCGCCGTTCCGGTTCATCGGTTCCCCCGATCCGGTGGCACGATGGGGGGCATGGCGGCTCCACAGGTTGCGCCGGTCGAGACGCCGGACACCGCAGAGGTGCCGGTCTCCGACCGGCCATGGGTGACCATCGTCTGGGACGATCCGGTCAACCTGATGACGTACGTGACCTGGGTGTTCCAGAAGCTGTTCGGGTACAGCAGGGAGAAGGCGGAGCAGCTCATGCTGGACGTGCACCACAAGGGCAAGGCGGTGGTCTCCAGCGGGGCCCGGGAGCGCATGGAGCACGACGCGGCGCAGCTGCACGCGTACGGGCTGTGGGCGACGGTGGACCGCTCATGAGCATGTTCCGTCGCCGGGGCGACCGCTACGTGGCCAGTTTCGCGGTCGACGAGGTGCGGGTGCTGCGCAAGGTCGCCTCCGAGGTGGTCGGGCTGCTGACCGACGGCTTCGACCACGGCGACCCGGTGGTCGGCCGGCTCTTCCCGGAGGTCTACCCGGACGACGACGCCGGCACCGCCGAGTTCCGTCGCTACACCGAGGGCGACCTGAAGACCGCGAAGATCGACCAGGCCGGCGCGATCCTCGCCGCGCTGCCCGACGGTGACGCGGGCGGCGAGGTGCGGCTGGACGCGGAGGCGGCGGAGGCGTGGCTGCGGGCGCTCAACGACGCCCGGCTGGCGATGGGCGTCCGGCTGGAGATCAAGGACGGCACCGACCTGGGTGAGGAGCTGGACGACGCGGTCGCCGCGGACCCGGCCTCGTCCCGGGTGTTCCAACTGTCGGTCTACGCCTATCTCGGATATCTCCAGGAGTCCCTGCTCAACGCGCTCATCGACTGAGTGGTGACGGCGGCCACCTCGCCGCCCGGGGCGGCCAGGCGCTAGTGTTGTCGGCGTGCTGAGCATCGACCGGTCGATCATCGACGCGATCGTGGCCCACGCGCGCCGGGACCACCCGGACGAGGCGTGTGGCGTGGTCGCCGGTCCCGCCGGCGGCGACACCCCGACCCGGCACATCCCGATGGACAATGCCGCCCGCTCGATGACGTTCTACGAGTTCGATTCGATGGAGCAGTTGCGGGTCTGGCGCGAGATGGACGACCGCGACGAGGAGCCGGTCGTCATCTACCACTCGCACACCGCGACGGAGGCCTACCCGTCCCGCACGGACGTCTCCTTCGCGGGCGAGCCGGGTGCGCACTACCTGCTCGTCTCCACCCGTGAGCCCGACACCGAGGAGATCCGCTCCTTCCGGATCGTCGACGGGGTGGTCACCGAGGAGCCGGTCGAGATCGTGGACGCCGCCGTGGACCCGAACGCCGTCCAGTCCTACATGTTCGGGCAGAGCCCGGCGACGGTCGACTACGAGTGTTCCGGCCGCTGAACCCCAGCGCCGGCACGCCCTTTCCTGCCCGTCACCTGGCACGACCCTGAACGAGGAGCACGAGACACCATGGCCATCGAGGTTCGCATCCCCACCATCCTGCGCAGCTACACCGGCGGCGCGAAGGTCGTCGAGGGCAGTGGCGACACGCTCGCCGACCTGCTCACCGACCTGGACTCCCGGCACGCCGGCCTGCGGGGCCGGCTGGTCACCGACGCCGGCGCGTTGCACCGGTTCGTCAACGTCTACGTCAACGACGAGGACGTCCGCTTCCTCGGCGCGCTCGACGCGAAGCTCAACGACGGCGACAGCGTGACCATCCTGCCGGCCGTGGCCGGCGGCGCGTTCGGCTTCGCCGCGGCGGCGGCGATCGCGTCGCACAGCGCCGCGGCGGCGGCGATCGCGTCGCACGCGGGGTCAGCGCGCGCCGTCGTCGTCCGCTAGGCGACCCGCCATGGCGCGGTACGACAGCCTGCTCGACGCCTCCGGCGGCACACCGCTCGTCGGTCTGCCCCGGCTCTCCCCGACCGTGCCCGACGGGGCGCCGCCGGTGCGGCTCTGGGCCAAGCTCGAGGACCGGAACCCGACCGGCAGCATCAAGGACCGCGCGGCCCTGTTCATGGTCCGTGCGGCCGAGGAGGCCGGCCGGCTCCGTCCCGGTGACACCATCCTGGAGCCGACCAGCGGCAACACCGGCATCTCGCTGGCCATGGTGGCGAAGCTGCGGGGTTACCGGCTGGTCTGCGTGATGCCGGAGAACGTCTCCACCGAGCGGGTGCAGCTGCTCCGGATGTACGGCGCGGAGATCATTTTCTCGCCGGCCGCCGGTGGCTCGAACCAGGCCGTCGCCACCGCCAAGCAGATCGCGGCCGAGCACCCGGACTGGGTGATGCTCTACCAGTACGGCAACGAGGCGAACGCCCGGGCGCACTACGAGACGACCGGGCCGGAGCTGCTGCGCGACCTGCCGGGCATCACCCACTTCGTGGCCGGGTTGGGCACCACCGGCACGCTCATGGGCACCGGCCGCTACCTGCGGGAGAAGGTCGACGGGATCCAGATCGTGGCGGCCGAGCCGCGCTACGGCGAGCTGGTCTACGGCCTGCGCAACATCGACGAGGGCTACGTGCCCGAGCTGTACGACGCCGGGGTGCTCTCCCGGCGCTTCTCGGTGGGCACCCGGGACGCGGTGCTGCGCACCCGGCAGCTCGTCGAGGTGGAGGGGATCTTCGCCGGCTTCTCCACCGGCGCGATCCTGCACGCCGCGCTGGCCGTGGCGCACGAGGCGGTCAAGGCGGGCCGCGGCGCCGACGTGGCGTTCGTGGTCTGCGACGGCGGGTGGAAGTACCTGTCCACCGGCGCCTACGGCGGCACGCTCGCGGACGCCGAGGACGCGCTGGAGGGGCAACTCTGGGCCTGACGGCCCGGTGGCGGTCCGGTCGGTGGGGACACACCGGCCGGATCGCCGCGATCTCCCGGATCCCGGACGTGTATGGGTGTCACGTTGATGACAACTTCCGGTAGATGATTCTTGCCCGACCGGGCCGCCGCGTAGGCTGCGCAGCGTGGCGAGCGCGTCGGTGGAGATCAACGGCGGGGCGGCTGCCGAGGCGTCGACTACCCACGGTGAGATCGAGGCAACCGGATGCGACTGACCGTCCTCGGCTGTGCGGGCAGCTTCCCGGGCCCCGAATCCCCCTGCTCCGCCTACCTCATGGAGGCCGACGGGTTCCGGCTCCTGATCGACTTCGGGGCGGGTTCGCTCTCCACGCTCCAGCGCTACGTCGGGCTGCACGCCCCGGACGCCGTCCTCCTCACCCACCTGCACTGCGACCACATGTTCGACGCGGTGTCGTACGTGGTGGTGCGCCGGTACGCCCCGGACGGCCCCTACCCGCCCCTGCCGATGTACGCGCCCTCCGGCGCGCCCGACCGGCTGGCCAGCGCGTACGGGCAGGAGGAGGGCTCGATGGAGGACGTCTACCAGTTCTACAGCCTCCAGCCGGGCACGTTCCCGATCGGCCCGTTCGCCGTCACCGTCGACCGGATGAACCACCCGGTCGAGACGTACGGGGTGCGGCTGGAGCACGGTGGCCGGGTGTTCTGCTACTCCGCCGACACCGCGCCGTGCGAGGCGCTGCTGCGGCTGGCCCAGGACGCCGACGTGTTCCTCTGCGAGGCCAGCTACCTGGACGGCATGGACAATCCGCCGGACCTGCACCTGACCGGCCGGGAGGCCGGTGAGGCGGCCACCAAGGCGGGGGTGGGTCGGCTGTTGCTCACCCATCTCGTCCCGGCGTGGGGCAGCGAGTCGCACACCGTGGAGTCGGCGACCGGGGCGTACGCCGGGCCGATCGAGGTGGTCCGGGCCGGCGCCGGCTACGACGTCTGAGCGACAGCCGGCCCGCGCGTTGCCGTAGTGTTCGCCGGCCGGTCAGCGGGTGGTCGCCTGCCGCATCCGTGCGGCACGCACGCTCGGGCCATGCGGATCGCCATCGTCACCGAGTCGTTCCCGCCGGATGTCAACGGCGTGGCGCACTCGGTCGTCCGGGCCGCCGAGCACCTGGTCGCCCGGGGCCACGAGCCGCTGGTCGTCGCGCCCGCCCCGGCCGGCGGCCGGCGTCGCCGGGCCGACCACCACGCCTATCCGGTGGTGCGTATCCCGAGCGTCCCCCTGCCCCGCTACCAGGGCTTCCGCCTCGGCGTGCCGCGCGTCGGGCTGACCGGCGCGCTGCTCGGGCACCGGCCCGACGTGGTTCATCTGGCCAGCCCTTTCGTGTTGGGCGCGGCCGGGGCGTCGGTGGCCGCCCGGCACGGCCTGCCCACGGTCGCGGTCTACCAGACGGACGTGGCGGCCTACGCCCGGGCGTACCGGGTGGGGTGGGGCGAGGCCGCCGCATGGCGGCGGATCCGTGAGATCCACAACTCCGCGCAGCGCACCCTCGCGCCGTCCACCCGCGCCGCGGCGGACCTGATCACCCACGGGGTACGGCGGATCTGGCTGTGGCGGCGGGGCGTGGACGCGGTCCGGTTCCACCCGGCACGGCGCAGCCAAACGCTCCGCGCGACGCTCGCGCCGGACGGCGAACTGCTGGTCGGCTACGTCGGCCGGCTCGCCCCGGAGAAGCGGGTGGAACTGCTGGCGCCGGTCACCGCCCTGCCCGGCGTGCGGGTGGTGGTGGTCGGCGACGGACCGGTGCGCCGGCAACTGGAACGCGCGCTGCCGGCGGCGCGGTTCCTCGGCGTACGGCGTGACGACGCGCTGGCCGAGCTGTACGCCAGCCTGGACGTGTTCGTCCACACCGGACCGCACGAGACGTTCGGGCAGACGCTCCAGGAGGCCGCGGCGAGCGGCGTGCCCGTGGTGGCGCCGGCCAGCGGCGGTCCGGTGGATTTGGTCGAGTCGGGGGTGACCGGGCTGCTGGTGCCGCCGGACGACGGCGCGGCGCTGGCCGCCGCCGTGGCCGAGCTGGCCGCCGATCCGGCGCGGCGGGCCCGGTACGGCGCGGCGGCCCGCGTCGCGGTGGCCCGGCGAAGCTGGGACGCGGTCGGTGACGAGCTGATCGGGCACTACGAGGCGGTGCTGGCCGGCACGCCCGCCGCCGGTCGGCTCCCGGCGTGACCGGGGCCGGTCCCCGCCCGGTCCGCATCGTCCGGCTGGCCAACTTCGTGACGGCGCGCTCCGGCGGGCTGCGGACGGCGTTGCGGCAGCTCGGCGCCGGCTATCTGGCCGCCGGTCACGAACCCGTGCTGGTGGTCCCCGGCGCGCGTCCCTCGGACCGCATGCGTCCGTGGGGGCGGGAGATCGCGCTGCCCGGACCGGAACTGCCCGGCACCGGCGGCTACCGGGTGCTGTCGGACCGGCGGGGGCTGGCCCGGCTCCTCACCGACCTGGCCCCGGACCGGATCGAGGTCTCCGACCGCAGCACGCTGCGCTGGACCGGCCGCTGGGCGCGGGAGCACGGGGTGCGCTCGACGATGGTCTCGCACGAGAGCCTGACCGGGCTGCTCGGTCAGTGGGGGATGCCGGCCGGGCTGGCCCGGCGGACCGCCGACCGGCTGAACCGCGAGACGGCACGGCGGTACGACCGGATCGTCTGCACCACCGGCTGGGCCGCCGAGGAGTTCGTCCGGTTGGGCGGGCCGCCGGTGGAGCGGGTGCCGCTCGGTGTCGACCTGGACACGTTCCATCCCCGTCGCGCCGACCCGGCGCTGCGGGAACGGTACGCCGACGACTCCGAGGTGCTGCTGGTGCACTGCGCCCGGCTCTCCGTGGAGAAGCGTCCCGCGCTGGCGGTGGCCGCGCTGGCCCGGCTGCGACGTGCCGGCGTACCGGCGGTCCTGGTGCTGGCCGGTGACGGGCCGCTGCGGCCGGCGCTGACCCGGTGGGCGGCGGGCCTGCCGGTGCACTTCACCGGTTTCCTGCCGGACCGGTTGGCGGTGGCCGCGCTGCTGGCCAGCGCGGACGTGGCGCTCGCACCGGGGCCGGTGGAGACGTTCGGCCTGGCCGGGCTGGAGGCGCTCGCGTGCGGCACGCCGGTGGTGGCGAACGCGGCGAGTGCCCTGCCGGAGGTGATCGGCGCGGGCGGGCTCGCCGCGTACGGCACCCCGGCGGCGTTCGCCGTCGCGGTCCGCCGGCTGCTGGACCGGCCGGCGGCGGAGCGCCGCGCCGCCGCGCGGGCCCGCGCCGAGGAGTTCGGCTGGCCGGCCGCGGTGGCGGGTTTCCTCCGCGCGCACGGCGTCGACCCGCCGGAGCGCTGACCGGCCGGCGGCACCCGTGGGCGGCGCGATCGGCGCACCGCATAGGGTGCAGGCATGGCGCGACCTGACGGGCGGCGGCCCGACCAACTCCGACCGGTGACCCTGACCCGGGGCTGGAGCACCCACCCGGAGGGCTCGGTGCTCGTGGAGTTCGGCGCGACGCGCGTGCTCTGCACGGCAAGCGTCACCGAGGGGGTGCCCCGCTGGCGCAAGGGCTCCGGGCTGGGCTGGGTGACCGCCGAGTACGCGATGCTGCCGAGGGCCACCAACACCCGCTCCGACCGGGAGAGCGTGCGGGGGAAGATCGGCGGTCGCACGCACGAGATCTCCCGGCTGATCGGTCGTAGCCTGCGCGCCTGCGTCGACCTCAAGGCGTTGGGCGAGAACTCCGTGGTGCTCGACTGCGACGTGCTCCAGGCCGACGGCGGCACGCGCACCGCCGCGATCACCGGCGCGTACGTCGCGCTGTACGACGCGGTGACCTGGCTGGCCGAGCGCAAGGCGCTGACCGGCAAGGTGGCGAAGGTGATGCACCGTTCGGTGTCCGCGGTCAGCGTCGGCGTGATCGGCGGCGAGCCGATGCTCGACCTCTGCTACGCCGAGGACGTGACCGCCGAGGTGGACATGAACGTGGTCTGCACCGGCACCGGCGACTTCGTCGAGGTGCAGGGGACGGGCGAGGCCGGTGTCTTCGCCCGCGACCAGCTCGACGCGCTGCTCGACCTGGGCGTGGCGGGCTGCCTGGAACTGGCCGACGCGCAGCGGAAGGCGCTCAACCTGTGACCGACAACAAGGTGCTCCTGGCCACCCGCAACCGCAAGAAGCTCGTCGAGTTGCAGCGGATCCTGGACGGCGCGCTCGGCGCCCACCGGGTCGCCCTGCTCGGCCTCGACGACGTCGAGGAATATCCCGAGCTGCCGGAAACCGGCCTCACGTTCGGCGAGAACGCGCTGATCAAGGCGCGGGAGGGCTGCCGGCGCACCGGCCTGCCGACCATCGCCGACGACTCCGGCATCGCGGTGGACGCGCTGGGCGGCATGCCCGGCGTGTTCAGCGCCCGCTGGTCCGGCCGGCACGGCGACGACCGGGCCAACCTCCAGCTCCTGCTGGACCAGGTGGCCGACGTGCCGGACGAGCACCGTGGCGCGGCCTTCGTCTGCACGGTGGCGTTGGTGCTGCCCAGCGGCAAGGAGCACCTGGTCGACGGCCGGCAGCCGGGCCGGCTGCTGCGCGCGCCCCGGGGCGAGGGCGGCTTCGGCTACGACCCGGTCTTCCTGGGCGACGGGCAGGAGCGGACCAACGCCGAGCTGACGCCCGAGGAGAAGGACGCGGTCAGCCACCGCGGCAAGGCCCTGCGGGAGCTGGCCAAGCTGGTCGCCAAGGTGCTCCCGCCGGCCGGCTGACGGCGCGATGCCCGTCCCGCCCCCGGACCCCGGCCGCTGATCCACGGAAAGCGTGGCCATTCGACGTCGAATGGCCACGCTTTCCGTGAATCAGCGCGAACCAAGAGCGGGCGTCAGGCCAGGGGGCCGGTGGTTCGCTCGATCGCGGTGCGCAGGTGGGGGCCGGCGATGACGGCCCGCGCCGCCTCCATCAGCGGGGCGAGGAACACGTCCGGGCCGGGCTCGCCGATGGTGTCGCCGAGCGCCTCCAGCGCGGCCCGGCCGGCCGGGGACGGCTCCAGCGGCGCGCGGAGCTGGAGCCCGCGTACCGCCGCCAGCAGCTCCACCGCGAGCAGGCTGGTCAGGTTGTCCAGCACGGTACGCAGCTTCTTGGTGGCCGCCCAGCCCATCGAGACGTGGTCCTCCTGCATGCCGCTGGTGGGCAGCGAGTCGACCGAGGCGGGGGCCGCCAGCCGGCGGTTCTCCGCGACGATGCCGGCGGCGGTGTACTGGGCGATCATCAGCCCGGAGTTCACCCCGGCGTCGGGGGAGAGGAACGCCGGCAGGTCCCGGTTGCGGGCCACGTCGAGCAGCCGGTCCACCCGCCGTTCGGCGATCGCGCCCACCTCGGCGGCGGCGATGGCCAGGTAGTCGGCGGCGAAGCCGAGCGGCGCGCCGTGGAAGTTGCCGGTCGACTCGACCCGCCCGTCGGGCAGCACCACCGGGTTGTCCACCACGGACGCCAGCTCCCGGCCGGCGACCACCTCGACGAAGTCCAGCGTGTCCCGGGCCGCGCCGGCCACCTGCGGCGCGCAGCGCATCGAGTACGCGTCCTGCACCGCGTGGGCCAGGTCGTCGCGGTGCGAGTCCATCACCGCCGAGCCCTGGAGCAGCCGGTGGATGTTCGCGGCCGACGCGGCCTGGCCGGGGTGCGGGCGGATGGCGTGCAGCTCGGGCAGGAACGGCCGCTCCGAGCCGAGCATCGCCTCGATGGCCAGCGCGGCGGTCACGTCGGCCATGGCGAACAGGTGCCGCGCGTCGGAGACGGCCAGCAGCAGCATGCCGAGCATGCCGTCGGTGCCGTTGATCAGCGCCAGCCCCTCCTTGGCGGCCAGTTCGACCGGGCTCAGCCCGACCCGGCGCAGCGCCTCGGCGGCGTCGAGCCGTTCCCCGGCCGGGCCGAGCACCCAACCCTCACCGAGCAGCACCAGCGCGCAGTGCGCCAGCGGCGCCAGGTCACCGGACGCGCCCAGCGAGCCGTGCTCCGGCACCCACGGGGTGATCTCGTGGTTGAGCAGGTCCACCAGCGCCTCGGCGACCAGCGGGCGCACGCCGGAGCGGCCGAGCGCGAGCGAGCGTACCCGCAGCAGCATCATGGCCCGCACCACCTCGCGGGGCATCGGCGCGCCCACCCCGGCCGCGTGCGAGCGGATCAGCGCGTGCTGCAACTCGGCCCGCCGCTCGGGAGCGACGAACGTGTTCGCCAGCGCCCCGAACCCGGTGGAGACGCCGTACACCGGGCGGCCGGCGGCCTCGATGCCGTCCACGATGGAGCGGCTGGTGGCCATCGCCTCGACGGCGGCGGGGTCGAGCACGACCTTGGCGGTGCCGCGGGCGACCGCGAGCACGTCGGCCGGGGAGACCCCGGTGGACAGGATGGTGACGGTGGTCATCGTGGCACTCCGTTGTGCAGAACCTGACGGATCAGTGGCACCCCCGGCCGGTAGGCCAGGTGCAGGTGGGTCGGGGCGTCGAGGATGACCAGGTCGGCCCGGGACCCGGGGGTCAACCGCCCGACGTCGGTGCGGCGCAGCGCCGCCGCCCCGCCGGCGGTCGCGGCCCACACCGCCTCCGCCGGGGTCATCCGCATCTCGCGTACGGCGAGCGCGACACAGAACGGCATCGACGAGGTGTACGACGAGCCGGGGTTGCAGTCGGTGGCCAGCGCCACGGTGACGCCCGCGTCGAGCAGCCGCCGGGCGTCCGGGTAGGGCGACCGGGTGGAGAACTCGGCGCCGGGCAGCAGCGTGGCGACCGTCTCCGAGCCGGCGAGCGCGTCGACGTCGGCGTCGGACAGGTGGGTGCAGTGGTCCACGCTGGCCGCGCCGAGTTCCACCCCGAGCCGGACGGCCGGCCCGGGGCCGAGCTGGTTGGCGTGCAGCCGGACGCCCAACCCGACCGCCTGCCCGCAGGTGAGGATCGCCCGTGCGTGGTCGGCGTCGAACGCGCCCCGCTCGCAGAACACGTCGATCCAGCGGGCGTACGGCGCGGCGGCGGCCAGCATCGGCCCACACACCAGGCCCACGTAGTCGTCGGGGCGGTCGGCGTACTCGGCGGGGACGACGTGCGCGCCGAGGAACGTGGTGTCCTCGGTGAACTCGGCGGCGATCCGCAGCGAGCGGGTCTCGTCGGCGACGGTCAGGCCGTACCCGCTCTTGATCTCGACGGTGGTGGTGCCCTGCCGCCGCATCTCCGCGCGCAGCCGGCCCACGGTGGCGCGCAGGTCGTCGTCGGAGGCGGCGCGCGTCGCGCCGACGGTGGTTCGGATGCCGCCGCCGGTGTAGGGCTCGCCGGCCATCCGGGCGGCGAACTCGGCGGCCCGGTCGCCGGCGAAGACCAGGTGGGCGTGGCTGTCCACGAAGCCGGGCAGCACGGCCGCGCCGTCGGCGTCGATCCGCCGGGCGGCGGCCGGCGCGTAGCGGGCCGGCCCGACCCAGGCCACCTGCCCGTCCTCGATGAGCACGGCGGCGTCGCGGCGCACGCCCAGCGGGTCGCCGCCCCGGCCGTCGTTGGTGACCAGCTCACCGATGTTGTCGATGAGAAGGGTGCCGATCACGACGTGACCGCCGCGATCGAGTCCCGGAGTTCGGTGGGCACGTCGACGGTCAGGTGCCGGCCGTCGGCCACCACGGTCCGGCCGTCCGCCACGACGTGCGTCACGTCGGCGGCGGTGGCCGCGAAGAACACGCCGACCGGCGGCACCCCGGCGGTGCGGGCGCTGTCCAGTCGTACCGTCACCAGGTCGGCCCGGTCGCCGACGGCGAGCCGGCCGGCGTCGCCCCAGCCCAGCGCGGCGTGGCCGGTCACGGTGGCGGCGGCGAGCAGCTCGGCGGCGGCGAAGTGCCCGCGTCTGCGGGTGCGCAGCCGTTCGTCCAGCTCCACCGCGCGGGCCTCCTCGAACAGGTCCACCACGGCGTGGCTGTCGCTGCCCAGGCTGAGCGGGCTGCCCGCCTCGGCGATCCGCCGGGCCGGGCCGATCCCGTCGGCCAGGTCCCGTTCGGTGGTGGGGCAGAGGCAGACCCCGGTGCCGCTGTCGCCGAGCAGCGCCACGTCGGCGGCGGTCGGGTGGGTGGCGTGCACGGCGGTGGTGTGCCGACCGAGCACGCCGTGGTCGGCCAGCAGCCGGGTGGGGGTGCAGCCGTGCACGGCCCGGCAGGCGTCGTTCTCGGCCGGCTGCTCGGACAGGTGCACGTGCAGCGGCAGCCCCTGCCGGTCCGCCCAGCCGGCCACGGTGGCGAGCTGCCCGGCCGGCACCGCGCGGACCGAGTGCACGGCCGCGCCGCGTCGCACGTGGGTGTCGGTCGGGCGGAACGCGTCGACCCGTTCCGCCCAGCGCAGCGCGTCGCCGTCGCCGAACCGGCGCTGCGGGCCGGCCAGCTCCGCGCCGTCCACGCCCGCGGTCAGGTACGCGGCGTCCAGCAGCGTGAGCCGGATCCCGGCGTGCGCGGCGGCCTCCACCAGTGCGGCGGACATCGCGTTCGGGTCGTCGTACGGGGTGCCGCCGGGGCCGTGGTGCAGGTAGTGGAACTCGCCCACGCAGGTGATCCCGGCGAGCGCCATCTCCGCGTACGCGGCGCGGGCCAGCGCCAGGTAGGAGTCGGGGTCGAGGCGCGCGGCCACCTCGTACATCAGGTCCCGCCAGGACCAGAAGTCGCCCCGGCCGTCATGGGTGCGCCCGCGCAGCGCCCGGTGGAACGCGTGCGAGTGCGTGTCGGCCAGGCCGGGCAGCGTCAGCCCGGGCAGCCGCACGGCGTCCACCGCCACCCCGGCGGCCGGCGGGCCGCCCGCGGTCAGCGGCGTGACGGCGGTGAGCCGCCCGTCCGTCGCCTCGATCAGCACGTCCGGCGTGGGTTCGGCGTGGTCGGGCAGCCAGGCGTACTCGGCCAGCCAGCGGGTCAGCGGCATGCCAGCTCCTCCAGCACCCGGGCCAGGGCGGTCACCCCGGCCGCGCAGTCGGCGTCGGTGGCGGACTCGGCCGGGGAGTGCGACACCCCGGTCGGGTTCCGCACGAACAGCATCGCGGTGGGCAGGTGCGCGGCCAGCACCCCGGCGTCGTGCCCGGCGCCGGTCGGCAGCACCGGCGCGTCGAGCAACTCCACCAGCCGTTTCGCCAGCCCGCCGTCGAACGCGACCAGCGGGGTCGCCGACTCCCGGGTGCAGGCCAGCGTGGTGCCGTCCCGGCCGGCCCGCTCGGTGGCCTTGACGCGTACCGCCTCGACCAGGCCGTGCAGCGTCTCCGCCTCGGCCGCCCGCGCGTCCAGCCAGCCGGTGACCCGGGACGGGATCGCGTTGGTGGCGTTCGGCTCCACCGACACCCGGCCCACGGTGGCGTGCGCGTCGCGCAGCCGGGCCTCCTTGTTCGCCGCGAGCACGGTGAACGCGTAGGTGAGCATCGGGTCGCGCCGGTCGGCCATCCGGGTGGTACCGGCGTGGTTGCCCTCGCCGGTGAAGTCGAACCGCCACCGGCCGTGCGGCCAGATGGCGGACGCCACCGCGACCGGCGCGTCCGCGTCGACCAGCGCGCGGCCCTGCTCGACGTGCAGCTCCACGAATGCCGCGAAGCGGCCGAGCAGCGCCGGGTCGGCGCCCGCCGGCCGCTCGCCCAGCGCCTCGGCGAAGCTCACCCCGGCCTGGTCGCGCAGCCCGGCCGCGCGGTCGACGTCGATCTCGCCGGTGAGCAGCCGCGACCCCAGGCAGGGTACGCCGAACCGGGCGCCCTCCTCCTCCACGAACGCGGCCACCACGACGGGCCGGTCCGGGGTGGTCCCGCCGGCCCGCAGCTCGTCCACGGCGAGGAACGCGCTGACGATGCCGAGCGGCCCGTCGTACCCGCCGCCGTGCGGCACCGAGTCGAAGTGGCTGCCGGTGAGCACCGCGCCGCCGGCCGCCGGGTCGCCCCACCAGGCGAACAGGTTGCCGTTGCCGTCCTCGCTGACCGGCATTCCCCGCCGGTCGGCCTGCTCCCGGAACCAGCCGCGCAGCCTGCGCTCCGGCTCGGTCAGCGCGTACCGCAGGTAGCCGCCGCTGCCGGCGTCCCGCCCGATCGGCGCGATCTCCGCCCACAGCTTCCGGAACCTGTTAATGAGGGGCCCTTCCTCTACCGAATGCGTTAACAAGGGGACCCTCCTTACGCCTCGGCCATGGGGACGCGGACGCCGGTGCGTTCCGCGACCTCGCGGGCGTCGTCGTAGCCGGCGTCCACGTGCCGGATCACGCCCATCGCCGGGTCGTTGGTGAGCACCCGCTCGATCTTCTGCCCGGCCAGGGCGCTGCCGTCGGCCACGCAGACCTGCCCGGCGTGGATGGACCGACCGATGCCCACCCCGCCGCCGTGGTGGATGGACACCCAGGACGCGCCGCTGGCGGTGTTGACGAGCGCGTTGAGCAGCGGCCAGTCGGCGATCGCGTCGGAGCCGTCGGCCATCGACTCGGTCTCCCGGTAGGGGCTGGCCACGCTGCCGCAGTCCAGGTGGTCCCGGCCGATCACCACCGGCGCGCTCAGCTCACCGGAGGCGACCATCTCGTTGAACCGCACCCCGGCCCGGTCCCGCTCGCCGTAGCCGAGCCAGCAGATCCGGGCCGGCAGGCCCTGGAACGCGACCCGCTCGCCGGCCATCCGCATCCAGCGCGCGAGCGACTCGTTCTCCGGGAACAGGTCGAGGATCGCCCGGTCGGTGGCGGCGATGTCGCGCGGGTCGCCGGAGAGCGCCGCCCACCGGAACGGGCCCTTGCCCTCGCAGAACAGCGGCCGGATGTACGCCGGCACGAAACCGGGGAAGTCGAACGCCCGCTCGTACCCGCCGAGCTTCGCCTCGCCCCGGATCGAGTTGCCGTAGTCGAACACCTCCGCGCCCGCGTCGAGGAAGCCGACCATCGCCTCGACGTGCTTCGCCATCGACGCCCGCGCCCGGTCGGTGAACTCGGCCGGCTTGGCCGCCGCGTAGTCCCGCGCGTCGTCCGGCTCCACCCCCTCCGGCAGGTACGACAGCGGGTCGTGCGCGCTGGTCTGGTCGGTCACGACGTCGATCTCGACGCCGCGCGCCAGCAACTCGGGGAAGACGGTGGCCGCGTTGCCGACCACGCCGACGCTGAGCGCCCGGCGGTCCCGCTTCGCGGCCAGCGCGCGGGCGACCGCGTCGTCGAGCGAGTCGGCGATCTCGTCCAGGTAGCGGTCGTGCGCCCGCCGCTCCAACCGGGTCCGGTCCACGTCGACGATCAGGCAGACGCCACCGTTCATGGTGACCGCGAGCGGCTGCGCGCCGCCCATGCCGCCGCAGCCGGCGGTGAGCGTCAGGGTGCCGGCCAGGCTCCCGCCGAACCGTTTGGCGGCGACCGCGGCGAACGTCTCGTAGGTGCCCTGGAGGATGCCCTGGGTGCCGATGTAGATCCACGACCCGGCGGTCATCTGCCCGTACATGGTCAGGCCGAGTGATTCGAGGCGGCGGAACTCCGGCCAGGTTGCCCAGTCGCCGACCAGGTTGGAGTTGGCCAGCAGCACGCGCGGCGCCCACTCGTGGGTGCGCATCACCCCGACCGGCCGGCCGGACTGCACCAGCATGGTCTCGTCGTCGCGCAGCTCGGTGAGCGTCCGCACCAGCGCGTGGTAGGACGGCCAGTCCCGGGCCGCCTTTCCGGTGCCGCCGTAGACCACCAGGTCCTCGGGGCGCTCGGCCACCTCCGGGTCGAGGTTGTTCATCAGCATCCGCAGCGCGGCCTCCTGCGGCCACCCCTTCGCGGTGCGTACGGTGCCGCGGGCGGCGCGGACGGGCTGGTGCATCTCGTACTCCTCTCAGCCGAGGAACAACTGGCGGCGGGCGGCGGACGACTCGAACGCCTCGAGCCGGGCCTGGGTCTCGGCCGGGGCGGCGTCGCAGATCGCCTGCAACACCACCATGGCCAGGGTCATCGGGGCGGTGTGCAGGTCGAAGACGAGGTCGGTGCCGACCGCGGCGGGCAGCACCACGTCGGCGTGGTCGACGGCCGGGCTGACCGGGGAGTCGGTGATGGCCACGACCGTCAGCCCGGCGTCGCGGGCCTCACGCAGCGCGGCCAGCGTCTCCCGTGGGTAGCGGGGCAGCACGAATGCGAGCAGCGCGGTGGCGCCGGCCGCGACGGCCTGTTCGACACGGTCGGCGAGCAGGCTGCCGCCGTCGTCGAGGACCCGCACGTCCGGGTGCACCTTCGCGGCGAAGTACGCGAAGTACGCGGCCAGCGGTGCCGCGGCGCGCAGCCCGAGCACCGGCAACGGGCGGGTGGCCGCCAGCAGCTTGCCCACCTCGGCGATCCGGTCGGCGTCGGCGAGTTGGCCGGCGAGCCGGTCGAGGTTGTCCATCTCGGCGTGCACCGCCCGTTGCAGCGGGTTCCCGGTGTCGGCCGGCTCCGCCGCCCCGGTGGCGGTCAGCTCCCGCAGCCGGCGGCGCAGTGCGGGGTAGCCGTCGTGCCCGAGCGTCATCGCGAACCGGGTCACCGACGGCTGGCTGACCCCGGCCAGCTCGGCGACCTCCGCCGCGGACAGGTACGCCGCCGCGCCCGCGTGGCGGACCAGGCAGTGCGCGATGCGGCGCTGGGTCGGGGTGAGGCGGACGCCGTGGAAGAGGTCGAGCAGTCGGTCGGCGCTGGACGCACCGTTTTCATTCACCCGCCGACTCTATGCATGAAAACTTTCACCTGGCAAGACCGGCGGTTTCGAAACTTTCCCTGGTCGGAGCGGTGCGGGCGGGATGGACGAGGAGTGAGCACCCTTCGACCGCTTGTGCGGGGTGATGGGGATCTATAGCGTGCACCCTGTCTTGTCTCGCTTCCACGGGGGTTGCCGTGACTGCACGGTCGATGCATGCTGCCCAAGTCCGGGCCAAACGCCAGAGCGCACCATGGGCTCGTCGATTCGCCGTCGGGCTACCGCTCGTTCTCGTTGCGACGACGACAGATCCGCTCGCTCCTTGAGGCGGCTCAAGTTCTCGCGTATCTCTACGCCGACTCGGAGGAAGCGTTCTTCGTTCGGTCGGGATTCTTTCGCGGAAATGTCAAAAGCCTGGTGACCGGGCGGTCGGCCGCGGTCGCCGACATCAATCCCTGATTACGTGCGGCGAGTGGATGCCGGACCCTGTTCTGGCCATGATTGGAGCTTCGAATGAAAATGTTGCGCTGGGCTGCGGTGGCGGTGGTCACCGCCGGTGGTGCCGTGGCAATTCCGGCCACGATGTCGACGGCGGCCGACACTCCGCCCTCCCTTGAGGAGGATTTCAACTACCCGGGCGCCGCCAAGATCCTGGCGGACCACGGCCTGAAGCTGTTCAAGGGTGACGGCCACATCGTGTGGGCGGCCACCCGTCCGGTGGAAGACGACATCCAGTGCGCCACGGGTGAGATCCAGGTGGAGCAGATTCCCGGCGTTTCCGGCTTCTACCACTGCTTCAAGGTGCTGGGCCCGACGGGCTACCTGACCCTGGAAATTCCTGGGACCTTCGGTGTTCGGGCCGGCGCCGAAACCGTCGTGGCGACCGCGAAGCTGCCGGCGGGTGAGAAGGAGTTCACGATCCCGCCGAACCAGCCGGTGCCGATCACTCCGGGCGACGGCAGTGGCCTGCCGACGGCGATCCTGGTCGAGTTGCGGGTCAACTGACAAAGAGCACCGAATGGCGGGCCGTTGCCGAAAGGGCTGCGGCCCGCCATTTGGGTCGTGCCGACCCTTGTGGATGATGGTGTTCGTCGATAATGTTTCGACTGTCCTGTCTCGCTTCCACGGGGGTTGCCGTGACCGCACGGTCAATGCGCGCTGCGCTTTTCAGAAATAGTCGTCTGTCGCCTGGCTGGGTGCGGCGTGTCGCCGTCACGACAGCGCTGGTGCTCGTTGGTTCGCTCGTGCCGGTGACGCCGGCGAGCGCCGAGGACGAGGAGTACCCCTGGGACCCGGCGGTGGCCCGGGAGGTGCTCGTCTACTACGTCACCGAGGGGACTCCCTCGGTGAAGCGGGCCGCGGCGGAGATGCTGCTCGCCGACGACGCCGCAGTCCGCGCGTTCGTCGAGGGCGGGGTGGACGAGGCGTACGCCGCTGACGCCCGGGCGGCGGCGGAGTCGCTGGCGTCGATGGATGGTCCCGCGATGCGGGCCGGTGCCTTGCAGGCCCTGGCCGGAACGCCGGCGGACGTCCAGGCGTTCGTCGACGGCGGCTGGCGCGCGTCGTGGGCCTCCGACGAGCGGGTGCGGGCCTACCGGCTGCTGGAGTCCGGCGGCCCGACGGTGCGGGCCGCCGCGCAGAAGGCACTCGACGGCACATCGGAGGAGCTGACCGAGTTCCTCGCCGAGGGGCGGGACGCCGCGCTGATGGCGGACGACCGGCTGGCAGCGACCCAGATGCTCACCGGCGGGGCCAACAACTCCGGCCCGGTGCTCAACACCGCGGCGCAGCAGGCGCTGGCGGGTACGGCGGACGACCTGCGCGAGTTCATCACGGCCGGCCAGTTCGTGGCCCGCGCGCGGGACAAGGAACTCGCCTCCATCCGCAGCCTCACCGAGCAGGCGAAGCAGGCCAGCGAGACCACCGCCCGGGAGTCTCTTGCCGCGACGGAGGCGTCGAACCGGGCGGCGAACGCGGCCGAGGAGGCCAAGAAGGCGGCCAAGACGGCGGCGGACGAGACCGCTGCGGCGGGCGGCGCCGCGAGCAAGGCCTCCGCTGCGGCCGGCCGAGCCGCCGACGCGGCGGACGGCGCCGCCGACGCGGCCCGGGACGCGGTGAGCGCCTCGAACGCCGCGATGCGGGCGGCGCGGGTGGCGTCGGACGCGGCCCGGAAGGCGACCACTGCCGCGTCCCTGACCGCGCAGGCCGCCGCTCGGGCCCAGCGGGCCGCGGCGGATGCCCGGACGGATGCGGGCAAGGCGGCGGCGGCTCGGCAGGCCGCGCAGCAGGCCCGCGACGCGGCCCGCAAGGCACGCGAGCTCGACCAGGTACGGGCCCAGCGGGACCGCGCGCTCGCCCAGGCCAAGTCGGCCAGCACGGCGGCGAAGGGCGCGAGCGCCAACGCGGACATCGCGGCGGCGGAAGCTCGGCGGGCCGGCTCCCAGGCCGGCGTCTCCGAGGCGCAGGCGAAGCGGGCGCGGGATGCGGCTGCGCGTGCGCAGGCGCAGGCGGCGGCGGCGTCGCGGGCGGCGGATCGGGCGTATGCGTTGGCGCAGGCGGCGGCGAAGGCGTCGGATGAGGCGTTCGAGTTCGCGCGGCGGGCGGCGGTGCATGCGGAGGCGGCGGCTGATGCGGCTGATGCGGCTGCGGCTGCGGCGGGTGATGCGGCGAAGGCGGCGGTGGAGTCGGCGAAGCATGCGGCGGCTGCGGTGTCGGCGTCGAACACGGCGGTGGAGGCGGCGAACAAGGCTGTCGAGTTGGAGCGGTTGGCGCGTGAGGAGGATGACGCGCGGTTGGCGGAGTCCACCGAGCAGGGTGTGTTGGCGGCGCAGGACGCGCGGGCGTTCGAGCAGGCGAAGAACGCCGCGGTGGGTGATGTGGTGGCGTGGAACCGTAAGTTGTTGTGGGACACCGCGGAGGAGGATCGGGTCGATCCGGCGACGCGGCAGTTGCTGACCGAGGCGACCGCGTCAGGTGTCTCCACGGAGGTCATGCTCGACCGTGGCCGCCGGGCCGCGATCAACCTGCTGACCACCGGTGGCGAGCACACCAAGGCGTCCGCGTCGGCGGCCCTGACCGGTGGTGAGGTGGAGCTGCGGTCCTGGTTGACGGATGGTCGTCGGGTCGCGGTGGGTCAGGATGACCGGGTGCGGGTGTGGCGCCTGGTGGACACGTTGCCGGACGGGAATGAGAAGTCGGCGGCGCAGGCGGCGTTGGCCGGTGACGACGCGGCGGTGCAGGCGTTCCTGCGGACGCGGAACTACACGGGCAAGGCGACGGCTGATCGGTTGGCGGTCTACCGGATTTTGGAGACGGCCGGGCCGACGCTGAAGACGGCTGCGGAGCAGGCGTTGGCGGGGACGAACGCGGATCGGCATGAGTTCCTGCGGTCGGGTCAGTATGCGGCGCGGACGGCTGACGACCGGCTTGAGGTCTATCGGGTCATCGATGCGGGTGGGCCGCAGGTGAAGGCTGCCGGACAGGTGGCGTTGGCGGGTCCGGCGTCGTACATCTCGTATTTCCTGACGGCGGGTCGGTATCAGGCGGCGCAGCGGGATCAGGAGCAGGCCGCGCATGTGGCGGCGGTGCAGGCGTTGATCGCGGAGGCGCAGCGGTACGCGCAGAGCGCGGTGTCGGACGCGGCGGAGGCGAACCGGGTCGCGGCGGTGGCGGCGGGCAAGGCGGCGGAGGCGCAGACGTACGCGCAGCAGGCCGCGGCGTCGGCGAACAAGGCGGCGCAGTACGCGACCGACGCCAACAACTCGGCGGTCGCGGCGAAGAACTCCGCGGATCAGGCGGCGCAGTCGGCCACGACGGCGCGGAACGCGGCGAACTCCGCCCAGGCCAGCGCGAACCAGGCCGCCCAGTCCGCCGCGACGGCGGGTGCGGCAGCGAAGCGGGCCCGCCAGGACGCTGCGGGGGCCGCGCAGGCGGCCAGGGAAGCCCGACAGTCGGCGAAACAGGCCGGTGCCGACGCCGCCGCCGCGAACCAGGCGGCCCGGGAAGCGGAGCAGATCTACAACACCAAGCTGAAGGAGTGGGAGGCCGCCCAGCGGAACACCGCGCCGGGCAGCGCCTGGGACGGGG
The DNA here is from genome assembly GCF_039566955.1 of Micromonospora sp. DSM 45708. Lineage (NCBI taxonomy): Bacteria > Bacillati > Actinomycetota > Actinomycetes > Micromonosporales > Micromonosporaceae > Micromonospora > Micromonospora schwarzwaldensis. Next base: position 5,264,041 of record NZ_CP154796.1, on the reverse strand, counting down.
ACGGTACCGCACTGGACCAGCACCGGACCTGGAGCTGCATGGTGCAGCCGTCCCAGCTCACCGCGGAGTGCGCGAAGGTCTACATCGACTTCGCCGACGCGCTCGTCCGGCCCAACAAGTGCACCACCGCCGGGCTGAACACCGGACCCGGCTGCGAGATGGTCGACGACATCAAGGAGTTCGTCAAGGACAACCCCGATCTCATCCTCGACGTCGTGCAGCTCGTCCTCATGGTGTGCGGCCTCGTGCCGGCCTACGGCGAGGCGTGCGACGGGGTGGACGCCGGCATCTCCTTCGCCCGGGGCGACTGGGTGGGCGGCGTGCTCTCCGGGCTCAGCGCGATCCCGGGCGCCGGTTGGGTGCCGGCCGGGATCAACATGGGTCGGCTCGGGGACAAGTTCCGCGACGCGTGGCGGGTGTTCGACGAACTCGCCAAGAAGTGCGACGCCGTGCCGAACAGCTTCGCGCCGGGCACCAAGGTGCTGCTCGCCGACGGTAGCCGCAAGGCCATCGAGCGGCTGCGCGTCGGCGACGAGGTCCGGTCGGCCAACGCACTGATGGGTGTCTCGGCCAACGGCCGGGTGATCGAGACGATCACGGGCTCCGGCACGAGGGTGCTGGCGGACGTCACGGTCGACACCGATGGCGACCGAGGCACCGGAACCGCGACGATCACCGCTACCTGGAACCACCCGTTCTGGACGGCCGACAGCCGGGCCTGGACCAGGGCCGGCGAGCTGCGCCGAGGTCAGTCGCTGCTCACGCCCGGGGGTCAGCAGGTCGAGGTCGAGCAGGTCAGCACCCGCACCGAGCGCACGACGGTCTACAACCTGAACGTCGCCGACCTGCACACCTATTACGTCTTCGCCGGTGACGCCCCAGTGCTCGTGCACAACTGTGGCAAGATCGATATTGACGACGGTATTCAAGGTGCGCACCCGAAGGAGCACATCGGTAAGTCGGACGACTACCTGCGCGACCGGGCCCCGACTCTTCCCAACGGCCAGGCTTCCGCGCTGTTCAAGGAATCCGCGCAGGAGACCGTGGACGCCGTGGTGGCGGCCAACCTTCAGAAGATCAACGATTGGATGGCCAAGGCACCGCAGGGCGACCAGCGGAACTTCAAGCTGAAGTTCACGGACAAGAGGGGGCGGATCGCCTACGCCGACGGCACCGTCAAGGACGCGTACACGGTGGAGGTCCGCCTGAAGAAGATCCCCGCCCAGTCAGGGCACAAGGGTAAGTGGGTGCTCTACACGATCGTCGCCTACTAGGGTCTGACAGGTGGGGGTGGAGTAGCTGCGCAGAGTCACGGACGGAGACGGCATGAGTCGCGAGCAAGTCGCCATGGACCTTCTCGCGTTGCTCCGCCGGTGTGAGCGTGCGATCGAGGACTACGCGATCGACCTCGGGATCCGCTACGACTTCGGCGAAGAGAGCAGCTTCCACCCCCACCTTGACCTCACCGGCGGCACCGCGGCCTGCCGGCGTGCGGATCTGCGAGGCTCCATCACCATGCCGGTCGCCGGTGAGGTGGCGGTGGACAACGACATCGTGCTTCGGGTGGGGCTCGAATTCACCCGGACCGGATGCTCCATCGACTCGGCCATCGAGGCGCACCTGAACACACCGATGGGTGAGCGGCAGCCGGGCTCGTACATTCTGTATCAGCGATCCGATCGAGGGCTTTCCTTTTCGGACCTGGCGCAGACCGTGGAGGAGCATTTTGCCATGCTTCGCGGCGCCCCGGACTTTCCCGATTCACTGGGGATACCGAGAACCGATCGGTGAGGCATCCGTCAGCCGAGGGAGCCCACCGGAGGCCGGGACCCTGGTGAGCGGATCAGACGGGTCCCGCCTCTGTACTATCCGCACGGCGGGTGAGCAGAGGAGTGGGGCATGCAGCCGGAGGGGCCGTACAGGTTCACCGAGGTGCTGGGGGAGTGCCAGGTCGGCCGGGCCTGGGCGGCGCTCGACGGGCAGGACCGGCCGCTGACCGTGGCGACTCTCGACGGCGCCGCCGCCGACGACCAGCGGTGGCGGGAGGCGTTCACCAACGCGGCGAACGTGCTGGCGCAGACGCCCGACGGCCACCGCTACGTCGACGCCGGCTTCGACGTCGGCCAGCCCTGGGTCGCGTACCCGTCCGACGGGGAGGCCGCGGCCGAGCGGCTGTTCCGCTCCCTGGGCATGGACTACCAGCGCACCGCCGCCGACGTCCTGCCGCCGCCCCCGCCGGTCTCCGCCCCGCCGCAGCCGGTCTCCGCCCCGCCGCAGTTGCCGTGGAACCCGCAGCCGTGGGCCATGGCGCCGGCACACCCGGTCTCCGGCGCGCCGTCCTCCGGCGTGCCGGTCTCGCCCGGCATGCCGGTGCCGGCCGTCCCCGCCCAGGCCATCGGCCCGGACCCGCTCGCCCCGGACCCGCTCGCCCCGACCGGCGGCCCCCGGATCACCCCGGTCCCGCGTCCCCCACGCAACCGGACCGGCCTCTGGATCGGCGGCGTGGTCATGGCCGCGGTGCTGGCCGGCGGCGCCGGCCTGCTCGCCGGTCGGGCGCTCGCCGGCGGCGACGAGCCGGCCACCCCGTCGGCCAGCGCCTCCCCGGCGCTCTACGAGGCCACGCAGTACTCGCTGAACAAGGCGAAGTTCGACGCCGGCCTGATGCCGCTCGCCGAGCCCTGGCTGGGCGAGATGGGCGGATGCGCGATCAACACGGAGAAGAGCGGCCCGGCGCTGGCGGCGGGTGAGAAGCAGCACGTCTTCTGCCGCTACCTGGGCGTGTCGCTGCACTTCGCGGCGTACGAGTCGCCCGATAAGAAGGAGGCGGCGCGCGCCTTCCGGCAGCAGATGGGCATCATCGGCCGCGCGTTGGCCCCGGGCCTGCGGGAGGCCGGCCCGGCCACCGGCGGTGTCAGCGGCGCCCCCGGTGGCTACGTCGAGTACGCCGGCAACGGCCGGGACGGCCGCCCGGTCTGCGGCATCTGGTGGGGCCGGGACGACAGCGTCACCGCGCTCTACCTGGAGACGCCGTGCGGGGCCGGGCTCGGCGGCAACTGGGACGCGCTGCGCGACCTCTGGCAACGGCACAGCTAGGCCCCGATCCCGACGCCGATCCCGACGCGGTCGCGGCCGGAGGAATGGACGTGTCTCTGGCGATATACCTGAGAGGCATAATTATGCCTCTCAGGTATATGGTTCGGGACGGATTGGTCTTTCGTCGGGGCCACGCACGGTAATCGCCGGGCCGAGTGTGGGCCCCCCTAGCGGCGGCCGGCGCCGTTCGGCGGCGGCACCAGGCAGACGTCGCTGCCCTTGGCGGTGCCCGCGATCAGGTCGAAGCGCACCACGCGCGCCCCGCTGAACGGTCGCTCGGTGACCGCCACGCCGCCCCCGCCCAGCCGCACGATGACGTCCCGGTTCGCCACGTCCGCCCAGTCGGTGGCCTGGAAGAGCCACATCCGGGACCGCCCGGCCAGCAGTGTCGACAGGGTCCGCCCCGGGCAGCCGCCGGGACCGGCCGCGACCACGTAGGCGTCGGCCGGCGGGCCGTACCAGGACTGGGCGTTCCACGAGACGGTGGTGGCGAGCACCAGGTCGCCGGCGCGTCGCTGGGCGTCCAGGTGGCGCAACGCGGTGCGGTAGTCGGCCGCGTTCGCGCCGCCGCCCTGCGCGAACGCCCGCGCCGGGTGCACCGTGGCCACCACGTCGGTGGCGAGCTGCGGCACCGCCAGGGCCAGGAACAGCGCCACCGCGACCGCCCACCGGACCCGACCGGGTGCCCCGACCCCGGCCGGCGGCGTCACGGCCAGGGCGGCCAGCAGCAGGCACGCCGGCACCGCGTAGAGCGCCAACCGGCCGTTGAACGGGTAGACCGACACGGCGACGCCGGCCAGCCCGGCCGCCAACGGCGCGAGCAGGACCAGCACCGCGAGGCCGGATAGCCGGCGGCGGCCGGCCACCGCGCCGAGGACCAGCAACGGTACGACCACCCAGGCCGACCAGGCCACGAACGGCACCGCGGCCAGACTCCGGTACGTCGCCCCGAACCAGTCCACGGTGGCCGGCAGATCGGTCAGCGGGCGCGCCGGATAGATCGACTTCCCCTGCCAGTAGGCGGCGAGCTGGGCGTCGTCCAGCCCGGGAGCCAGGAACAGCACGTACACCACCAGCACGACCACGGCCCACGCCGGCGCGGGCGCGACGAACCGCCCCAGATCCCGCCACCGCGTCCGCCAGGCGCGGTCGGGGCGGGCGAGCGTCCGGGCGGCGAGCAGCGCGCCGAGCACGCCGGCGACCGGGATGGACAGCGTGCTGAAGCCGGCCGCGACCAGCGACCCGGACCAGAACACGCTGGCGCCGGCCCAGCTCGGGGTGCCCCGGGACAGCAGCAACGCCAGCCCGACGAGCAGCGTGACGCAGAACGCCTCGGCGCTGTACTGCTTCAGCTCGTTGGAGTAGCCGATCAGGAACGGGGCGACCGCGACCAGCAGCAGCGCCGCCAACGCGGGCAGCGGCGGCAGGAGCCGCCGGCCGAGCGCGGCCACCAGCGGCAGCAGCGCCAGCCCGAACAGCAGCGGTACCAGCCGCAGCGACCGCTCGCCGGCGCCGAGGTGCTCCAGCGCGAACCGTTCCAGCCACAGCCAGCCGGGCGGCGCGGACTGGCTGAACGCCAGCGGTCGCAACAGGTCCAGGTAGCCGCGCTCGCGCAGGTTGTGCGCCACGTACAGCTCGTCGCTCCAGAAGCTGCGGGCGTACGCCCACTGCCGGAGCCGCAGCCCCGCGCCGAGCGCGACGAGCAGGCCGGCCACCGGCCAGTAGGGCGACCGGCTCAGCCGGCTCCACCCGGCCGCCAGGTACGCCGCCGGCGAGCCTGTCACGGACACGGCGCGACGCTACCAAGCGGTCCCGGAGTTGTCGGCTCCGTCCGGGGTGGACGCCGCCGGCACCGCCGACCCGACCAGCCGCGCGGCCCGCCGGTGCCGGCGGGCCGGTCGGGGGAGCCCGACCAGGAACTCGGGGAACATGCCGAAGAACGTGCGGGCGCTGCGCAGCTCCAGACGGTGTGCCCGGGACCAGCGCCACGAGTTCGTCGCGCGGGCCCAGTGGTGCGTCCACCGCACGCCGCCCAGCAACGCGACCGGCCGGCCCTGCCGCCAGGCGCGCAGCCCCAGCTCGTGGTCCTCGTAGTAGAGGAAGAACCGCTCGTTCCAGCCGCCCAGCGCGGCGACGTCGGCGGTGCGGCCGGCCACCGCCGCGCCCATCAGCCAGGCCACGTAGCGCACCTCGCCCGGCGCGGCCACCAGCCGGTACGACGCGTGCAGCCGGGACAGCGGCCAGACGTTGCGGTTGCCGAGCTTGGCGGTCGCGTACGGGAAGCCACGCCCGTTGGCCTGCGGCGTGCCGTCGGTGCCGAGCAGTTGGGGCGCGACCAGGCCGCCGTGGACGTCCAGGTGCCGGGCCAGCACGGCCAGGTCGTCGGCGCACACCTCCAGGTCCGGATTGGCGAACAGCACGTAACGGCTGGCCGCCTCGCGCAGCGCCACGTTGTTCGCGCGGGCGAAGCCGACGTTCTCCGGCAGCCGGATGACCCGCGCGCCGAGGCCGGCGGCGACCGCGGCCGAGTCGTCGGTCGACGCGTTGTCCACCACCAGCCACTCGTACGGCTTCGCGCCGCGCCAGCAGCGGCGCAGCGTCGCCGCCGAGTCGTAGCTGACCGTCACCACGGTCCACTGATGCGCCGTCATCGGGACCGCCGTCCGGTCAGGTGGCCGCGCAGGGCGGCGACGCCGAACCGCCGGCCGGTCCAGTGCCGCCGCGCGGCCGGCGCCTCGACCAGCCCACGCCCCACGCCGCGCAGGAACGGCCGCAGCAGGCCCTGACGCATCCGCCGGGCGGCCAGCGCGACGTGCGCCACCGCCAGCACCGGCAGCGTCACCAGCAGCAGCGGCCCGGTGAACGTGCGCGCCGCCACCAGCAGCCGGTTGCGGGCCAGCAGGAACGCCCGGAACCCGGTCAGCCGGTCGTCGCCGGCCACGCTGTGCCCGCCGGCGTGCGGCAGCGCCAGGTCCAGCGCGCGCGTGCGCAGGCCGGCGGCGTGCAGCCGGAACGCCAGGTCGGCGTCCTCGCCCCAGGCGAACAGGTGCTCCCAGAAGCCGTCGAAGCGGCGGAACAACGCGGTCGGGAACACCGCCGCCCCGCCCGACGGGCCCAGCGGCGTCCGCGCGGCCGTGGCCGGCCGGTCCACGAAGAGCGACACCGGGTGCAGGTCGATGCCCACGTACTCGCCGCCGTGCATGGCCAGGCCGACCGCGATCGGGGCGTCCGGGTACGCGGCGACGGCGGCGCAGATCCGGGCCAGCGCGCCGTCGGGCAGCCACACGTCCGGGTTCAGCAGCAGCACGTGACTCGTGCCGGCGGTCGCCACCGCCCGGTTGCAGCCGGCCGCGAAGCCCGGGTTCGACGCGTCGGGCAGGTACGCGTACCGGTCGGCGGACAGGTGACCGGCGATGATCCCGGCGCAGCCGTCGGCCGGGAAGTGGTCCGCGAAGACGAAGCGGACCGGCAGGTCGGCGGCGTCGCGTACCCAGGTCGGCAGCGTCGCGGCCAGCATGCCGGCGGACCGGTAGAGGACGGTGACCACGGTGAGCCCGTCGAACGGCGGGGCGCTCACGCCGGGGCCCGGCCCAGCCGGTGCAGGACCCAGAGCCCGGGCACCAGGCTCAACCAGGTCGGCTGGATCAGCGGATACAGCTCGTAGACGCCGAACAGCGCGAAGTACACCACGAACGCCCGCGCGAGCTGCCCGGCCGGCGCGGGGGAGAACTCGAACCACCGTTCCGTCGCGCCCACCGCCAACCCCAGCACGGCCAGGAAGAGCGCGGCGCCGAGCGGGCCCCAGTCGAGCAGCGGGACGGCCACGAACGTGGCGGTGTTCATCAGGTACGGCTGGCTGAGCTGGGACGTCAACCCGTAGAGGTCGGCCCGGCCGACGATCGGCTCGACCCGGGAGCCGAGGAACGTCAGCGAGTAGGTGCCGTACCGGGGTTCCAGGTGGGCCCGCTGCGACCAGACCCGCCCGAACGTCTCGGTGGAGGAACTCAACGACAGGTCGAGCGAGCCGGCGCTGCTGGTCAGCGCGTTGCTGCCGTAGCGGGCCCGGAACTCGGTCTCGAACGCGCCGGTGCCGGCCATGGTGCGCTGCCCGCCGAGGAACACCGCCGCGCCGAGCGCGACCGCGCCGATCAGCAGCACCACCGGCGTCCGCGCGGCCAGGAACGACGCGGTCCGGCCCCGGGTACGCCGCACCGACAGCGCCGCGATCAGCGCCGGCGCGATGCCCACCAGCACCGAGTTCTTGCTCGCGCCGAGCGCCGCGCCGGCGGTGAACACCACGGTCAGCGCCCAGTACAGCGGCAACGCCGGCCGTCGACCGGAGAGCGCCCGCAGCAGCGAGATCGCCATGCCGAGCGTCCACGCCTCGGAGAGCAGGCCGACAACCAGGTTCGACTGCTCGCGGAGCACCTGCCGGGCGGCGTCCGGGTTGTCGGCGAACAGCGGCGGCAGCGTGCCCCGGAAGCGGACCGCCGCGGCCCCCGCCGCGACGACCAGCAGCACGAGCAGGTACGCCCGCAGCCGCCGCTCGGACGGCCAGGACAGCTCCGGCCGGGGCCGCCCGCCGTCGCCGTCCCGCCTGTCGACCAGTCGCCGCCCGACAACCCAGGCCAGCAGGAACACGGTCACGTAGCCGGCCAGCACCGGCAGCACGCCGCGCCCCGCCCAGGAGTCGTACGGGCCGGGCAGCACCCGCACCGCCAGCAGCGCGGCGGTCCAGACCGTGGCGCACGCGGCGAGCGCCCACATGCGGGCGCGGGCGGCCAGCAGCGCGCCGACCGCCAACGCCGCCGTGACCGCGATCCCCGGGTCCCAGGTCGCCAGCAGCAGCACCGCACCGAGCGCGAACGGCAGCGCCACCGTCCACAGTCGTCGTTCAGCCGACGTCACGGGTCACCGTCCGGTAGAGGTCGTACCAGGCGTCCAGACACCCGGCGAACGAGTGCCGGGCCGCGTACGTGCCGGCCAGCTCGCGCCGCCGCCGGTCCCACGCGTCCGGGCGGGTGGCGGCCCGGACCGCCGCCGCCATCGCCGGCGCGGTCAGCTCCGCCCGGTACGCGAGCACGCCGTCGGCGGCGGCGGTGACCTCCGCCAGGCCACCGACCCCGGAGTGCACCACCGGGACGCCGAGTGACATCGCCTCCAGCGCGCTGCGCCCGAACGCCTCCACCCGGGACGGCACCAGCAGGCAGTGCACCCGCGGCAGGAACGCGGCGGCGTCCACCCGCCCGACGAGGTGCAGGTTCGGCCGCGCGGCGGGCGGCGCGGCGCCGGCGCCGGCGACCAGGAACTCGACGTCGGGCAGCGCGTCCGCGACGGCCGGCAGCAGGTCCGCGCCCTTCTCCCGTTCCAGCCGGCCGAGGAAGCCCACCCGGACCGGACCGTCCGCCGGGTCCGACCGGTCGCTCGCCGCCGGCCAGATCGCCGGCAGCGGGTTCCCGATCACGTGCACGTCCCGGACCCGCCCGCGTACCCGCAGCTCCCGGGCCTCGAAGGCGGAGACCGCGACGGTCGCGTGCGGCCGGAGCCGGCGGAGCAGCAGGTCGACGCCGATGTTGAGCTGGACCGCGGCCTTCGCCCGCGGCGACTCCGCCGCGTCGCGGTACTGCCAGAGGCTGTTGTGCAGCGCCACCACCAGGGGCGTGCGCCGGCCCCGCACGGCCAGCCCGGCGCGGGCGTGCATGGCGGCGGAGAGCAGGTGGGCGCTGACCACGTCCGGCCGCAGCTCGTCGACGAGCGCCCGGATCCGCCGCGCGTAGCCCGGGTCGACGCGCCGGGCCGCGCCGAGCGGGAGCCACCGCACGCCCGCGTCCCGCAGTGCCGCCGCCACCTCGTCGTCGGGCGTGGCGGCGACCACGTCGACGCCCCGGTCGGCCAGCGCCGGCAGCATCTCGACGAGGAAGCGCTCGGCGCCGCCGAGCTGCCGCCGGCCCGACCCGCCGGTGGTGCAGACGAACAGGACCCTCACCGCGCGCCCAGGCCCTCGATCGCGCCGCGGGCGACCGCCCGGCGGGCCGCGCCGCCACCCACCGCGGCCCGCGCCACCACCCCCAGGGTGTACGCGGCGCAGGCGACCGTGCCCCGCCACCCGGCCAACTCGCGGCTGGCCCGGATGAACTCCCGGGTCTGCCGGCGGGCGATCTCCTCCACCGGCCACCGGCGTTTCGCGCTCGCGTCGTCCTCGTGGGTGACCACGGCGTCCGGCAGGTACGCCAGGCGCAGCCCCGACCGGCGGACCGCCCAGCACAGTCGCAGGTCCTCGGAGTAGAAGAACGACGACTCGTCGACGCCGCCGATCCGGTCCAGCGTCTCCCGCCGGATCGCCACGAACGGCCCGGAGAGCCAGTCCCCGCGCTCCGGCGGCGCGACGATCCGCAGCGACGGGACGACCAGGCTGAGCCCGGTGGCGTGCGCCAGGCCGGCACCCACGGTCAGGAACCGGCCGGCGGCGGTCCGGTCCTGCCCGTCGACGTCGAGCACCTTCGGGAACGCGGCGCCCACCGTCGGGTCGTCCAGTTCGGCGGCCAGCCGTTCGATCGCGCCCGGGCGCACCACGATGTCGTTGTTGGACAGGATCACCCGGGAGCGGGTGCTGTGCCGGACCCCGAGGTTCATGCCCCGGGCGTAGCCGAGGTTCGTCTCCGCGCGGACGTACCGGGCGCCGGTCCCGGCGCACAGGGCCCGCAGCGCGGCGCCGATCCCGGCGGCGCTGCCGTTGTCCACCACGACGGTCTCCACCCCGGGCGGCAGGGACCTGACACAGGCCTCGGTGCGCTCGAAGTCTTCCCAGGTCAACACCACGATTGAGACGTCCATCGTCAGGCCATCCGAGTGACGAGTGCCGGCGTGGACCGGTGGAGGCGTCGCCGGGTGCGCACCGCGTACACGGCGTAGGCGACCGAGGAGGCGACCGCGGCACCGACGGCGCCGGTCCAGGGGATGAGCAGAACGTACAGCACGACCGACACGCCCATGGTGGTCAGCGCCACGGCGGTGGTGGCCCGCTCGTCGGCGCGCTTGAGCAGCGCGGCGCTCCACGTCTTGCCGGCCGACAGCGCCAGCGTCCCGGGCAGCAGCAGCAGCCCGAGGAGCCAGGCCTGCCGGTAGTCGGGGGCGAGCACGCCGAGCACCGCCAGGCCGGCGACGGCCAGCGCGGCGATCGGCGCAGCGCCGCGCACCACCTCGCGCCCGTGGTCGCCGATGGCGTCCGGGTCCCGCTCGGCCAGGATCCGCTGCGCCCGCACCACGGCCCCGGACTGCGCGAACTCCAGCGCGGCGACGGCCAGCGCGAACACGCCGAGCGGGCCGGCGCCGGCGAACCGGGCCACCAGCACCTGACTCAGCCGGTACGTCAGCATCTGCGCGCACACCCCGACGTGCAGCCGACCCACCGCCAGCAGGTCGGCGCGGTACTCGCCGCGACCGGCGGTGGCCGCCGGGACCGGCCCGGACCGCCGAGCCCAGACCAGCACCGCCCCGCCCAGCACCGTCGCGGTGAGCACCTGCACGCCCAGCCACAGCTGACCCCAACGGGCCCCGTCGAGCCGGTGGTACCGCCAGAGCAGCGCGTACCCGGTCACCAGCACGGCGCCGCCGGCGGCCCGCAGGGCGTAGACGAACCAGAACCGGCGCAGGCGCAGCCCCAGCGAGGCCGCGGTGTTGGCGACGGTGAGCGCGCATCCGGCCGCCATGCCGACCGGGTGGCTGCCCAGCCCGGCCAGCGTGGTCAGCAGCGCCGCCGCCAGCGCGGTGAGCACGAGCGACACGGCGAGGATGCCGACGATCCACCACCGGCCCCGGGACATGATCCAGCCGGCCGGTCGGGACAGCAGGAACGTGTCGACGGAGAGGCCGCCGAGCGCGGCGCCCACCGTGGCGCTCACCATGGTGGCGGCGAGTTCGCCCCGCTCCGCCGCCGGCAGCGTGACCGAGAGCAGCGCGGCGAGCCCGGTCAGGGCCAGCGCGGCCAGGTAGAGCCGTTCCGGGGAGACGATGCGCCTCACCACGTCGTCCTCCCCCCGGATGCGATGTCGCCGGCATGTTCTACCGGACCGGAGCGGCCCGCCGCAATCGCCCGAGGCCGGACGCGGGCCGCCGGGCCGGCCCGGGGACGCCCGGTAGTCTGCCGCTCCATGGACCTCGCCCGCTACCGCGACGCGATCCGGCGTCGGTGGCCGATCGTCGTGGCGTCGGCGTTGCTGGGTGGCGTCGTCACCGGTGTGCCGGCCGCGCGCCACGACCCCGCCTACCGGGCCGAGACCCGGTTGGGCGTCACGTTCGCCGCCGACGGCTCCGCCGAACCGCAGCCCCGCCCGTCCGAGGAGGAGGCCGGCCGGCTGATGCAGCGGCGGGTGAAGACGTACGCCACCATGATGAACACGCCCCGGCTGACCCGCCCGGTGATCGACGCGCTGCGACTGCCGTACGCACCGGACGCGCTGGCCGGCCGCATCGTCGCGTCGTCCACGGTGGACACGCTCATCATCGACGTGGCGGTGACCGACCGGGAGCCCGGGACCGCCGCCGCCGTCGCCAACGGGCTCGCCGACGAGCTGCAACGCATCGCCCGGCGCGACCTGCCGCCGGCCGGGCTGGGGCTCAAGGCCCACGTGGCGGTGCTCCGGCCGGCCGTCCCGCCGCGTCGGCCGGAGCCGGACCACTGGCCGCTGCGCGCCGCCGGCGGTGTGCTCGGCGGGCTCGCGATCGGGGTGGGCGTCGCCTTCGTGCTCGCCCACCGCCGGGCCGGCACACCGGTCGGTGCGGACCTGCGTACCGTCCGGGCGACCGCGCGACGCCGTCCGGGCGCACCCGCGGCGGCGGGACCGTCCACTCCCGACAGGACCGGGCCGGCCGACGACCCGGAGCGCGACGACCCCGGCCCCGACGACCCGGTGCCCGACGGCCCCGACTCCGACGACCCGGAGCGCGACGGCCCCGGCCCCGACGACCCGAAGCCCGACGGCCCCGGACCCGACGGTTCGGCGCCGGACGGTGCGCCGGCTCAGGGTGACGGGCGGGCGTCCAGTCCGGCGGTGAAGGAACGGCAGGCGTCGTAGTCGGGCAGCCGGCCCGCGGCCCACGCCTCGGCCAGGCTCGGCGCGGCGGCGTCCCGTGGGGAGAGCAGCGGCGTCGCGGTCGGCCAGTCGATGGCGAGGGCCGGGTCGAGCGGGTGCACCGTGTGTTCGGCCGCCGGCCGGTACGTGGCGGAGCAGAGATAGCTCAACGTGGCGTCGTCGGTCAACGCGCAGACCCCGTGCCCGAGCCCCTCGGCGAGGTAGACGGCCCGCCGGTCGGTGTCGTCGAGGCGTACCGTCTCCCACCGGCCGAAGGTCGGCGAGCCGACCCGGACGTCCACCACCACGTCGAGCACCGCCCCCCGGACGCAGGTCAGGTACTTCGCCTGGCCGGGTGGGACGTCGGCGAAGTGGATGCCGCGCACCACGTCCCGCGCGGAGACCGAGATGTTGGCCTGGGCCAGCCGCAACGGGTGCCCGACCGCCTCGGCGAGCCGGTCGTGGCGGTACCACTCCAGGAAGCGTCCGCGCGGGTCGCCGTGCTGCTGCGGCGTGACCTCCCAGGCCCCCTCGATGCCCAGCGGCCGGATCTTCACCATCCGCTCCGGCCGTCGGCCGGCCGCTCGGCCAGCAGGCCCAGCAGGTAGTCGCCGTAACCGCTGCGGGTCAGCGGGTGGGCCAGGGCGCGCAGCCGCTCGTCGTCGATCAGCCCGGACCGCCAGACCACCTCCTCGATACAGCCGATCTTCATGCCCTGGCGTTCCTCGATCACCCGGACGAACTCGGCGGCCTGCATCATCGAGGTGAACGTGCCGGTGTCCAGCCAGGCGGTGCCCCGGTCCAGCACGGTCACCGACAGCTCGCCCCAGCCGCGGTACGTCTCGTTCACCGCCGTGATCTCCAACTCGCCACGGGCGCTGGGCGTCAGCTTGCGGGCGATCTCGACCACCCGGTTGTCGTAGAAGTAGAGGCCGGGCACCACGTACCGGGAGCGGGGCCGGGCCGGCTTCTCCTCGATCGACAGCACCCGGCCGGCCGCGTCGAACTCGACCACGCCGTAGTCCGCCGGGTTGGCGACCGGGTACGCGAAGACCCGCCCCCCGGCCGGGTCGCCGTGCTGGGCGAGCTGCCGGCCGAGACCGACGCCGTGGAAGATGTTGTCGCCCAGGACCAGCGCGACCGACTCGTCGCCGATGAAGTCCGCGCCGATCACGAACGCCTGCGCGATGCCCTCCGGCCGGGCCTGCTCGGCGTACGTCAGCCGCAGCCCCCACTGCCCGCCGTCGCCGAGCAGCCGCTCGAACTGCGGGCGGTCCTCCGGCGTCGTGACCACCAGGATCTCCCGCACCCCGGCCATCACCAGTGTGGAGAGCGGGTAGTAGACCATCGGCTTGTCGAACACCGGCATGAGCTGCTTGGAAACGGCCCGGGTGATCGGCCAGAGCCGGGATCCGGTGCCACCGGCGAGAAGGATTCCGCGCACCCGCGGAGCGTACCGTCGCGTAAACTCCACCACCCGTGAGGATCCTCGTCACCGGCGGCGCCGGCTTCATCGGTTCGGAGTACGCGCGGATGCTGCTCGGGCGGCCCGGCGGCGACGCGCCGTGGTCGCCGGACCCCGAGCCCGCCGCGGTGACCGTGCTGGACAAGCTGACCTACTCCGGCAACCCGGCCAACCTCGACCCGGTGCGCGACGATGCCCGCCTGCGCTTCGTACGCGGCGACATCTGCGACGCGGCGCTCGTCGACGACGTGGTGCCCGGCCACGACGTGATCGTCCACTTCGCCGCCGAGTCGCACGTGGACCGGTCCATCACCGGCGCGGCCCCGTTCGTCACCACGAACGTGCTCGGCACCCAGACGCTGCTCGACGCCGCGCTGCGCCACGGCACCCGCCGGTTCGTGCACGTCTCCACCGACGAGGTGTACGGCTCGATCGACGTCGGCTCCTGGACCGAGGAGTGGCCGTTGGCGCCGAACTCCCCGTACTCGGCCTCGAAGGCCGGCGCGGACCTGCTGGCGTTGGCCTACCACCGCACCCACGGTCTCGACGTGGTGGTGACCCGCTGCGCCAACAACTACGGGCCGTACCAGTTCCCGGAGAAGGTCGTCCCGCTCTTCGTCACCAACCTGCTCGACGGCGGCACCGTGCCGCTCTACGGCGACGGCGGCAACGTCCGGGACTGGCTGCACGTGCACGACCACTGCCGGGGCATCGCGCTGGTGCAGGAGAAGGGCCGCGCCGGCGAGGTCTACCACATCGGCGGCGGCACCGAGCTGACCAACCGTGAGCTGACCGGCCGGCTGCTGGCGGCCTGCGACGCCGACTGGGACCGGGTGGTGCCGGTCGCCGACCGCAAGGGCCACGACCGCCGCTACTCGCTCGACATCACCAAGATCAAGAACGAGTTGGGGTACGCCCCGAGCATCGACCTCGACCGGGGGCTGGCCGCCACCGTGCGCTGGTACCGGGAGAACCGGGCCTGGTGGGAGCCGCTGAAGGCGGCGCACGGGTGACCCGACTGCTGGTCACCGGCGCCGGCGGCATGCTCGGGCGGGACCTGCTGGCCGTGCTGCGCGCCCGACCGGACCGGGCCGTCACCGCCACCACCCGCGCCGACCTCGACGTCACCGACCCGGCGGCGGTGCACGACGCGGTCGGCGGGCACGACGTCGTGCTCAACGCCGCCGCGTGGACCGACGTGGACGGCGCCCAGACCCGGGAACGGGACGCCACGGCGGTCAACGGCGACGCGGTCGCGTACCTGGCCCGGGCCTGCGCCGCCACCGGCGCCAAGCTCGTGCACGTCTCCACCGACTACGTGTTCGGCGGCGACGCCACCCGGCCGTACCCGGAACACGCGCCGACCGGCCCGGTCAACGCGTACGGGCGGAGCAAGCTCGCCGGGGAGCGGGCGGTGGCCCGGCTGCTGCCCGACGGCGGGTACGTGGTGCGGACCGCCTGGCTCTACGGCACCCACGGACGCAACTTCGTGACCACCGTGCTCCGGCTGGCCACCGAACGCGACCGGCTCGACGTGGTGGCCGACCAGCACGGGCAACCGACCTGGTCGTACCGGCTCGCCGAGCGGCTCGTCGCGCTCGCCGACGCGGCGCTGGCCGGCGACGCCCCGCCGGGCGTCTACCACGGCACCTCCGGCGGCGAGACGACCTGGTACGGCCTCGCCCGCGCGGTGTTCACGCTGCGCGGCCTGGACCCGGAGCGGGTCCGTCCGACCACGAGCGACCGCTTCCCGCGCCCGGCGCCCCGGCCCCGCTACAGCGTGCTGGCCCACGACCGGTGGGCCGCCGCGAAACTGCCGCCGCCCGGGGACTGGCTGGCGGACCTGACCGAGGCGCTGACCGGCCTCAACGACCGGCGCCCCGGAACACCTCCGCCACGGTCCGCAGCACGATCTTGATGTCGAGCCAGAGCGACCAGTTCTCCACGTAGTAGTTGTCGAAGCGCGCCCGGTCCGAGATCGGCGTGTCCCCCCGCAGGCCGCTGACCTGGGCCAGACCGGTCAGCCCCACCGGGACGCGGTGGCGCATCGCGTACCTGGGGTACTCCACGGAGAACTTCTCCACGAAGTACGGCCGCTCCGGCCGCGGCCCCACCACGCTCATCTCGCCGCGCAGAATGTTCCAGAGCTGGGGCAGCTCGTCCAGCGAGGTGCGGCGCAGGAACCGCCCGATCGGCCCGATCCGCCGGTCGTGCGCGATGGACCAGGTGGTCCGCGACTCGTGCTCGTCGGCCGGCCGCATGGTGCGGAACTTGACCACCTGGAACGGCCGGCCGTACCGGCCGACCCGCTCCTGACGGAAGAAGACGCCGCGCCCACCGTCGAGGAACACGGCGATCGCACAGAGCGCCAGCACCGGGCTCAGCACGACCAACCCGACCACGGCGACGAGCACGTCGGAGGCGCGCTTGACCAGCCACCGTGGACCGGTCAGCGTGGTGTCGCCGATCTTGACGATCGGGATCGCGCCGATGTGGTCGGGATGGCCGCCCTGGGAACGTGACCCCCACAGGCGCGGCACGGCCCACAGGTCGCAGCGCGCACTCGCCGGCCGGAGCAGCGCCTCCATCAGCTCGGACTCCGAGCAGTCCGGGTCCGCGATCACCAGCACCTCGCACTCCAGCAGCACGGTCAGCTCCTCGACGTCGTCGAGCGTGCCGATCAGCGGCAGCGCCCCGACCCGCTGCCGCGAGGCGACGTCGACCGCGCCCACGAACCGCAGCCCGTACTGCGGATAGCGCCGCAGCAGCCGGGCCAGCTCCCCGCCGATCGGGCCGCCGCCGACCACGATCGCGTTGTGCTCCACCCACCGACGTCGGCGGGCGAGCAAAACGAGCCGGGTGTTGACCGCCCGGCCCACCACCACCAGGCCGGCGGAGAGCGCGACGCCCCGCATGAAGCCGCTCACGTGGAGCACCGAGTCGTGCCGTAGCGCCGCGATGATGGCCACCACCGCGCCGGAGGCCAGCAGCCGGCCACCGAGACCGGGCAGCTCGTCGAGGATGCTGAGGTGCCGGCGCGGCCGGTAGAGCCCGCCGGTCGCGAAGAAACCCACCGTGAGCGCGGCGTTGACCAGCGTGCCCCGCCAGTAGTTCTGGGTCAGCAGCAGCGGGGCGAGCAACGCCGCCACGTCGATGGGCGCCGTCACCATCCAGGCCCGCAGCCGCCTGGTCCGCGTCGAGGCCCGGGAACCGGCGTACGGCAGCACGGTGGTCGTGTCCAGGCTGCCGGACGCCGACGCGGCGCCGGGCGGCTGCGCGGTCGGATGCTCGACCGCCGGTAGGCGTGGCATGGCCGGTCCTCCCCGTCACGCCCCCGGTTTTCCGCTGACCGCCAGGATGTCGGGGACGGAGTCACGGCGGACCGCCTCGAACAGCGTCCGGGAGCGGGCCGGGTCCGGGAACACCACGCTCTCGGTGCCGACCCGGCCGGTGCCCCGGACCGGGCAGGTGAAGAACGTCAGGTTGCCGCTGCGCAGACCACGCATCTCCATCGCCAGGTCCACCAGGGACAGTGACCTGTCGACACTCACCGCGCTCGACGTGGCCCGGACGAACGAGTTGAGCTTGGCCGGGTTCGCCAGCACACCGCCGGAGGCGGCCTTGTCCAGGATCGCCTTGATCACCTGCTGCTGGTGCCGGATGCGGGCGAAGTCGCCGTCGGGGAAGGCGTGCCGCTCCCGCGCGTAGTCCAGCGCGGCGGCCCCGTCCATGGTCTGCCGGCCCCGGTCGAACGTCCGGGTGCCGATCAGCGAGTACTTCGTGGTGAAACCCTTCTCCACGTCGATCTCGACGCCGCCCAGCGCGTCGATGATCTCCTTGAAACCGGCGAAGTCGACCATCGCCACGGTGTCCACCCGCACGCCGCTGAACTTCTCCACGGTCTGCACCATCAGCGGCACACCACCCCAGGCGTACGCGGCGTTGATCTTCGCGTCCCGGCCGCCCCGGCCCTGCTTCGAGCGCGGCACCGCCGTCCAGGTGTCCCGGGGGATCGAGATGAGCTGCGCGCTCGACCGGTCCCTCGGCAGGTGCGCCAGGATGATCGTGTCGCTGCGCGAACCACCGGTGCTCTCCGGGTCGCGGGAGTCACTGCCCAGGATCATGATGTTCATCGCGCCCTTGGCGCCGACCTGCGGCCGGGCCTGCTCGGGCACGTCGGCGAACGCGTCCACCCGCTCGATCGAGTTGTCGACGGAGCGGTAGTAGAGCCCGCCGGCCAACGCGCCGCCGCCGGCCAGCAGCACCACCGCGAGCAGCAGGACCAGGGCGACCCGCCGGCCCCGCCGGCGTCGCGGCGTCGGCTCCTCCGGCCCCTCCGGCTCCACATCGGACGCCGGGACGCTGGTGTCGGGGTCGGCGGGCGGCTGGCGGTCGGACATGCCGAGGATGCTACTGATTCACGTTCCGGCGTGGTGGCCCTCGTCCGGACGGACGACCCCGGCCGCCGGTCGGGCCACCCGGCCGGCGTGGGCCTTGCGGCCGGCGGTCACCGGATCGATGATGACCGAAGTGACCGGATCGGACCGAGGAGTCGAGATGCAGGTGCTCCACCAGCCGCGGGTGGCGTGGGACGCGGCCCGGGTGATCGGCGACGCGCTCAGGGACGACACTCTGTTCGACTGGCTCCGCCAGGAGTTCGGCAGCCTGTTCGGGCCCGCCGCCGGGGACGCCCTCGCCGAGAGCCGCGACCGGGTCCGCTGGGCCGGCGACGCCCGACTGCCGGTCGAGACCGGCCTCTGGCGGGTCCGCCTGGAGGACGCGCTGCGGCAGCGCCCGGAGCTCGCCGACGAGCTGGCCGGCCTCGCCTCGGTCGCCCGCGCGCACCGGTCTTAGCTTTCGCTTAGCCCGCTTGTCCGGCGACCACCCGGTCCGGCAGCATCGACCGGCGTGACCGACGGCAGCGCGCCCCACCCACCGACGCCCACCGGCGACGAGCCCCCGCCCGCCGGGCCCGGCCGTCGCCGCGCCCCGGCCCGGGCCCGCCGCCGGCTCGTCGCCGCCGGCCTGGCCGCCCTCGCCGCCGTGGTCGCGGTGACCCTCGCGGTACGCGGCGGCGCCGCCCCCGCCTGCGCCGCCCCACCCCGCGTGGCCCTGCCGCCGGCCGCCGTCGCGCCTCGCGTGGCCCTGCCGCTGGCCGCCGTCGCGCCTCGCGTGGCCCTGCCGCTGGCCGCCGTCGCGCCTCGCGTGGCCCTGCCGCTGGCCGCCGTCGCGCCTCGCGTGGCCCTGCCGCTGGCCGCCGTCGCGACTCGCGTGGCCCTGCCGCTGGCCGCCCCGCCGGTCGGCGGCGCCACGCACACCGGCAAGGCCACGTTCTACGACTCGAAGGGCGCCGGCGGCAACTGCTCCCGGCCCGCCGCGCCCGCCAACCGGCTCTACGTCGCGCTCGGCCCGAGCGAGTACGCGGCCGGCGCGTCCTGCGGCGGCTTCCTCGACGTCACCGGCCCGCGCGGCACCGTCCGGGTGCTCGTCATGGACCAGTGCCCGGAGTGCGCACCCGGGCACCTCGACCTCTCCGCCGAGGCGTTCGCCCGGATCGCCGACCCGGTGCAGGGCGTGGTGAAGATCAGCTACCGGGCCGTGGTGGACCCGCCGCTGCCCGGCCCGCTCACGTTCCGCCTCAAGGAGGGCGCGTCGCAGTGGTGGTTCGCCGTCCTGGTCGGCGACCACGGCAACCCGCTGCGCTCGGTGGAGGTCCGCCAGAACGGCTCGTGGCGCGCGGCGGCGCGTGAGGACTACAACTACTGGCTGATTCCGTCCGGCGCCGGCCCCGGCCCGTACGCGATCCGGGTCACCGACGTGTCCGGTCACCGGGCCACCGCCACCGGCATCCGGATGCTCCCCGGCCAGGTGCAGCGCAGCAGCACCCGGATGTACGGCGCCGGCATCGCCACCACCGCCCGTACGCCGAAGCCGTCCCGCTCCCCGTCGCCCCTCCACCCGACCCCGACCCGTACCGCCTCCCCGCCCCCGTCACCCCCGCTGTCGACCACCTCACCCGCGGCCACCCCACCCCCGCTCACGCCCCTCCGCGAGGCCGCCGCCCCCACCTGCGCCTGACCCGCGCCCCCGCGCCCCCTGGGAGCCCATGCCCGGCGGGCGTGCGGTCACACGGGCGGTCACAGGCGGGGGAGGTCCCGCCACATGAGGATCTCGTCCCGGGAGTCGGTGGGGGACAGGCGCAGGGCGGCGGGGAGCCGGCCGACCTCGCGGTAGCCGAGGCGGTGGTAGAAGCGATCCAGGCCGAGCCCGTCGCGGACTGTCACGTGCAGCGCCTCCACGCCCAGCGAGCGGGCCACCCGCTCGGCCTCGCGCATCAGCGCCGCACCGTGGCCGCGTCCCTGGGTGTCGGGATGCACCATGACGCGCTTGAGCACCCGCCAGTGCGTCTTGAGGTGGAAGCGGTTGTCGGCGATGACCAGGACGGCGACGAGCCGGTCACCCTGGTAGCCGGCCAGCAGCCGGTCCGGTCCGTCGGCGACCTCGGCGAGCGTCGACTCGGCGACCGGCCGCACCTCGGCGGCGCTCACCGGGGCGACGAAGCCGACCGCGCCGCCGGCGTTCGTCACCTCCACCCAGAGGGCGACGAGCCGTTCGCGCAGCTCGGGGGTCAGGTCGGGGTCAAGCACGAAACGCAGGTCCACGCCGCCATCCTGCGCGTGACGACACGGCCCGGACCTGCGTTCGTGACCTTCCCGACAGTCGCCGGTGCCGGGCGGCACCGGCGAACGGGTGGTAGGGCCGGCGGGACTCGAACCCGCACTGGTGCGGACCTAAACCGCATGCCTCCTGCCAATTGGGCTACGACCCCTTCACGGTGAACACCGTCGTCCTCCACGGCCATTCTGGCCGACGCCGCAGGCGCCTGCCGATCGGGAAGCCGGTCGGTGTCACAGCCTCCGGATCGTAGACCACGTCCGGCGCCGGCACGGCCGGCCTCCGGTTGCCGGCGTACGTGGCGGTCTGGCTGTGGCAGTTCGGGCAGAGCAGCCGCAGGTTGCGTGGCCGGTTGTCCAGGAAGTCGCCGTTGATGTGGTCGACGTGCAGCGTGAGCGGTGCACCCTGCCAGGTGGCGCCGATCCCGCACGCCTCGCACTCCTCCGGCAGGCCGATCGCGTACAGCGCCCGCCTGAGCCGATGGCCGGCAACCCTGCGGCTGCCTTCCGGGCGGTTCGCGAGCAGCGCCGTCACCGGCAGGCGGACGCCGCGCCCGCCCCTGTTGTGGGCCTGCCCGGTGAAGTGCGAGGTGTCGATGCCGAAGCGCTTGAGCTGCCGGCTGATGTGCGCGTGCGACCCGCCGCTGACCCGCACCCCGAGCAGCCGCATGACCTCGGTGACGCTGTGGGCCTGCGCGGCGGTCGCGGCCAGCAGCTCGGGGGAGTACCGGTAGCGAACCACGTGCCGACGGTAGCGGCGGCCTCCGACAGGTTCAGTCGAGACCGAGGTCGCGGCGCAGCTTGGCGACGTGCCCGGTGGCCTTGACGTTGTAGAGCGCCCGCTCGACCTTGCCGTCGGCGTCGATGACGAACGTGGAGCGGATCACGCCGGTGACGGTGCGCCCGTAGGACTGCTTCTCGCCGTACGCCCCGTACGCGGTCAGCACCGCCTTGTCCTCGTCGGCGACCAGCGGGAACGTGATGGCGTCCCGCTCGCGGAACTTCGCCAGCTTCGCCGGCTTGTCGGGCGAGATGCCGACCACCTGGTAGCCGGCGGACTGCAGCGAGGCGAGCGAGTCGCGGAAGTCGCACGCCTGCTTCGTGCAGCCGGGCGTCATGGCGGCCGGGTACGCGTACAGGATGACCTTGCGACCGCGCAGGTCGGCCAGGGAGAGCGTCGCGCCGTCGTCGGTGGGGAGGGTGAATTCGGGGGCGGGGTCGCCGGGGTTCAGGCGGTCGGTCATGGCGGTGACGATACCGCTGCCCGGGGGTCGGTGGCGGACGGCGACGCGCGGCCGGACGGTGATCATCACCATGGCTTGTTGCAAGGGATTGGCAACAACGCCGTCCGGGAAATAGGCTCGGCCCGTGGAAACCCTGGCGATGCACATCTCCAACGGGATCATCGACGGTCCCGTCGCCGCGATCTTCGCGGCCTTCGCGCTCGCCGCGCTCACGTTCTGCGTGCTGCGCGGCCGGGCCGACCTCGACGACCGGCTGGCGCCGATGGCCGGCCTGGTGGCGGCGTTCATCTTCGCCGTGCAGATGCTCAACTTCCCGATCTTCACCGCCGGCGTGAGCGGTCACCTGCTCGGTGGCGCGCTCGCGGCGCTGCTGGTCGGCCCCTGGGTGGGCGCGCTCTGCGTCGCCGTGGTGCTGGTCGTGCAGGCCCTGGTGTTCGGCGACGGCGGGGTGGCCATGCTCGGCCTCAACATCACCAACATGGCGATCCTCGGCACCGCCGCCGCGTACCTGCTGATCGCGTTGCTGCTGCGGGTGCTGCCGCGCACCCCGGCCGGGCTGGCCGTCACCGCGTTCGTCTCCGCGCTGGTCAGCGTCGTGGTCGCGTCGCAGGGCTTCGTGCTCCAGTACTGGCTGGGCGGCACCACCGACCTCGGTGGCAACCTCGGCGGGCTGGCCGGCACCATGGCCGTCGCCCACCTGCTGATCGGCATCGGCGAGGGCCTGATCACCGCCACCACAGTGGTCACCGTCGCCCGGGTCCGCCCCGATCTGGTGTACGCGCTGCGCGCCCTGAAGAAGCCGGCCGTCCCGGTTCCCGCCGTCCCGGTCGCCGGAGGTGCCCGATGAGCAAGCGTTCCTGGCCGTTCCTCCTCGGTGGCCTGCTGGTCGCCCTGCTGCTGGCCGGCGTGGTCAGCAACTACGCGTCGTCGCACCCGGACGGCTTGGACTCGTCGCTGCTCAAGGGCTGCACGGTGAACGCCGACGACGAGATCACCGGCGGTAGCTGCCCGGCCCAGCAGGCGAAGGACCACGAGTTGGCGGACAGCCCGCTGGCCGACTACGGCGTCCGGGGGATCGGCAACGACTTCCTCTCCACCGGCCTGTCCGGAGTGTTCGGCGTGCTGCTTACGTTCGCGCTCGGCGGTGGCTTGTTCTGGCTGGCCCGCCGCCGTGGCCCGGCGACCGGCCCGGCGACCGGCGACAGCGGGACCACGACCCAGCCCGCCGGCACCCGCTGAGCCGGGGGAGCGACGAATGGGCGCCGGGCACGGGCACGTGCTCTACCGCGAGTCCGGCTCGCCGGTGCACCGCCTCCCACCTGAGGTGAAGATCACCGCCATGGTGCTGTTCACCGTGGCGGTGGTGGCCACGCCACGGGAGGCGTACTGGGCGTTCGGGGGGTACGCGCTGCTGGTCGCCGCCGTGGCGGCCCTGGCCCGGGTCGGCCCGCGCTGGCTGCTCGGCCGGGCGCTGATCGAGCTGCCGTTCGTGCTGTTCGCGTTCGCGCTGCCGTTCCTGGGCGCCGGCGAGCGGGTCGGGGTGGCCGGGCTGAGCCTCTCCGTCGACGGGCTGCACGGCGCGTTCAACATCCTGGCCAAGGGCACGCTGGGCGTTCTCGCGTCGCTCCTGCTGGCCGCGACCACGACGACCCGGGACCTGATCCTCGGGCTGGACCGGCTGCGCTGCCCGCAGATCCTCACCCAGATCGCCACGTTCATGCTGCGCTACCTGGAGGTGCTGGTCGGGGAGGCCCGGCGGATGCGGCTGGCCCGGGTGTCCCGGGGCGACGACCCGCGTTTCCTCTGGCAGCTACGCGGCTTCGCGGCCGGGGTCGGCGCGCTCTTCCTGCGGGCGTTCGAGCGCGGCGAGCGGGTCTACCTGGCGATGGTCTCGCGCGGCTACACCGGCCGGATGCCGGCGGTGTGGCAGGGGGCCGGCGCGGCCACCGCCGGGCAGTGGGCGGTCGCCGCGACGGTGCCGGTGATCGCGGCCTCCATCGCCGCCGCCGCACTCGTCCTGCAATGATCGGGTACGTGCAGCAGCCGCCCTCCCTGGACATCCGTGGTGTCCGGTACGCGTACCCGGACGGTCACGTCGCCCTGCACGGGGTGGACCTGACCGTGCCGCGCGGCGACCGGGTGGCGCTGCTCGGGCCGAACGGCGCCGGCAAGACCACGTTGGTGCTGCACCTCAACGGCATCCTCACGCCGACCGGGGGCACGGTCGAGGTGGGCGGCCTGGCCGTCACCCGCGACCGGGACACGCTCGCCGAGGTGCGTCGCCGGGTCGGCATCGTCTTCCAGGACCCGGACGACCAGCTCTTCCTGCCGACGGTGGCGGAGGACGTCGCGTTCGGCCCGGCCAACCTGGGGCTGCGCGGCGCCGAGCTGGCGGAACGGGTCGACGAGGCGCTCGCCGCGGTGGGGATGGGCGAGCACCGGGACCGGGCGCCGCACCACCTGTCGTTCGGGCAGCGGCGGCGGGTGGCGGTGGCCACCGTGCTGGCGATGCGCCCGGAGATCCTGGTGCTGGACGAGCCGTCGTCGAACCTCGATCCGGCGGCCCGCCGGGAGCTGGCGGAGATCCTGCGCGCCCTGCCGGTGACGCTGCTGATGGTCACGCACGACCTGCCGTACGCGGCCGAGCTGTGCCCCCGCGCGGTGATCCTGGACGGCGGCCGGATCGTCGCCGACGCCCCCACCCCGGACCTCCTGGCCGACGCCCCCCTGCTCGCCCGGCACCGCCTCGAACTCCCCTACGGCTTCGCCGCCCCCCACCCTTCCTGACCCCCCCGCCCACCCCGGCGATCTTGCACTTTCCGCCCCCGCGAACCAGGACAGAAGCCGCACCTCGGGGGCCGAAACTGCAAGATCGCGCGGGGGGGTCAGCGGGTCGGGGTGGGGCGTGGGGTGAGCGGGTCGGGGGTGTGGGGGTGACGGGGGGCGGCGCGGGCGGCGGTGCGCAGGCGGAGCAGGCCGGCGGCGACCGCGCCGGCGCCGGTGGCCAGCGCCAGGGTGACCACGATCCGGATGAGCGTGGGCGGGCCGGCTGCCGGGGGGACCGAGCGGGACAGCACGGCGAGATTGGACACACCGGCGAACAGCGTGAGGCAGGCGCCGGCGAGCGCCAGCGTGAAGTCGGCGGCCGGCCGGCGGGCCAGCGCGTACCCGCCGGCAGCCAGCGCGCCGAGGCCGGTGAGCAGCGTCCACACCTGACCGGTGACCAGCTCGGCGACCAGGCCGCCGATCCCGGGCGCGCCGGTGTCGAGCGCCCGGCCGACGGTGAGCGCCACGGTGGCCGCGCCACCCACGGCGAGCAGCCCGCCGACCGCGCGCAGCGCGCGGACGCCGGCAGCCGTGCCGGCGGGCACCAGCCCGGCCGCGCCGATCGTCAGGAAGCCGAGGGTCGCGGCGACCCACCACGGGTACGGGTCGGGCGGCGGCACCCAGTCCAGCGTGCCGCGTACCTCGATCGGGGTGTCGCCGGCGCGCAGCGGCACCACCCAGTCGCGGACCCGCTGCGGGCGCTCCGGATCGGCGGCGACGGCGGCGGGCGGGCCGTCGGAGCGCCAGAGCGTGCGCTGGTCGTGCCAGCGGTGGGACGGTCCGTCGGCGATCCGCCGCCAGGCCGGCGCGGCGGCCGGGTCGGCCTCGGCCGGGAGCCGGGTCTCCCCGGCGATGGTGCGGTTCAGCCAGGTGGCCGGCGAGCGGCTGTTCTCGAACACGCCGGTCGGGCCGATCCGCAGGTACGGCTCCCCGGAGTAGCCGAGCACGGTGACGTCGGCGCCGGTGCGGTTGGTCAGCTCCAGCCGCGCGCCCGCCTCCACCATCCGGGCGGTCAGCCCGGTCCGGTCCGGGCCGACGCCGGTGACGGTGGCCCGGTAGTCGGTGCCGTCCGGCGCGTCCGCGCCGTGCGCGGCGGCCGGCGAGGCGAAAGCCAGCAGGGCGGTGGTCGCGGCGGCGACCAGCAGCCCGGCCCGGCGCAGCGGCGCGGGGATCACTTGCCGGCCGCCGCCACGGCCGCCTTGATCCCCGCCGGGCTCTTGTCCGTCAGCTCGGTGCCGTTGACCTTGATGGTGGGGGTGCCGGTCACGCCGGACCGGCTGGCCTCGTCGGTGACGTGCCCGGTCCACGCCGTGTACGTGCCGTCGTTCACGCAGGAGCCGAAGTCGTCCCGGTTCAGCCCGACGCCGACGCCGATGTCGATCAGCTCGTCGTTGCTGAGCCCGGCGCTGCCCTCGGCCGGCTGCCGGGCGAAGAGCTGGTCGGTGAACTCGCGGAACTTGCCGCCCTTCGCGGCGCAGCCGGAGGCGGCCGAGGAACGGGTGGAGTACTCGGTGGTGGAGAAGCGGTTCAGGAACGCGACCGGGTGGAAGACCACCTTGGCCTTGCCCTCGCTGACGAGCTGGTTGACGGTTTCGCCGTTGACCTGCTGGAACTGCTTGCAGACCGGGCAGAGGTAGTCCTCGTAGAGGTCGATGGTGACCGGGCCGGAACCGGAGACGATGCCGGTTCCGGCGTCGTTCGCGCCGGGCGGAGCGGTGAAGTTGTCGGACTTCTGCGAGGAGTAGACGGCCCAGCCGATGCCGCCGGCGATCACCAGCACCAGCACCGCGGCGATCGTGGTCCAGAGCGTCCGCTTGCGTCGTTTCTCCCGGGCGATCTGCTCGCGTACCACCCGGGCCGCGTCCCGGCGTCCCTTGCGACTACTCATCGTCGTCCTCCACGGTGTCGCCCGCGAGCCACCCGTCCACCGAGAACGGAGTGCGGGGCCAGATCAGCAGGAACCCGGCCAGTGCCAGGAACCCGAGGTCCCGGAGGATCTCCGGGAGGTAGCTCGGCGTCTCACCGGCGCCGAGCTGGCCGCCGCTGCCGAAGCACCCGCAGTCGATGGCCAGGCCGCGGGCCCAGGCCGAGGCGATGCCGGTGACGAAGACCACCAGCAGCGCCGCGGAGACGCCGGCGGCCACCCGGGTGGCCAGCCCGGCGAGCAGCAGCAGGCCCAGGGCCAGCTCCACGAACGGCAGCGCCGCGCCGATCACGGTGGCCACGTCGTACGGCATCACCTGGTAGGCGTTCACGGCCCGGCCGGAGGCGGCCAGGTCACCGACCTTGGCGCCGCCGGCGACCAGCCAGACGGTGGCCAGGCCGAGGCGGGCCGCGACGCCCAGCCAGGGGCGCAGCGCCGGCCAGCGCGCGGCGGGGGTGGCGGGGTGCACAGTCATTCGTCGTCCGGCGGTCACGAATGGTTCCCGCTATCCGGCCCGCGTGTCGCCGACGGCGTGGACCAGCTCGTCGCGGGCCCGGGCGACCCGGGAGCGGATGGTGCCCACCGGCACCCCCTCCACGTCGGCGGCCTCGGCGTAGGAGAGGCCGAGCAGTTGGGTGAGCACGAACGCGGCGCGTCGCTCGGCGGGCAGCCGGCGGACCAGGTCGGTGGCGCCGAGCTGGCCGGCCGGGTCCGGGTACGGCCGGTCGGTGGCCGCCTGGGCGGCGAGCCGCTCGTCGAGCCGGCGGCGGCGCACCACGGCACGCAGGTGGTCGGCGCAGGCCCGCCGGGCGATGCCGAGCAGCCAGGTCCGGGCGGTGGACCGGCCCTCGAAGCCGGGCAGTGCCCGCAGCGCCCGCAGGTAGGTCTCCTGGGTCAGGTCGTCCGCGCTGTCCGGGTCGACCAGGGCGGCGGCGAAGCGCCAGACCTCGGCCTGGGTGGCCCGGACGAACGCGGCCCGCGCGTCCGGGTCGCCGTCCCGGGCCGCCAGCGCCCAGTCGGTGACCGTCTCCCGCGCAGCCCCGGGCCCCGCCGGGTGGCGGTCGGCGGCGGTGTCGCGCGGGGCGGGGATCACGTCAGACGAGGTTACGCGGCGTACCTGTGCGGGACAGGGTCCTTCGGCCCAATCCGTGGTCCGGCACACGCCGGGAACTTTTCCCAGCCGCCCGCCGACTACCCCCGCATGACCCCCGACCAGCGCGCGGAGCGGGCGCTTCGGCGTACGCGCCGGAGGTGGGCTCGCCGGATGCCGCACGGTTCGGGAACCATGGCGGTCATGACTGCTGCCGTACGCCGCCCGCCCGGGGTTGTCGCCGCCCGCTCCGGGGCCGTCGCCGGGCTGCTACTCCTCCTGATCGCCCTGTTCCTCGCCCCGGCCACCCCGGCCAGCGCCCACGCGGTGCT
Organism: Micromonospora sp. DSM 45708; assembly: GCF_039566955.1. Taxonomy (NCBI): domain Bacteria; kingdom Bacillati; phylum Actinomycetota; class Actinomycetes; order Micromonosporales; family Micromonosporaceae; genus Micromonospora; species Micromonospora schwarzwaldensis. The sequence goes on along the minus strand of NZ_CP154796.1, from coordinate 5,236,322 downwards.
GGTGAGCAGCAGCCCCGCTGCCTCCGCGGTGGTGCCCGAGGCGCCCGCCCAGGTGGTGATCACGTTCAGTGAGGGCGTCCGCAAGGTCCCCGACAAGGTGCGGGTGATCGCCCCCGACGGTTCGCGGGCCGACCGGGGTGAGCCGACGTTCCGGGGCGCCGAGGTCAGCATCCCGGTGGACCCGTCCGGCGGGCGCGGCACCTACCTGGTGAGTTACCGGGTCATCTCGGCGGACAGCCACCCGGTCTCCGGCGCGTTCACCTACTCGGTCGGCGCGCCGTCCGAGCCGCCGACCGACACCGGCTCCGACAACCGGGCGAACCCGGTGACCGAGAACGCGGTCAAGGTGGCGAAGTACGCCGGCTATGTCGGCCTGCTGCTGCTGGTCGGCCCGGCGCTGGTGCTGGCCGCGCTCTGGCCACGGCGGCTGTCGCGGCGCGGGCCGGCGCGACTGGCCCTGGCCGGGCTCGGCGTGCTGGTGGTGGCCACGCTGGCCGAGCTGTGGCTCCAGGTGCCCTACACCAACGGCGGCGGCCTGTTCGACGTCACCTCCGCGGGCCTGGGCGACGTGCTGGGCAGCGCCTACGGCACCACCCACCTGGTCCGGCTCGGCCTGCTCGCCGCGGCGGCGTTCCTGCTCCGTCCGCTGTTCGCCGGGCCGGTCGGCCGCACCGACGGGATCATCCTGGCGGTCCTGGGCGGCGCGGCGCTGTTCACCTGGCCGCTCGCCGGTCACGCCGCCGCCTCGCCCGCGCCGGCGGTCTCCGTGGTGGTGGACGCGGTGCACCTGGGCGGCATGGCGGTGTGGCTGGGCGGGCTGGTGATGCTGGCGGTCTTCCTGCTGCGCCGTGCCGACGAGCGCGAACTGGGCGCGATCCTGCCGATCTGGTCCCGTTGGGCCGCGCTCGCGGTGGCCGCGCTGCTGCTCGCCGGCACCGTGCAGGGCCTGATCGAGGTGGCCACCCCGAAGGCGCTCGTCGACACCACGTACGGCCGGCTGCTGCTCGCCAAGATCGTGCTGTTCGCGCTGGTGATCGGCGTGGCTGCGTACTCCCGGGCGCTGGTGCGGCGGCGTGTCGCCGCCGGCCGGCCGGGCGCGATGCGGCGGGCCGTGGTGGCCGAGCTGGCGATCACCGCGGTGGTGCTCGGCCTGTCCGCCACGCTGGTGCAGACCACTCCGGCGCGGACCGCGGGCGCCGGCGTGGCCGGCGGTTCGGCCGACTACTTCTCGGCCACGCTGAGCAGCCCGATCTACTCGCTCCAGGTGGAGCTGGACCCGGCCGAGACCGGCAACAACTCGCTGCACCTCTACGCCTACACCAAGGACAACCGGCCGCAGGCCGTGCAGGAGTGGAAGGTCACCGCGGCGTTGCCGTCGGCCGGGATCGAGCCGATCACGGTGCCGCTGCTGCCGCTGAGCGACAACCACGCCACCGGCGAGGTCAGCCTGCCGGCCCGGGGCGACTGGCAGCTCCGGGTCACCGTCCGCACGTCCGACATCGACCAGGCCACGGTGACCGCCACCGTGCCGATCAAGTAACGGAAGGTTCCATCTGATGATCCGTCTCCGGCGTTCCGCGACCGCCGCCGCGCTGACTCTCGCCGCCGTCACCGCGACCGTGCTCGGCCTGGCCGGGCCGGCCTCGGCGCACGTCACGATCAACCCGAAGGAGGGGACGCAGGGCGGCTACGGCCGGTTCGCGTTCCGGGTGCCGAACGAGAGTGACACGGCGTCGACCGTCAAGGTCGAGGTGAACCTGCCGGAGAACGCGCCGGTCGGCTCCGTCTCCACCATGCCGGTGCCGGGCTGGACGGTGGCGGTGGAGAAGCGCAAGGTCGACCCGCCGGTCGAGGTGCACGGCAGCCAGCTCACCGAGGCGGTTTCCAAGCTCACGTTCACCGCCTCGCCGAACGGTGGCGTGAAGCCCGGTGAGTTCCAGGAGTTCCCGGTGTCGATGGGGCCGCTGCCGCAGGTCGACACCATGGTGTTCAAGGTGCTCCAGACGTACTCCGACGGCAACGTCTCCCGCTGGATCGAGGAGCCCGCGCCGGGCGCGGCGGAGCCGGAGAACCCGGCCCCGGTGCTCGCGCTGGCCGCCGGTGGGGCGTCCGCGTCCCCCGGCGCGAGCGCGCCCGCCGTCGCGGCGGACGACGACGATGACGACGACGCCGACTCCGGGGCGGCCACCGCGTTCGGGGTGGCCGGGCTGGTCGCCGGCCTGGCCGGCCTGGTCCTGGGTGGGCTGGCGTTCGCGCGTACCCGGCGGGAGCCCGCCGCGAAGTCCTGAGCACGGCCGTCGTCACCGGCCCGGCGGATCACGTCCGCCGGGCCGGTGACCGTCGGTGGACCGGGTGCCGTGGATATCCGGCGATCGGTGGAGCGTCGTCGGTAAGGTCGGCCGGGTAGTTGGCTACCGAGAGGGACGACGCGAATGCGGTTCGTACGCACGATCGCCGGCATGCTGCTGCTGGCCGTGGGAATCCCGGCGCTGCTGGTGGGTGTCGGGCTCTGGCTCACCGCCCGGCACGCCGATCCGGCCGGCGGCTTCACCGCCCGCCTCGAACCGGTCCGCACCCCCGCCCGGGCGGTCGTGGTGACCGACGTGGACGCGCTGCTCCGGGCCGACCTGCCGGTGGCCCGCACCGGGCAGGTCCGGCTGCGGCTGGCCGCACGGGACGCCGGTGGCCCGACGTTCCTCGGCCTCGCTCCGACCGACCAGGTGGACCGGTGGCTGGCCGACGTCCCGCACAGCACCGTGCGGCGCGTCGCGGTGACCCGGGGGCCACTGCCGGTCGGTCTCGACCCGGCCACCGCCGGCGACGCCACCGCCGTCCCGGCCGGCCAGCCCTTCTGGGTACGCCAGGGCGTCGGCTCGCTGGAATGGCGCCCGGCCGAGCTGGGCGACCGGTCGTTGAGCCTGGTGGTGATGCGCGCCGACGGCGCCGCCGGCCTCGACCTGAGGATGCGGGGCGAACTGCGGGCCGGGTGGTTCCCGGGCGCGGCGTGGGCGTCGCTGGCCGGCGGGACGCTGCTGGTGGTCCTGGCCGTGGTGCTGCTGCTGCGCCCGCTCCGGCCCCGCGAGGTGGTCTTCGTGGTCGAGCCGGACCAGGTTCCGGTGCTGGCCGGGCGGCTCGGGATCGGCTCGCTGAGCGGGCTGGGCCGACAGCCGGACCGGGCGTCCGGGCCGGACCGGCAACTGGTCGCCGTCGGCTCGGCCAGCGGTGGGCGGAGCCGCCCCGCGATCGCCTCCGCGCCGAGTCGACGCCCCGCCAGCCTGGCCGACCTGCCGGCCGACCGCGACTGGTCGTGGCCGCCGGTCTCCCGGCGGGACGACGAGTGATCCCGCCCCCGGTACGACGGCAGGTGGCCCTCCGCGCTGCCGACGCGGAGGGCCACCGTCACCGGGGAATTCGGTGCTACCTGGGAGAAAACAGCGGTAGTTGAGACAATATTAGCGCCGAACGCCACCGTTTGCGAGATCTGTCCGTTCCGTGACCGTCGCCGACCGCCGGCGGACCGGCAGCACGGCCAGCAGCAGCAGACTGAGCAGCACGTACGCGTTGCGCGTGACGAAGTCGACCGGGTCGTCCGTCCGCGCCGGACCGGCGCCCCAGTCCTGGAACGTCACCACCCCGTACACGATCACCACGCCGGTGCCCACGGCCAGCGCGAGCAGGCCACGCCGCCGGCGGGCCCCGGCCGCCGTCGCCCGGTCGGCGTCCAGCGCGGCGTCCACCAGCACCACCACCGCCGGGATGAACCAGTACAGGTGATGGGTCCAGGTGATCGGGGAGATCAGGCCGCCGACCAGGCCGGTCAGGGTCAGGCCGGCCAGCGCGTCCCCGGCCCGCGCCGCGCGCGCCGCCCGCCACAGCCCGTAGCCGGCCACCAGCAGCGCGAGCAGCAGCCACGGCAGCCGGCTCGGCTCCTCCGGCGCGGTGATCCGGCTGAGCAGCCCGAACAGGGACTGGTTGCCGGTGTAGTCGGTGCGACCCACCCGGTCGGTGGCCCACAGCTCATGGGTCCAGAACCGCCACGAGTCGCCCGGCGCGAACGCCGCCGCCAGCAGCGTGGCCGCCGCCGCGGTCGCCGCCGCCACCGCCGCGGCCCGCCACCGTCGGGCGGCCAGCAGGTAGAGCACGAAGATGCCGGGGAAGAGCTTGAGCGCCGCCGCCAGCCCCACGCCTACCCCGGCCCAGCGCCGCCCCTGGGGTACGGCGAACAGCAGGTCGCCCAGGATCAGCACCACCAGCAGCATGTTGATCTGCCCGAAGGTGATCGTCTCCCGGGTGCTCTCCACCGCCAGCACCAGCAGCACGGCGACGGTCAGGCCGAACACGCGCGGCAGACCGTGCCGCCGCAGCACCGGCGTCACCAGCCAGCGGGTGGTGACCACCACGCCGGCCACGGTCAGCACCGTGAACGCGGCGATGGTGACCCCCAGCGGCAGCAGCGCGAACGGGCGCAGCAGCAGCGCCGCGAACGGGGGATAGGTGAAGTAGAGCGCGCCCTGCACCCGGTCCGGCTGGACGTAGTCGTAGAGCGGGTGCCCGGCCGCCCACCAGTCCATCGCCCGCATGTAGATCTTCAGGTCGAAGTAGTCGTGCACGAAGCCGGGCAGGTAGAGCGCCGGCAGCATGGCCGCCAGCGCCAGCACCGTGACCACCCGCCGAGCCGTACGCCCGCCCGCGTCGTCCGGGGTGACGGCGGGCGGGGCGACGGGTTCGGCTGGCACGGGGAAACCCTAGCGGTCCACCTGGCCGACCGTGCCGAGGCGCGGGCGGGTCGGCGGCGCGTAGTCTGTCCCGGTGGCTGATCTTCTCGTCTGGATCGATTGTGAGATGACCGGGCTCGACCTCGGTCGGGACGCCCTGATCGAGGTCGCCGCGCTCGTCACCGACCCCGACCTCAACGTGCTCGGGGACGGCGTGGACGTGGTCATCCACGCCGACGAGGCGGCGCTCGCGGGCATGCCGGAGATCGTGCGCACCATGCACGCCAAGTCCGGCCTGACCGAGGAGGTGCGCCGGTCCACGGTCACCCTGGCCGAGGCCGAGGACCTGGTGCTCGACTACGTCACCAGCCACGTCAAGGACCCGAGGACCGCGCCGCTGTGCGGCAACTCGATCGCCACCGACCGGGGCTTCCTGGCCCGCGACATGACCCGGCTCGACGCCCACCTGCACTACCGCATGATCGACGTCTCCTCGATCAAGGAGCTGTGCCGGCGCTGGTACCCGCGGGTGTACTTCGGCCAGCCGCAGAAGGGGCTGGCGCACCGGGCGCTGGCGGACATCCGGGAGAGCATCCGGGAGTTGGAGTACTACCGGCGGACCCTGTTCGTGCCGCTGCCCGGCCCGGACGTGGAAACCGCGAAGGCGATCGCCGCCCAGCTCTGACACCCGGGTCGGAACCCGGTGGACGGGCCCGCCCCGGGTGTGGCTATTATTGGTCCGCGCACCGCCCGGGTGACCGGAGCGGCGAGCATGGTGGCTGTAGCTCAGTTGGCAGAGCACCGGGTTGTGGTCCCGGTTGTCGTGGGTTCAATTCCCATCAGTCACCCCAACGAAGAAGCCCCCTCCTTTGGGAGGGGGCTTCTTCGTGTGCGCTGTGGGGTCAGGCGGTCGGCTCGGCGCTGGGCGTCCCGGCGGCCGGGCTGGTGTCGTCGCCCGGCTCGGCCGGCGGCTCGTACGGCAGGGCGCTGCCCTTGACGTACTCGTCCCAGCTCATGTTCCAGTCGGTCCAGCCGTTGCCGTTCTGGAGCTTGCGCTCGGTGCCCTTGACCGTGATCGGGTCGCCCAGGCGGGTGTTGGCGAACAGCCAGTTGCCGTCCTTCATCGAGACGTTGACGCAGCCGTGCGAGACGTTCGAACGCCCCTGCACGCCCTCGGACCAGGGGGCCGCGTGGATGAACTCGCCGCCCCAGGTGAGCCGCTGGGCGTAGTCGATCTCGGTGCGGTAGCCCTCCTCCGGGCCCAGCTCCTCCATGGTGTCGAAGACGGTGTGCCGGAGCTTCTCGATGACCACCATGGTGCCGCTGGACGAGGGGGTGCTCTTCTTGCCGAGACTCACCAGGATCGTCTTGACCACCTTGCCGTCCTTGGTGACGGTCATCCGCTTGGTGCGGTTGTCCACCGTCATCACGAACGACGGGCCGATCTTCACGTCGACGGTCAGGTCGGAACGGCCGTACCAGCCGTCGCCCAGCGGCAGCCCGTTGGCCCGCACCTGGTAGGAGACGGTGCTGTTGGCCTTCCAGAACGTCTTGGGCCGGTAGTGCACCTCGGTCGGGCTGATCCAGCGCCAGATGCCCTCCTGGGCCGGCTTCGCGGTCACCGTCATCCGGCGCTGCATGTCGTCGCGGTAGTCCTCCGGGATGGCCCGGCCGAACTTCACGATCAGCGGCATGCCCACGCCGACGACCTGGTTGTCACCGAGGAAGCTGGTCACCCGGACCTGCTTGGCCGGCTTGGCCATCACCGTGAACGTGCTGGTGGCGGTCGCCGCCTTCCCGTCGTCGCCGGTGGCGGTCACGGTCGCCGTGTAGGTCTGGGCGTAGTCCAGCGCGGCGGCGGGCTCCCAGCTCCTGCCGTCGGCGGCGAGCGTGCCCTCGACCGCCTTGCCGGTGGCGTCCTTCAGCTCGACGCTGGTCTCCTTCGCCTCCGTGGTGGTGAAGGAGATGGCGGTGGTGGCCGGGACGTCCTTGGCGTCGGCGGCCGGCTCGCTGATGGTGGCCGCCGCCTTCGGGGCCTTCTCGCCGCTGTCACCGCCGCCCTGCCAGCTCGACGGCTTGTCGCCGCCGCCGGTGCAGGCCGTCAACGCCATGGTGGCGACGAGCACCGCGGCGGCGAATGCGCGGCGTCCGCCGCGGCGGACGCTCCCGCCCCGGATCAGTTCGTCCTGGCCAGCTCGCATGATTCCCTCACAAGTGTGCTGCGCGATCCCCATCGTCTCTGGTCAGACGCGTCGGACCGGGTACCCGTTGCCGGGAGTGAACCGGAACACCCCGTGACGGTGTAACGATTCTGTCGTCGTCCGGCGCTTCGTTGCGGGGGACGAGTCCCGGCGCCGCCGGAAGCGGCGCGTCCGACAACGGTACGCCGCTCAGAACGGTGCGTCCTGCCCGCCCTTCGGCACCGGCAGGGCGCTGCCGGCGACGAACTCCGACCAGCTCAGGCTCCACGCCGTCCAGCCGTTGCCGGGCGCCAGCCGCCGCTCGGTGCCCTTCACCGTGATCGGGTCGCCGACCAGCGTCTTGCCGAACAGCCACCGACCGTCGGCCATCGAGACGTTGACGCAGCCGTGCGACACGTTCCGGCGCCCCTGCACCCCCTCCGACCAGGGCGCGGAGTGGATGTACTCGCCACCCCAGGTGAGCCGCTGCGCGAAGTCGATCTTCGTGACGTACTGGTTGTTCGGGTCCGGCTCGTCGCGGGTGTCGAAGACGGTGGACTCCTTCTTCTCCATCACCACCATCGTGCCGCTGGAGGACGGCGTGCTCTTCTTGCCCAGACTCACCGGCAGCGTGCGGATCACCGCGCCGTTCTCCGAGACCGTCATCTTCTTGGTCGCGTTGTCCACTGTCATCTCGAACGCGCGGCCGATCTTCGCGGTGGCGCTCCGGTCGACGTTGCCGTAGCGGCCGTTGCTCAGCGGGATGCCGGCCAGCGCCAGCCGGACGGTGATCGTGGTGCCGGTCTTCCAGTACTCCGGGGCGCGGTAGTAGGCCTGGGTGCCGTTGGCGACCCAGTGCCAGGCGCCGGGCTGCGGCGGGTCGGTCTGCACGAACATCCGCTTCTGCACCGCGGCCCGGTCCTTCTTCGGGATGCCCGGCGAGAACTCCGCGACCACCGGCATCGCCACGCCGTACGTCTTGTCGCTGAACAGGTAGAGGCCGGAGCCGATCGTGGACTTCGGCTTGGCCATCGTGGTGAACGTGCTGGTGCCCTGGTGGGTGGCGCCGTCCTTGTCGGTCCCGGTGATCGTGGCGGTGTACTTCGTCGCGTACTTCAGCGGGGCGGACGGCACCCAACTGGAGCCGTCGCGCCGCATCCGCCCGCTGACGGCCGCGCCGTCGGCGGTGGTCAGGACGACCTTCGACACCGTGCCGCCGCCCGGGACCCGCGCGCTGATCTCGGTGCTGGCCGGCCGGCCGGTCGCGCCGTCGGCCGGGCTCACCGTCAGCGGCGACCCGGCGGGGGCCGCGTCGCTCGGCGGGACGCTCGCCGGATCCGGCGCGGTGGACGAGACGCCCCCGACCTCCTGCTGCTGGCCGGGCACGAAGGCCGGCTTCTCCTCGTCGCCACCGCACCCGGTCAGTGCCAGCGACGCCGTGAGGACCAGGACGCCCACCATCGCCCCGGCCCGCGCGAACCTGCCCATGCCCACCCCTGTCGTAGCGTGCCTGGCGGACATCGTGCCCCATCGACGCCATCGCGCCCGCCCCCGATCGGCGCCGGCTGTCTGGTTTCAGCACTTTTGCCGGTTAAGCTCGACCGAAGGGTGGACCCCCGTATCGGATTGGAACCCCGCTCGGCGGGCATGCTAAGGTTCTTCCCGTTGTCAGCGAGCGCCGCTAGCTCAACTGGCAGAGCAGCGGACTCTTAATCCGCGGGTTCGGGGTTCGAGTCCCTGGCGGCGCACCAACGAGCAAGGCCCTGACCTGGCGCTTCACGCCGGGGTGGGGCCTTTTTCGTGTGGTGCCGTGCCGCCGGCCGAGCCGCGGCCCGGTGATCCGAGGACCCCGGATCCGAGTGGGGTGCGCAACCCGTCGAGGGCGGGCCCGGCAGCGGGCCCGCCCTCGGACGTGTCGTCCTGCGCTACCAGGTCAGCGGCAGGGTGCCGATGAACCGGGTGAGCGCGCCGGCGAGGAGCTGGTCGTCGCGTCGCGACGGGTGCCAGTCGCAGCCCAACTTGTCCAGGCCGAGCGCGTTGTCGTCGTAGTAGAGCGAGCGGACCCGGGTGTCGCCCGCGTCCGTCCGGGTCCGGACGACCTGCTGCACGGAGCTGGCGAGCGGCGTGCCGGACAGGTCCGGGTAGGTGAGCACGATGAACGTGTCGGGGCCGTACCGGGTCCGCAGCTTGTCGAGGAAGCCCAGGTACGCGGTCCGGAAGTCGGCGGCGAGCTGTTCGGGGGTGCTCCACCGCTCACCGGCGTGCAGGGCGGTGGAGAAGTCGTTGATGCCCAGGCCGACCACGACCAGTTGTGGTTGCCAGGTGGCCGGCTTCTGCCACACGGTGCTGTTCCAGAGCGCCTGGAGGTCGGTCTCGTAGTAGGTGCGGAAGTTGTCGGTGCCCCCGCCGTTGTAGTTGCGCACCATGCCCAGGCCGGACCAGGCGATGAGCTGGAAGTCGGCGTCCAGGCTCTGTGCGGTGAGGGCGCCGAACGTGACGTCGGCGTTCGAGTTGCGGGTGACCCCGCCGTTGGCGGAGCAGTCCCGGGTCGTCGACATGTTGCCGTAGCCGGCGGTCCACGAGTCACCGATGAACTCGATCTGCCGGCTGCGGGCGGCGGGCTTGGCCAGGATCACGCCACCGGGCGCGGCGACGAGACCACCGAACTCGCCGGCGGCCCACGGGCTCTCGGTGCGTTTGACGAGCCGTACGGTGTGGATGGCGTCGGCGAGGTTCCGGACCCAGTAGGTGGTCTGCCCGGGGGTGACCAGGGTGGCGACGATCGTGCCGTCGATCTGGACGGCGTAGTCGTTCTGGCTGTCGTTGAGCACGATCCCGACGCCGGTGCCCCGGAACCGCCCTTCGAAGTAGGTGCCGGGCCAGGTGTACTGGACGCTGCTCCCGACCGCCCGGACCCGCCCCACCGTGCTCGTCTGCGCGGCCGACGGCGGCGGCGGGCTGGTGGGCGGCGGCGGAGGCGTGGTGGTGGGTGGCCAGTTGGTCTGTGGCGGGCTGGTGGGCGGCGGCGGGCTGGTGGGCGGCGGCGGGCTGGTCGGTGCCGGCGTGGTGGTGGTCGGGCTTCCGGTGCACGGCACGCCGTTGAGCGCGAAGTCGGTCGGCGCCGGGTTCGCCGAGTTGTTCCACGAGCCGCTGAAGCCGACCTGCGCGCCGACGCCGGTGCCGAGGTTGCCGTTCCAGCCGGCGTTGGTGACGGTGACCCGGCCGCCGGACTGGGTCACCGTGCCGTTCCACAGCTGGCCGACCACCTGCCCGGCGGTGAACGACCAGGTCAGCCGCCAGTTGGTCAGCGGATCGCCGAGGTTGGTGAGGTCGACGTTCGCGCCGAAGCCGCCCGGCCACTGGCTGGTGACGGTGTAGGCGACCCGGCAGCCGGCGGCGGCCTGCGCGGAGACGGTGGTGGTGAGTGCGGCGACCCCGGCGACGGCGACGGTGGTGGACACCGCCACCGCCAACCGGAGCCGGGTACGGGTAGGGGGCATCGGTGCTCCTCCGGGCGACGGGACGACGGACGCGCTACGCGCCGGAGCAGGTGAGCGCGCTCGGGGCCGGGGAGCTGCTGCCGTTGGCGAGGAAGCCGAAGCTCGTCGACCCGCCGGCGTTGAGGGACCCGTTGTAGGCGGCGTTGCGCACGCTGACCGAGCCGCTGGCGCCGGTGGCCACGCCGTTCCACACGTTGCTGATGCTCTGCCCGCCGGCCAGGGTCATCCGTACCGTCCAGCCGCTGATGGCCGCGGTGCTGCTCACGGTCACCTCGCCCTGGAACCCGCCGGTCCAACTGCTGACCAGGCGGTAGGTGGCGGTGCAGGTGCCCGAGGGGTCCGACGGCGGCGGGGTGGTCGGCGGCGGCGTGGTGGGGGGCGGCGTGGTGGGGGGCAGGGTGGTCGGCGGTGGGGTGGTGGGCGGTGGGGTGGCGCCGTCCGGGGCGACCGCCCGGCCGGTGGCCGGCGAGATCATGCCGGCGCACAGGCCACGACTGGCGAGATTGCTGACGATCCGGGGGATGGCCGCGATCGTGTTCGCCGGCCAGTCGTGCATCAGGATCGACCCGCCGGCCTGGAGCCGGCCGGCGTTCTGCACGATCTGGTCGGTGCTGGCGTTGTTCCAGTCCTGGGAGTCCACGTCGGCGTTGATCTCGGTCAGCCCGAACTGGGCCTCGACCGCCCGCAGCGTCGCGTTGGACTCCAGGTAGGGCGGCCGGAACAGCTTGGGGGCCTCGCCGGTGGCCTGCTGGATCGCCTGCTGGGTCTGGGAGATCTCCGAGGCCATCTGGGCCTGGCTGAGCTGCGTCATGTGCGGGTGCGTCCAACTGTGGTTGCCGATCCACATGCCGGCGTCCCGCTGGGCCCGGACCAGCGCCGGATTGCTCTGCGCGTTCTGGCCGACGTTGAAGAACGTCGCCCGTACGCCGGCCGCCTTGAGGGTGTTGATCAGGGTGGTGGTGTTGCCCGGGGTGGGCCCGTCGTCGAAGGTCAGCGCCACGTAGCCGGTGCACGCGGCGGCCATCGAGGGCGCGGCGGTGACGGCCAGGCCGGACGTCACGGCGGTCAGCAGCGCGGCGGCGGCTGCTGCCACCAGCGCGGGGCGACGCGGGGATCGGGTGGGGGCAGCCGTCGGTCCGGCCGGGAAGGGTGTCATCGGTGGTTTCTCCCGCTGGCGTTCGAGGTGCTGCTCGGCGCCGTCGCGGATCGCTCTGCCCGGGAGTCGGTCCGCGTCGTGGCTCAGCGGCCCGCTGGCAGCGACGTCGGGTGGATGTCCACGGTCCGCCGGTTTCGGCGCACCGTGTGGTTCGGCCTGAGGCCAGCCCGGCTCCGGTGGAGATTATGCCGCTATGCTTCGACGGTCGTCAATGCCGCAGTCGGGTGCGGTCACCCGGGCCTGTCGGGCGGCCGGTGACGCCCGGTGGACAGGGAGGCCCCTCGCATGAAGATCGTTGCGTTGTCCTGCACCCAGAAGCGCCTGCCGTCGGTGACCGACGCGTTGCTGGAGGCAGCGATCACCGGCGTCGTCCGGGAGGTCGACGGCGCGGAGATCCAGCGGATCCGGTTGATCGACCATCGCATCGCCATGTGCGAGGGCGAGGACACCTGTCTCGATCCCGAGGTGGGCCGGTGCCCGATCGACGACGACTTCGCGCACGTCGTACGGCTGGCCGAGGGTGCGCAGGCGATGCTGCTCGCCATGCCGGTGTACGCGGGGAACGTCCCCGCGGTGCTGAAGATCTTCCAGGAGCGCCTGAAGAGCTTCATGAACGCCCGGCACCGACCGTTCGGCAACCTGACGGTCGGGACCATCGTGCATTCGCGCACCATGCTGACCGAGCCGGCTCTGGGCGCGTTGTTCCCGTGGTACCTGCGGCTGCGCAACAGGAACGTGGCGTCGGCCTGCTTCACCCGCAACGATCATCAGGACCTGACCCGCACCGCGGCGTACGACATGTGTGTGGCGGTGGGCCGGCAACTCGGCCTGACGCTCGCCGGCAGCCGGTCGCCGGCCGACGAGCGCACGCTGCTGCCGGTGGTTCAGTCGCCGGCTCGTCCGCGGTGCGGCGACCCGTCCGTCTCCTCGCCCGGGACGTGAGACTCCGCGCGCCAGGTGCACCCGTCGCCGGCCCGCACGCACGACACCGTGACGTCCGGTTCCACGTAGCGGGCGGCGATGGTCTCGTGAAGGGGCTGGCAGTACGTGCACGGTGAGGAGAGCGTCAGCACGACGCCGGCGCGGGCGGCCTTTCTGCGGTAACGCAGGATCCCGCAGTCGGTGTTGCGCAGGACGGTGCCCGAGGGCTGACGCTCGCTGGTCACCGCCGAGTCGTACAGCAGCAGCTGACGTTGCAGCCGGGTCATGAAGTGGTCGGTGGCGGACACCCCGGCGGGCCGCTGCGCCCGGAGCAGCGCCGCGGTGATGCGGGAGTTCGCCCGGATCCACGCGGTCAGGCCCGCCTCACCGTGCTCGCCCAGGACGAACTCCTCGGCGGCGGCCTGGGCCTCGAAGAACCGCTGGCGCCACAGGTCGACCTTCTCGTCCGGGTCGAGCGGGGACGGCTGACCGGTCACGCGGCCCTCCCGGTGGCGTCGTCCAGTTCGGCGAAGACCTCCTGGGCCACGCGCAGCCCGTTGTTGGCGACCGGCCAGCCACCGTAGTAGGCGAGCTGGATGATGACTTCGACGATCTTCTCCCGCGACATCCCGAGGTGCAGGGCGGCACCGATGTGCCCGCGCAGCTCCCAGTCGGTCCGGGCCAGCGCGACCGCGGTCAGCGCGACCAGTTCGCGCTCCTCGACGCTCAGGTGCGGGCGCGTCCAGATCTCCCCGAACAGGTGGTCGACCGTGATCCGCAGGAACTCCGGGTAGGAACCCGGGCGCGGCTCACGTCCGAAGACCTGCTGGAACATGGCCTCACCCCGCTCGTGGCGGTCAGCCGGCTGATCCATCGTCAACTCCTTCGGGTCGGACGAACGGTGGTCAACGTGCACGACGCCACGAAGGCGACGGCCAGCAGCGCGGCGCCGCTGGCGAAGGCGGCCGGAACGTTCACCCGCTCGGCGACGAGCCCCACGACGACCGGTCCGGCCACGGCGCCGAGGTCGGTGCACATCGAGAAGCCGGCGACGCCGCTGCCGGCCCGGCCGGCCACGACGTCACCGACCAGCGCGGCCGGCGCGGCGTTGAGCAGCGCCGATCCCGCGGCGTACACGCAGAGCAGCGCGACGAGCCAGGCGTACCGGTCGACGAACGCCAGGGCGGTGACGGAGGCCGCCGCCACACCGGTGCCGGCGATCATGGCGGTCCGGCGGCCGGCCCGGTCGACCATCCGGCCGGCCGGCATGATCAGCAGCGCCTGGACGGCGGCGGACAGGGTGAACGCCCACCCCACCCACGACACGTCGTGTCGCCACGCCACCACCACCAGCGTGGGGACCAGTGCGCTGCGCAGTCCGAACAGGACCCAGCCCTGCGCCAGCGCGGCGAGGCAGGCCACCACGTAGCGTCGGTCCCGCAGCAGCGCCGGTAGTCCGATCACCGCCCGGCCGGGCTCCGCGCCGGCGGTCCGGCCGGTGCGCAGCAGCGCCGGTGTCAGCACCGCGGCGGCCAGCAACATCGCGGCGTACGCCAGGAACGGCGTGGCGAGGGTGACGAGCGCGAGGAGCCCGCCCAGCGCCGGTCCGCAGATCCCGCCGAGCAGGAAGCCCGCCTCGAACACGGCGCTGGCCCGTCCCCGTCGGTCGGCGGGCGCGACCGCCAGGAGCATCGCCAGCGCGGACACCGAGAACAGCACCGAGCCGACGCCGCCGAGGCCCCGGAACACGAGCAGTTGCCCGTAGGACGAGGCGTTCGCGGTCAGCGCCGAGGAGACCGCACAGAGCAGCAGGCCGGCGACGAGGACCCGCCGCTCCCCGAAACGCACGCCCAACCGGCCGCAGAACGGGCTGGCGACCAGCCGCATCAGCGCGAACAGGGCGACGAGCGCGCCGATCCGGGCCGGTCCCGCCCCGAACGTCGCCGCGTACACCGGGAGCACCGGGAGCACCAGCCCCAGGCCCAACATGACGCATCCGCCGACGACACTGAGGACGTAGACCTCGCGCGGAAGACCCGGCTGGACGGCGGCGACGGGTGGGGCGCTGCCCGGGACGGCCGTCTTCACTGCCCGGTCACAGGATGATGCTGAGCTTTCCGTGCTCGACCAGCGTCTCGTGGTCCAGCACCACGACCCGTCGCCGGGCCCGGAACGACCCGCCCTCGACGACGAGCTCGAACCGGTACTTTCCGACGTAGGCGTCGGAGCGCCCGTGCCCGAACCGGTGTACGACGACATTCGCCGCCACGTCGAGGTGGGTGCCCCGGTCGGTCAGGATCTCCACGTTGCTGATCAGCCGGTTCGTCCGCGACCGCGGGTTCTCGCACCACACCTCGCCGTTGAGGAGCTGGTCGATGCGCTGGCGCAGGCGGGCGGCGTCGTCGTCGATGAGCCCGAGCACGTTCGCCCCCTCGTCGCGGACGTCGGTGGCCGGCACCCGGTAGCGGATGTCGTCGGTCAGCATCTCGTCGTACCACTCGCGCAGGCGCCACTCGTCGAGCAGTCGCGCCTCCCGGAAGAGGAACTGGTTGACCCGGTGCCACAACCGCACCTGGGCCGATTCGTCGACGGTCAGTTCGATGGTCATCGCGGTGCTGCCCCCTGCCGCTCCGCCGGCCGAGCGAACTCGTGGTGGTCGTCGTCGCCGTGCATCAGCCGATCCCACTGCCGCCAGAACTCACGGGCGGGAAGCTCGTCGGTCGTCTCCGGTACGGCCTTGTCCATACCGCGTGACAGGTCCGAGTAGCGGACCGACCGGTTGAGGTAACCCCGCTGGCACGACTCGATGATCTCGATGTCGTCGGGGGTGGCGAAGCCGGCGGGGCCGAGGAACGTCAGGTAGTGACTCTTGCGGAGTTCCCGGATGTCCGGATCCTCGTCCTTCGGGGCCAGCGCGACCGAGGTGATGGCCATCCGATCGGGGGCGATCGGGTCGATCTTGCGGATCGTGATCGCGATCGCGTCGATGATCATCAAGTTGGGGAAGATCAGCAGCGCGCGGTTGGTGCCGGTGATCCGCTCGGCGCGCTCGGCGCCGAACCGGTCGACGAACCCTGCGGCCGTCGCCTCGATCCGCGGCCGGACGTCCGGGCTGAACATCGGCGTCCAGTACGCGAGCGGGCGGGCCGCCGCCGGTGGCAGCTCGTTGGCGCCGTGTCCCAGCCCGAGGGCGCAGCCGAAGCCGCCTCGCCGTCGTGGTGGCACCGACCCCAGCGACTCCATGTAGCCGACGTAACGCTTGTGCAGGGCCCGGAAGTGGTAGATGTCGACGCTGTTCTCCATCATGAGCTTCCAGTTGGCCCGCGCGCCGTGGAGCTGCGCGCCCTGG
Organism: Micromonospora sp. DSM 45708; assembly: GCF_039566955.1. Lineage (NCBI taxonomy): Bacteria > Bacillati > Actinomycetota > Actinomycetes > Micromonosporales > Micromonosporaceae > Micromonospora > Micromonospora schwarzwaldensis. The sequence continues at coordinate 5,220,501 of NZ_CP154796.1, read as the reverse complement.
ATCACCTCCATCCCGACCTCGGACTGGTCGTCGATCAGATCGAGGTACTCCGTCGCGCCCGCCAGGTACTCGGTCAGGGTGCGCCGCTGTCGCGGGTCGAAGGTGACGAACACGAATCCGCGGTAGGCGTCAGCACGGTGCTGCGTGAGACCGTGGTCAGCCTTTCGGAAGCCCGGCCCGTACCCGTCCGGGATCGGGACCCCGACCAGGTCGCCCCGGTTGGAGAACGTCCAGTCGTGATAGGGGCACCGGAACGACCTGGCCTGCCCGGCCGGCTCCGAGCAGATCAGCGCCCCGCGGTGCGGGCAGCTGTTCGCGAACACCCGGATCACGCCGTCGGACCCGCGCGCCATGACCACCGGTCGCCCGCCGACGTCACGTGCCACGTAGGAGCCCGGTCCGGGCACCTCCGACTCGTGTCCGACGTACAACCAGCAGCGGTCGAAGATCCTGGTCATCTCCTGCGCGGCCAGCTCGCCGTCGGTGTAGGCGCGGCGATCCACCAGGAAGGAGTGGCGCTCCCGGTCGTCGATCACGATCGGGTCGCCCGCCGGTCGCCGCGGCTCGGTCGTCACCGCTCCTCCTCGCGCCGTAGCGTCCCGACCGTGTCGATGACCAGCTCCGCGGTCCGCGCGGCGGAGTCGCCGCACTCCGGCTGTGCGGCGCGCAGCCGGGCCCGGTAGTCCCGGGCGGGGTCGAGCAGGTCGGTGACGGCGTCGGTGACCGCCCGCGCGGTGACGTCGGCCGGCGCCAACGCCGTCCCGAAGCCCGCGCGGCCCACGAAGTGCGCCTGCACCGGCTGATCCACCGCCAGCGGGATCACCAGCATCGGTGTCGCCGCCCGGATCGACTCGGCCACGGAGTTGTACCCGCCGTGGGTGACGAACACGTCGGCGCGTTCGAGCACCTCACGCTGCGGCAGGTACGGGGCGGCGAGCACGTCGTCGGGCAGCGCGAGGTCCTCGGCGAGGTCGCCGACCGCGGCGATCACCTGGGCGCCGGTCGCCGCCGCCCCGGTGATGACCGTGCGCAGCAGGTCGGGTCGCCGGTAGAAGATCGTGCCGAAGGAGACATACACCACCGGACGGCCCGGATCGATCCGGTCGAGGCCCGCGAAGGCGACCTCGTCGCCGCGGCTTCCCGCCGCCCCCGGCAACCCGATCAGCTGCACACCGTCGTCGGTCACGCCGTCGTTTCCGACGAGCGCGGGAATCGTCGGCATCAGATTGAGAATCGGCGATCGCGCCGAATGGGTCCGGGTCGACCACCGCACCCCGTGCCGGGTCAGATAGTCGCCGACCTGCTCGTCGTAGGCCCAGCGTCCCCGTCGGTGTTCGCGCGGGCAGACGCCACCCAGGTTGGCCCAGATCATCCCGTAGGGAATGCCGGACGCCTCGGTGCCGACCATGGCCGACGCGGTGACCGGCAGCGAGTCGACGAGCACGAAGTCCGGCGCCGTCGCGCGCAGCGCGTCGGCCGTCTGGTCCGCCACCGGGGACGCCTGGAGCATCGCGCCGATCTTCGCCGGATCGTCGCTCCACGGTGCCATCTCGACCTTTCCGATCACCTGGACCGGCGTGGTGCCGAGGGCCCGGCGACGCTGGTCGTCGAGCATGCCCCCGTCCGCTGACAACAGCAGCAGCGTGACCTCGCCGCCGGCGGCGCGGAGTGCGTTGACCACCGGAACGTACGGGTTCAGATGACCGTGCTGCGTCGTGGTCAGGAGGGCGACGCGCATCAGATCTCCGATCCGTCGGGAAACGGCAACAACTCGTCCTCGGGCACGCGGGAAAGGCGCGACAACGAAAGGAAAAGCTGAAATGCGGCACGTTTCCCGGTGTTCCGCAAAGCCTGCCGGGATGAGGGATAGATGTCAATGCTTTGTGTCTGTCGTTCGCCGTCGCTCAGCGGCATGCAAACGTCATCAGCGCTTCGCCTGATCGGCACTTGAGTGTTTCGGACGAGTCTGAGAGGTTGGAGTGGCCGGTCTGGTTTTCGGCTGTTGTGGAAGGTGGTCGGGTCGGTCGCATTCGGTCGAGAAAAGTCAATGCGGGCGTACTCCCGCCGTTGCCTTTCGCGACCCTGCCCCCGGCCGGGATCCACCACAGCACCGCCGGGTAGGTCGCCAGCGGGCGCTACCCGTCGGTGGAACGACCGGTCCCCGACAGAGCACGGGAATCGCGGCGTCGCACCCCTACAGTCCGCAGCATGAGGTGGATGGTGCGACTCACGGCGGGGCTCGCCGTACTGGTGACGGCCCTGGCAGCCGGCGCGGCGAGCGCCGCCGCGCCGCCCGCCGACGACGGCCTCGGCCTGACCCTGCGCCCGCCGACGGCGGACTACCGCGTCGGCGACCAGGTCCGCCTGGACCTCACGGTTACGAACTCCACCGGGTCGGCCTGCGCGCTGCCCACCAGCGCCGTCGGCACCGCCCAGATCACCGGGGTACGCCGGGACGGCCGCGACCTCACGCCGACGCTCGCCCGCAGTTTCCACGACGACGGCATCGCGGCGGCGGCCACCGCCGGCCTGACCACCGTCGAACCCGGCGCCACCGCGACCGTGACGCTGACCGGCGTCCGGCTGCACGACGGCGACGCGCCCGGCGACGTGGTGCTCCGGTCGGTGGCCGCCACCGGGGACGGCGGTGGCCTGGACTCGCTCTGGCCGGTCGGCGCCCCCGGCCGCTACGAGGTCACGGCCGGCTACGTGCCGCTGCCGGTCGCCGGCGTGACGAACGCCTGTCCGGGCGCGACGGCGCTGCGGGCCGCCGCGTTCACGGTCGGCGGCACCGGCGGGCCCGGACACCGCTGGCTCCGGCCGGCCGCCGGTGCGCTGCTGTTGGTGGTGCTGCTCGTCGCGCTGATCGTGGTGTGGCGGCTCCGTCGCCGGCCGACCGCCGCCGCCGTGGCGCTGCTGCTGGTGGCCGCCGGTGCGCTGGTCGGCGACGCCCGGCCGGCACGGGCCGACTACTCGGTCGACCCCACCGCCGGCGTGCCGGTCAGCGGCGTCGACTTCCAGGCCGCGGTCGACGGCTGCCTGGCCGGGTTCGCGCTGCCCGGCGGGGACCCGGCCGGCCTGCTGCCCCGGCTGAAGGACCGGAAGGCGCCGACGGTGCGGATCATCCCCACCCCGGGCGGCTCGGGCGCGTTCGAGACGCCGGACAGCGCCGGCGGCAAGGGCTCGTCCACCGTCACCTGGAACCCCACCTCCACCGACCCGTACGAGGACGGGGTGGCCCGGGAGCCCTGCGCCGCGCTCTACCACGAGCTGAACCACGCCGACGACATCTCCCGGGACGCGGTCCCGTCGGGCCAGTGCGGCAGCACCGGGATTCCCACCGCGGAGGTGAAGGCGACGCTCGCGGAGAACCGCTACCGGGCGGCGAAGGGCCTGCCACCGCGTACGCAGTACAAGGGAAACCCGCTGCCGAAGAGCCTCGACGAGTGCAGGAAGCCGGCGAAGAAGACACCGCCGCCGAAGGGGCCCGTGAAGCTCTGCGAGGACGGGGCGGACTGCGGCGGCAGCAACGGCGACCCGCACCTGGTCACCTTCGACCGGGTCGCCTACGACTTCCAGGCGGTGGGCGAGTTCACGCTGGTCGCCGCCACCGGTGGCGACCCGCTGGAGGTGCAGGTCCGGCAGGTGCCGATGGCCGGCACCCGTACCGCCTCGGTCAACTCGGCGGTCGCGTTCCGGGTCGGCGGCCACCGCGTCGCGCTCACCCTCACCGACGGCGTCACCCGGGTCGACGTCGACGGCCGCCCGCTCGCCGCGCCACCGGAGCGCACCGACCTGGCCGGTGGCGGGAACCTGACCCGCCGTCCGTCCGACACCGGCGGCACCGACGGGTACGACGTCACCTGGCCGGACGGGTCCGCCGCCGCTGTCGACCAGATCGGCCGCTACGGCTACCGGGTGCTGGTGCGGCTCGCCGACGGCCGCGCCGGGAAGGTCCGTGGCCTGCTGGGCGACTTCGACGGCGACCCGGCCGACGACATCGCGCCCGCCTCCGGCGCCGCCCTCGCCCAGCCCGCCCCGTTCGCGGCGCTCTACCCGGCGTACGCGGACAGTTGGCGGATCACCGCGGACCGCTCGCTGTTCCGCTACGCCGACGGCGAGGACACCGGCACGTTCACCGACCGGAGCTTCCCCGAGCGGGAGGTGACCGCCGGCGACCTCGACCCGGCCCGCCGCGCCGCCGCCGAGCAGGTCTGCCGGTGGGCCGGCGTCACCGCGCCCGGCCCGCTCGCCGAGTGCGTCTTCGACGTCGCCGTCAGCGGACGGCCCGAGTTCGCCGTCGCGGGCGCCAGCACCGAACTCCTCGCCCCGCCGGCCGGTACGCCGATCAGCGCCGCGCCGATCGCCGCCGCCAGCCTCACGCCCGGCGGTGCGCCACTGACGTTCACCGGCCGCGCCGGGGACGCCGTCTTCGTCGACGTCACCGCGCCCGGCGTCGCCGACCGCTGTTCGCCGTACGTGCTCACCGACCCGGGCGGGCGGGAGATCGCGAGCGGCTGCAACGTGCAGGGTGTCGGCTACGTCGACCGTGTCGACCTCACCACCACCGGCCGGTACGCGCTACGGGTCACCGCCGCCGACGGCGACACCGGTCGCGCCGCCGTGCGGGTCTACGCGCCCCGGGACAGCGACGGCACGCTGCGACCGAACGGCCCGACCGTGACCGCGTCGATCGTGCAGCCCGGCGCCCGGGCGCGGTACCGGTTCACCGCCCGGGCCGGGGAGCGGGCCTACGTCGAGGTGCCCGGCAGCACGCTGCCCGACCAGTGCTCCCCGCTGGAACTGCGGGACCCGGCGGGGCAACTGCTGAGCAGCGGCTGCGTCGTCAACGGCGTCGGCGAGGTCGACGGCACGCTCCTGCCCGTCGACGGGACGTACACCGTGCTTGTCGACCCGGTCGAACGCGGCACCGGCACGGCCACGCTGCGCCTGGTCACCGGCCGGGACCGGGACGGGACAGTCCGGGTGGGCGGGCCGCCGGTCGTCGCCGGGACCGACCGGCCCGGGGCGGTCACCGGTTACCGGTTCACCGCCGCCGCCGGCACGTCGGTGACGGTCACCGCGACCGCCGCGACGCTGCCCGACCAGTGCGGCGTGCTGGTGCTGCGCGCCCCGGACGGCAGCACGCTCGCCACCGGCTGCGTGATCAACGGGGCCGGCGGGATCGACGCGACCACCCTGCCGGCGGCCGGCGAGTACACGCTGTCGGTGGATCCGTCGGGGGCCGCGACCGGGGAGGTCACGCTGGCGGTGCGATGAGGTGGCCCTGCCGTCGACGGCCGGCGCGGAGGCTGCTAACGTTCCGTCCCGTTGCCGGCGAGCGCCGCTAGCTCAACTGGCAGAGCAGCGGACTCTTAATCCGCGGGTTCGGGGTTCGAGTCCCTGGCGGCGCACCAACGAGCAAGGCCCTGACGTGGCGGTTCCGCCGGTCAGGGCTTTCTTCGTACCAGCCGCAGCCGGCCTGGTCACTCCCCGGCGCGCTCCGGCGATCCGCCGCGCCCGCGACCGGGGGGCTCCTCGCGTACGACGTTGCCGCTCCTCCTGCCGACGAGCGACGGGTCCACGTCCTCGGGTTCGATGAGCCCGGCGACGTGGCCGGAGGCACGCACGACCTCTCCACCGGCGACGAAGCTCCGCATGCCCGTCTCGCCGGTGGTACGGAGCGGAACGGCGAGGGTGCCCGACCGGCGTCCGCTCCGCCAGTCGAGTTCCAGCCGCCACCGCACGTCGCTGTTCTCGGTCACCGCCCGCACCACCAGCGTCCCCGGCACGGTGACAGCTTCGAAGGCGGGCCATACCAGCGGCTGGTCGAAGTCGAGGAGCAGATTGACCATCGGCCGCGGCCGGCCCCCGGAGTCCGCCGGGGCGGACGATTCCAAGCCGCACATGAGGGAATCGACGGAGTCGCGGTGATGGGGTTCTCGGGACTCCACGACCGCGCGGACTGCGGTGATCTCTCCGGCCGGTGCGGTGAGGTCGACCGAGACGACGTGCAGGTTGGTCGGCAGGAGGACCGGCTGGGCGGCGCGCCCGGACTCCGGCGGCAGCAGGAGCGCGGTCTCGATGTGGGTGAGGGCGCGGCCCCTGACGGGCTCGTGCCACTCGGCGGCGGCGACGGAGAACGTCTCGTCGAGGTAGATCTTGCCGGTGGGCGCTGTCACGGTGGGGCTGATCCGGAACGGGTGCCTGCGCGCGAGGGCCGTCGCCGCTCCGGGCACGTGCCGCAGCATGGGTCCGGAACCCGGCCGCCAGCCCGACCAGGGCGCGGGCCGGGACGGGACGCCGGGTCGTGCCGCCAGGCACGCGCCGAGCGCGTTGAGCATGCCCGGCAGTTCGGAATAGCGGACGTCGGCCCGGAACTCCATCCGCCGGACGCACCAGATGGCGAACTCGGTTGCCTGGTCGCGGGCCGCGACATCACCGTGCAGGTGGAAGCGGCGGAGCAGGGAGGCCACCACGTCCTGGGCGACCGGCGCGAGACCTCGCGGCACCCCGGCGGACGGCATGCGGGTGAAGGAGGACAGGAGCGCGCGGACCGCGTCCCGATCCGCATCCCGCCCCTCCGCCTCGTAGGCCAGAACCCGGGACAGGAGCAGCAGGATCGTCCGATCCCCGGCGGACGGGTCGTCAGGTCGCTCGTGCGTCGCCATCTCACAGGCCCGTGCGGCCCGTCTCGCCAGCGCGGCGTCCTGCTCCATGCCCGCCAGGAAGGGCAGCACCTTGGCGGCGTGATCCCAATGGAGGCCGGCCGCCGGCGAGCCGGACGGGGAGAGCGTCGCGGCGCGCTCGGTGGCCTCCCCGAAGGAGTGCATCAACTCGACGCCGGTGCCGTCGTCCACGTCGAGCAGGCGTCTCAACGTGAGAGCGAGGTTGCTCCAGATCACGAGATGGTCGCCCGGGACCCGGTGGAGTAGTTGCCGGTGAAGCCGCACGCACCACTGCAGGTCCGCCGGCGAGGTGTGGTCGAGCGCGCCCAGCAGGGACTGCGCGACGGCGACGAGCCGGTCGCCGCCGCCGGCCTGGTCCGGATCGCGCACCGCCGCCTCTACCAGCAGCCCGTACGCCTCGCCGAGGGCTTCCCGGTCGCGGGTCCACTGGTAGCGGGCGACGTGCAGGTGCGACAGGTTGACCAGCAGGCCCGGCAGGCCCGGGAAGCCGCCTGCGCGGGCCCGCGCGACTGCTCGCTCGGTCAGCGCGCGTGCCTCGTCGAAGTCGGCCTGGCGGCCACTGTGCCGATAGCGCTCGTACGGGACCGCGGCCGAGTTCGCCAGGGCTGCCGTTTCCGGGTCCAGGTGGGCGGTCATCGGTCGCCCGCCAGACCGGCGGTGGAGAACGGTTCGCCGTCGAGGTCGATCAGCGCGACTCCGTGCCGGCCGTCGCAGGTCCAGTGCAGGTCCAGCCGCCAACGCACGAGTTCGCCGGAGGCGTGCGCGATGAGGGCGAAGACCTCCGGATCGTCAGCGGTCACCTTGAAGGGAAAACCGGACGGGCCCTCGGCGAGCAGGCGCGGCGGATCCTCACTCAGCCACAGGTGGAAACGGCGTACCGGTAGCTGGCCCAGATGGTGCACCGGACGTGCCTCCGGAAGGGGTTGCCGGGACAGCACGACGGGCTCCATCCGACGCAGAATGACCGCCTGGGGCCCGCTGGTCTCGACGGTGATGTCGACGGCATGGCCGCTACGCGGCACGATCAGCGAGCCGACGTCCTCGCGGATCCTGAGATAGTTCCCCACTTCCAGCCGGGCGCTGACGGTCAACGGCGGACCCTGCACCGTCCTGACCGGATCGTCGGCCGCCGGTGCGGTTGCCGGTTCGGCCGCCGACCGCCGCCACAGCCACGCCAGCGCCGACACCACCACCGCAGCCGCGGCGGTCGCGCCGAAAATGGTGCTGGACCACTGGTCGGCCTTGTCTCGACCCTCACGAACCAGAAACCAGCCCAGCCCGGCCGCCGCCCCCACGGTCACCGTGACGACGATCGGGAACCAGACCCGTCGATGCCTCCACACCGGCACGGTGCCATCATCCCCGCCCGGGAGAGCTTCCTCAACTGGCGGGCGACCGTCCGGCTCGATGTTCGTCGGTTGCTTCCGGGCGGCGGTCTGGGATGCTTCGGCCATGCCTTCTTTCCGCCCACCTTCGCCGACCGGGTCGTCGCGCTGCCGGCCGGCGCCCAGTTCGAGGCGTTCCTCGACGAGCACCGCGACGCGCTCGACGGCTGCCTGGACGGGCTGACCGAGGAGCAGGCGCGCCGGTCGCTGGTGGCTTCCCGGACCACGCTGCTGGGCCTGGTGAAGCACGCGACCTTCGTGGAGAAGGTCTGGTTCGACGAGGCCGTCACCGGCCGGTCGCGCGCGGAGATCGGCATCCCGGAGCGCTCGGAGGAGTCGTTCGTCCTCGACGACGGCGACACGATCGCCACCGTCCGGCGGGCCCACCGCGAGGCCTGTGCGGCGTCCCGCCGTGCGACGTCGTCCCTCGATCTGGACGATATCCTGCGCGGGCACCGGCGTGGCCCGCTGCCGCTGCGGTGGGTCTACCTGCATGTGCTGCGCGAACTCGCCCAGCACTGCGGACACGCGGACATCCTGCGTGAGCAGCTCCTCGACGGTTGACGCCGCCCCGGTGATCCGCGTCAGCCCGGCTGCGGCGTGAAGAAGCGGACGATGTCGTCGGCCGCGGTGGGCGACAGCATCATCGCGTGCACCCGGGCGGACATCTCGGCGATCGGCTGGATCCTGCGGAACATCGCCTCCTCGTAGGCCCGGATCGCCGCCTCCGGGTCGGCGGGGGCGTCGACGAGAGCGGCGGCGAGTTCCGCGGCGTCGAGCATGGCCTGGTTGGCGCCCTCGCCCACCGGCGGCATGAGGTGGGCAGCGTCGCCGATGAGGGTGACGCCCGGCCGGTGCGCCCAGCGGGTGTCGGCGGGCATGGCCTGGATCCGGCGGGGGTTCGGCGGCCCGTCGCCGGCTTCGACGAGTGCGGCCAGGCGGGGGTGCCAGCCGTCGAACAGGGTCAGCAGGTCGCGCTTGCTGCGGCAGGTGGCCAGGCGCGGGTCGTCCGGGGGCAGGGAGATCCCGACCCGGATGCTGCCGTCGCCGAGGCGTTGCGCGGACAGGATCTGGCGTACGCCGACGCACCAGAGGTTGCCGGGGCCGACCAGGTCGGCGAGCTCCGGGTGGCGCCGGTCGGCGTCGCTGATGCCCAGCTCCACCACGGTGGACACGGCGGCGACGGGAGCGTCGGTGAGCAGCGGCCGGACGACCGATCGGGCGCCGTCCGCGCCGATGAGGACGTCGCAGTCGTCGCGGTGGCCGCCGTCGAGCGTCAGCCGGAAGCCGCCGCCGGGGCGCGGCGTCGCCGCGACGAGCCGGTGTCCCCACCGGACCGTGTCGGCGGGAAGCGAGTCGAGCAGAAGGTCACGCAGTACGCCGCGGTCGATCTCGGGGCGGCCGTCGAACGAGCCGGGTCGCGGCTCGTGGTGCACGAGCGTGTGGCCGGCCGGGTCGAGGATGCGGTGTTCCTCGCCCTGCGGCCGGGCCGCGGCCCGGAACCGGTCGGTGAGGCCCGCCTCGTCCAGCGCCCGTTGCCCGGACTCGGGGTGCAGGTCGAGCATTCCGCCCGGGGAGCGCGTCGTGCGGTCCGTCTCGCGTTCGTGGACCACCGCGTCGATGCCGTGCCGGTGCAGGATCCGGGCCAGCGTCAGGCCACCCAGGCCGCCGCCGGCGATCACGATTCGCATCGCCACCTCCATTACCGTACGATGTATTTCATGGATACACCGTACGGTAGCGTACCCCTGCCGGTCTGGGAACGCCCCGAGCCCCAGCCACGGGCGGCGCCGGTGCCGTTGACCCGGGCGAAGATCGCCGCCGCCGCGATCCGGCTCGCCGACGCCGACGGCCTCGACGGGCTGTCGGTCCGCAAGCTCGCCAAGGCGCTCGGCGTCGGCCCGATGCGCCTCTACGACTACGTGCTCAACCGGTCCGAGCTGCTCGACCTCATGGTCGACGCGGTGTACGCCGACATCGCCGAGGCCGACCGGAACGACGACTGGCGGGCCACCGTGCTGGCCGTCATGCATCGGACCCGCGAGGCCGCGCTCGCGCACGAGTGGTTCGCCGACCTGCTCGGCACGCGTCCCCACCTGGGCCCGCACGCGCTCGCCGTGGGCGAGGCCACCGCGGCGGCGCTCAGCCGGGCCCCCGCCGTGCACGGGGTCGACGATCTCCAACGGGCCCTGGGCGCGCTCAACGCGTTCGTCGTCGGGGCGCTCCGCCGGGAGATCACCGAGCGACGCACCGCCCGCTCGACCGGCACCGACGTGGCCGCCTGGCAGACCGCCCTCGGGCCCTATCTGACCCGCGTGCTCGACACCGGTCGTTATCCGACCGTCGCCCGGCTCGTCGTCGACGGCGCCCACCTCGACGCCGCCGAAACGTTCCACCACAACCTGGTCACCGTCCTGGACGGCATCACCGGCCGTCCGTGACGGCCTCGGTCGGTCGGTGGCGACCGGTCAGGTGGACCGCTTCGGGAGCAGCAGCTCCTCGTGGTCGAGTTCCCGTTCCAGCACGCGGAGTTCCTCGTCGGGCAGCCGGCCGGAGTCCCGCCAGCGGACCAGCTCCTCGCGCTGCGCGTCGATGGTCGCCCGGCGGACCCGCAGCGCCGTCTCGTACTCCGGTGAGGTGGGCATCTCGGACGAGCCGCTCTGCTCGATCAGGTCGAGCCGGCCCCGGTAGCGGGCCAGGCGGGTCAGGAGTTGGGTACGGATGGTGTTGACGGCCACCCCGCTCTCCGGATCCTCGACGGCGACGGCGTCGAGGCGGGCCAGGGCGGCCTCCACCGCGGCAGAGCGGGCCTCGTTGCGTACCCGGGCCTGGTCGGCCTCGTTGGCGCGCAGGCCGAGCCGCCGCACCAGCGGCGCGAACGTCAGGCCCTGCCCGACCAGCGTCACCAGGACGACCACGAACGTGCAGAACAGCAGCAGGTCACGGTCGGGGAAGGGGGCACCGCTGTCGGTGGTGAGCGGCAGCGTGAAGATCGCGGCCAGGCTGATCACGCCGCGCGTGCCGGACCAGCTCAGCGCCGCCACCTCCCGCGCGGTCAGCCGGTCGGCGTTGCGGTCGGCGCGGGCGACCTGCCGGGCGCTCGCCGGCTCGTCGGCGTCGTCCGGCTCGGCGATGCCACCGAGCCGGGTGTGCAGCGACCGGGGGAGCGACTGGGTCAGGACCAGCCAGGCGGGGCGCAGCAGCAGCACCACGCCGACGGACACCGCGACGGCGGTGACGATGGTCGAGGTGTCGTACTGGCGCAGGTTCTTGACGACCTCGGGAAGCTGCTGGCCGATCAGCAGGAAGACGAAGCCCTCGAGGAGAAAGTCGACCAGCCGCCACACCGCGTTGGTCTGGAGCCGGGCCGCCCCGGACCCGAACTGGGGCGTCTGGTGGCCGACGATCAGCCCGGCGACCACCACCGCGAGCACGCCGGAGACGTGCAGCTCCTCGCCGATCAGGTAGGCGACGAACGGTGTCGCGAGCGAGATCGCGTTGGACAGCAACGGGTCCGCGGTGAGCGGTCGGGCCAGCCGCTTCGCCCAGGCGACGACGGCGCCCACGGCGACGCCGCCGACCGCCGCGATCACGAACTGCGCGACGGCGCCGGGGAAGGAGAACGTCCCGCCGACGGCGGCGGCCACCGCGACGCTGAGCATGGTCAGCGCGGTGGCGTCGTTCAGCAGCCCCTCGCCCTGAATGATGGTGACCATCTTGGGCGGCAGGTTGACCCGGCGACCCACCGCCAGGGCCGCCACCGGGTCGGGCGGCGCGACGGCGGCCCCGACCGCGATCCCGGCGGCCAGCGTCGCGCCGGCCACGAACAGGTGGAACCCGATGCCGACGAGCAGGCCGGTGAGGAGCACCAGCACCACGGAGAGGCTGACCACGATGCGCAGGTTGCGGCGCAGGTCCAGCAGCGAGGAGTCCAGCGCCGCGCTGTAGAGCAGCGGCGGCAGCACCACCATCAGGACGAGGTCGGGGTCGAGGCCGATGTTGGGGCCGGGAAGCAGCGCGTACGCGATGCCGATGAGCGGCAGGAGCGCCGCCGCCGGCAGGCCGGTGCGGGCCGCCACCCACCGCACGGCGATGATGACCGCGACGGCGGCGAGCACGAACAACAACGTCGAGTGGATGCTCACCTCGACCGACCCTACACAGGGTGGTCCTCGGACCAGCCGGCGGCGGCCGGGGCCTGCCAGTTGACCACCAGCACCTCGCCGTCGGCGTCCCCGATCAGGTGCCGCCCGACGTGCCGTCCCACCGGCGACGCCATCGGCACCTCACCTGCCGGAAACGGCATTGACATATTTCACTGCCCGGCCTAGGGTCTGGTCGAATCGATTCGAGTCGCGTTGTGGCGTTCCAGCGACGACGGCGGGCGGTTCGGGTCGCGATCGGGTGCGTGCGGTGCGGGTGCCGCCACCGACGCGACGGCCGGCTGGTCCCGCACCGGGCATGCGGACCAGGGGCGAAGTCCGGGGAGCTGAGCCGACCACGGCGGACCCCGTCGTGCGTGTCCTCCCCGTGCCGGCCGACGGAGTGGCGGTACGGGGATCGCCGTCGATCCCCGTACCGAAAACGTTCCCACCAAGTGGCGAAGGAGCCGCGTCATGAGATTACGCAGCACCGTCTTCGGGCCCCTCGCGGCCATGGCGGTCCTGGTCGTGGTGGCCGCGACGACAGTGGCCGGCGGCCCGGGCGGGTCCGCGTCGGCCGCGGAGGCCGGGACGCTCGCCGGGACCGCCGGGTGCGGCCGGGCGCCCACGCTGACGAGTGGTCCCCGGTCCATTCAGAGCAGTGGCCAGAACCGCAGCTTCATCCTGCGGATCCCCGACAACTACGACCGGAACCACGCCTACCGGCTGATCTTCGGATTCCACTGGAACGGCGGCACCGCGAACGACGTCGACTCCGGTGGGGCGGACCGGGAGGCCTGGTCCTACTACGGGCTGCGACAGCAGGCGAACAACAGCACCATCTTCGTCGCGCCCCAGGGCAACGGCAACGGCTGGGCCAACCCCGGCGGTCAGGACGTGACCTTCGTCGACGACATGATCAGGCTGATCGAGGGGGATCTGTGCGTCGACACGACGCAGCGGTTCGCGCTCGGTTTCAGTTACGGCGGTGGCATGAGCTACGCGCTGGCCTGCGCCCGGGCCACCGTCTTCCGCGCCGTGGCGGTCTACTCCGGTGGTCAGCTCAGCGGGTGCGGCGGCGGCACGCAGCCCATCGCGTACATGGGGATCCACGGCATCGGGGACCCGGTGCTCAACATCTCCGCCGGACGCTCGCTGCGGGACACGTTCGTCCGCAACAACGGCTGCACCCCGCAGAACCCGCCGGAGCCGAGGGCGGGCAGCCTGACGCACATCACCACCACCTACGCCGGCTGCCGGTCCGGCTATCCGGTGGTGTGGGCCGCGTTCGACGGCGGCCACACCCCCGGGCCGGTGGACGGCGGCGGGGACAGCGGTGCCCGGACCTGGACGAAGACCGAGGTGTGGCGGTTCTTCACCCAGTTCGGTGGCGCCGACCCGACACCCACCCCGACGGCCAGCCCGACCACGCCGCCGCCGGGCGGCACGTCTGTCGTCCGCAACGCCGCCGCCGGTCGGTGCCTGGACGTCAACGGCGGCTCGCAGGCCAACGGCGCGGCGGCGATCATCTGGGACTGTCACGGCCAGAGCAACCAGTCCTGGACCTCGACCGCGGCCCAGGAGCTGCGGGTCTTCGGCGGCAAGTGTCTGGACGTCAACGGCGCCGGCACGGCCAACGGCAGCTCCGTGATCATCTGGGACTGCAACGGCCAGTCCAACCAGCGGTGGCGGCTCAACGCCGACGGCACGATCACCGGGGTCGGTTCGGGCCGGTGCCTGGACCTGGTGGGCGCCGGTACGGCCAACGGCACGCGGACCGAGATCCGGGACTGCACCGGCGCGGCCAGCCAGCGGTGGAGCCGCGCCTGAGTCGTTGACCGTTCTTTGTGTGAACGCTAACATATGATGTCTTATAGATCGACATTGATCTATTAATCGTGACCGGGAGGCGGATCGGATGTTCAGCACAGTGAGTCGTCCACGGAGATCGTGGCGGGCGGTGATGTCGGCGGCGGCGGCATCGGTCCTCGCGGCGGCGGCCGTCCTGACCGCGTCCGCCTCCCCGGCCCAGGCGGCCACCGCCATCACCGTCAACGGGGCGTCCGGCGGGCGGGCGCTCGACGGCGTCGGCGCGGTCAGCGGCGGCGGCGGGAACAGCAGACTGTTGATCGACTATCCCGAGCCGCAGCGCAGCGACATCCTCGACTACCTGTTCAAGCCGGGCTACGGCGCCGCGATGCAACTGCTCAAGGTGGAGATCGGTGGCGACACCAACTCCACCTCCGGCGCCGAGCCCAGCCACGAGCACACCCGGGGCGGCGTGAACTGCAACCGGGGCTACGAGTGGTGGCTGATGGAGCAGGCCCGGACGCGCAACCCCAACATCGGACTGATCGGCCTGGCCTGGGGTGCGCCGGGCTGGATCGGCAACGGCAACTTCTGGTCCACCGACTCGATCAACTACCTGGTGGGGTGGCTGGACTGCGCGGCCACGCACGGGCTGACCATCAACTACCTGGGCGGCTGGAACGAGAAGGGCTACAACACCACCTGGTACAAGAACCTGCGTTCCACGCTCAACTCCCGCGGCTACGGCAACGTGAAGATCGTCGCCTCGGACGACTTCGGGTGGGGCGCCGCCGACGACTCGCTGCGTGACCCGGCGTTCGCCAGCGCGGTGCAGGTCTTCGGCAGCCACTACGTCTGCGGCTACCGCAGCGCCCAGACCAACTGCCCCAGCTCCGCCAACGCCGTCTCCACCGGCAAGCAGCTCTGGGCCAGCGAGAACGGCTCCGACGACTACAACGCCGGCGCGCCGGCACTCGCCCGGGGCATCAACCGCGGCTACCTCGACGGCAAGATGACCGGCTATATCAACTGGCCGGCGATCGCCGCCATCACCCCCAACATCCCCTGGGCGACCACCGGTGTGGCGGTGGCCCAGCAGCCGTGGTCCGGCGCGTACTCGATCGGCAAGAGCACGTGGGTGATGGCGCACACCACGCAGTTCACCGCCCCGGGTTGGCGCTACCTCGACGCGTCCAGCGGCTACGTCGGCGGCAACCGCAACAACGGCAGCTACGTCTCGCTGAAGTCCACCAACAACAGCGACTGGAGCACCGTCATCGAGACGCAGGACGCCGGCGCGGCCCAGCAGCTCGACTTCACCGTCACCGGCGGGCTGTCCACCGGCACCGTGCGGGTCTGGGCGACCAACCTGCGGTCCAACAACACCGCCGACCACTTCGTCCGCAACACCGACATCACGCCGAACGGCGGGCGCTTCTCGCTCACCGTCCAGCCCGGCTACGTCTACAGCATCACCACCACCACCGGGCAGGGCAAGGGCACCGCGGTCAGCCCGGCGCAGGGCAACCTGAAACTGCCGTACAGCGACAACTTCGACAGCTACGCCACCGGCCGCGAGGCGCGGTACCTGATGGACCAGCAGGGCTCGTTCGAGATCGCCGGGTGCACCGCCGGGCGCACCGGCCAGTGCGTCCGCCAGATGTCGGAGCAGGCGCCGATCTACTGGACGACCGGCCAGGCCGAGCCGTACACCCTGCTGGGCGACCTGACCTGGCGCAACTACACCGTCTCCTCGGACGTGCTGCTGGAGAAGCCCGGTTACGTCCAGCTCATCGGGCGCGGCAACACCTACAACCACCAGGGGCCGCAGAACCTGAACGGCTACTACTTCCGGGTCACCGACGGCGGCGCGTGGTCCATCCGGAGCAACAACACCAGCGGCAACTGGCGCACCCTGGCCAGCGGCAACACCTCGGCGCTGGGCACCGGACGCTGGCACAACCTGTCGTTGAAGCTCAACGGCAGCACGCTGACCGCGGCGGTCGACGGCACCACCGTCGGCACCGTGTCGGACACCACCTGGGTCGCCGGCCAGATCGGGTACGGCACCGGCCAGGGCGTCACCGCCCAGTTCGACAACCTCTCCATCACGCCGGGCGACGGCTCCGGCAGCCCGACCGGAGAGATCCGCAGCGCGAGCGCCAACCGCTGCCTGGACGTCAACGGCGCCAGCCAGGCCGACGGCGCGGTGGTGCAGATCTGGGACTGCAACGGCGGCGCGAACCAGCAGTGGACGGCCGGCACGAACAACCAGCTCACCGTCTACGGCAACAAGTGCCTCGACGTGGCGGGCACGGCGTCCGGCAGCCGTGCGCGGATCATGACCTGCAACGGCGGCAGCAACCAGCAGTGGCGGCTCAACGCCGACGGCACCATCGTCGGCGTCGGCTCAGGGCTCTGCCTGGATGTCAACGGCGCGGGCACCGCCAACGGCACCGCGGTCCAGATCTGGACCTGCAACGGCGGCAGCAACCAGCAGTGGGTACGCGGCTGACCCACGACCGTCCGCCGACCCGGCCGTCCCGTCACGGGGCGGCCGGGTTGGCGCGTCCTTCCTAAGATGACGGTCATGGATGTCGCTGCGGTGACGAATGTGGTCGTGGCCGCGATCTCGGTGCTCACCGTCGTCGTCTCCGCGTTCTTCGCGCTCCGGCAGCTCCGGCTGTCGCAGAGCGCGAACCACACCCTGGTCGCGATCGAGCTGCTCACCCGCGACCGGATGAGTGACGCGTTCCTGGACAGCCAGCAGTTCGTGCTCACCGAGCTGGGGACCGCCTGCCCGCGCGGCGTGCCGGTCAGCGAACTGCCGGCCGACGCCCGCAAGCACGTGAACCGGATCGCGCTCTACTACAACGGGCTGGGCCAGATGCTGGCCTTCAAGGTGGTCGAACCGGCACTCCTGCTCGGCACCGGCGGATACCGCGCCCGGGAGGCGTGGGCCGTGCTGGAGCCGTACATCCTCGCCGAGCGGGCGGCGCGTGGCGAGTCGTACCTGTCCAACTTCGAGCATCTCGCGGTGCTGGCGACCGAGACGCCGTGGCCGGTCGCCGTGCGCGGGCTGGGCCTGCGCCGGTTCGGCCACTACCCGGCGGAGGTGGGCCCGGTGGTCGGACGCACCGGTGGCCCGGCTGCGACGCCGGTTCCCGTACGACAAGCCGCCCGGCCCGAAGAGTGAGCTGATGGCGCGGCTGCGGGCGCTGTACGAGTTGGGCCGTGGCCGGCGCGGGTACGGCGAACGCTGCCCGAGGACCCGTCCCCGTGAGGGTGCGTCAACCGAGGGTTGACGGAGGTGCTGCGTCAACCTATGGTTGACGCATGGACGAGACCGAACCGCTCAAGATGAGCCACCCGGTGCGCCTCGACGACCTGATCGAGGGCATCAAGAAAGCCCGCCCCGACGCACTCGACCAACTGGCCGACGCGGTCCTCCTCGCCGACCACCTCGGCGACGTCGCCGACCACCTGATCGGGCACTTCGTCGACCAGGCACGCCGCTCGGGCGCCTCGTGGACGGAGATCGGCCGCAGCATGGGGGTGAGCAAGCAGGCCGCCCAGAAGCGCTCCGCCGCCAAGGCTGAGACCGCCGCCGCGCTCGACCCGAACGCCGGGTTCGGCCGGTTCACGCCGCGCGCCCGCAACGTGGTGCTGGCCTCGCAGGAGGAGGCCCGGGCCGCCGGCCACGCCGAGATCACCCCGGAGCACGTGGCGCTGGGGCTGCTCGCCGAACCGGACGGGCTGGCCGCCGCGTTGGTCAAGGCGAAGGGCGTACCCCTGGAGATGTTCCGGGAGGCCGTGGCCGCGACCCTGCCGGCGAAGGCCGACCAGGTCCCGGACCTGATCCCCTACGACGCGCGCGCCAAGAAGGTCCTGGAGCTGACGTTCCGGGAGGCGCTGCGGATGGGGCACAACTACGTCGGGACGGAGCACATCCTGCTCGCCCTGCTGGAGGAGGAGGGTGACGGCGGCGTGCTCCGCGGCCTCGGCCTGACGAAGGAGGCGATGGAGTCCGCGGTGGAGGGCGCGCTGGCGGAGCTGGCCCGTAAGCGGGCCTGAACCGCGTCGGGCACGCGCCACGGGGGCGCGTGCCCGACGTGCGGGTGTCAGTCGGCGGCGGGGAATCCGTAGCGGGCGGCGTGCTCCGGGTCGGCCGGGTCGACCTGGCGGATGCCGGCGTCGGCGAGAAGCTTGTTCACCTCGTCGAGCCGGTCCCGGACCAGCCGGGCCTCCTCCTCGGTGACCCGGCCACGGTGCGGCCGGCCGGCGTGCTCGAGGGTGCCGTAGTCGATTTTCTCGGCGGTACGCCGCGTCTTCGGCGGCCGGACCCGCTCGGCGGTGCGCAGCAACTGCGCCATCGGCACGTCGGTCGCCATCGCGTCGAACTCGCTGGCGGTCAGCACCACCCGGCGCGGCTCACCGCCGCCGTGCCGGTCGTGGATCTCCACCACGGCCACGTCCAGCGCGGCGTCGTCGATGCTCTCCACGTCGACCGGGGTGGCGTCCAGTTGCACGGGCCCGGCGACCAGGTCCGGGTGCTCCAGCACGACGACCCGGACCACCTCGTCGTCGGGGGCCAGCACCTGGCCGGTGAAGTCGGAGACGTGGATCGTCTTCTTGCCCATGCGCGGAGCTTCTCCTGTCGTAGGCCGGAAATCGGACCACAAGACGCTACCGCACAGGCGTACGAAGGCCGGTACGACCGCCGCCCGGTGTGTCGCCGCCCGCCCTACCCTGTCGTGAGGCCGCGCCAGGCGGGGGTGCCGGCCGGCTGCGCGTTCAGCTCGGCCCAGCAGGGCCCCCGGTGTCGGGCCTCGCGGTAGGCCGGCTGCGCCGGGAAGCGGGCGGGCGCGTCGGCGGCCCGCCAGCTCCGCGCCGGGTCCTGCTGGAATCGGTCATTCGGCTTCTGAGGCATGACCACTACCGTCCCAGAGAAACTTGTCCATGTATGAAAGTGAATATGACGCGGGGGCGAGGCGTTCGGTTCCGCCGAAGCGTCAGATTCCGGCCGCCGGCAGGCGGACCACGAATCGGCATCCGTCGCTGACGTTCTGGACCTCTACCCGCCCGCCGTGCGCCTCAACCAACCCGCGCACGATCGCCAGCCCGAGCCCGCCCGATCCGCTCGGCTCCACCGCCGCCGGCGTACGGGCCGGCTCGCCCCGGAACGCCACGTCGAAGACGCGGGGCAGATCGCCCGCCGGAATGCCGCCACAGGTGTCCGCGACCGCCAACCAGGCGGTGTCGACGTCCCGCCCCGCGTCCACCGTCACCGTGCCGTCGGCCGGCGTGTAGCGGATCGCGTTCAGCAGCAGGTTGCCCACCACCCGCGCCAGCTCCCGCTCGCTGGCCGTCACCGCCGGCCAGCCCGACTCGGGGGCGACCAGCCGGATCCGGCGGGCGGCGGCCAGCGGCGCCGCGCCGGCCAACGCGTCGGAGACCACGTCGCCGAGCGCCACCGTGGACAGCGACAACCGGAGCGCCCCGGCGTTGATCCGGGACAACTCGAACAGATCGTCCACCAGCCGGGTCATCCGGTCGGTCTCGACCCGGATCCGGCGGTGGTACTCGGCCACCGTCACCGGCTCGTCGACCACCCCGTCCTCCAGCGCCTCGGCCATCGCCCGCAACCCGGCGAGCGGGGTCCGCAGGTCGTGCGAGACCCAGGCGACCAGGTCGCGGCGACCCTTCTCGATCCGCCGTTCCCGTTCCCGGGCCTGGTCCGCCCAGACCGCGGCGGCGGCCAGCCGCCGACCGAACAGCCACCCCACCGCCAGGCTCACCACGGCGGCGGCGGAGAGCGTGGTCAGCACCACCTGGAGGTCGTGCGGGGAGAGGAACATGGCCTGGGCGACCACCGCCACCCCGGCGGCCACCGCGCCGACGGTCGTGGCCAGCAGCACCGAGATGTGCACGGTGATCGACCGGCCGCGCAGCACCCGCAGCGCCACCGCGCCGGCCAACCCGACCGCGAGCGCCGCGGCCAGCGCCGCACCGAAGATCAGCGCGAGGTCACGCATCGGTCGGCTCGTACCGGTAGCCGACACCCCAGACGGTGACGATGCGTCGGGGCCGGGCCGGGTCGGCCTCGATCTTCTCCCGCAGCCGTCGCACGTGCACGGTCACCGTCGACTGGTCGCCGAAGTTCCAGCCCCAGACCCGCTCCAGCAGCTCGGCCCGGCGGAACGCCCGCGCCGGATGCCGCATCAGGTGCGCCAGCAGGTCGAACTCGCGCAGCGTGAGGGCCAGCTCCCGGCCGTGCAGGCGGGCCACCCGGGGGCCGGTCTCCACCTCCAGGTCGCCGTCCGTGAGCAGCTCCGGCAGCGTGCCGGCCGGCTCGCCGCCGGCCCGGCGCAGCACCGAGCGGACCCGCAGCACCAGCTCGCGCGGGGAGAACGGCTTGCCCAGGTAGTCGTCCGCGCCCAGTTGCAGGCCGAGGACCCGGTCGGCCTCGTCGCCGCGCGCGGTCAGCATGACGATGGGTACGCCGTCCGGCCGCTCCCGCAGCCGCCGGCACACCTCCAACCCGTCGAGCACGGGGAGCATCAGGTCCAGCACCACCAGGTGCGGCGGGCGGCGGGACACGGCGTCCAGGGCCGCCGCCCCGTCGCCGGCGTGTTCGACCTCGTAGCCGGCGTGCTCCAGGTAGCGGCAGACCACGTCGGCGACCGTCCGGTCGTCGTCGACCACCAGCACCCGCTGCGCCACGGTGCACCTCCTGCCGGCCGGTAGGCCAGCGTAGCCACGGGCGGGCGCGTGATCCATTGCCAGGTTCTTACGGCCGGGGGCGGGCCGGGCGGGCCCGGTGGGCGTACCGTGATCATGTGCTCGACCGGCGGCTCTTCCTGCACCTGGCGACCTGGTTGGGGCAGTGGCCGGCGGGCCCCGGGTTGCACGTGGTCCGGTCCTGGCGCCGCGCCCGCCCGGCGTGGGACGGGCGGCTGCGCCCGGCCATCGGGGTCACGGTCGGCGACAGCACCGTCCTCTCGGTGCCGCCGGCCCGGGTCGAGGCGGTGCGCGCGCTGGTGGCGGGGCGGTCGATCGAGGAGTGGCTGCCCGCGCTGCCGGCGACGGTCGGCACCCCGGAACTCACCACGAACCGCGGGGTGTTCCGCTGGTGCACCGACCCGGCGCCGCTGCCCGACGTGGGGGAGTGGCTCCCGCCGGAGATGCCCGGCGCCCCGCCCTGGCTGGGCCTCTTCGACCCCGACGTGCTGGTGGTCCGGGACGCCGACGGCGCGTACCTGGCCGGCGTGGGGATCAAGCGGCACGACGCGTTCGGGCACGAGTTGGCGGTGGGCACGGTGCCGGCGGCCCGGGGGCGCGGACTGGCCCGGCGGCTGGTCGCGCAGGCGGCCCGGCGGGTGCTGGCCGAGGGCGCGATCCCCACCTACGTGCACCATCCGGACAACCTGGCGTCCGCCCAAGTGGCCGAGGCGGCCGGGTTCCCCGACCGGGGCTGGACCTCGTTCGGCGTCTTCCCGCACTGACCGGCGGTGTGGGCGCGGACCGTGGCTCCCGGGCCGGATCCACGGTCCGCTGCCTCTCCCCCCAGGCCCCGATGTTGGTAACGCTAGGTGAAGCCATGCGGCCGAGCAAGACGCTGACCTTGTCCGGTTGCGGACTTGACCTGTGGAATCGTTGTCGCAGCCAAACGGTGGGTCAGTGACGCAGCGTGTGGATCAGTGTGACCGCCTGGCGGGTGACCGGGCGGAGCACCCGCAGCCGGGACAGCCCCACGAGCCGGTCGACCAACGGGACCACGCCGTCGATGAGCTGCCGGGTCTTGGCCTGGCCGGGCGAGCGGTCGTGCACCCAGTAGAGCACCACGCCCAGGTAGCCGAGCCAGAGCAGCTCCGGCAGGGCCGCCCGCAGCTCCTCGTCCAGTTTCGCGGTGGAGCCCGACAGCACCTCGCGGAAGAGCGCCACCGACGTCTCGCGGGGCGCCGACGACTCGGCGGAGAACGGGCTGAGCGGCGAGGTCGGCTCCGCCGCCGTTTTGAAGAAGGTGCCGGCGAACGAGTGGTACGGGCTCAGCACGTCGATGCCGGCGTGCAGCACGCCGGCCAGCCGCGGCGCGAAGTCCCGCTCCCGGGCGAGCACCGGCGCGGCGGCGGTGCGGTGCTCGCGCTGGGTGTCCGCGTAGAACTCCTGGATGAGGTGTTCCTTCGAGCCGAAGTAGTAGTAGGCGTTGCCCACCGCCACGCCGGCCTCCTGGGCGACGGCACGCATGGTGGTGCGCGCGTACCCCCGCTCGCGGAACAGGCGCATCGCGGTGTCCAGGATCAGCTGGCGGGTCTGCTCACCCCGGGCGGTCGCCCCACCGCTCGGGTCACCCGCACCGGTCGTCGGCGCACTCTGCTCGGTCATCGTGGTCACCGTATCCCGGTTCCCGGACGCGTTCGCGGACCGCGGCGGCGACCGCCACCACCCGCCGGGCCAGTGGCAGCAGGTGCGGGCGGGCCAGCCGTTCGGCGGTGGCGCGGTGCCCGGCGAGCGCCCAGAGACAGGCGAACCAGGCGCCGTCGCCGGTCCAGACCGCGCCGGTGTCGGCGACCACTGTCAGGTCCTGCAGCGTGGCGTCGTGGTCGAGCCCGGGGAAGCGGCGCCGGGCCTGCGCCGACCCGGCCGCCACGAAATCCAGCGGTACGAGGTGGTCCCGCGAGGCGAGCCACCGCCGGGCGGAGCGGCACAGCGGGCAGCCGGCGTCGTAGAGGACGGTGAACCCGCGGATCCCACCGGCCCCGTGCCCGGTGGGATCCAGCGGGTGCCCGCCGGGGGTGGACGTCACCGGGCCGGCGGGTTCGGGCCGGCGGGCGGGACCGGTCGCGGGCCGCCCTGCGGCGGGTGCGCGGCGCCCTGCGGCGGGAATACCACGCCGGGCGGCGGGAGCATGCCGGCCGGCGGGAGCGGCGGGTGGCTCGCCTGGTGGCGCAGCCGGCCACGTCGGTAGCGGCCGAGCGCGAACACGTTGAAGAAGTGCAGGGCGCCCAGGACCAGGAGCACCATCCCCACCTTCAGGGACAGTTGCTCCAGCGCCTGACTGGCGTCGCCGATCGGGTCGGACTCCTTCATGGCCACCGTGACGTAGCCGAGGTTGAGCAGGTAGAAGCCGACGACCAGCAGGCTGTTGACCGCCTCGGCCAGCCGGCTGTCGGGGAACACGTCCCGCAGGAAGACCAACCCGTTGCGGGAGAGCGTCCGCGCCACCCAGACGGTCAGCCCGATGCTGACCGCGAGGTACGCCAGGTACATCCAGACCTTCGCATCCATCCCGTCGCCCTTCTTGAACGCGTTCAAATTTGCGTCGCGCTGAGCGTACGACGTCTTTTGAACGTGTTCAAGTCGACGGTGCCCGAAACGCGCGCCGGCCCGCCGTCGGTGGACGGCGGGCCGGCGGGCACGGACGGATCAGCCGGTCAGACCGAGCACCCGGGCAGCGGCCTGGCCGTTGGCGTGGCTCGCGCCGTAGGTGGCGACGAACGCGCGCGCGCCGGTCGGTCGCCAGGCGCCCGGCCAGCCCATCTCCACCACGGTCACCGGGTGCGTGGTGGCCAGCGCCTCGACCAGCTCCCGCGCCCCGGGCAGCCGGTGCAGGTGCCGCCCGACCAGCACCACCGGGCGCTCGCCGGCGAGCCGGCCCAGCTCGCCCGGGTCGGTCTCGCCGGCCACCGCGCGGGCCTGCTCGACACCGCCGGCCAGGTGCGGGCCCAGCCCCCACGGCACCCGCCCCTCGGCGATCGTGGAGGTGGCGTGCACCTGCACCACCAGCGGGGCGACCGGACCGGGCAGGTCGCCCTCGACGTGCACCGCCCGCAGCGCGGCGGCGTAGCCGAGGTCGTCGGCGGCCGGGGCCGGGGCGTCGGCCGGCCCGGTCCAGCCGGCGAGCGCGGCGGTCCGGCCGGCGGCCTCCTCCACCCGGGCGCGGTCCAGCCGGCCGTCCCCGAGCGCGGCGACGATCTCGGCGGCGACGCGTTCCACCAGGGCGGCGTCGACCTGGGCGCCGATGCAGAGCAGGTCCGCGCCGGCGGCCAGCGCGCGTACCGCGGCCGGACCCACCCCGCCGGCGGCCAGCGCCGCGCCCTTCATCTCCAGCGCGTCGGTGATCACCGTGCCGGTGAAGCCGTACTCGCCGCGCAGCAGGTCGTGCAGGACCGCCCGGCTGAACGTGGCCGGGCTGTCGCCGGTCAGCGCCGGCACCCGGATGTGCGCGGTCATCACCGCGCGTACGCCGGCGTCGACCACCGCGGCGAACGGCGGCAGGTCCCGCTCCCGCAGCACGGCCGGCGGCACGTCGACCGTGGGCAGCTCGTGGTGGGAGTCGGTGACCGTGGCGCCGTGCCCGGGGAAGTGCTTGGCGCAGGCGGCCACACCGGCCGACTGGAGGCCGGCGACCGCGGCGGCCGAGTGCACGGCCACCCGCTTCGGGTCCGCGCCGAACGAGCGGGTGCCGATCACCGGGTTCTCGTCGGCGGTGTTCACGTCGACCGTGGGCGCCAGGTCGAGCGTGAGGCCGAGCGCGGCCAGCTCCGCGCCGATCGCCGCGTACACCGCCCGGGTGAGGTCCGGGTCGTCGACCGCGCCCAGCGCGGCGTTGCCCGGGTACGGGCTGCCGGTGGCGTGGGCCAGCCGGGTGACGTCGCCGCCCTCCTCGTCGATCGCGACGATCACGTCCGGGCGGCCGGCGCGCAGCGCCGCCGTGGACGCGGCCACCTGGGCCGGGTCGTGCACGTTCGTGCCGAACAGGGTGTGCCCGGCGAGCCCGTCGGCGAGCAGGTCGACCGCCCAGCCCGGCGGCACCGGGCCCGGGTACGCGGCCAGCAACGTGCCCAGCGCGAGCCGACGGAGTCCTGGATCCAGCCCCACTGTCGTTCCCCTTTCCCTGCCGGGTCGTCCGACCTCCGTCGGACGGGGTGGCCGATACGCTAACGGGCACCCTTCGGCAGGCGTTTTATGGTTAGAAACCTTACGAAAAATTGAGGACGTTGGCATGAGTGCGACCCGGCTGCCCGGCACCCCCCGACTGTTGCGGGCGCTCAACGACCGTGCGGCGCTGGAGCTGTTGCTCGAACGCGGCCCGCTGACCCGCGCCCGCATCGGCGAGCTGACCGGGTTGTCCAAGGTGACCGCGTCCCAGCTCGTCGAGCGGCTGGAGGAGCGCGGCCTGGTCGCCCGGGTCGGCGAGCAGGCCGGCGGGCGGGGCCCGAACGCCCAGCTCTACGCGGTGCGTCCGGGCAGCGCGTACGTGGTCGGCGTGGACGTCGGCGCGGAGCGGGTGGTGGCGGCCTGCGCCGACATCACCGGCACCGTCGCCGGCCGGGTCGAGCAGTCCACGAAGGACACCGACGACCCGGTCGGCGTGGTGCACAACGCCGTGGTGCAGGCCGCCAGCAGCGCCGGGGCGGAGCTGTCCGCGGTCCGCCGCGTCGTGCTGGGCACCCCCGGCCTGGTCGACCCGCAGACCGGCGACATCACGTTCGCGTTCAACCTGCCGCGCTGGCACAGCGGCCTGCTCGCCGCGCTCCGGGAGGACCTGGACACCCCGGTCGTGTTCGAGAACGACGTGAACCTCGCCGCGGTGGCCGAGGCGCAGTCGGGCGCCGCCCGGGGCACCGCCGACTTCGTGCTGGTCTGGGTGGACGCGGGCGTCGGCCTGGCGATCATGCTGGGCGGCCGGCTGCACCACGGCAGCAGCGGCGCGGCCGGTGAGATCGGCTACCTGCCGGTGCCCGGGGTGCCCATCCCGCGCGACGTGTCGCGGCGGGCCAAGCCGGCGTTCCAGCAGCTCGCGGGCGCCGACGCGGTGCGCGCGGTGGCGGCCGAGCACGGCTTCGCCACGCCGGACGCGGCCGAGCAGGGCGTCGCGGCGACCCGGGCGGCCGAGGCGGTGCAGGCCGCCATCGCCGCCGGCGCGGCCGGTGGCCCGGTGCTGGACGAGTTGGCCCGCCGGCTGGCGCTCGGCGTGGCGAGCACCTGCGTGGTGCTCGACCCGCCGCTGGTGGTGCTCGCCGGCGCGGTCGGCCGGGCGGGCGGGGCCGCACTGGCCGGCCGGGTGCAGCAGGAGGTCGCGGCGATCACGTTGGTCCGCCCCCGGGTGGTCAGCACCGGGCTGACCGAGGAGCCGATCCTGCGCGGCGCGTTGCGCACCGCGCTCGACGCGGTGCGGGACGAGGTGTTCGGCTCGACGGTCGGTTGACCGCCGACCTGTCACCGCCCCGGCCGCCATGTGAAGGAATTCTTCACGGTGCAGGCGAAGTCTGCAAGGAGTTGCCGGCGCGGCCCGTCCGATGCGGGCCGCGCCGACGTGCTCAGATCAGGTCGCGGCGGCGGAACACCGCGAACGCGGCGGCCACCAGCGCGGCGGTGAGCCCGACCAGGACCACCAGGCCCGCCGGCCACCCCAACGTGTAGGAGCCGTCGCAGAAACCGGAGATCCCGGTGCTACAGGCGTTGTCGTCCCAGAACCGCACCTGGCCGGCGAGCCACGCCCCCAGATAGCTGGAGAGCATGAACCGGTCCGGCCGGCCGACCTGGAGGATCTGGAACACCAACCGCGCGCCCAGCTCCCACACCACCACGTACGCGGCCACCGTGCCGAGCGCCGCCGAGGTGTGCCGGCCCAGCGTGGCGACGGCGAACCCGAGCGCCGCGGCGAGCAGCACCAGCACCACGCCGCGCGCCCAGACCGCGCCGAGCCCGGCCCAGAACTCGCCGCTCGTCCGGCCGGTCAGCCCCGATGCCTGGCCGATCAGCCAGAACGCCCCGAGGTACGCCACCGACGCCAGCACGGAGAGCCCGAGCAGACCGCCCAGCAGCGTGCCGAGCTTCGCGGCGAACACGGTCGGCCGGCGTGGCCGCCACAGCAGCAGGTTGACCACGCCGCCCGAGTTCAGGTCCGCCCCGATGTAGGAGGCGCCGACCAGGAACCCGAACAGCGCCAGGAACGCGATCAGGAAGTAGAGCAGCGGCTTGGCCTCCTTGGCGAAGACGAACACGCCACTGAGGTAGTCGGACGCGGTCGGCAACCGCTCGGACTGCGCCGGGTCGATCTGGGCGCAGTCGCGCGGCAGGTAGTCGTTCTCGTCCGGGGTGAGCGTGCCCGCCTTGATCCGCAGGCAGCGGTCGTGCGCCAGCTCCAGCCGGCGTACCTCGTCCGCGGCCTGCGACTGGGCCCGACTCAGCTCCACCTCGGTCGGCCGGTGCGAGCCGCCCAGCGTGGTCACCACCGTCACCGCGAACGCGACCGCCAGCAACACCACCATGAGCTGCACGAAGCGCCGGGCGGCGAGCCGCTCCAGCTCGGCACGGACCAGGTTCACGCGTCCACCTCCCGGCTGTCCCGGACGTCGAGATCGATCACGCCGTCGTGCGCCGGCGCGCCGTCCACCTGTCGCGGCACCGCCACGTGCTCGTCGCCGCCGGTCAACTCCAAAAAGACGCTCTCCAGGTCGGGCCGGAGCGGGACCAGCTCCTGCACCCACATCCCCTGCTCGCCCAGCGTGCGGCTGATCACCTCGGGGTCCACCACACCGGTCACCACCAGATGGTCGGGGTGCCCGGCCACCGACAGGCCGGCCCGGCCCAGCAACTGCGCGGCCGGCTCGGGCTCGGCCACCCGGACCCGCCACTGGTGCTGGTCGAAACCGGCCAGCACCTCGTCGACCCGGCCGTACGCGACCCGCCGCCCCCGGCTGACGATCGTCACGTGGTCGCAGATCAACTGGATCTCGGCGAGGATGTGGCTGGACAGCAGCACGGTCACCCCGGACGCGGCGAGCGACCGGGTCAGGTCACGCATCTCCCGGATGCCGGCCGGGTCCAGCCCGTTCGCCGGCTCGTCGAGGATCAGCAGCTCCGGGCGCTTGAGCAGGGCGGAGGCCACCGCCAGCCGCTGCTTCATGCCGAGGGAGTAGCCCCTGACCCGCTCCTCGCCCCGGTCCCGCAGGCCGACCTGCTCCAGCGCCTCGTCCACCCGGCTGGTGGGCACGCCGCCGGCGAGCGCCAGCAGCCGCAGCGTCCGGTGCGCGGTGAAGTTGCCGAAGAACTGCGGACTCTCCACGATGGCGCCGACCCGCCCGGCCACGTCCGGCAGCCGCTCCGGGGACCGGGTGCCCAACACGTGCATCGTGCCGGAATCCGGCCGCACCAACCCGAGCAGGGCCCGCAGCGTGGTCGTCTTGCCCGAGCCGTTCGGCCCCAGGAAACCGTGCACCTGGCCCGCCTCGACCAGCATGTGGAAGTCGTCGACGGCGACCCGGCGCCCATGACGCAGCGTGCGGAACGTCTTGCGGAGACCGGCGATCTCGATGACCGCGCTCATCCGCCTGCCTCCCGGCAGCGCTCGGGCATGAGTCGTCCTTCCTCAGGCGGTGACCAACGACACGGCGCCCCACCCTATGGCGACGGCGCCGCCCGTGGGGGGCGCCGGGCCGGGTGCGTGGTTGGATGGGGCGGTGACTGGTGACCTGATCCCCGGCGCCGTGGGCGCCCCCGCCCCCTCGACCGTGGACGCGGATCTGGTGGTCAGCCTCGACGGGGTCGGCGTCACGCGCTCCGGCACCGCGCTGGTGCGCGACGTCGACTGGCGGGTCGAGCTGGACGAACGGTGGGTGCTGCTCGGCCCGAACGGCGCCGGCAAGACCACCCTGCTCAACCTGGCCGCCGGCCGGCTGCACCCGAGCAGCGGCGTCGCGCACGTGCTCGGCGAGCGCATCGGCCGCACCGACGTCAACGAGCTGCGTACCCGGATCGGTCTCTCCACCGCCACCCTCGCCGAGCGGATCCCCGCCGACGAGCGGGTCGTCGACGTGGTGGTGACCGCCGCCTGGTCCGTGGTGGGCCGCTGGCGGGAGAGCTACGACCGCACCGACGAGGCGCGCGCCGCCGCGTTGCTGAGCCAGCTCGGCGTCGGCCACCTCGCCGAACGCGGCTACGGCACGCTCTCCGAGGGCGAGCGCAAGCGGGTGCAGATCGCCCGCGCCCTGATGACCGACCCGGAACTGCTGCTGCTCGACGAGCCCGCCGCCGGGCTCGACCTGGGCGGTCGGGAGGACCTGGTGGCCCGGCTCGCCGAGCTGGCGTACGACCCGGACGCGCCGGCCATGGTGCTGGTCACCCACCACGTCGAGGAGATCCCGCCCGGCTTCACCCACGCGCTGCTGCTGCGCGAGGGCGGCGTGGTGGCGCAGGGCCTGCTCGCCGACGTGCTCACCGCCGACAACCTGTCCAAGACCTTCGGCCTGCCGCTGGTCGTCGCGCGCACCGGCGACCGCTGGACGGCCCGCGCCGCCTGACCGACGGGAACCCACCGTGCCGCAGACCCGCATCGCCGTCGTCGGCAGCGCCAACATGGACCTGGTCGGCATGGCCGCCGCGCTGCCCCGACCGGGGGAGACGGTGCTCGGCAGCGACTTCGTCATGCTGCCCGGCGGCAAGGGTGCCAACCAGGCGGTCGCCGCGGTCCGTGCCGGCGCGTCCTGCGTCTTCCTCGGCGCGATCGGCTCGGACTCGTTCGGCGTCACCCTCCGGGCCCGGATCACCGCGGCCGGCGTCGACACCGGCCACCTCCGGGTGACGTACGGCCCGTCCGGTGTCGCCCTGGTCATGGTCGGCGGCGCGGGCGAGAACGCGATCCTGGTCACCCCCGGCGCGAACGACGCGTTCACCGAACCGACCGAGGACGAGCTGGCCGCCGTACGCGAGGCGGACGTGCTGGTCGCGCAGCTCGAGGTGCCGGTCGAGACGGTGACCCGGGCGGCGCTGGCGGCCCGGTCCGCCGGCACCCGGGTGGTGCTCAACGCGGCGCCGGCCCGACCGCTGCCGGCCGAGTTGCTGGCCGCGACCGACCTGCTGGTGGTCAACGAGCCCGAGGCGCAGGCGTTGACCGGTCGGGGCCGGGACGAGCCGGCGGCGCTGCTCGACCTGGTGCCCCGCGCGGTGCTCACGCTCGGCGGCGACGGCGCCTGGTACGTCGACCGGGACCGCCCGCCGATGCACGTGCCGGCCGTGCCGGTGGACGTGGTCGACTCCACCGCGGCCGGCGACGCCTTCACCGCCGCGCTGGCGGTGGCCTGGGGCGAGGGGCGCGACCTGGCCGAGGCGGTGCGCTGGGCGGCGGCGGCCGGGGCGGCCTGCGTCCGCAAGCTCGGCGCCTCGGTGGCGCTGCCGCACCGGTCGGAGATCGACGCGCTGTTCGGCGGGCGTCAAGAAGGGGCCCCCGCTTAACGCCTCCGGTGTAGGCGGGGCCCCTTTCTCAACCCTCGGCGCGCTCGCCGCGGCGGCGGAGCATGCCGAGGCCGGGGATGCCGGCCACCGCGAGCTTCAGGTCCCGGGTGACGTCCAGCAGGTCGTGCAGGTCCGGACCGACCCGGTCGAGCGTGGCCAGGATCGGCAGCACGTCCGAGGTCAGGTGCTCCTTCAGCTTCGGCAGCTCGTCGACGAGCCGGATCGCGGCGGTCACCTCCTCCGGGCTGAGCTGCTCGACGAAACGGGCCGCCATCGGCGCGGCCCGGCGCAGCGTCGCCTCGTACGCGGCCAGCAGTTCGGTCGCGGTGCCGGCCGCCTGCTCGGCGGTGGCCACCGTGCCGGCGGCCCGGCCCGCCACCGTGTCCGCCTCGGCCACCACGCCGGCCGCCGCCCGCGCCACCCGGTCCGCCTCGCCGACCACCGTGGCGGCGGCGGCGGAGACCCGCTCGGCCTCGCCGACCACCACCGCCGCCGCAGCGGCCACCTCGGTCGCGGTGTCGATCGCGGTGGTGGCGGCGGCGCTGATCACGGCCACCTCACGCACCGCTCCCTCGGCGTCGGTGAGCACCCGGTCGGTGCGGTCGAGCGTGCCCTCGATCCGGTCGACCACCCCGTTGATCCGTCGCACCAGCGCCTCCACCTCGTCGAGCACGGCGAACGCGCGGGCGGGCACGCCGGCGAACGCGGCGGCCGAACCGAGCGCCTGGTCCAGGGCGGAGCGGGTGAGGCCGACGACGGCGCCGGGCCGGGGAAGTGGGATCGCCATGCCGACAAGTGTGCGTCGCGCCCGCCAGCGACGCTCGGCGGCGTACGTGTCACCCGACACGAAAGCAATGAAGCATCCCGGGTGCGGAAACCTCCGCACCGAGGATGCTCTGCGTTCTGACGCCTGTGACGTCAGTCCTCGGCCGTTGGGCTCGGCCGGTGCCCGGCTATCCACTCTCGGACGGCTCTGCCGTCCCAGACGTCAGTGCGTGGGCCGGGCCACCCGCAGCGCCCACCAGATCAGCGGCGCCTGCATCGGCACCCGGCCGTAGGCGATGGCCCGCTTCACCGGCCGACGTCGTCGCCAGTCCCAGGCCATCTGCGCGTTGGCGGGCAGCACCGCGACGAACAACGCCGCCGCGGCCAGCCCACCACGTCGCCGGGTCGTCGGATGCGCCACCGCCGCCGCCACGGCCAGCTCCGCGACCCCCGAGGCGTACGTCCAGAAGCGGGCCGGCCCGGGCAGGACGCGCGGCACGATCGGGTCGTAGAAACCGGGGCGGGCGAAGTGGGTGACGCCCGCGGCGGCGAGCAGCCCGGCGAGCGCGACGGCCTCGCCGCGACGGTGGGTCATCGTCGGTCTCCCTGCTGTTCCACGGCGCGTTGCACGGCCCGGTAGATCTGCCCGAACCGTAGCGCGTCGGGCGTGCGGACCAGCATCGTCTCCCGCCCGTGGACCTGCACCCACAGCTCGTGCACCCGGTTGCCCCGCTCGTAGGAGCGGTCCAGCCAGCCCAGCGGCACCTCCAGGAACGGGGTGAGCACGAGCCCCATCACCACGAACGCGGCCAGGATGATCAGGGCGAGCTTCCAGTCGCCCCGGTCCTGCGCGGCCCAGGCCAGCGACAGCACGCAGACCAGCGCCACCAGCGGTGGCAACGACAGCAGCAGGACCAGCACGCCCCGACCCAGCACCCGACCCCGGACCGCCATCGTGGTCGTGCCCCGGGCGTGCCAGACGTAGGTGACGTCGGCGAGCGGGACGACCTGCCCGCCGGCGTGGATGGCCTGCGAGGTGACCTGTACCGCGTCGTCCCGGTAATAGAGGGTCATAAATCAGCCTAACCAACCGTGCACCACCCGTGCCGCTGCGTGTTCCGCTAGATCGACTCCATCTCGGCGAAGTGGCGGTATCGGAGCGGGTCCGTTCACGCCACCTCGGCGAAGTGGAGTGGATCAGAGGGAGGGCGAGCCGGACACCTACGGCCTGCTGCGCGGGCTGGGCCTGTTGCCGGACGACCCGATCACGTGCTGACCGGCGCCGGCACCGGGACCCGAGGGCACGCGCTCCATGGCCCGCTGCACCGCCCGGTAGATCTGGCCGAAGCGCAACGCGTCGCCGGTGTGCAGCAGCCGCACCGGGCGGCCCTGCCAGGTGGCCCACATCTCCAGCTCGCGGCTGCCCCGCACGTACGAGCGGTCCAGGTGTTCGAAGAGCACGTCGGCGAGCGGCCCGACCGCGAGGCCGACCAGCACGGAGGCCCCGACGATGGCGATGGTGACGGTGAGCGAGCGGTGCAGCCAGACCGCCAGCGCGATGCCCAGCAGCGCGGCCACCAGCGGCCCGGCGAGTGCCGCGCCGATCGCGCCGCGCCCGGCCAGCACCCGCCAGGAGCGGCTGCCCCGGCGGTGCCACACCATGGTCAGCTCGGCCAGCGGGTAGCTGTGGTCGTCCACCCGCAGCGCGGTGGACGTGACCCGGACCGACCGGTCGTCGTAGTAGGTGGTCATGACGTCACTCCCGGTGTCCGGCGGCTACCGCACTGTCTACCCCAACGACGTGGGTCGTAAGGTTGGCACGCTACTTCGACGAGGAAGTGAGGGCGGCGTGGGCGAGTTCGTCAGGCTGGAAGTGAAGGACGGCATCGGGACCATCCGGCTGGAGCGGCCACCGATGAACGCGCTCAACACGCAGGTGCAGGAGGAGTTGCGCGCCGCCGCCACGGCGGCCACCGCCGCCGCCGAGGTCCGCGCCGTCATCGTGTACGGCGGGGAGAAGGTCTTCGCGGCCGGCGCGGACATCAAGGAGATGGCCGACATGTCCTACGTGGACATGGCGGAGCGGGCGGCCGACCTGTCCAGCGCGCTGGGCGCGATCGCCCGCATCCCCAAGCCGGTGGTCGCCGCGATCACCGGGTACGCACTCGGCGGCGGCTGCGAGCTGGCGCTGGCCTGCGACTGGCGGATCGTGGCCTCCGACGCCAAGCTCGGCCAGCCGGAGATCAAGCTCGGCATCATCCCGGGCGCCGGTGGCACCCAGCGGCTGGCCCGGTTGGTCGGCCCGGCCCGCGCCAAGGATCTGATCATGACGGGCCGGATGGTCGACGCCGACGAGGCGCTGCGCATCGGCCTGGCCGACCGGGTGGTGCCGGCCGCCGAGGTGTACGACGCCGCGGTGGCGTACGTGAAGCCGTTCCTGACCGGGCCGGTGCAGGCGCTGCGGGCGGCGAAGGCGGCGGTCGACGGCGGTCTGGACATGGACCTCACCTCCGGTCTGGCCTGGGAGAGCCAGCTCTTCGCGGCGCTGTTCGCCACCGACGACCGGCGTGAGGGCATGGCCGCGTTCGTGGAGAAGCGCAAGCCGGGCTTCACCGGCCGCTGACGCGAGGGTTGTTCACATCCGGTCTACCGGCCAGTAGCGTGTGACTCCGGTCGCGCGACGAAGGGGAGTGGCATGACGGAACGCCTCGAGGGGCACGGCGGCGAGCTGGCGCTGGCGGCGCTGCGGGCGCACGGCGTACGGGAGATGTTCACGCTTTCTGGCGGGCACGTCTTCCCGCTCTACGACGCCGCGCACAAGTCCGGCTTCCCGCTCTACGACGTGCGGCACGAGCAGTCCGCGGTCTTCGCCGCCGAGGCGGTGGCCAAGCTCCAGCGCCGCCCCGGCCTGGCCGTGCTCACCGCCGGCCCCGGCGTCACCAACGGCGTCTCCGGCCTCACCAGCGCGTTCTTCAACGCCTCGCCGGTGCTGGTGATGGGCGGGCGCGCGCCGCAGTTCCGCTGGGGCTCCGGCAGCCTCCAGGAGATGGACCACCTCCCGCTGGTCGCGCCGGTGACCAAGCACGCCGAGACGGTGTTCAGCGCCGACGACATCCCGCGCGCGGTGTCCGCGGCGCTGACCACCGCGCTCACCCCGCACCGGGGCCCGGTCTTCCTGGACTTCCCGCTGGAGGCGGTCTTCTCGGTCGGGGACGCCGACCTGCCGGCGGTCACCCCGCCCGCACCGATCGAGCCCGACCCGGACGAGGTGGCCAAGGCCGCCGGCCTGATCGCCGGCGCGTCCCGGCCGGTGATCATCGCCGGCTCCGACGTGTACGCCGGGGACGCGGTCGACGCGCTGCGCGCCGCCGCCGAGGCGTTGCAGGTGCCGGTGTTCACCAACGGCATGGGCCGGGGCGCGCTGCCGCCGACCCACCCGCTGGCCTTCGCCAAGGCCCGCCGGGTCGCGCTGAAGGGCGCCGACGTGGTCGTGGTGGTCGGCACGCCACTGGACTTCCGGCTCTCCTTCGGCGACTTCGGCGACGCCAAGGTGGTGCACGTGGTGGACGCGCCCAGCCAGCGCGCCGGGCACGTGCAGCCGGCCGCCGCGCCCGCCGGTGACCTCCGACTGATCCTCGGCGGGTTCGCCGAGCACGCCGGCGACCGGGCCGACCACGCCGGCTGGATCGCCGAGCTGCGCACCGCCGAGGACGCGGCGAAGGCACGCGACGCCGAGGAGATGGGTGCCGAGACCGACCCGATCCGGCCGGCCCGGGTCTACGGCGAACTGCGCAAGGTGCTCGCCCCGGACGCCATCACCATCGGTGACGGCGGCGACTTCGTCTCGTACGCCGGCAAGTACCTGGAGCCCGCCCAGCCCGGCACCTGGCTCGACCCCGGCCCGTACGGCTGCCTCGGCACCGGCCTGGGTTACGCGATGGGCGCCCGGGTCAGCCACCCGGACCGGCAGATCTGCGTGCTGATGGGCGACGGCGCGGCCGGCTTCTCGCTGATGGACGTGGAGTCGCTGGCCCGGCAGAAGCTGCCGGTGGTGATCGTGGTCGGCAACAACGGCATCTGGGGGCTGGAGAAGCACCCGATGCGCGCCATGTACGGCTACGACGTCGCCGCCGACCTCCAGCCCGGCCTGCGCTACGACAAGGTGGTCGAGGCGCTCGGCGGCGCGGGCGAGACGGTGGAGAAGGCCGCCGACCTCGGCCCGGCGCTGGGCCGCGCGTTCGACGCGGGCGTGCCGTACCTGGTCAACGTGCTGACCGACCCGGCGGACGCGTACCCCCGCTCGTCGAACCTGGCCTGACCACGACCACGACCACGACCGCCGCCGCCGGGTGACCGGCGGCGGCGTGTGGGCGCTCAGACCTCGGGGCGGTCCCGGTCGTCGGGGCGGTCGCGCAGCTCCGCCTCGCGACGGCGCAGGTCCTCCTCCCAGCGGCGGAGGCGTTCCTGGTCCTCATCGCGGGAGCGCTTGTCGAGCGAGGCGAGGAATTCGGGGTCGTCGTCCGGGGCGAGCGGCCCGCGGGCCGGCGCGGCGGGTCCCGCCGACCCGGTGACGCCGGCCGGGCCCGTCGGGCGCTCGCGGCCGGCCACGAACCAGGCGATCGAGCCGACCACCGGGAAGAACAGGATGATCAGCACCCAGATCATCCGGGGCAGCGCCTTGACCTGGCCGTCCTCGGCGGAGAGGCAGCTGATCAGCGCGCAGGCGGCGAGCACGACCTGGGCCAGGAAGAGCAGTACGTAGAGGCGGGCCATGCCCCATGATGGCGCACCCGGCGGGGTCAGTGCACCCGGCCCAGCACGTGCGCCACGCCGAGCAGCGCCAGCGTGGCCGCGCCGAGCGCGGTCAGCGGCATCGACAGGCGGCCGAGCCGGCGTGGACCGGTGCCGGTGGCGCGCCGCCAGTCGGCCGCCAGCACGGCCAGCCAGACCACGACCGCCGCGCCGGCCGGCACCACGTCCCGGACGCGGCCGGTGAACGCCGGCCGGAGTTGGAGCAACAGCACGACGGTCAGCGTGAGCAGCGTCCGCCGCCAGGCCAGCCGGGTGCGTTCGACCGGGAGACCGGCGTCGGTCATCGGGCACCGCCCCGGAGCAGCACGGCGGCCACCAGCAGCAGCGCGCCGACCGCGACGATCAGCGCCAGCACGGCGGGGAAGCGGGACGCCGGCAGCTCCTCGCCCAGCCGGATGGCGCGTTCGGTGCGGGCCCAGTGGTCCACCGCCCGGATCGACACGGTGGCGCCGAGCAGCAGCAGCCCGACGGCGAGCGCCTCGCGCAGGTGCGCCAGCGGGAGCGGCGGGAGGAACTGGGCGGCGGCCAGCCCGCCCGCGACCAGCGCCAACCCGGTCCGCAGCCAGGCCAGGAACGTCCGTTCGTTGGCCAGCGAGAAGCGGTAGTCCGGCGTGCTGCCGACCGAACGCAGCTCCCGCGGGTCGAACCAGCGCTTGATCGACTCCCACACGGCACCGATTATCCGCTTTGCCACCGGCCTAGCCTGAGGGGATGACCGATCTTGACGCGCGCGCCCTGCGCGACGCCTACGACACGCAGGTCCGTCCGGAGCTGCCGGACCCGGTGCCCGCCGGAGTGACCATCGAGCGGGACGGTCCGCTGTTCCGGGTCCTCGGCCTGGACCAGCGCGGCTTTCTCACCTACCGGACGCTGGACGGCCTGGCCGGCGTCGAGCTGGACGCGCTGATCGCCCGGCAGGTCGAGTTCTTCCGGGCCCGCGGCGAGGCGGTCGAGTGGAAGCTCACCGGCCACGACGAGCCGGCCGACCTGGGCGACCGGCTGCGCGCCGCCGGCTTCGTGCCGGAGGACGAGGAGACCGTCGTGGTCGGCCCGGTGGCGCCGCTGGCCGCCGCCGTCCCGGTGCTCCCCGAGGGGGTACGCCTGCGCGAGGTCACCGGCCGCGCCGACCTGGAGCGGATCGCCGCCATGGAGGAGGAGGTCTGGCACGACGACCGCGGTCACCTGGTGCACGGGTTGGCCCGGGAGATCGAGGCGGACCCGCAGTCGATCACGATCGTGGTGGCGGAGGCGGGGGAGACGGTGATCAGCGCCGGCTGGATCCGCTACCAGCGGGGCACCGGGTTCGCCAGTCTCTGGGGCGGCTCGACGCTGCCGCGGTGGCGTCGGAAGGGCGTCTACCGGGCGCTGGTGGCGTACCGGGCGCGGTTGGCGCAGCAGCGCGGCAGGACGCTGGTGCAGGTGGACTGCTCGCCGGACAGCCGGCCCATCCTGGAGCGGCTCGGGCTCGTTGCGGTCACCACCACCACGCCGTACGTCTACACTCCGTGATCATGGACCGGTTGACGGAGGACGAGCAGCTCACCCTGAAGACCGGCGCGTTCGGGGCGGTGTTCCTGGTCTCCAACGCGGTGCCCGGGGTGCTGTCCATGGTGCGGGAGAGCATCGCCGCCTCCGGCGCGCTGGCCGACGCCGGGGGCGTGGTCAAGGAGGCGCTCACCACCGGTCCGCTGCCGCAGTTGCCCCGCGACTCCGCGCTGGAGATCGAGTCGGTGGTGCTGCCCGCGCTGGGCCGGTCGGTGGAGATCCTGCGGGCCAAGTCGCCGGGGGACGTCGAGGCGTACCGGTCGGTGGTGCTGGCGGCGGCGGACCGAGTGGCGGCGGCGCACCGGGGCGTGGCGCCGGCCGAGGCGGCGGCCATCGACAAGATCCGGGCGGCGCTGACCGAGGCGGCATGACGGCCACCGACTACGGTGAGTTGCGTCACTCCGGGCGTCCGGAGCCTCGATGCTACTTGCGGGTAACATTGCCCCGTGGGCAAGTGCACAGCAGCCTGTGGTTGACCGAGCGTTAAGTCACGCGGCAGGCTGCGCCCGTGACCGGGCGAGTGATCGCTACACCAAACAGGAGGGTCGTCGAAGCGCGATGAACATCGTCGTACTCGTCAAGCAGGTGCCCGATTCGGGCGCGGACCGCAACCTGCGTCCTGACGACAACACCGTCGACCGCGGCTCGGCGAACAACGTCATCAACGAGATGGACGAGTACGCCATCGAAGAGGCGTTGAAGATCAAGGAAGCGCACGGCGGTGAGGTCACCATCCTGACCATGGGTCCGGACCGGGCGACCGAGTCGATCCGCAAGGCGCTCTCCATGGGGCCGGACAAGGCCGTCCACGTCGTCGACGACGCGCTGCACGGCTCCTGCGCCGTGGCCACCTCGAAGGTGCTCGCCGCCGCCCTCGGGCAGCTCAACGCCGACCTGGTCATCTGCGGCGCCGAGTCCACCGACGGTCGGGTGCAGGTCATGCCGCACATGATCGCCGAGCGGCTGGGTGTGGCCGCCCTGACCGGCGCGCGCAAGCTCACCGTCGACGGCTCGACGCTGACCGCCGAGCGGCAGACCGAGGAGGGCTACGAGGTGGTCACCGCCTCGACGCCGGCCGTGGTCTCCGTCTGGGACACCATCAACGAGCCGCGCTACCCGTCCTTCAAGGGCATCATGGCCGCGAAGAAGAAGCCGGTGCAGACGCTCTCCCTGGGCGACCTGGGTGTGGCCCCGGCCGAGGTGGGCTTCGACGGCGCCACCAGCGCGGTGGTGGAGCACACCAAGCGCCCGCCGCGCTCCGGCGGCGAGAAGATCACCGACGAGGGCGAGGGCGGCGTCAAGCTGGTCGAGTTCCTCGCCACCGAGAAGTTCGTGTGAGAGGTCTGGACATGTCTGAGGTTCTCGTCGTCGTCGAAGCCACCAAGGAATTCGGCGTCAAGAAGGTCACCCTGGAGATGCTCACCCTCGCCCGCGAGCTGGGCACCCCGAGCGCGGTCGTGCTCGGCGGCGCCGGCGCCGCCGAGGCGCTGAGCGCCAAGCTGGGCGAGTACGGCGCGGAGAAGATCTACGCCGCCGAGGGCGAGGAGATCGACGGCTACCTGGTGGCGCCGAAGGCCACCGTGGTCGCCGAGCTGGTCAAGCGGGTGCAGCCGGCCGCCGTGCTGCTCGCCTCGTCGCAGGAGGGCAAGGAGATCGCCGCCCGCCTGGCGGTCAAGCTGGACAACGGCATCCTGACCGACGTGGTCGCCCTGGCCGCCGACGGCACCGCCACCCAGGTCGCGTTCGCCGGCTCCACCATCGTCAAGTCCAAGGTCACCAAGGGCCTGCCGCTGGTCACCGTCCGGCCGAACTCGCTCAACCCGACCCCGGCCGCGGCCACCCCGGCCGTCGAGCAGCTCACCGTGTCGGTCACCGACGCGGACAAGCTCGCCAAGGTCGTCGAGCGGGTCGCCGAGCAGAAGGGCTCCCGCCCCGAGCTGACCGAGGCGTCGATCGTCGTCTCCGGCGGTCGCGGCGTCGGCAACGCCGACAACTTCAAGCTGGTGGAGGAGCTGGCCGACCTGCTCGGCGGCGCGGTCGGCGCGTCCCGCGCGGCGGTCGACTCCGGGTTCTACCCGCACCAGTTCCAGGTCGGCCAGACCGGCAAGACGGTCTCCCCGCAGCTCTACGTCGCGCTGGGCATCTCCGGCGCGATCCAGCACCGGGCCGGCATGCAGACGTCGAAGACCATCGTCGCGGTGAACAAGGACGGTGAGGCGCCGATCTTCGAGCTGGCCGACTACGGCGTGGTCGGCGACCTGTTCAAGATCGTCCCGCAGGCCGCCGAGGAGATCCGCAAGCGCAAGTGACCCCACGGTCGTGAACGAAGGCCGCCGCCCGGATCACCGGGCGGCGGCCTTTTCTCGCAGGGAGCTGATCGGCGGGCCGGGGAGCTGAGCCGGCCCGCCGATCAGCCCGTCAGGGTGCCCCTCAACAGGCTGTCGCCGGAGTGGCGGGTGTTGTTGTCGTACTGCTCGGCGCTGATGTCGACGACGGTGAAGGTGCTCAGGTCGACGTTGCGGGGAATCGGCAGCAACGCGTCCCCCGATCCGTTGCTCAACGTGCCCACCGAGAACATCTCCATCGTCTTCGGATCGATTAGCCAGACCTCGTAGTACCCCGGAACGTTCGGGAGATTCGCCACGTGCAGATGCAATTGGTTGTCCCCGAGCACCCGGGCGTCGCCCGAGGCGTCCTTCGGCGTCGAGCCGAACGCGGCCAGTGGCGCGCTGGCCAGCACCGTCGGCTGCGCCGCCGGTTCGTCGCCGCCGGTCCCGAGCACCGCGACGGTGCCCGCCACACCGATCACCGCGGCGGCGGTGGCGGCGACCGCGGTGCTCGCCCACCCCGGCCAGCGGCGGCCACGGCGCGAGCGCGCGACGGTCGCCGGGCGGTCGCCGGCGTCGGTCGGATCGCCGGTACGCGCCGGCCGGCGGCCGTTCAACGCGGGCAGCTCCTCGGCGGCCCGGATCTCGGCGACGATGCCCTGCCAGACGTGCTCCGGCGGGTCGGGCAGGTCGGCCAGGCCCTGCGTGCCGGCACCGAGCCCGGCGACGTGCCGGAGCGACTCCAGCTCGCCCCGGCAGTGACCGCAGGAGGCGAGGTGGGTGGATTCCGCGTCGGCCGCCTCGCTCTCACCGAGCGCCAGAAAGACCAGCCGGTCGTGTTCCAGGTGCTGCACCGTCCACCTCCCATCTGCG
Organism: Micromonospora sp. DSM 45708; assembly: GCF_039566955.1. Classification (NCBI taxonomy): domain Bacteria; kingdom Bacillati; phylum Actinomycetota; class Actinomycetes; order Micromonosporales; family Micromonosporaceae; genus Micromonospora; species Micromonospora schwarzwaldensis. Next base: position 5,179,915 of record NZ_CP154796.1, on the reverse strand, counting down.
TTTCAGGCTCTGCATGCCGCGCCGGATGTGGCTCTTGACCGTGCCGAGCGGCACGCCCGTCACGGCCGAGATCTGCTGGTGTGTCAGGTCGTCGTAGAACGCCAGCTCCAGCATCCGCCGCTGCTCGTCGGGGAGCCGCGCCAGCTCGTCGGCGACCACCAGCCGGTCGACCACCGTGTCCGGGTCGGGGCCGGTGTCCACCGGCTCGGGCAGTTGCTTGACGGTCTCGACCACCCGGGTCTCCCGGGCCGCGGCCCGGATCCGGTCGACCACCTTGCGTCGCCCGATGCCGAGCAGCCAGCCGATCAGCGATCCCTTCGCCGGGTCGAACGTCTCCCGGCCGAGCCAGGCGGCGACGAATGTCGCCTGGGTCACGTCCTCGGCGTCGCTCCGGTTGGCCAGCGTCGTGGTGGCCAGGTGCAGCACCGCTCGGCCGTACCTGTCGTACGCCTCGCGCAGGGCAGCCTCGTCGCCGTCGCGGAACCGTGTCGCGAGATCGTCCTCGCCCGGCGGCTCAGGGCCCTGCCTCGCCGCCGTCACCGGGCGGCTCGCCATCCGTGGGGCATGCCGAACTGTAACTCCCACCGCCCCCGCCCCACTCTCCCGGTGCGTCCGGCACGACGCTCGTCACCTCTTCCTTCGTCGCCGGGCACCCCGGCGGATGCGTCCGCGGCGGGAAAAAGAAAACGGATCCGGAGCGCATCCGGGGGCGGCGGGGTCGGCGTAACCCGTTCTGCAAGCCAGGCCTGACGAATCAGCATCAACCAGCAGGAGGCACACAAATGCAGCACGCCATGTTCCGTCGGGTCGCCGCGGGCGGCGCGGTGGCCGCCCTCACCTTCGCCGGCGTCGGCGCCGCCACCATGAGCCCGGCCTACGCCGCCTCGTCGAAGGTCTCCGTGGTGCACGGCATCCCGGACACCCCGGTCGACGTCTACGTCAACGGCAAGAAGACGCTCGACAACTTCAAGCCGGGCGACGTGGCCGGCCCGCTCACCCTGCCCGAGGGCGAGTACGACATCGCCCTGACCAAGCCCGGTGAGGCGGTCGACAAGGCGATCCTGAAGGTCGACGACGCCGAGGTGCCGGGCGGGGCGAACATCAGCCTCGCCGCCCACCTCAGCGCCGACGGCAAGCCGCAGATCACGCCGTTCGTCAACGACGTGTCCAAGGTGGGCGCCGGCAAGGCCCGGCTGATCGTCCGGCACACCGCCGCCGCGCCGGCCGTGGACGTGCGGGCCGGCGGCAAGCCGGTCTTCGAGGGGCTGACCAACCCCAAGGAGGCCAAGGCCGACGTGGCCGCCGGCACCGTGAAGGCGGACGTCGTGCTCGCCGGCACCGACACCGTCGCCATCGGCCCGGCCGACCTGAACCTCAAGGAGGGCACCGCCACCATCGTCTACGCGATCGGCTCCGCCGAGGCCAAGAACCTCGACCTGGTGGCGCAGACCATCAGCGGCCTGCACTCCGCTCCGGGCGGCGTGCCCAGCGGCACCGGCGGTCAGGCCGGCACCGGCGTGGACACCTGGTGGTACGTGCTGGCCGGCGCCGGCGTGCTGCTCCTGGTCGGCGGCGGCGCGCGGGTGGCCACCACCCGGACCGGCCGCCGGTGACGGTGCGTAACCGCGGGGCGCTGGCGGCGATGGCCGCCGGCGCCGCCGCGCTCACCGTCTCGGCCCTGGTGGCCTGCGGTTCGCAGCCCGCCGAGGACGTCGGTGCCGACGAGTCGGCGGCGCTGGCCAGTACCACCCCCGCCGCGACACCGACAGCGAGCGGGGAGGCGTCGGTGCCGGTGAACGCCGGCACCCTGCCGGCGGACGGCGCGACCGTGCCACCGGTACGGCTGCGCATCCCGCCGATCAAGGTCACCGCCTCGGTCGACCCGGTCGGCATCAACCAGCGCACCAACGAGTTCGAGGTGCCGCCCAGCGTGGACCAGGTCGGCTGGTACCGCTACGGCCCGGGCCTGGAGGCCGCCGCCGGCTCGGTGGTCATCGCCGGGCATGTGGACAGCGCCGACCAGGGCAAGGGCGCGTTCTTCCGGCTCCGTGAGCTGGACCGGGGGGACACCCTCACCGCCACCGGCGCGGACGGCAAGGACCGCCGCTACCGGGTGGTGGCCCGGGAGGAGTACACGAAGACGAAGATCCCGCTGGACCGGTACTTCGCCCGGGACGGCAGCCCGCGACTCACGCTGATCACCTGCGGCGGCCCGTTCGACCCGAAGACCCGGCACTACCGCGACAACATCGTCGTCACCGCGGTTCCCGCGTGAGATCCCGGTCCGCCCGTCCCGCCCCCGCACGGGACGGGCGGTCCGGCCAGCGGTGGCCCGCCGGCCGGCCGTTAGGCTGAACGGTGATGGCATACCTGGATCACGCGGCGACGACCCCGATGCTCGACGAGGCACTCGAGGCGTACGTCGCCACCGCCCGCGAGGTGGGCAACGCGTCGTCGCTGCACGCGGCCGGCCGCCGTGCCCGGCGGCGGGTGGAGGAGTCCCGCGAGCGGGTGGCCGCCGCGCTCGGCGCCCGCCCCTCCGAGGTGATCTTCACCGGCGGAGGCACGGAGAGCGACAACCTCGCCGTGAAGGGCATCTTCTGGGCCCGCCGCGACGCCCGGCCCGAGCGGGTCCGGGTGGTCTCCAGCGCGGTCGAGCACCACGCCGTGCTGGACGCGGTGGACTGGCTCGTCGGGCACGAGGGCGCGGAGGCCGGCTGGCTGCCGGTCGACGCGACCGGTCGGCTCGACCCGGAGCGGCTCCGCGCCGAGCTGGCCGAGCACGGCGACCGGGTGGCGGTGGTCACCGCCATGTGGGCCAACAACGAGGTCGGCACCGTCCAGCCGGTGGCCGGGCTGGCCGCGGTCGCCGCCGAGCACGGGGTGCCGTTCCACACCGACGCGATCCAGGCGGTCGGTCAGGTGCCTGTCGACTTCGCCGCGAGCGGGGTGTCCGCGCTCACCGTGACCGGGCACAAGCTCGGCGGTCCGACCGGCGTCGGCGCGCTGCTGCTGGCCCGCGACGTCGCGGCCGTCCCGCTGCTGCACGGGGGCGGCCAGGAGCGCGACGTCCGCTCCGGCACGCTGGACACGGCCGGCATCGTCGCGTTCGCGGTCGCCGTCGAGGCCGCGGTGAAGGGCCAGCAGGAGTACGCGGCCCGCGTCGCCGCGCTCCGCGACGAGCTGGTCGAACGCGTCCGTCGGGCGGTGCCCGAGGTGGTCTTCAACGGCGACCCGGCGGACCGCCTCCCCGGCAACGCGCACTTCTCCTTCCCCGGCTGCGAGGGGGACGCGCTGCTGCTGCTCCTCGACGCCCACGGCATCGCCTGCTCGACCGGGTCGGCCTGCTCGGCGGGTGTGGCCCAGCCCTCGCACGTGCTGCTGGCCATGGGCGCCGACGACGACCGGGCCCGTTCCTCGTTGCGTTTCACGCTCGGCCACACCAGCAGCGGCGCGGACGTGGACACGCTCATCGCCGCGTTGCCGGCCGCCGTCGAGCGGGCCCGTCGCGCGGCTGCCCTCCGTACGCCCCGCTGAGCCGGATACCCTCGGTGCGGACGAGGGGAGTGGGCCGGTGAGGGTTCTGGCGGCGATGTCGGGCGGGGTGGACTCCGCCGTGGCGGCGGCGCGGGCGGTGGAGGCGGGACACGACGTGACCGGCGTGCACCTGGCGCTGGCCCGCAACCCGCAGACCTACCGCACCGGCGCGCGGGGCTGCTGCACGCTGGAGGACTCCCGGGACGCCCGGCGCGCCGCCGACGTGCTGGGCATCCCGTTCTACGTGTGGGACATGGCCGACCGGTTCCACGACGACGTGGTCGACGACTTCGTCGCCGAGTACGCGGCCGGCCGTACCCCGAACCCGTGCCTGCGCTGCAACGAGAAGATCAAGTTCGCCGCGGTGCTGGACCGGGCCGTGGCCCTGGGTTTCGACGCCGTGGTGACCGGCCACCACGCCCGGCTCGGCCCGGACGGTCTGCTGCGGCGCAGCGTCGACGTGGCCAAGGACCAGTCGTACGTCCTCGCGGTGCTGACCCGCGCGCAGCTTGACCGGTCGGTCTTCCCGCTCGGCGACTCGACCAAGGCCGAGGTGCGCGCGGAGGCCGCCCGGCGGGGCCTCGCCGTGGCCGACAAGCCGGACTCGCACGACATCTGCTTCATCGCCGACGGCGACACCCGGGGTTTCCTGGCCGAGCGGCTCGGCGAAGCCCCGGGCCAGGTGGTGGACGCGCTCACCGGCGCGGTCGTCGGCAACCACAGCGGCGCCTACCAGTACACCGTCGGGCAGCGACGCGGGCTGCGCCTGGACCGCCCGGCACCGGACGGCCGGCCCCGCTACGTGCTCTCCATCACCCCGAAGACCAACACGGTGACGGTCGGTCCGGCCGAGGCGCTGGAGGTCTCCGTGGTGCGCGCCGTCCGCCCGGTCTGGACCGGCGGACCGCGCCCGGACGGGCCGGTCGAGTGCGAGGTGCAGCTCCGGGCACACGGTGACGTGGTCCCGGCCGCCGTCTCCGTCGACGCCGACGGCCTGCACGCCTCGCTGCGCCGACCGCTGCGCGGGGTCGCCGCCGGCCAGGCGATCGTGGCCTACCGGCCGGACCCGGCCGGCGACGTGGTCCTCGGCTCCGCCACCATCACCGCCTGACGGCCACCGTGCGGGCGCGGGCGGCCGATGCGATGACGGAAGCCCGCAGCATCAACCCACCGCGTGCCTGCAAACCTGATGGCGTGAACGAGTCAGCGGGAGACGGTCCGGCGCGCGGGGTTCGCGTCGGCCCGGCTGCCACCGCCGTCCGTCGCGGTGACCCGCCTGTGCCATCAAGTTCGTAGGCCGCTCGGTGCCGCCCGTGCCGGCCGCGCGGCGCGGATGTGGATAGGCTTCGGCGGTGACTGATCAGCAGTGGCCCTGGCCCGCCGGGGCGGCGACCGGAATCGGTTCGTTGCCCGGCACCGACATCGCCGAGGCGCAGCGGATCGTGCTCGGCGAGCTGCCCGCGTTGCCGCATCTGCCCGAGCTGCCCGCGCGGGGGCCGGGCGCGGATCTCGTGGGCCGCACCGCCGGGCTGCTCGTCGAGCTTCCGGTCGAGCTGTACGCGGCCCGCTGGCGGATCGCCCCGCGCCCCGGCCGGGACCTGCGCCGGGCCCGTGACCTGATGGAACGCGACCTCGACCAGTTCGCCGAGCAGGCCGAGGAGTACGCCGGCCCGGTCAAGGTCCAGGCCGCCGGCCCGTTCACCCTGGCCGCCGCGCTGGAACGGCCGCTGGGCGGCCGGCTGCTGCGCGACCCGGGCGCGGTACGGGACCTCGCCGGCTCGCTGGGCGAAGGGCTGCGCGGGCACGTGGCGGCGGTGACCCGACGACTGCCTCGCGCCTCGGTGCTGCTCCAGCTCGACGAGCCGTCGCTGCCGGCGGTGCTGGCCGGCCGGGTGCCCACCGAGAGCGGCTTCGGCACCCACCGGCCGGTGGAGGTCGAGGTGGCCCGCGCGCTGCTGCACGGCGTGCTCGACGCGGCCGGCGTGCCCACGCTTGTGCACTGCTGCGCGCCGGACGTGCCGCTGGAGCTGATCCGCTCCGCCGGCGCGTTCGGCGTCGCCCTCGACCTGTCCCTGGTCACCGACCTGGACCCGCTCGGCGAGGCGCTCGACGCCGGGTTCGGGCTGCTGGCCGGCGCCGCGCCGACGCTGCCGCCGTCGTCCGGCCGGGTGCCGACGTCCGCCGAGGTCGCCGGTCGGGTCGCCCGGGTCTGGGACCAGCTCGGCTTCCCCCGCCGGCGGCTGGCCGAACAGGTGGTGGTCACGCCCACGTGCGGGCTGGCCGGCGCCACCCCGGCGTACGCCCGGGCGGTGCTGGCCGCCTGTCGCGACGCCGGCCGGCGGCTCGCCGAGGAGTGACGTTTTCCTGTCGTACGCCGGGGGCAGGATGGCCGGCATGATCGGACGACTGCGCTCCACCGTGATCGACTGTCCCGACCCGCGTGCGCTGGCCGGCTTCTACGCGGAGTTGCTCGGGCTCCCGCTGATCGAGGACAACTCCGACGGCGACGACTGGGTGGTCCTCGGCGGCCCGCCCGGGCACCAGCCGCGGCTCGCCTTCCAGAAGGCGCTCGACCTGCGGGCGCCCGACTGGCCCGACCCGGAGCGCCCGCAGCAGTTCCACCTGGACGTGACGGTGGACGACATCGAGGCGGCCGAGAAGGCGGCGCTGGCCCTCGGTGCGCGGCGGCTGCCCGGCGAGGGGGAGGGCTTCCGGGTCTACGCCGACCCGGCCGGCCACCCGTTCTGCCTCTGCTGGGGCTGACCGCGCGAGGGCTTGCGCGGCCGGTGCATGATCACCACCGTGACCGCCTCCACCGACCGACGCGCCGCCGGCTCGCTCTTCGGCCTGGCCTACGGCGACGCCCTGGGCAAGCCGACCGAGTTCCTCACCGTCACCGAGATCGTCCGGCGCTACGGCCCGGCCGGCCCCCGCGAGCTGGAAGGTGACCCCGCGCTGGTCACCGACGACACCCAGATGGCGCTGGCCGTGGCGTGGGCGTTGCACGACGCGCCCGCGTACACGGCGGAGGTGGTCGAGCCGTTGCTGCGGCGGCGCTTCGTCGACTGGGCGGCCAGCCCGGAGAACAACCGCGCGCCGGGCATGACCTGTCTGCGGGCCTGCGCCGAGCTGAGCCGGGGCACCCGGTGGCAGGCGGCCACGGTCGCCGGCTCCAAGGGCTGCGGCGCGAACATGCGGGTCACCCCGGTCGGGCTGCTCGACGTCGACCTCGACACGCTGGCCGGGCTGGCCCAGCTCCAGGCCGGCCTCACTCACGGTCACCCGACCGGGCTGGCGGCCAGCGAGCTGACCGCGTACGCGGTCCGGCTGGTGCGCGACGGCGCGACGCTGCCGGCGCTGCCCGGCCTGCTCACCGAGCGGGCCCGCGAGCAGCGCACGGTCTACCGGGGCGAGTGGCTCGGCGACCTGTGGCAGCGTCCGGGCGTCACCGGTCCGGCGGAGTTCATCGCCCGCGGGTGGGACGACTGCCTGCGGGTGCTCGGTCGGCTGGAGTCGGCGCTGGCCCGCCCCGACGACGGTGGCGACCCGTGCCGACTCACCGGCGAGGGGTGGATCGCGGAGGAGGCGCTCGCGACCGCGCTGCTGTGCGCGCTGCGGCACCCGGACGAACCGGTCGCCGCGCTGGCCCGGGGCGCCACCACCGCCGGCGACTCCGACTCCATCGCCGCGCTGGCCGGGGCGTTCCTCGGGGCCGCGCACGGCATGGCCGCCTGGCCGGCCGGCTGGTCCGACCGCATCGAGTACGCCGGTCAGCTCACCGCCCTGGCCGACACGCTGGACTGAGCGCCGCTACGCGGTCAGGTGGGGCAGGCGGCGTACGCCGCGCCACACCTCGGGGTCGCAGTCACCGGCGCGGTCCGCGAACGCGTCCAGCGGCACCCGGATCGGCTCGCTGACGTCGAGGAAGCTGTCGTGGTCCGCGCCCGGGTCCCAGGTGCGGGTCGGGATCCGCACGTGGTCGTCCCGGTCCGACTTGTCCTGGCTGGTGATCTTCAGAACGTCGGCCGCCCGGCCGTCGACGCGCAGCACCAGGCAGGGGCGCACCTTCGAACCGGTGCCCTCGGCATACGGCACGTCGGCCCACCAGATCTGCCCGGGCCGCGGCCGGTCCCCGGCCGGCCGGTCGGCGCCGCGCGGCTTCGGCGGAGCGGCGACCCGCCCACCACCGGGCCGGGTGCCCCGACCGCGACCGGGCCGGCTGCCCCGCCCACCACCGGGCCGGCTCCCCCGCCCGTCGGCGGTGCGGCGGCGCCACTCGCTCCACAGCCAGCCCGCCGCCACACAGGCCACGATCACCAGTGCCCAGATCAGCGCGTCGCGCATCCGTACCCCGCCTTCCGTCCGCTTCGGCCCAGCGATCGTCGCACGGTCGCGGCCCGTCCGCTCCGCGGCGCGGCACGCGTCGCCGGGGCGGCGGGACGCCTGCTCAGCGCGGGTGGGCGGACGGTTGTCACAGCCGAGCGTTACGGTTCGGGGGTAGCACGAGCACGGGAGGTCGACAGCGGTGTCCGATGGTGGCGGCGTGTCCGAAGAAGCGGTTCCCCCGACGGTCGACGCCGCCCAGGAGGCGGCGGCCGGCGCCGAGCCGACCCTGGAGGCCCGGGAGCGGCACGCCACGCTGAGCCAGGAGCTCACCGAGCACCAGTACCGCTACTACGTGCTGGACGCGCCGACGATCACCGACGCCGAGTTCGACAGGCAACTGCGCGAGCTGGAGGCGCTGGAGGCGGAGTTCCCGGCGTTGCGCACCCCCGACTCGCCCACCCAGCGGGTCGGCGGCACGTTCTCCACCGACTTCACCCCGGTCACGCACGCCGAGCGGATGCTCTCGCTCGACAACGCGTTCGCCGACGAGGAGCTGGCCGCCTGGGCCGAGCGGGTCGAGCGCGACGCCGGCGGCCCGGTGCCCTACCTCTGCGAGCTCAAGGTCGACGGCCTGGCCATCAACCTGACCTATGAGAAAGGCCGGCTGGTCCGGGCGGCCACCCGCGGCGACGGCCGCACCGGTGAGGACGTCACCGCCAACGTCCGCAGCATCAAGGGCGTGCCGGCCCGGCTGACCCCGTCCGACGACTTCCCCGACGTGCCCGAGCTGATCGAGGTGCGCGGCGAGATCTACTTCCCGGTGGCCGGGTTCGCCGACCTCAACGCGAGCCTGGTCGAGCAGGGCAAGGCGCCGTTCGCCAACCCCCGCAACGCCGCCGCCGGCAGCCTCCGGCAGAAGGACCCGCGGGTCACCGCCGGCCGGCCGCTGCGCCTCACCGTGCACGGCATCGGCGCCCGCAAGGGCTACCGGCCGGCCGCGCAGTCCGAGTCGTACGCCGCGCTCAAGGCGTGGGGGCTGCCCACCAGCGACCGCTGGAAGGTGGTGGCCGACCTGGCCGGCGTGGCGGAATACATCGCCTGGTACGGCAAGCACCGGCACGACGTCGAGCACGAGATCGACGGCGTGGTGGTCAAGGTCGACCCGGTCTCCATCCAGGGCCGCCTCGGCTCGACCAGCCGCGCGCCGCGCTGGGCGATCGCCTTCAAGTACCCGCCGGAGGAGGTCAACACCAAGCTGCTCGACATCGACGTCAACGTCGGGCGCACCGGCCGGGTCACCCCGTTCGCCGTGCTCCAGCCGGTCCTGGTGGCCGGCTCCACGGTCGCGCTGGCCACCCTGCACAACGCCCGCGAGGTCGAACGCAAGGGCGTGCTCATCGGCGACACGGTGGTGCTGCGCAAGGCCGGCGACGTCATCCCCGAGGTCCTCGGCCCGGTGGTCGACCTGCGGCCGGCCGACGCCCGCCCGTTCGTCATGCCGACCACCTGCCCGGCCTGCGGCACGCCGCTCGCGCCGGCCAAGGAGAGCGACGTCGACATCCGCTGCCCCAACGGGCGGGCCTGCCCGGGGCAGATCCGCGAGCGGGTCTTCTACCTGGCCAGCCGCAAGGTGCTCGACATCGAGGTGCTCGGCGAGAAGGGCGCGGCGGCGCTGCTGGACGCGCAGATCATCACCAACGAGGGCGACCTGTTCCAGCTCGACGCCGAGCAGCTCGCCCGCTCGCCGTTCTTCGTGAACAAGGACGGCAGCCTCGGCAGCAACGCCACCAAGCTGCTGGAGAACCTGGCCGAGGCGAAGGAACGGGACCTGTGGCGGGTGCTGGTGGCGTTCTCCATCCGGCACGTCGGCCCGACCGCGGCCCAGGCACTCGCCCGGCACTTCCGCTCCGTCACCGCGATCGAGGAGGCGTCCGAGCAGGAGCTGTCCTCGGTGGACGGCGTCGGGCCGACGATCGCCGCGAGCCTCAAGGAGTGGTTCGCCGTCGACTGGCACCGCGACGTGGTGCGCAAGTGGGCCGAGGCCGGTGTCCGCATGGCCGAGGAGTCCGGCGACGAGGGGCCGCGCCCGCTCGACGGGGTCACCGTGGTAGTCACCGGCACGCTGGCCGGGTTCAGCCGTGACGAGGCCGCCGAGGCGATCCAGAGCCGGGGCGGAAAGGTGACCGGGTCGGTCTCCAAGAAGACCGGCTTCGTGGTGGTCGGCGACAACCCGGGCACCAAGGCCGACAAGGCGGCCACGCTGAAGCTGCCGATCCTCGACGAGGACGGGTTCCGGGTGCTGCTGGAGTCCGGTCCGGAGGCGGCCCGGGCGGTGGCCCGGGTGGAGGAGTGACGGCCGCCCGCGTGGCCGTCCGGCGGCGTATACCAACTTAATTACGACTACCACCGATTCGTGACTGTCGTGTCGGGGAAATCGGCCCGGAGGGCGTTTCATTGGCGTACGGCGCGCGACGGCGCGTGCCATGACCGTGCCCGGGAGGTGCGATGGCGACCGGCGACCCGCGCAACTCCGTCCCGCCGGGGCGGACCGGGCCGTTCTTCGGCTTCGTCGGTGCGGTCGGCGTCGTCGCCCTGCTCGTCTCGATCCGGCCGCTGGCCGCGCTCCCCGACCGGCTGACCGAGCTGCCGGTCGCGTTCTGGACCATGGCGGCGCTCGCCGTCGCCTGCGACGCCCGCCCGTTCGTCCCGCCCGGCCGGCGGCAGACCTCGGCGGTCTTCCCGTCGACCTGCTTCACGTTCGCCATCCTGCTCGGCTGGGGGCTCGGCCCGGCCGTGGCGGTGCAGGCCGTGGCGGTGGCCGTCTCCGGCTGGCGTCTCGGGTACGCCGCCTGGCGCACCGGCTTCAACGCGGCCCAGTACGCCTGCGCGCTGGCCGCCGCGTACGTGGTCACCTGGCTCGGTCCGGGCGAGCTGTTCGACGGCGGCGGGCTGCACTGGAGCGACGTGGCGGCGGTGGGCGGCGCCACGGTGGTCTGGTTCGTGGTCAACTACGGCCTGGTCAACTCCGCCATCCGGCTGCGCTTCGGGGACCGGTGGTGGCCCAGCGTGCGGCTCGGGCTGGCCTACGAGCTGCTCTCCACCGGCTCGCTGCTGCTGCTCGCGCCGGTGCTGGTGGCCGCCGCCCGGGCCAGCGCGGCGCTGATCCCGCTGGTGCTGGTGCCGCTCTTCGCGGTCTATCGGATGGCCCGGCTCTCCGCCGAGCGGGAGCAGCTCGCCGACGTCGACCCGCTGACCGGGCTGCCCAACCGCAAGGCGTTGCTCACCGAGGTGGCCGAGCAGGTGCACCTGCACGCGGAGCGGGCCGCCCGCGGCGAGCCGGACGCCCACGTGGCCCTGCTGCTGCTCGACCTCGACCGGTTCAAGCACGTCAACGACGCGCTCGGGCACGCGGTGGGTGACCGGCTGCTGGTCGAGGTGAGCGCCCGGCTGATCGACGTGGTCGGCGATGACGAGATGGTGGCGCGGCTCGGCGGCGACGAGTTCGCCATCGTCGTACCGGGTCTGGCCGGCGTCGAGGAGGCCCGGGAGCGGGCCGACCGGGTGGTCGCCGCGCTGGCCGAGCCGGTGCCGCTGGACGGGCTGCCGCTGGACGTGGGCGGCTCGATCGGCGTCGCGCTCTTCCCCGAGCACGGCGAGGACTTCGCCACGCTGATGCGGCACGCCGACGTGGCCATGTACGACGCCAAGCACCGCACCGACACGGTCGCGGTCTACGCGCCGGAGTCCGACCACAACTCGGCCGAGCGGTTGAGCCTCCTGGCGGACCTGCGCCGGGTGCTGGAGTCCCCGCCGCACCCGCCGTCGTCACCGCCCGGTGCGCCGGTGGGCGTGCGCGGCGGGGACGGCGCGGCGCTGACGCCGGGTCTGCCCGCCGCCCGGCCGGTCCCCGAGGGGCATCCGGTCCATGACACGCGGCTGGTCCATGGCGCGCGGTCGGTCCACGGCGCCGGCCGGGACGCGGAACGGGCCGGCGTCGCGCCGGCCCGTCGGCGGCTCCGGTGGCGTCGGGAACGCGTCGAGGCGCGCTCCGACGACGACCTGATCGAGCGGATCCTCACCGGCGCCGACCCGATCCGCCGCCGGACTGCCCGGCTCCCCGACCCGGTCCGCCCCGGCGGTGGTGACACGGCGCTGGCCGCGTCGACCGCGCCGGCGGCGGAGGCGGCGGAGGAAGCGGCGACTGCCGTACCGGCCCCGGAGACCGTACCCGCGGTGGAGGCCGTACCCCCGGTGGAGGCCGTGCCCGCCGCGGGGTCCGCACCGGGCGCGGAGGCCGGCGAGATCACCATGTACTACCAGCCGCAGATCGCCATCGCCACCGGCGAGGTGGTCGGCGTCGAGGCGCTGCTGCGCTGGCGGCACCCGCGCCGGGGCATGGTCGACCCGGGGGAGCTGATCCAGGTCGCCGAGCAGAGCGCGGTCATGCGGCTGCTCACCCGCCGGGTGGTGGACGACGTCGTGGAGCAGCTCGCCAAGTGGTCCGCGGCCGGGCTCACGTTGCGGGCCGCGCTCAACGTCAGCGTGCGGGACCTGCACACCGGTGAGATCGCCGACCAGATCGCCGACCGGCTGACCCGGTACGGCGTCCCACCCGAGCGGCTCCAGGTGGAGATCACCGAGGGCGCGCTGATGGCCGACCCCCGGCGGGTGCTGGCCAGCATCACCCAACTGCACCGGATCGGCGTCGGGATCGCGCTCGACGACTTCGGCACCGGCTACTCCTCCCTTCAGCATCTGCGTCGGCTGCCGCTGTCCGAGGTGAAGGTGGACCGGTCGTTCGTGCTGGGGATGGCCGACGACCCGGACGACGCGGCGATCGTCCGCTCGATGATCGAGCTGGCCGGCGCGCTCGGGCTGCGGGTGGTCGCCGAGGGCGTGGAGGACGAGCGCACCTGGCGGCTGCTGCACGCCGCCGGCTGCGACGTGGCGCAGGGCTGGTTCCACGCCCGGCCGATGCCGGCGGAGGAGCTGATCACCTGGCTGTCGCGCTACCGCCCGGTCCGTCCGGTCGCGGCGGACGGCGACGGTCGGGGCGGGCCGGCGGCGGAGGGGGAGTCGAAGGCGTCGTCGTGACGGCGGGACAATAGACTCGCTCCGGTCACCGCGCGTCATCGTTCTCCGTCGGACGCGCGGCCGGCACACCGCAGACGTCTGAAGGACAGCCACGAAGGGGGCACCCGATGGCCGCCATCTCCCGCGAGGAGGTCGCGCACCTCGCGCGACTGTCGCGGCTCGCCGTCACCGAGGAGGAGCTGGACACGTTCGCCGGCCAGCTCGACGTGATCCTCCAGTCGGTCGCGCAGGTCGGCGAGGTCGCCGCGGCGGACATCCCGCCGACCTCCCACTCGGTGCCGCTGACCAACGTGCTCCGCGAGGACGTGGTGACGCCGAGCCTGACCCCGCAGGAGGTGCTGTCGGGTGCGCCCGACGCCGAGGAGCAGCGGTTCCGCGTCCCGCGGATCCTGGACGAGGATGTGGCCTCATGACCGACCTGACGAAGTTGACCGCGACGGAGATCGCCGGCCTCGTCGCCAACGGTGACGCCTCGGCGGTCGAGGTCGCCCAGGCCCACCTGGACCGGATCGGCGCCGTCGACGACCGGGTGCACGCGTTCCTGCACGTCGACACCGACGGTGCGCTCGCCGCCGCGCGGGCCGTGGACGAGCGCCGCGCCGCCGGCGAGGAGCTGGGTCCGCTGGCCGGCGTGCCGGTCGCGGTCAAGGACGTGCTGACCACCAAGGGCGTGCCGACCACCGTCGGTTCGAAGATCCTGGAGGGCTGGCGTCCGCCGTACGACTCGACGATCGTCGAGCGGCTGCGTGCCGCCGGCACGGTGATGCTCGGCAAGACGAACATGGACGAGTTCGCCATGGGCTCGTCCACGGAGTACTCGGCGTACGGGCCGACCCGGAACCCGTGGGACACCGGGCGCATCCCGGGCGGCTCCGGCGGCGGCAGCGCGGCGGCGCTCGCCGCGTACGAGGCGCCGCTGGCGATCGGCTCGGACACCGGCGGCTCGATCCGCCAGCCCGGCGCGGTCACCGGCACCGTCGGCGCGAAGCCCACCTACGGCGGCACCTCCCGGTACGGCCTGGTGGCGTTCTCCTCGTCGCTGGACACGCCCGGCCCGTGCGCGCGTACGGTGCTCGACGCCGCGCTGCTGCACCAGGTGATCGGCGGTCACGACCCGCGCGACTCGACCTCGATCCCGGCCCCGGTGCCGGACGTGGTCGGCGCGGCGAAGCGCGGCGCCAGCGGTGACCTGACCGGCGTGAAGCTCGGCGTGGTCACCGAGTTCACCGGCGAGGGCGCCGAGCCGGGCGTGGTGGCCGCGTTCCGCGAGTCGGTCGAGGCGCTGGCCAAGCTGGGTGCCGAGATCGTCGAGGTGTCCTGCCCGCACTTCTCGTACGCGCTGCCGGCCTACTACCTGATCGCGCCGAGCGAGTGCTCCTCCAACCTGGCCCGGTTCGACGGCGTCCGGTTCGGCCTGCGGGTCGGCGACGACGGCAACCGGTCGCTGGAGGAGGTCATGTCGCTGACCCGCGAGGCCGGCTTCGGGCCCGAGGTGAAGCGCCGCATCATGCTCGGCACGTACGCGCTCTCCTCGGGCTACTACGACGCCTACTACGGCCAGGCGCAGAAGGTCCGCACGCTGATCACCCGGGACTTCACCGCCGCGTTCGAGCAGGTGGACGCGCTGATCTCGCCGACCACGCCGTTCGTGGCGTTCCCGATCGGCGCGCGCACCTCGGACCCGTACCAGATGTACCTGGCGGACCTGTTCACCATCCCGACGAACCTCTACGGCGGCCCGGCCATCTCGGTCCCGTGCGGGCTGTCCGACGGGCTCCCGGTCGGTCTCCAGGTCATGGCTCCGACCATGGCCGACGACCGGATGTACCGGGTGGCCGCCGCGCTGGAGTCCACGGTCGGCACGTTCACCCCACCGGCACTGTGAGGCAGGAACAGATGACGACGACACTGCCCGCGTACGACGAGGTCGTCGCGCGCTACGAACCGGTGATCGGCCTGGAGACCCACGTCGAGCTGGGCACGAACACCAAGATGTGGTGCGGCTGCCCGACCGACTTCGGTGGCGAGCCGAACACCCGGGTCTGCCCGGTCTGCCTGGGCCTGCCCGGCTCGCTGCCGGTGGCCAACAAGGCGGCCATCGAGGCGACCGTCCGGATCGGCCTGGCGCTGAACTGCTCGATCGCGCAGTGGTGCCGGTTCGCCCGGAAGAACTACTTCTACCCGGACATGCCGAAGAACTTCCAGATCAGCCAGTACGACGAGCCGCTCTGCTTCGACGGCCACCTGGACGTGGAGGTCAACGGCGAGCTGGTGCGCATCGGCATCGAGCGGGTGCACCTGGAGGAGGACACCGGCAAGACGCTGCACGTCGGTGGTGCCACCGGTCGCATCCACGGCGCCACCGAATCGCTCGTCGACTACAACCGGGCCGGCATCCCGCTGGTCGAGATCGTCACCAAGCCGATCCCCGGCACCGGCGCGCTCGCCCCGGAGATCGCCCGCGCCTACGTCGCCGAGCTGCGTGACGTGATCCGCTCGCTGGGCGTCTCGGACGTGCGGATGGAGGAGGGCTCGCTGCGCTGCGACGTCAACACCTCGCTGAACCTGCCGGGCGAGGAGTGGGGCACGCGGACCGAGACCAAGAACGTCAACTCGCTGCGCTCGGTCGAGCGGGCGGTGCGCTCGGAGATGCTGCGTCAGGCGTCGGTGCTGGACGCGGGCGGCCGGATCGTCCAGGAGACGCGGCACTTCCACGAGGACACCGGCGACACCACGTCGGGCCGGTCCAAGGAGACCGCCACCGACTACCGGTACTTCCCGGAGCCGGACCTGGTGCCGCTCGCGCCGGACACCGCCTGGGTGGCCGAGCTGAAGGCCGCCCTGCCGGAGCTGCCGCGGCTGCGCCGTAAGCGGATCCAGCAGGACTGGGGCCTGTCCGACCTGGACATGGAGTCGGTGGTCAACGCCGGCGCGGTCGAGCTGATCGAGGCCACGGTGGCCGCCGGTGCCACGCCGGCCGCCGCCCGCAAGTGGTGGCTGGGTGAGCTGTCCCGGCGGGCCAACGAGACCGGCGTGGAGCTGGCCGACGTGGGCGCGACCCCGGCGCAGGTCGCCGAGTTGCAGGGCCTGGTGGACGCCGGCAAGCTCAACGACAAGCTGGCCCGCGCCGTGCTGGAGGGCGTGGTGGCCGGCGAGGGCTCGCCGACCGAGATCATGACCAACCGCAACCTGGAGGTCGTCTCGGACACCGGCGCGCTCACCGCCGCCGTGGACGAGGCGATCGCCGCCAACCCCGCCATCGCCGACAAGATCCGCAGCGGCAAGGTCGCGGCGGCGGGCGCGCTGGTCGGCGCCGTCATGAAGACCACCCGCGGTCAGGCGGACGCGAAGACCGTCCGCGAGCTGATCCTGGAGCGCCTCGGCGCTGCCTGACACGGAAGGAAGGGCCCCTTCTTAACGCCTGGTGCATAAGAAGGGGCCCTTCTTAACGCCTCACCTCACACAGAGGGCGTCAACGGCGACGCCCGGATGGAGACAGCGTGAACACCGACGTCCTCGACGAGATCCAGCGTCGGGTGCTCTGGCTCGCCACCCGCATCGTCGACGCGGCCAACCACGACCGGGACACCGGCGACGGGGTGAAGGTCGGCGGCCACCAGGCGTCGAGCGCGTCGCTGGTGACCGCGATGACCGCGCTCTGGTTCCAGCACCTGGACGCCGAGGACCGGGTCGCGGTGAAGCCGCATGCCTCCCCGGTGTTCCACGCCATCCAGTACCTGCTCGGCAACCTGGACCGGTCCTACCTGCCGAAGCTGCGCGCCCGGGGCGGCCTCCAGTCGTACCCGTCGCGGACCAAGGACCCGGACGAGGTCGACTTCTCCACCGGCTCGGTCGGCCTGGGCGCCGCCGCGCCGCTGTTCGCCGCCGTGACCCGCCGCTACGTCGACGCGCACTTCGGCGCGCGCCCGCACTCCCGTTTCATCGCGCTGATCGGCGACGCGGAGCTGGACGAGGGCAACATCTGGGAGGCGGTCGCCGACCCGGCCACCACCGGCCTGGGCAACGTGATGTGGCTCGTCGACTTCAACCGCCAGTCGTTGGACCGGGTGGTCCCCGGCATCCGGATCAACCAGTGGCGTGGCCAGTTCGAGGCGGCCGGTTGGCACGTCGTGGAGGTCAAGTACGGCCGCAAGCTCGCCGAGGCGTACGCCCGGCCGGGCGGTGCGGCGCTGCGCGACTGGATCGACCGGATGCCGAACGAGCAGTACCAGTCGCTGTTCGGCTTGGCCGGGCCGGTCCTGCGCAAGCAGTTCCTGGACGGTGCTCCGGACGAGGTGACCGCGTTCGTCGCCGACGTCCCGGACGACGAGCTGGGTCCGCTCGTCACCGATCTGGGCGGGCACGACGCGCAGGCGCTGCTCGACGCGTACGCCCAGTGCGACGCGGTCACCGACCGGCCCAGCGTGGTGTTCGCGTACACCGTGAAGGGTTGGGGGCTGCCGATCGCCGGCAACCCGCGCAACCACTCGGCGCTGCTCAGCCCGGAGCAGGTGGCCGCGCTGCGGACGGCGCAGGGCCTGACCGCGGAGACCGAGTGGGACCGCTTCGACCCGGCGTCCCCGGCCGGCATCCGGGCCGGCGAGCGCCGGGAGGCGCTGTCCCGCGCGCCGCGCGAGCGGGCGCTCGGCGTCACCGTGCCGGAGTCGACCCGGGTACGCGCGAACAAGCCGATCTCCACCCAGGAGGTCTTCGGCCGGGTGCTCGTCGACCTGGCCCGTGACCCGCAGGTGGCGCCCTACCTGGTGACCACCGCGCCGGACGTGGCCACCTCGACGAACCTGGCCGGGTTCATCAACAAGACGAGCGTGTTCGCCCCCACCGAGCAGCGTTCGTGGACCGAGGACCGGATGCTGCGCTGGACGGAGAGCCCCGCCGGGCAGCACATCGAGCTGGGCATCTCCGAGATGAACCTGTTCCTGCTGCTGGGCCAGCTCGGCCTGTCGTGGGACCTGTCCGGTCAGCCACTGCTGCCGGTGGGCACCGTCTACGACCCGTTCGTGCTGCGCGGGCTCGACGCGTTCCTCTACGGCACCTACTCGGGTTCCCGGTTCGTGGTGGCCGGCACCCCGTCCGGCATCACCCTGGCGCCCGAGGGCGGCGCGCACCAGTCCACCATCACCGCCTCGGTCGGCCTGGAGCTGCCCGGGGTGACGTTCCTGGAGCCCGCGTACGCCGGCAGCCTGGACTGGCTGCTCTGCGACGCGCTCGGGCAGATCGCGGGCGGCGGCGCGCCGGCGGCGACCGCCGCGCCGGCCGAGGACGGGGCGTACTACTTCCGGCTCAGCACCCGACCGATCGACCAGGCGCCGTTCGAGGCGGCCCGGGCCCGGCTCGGCGACGCGGTGCTGCGCCGGCAGGTGGTGGCCGGGGCGTACCGGCTCGTCGACGCGCACCAGGCGTACCCGGAGCTTGTCGACGCCCCGGTCGTGCAGCTCGCCGCCTCCGGCGCGGTGCTGCCCGAGGTCCTGGCCGCCGCCGCGGAGCTGGCGGAGGAGGGCGTCGCCGCGCACGTGGTGGACGTGACCAGCCTGGACCGGCTCTACCGCGCGTGGCAGCGGACGCTGCGTCAGGGCGTGCGGACCGCCACCGTGCCGAGCGTGCCCGGCGCGCTGCGGTCGGCGTTCGCCGACCGGGTGCCGGTGGTCACCGTGCAGGACGCGGCCTCACACGCGATGGCCTGGCTCGGCTCGGCGGTCGGCGCTCCGGCGGTGCCGCTCGGGGTGGACGAGTTCGGTCAGTCCGGCAGCGTCCGGGAGCTGTACGAGCTGCACGACCTGCTGCCCGGCAGCATCGTCAACGCGGCGCTGGCGGCGCTCGCGTTGCGCTGACCCGGCCGGACGGCTGCGCGGCGCCGGCGAGACGCACCGTCGTGCGGCGTGAGCGGAACGCGCCGTCGCGGTGCGAGCGGTCGCGCCGAGGCGGAGTGTGAGCGGTCGCGCCGTCGCGGAGTGTGAGCGGCACGCCTCGTCGCGCAGCGTGATGGCCGGGCGGAGCGAAAGTGGCGCCGTTCGCGGCCTTTGCTTTGCAGCCATCTCCGCAGCACGGCCCCGACCTGCGTAAAGGTCGGGGCCGTCGCGCGGTGCCGGTCGCCGGCGCGGTGACAATCGGTGCCTGCTGCGTCGATGGTTGCAGAGCAAAGGGGGCGCAGGCCGACACCCCGTCCCCACGCCGCCGACACGGAAAGTAACGAGGCGGTGCCGTCAGCTGGGGGTCGGTGCCGGTGTCGCGCTCGGCGACCCCGATTCCGGCGCGCCACGGGTCGGTGTCGGGGTGACCGGCACCTCGTCGCCCTTGGCCGGGTCCCGGATGACGTGCCGCTCCAGGTTGACCTGCGACTGCCCGGTGCCGCCCACGGTGATCTCGTCGTACGCCTGGAGCAGCTTCTGCTGGTCGAAGTAGAGCACCGTCATGGTCAGCGGCGTGGGCTTCTCGCCCTCCAGCCCGCGCAGCCCGGCCCCACCGGTCGAGCCCTCCACCATCAGCGTCGTCGGCTGCTCGCCCGGCACCTGCGGCAGCTTCGACACCTGGCGGGCATGGGTGTGCCCGGAGAGCACCAGCGGGCAGGTGCCGGAGAGCGGCCCGGCCGACGCCGGGTCGTGCACCAGCGCCACGTCCACCTTCCGCGGCGACTTCTCCACCGTGGCGGCGAGCTGCTCGCCGGCGCCGATCACCTGGTTGGCCACCGCCGACGTGAGTCCGCTGCCGGCCGGCGAGGTCTCCTTGTCCGGCGTGAACCGCGGATCGCCGATGCCGGCGATGGTCAGCCCGGCCACGGTCGTGGTCGAGTTGTTCAGCACGACGGCGTTCGGTTGCTGGGCCACCGCCGCGGCGGTCCGCGGCGAGTCGTGGTTGCCGCGGATGTAGACGTAGGGCTTCTTGAGCAGGCCGATCGAGCCGACGTAGGACGCCTCCGGCTCGCTGCCCCAGTCGGTGAGGTCCCCGGTGTCGATCACGACGTCGATGCCGAACTGCTCGACCACCGTGCGGATCAGCTGCCAGCCGGTGGGGTTGAGGTGCATGTCCGAGACGTGCAGCACCCGGGTGGTGCCCGGGGACGGCTGCACCACCGGCAACGCCGAGACCGTGGTGTAGAGCTTGCTGACGTTGCCGACCAGCCGCTGGAGCTGCTCCGCGTACTTGGTGTAGTCGTTGGCGATCCGCCGGGCGTCACCAACGATCGCGGGCGCGTTGACCAGCAGGCCCTCGTACCGGGGCTCCTCGATCGCCTGCGGCCGTACGGTGGCCGCGCCCAGGCCGAGGCTGCCGGCGGTGATGACCAGCGCCAGCCCGCCGGCCCAGGCGGTCCGCCGCACGTCGCGGAAGACCAACCCGGCCAGGAGCAGGGTGGCCAGCACCGCCGAGGCGAGCGTCTTCAGGCCCAGCCGCATCACGCCGTCGCGGACGTCCTGCACCGCCGACTGGCTGGCCCGGCTGATGCTCGCCGGGTCGTCGATCAGCGCCTCGGTGCGCCGCTGGTCCAGGGAACCCACCTCGACGGTCAGGTACGCCGGCCCGTCGTGGCTGTCCAGCAGCAGCGCGCCCAACGGCGGGATGTCGACAGTGGTGCCGCCGCTCAACGACGGGCTGAGCTTCAGCTCCGCCCGGAACGGGCCGATGTCGGTGCCGACGTGGCCGCCGGCGAACGTGCCGACCACGATGCCGCCGAGCGTGACCGCGAGCAGCGCCAGCACCACGCCCACCCGGCGCAGCCGGTGACCCGGCCGCCAGGCCGCGAAGCGGCGGGCACGCCCGGTCACCGGGGACGTCCCGTCCCCGGTGCGCTGCTCCTCGTTCTCCTGGCCGTCCATGCTGAGATTCTGACCTGCCCAGTGTGTGATCTTGGCAAACCCGCCGGAAGCAGCTCAGCTCCGGCCGGCGCCGCCGTCCGCGAAGACCAGTCGCAGGATCCGGTCGTCCTCGGCGGCCGGCCGGCCCCGGCCGTCCCGGTTCGAGGTGCTCACCCAGATCGAGCCGTCCGGCGCCACGGCCGCGGCGCGCAGCCGACCATACCGGCCGGTGAGCAGCTCGCGGGGCTGGCCCAGGACGGTCCCGTCGCCGGCCAGCTCGACCAGCCACAGCCGCTGCCCGCGCAGGCAGGCGGCGACCAGCAGCCGCTCCACGGCGGCCAGCCCGGAGCAGGACGCGTCACCGGTGCGCCACTGCACGACCGGGTCCACGTAGCGCTTGTCGTCGCCACGCCCCTCGACCTGCGGCCAGCCGTAGTTGCCGCCCTGGTTGATCTGGTTGATCTCGTCCCAGGTGTTCTGGCCGAACTCCACCGCGTACATCCGCTTGTCCGGCATCCAGGCGAAGCCCTGCACGTTGCGGTGCCCGGAGGACCACACCGGCGAACCGGCGGTCGGGTTGCCCGGGGCCGGCTTGCCGTCCGGGGTGATCCGGAGGATCTTGCCACCGAGGCTCTTCGGGTCCTGCGCGTTGGCGGTGCGCCCGGCGTCCCCGGTGCTCGCGTAGAGGAAACCGTCCGGGCCGAAACCCAACCCGCCGCCGTCGTGGTTGCCGGCCTTCGGGATGCCGGTGAGGATCGGCGTCGGCGTCTGACCCAGCCGCAGCTTCGCGACCCGGTTGTCGGCCTCGGCCGTGTAGTAGACGAAGATCATCCGGTCCTGCGCGTACGTCGGGGAGACGGCGATGCCGAGCAGGCCGCCCTCACCGCCGGCCACCACGCCGGGCACCGTCTGCACCGGCCGGACGGCCAGCCCGTCCGGCCCCGACTCCGGGCCGACCTGGATGATCCGCCCGCTGTCGCGCTCGGTGACCAGCGCCGCGCCGTCGGGCAGGAACGCGATCGCCCACGGCACCGCCAGCCCCTTCGCCAGCACCGTGGCCACCACCTGCTGGCCGGCCCCGCCGGGACCGGCCGTGCTCGACGGCGTCGGCAGGTTGGGCGGCTCGCCGGCCGGGTCCGGCTCGGGCTCGCCGAGCGCGCAGCCGGCGGTGCCCAGCAGCAGCGCCGCGCAGGACGCCGCCAGCACCGTCCGGAGACGGCGGGCGCGGAGGAACGGGAGTCGCGGGCTCACCCGGCCCAGCCTAGCCGGACGCGGCGGCGAACCGGGCCGGTCGAGCGCTGCCGGTGACCGCCGCGTCCGGGCGACGTCGTGGGGCCCGGCCGCTCAGCCGGCGCGCAGGGCGAGCACGGCGACGTCGTCCTCGCGGCGGTCCGCGGCGGCCAGCAGCCGGTCGCAGAGCACGGCCAGCGGCACGTCGGGACCGTCGGCGGCGAGCCGGTCGAGCAGCTCCGCCTGCCCCTCGTCGATCGGCTGGTCCCGGCGCTCGATCAGACCGTCGGTGTGCAGCAGCAGCGTGTCGCCCGGAGCGAGGGTCAACGCCCGCCCGGTGCGCCGGGGCGGGCGGGCCAGGCCGAGCAGCGGACCCCGTCCCACCGCCACCGACACCGTGCCGTCGGCGCGGATCAGCAGCGGCGGCGGGTGCCCGGCGTTGCACCAGCAGACCCGGAGCCCACCGTCGCCGGGGCGGACCCGGGCCAGCACGGCGGTGGCGACCGTCGGCACCCGTAACCCACCGATGGCCCGGTCGAGGTTGGCCACCAGCTCCTCCACCGGGTCGTCCCGCCCGTACGCGTTGCCCCGGACCAGGTTCCGCAACTGGCCCATGGTGGCGGCGGCCTCGATGTCGTGACCGGCGACGTCCCCGATCGCGGCGATCAGCTCGCCGTCGGGCTGGACGAACGCGTCGTACCAGTCACCGCCGACCTCGACCCGGTCCGCCGCCGGCAGGTAGCCGGCGGCCAGTTCCATCCCGGACACGGTCGGCAGGACCGGCAGCATGCTGTGCTGGAGCACCTCGGCCACGTGCCGCTGCTCGCCGTACAGCCGGCTGTTGCCGACCGCCTGGCCGGCCCGTACCCCGATGTCCTGCGCGGTCCGCAGGTCGCTCGCGTCGAACCCGCGCCGGCCGGGGCGGTTGACGAGCGTGACGGCGCCGATCACCCGGTCCCCGACGGCGGTGATGGGCACCGTCACGTGCGAGCCGATGCCGAGCCGCTCGGCCAGCGGCACCAGCTCCGGACGGGTGGTGCCGCGCGCCACGTCCGCGATGCCGGCGCTGCCGCGCATCACCGGCCGGCCGGAGCGCAGCACCGAACGGATCAGCGACTCCGGGCCGAGCCCGGTGGTCAGCAGCGTGGCGAAGCGGGCCAGGTCGCCGCGGCGTTCCTCGTCCCGGTGCACACCGGAGACGTTGCGCGGCCGGCCCGCCGGGTCGACCAGCGTGATCAGGCACCAGTCGGCCAGCAACGGCACCATGGCGTGCGCCAGGCGGTCGACCGCGGTGGCCACGTCGAGCGTGCCGCCCAGCATCTCGCTCATCCCGGCCAGCATCGCCAGCCGGTCGTGGGCCTCCTCCGCGCGGCGGCGGGCCTGCTCGGCGCTGCGGACCGCGATCCGCAGCCGCAACTCCGACGAGCAGGCGGCGGCCAGGTCGGCGAGCGTACGCAACTGCTCCCTGGTCCAGGCCCGGGGCTTGCTGTCGATGGCGCAGAGCGAGCCGAGCACCCGCCCCTCCAGGTCGGTCAGCGGCATGCCCGCGTACGCCACCACGCCGAGGTCCTCGATGGCGAGGTTCAGCCGCACCCGCGGGTAGAGCCGGGCGTCGGGCAGCACCATCGGCACCTCGATGTCGACGACGTGCTGGCAGAACGAGTGGCTGAGCGGGGTCTCCCGGCGGGCCGCCCAGGGCTGCGGCAGCCCGGCCGCGCCGGGGAAGAACTGGCGGTCCGCGTCGACCAGGGAGACCAGCGCGACCGGCACGTCGAGCAGGTCGCCGACCAGCCGCGCGAACCGGTCGAACGCTTCGTCCGGCACCGCGTCGAGGCGCGTCTCGTCGAGGGACCGCAGCCGGTCGGGATCGGTCAGCGCCGGAATCGGCACCGCCTTCCGCTCCGGGTCGTCCTCGCTCATCGCCCCCCTGTCCTGCGCGTCGCGACGCCGGCCGGCGTCCCGCCCTCGATTAAACCCTGTCGCACGTGTGTCCGACCTTCGGCGGGGCGTTCGTCACGACCGCCGCGGCGCCGACCTGCGGCTACGGATATCGTCGGCGGTCGTGAAGGTATGGATTCCGCACCCCGACGGTCGCCGTCTGCTCGGCGAACTGCCGCCCGACGTCACGGTGGAGGTGCTGACGGATCCGGACCGGCTCCCGTCGTCCCCGGCCGGGGTGCGGTTCTGGGTGCCGCCGTTCCTGGCCGGCCCGGACGCCGGCGCGCTCCTGGCCGACCTGCCGGACGTCGAGGTGGTGCAGCTCCTCTCCGCCGGCGCGGACGCGTGGGCGGGCCGGATGCCGGACGGCGTGACGCTCTGCGACGCCCGCGGCGTGCACGACTCGGCCACCGCGGAGTGGGTGGTCGGCGCGATCCTGTCCGCGCTGCGCGGGTTCGCGCCGCTGGCCCGCGCCCAGGCCCGCCGGGAATGGGCGTACGGCGAGGTCGCCCCGAGCGACGAGCTGGCCGGCAAGCGGGTGCTGATCGTCGGCGCCGGCTCGATCGGCGCGGCGGTCCGTGCCCGGCTCGCCCCGTTCGAGGTGAGCTTCACGCTCGTCGCCCGTACGGCCCGCCCCGGCGAGGACGTGCACGGGGTGGCCGACCTGCCCGACCTGCTGCCCGGCGCGGACGTGGTCGTGCTGCTGGTGCCGCTGACCGAGCAGACCCGCGGTCTGGTCGACGAGCGGTTCCTCGCCGCGATGCCGGACGGCGCGTTGCTGGTGAACGCCGCGCGTGGGCCGGTGGCCCGCACGCCGGCGCTGCTCGCCGAACTGGCGTCGGGACGGCTGCGGGCCGCGCTGGACGTCACCGACCCGGAGCCGCTGCCCGCCGACCATCCGCTGTGGGAGCTGCCGAACGTGCTGCTCACCCCGCACGTCGCCGGGTCGGTGCGCGGTCTGCTGCCGCGCGCGTACCGGCTGGTGGGGGCGCAGTTGCGCCGCTTCGTGGCGGGGGAGGAGCTGACGAACCGGGTGGTGGACGGCTACTGACCGGCGTCGTCGTCGGGCCGTTGCGGGCCGGTGCCGTCCCCCGGGAGGCGCTGCCCGGTGGCGGCGATCAGCCGGGGCAGGTCGGTGGCGCGCACCGCGGGCAGCACGAGCACCTGACCGTCGTCGAGCCGGACGACCGCCCGGCCACGGGCGTCGCCGGTCAGCTCGGCGACCCGGTCCCAGGACACCCGTCGTTGCCCGACGAGCGCCCGCAGCCGTAGCTCCCGGGCGTCGGCGTCGGTGCCGGACCGCCACGCCCACAGCCCGATCCCGAGTGGCACCAGCAGCACCCAGAGCAGCCACCACCGGGCGGTGGCCAGCGGCAGCGCGCCGATGAAGGCGACGATCGCGGCCACCAGGATGGCCTGGTTGGGACGGAATCGGACGGTGTCGGCGCTGCTCACGCTCCGATGATCGCATCCAACCAGCTCACACCCCCGCCCCGCCCCACCTTGCCCCGCCGGTGGCCCGTGCCGGTGATCATGGAGTTGGCGGCACTCGCCGTCCTTTTTGTCGCCGCCAACCTCATGATCGCCGGGTTGGGTGGGGATCGTTAGGCAAGGTGTGACGCGCATCACTATGGATGTTCCGTCACCGGCCGCTTCCGGGATCGTTCTTAGGCGTGGCCGCAGCGGTCCCCGCCGATGCGACCGCGCCTGCCCGACCCCGCACGCCGCACCGCAACCGCACCGCCCCGTGCCCCCTCACGAAGGCGACCGCCGTGCCCGTCATCCTCTCCGCCGGACCCCGCCGGTGGCCACCCCTGCCCGACCTCGCCGTGTCGCTCGTCGGCACGTCCTTCCTGCTGGCGGGCGTCGCCGGCTTCGTGCCCGGTCCCGCCGCGGCGGCGCTCGCCGTCGCCGGCGCCTCCGCCCTCGCCTGCGTCCGGCTCGCCTGGCTGGCGGGTGTGCCGCCCACGCCGGCGCATCACGCCGTCTCGGCCCGAAGCCCGCTGCCCTCGGCCCGGACGCGCCGCGGCGTGGCGGGCACCGGTCATCCAACGCCGCGCGTCGGGCCGGCGTCCGGCGATCCGGCGTCGCCGCCGCACGCCGTTGCGGGCTCCGGCCATCCCGCGTCCGCGCCGCGTGCAATTCCGCGCTCCGCCGACCCGGCCACGGCCTGGCTGCTCCGTGGAGCGTCGGGCGTCGACCCGTTGGCCCCGGTACACCAGGCCGTGGCGGGCACCGGCGATCCGGCGTCGCCGCCGCACGGCGTGGCGGGCACCGGCCATCCGGCGTCGGCGCCGCGCGCCGTTGCGGGCCGGACGAAGACCTGTCTCGGCGTACCGGGGGCGGGCGGCTCCGGGCCGGCGGAGCGGGCCGCCGCGGGCCGGGCCGAGGCGACCGGCCGGGCGGGCCCACCCGTCCCGGGCACCACGACCGGGCGGCAGGCCCGCCGGGTGGCGCTGTCCCGGCGGGTCGCCGCGATTCTCGACGCGGCCGTCCTGGTCGCCGGGCTCACCGTCGCGGTGCTGCCGCTGAGCGACCCGGCGCACCGGCTGCCGGTCGCGCTGGTCGGGCTCGCTCTCACCGCGCCGCTGCACGCCGCCGCGTTGCTCCGCCTGCCGGGCCGGTCCCGGCTCCCCGGCCGGGAGCGTCTGCGCCGCACCGTGGACGTGCTCGCGCTCGGTGTCAGCCTGGCTTTCGCCGGCTGGATGCTGCTGCCCGCCGGCCCGGTGCCGCCGGCCGCGTGGGTCGCCACGGTGGGTGGGGCGGTGGCGCTGGCCGTGCTCGCCATGGCGGCGGTCTCCGAACGGCGGCGTCGGCCGGGCGCCGCGCGTTGCCACGCCGGCGCCGGTCTCACGCTGGGCGGGCTGGCGTTGCTCGTGGCGCTGCTCGCGTACGACGCCCCGGACCGCGCCCTGTCGGCCGTCGCGCCGCCGGTGCTGGCCGGCGCGCTGCTCATCGCCGCCGGCGCCCGGCGTACCTCGGCGGGGGAGCGACCGCACCACGGGGCCGCGCCGGCCGCGTGGCCCCGGCTCACCGCGCCGGCCGGCATCGCCGCGCTGGCCGCCGGCGTGCACCTGGGCACGGCGGGGGAGTTCACCCCGGCGGCGATGGCCCTGGGGCTGTCGGTCATTCCGCCGATCATGGTGGGCGAGCTGCTCGCCGCCGCCGACCAGCGCCGCCGGGTGGAGCGGCTCGCGGCCAGCGAGGCGTGGCTGCGGCGGCTGATCGGCGCGGACGACGACGGCGGTGAGCCGGCGCCGTTGACCCGCGCCGACCTGGTGCGGGCGCTGCCCCTGCGCAGCGGCGGCGCGCTGCTCCTGGTGGACGTGCACGGCGACGAGGTGGTGCCGCCGGACGCGCCGGTGCTGGTCGAGGTCGGGCACCGGCTGCGCGTCGGTTGCGGTCCGCACGACCTGGTCGCCCGCGTCGGCGACACCGGGTTCGCCGTGCTCACCGACCTCGGACCGGTGCCCGCGTACGCGCTGGGCACGCGGCTGCTGACGGCGCTCGCCGAGCCGTATCCCCGGCCGGCGGGCGTCACCCGGGTCCGGGTCAGCGTCGGGCTGGCCGAGACGACCGGTGGCGACCCGGAGGACGTGCTGCGCCAGGCCGACCTGGCCCGGCGGCGGGCGGCGCAGCTCGGCCGGGACCGGATCGAGTGGTACGACGCCTACCTGGAGGAGCAACTGGTCCGCCGGCTCGACCTGGAGCGGGAGCTGCCCGGCGCGGTGGCCCGGGGGGAGCTGGACCTGGTCTACCAGCCGGTGGTGGCGCTGGCCGACCGGATGCCGGTCGGCACCGAGGCGCTGCTGCGCTGGCGCAGCCCGACGCTGGGCACGGTGCTGCCGGCGGAACTGCTGCCGGTGGCGGCCGATCTCGACCTGCTCGGTGAGGTCGGGCGGTGGGTGGTGGACCGGGCCTGTCGGCAGCTCGCCGCCTGGTCGGAGGGGGGCCGCGAGCTGTGGATGGCGGTCAACGTCACGCCGCGGGAGCTGGGCGCGCCGGATTTCGTGGCGCGGACCGCGACCGCGTTGGCGGCGTACGACGTGCCGCCGGAACGGTTGGTGGTGGAGGTGGCCGAGCCGGCGGTGGGGGCGGAGCTGTCCACCGTGACGGCGCGGCTGGCCGGCCTGCGGTCGCTCGGGGTGCGCACCGCGCTTGACGACTTCCGCGCCGAGCACGCCTCGCTGGCCCAGCTCCGCCGGTTGCCGATCGACCTGCTCAAGGTCGGCCCGCATCTGGTGACGCCGGGTGGGGACGGGCAGCGTCCACTGATCGACGTGGTGGCGAACCTCGGCGACCGGCTCGGCGTGGAGGTGGTGGTGGAGGGGCTGGAGTCGGACGGTCAGGTGGCCGGCGCCCGACGGGCCGGCTGCCGGTACGGCCAGGGCTTCGCGTTGGCCCGGCCGGCGACCGCGGAGCGGGTCGAGGCGTGGTTCGAGGAGTTCCCCTCGGCGTCCCGGTGAGTTGGTGACTTAACCGGTTCAGCGAGCACGGGGCGGGGCGGTGCTGCCGCGCGGGGTCAGGTGGGCGGTCTCGTCCTGCAACTCGGTCACCGGCTCCCCGGCGATCACGGCGAGGAGCTGTCGGGCGGCGTGCGACCCGTACGCCGGGATGTCCCGGCCCAGCGCGGTCAGCGGCGGGTGCACGAGCTGGCAGAGCGGCGAGTCGTCCCAGGCGACGATGGAGAGGTCGCCGGGGACGGCCAGCCCCATCTCCTGCGCCACGGACAGCCCGGCGATCGCCATCACGTCGTTGTCGTAGATCACCGCGGTCGGGCGGTTGGCGGAGCTGAGCAGCCGGCGGGTGGCCCGCGCGCCCTCCTCGCCGGTGTAGTCGGACCAGACCGTGCTCGCCTCGTCCAGCCCGAGCCGCCGGCACACGTCGGTGAACGCGTCGGTGCGGATCTCGGTGTGCAGCAGCGAGGGGAGCCCGCCGACGCGGGCGATCCGCCGGTGCCCGAGCGCGACCAGGTATTCGACGGTCTCGACCAGGGCCGCCGCGTCGTCGGACCAGACGCTGGCCAGGCTGCCGGTGTGCCCGGGACCGCCGATGATCACGGCGGGCAGTTGCAGCTCCTCCAGCGCGGGCACCCGCCGGTCGTCGGTGCGCAGGTCGCAGACGAAGACGCCGTCGACCCGGCGCTCGGCCCACCACCGGCGGTAGACCGCGATCTCCGCCTCCTGGTCGGTGACCACCTGGAGCGTGAGCGCGTACGAGCGGGCGGAGAGTTCCGCCTCGACGCCGCTGATCAGCTCCATGAAGAACGGTTCGATGCCCAGTATCCGGGCGGGCCGGCACAGCGCCAGCCCGACCGCCTTGGCGGTGGCGCCGGAGAGCGCCCGCGCGGCGCTGCTCGGGCTGAACCCGATCTCGGCGGCGATGGCCAGGATGCGCTGGCGGGTCGCCTCGGAGACGCCGGGCTGCCCGTTCAGCGCGTACGACACCGCGCCCTTGGAGACCCCGGCGCGCCGGGCGACGTCGGCGATGGTCGGCCGCTTCACCGAAGCGTTCCTCCACTTGTCCGGCCCTCGCGGGCGCTTCCCGACCGCCGGGTGGCGGCGGGGAGTGACGCTACTGCACCGGGCCGGTCGTCCGGTCGGCGCGGCGGCCCGTCGGCGACTGAACCACACAGTTGGTCACTTGTGCGGTTCAGCGTACGGGCATCCGGCTCGCTGTCCACCATCCCGGCGCTCCCGAAACTGCTCCGGAAAGCGCTCCACCACGCATGGTCGCGCTCCCAACCGGTCCCGAAGGTTACGGGACGGCCTCGCTGTTAACCGGCCGTTGACAGTGCAAAGAGCGAACCGTACGGTGGCCTCACTTATCCGGTTCAGTCAACGTCTCTCGATCTCGGGAGCGTTCCCATTCGGCGCGGAGGATGACATGAAACGGTCCTGGACGCACTGGGCGCGCACGGCCGCCGTCGGTGCCGTCAGCCTGGTCATGGTCGCCGCCTGTAGCGGCAAGAGCACCACCGGCGGCGCGGACGCGGCCGACGGTCAGGTCACTTTGAAGATCAACTTCTGGGGCGACTTCGGCCTCCAGGACCTCAAGGCCAAGTACGAGGCCGACCACCCGAACGTCAAGATCCAGCTCAACTCGGGCGAGTACAACGCCCAGCACGAGGATCTCCAGAAGAAGCTCGTCGCCGGCAACGGCGCGCCGGACATCGCGGCGATCGACGAGGGCTTCATGGTCCAGTTCCGCAGCCAGTCCGACAAGTTCGTCAACCTGCTGGACAAGGGCGCCGGATCGTACGAGAGCAAGTACCTGCCCTGGAAGTGGAAGCAGTCGCTGTCCGCCGACGGCAAGACGCAGATCGGGCTCGGCACCGACGTCGGTGGCCTCGCCATGTGCTACCGCACCGACCTGTTCAAGGCCGCCGGCCTGCCCACCGACCGCGACCAGGTCTCCGCGCTGTGGCCCACCTGGGACAAGTTCCTCGAGGTCGGCCAGCAGTACACCGGCAAGACCAAGAAGAAGTTCATCGACGCCGGCACGAACCTGTTCAACCCGATCCTCGGGCAGCAGCAGGTCGGCTTCTACAACGACCAGGAGCAGCTCCAGATGGAGCAGGGCCCGAAGGTCGCGTTCGACTACACGGTCAAGGCCGTCCAGTCCGGGCTCTCCGCCAACCTGGTCAGCTTCCAGGCCGACTGGGACAAGGGCTTCACCAGCGGCGCGTTCGCGGTGCTCGCCTGCCCGGCGTGGATGCTCGGCCACATCAAGGACACCGCGCCCGGCACCCAGGGCAAGTGGGACATCGCCGCGGTCCCCGGCGGCGGCGGCAACTGGGGTGGCTCGTTCCTGACCATCCCCAAGCAGGGCAAGCACGTCGACGAGGCGTACAAGCTGCTGGAGTGGCTGGTCGCGCCGGAGCAGCAGATCGAGATCTTCAAGAAGGTCGGCAACCTGCCGTCGCAGCCGGCGCTCTACGCCGACCCGGCCATCGCCGACTTCAAGAACCCGTTCTTCAACGACGCCCCGGTCGGCCAGATCTTCCCGAAGATGGCGCAGGGCCTCACCCCGCAGTACCTGGGCAAGAAGAACGGCCCGACCCGGGTCGCGGTGGAGAACGTCATCCGCCGGGTGGAGAACAAGTCGCTGAAGCCCGACGCCGCCTGGACCGAGGCGGTCAAGGAGGCCGACAAGGCCGCCAAGTCCTGACACACACAGGTGCCGGAGCGGAATCGACCCCGCTCCGGCACCGCCGTACCCCGTCCACCCTCCCCGGCTCAGGAGTGATCCGATGTCCAGCACCCGTGCCGCGCCCGCGCCGCCGCGCCGCCGACCCGCGCCGGAGCGCGGCCGTCGCGGGGCCGACGACCGGCGGCTGACCTGGCGCAACCGGCTGTACCGCTTCGACATGCGCTACATGCCGTACCTGATGATCGCACCGTTCTTCCTGCTCTTCGTCGTGTTCGGGCTGTTCCCGCTGCTGTTCAACGCGGTGGTCTCGCTGCGCAACTACCGGCTGGACGATCCGACGCTGCCCTACTGGGCCGGCGTCGAGAACTTCAGCCGCCTCCTCGCCGACGAGGACTTCTGGAACGCGCTCTACAACACCTTCGGCATCTTCCTGCTCTCCACCGTGCCGCAACTGCTGCTCGCGCTGCTGGTCGCCTCGCTGCTCAACCGGCAACTGCGGGCGCAGACCTGGTGGCGGGTCGGCGTGCTGCTGCCGTACGTGACGCCGATCGTGGCGTCGACCATGGTGTTCAGCGTCTTCTTCTCCCGCGACTTCGGCATGGCGAACTGGGTGCTCGGCCTGCTCGGCATCGGCGGCGGCGACGACCCGATCGACTGGCGCGCCGACAAGCTGCACGCCTGGATCGCCATCGCCACCATGGTCAACTGGAAGTGGATCGGCTACAACGCCCTGCTCTACCTGGCCGCCATGCAGTCCATCCCGCGTGACGTCTACGAGGCCGCCGCGATCGACGGCGCCGGCCAGTGGAAGCAGCTCTGGCGCATCACCGTGCCGATGATCCAGCCGGTGGTCGTGTTCACCGTGATCCTCTCCACCATCGGCGGGCTCCAGCTCTTCACCGAGCCGATGCTGTTCGACCCGAACGCCCAGGCCGCCACCGGCGGACCGAACGGCGAGTGGCAGACCATCGCCCAACTCATCTACAAGGTCGGCTGGAAGGACCTCAACCTCGGCTACGCCGCGGCCATGTCCTGGGCGCTCTTCCTGATCATCCTGGTCGTCGCCGGGATCAACTACCTGCTGACGAACCGACTCTCCGGAGGGCGTAGATGACGGCCCTTGCCTCCCCGCCGACCCCGCGCAAGCGCCGGCCCATGGCCCGCGCCCCGCAGGAGACACCGGCCGGGCTCTGGACCTACCTGCTGCTCGCGGTCAGCATGCTGTTCGCCGCGTTCCCGCTCTACTGGATGTTCGTCATCGCCACCAGCAACGACGAGGCGCTGGCGAAGCTGCCACCGGCGATCGTGCCGGGCGACAAGTTCCTGACCAACGTCGACGAGGTCTTCTCGCTCCAGGACGTCTACTTCGCCGCCTCGCTCGTCAACAGCGTCATCGTCTCGACCGTGGTGACCGCCTCGGTGCTGTTCTTCTGCTCGCTGGCCGGGTTCGCGTTCGCCAAGCTGCGCTTCAAGGGCAGCGGCGCGCTGATGCTCTTCGTGGTGCTCACCCTGACCGTGCCGAACCAGCTCGGCATCGTCGCGCTCTACATCGTGATGGGCAAGCTGGGCTGGAACGGCACGCTGCTCGCGGTCATCGCGCCCGGTCTGGTCACCGCGTTCGGCGTGTTCTACATGCGACAGTTCATCGTGAACACCGTCCCGGACGAGCTTGTCGAGTCGGCCCGGGTCGACGGCGCCACCACCATGCGGGTGTACGCCACGATCGTGCTCCCCGCGATCCGCCCGGCCCTCGCGGTGCTCGGCCTGCTCACGTTCGTGGCCACCTGGAACGACTTCCAGTGGCCGCTGATCACGTTGAGCGGCACCGACTACCCGACCTCGATGGTCGCGGTCTCCGACCTGGCCAGCGGCAACTACGTGATCTACCGGCGGGTGCTGGCCGGCGCGTTCATCGCCACCATCCCCCTGCTGCTCATGCTGTTCATCGGTGGACGCCAGATCGTCCGCGGAATCATGGAAGGCGCGGTGAAGTCGTGAGCCGTCCCACGCTGCTGCACGAGGGTTGGACGCTGCGGGCCGAGTCCGGGCCGCAGGTGCCGCCGGAGATCGCCGGGACCGAGGTGCCGGCCACGGTGCCCGGTTGCGTGCACACCGACCTGCTCGCGGCCGGTCTCATCCCCGACCCGTACCTCGACGACAACGAGAACCGGCTGCTCTGGATCGGGCGCACCGACTGGGTCTACCAGACCACGTTCCCGTGGCAGCCGGGTGAGGACGACCGGGTCGACCTGGTCTGCGCCGGCCTGGACACGGTGGCCACCGTGACGCTGAACGGCACCCAGATCGGGCGCACCGAGAACCAGCACCGTTCCTACCGGTTCGACGTCCGGTCGCTGCTGCGTCCCGGCGACAACACCCTGGCCGTACGCTTCGACTCGCCGTACCGCTACGCGGAGGCGCACCGGGACCGGCTCGGCGACCGGCCCAACGCGTACCCGGAGCCGTTCCAGTTCATCCGCAAGACCGCCTGCAACTTCGGCTGGGACTGGGGACCGACAGTGGTCACCGCCGGCATCTGGCAGGAGATCGCCCTGCACGCCTGGTCCACCGCCCGGCTCGCGTCGGTAAGGCCGCTGGTCACCGTGGACGACGGCGTCGGCCGGGTGGAGCTGCACGTCGACCTGGAGCGGGCCGGCGACGAGCCGCTGACCGTACGCGCCGACGTCGCCGGCGTCACCGCCGAGGTCACCGTGCCGGCGGGGGAGCACGCCGCCGTGCTGGCGCTCACCGTTCCCGACCCGGCGCTCTGGTGGCCGGTCGGGTACGGCGACCAGCCGCTGCACGAGCTCCACGTCACGCTGCACGCCGCCGACGGCCGGGACCTCGACGCCGCGTCCCGCCGGATCGGTTTCCGCACGGTCCGCCTGGACACCACGCCGGACGCCCACGGCACCCCGTTCACGCTGCACGTCAACGACCTGCCGATCTTCGTCAAGGGCGTCAACTGGATTCCCGACGACGCTTTCCCCAATCGGGTCACCCGGGCACGCCTGGCCGAACGGTTCGACCAGGCGGTCGGGGCGAACGTCAACCTGCTGCGCATCTGGGGCGGCGGCCGGTACGAGTCGGACGACTTCTACGAGCTGGCCGACGAGCTGGGGCTCCTGGTGCAGCAGGACTTCCTGTTCGCCTGCGCGGCGTACCCGGAGGAGGAGCCGTTCCGCACCGAGGTCGAGGCCGAGGCGCGGGAACAGGTGACCCGGCTCGCCGGCCACCCGTCGCTGGTGCTCTGGACCGGCAACAACGAGAACATCTGGGGCTGGCACGACTGGGACTGGCAGGAGCCGCTCGCCGGCCGCACCTGGGGGCGCGGCTACTACCTGGAGCTGCTGCCCTCGGTCGTCGGCGAGCTGGACCCGACCGTCCCGTACTGGCCGGGCAGCCCCTGGTCCGGCACCGAGGACAGGCACCCCAACGACCCGGCGCACGGCACCATGCACATCTGGGACGTCTGGAACGACGACGACTACACCAAATATCGCGAGTACGTGCCGCGCTTCGTCGCCGAGTTCGGCTACCAGGCCCCACCCGCGTACGCGACGCTGCGCCGGTCCATCTCCGACGAGCCGCTCGCGCACGACTCGCCGGGCATGACCCACCACCAGAAGGCGACCGACGGGGACCGGAAACTCCAACGCGGGCTGGACGCGCACCTGCCGCCCCCCGCCGACTTCGACGACTGGCACTACTACACCCAGCTCAACCAGGCCCGCGCCATCCAGCTCGGCGTCGAGCACTTCCGGTCCCACCGGCCGGTCTGCACGGGCACCATCGTCTGGCAGCTCAACGACTGCTGGCCGGTCACCTCCTGGGCCGCCGTCGACGGCGACGGCCGGCGCAAACCCCTGTGGTACGCGCTACGCCGCGCCTACGCGGACCGGCTGCTCACCGTGCAGCCGCGCGACGGCGGGCTGGCGGTGGTCGCGGTCAACGAGACCGCGCAGCCGTGGACCGGGCCGGTCACGGTCACCCGGCTCACCCTCGCCGGGGAGCCGAGGGCGAAGACCTCGGTCGACCTCGACGTCCCGGCGTACTCCTCGGTGGTGCTGGCGCTGCCGGCGGAGCTGGCACGGCCGGACGAGGCCCGCCGCGAGCTGCTCGTCGCGGACGCCGGTGACACCGCGGAGCGGGCGCTGTGGTTCTTCGCCGAGGACCGCGACATCCAGTGGCCGACGGCGGAGTGGGACGCGACCGTCGAGCCGGCGGACGGCGGCCAGCGGGTCCGGGTGACCGCCCGGACCCTGCTGCGCGACCTGACGCTCTTTCCCGACCGGCTGGACCCGTCCGCGCAGGTCGACACCGCGCTGGTCACGCTGCTGCCGGGGGAGAGCGCGGGGTTCACGGTGCGCGCCGCCGCCCCGCTCGACCGGGCGGCGCTGACGCGCCGCCCGGTGCTGCGCTGCGTCAACGGCTGAAGGAGGGGCCCCCTGTTAACGCATTCCGCAGAGCAGGGGGCCCCGCTCAACCGCGGTCATCTCCGTTGAGCGCCCGCTTTCGAAGGCCGACGACGATCAGGTAGCCGAGCATCCAGAACTCGCCCACGGTGGCGGGGACCACCAGCAGGTCGCCGACGATCCCCGCACCGGGGGCGAGGTAGGTGACGAACGTCTTGAGCACGTAGCCGACACCCCCGACGGCGAGGACCCAGCCGAGCGGACGGGGCAGCCAGCCCGAGCGGAGCACGCACCAGCCCATCGGCACCAGCCAGAGGCCGAAGAAGATGCCGCCCGCCTCCCACAGGTTCCCGCTGACGAGATAGAGCGTCTGCACGGCGGCGGCGGGTGCCAGGCCCGCCGGTCGCGACCTGGACGGCGGTCGCGAGCATGGCGGCGCTGCCGAGGACGGCGACGGCGTTGACGAGGCCGAACGCGGCGATGCTGCCGGCCGCGAGGCTGTCGACCGTCCGGAACAGGCGATGGAACCAGATCGCGGTGAGCGCCTGGGTGAGGACGACCAGCAGTTCGAGGGCGACACCGACGCGCGCCAGCAACTCGTGCGCCACCAGATGGGCGAGGGTCGCGCCGGCGTCACCCGCGTCGAAGATCATGGGGCGGATCGTGAGGAACCCCAGGGCGCCGGCGACGGCGAGCCCGAGGTAGAGCAGCCCGGTCGTCCGGGCGGTGCGGATCAGCGGGTGCATGGCGGGCTCCTGTGGGGTGGGTGACCGGCCTGCCTTACGTCGTAAGGTAACCATACGCTGTAAGGTCAAGGGAAGATGGGAAGCCGGATGGGAGCGAAGAAGCGCCGGGCGCCGTTGAGCCGCGAGGAGGCCCTGGCCACGGCGATCGCCCTGGTGGACACCGAAGGGATGGCGGCGCTGACGATGCGCCGGCTGGCCGCGGAGATCGGCGTCGAGGCGATGTCGCTCTATCACCACCTGCCCGGCAAGGAGGGCCTGCTCGACGGGCTCGTCGACGCCGTCGTGGCCGAGATCGCGTCAGCCGCCGGCCGCGCCGAAGCGGATGCGGCGGGTCGAGACTGGCGCACCCGGCTGCGGCTGCGCTTCCTCGCCGCGCGCGCGGTCATGCTGCGCCACCCCTGGGCGCCGGCGCTGCTCACCTCCCGCCCGTCCGTGCCCGCCGGGGTGTACGCCTACTACGACGGCATCCTCGCCACGCTTGTCGACGGCGGCTTCTCGTACCGGATCGCCCACCGGGCGCTGCACGCCTTCGGCAGCCTGGCGCTCGGTTTCGCGCAGGAGGTCTTCCGGCCGGCGACCGGGGAGAGGGCTGAGGTGGCGGAGGCTGAGCTGGCGGCGCTGGCCGAGCGACTGCCCCACCTGGCCGCGATGGTCGCCGCCGAGACGCACGACGCGACCGATCCCACGCTCGGCTGGTGCGACAGCCAGACCGAGTTCGAATTCACTCTCGACCTGCTCTTCGACGGCCTCGAACGCGCGCAGGCCGAGCACCGCCCCGACCGGCAGGCCGCATCACGCTGACCCGGGCGGCGTCACCATCTCGAAACTGCCTTGTCATCCAGCCTTTCTGCCACCCATATGCGAAATCGATGACGGTCACCGGGCCAACGTTTTCTGCGAATGGGAGAGCCCTGTTGATGATCGGACGAATGTTCCGTTCCGGCGCCCTCGCCGCTGCGGCAGCCGGCCTCGCGGTCGCGCTGGTGCTCGCCGGCTCGACGCCGGCAGCGGCCATCTTCGGCGGCACCACCAGCGGGGTGCTCCGCGGCCAGGTCAACATCTGGGCCGACTCCGGAGCGAGATACAAGTGCACCGGGACGCTGATCGGTCAGCGTTGGGTGCTCACCGCCAAGCACTGCTTCGACGGCGAAGACCCCGACAGGTTCCAGATCTGGACCGGCGACCGCAGGCCGAAGTACGGCGAGGGAGTCCCGGTCATCGGCTGGGCGCCCAACGACAAGTACGACGTCGCGGTGCTGCATCTGCGATGGTCCGTGCGCAACGTGAACCTCATCGCGAAGTACAACGCCAACTCGCTCCTGAAGACCGGCATCACCGTCGCCGTGCGGGGCTGGGGTCGGATCAGCCATCCGTCCCCTCGTCGGCGCCGACTCCCTCGCTCCGGGTCTGCTCCCTGTCGGTGGACGGGTCCGCCGTGGACCACATGCGGCTGACCCCCATCGACGGAATTCCGGTGAAGGGAGATTCGGGCGCGGGCGTCTGGTCGGGCGACCGCGTCTATGGGATCTACTACGCGTACGCGCCGGACTATTCCTACGGCTATGCCGTTCAGACGTCGGTGGTCGCCGGGTGGATCGAGGGCTTGACGGACATCCCCGGCGTGGCCTGACCACGCAGCCGTTCCTCGCCGCTCCTTCCACCGTGCCCGTTCCGGCGGGGAGGAGCGGCAGGATCACCGCCTCGGCTGGTTGTCGCCCGCCACCGACGCAGTGTCGAGGTCGGGGCTGTCCTGGGAGGAGATGGCGGTGGAGACCAGGCTCGCGGCGACCGGCTGCACGGGCGTGACGTCGTCCGGCGTACGCAGGCGCGGCGGTGCGGGCATCCAGGGCTTCAGGTTCTGGATGATCTGCTCGTAGAAGTCGTCGATCGCGCGCAGCACGGAATCGATGAAGGCGCCCCGCCCGCTGCCCCGCTTGGTGCCCGCCGCCGTGCTCTGCGCGACCCGGAACGCCCGCAGCTCACGGGCGGGGTCGGTGATCAGCGTGGTGGGCTCGGCGCGGACCTGCCGCAGGAGGTCCGTCGCGCCACCCCCGCGGGCGTGCATGGCGAACGCCTCGATCCGTACCGTCTCCGGCGCGTCCTTCAGTTGGCGGACCAGCCAGTTCACCCTGGTGGTCGGTCTGCCGGTGCGGGGAGCGTCCACGTCGACGTGGCAGACGATCTGCCCGGCCCGCAGATCGGCGGTGACGTGGAGGTGGCCGACCGCGCCCGGAATCCTGATGCTCCCGGTCAGGGTCCCGGTGGTGACGAGCTGGTTGACCAGCGACTGGGTGCGTGCGGCCGGGTCGGCGAGGTCACGGCGGCTCAGCGCGGGCGTGACGTCGGTGCCCAACTGTCGGCCGAGGCGCAGGCAGGCGTAGCGGATCAGGGCGTCGAAGCGGCCGGCCACCTCCGCCGCGCCGCCGTCGCCGGCCCGCAGCGTCCCGGCCGACACCCCGTCGCGTACGGGGACCCACGCCGGTCCCATGTCGCTGAACTCCAGCGCCCCCGAGCGCGGGTGTTCGAGGTACCTGATCAGCTCGCCCAGGACCCATGCCTGGTCCGGGTCGGCGACGCCGCGGTACTCCTTCTGGATCACCGCCTGAGTCAGGATCTCCGTCCAGGGCAGGTGGTAGAGCGCGACCTTGCGCAGCTTCCGGCGATCGATCGTGGTCGGATGCTGGCCCGGCACGGGGGCGATCTCGTTGGAGATCGTGATGAGAGCGTCGAAGCCCTGCTCGCGGGCGA
Source organism: Micromonospora sp. DSM 45708 (assembly GCF_039566955.1). Taxonomy (NCBI): domain Bacteria; kingdom Bacillati; phylum Actinomycetota; class Actinomycetes; order Micromonosporales; family Micromonosporaceae; genus Micromonospora; species Micromonospora schwarzwaldensis. Next base: position 5,140,921 of record NZ_CP154796.1, on the reverse strand, counting down.
TGTCCAGGTACGCCTCCACCTGCTCGGCCCGCAGCGCGTTGCTGCCGGTCTTCACCTCCACCAGCGCGGTCCACTGCCGCTGCCCGCGCGTGACGCGGATGAGGCCGTCCGGAAAGAGCTGCTGGTTACCGAGCTTGAACGGCACCTCGATGAAGGTCTGCACCGTGCCGGCCGGTGCGCCGAGGGACTGGGTCAGCACCCGCCCGAACTCCCGTACCGCGCTCATCACCGCCAATAGGGCGGACGTCGCCCGGCGTTCCTGCTCCTCCGCGCCGTTGATGCCGGACGTGGGGATCAGGCGGGCCGCGAGCCAGGTCTCCTCGGACATGCGGATACTCCTCGTGAAGGCGGTGGTACGAGAAGTTACCTGCGGGCCGGACCGGAAAGCGGCGCGATCGTGGGCGCAGACGCATGGAAAGAGTTGCCCGGACGGGGCTCGGGCGATCCGCCCGGACCGATCCGTTTGCCGGACGGAGATGTCCGCATCGTCGATTCGGCCGCGACCGCCGGTTCTGTCCGGTAACTGACTGCGAGTTGGTCGGCTCAGAGCGTCAAGTGATCAATGCGCCAGGGCCGTGCCGGTGCTCGGAACACCCCCATGCCGGGAATCCTCTCCGATCGCAGTTGCGACTACGGTTGGGGCGGCACGGATTCGTGCCCGCCCACGCAGGAGGAGACAGCACCAAGCATGACCCAAGATCGGACCGTGACATGACCGAGCGTTATGCGCGGGTTTCCGCGACACCTCGTGACACGCTCGCCATCCCACTCAGCCTCTCCGAGTTGGAGCAGTACCTGGCCCGAGCCGCCGACCTGTTGCGCGGCAGCATCGACCAGGCGGATTTCAAGGCGTACATCTTCCCGCTGATGTTCTTCAAGCGGATCAGCGACGTCTACACCGAGGAGTACGAGCGGGCCCTGGCGGAGTCGGGCGGTGATCACGAGTACGCGTCGTTTCCCGAGAACCACCGCTTCGGCATCCCGACCGGCAGTCTCTGGGAGGACGTGCGCGCCCGCACCGAGAACATCGGGCAGGCCCTGGTGAGCGCGTTCCGGGCGATAGAGAAGGTCAACCCGGACGTGCTGTACGGCATCTTCGGCGGCGCCGCCTGGACGAACAAGGACAAGCTGCCCGATGCCAAACTGCGCGACCTCATCGAGCACTTCTCCACTCGCACGCTGAGCAATGCCGTCGTCGCGCCGGACGTGTTCGGGCAGGCGTACGAGTATCTCATCAAGCGGTTCGCGGACCAGTCCAACAAGAAGGCCGGCGAGTACTACACCCCGCGCCCCGTGGTGCGACTGCTCGTCGACATCCTCGACCCGCAGGAAGGCGAGACGGTCTACGACCCGGCCTGCGGCACGGGCGGCATGCTTATCGAGGTCATCGAGCACGTGAAGCGCCAGGGCGGCCGACCGCAGACGCTCTGGGGCAAACTCTTCGGCCAGGAGAAGGTGCTCGCCACCTCTGGCCTCGCCAAGATGAACCTGCTCCTGCACGGCGTCCAGGATTTCAAGATCGAGCACGAGGACACGCTGCGCGCGCCGGCCTTCTTCGACGGCGGTCGCCTCACCCGGTTCGACTGCGTCATCGCCAACCCGCCGTTCTCGCTCAAGAACTGGGGCGACGTGGCGTGGGGCACCGACCCGTGGGGCCGCAACCGGCTCGGGGGCGTGCCGCCCAAGGGGTACGCCGACTGGGCATGGGTCCAGCACATGATCGAATCCGCGGCGCCCGGCACCGGCCGGGTGGCCGTCGTCCTCCCGCAGGGTGCGCTGTTCCGCCAAGGCGCCGAGGGCCGCATCCGCGAGTTCGTGCTGAAGGCCGACCTGGTCGAGGCCGTGATCGGCCTCGCGCCGAACCTCTTCTACGGCACCGGCTTAGCCGCGTCCGTGCTGATCCTGCGTCGGCGGAAGGTCGAGGAGCGCGCGGGCCGGGTGCTGTTCGTCAACGGTGAGAAACTGTTCCGGCGCGGCCGTAACCAGAACACGCTCGAACCCGAGCACGCCGACACGCTGCTGCGGACCGTCCAGGCGTTCGCTGACGCGCCCGGCCTGGCGGCGGTCGCCACGCTCGACGACATCAAGGTCAACGGCTTCAACCTCAACATCCCGCTGTACGTCACGCCCGTCGACGACGGCGAACAGCACACGCTGGAGCAGGCCCTGGCCGACCTCGAAGCGGCTCACGCCGCCGCCCGCGAGACGCGCGCCGCGCTGGAGGCCGAACTGGCCAAGTGGGGCCTTGGGCCTGCGGAGGTGACGGCATGAGCACGCGCATCACCCAGCGCGAGTTGGAGTCCTACCTGTGGGGAGCCGCCGTCCGGCTGCGCGGCCTCATCGATGCCGGCGACTACAAGCAGTACATCTTCCCGCTGGTCTTCCTCAAGCGGCTCTCCGACGTGTACGACGAGGAACGCGCCGCCGCGCTGGCCGCCTACGGTGAGGAAGAGCTGGCCGACCTGCCGGAGAACCATCGCTTCGCCATCCCCGAGGGTGCCCACTGGCAGGATATCCGCGACGTCGCCAGCGACGTCGGCGCGGCGGTCGCAGCGGCCATGCGAGCGATCGAGGCGGCCAACCCGGACACGCTGCCCGGCGTGTTCGGCGACGGCGAGTGGGGCAACAAGAGCCTGCTGCCCGACCGGACCGTCAAGGAACTCATCGAGCACTTCTCCACCAAGACGCTCTCGGTGGCGAACCTGCCCGAGGACGAACTCGGTCAGGGGTACGAGTATCTGATCAAGAAGTTCGCTGACGACTCCGGCCACACCGCCCAGGAGTTCTACACCAACCGCACGCTCGTGCACCTGATGACGATGATGCTCAAGCCCGAACCGGGGGAGTCGGTCTACGACCCGACCTGCGGCACCGGAGGCATGCTCATCTCCACCGCCGCCGAGCTGCGCCGGCAGGGCAAGGAGTGGCGCAACCTGCGCCTGTACGGGCAGGAACTCAACTACGGGACGTCGGCCATCGCCCGGATGAACCTGTTCCTGCACGGCATCGTCGACGGCGACATCGCGCACGGCGACACGCTCACCAAGCCCGCCTTCCTCGACGGTGATCGGCTGCGCACGTTCGACGTGGTGCTCGCCAACCCGCCGTACTCCATCAAGGCCTGGAACCGGACCGCGTTCACCAACGACCCGTACGGCCGCAACATGTGGGGAGTGCCGCCGCAGGGGCGTGCTGACTACGCGTTCTTCCAACACATCGCGGCCAGCCTGGACCCCGAGTCCGGCCGGGCCGCGATTCTGCTCCCGCATGGCGTCCTGTTCCGGCGGGACGAGCTTGCGATGCGGTCTGGGCTGGTCAAATCCGACCTCGTGGAGTGTGTGCTGGGGCTGGGAGAAGGCCTGTTCTACAACTCACCCATGCCGGCGGCTGTGGTGATCCTGCGAGCACGCAAGCCGGTCGACAGGAAGGGGAAGGTCCTCTTCATCGACGCTCGGACGGAAGTCGCGCGGGAACAGAGCCAGTCGTTCCTGCGTGGCCGCCACCAGCAGAAGATCCTCGCTGCCTATGAGGGCTTTGAGGAGCAAGACGGCTTCGCTGCGGTGGCCACGCTCGACGAGATCGGCGACAAGGGGAACAGCCTCGCCATCCCGCTCTATGTCAGCCGCAACGGCGTGGACGAGTCAGCCGAAGCTGTAGGCGTCATCGACGCAATCGACGCCTGGCGGGCCTCGGCAGCGGAGGCGGACCGCGCCATCGGTGACGTGCTCGCCATGCTGCGGCAGGAGGTAGCCAAGTGAGCCTCAATCTGGACAAGAGCGGCTGGAAGCGCGTCGCGCTCGGAGACGTGATCAGGCACGTCACCGACCGGGTAGACCCGGAAACGTCGGGTCTGGAGCGTTTCCTCGCCGGAGAACACATCCCCAGCAACAGCCTCCACATCACGGATTGGGGCGTCATCGGGCGCGACCCCATCGGCCCGATGTTCTACAAGCGCTTCCGACCGGGCCACGTGCTCTACGTGTCGCGTCGTTCCTACCTGCGTAAGACGGCCGTGCCTGACTTTGAGGGGATCACCGGCGAGAAAACGTTCGTGCTTGAAACCTGTGATCCGAGCATCCTGCTTCAGGAATTCATGCCATTCCTGCTAAGTTCGGAACTGTTTCACTTTTATGCGGTGGCGAATTCGCGCGGATCTGTAAACCCCTACATCAACTGGACGGATCTGGCGAACTATCAGTTCGATTTGCCGCCCATTCATGAACAGGAGCGTATTGCGGCCATCCTTTGGATGACGGAGGACGCTGTTCGCGTTGCCCGCCATGTGAAGAATTGTGCAACTGCGGCGGTGCGAGAACTGGGCTCGTCTTTGCTCTCTCGATTCGAGTGGCGCGCATCCCTCGGTGACGTCTTGACGGGGATTGCGGCGGGTCGCAGCCTTCCTGGATCTTCGGCCCCCGCTAGGGACGGGAAGTACGGAGTCCTGAAGGTAAGTGCCATCGGCGAGGAAGGGTTTATTGCGGCCGAGAATAAAGAGTTGCTAGATCAAAGGGGGTTTTCGTCGGAGTGTCAAATCTTTGGTGGTGACCTCCTCGTGACACGCGCGAACACTTCGGCCTACGTCGGACGCTCATGTATTGTTCCTGCGGATCATCCAAATCTGATGCTTAGTGACAAGACGCTTCGGTTGGACGTAAGGGAAGCGGTGGTTACTCGCAGTTTCGTATATGAGTACCTCCAAGTGCCGCGTACTCGGGCGGAAATCGCTTCGGTTGCCACTGGAACCGGGGCGGCGATGAAAAATATTTCCCAAAAGGATGTGCGTCGGCTTGCGTTTCCAGCGATTCCGCTGACGGACCAGGCGCGATTCCTGGAAAAAATGGCTCAGGCAAGGGCAGCTGTCGTTTGCGCTCAGCGTGACGTTGACAATGCTCGCGAATTGCAGGCGCGGCTCCTTCAGGAGGTGTGCCAGTGACTTTCAATGAGGCGAACTCAGTCCGAGACTTCGTTAGTGATCTTGTCGCGTCTCGTGACGTCCAGTTCGTGTCCGGTAAGCAGTTGCCGCGCCGGGAGGACGAAGTCCTGCTGGAGGGGCCGCTCAAAGCGGCCCTGATCCGCCTGAACCCGGCCATCGAGGCCGACCCCCGGCGGGCCGACGAGGTCATCTACCAACTGCGCGCGATCATTCTGGCCGCTCGCCGTACGCCGAACCCGGTTGTCGCCAACGAGCAGTTCGCCGCCTGGTTGACCGGGCAGAAGTCGATGCCGTTCGGCCCGGCCGGCGAGCACGTCACGGTCCGGCTCATCGACTTCGATAACCTGGACCCAAGCGTCAACCAGTGGATTGTCTCGACGGAGGTGACCTACCGGGTTGGGCGGGTCGAGCGCCGCTTCGACCTGGTGCTGTGGTGCAACGGGTTCCCGCTGGTAGTCGGCGAGGCGAAGTCGCCGGTTCGGCCGGCGTACTCCTGGATCGACGCGGCGGCGCAGATCGACGAGGACTACGAGGTCAACGTACCGGCGTTCTTCGTGCCGAACGTGTTCAGCTTCGCCACCGAGGGCAAGGACTTCCGGTACGGCTCGGTCGGCATGCCGGTCGGCCTCTGGGGTCCGTGGCGGGAGGAGACAGACGACGACGCCCCGGCGCGGTCCGGCCTGGCGGTGGTGCGCGAGGCGGTCGAGGGTGTGCTGTCGCCAGTGGCGGTGTTGGACTTCCTGCGGTTCTTCACGGTGTTCGCCACCGACAAGAAGCACCGCAAGATAAAGATCATTGCGCGGTTCCAGCAGTTCCAGGCGACGAACCTGATTGTCGAGCGGGTGCTGCACGGGCGGATCAAGCAGGGTCTGATCTGGCACTTTCAGGGTTCGGGCAAGTCGTTGCTCATGGTGTTCACCGCCCAGAAGTTGCGCGCCACGGCGGGGCTGACGAACCCCACCGTGATCATCGTGGTGGACCGGATCGACCTGGACGCCCAGATCACCGGCACGTTCAACGCCTCGGACGTGCCGAACCTCGTCTCGACCAATAGCCGCCGGGAGCTTCAGGATCTGCTCAGCACCGGTGCGCGGAAGGTCATCATCACCACGGTCCACAAGTTCGGCGAGGCGCCGGGCGTGCTGGACGCCCGCGACAACATCATCGTCATGGTCGACGAGGCTCACCGTTCTCAGGAGGGCGACTACGGTCGCAAGATGCGCGAGGCGCTGCCGAACGCATTCCTGTTCGGCCTGACCGGTACTCCGATCAACCGCCGGGACCGCAACACGTTCATGTGGTTTGGGTCCACAAAGGATGAAGGTGGCTACCTGTCGCGGTATTCGTTCCAGGATTCGATCCGGGACGGGGCGACGCTGCCGCTGCACTTCGAGCCGCGTCTGTCAGAGATTCACCTCGACGAGGCGGCCATTGACGCCGCCTTCGCGGAGTTGGCTGAGCAGCACCAGCTCACCGAGGCCGACAAGTCGACGTTGTCCAGGCGGGCCGCCTCCCTGGAGTCGCTGATCAAGTCTCCCGGGCGGGTCCGCAGGATCGCCGAGGACATCGCCGAGCACTTCCGGGCGAAGGTCGAACCGCAGGGTTTCAAGGCGCAGGTGGTCGTCTACGACAAGGAGACCTGCGTCGCCTACAAGGCGGAACTCGACGAGATCCTCGGTCCCGAGGCCTCCACGGTCGTGATGAGCCGCACCGCCCGCGACCCGGAGGCGTGGAAGGACTACACGCCCGACCGGGAGGAGTTGGAGCGCATCACTGCCCGGTTCAACGACCCGGCCGACCCCCTGAAGATCATCATCGTGACGGCGAAGCTGCTCGTGGGCTTCGACGCGCCCATTCTCTACGCGCAGTACGTCGACAAGCCGCTCAAGGAGCACAACCTGCTCCAGGCGATCACCCGCACCAACCGCGTCTACCCGCCGAGCAAGACGCACGGCCTGATCGTCGACTACCTGGGCATCTTCGACAACGTCGCCAAGGCGTTCGCCTTCGACGAGAAGAGCGTCCAGCAGGTCATCAGCAACATCGACGTGCTGAAGAATCAGCTCCGCCCGGCCGTCGAGGCAGCCTTGGCCTTTTTCCCCGGCGTCGACCGGACCGTGGGCGGCTATGAAGGGCTCATTTCCGCGCAGAACGCGCTCAGCAGCGACGAGGCCCGCGATGCCTTCGGCGCGGCCTACAGCGTCGTGGCCCAACTCTGGGAGACACTCAGCCCGGACCCGATCGTCTCGCCCTACGCCACCGACTACCGGTGGCTCACCGACGTGTACGAGTCGGTGCGGCCCTCGGACATCGCCGGCCGGCTGGTCTGGCACACCCTCGGCGCCAAGACGCTGGAACTCATCAACGAACACGTCACCGTCGAGGTGCCCCGCAGCGATCTCGACACGATCGTGCTCGACGCCCAGGTGATCGAGGACCTCATGACCGGCCGGCGGCCGGACGTCGACCCGGTCGAGGTCGAAAAGTGGATTACCGCCCGTATCGCCAAGCACAAGGGCAACCCGGCCTTCGTCGAACTCGGCAAGCGGCTCGCCGCGCTGCGGGAGAAGTACGCGCACGCGCAGCAGGCCAGCCTGGACTTCCTCAAGGAGTTGTTCGCCCTTGCCCGGGACACCGTGGCCGCGGAGAAGGCCGCCGCGCAGATCCCCCGCGAGGAGCAGGGCAAGGCGGCGCTCACCGAGCTGTTCCAGTCGCTCAAGGGCAACGGAACGCCGGTCATCGCCGAGAAGGTCGTCGAGGAGGTGGACGAGGTCGTGCGGGCGGTGCGCTTCGAAGGCTGGCAGGACACCCGCGACGGCGACCGTCTGGTCCAGCAGTCCCTGCGCAAGGCGCTCTACATCAAGTTCAAAATCCGCGACAACGACGTGTACGAGCGCGCCCTCGGCTACATCCGCGAGTACTACTGAACCCGGGTGCGGCGGTCATCGCCCGCCGCGCCCCCGGGCTGCCGTCAGCGGGTGTGCTTGGTCTGGGCGGTGAAGGTGGTCCAGGCGGCGGGGGTGAAGGTGAGGACCGGACCCGCCGAATCCTTGCTGTCGCGTACGGCGACCAGGCCGGGCAGGTTGTCGGCTACCTCGACACACTCTCCGCCGTTGCTGCCGCTGCGGGTGCTCTTGCGCCACTGCGCTCTGGTCAGATCAGCCATGGTGAACCTCCCCGATGATCTTATCGACCAACCGTCTCGACAGGCTGTGGTCGAGAGCAAGCTCATCGATGCTCGCCCAGACTTTCTCATATGCGGCGAGTTCCTGGGGTCGGTCGAGATACAGCGCGCCGGTCCACGATTCGCTGTAGACGACTGGCGGCTCGGGCGTTGCCCGGTTGCCGGCGGGGAACGCCAACATGACGAACGTGCCCGCTTCGACGCCTCGATGCAGTCCGGCCATGAGCGGTAGCACGCGAACGGAGACGTTCGGTCGCTCGCTCAGGGCTGCCAGGTGACGCAACTGACCTGCCATCGTCTCGCTGCTCCCGACGACCCGCAGCAGCGCCGCCTCGGAGAGTACGACTTCGCAACGTGGGGCAGGCGGCAACCGGCGGCTCAACAACGCTTGGCGTTGCAGCCGGACCTCGACCAGGCGTTCCCGCTCCTCGTCGCTCACCTCGGACCGGTGCTGGTACACCGCGTGCGCGTATTCCCTTGTCTGGAAGAGACCAGGCACCATTGCGTCGTAGTAGAACCGGAGCCGACCGGCTGACTGTTCCAGGCTGACGTACAGCTCGAACCAGTCCGGGATGGCGTCGCCGTAGGCGTGCCACCAACCCTTCGTCTTCGTCTCGCTCGCCAGCGCGGCCAGCGCGCCGGTCAACTCCGCGTTCGCGTCGTAGAGCTGGCACATCGCCCGCACGTCGACCCCGCGCGCCGACCCGAGGCCGCTCTCGATCCGCCACACCTTCTGCCGGCTGCACTCCAGCGCCTCGGCCGCCGCGTCGAGCGTCACCCCGGCCTCGGTGCGCAACTGCCGCAGCGCCCGGCCGAGCTGCCGTCGCGGCACCGTCGAACCCATGTCCTCCGCCAACGACCACGCCTCCGTCCCATTTTGCAACACTCCGAATACGCGCTTTGGAATGCCTATCCGTTATGCAGAAATAGGTCAAGAATCGGGGCCGCAGAGTGTTGCGCCAATGCCGTTGACGCCACAGGATGACCAGCGCACAAGCCCTGTTCTAGCGGTTATCGGAAATGGGAGTGGCGCTCTCGTGTATGCAATCTGGGAATCCCATGGGTGAGCGTTTCGTGGCGCATCTGCCGTTCACCGCCGCCGACCTGTCCGCCGCCCGCCACTTCGCCGGCACGCTGGCCCGCTCGGTGAGCTTCCTGTCCGAGGTGGACGCCGGTGAGGTCACCGTCAGCTTCGAGGACGCGCAGGGCGTACGCCATCGGGTCTTCTGCGACCTGCCGCTGCCCGACCGCCGCCGGTGCGCGCGCCGGGTCGACCACGACGGGGCCTGCGCGCCGAGGCCGCCACGATGAGCGACGTGACCGCCTGCCCGCAGTGCGGTGGCGCCGGTTGCCCGCGCTGTCGCGGGCGGGGCCGCCGCCGCGCGCAGCTCCTGCTGACCGTCGCCAACACCGACACCGGCGCGGTCGCCTCGCACCGGGTGACGCCCGCCGACCTCGATCCCCGACCCGACGCGACAGGTGGCGCGGTGGCTGACCTGACCGCCCGGGTACGCGACCTCGCGTCCACCGTCGCCGTCGCGCTCGAACCCGACCCGCTGCGGGTACGCCTCCCGCCGGCCTGGCGTCCCGAGCTGCCCGCCACCGACCGGTACGCCATCGCGGCGCAGGCCCTCGCCGACGCAGCCCGCCGCCCGTGGCGGCTCTGGGTGGGCGGGGCGAACGCACCCGACCCGGTGGACCCGGACGGCCGGCTCGCCCAGCTCTGCCGCCTGGCCGACCTGCTCCTGCTCGACCTCGTCGTGACGGCCCGTCGGCGGGAGGACCATCTGCTGTGGACGGTCCGCTACGAGGTGCCCGGCTCACCCGTCCCCGACGGTCCGGTCGAGGGCAATCCCGGCCTGGCGACCGCGCTGACGCTCACCGACGCGCGGGCGGCCCTGGCCGGTCTCACCGAGCGGGGGTTAACCGCGCCGGCCCGGCCGCTCGATCCCGGCCCGCGACGCTGCGGTGCACTGGCGATCCCCGCCCCACCCGGGCCGGTCGGCCGGGTCGAGCGACGCGTCGTGGCCGAGCTGGAAGACAGTCGACCTGGCGCGCAGGCGGTGTGGCGGGACGGCGGCTGGTCGCACACCGGCCTGCGATACGCCGGCTCACCCGTCCGGTCGGCGGTGCGCGGCCGGCCGCCGCTGCGTCGGGTCACCGCACCGCCCGACCCGTCCCGGCTCGGCGCGTCGGCTGCCGGCCGGGACCGTCCGGCAGTGCTCGTCACCGTCACCGACCTGCGGCACCGGGTGGTGCACCTGACCTGGCGCAGCGGCACCCCGGAGTTCACCCGCACGGTGGCGCGCACGACCGACGGCCGGCCGGTGGTGCAGCTCCCCGAGCGCTATCGGCTCGGCGCGTGGGCGCGCGTCTTCGGCGTACTCCCGGAGGACCTGGCGGAGGCGGACGGCGGCCACATGATCGCCCGCGACCTGCGCGACGGATGCGTCAGCCTGCCCTGGGCCGGGGCCGACCCGGTGGGGGAGTACGTGCGTCAGTTCGGCGCCGGTCGGCTTCTCGTCACCGCCGTCCGCCCGGCGGTGCCGCCGCTGCCCGAGGTGGTCCGGCTCGTGCTCGGCCTCGACCTGGCGCTGCACGTCGGCGTCCTCGACCTGCGGCGGCACGCCGGCCAACCGCTCCGGCCGGATGGCCGGTGGTGGTCGGTGGAGGTTCGGCCGCGTTACGCCCCGGTGCACCCGGACGACCTGCCCACCCGGCCCAGCCTGGCGGCGGCCCTCGACGACTGCCTCACCCACCTGGCCGACGACGTGGCCGGACTGGTCCCCGCCGACCCGGACGAGCCGCTTCCGCTGCCCGGCTCACCGGCCCGCAAGCTGCTCGCCGACCCGGTGCCCGCGCTGGTCCGGCTCGCCGCGCAACACCCCGGCCGGGCGGTGACCCTGCGCGTAACCCGCGACGGCCACACCGTGCACCGCCACGAAGGCGACGGTGTTAGCCGGCTGGACGGCTAGTTGGGCAGGGCGGCGAGGCCGGCCAGCAGCTCCCACCGCTCGGCGTCGGTGAGCACCGCGTACGCCGGCTCGTCACGGCGGTCGGTGTCGGCCTCGATCGGCGCGCGGTCCGGCCCGTCCGGCAGCGCGCGGATCTCCTCGGCGGTCAGCCCGGCGGCCCGCCACGCGGCCCGGTGCGCGTCCGCGCGGTGGTGCCGCAGCGAGCCCAGCCGGGTGACCAGCAGCAGCGCCGGGGATGCGTCCTCCGGCTCGTACGGCGGGGACATGGCGCGGAACGCCGGCCCGCCGGTGGCCTGCGCGTGCGCCAGCACCCGCCCGACCAGTTCCGCGAGCCGGGGCACGATGCTCAGGCCGGGCAGCACCCCGGGCAGCGTCGCCCACAGCTCCTCGGCGGCCTCGCCGGTGGCACGCTGACCGAACGACGCCAACTCGCGGCCCCGCTCGGTCAGGTGCCAGGCGCCCTCGTCGTCGCGGACGAAGATGCCCTGCGCCAGCTCCCGGCTCAGGTCGACACCGGTGTAGACCAAGCCGTCGGCGAGCGCCTCGGCCGGCGTCGGCCGGGCCAGCACGCCGGAGAAGAGCGTGTTCTCCATGCCGAGTTCGTGGCCGCGTTCGGCGTAGAACGCCGCCATCCGGGGGCGCGCCTTCAGGCGGGCGCCCATGTAGACCCGGTCGATCGCCGGTCGGATCAGTCGCGCGTAGCTCACCGTCGTCTCCACGTCGCCGGAGGTTACCGGTGAAAGGTGTCAAGCGGGGCCCCGCCTCTGCACGAGGCGTTAAGCGGGGCCCCTCCTTGCACCTACTCGGGGACGCGGCGGTACGCGCCGTCGCTGGCCGAGGTGGCCATCGAGGCGTACGCGCGCAGCGCCGCCGACACCGGGCGCTGCCGGTCGGCCGGGGTGTACGGGCGGTCGCGCTTCTCCTCGGCCACCCGCCGCGCGGTCAGCTCGTCGGCCGGCACGTTCAGCTCGATGGAGCGGCCCGGGATGTCGATGACGACCTCGTCGCCGTCGCGCACCAGCGCGATCAGCCCGCCGGAGGCCGCCTCCGGGGAGACGTGCCCGATGGACAGCCCGGAGGTGCCGCCGGAGAACCGGCCGTCGGTGAGCAGCGCGCAGGCGCGCCCGAGCCCACGGCCCTTCAGGAACGAGGTGGGGTAGAGCATCTCCTGCATGCCGGGGCCGCCCTTCGGGCCCTCGTAGCGGATCACCACCACGTCGCCGGCGACGATCTGCTTGGCCAGGATGGCGGTCACCGCGTCGTCCTGCGACTCGAAGACCTTGGCCGGGCCGCGGAACGTCAGGCACTCCTCGGGCACCCCGGCGGTCTTCACCACGCAGCCGTCCGGCGCCAGGTTGCCGTGCAGGATGGCCAGCCCGCCGTCGGCGCTGTAGGCGTGCGTGAGGTCGCGGATGCAGCCGCCGGCCGCGTCGGTGTCCAGCGACGACCAGCGGTTGGTGGTGGAGAACGGCTCGGTGGTGCGGACCCCGCCGGGCGCGGCGTGGAACAGCTCGACCGCCTCGGGCGTGGGCGAGCCGCCGCGCACGTCCCAGTCGGCCAGCCACTGCGTCAGGCTGGGGGAGTGGACCGCGCGCACGTCGCGGTGGAGCAGGCCGGCGCGGTCCAGTTCGCCGAGGATGGCGGGGATGCCGCCGGCCCGGTGCACGTCCTCCATGTGGTAGTTCGGCGAGTTCGGGGCGACCTTGGCCAGGCAGGGCACCCGGCGGGAGATGGCGTCGATGTCGGCCACCTCGAAGTCCAGCTCCGCTTCGCGGGCGGCGGCGAGCAGGTGCAGGATCGTGTTGGTCGAGCCGCCCATGGCCACGTCGAGCGCGACCGCGTTCTCGAACGCGGCCCGGCCGGCGATCGCGCGCGGCAGCACCGAGGCGTCGTCCTCGTCGTACCAGCGCTTGGCGATCTCCACGGCGGTGCGGCCGGCCTCGACGAAGAGCGACCGGCGTGCGGCGTGGGTGGCCAGCGTGGACCCGTTGCCGGGCAGCGCCAGGCCGATCGCCTCGGTCAGGCAGTTCATCGAGTTGGCGGTGAACATGCCGGAGCAGGAGCCGCAGGTCGGGCACGCCGAGCGCTCGATCTCGCCGAGCTGGTCGTCGGTGACCGCCTCGTTCGAGGAGGCGATCATGGCGTCGATCAGGTCGATCTTGGAGTGGACGACGCCCTCGATCGCCACCGTCTTGCCGGCCTCCATCGGGCCGCCGGAGACGAAGACGGTCGGGATGTTCAGCCGCAGCGCGGCGAGCAGCATCCCGGGGGTGATCTTGTCGCAGTTGGAGATGCAGACCAGGGCGTCGGCGCAGTGCGCGTTGACCATGTATTCCACCGCGTCGGCGATCAGCTCGCGGCTGGGCAGCGAGTAGAGCATGCCGCCGTGGCCCATGGCGATGCCGTCGTCGACGGCGATGGTGTTGAACTCCCGACCCACGCCGCCGGCCTCGGCCACCGCGTCGGCGACCAGGCCGCCGAGGTCCTTGAGATGGACATGACCGGGTACGAACTGGGTGAAACTGTTGGCGATGGCGACGATCGGCTTGCCGAAGTCGTCGTCGGTCATCCCGGTGGCCCGCCAGAGGGCCCGGGCGCCGGCCATCGTCCGACCGTGGGTGGATGTCCTCGACCGCAGCTCAGGCATGTCCACCAGTCTGACACCGCCGGCCGGGCGACTTCCGGCCGTACACCCTGTGTCCCAACAGTTGCACACCCGGTGCCCCACGGAGGGCGCGAATCCGGCAGAGTTGGACGCGTGCAGTCGTCCCCGGGGATGGTCGCCGTCGCGGCGCTGAGCGGTTGCGCCGCGGCCGGCGCCGTCGCGCTGCTCGCCGCGTCGGCCCGCCGCCGCACCGGCCCCCGTCGGCAGGCCCACCTGCTGCTGGCCGTCGCCGGGGGGACCGCCCTGCTCAGCCTGCTTCTCGGCCTGGGCGGCCTGCTGCTCGCCGGGGACGACTGGGCGCACCGGCAGGGCCAGCGCACCGGCTGGGCCACGCTCGTCGCGGCGTCCACCACCGTGGCCGGGTTGGGCCTCGGCGCGGCGCTGCTCCGGTTGCCCGGCGCGGCGGCGACCCGGGCCGCCACGGCCCGGCTGCTGCTCGACGGCGTGATCATGGCGACCGCGCTGTGGTTCGTCGGCTGGGTGGCGTTCAGCGCGCCGACCCGGCTGCTCGGCGACGCCACCCCGGTCGCCTGCCTGCCCATCCTGCTGGCCACCGTCAGCGCCGCGCTCACCACCGGGCTGACGCTGATCCTGGTGTTGCGGGCCGCCCCGCCGCGCGGCTGGCTGGCCCTGCTCGGCGCCGGGGCGGTCGCGGTGACCGCCGGCGGCCTGGGCGTGGCGGCCGGGCTCTGCCAGGGCGGCCAGCGCATGCTGCTGGCCGGCGCCGTGGTGTCCGCGGCCGGCCTGGTGGCCACCGCGGTCGCCGGTCGCCGGGCCGACGCGACACGGTTCGACGTCGACCTCATCCGCCGCGACGGCGAGTACGCGTTCGTGCCGATGTTCGCCATGGCCGCCTCCGCGATGTACCACCTCACCCAGGGCGGGCGGTTCGACGGGTACGGCATCGTCGCCGGCAGCGTCGAGGGGTTCGCGCTCGTCGCCCGGCAGTATCTGGCCCTCAACGACGTGCGCGGCTACGCCGTCCGGCTGGCCGAGCGGGAGGCACACTTCCGCGAGCTGGCGCACACCGATCCGCTCACCGACCTGGCCAACCGGCGCGGCCTGCTGCGGGCCCTGCACCGGTGCGCCGAGACGGGCGTGCCCTGCGTGCTGCTCGGGCTCGACCTGGACGGCTTCAAGAACGTCAACGACATGCGCGGGCACGACGTCGGCGACGCGGTGCTCGCCGAGGTGGGCCGGCGGCTGCGCGGCAACCTGCGGCCGGGTGATCTGGCCGCCCGGCTCGGCGGCGACGAGTTCGCGGTGCTGATGCACGGTTCGGCCGAGCCCGGCCCGGTCGCCGAGCGGCTGCTCGGGGTGCTCGGCCGCCCCTACGAGGAGGCGGACGGGCCGGTCTTCCTCTCGGTCAGCATCGGGGTGGCCGGCAGCCCCGGCGACCACGACGTCGAGCTGTTGCTGCGCAACGCCGACCTGGCGCTGCGCTACGCCAAGCAGCGCGGCAAGAACCGCATCGAGCGCTACGACGCCACGTACGACCAGTTGCTGAGCCGGCGCACCCGGCTGGAGCACGAGCTGCGCGGCGCGATCGAGCGGGACGAGCTGCGGCTGGTCTTCCAGCCGGTGGCCTCGCTGCCCTCGGTCCGGCCGGTCGGCGCCGAGGCGCTGCTCCGCTGGCGTCACCCGGAGCTGGGCAACGTCCGGCCGGACGAGTTCATCCCGCTGGCCGAGGAGTGCGGGATGATCTCCAAGCTCGGCGCGTGGGTGCTGCACCAGGCCTGCTACCAGCTCTCCCGCTGGCTGGCCGACGGGCACGACGTCTGGGTGTCGGTGAACGTCTCGCCGCGTGAGCTGCACGCCCCGCAGTACGTGGTCCAGGTGGCCGACGCGCTGCGCGCGCACCACGTGCCGCCGCAGCGGCTGGTGCTGGAGGTGACCGAGCACGCGGTCGCCACCGACCTGGACGAGCTGATCCGGCGGCTGACCGCGTTGCGGCTGACCGGTGTCCGGATCGCGCTCGACGACTTCGGCGCCGGCTACTCCTCGCTGGGGCAGTTGCGGCGGCTGCCGATCGACATCCTCAAGATCGACCATAGTCTGGTCGCCGAGCACGAGCCGGTGCGGCCGGTGGGCCGGGAGGGGCCGGCGTTCGCCCCGATGGTTGACATCGTCATGCGCCTCGGCCACCAGCTCGGGCTGGAGGTGATCGCCGAGGGGGTCACCAATCCCACCGAGCTGGCCGCCGTGGTGGCTGCCGGCTGCCGGTTCGGTCAGGGCGCGCTCTTCGGCTGGGGGGTGCCGGCCGAGCACCTGGAGGCGATGCTGGAGGCGGCCACCGCGCCCGGCAACCGGCCCGCCCCGATCCCGTCCGCGCCGCCGTCCCCGCCGGTGCGTAGCCCGTCGCCGTTGCTGCCCCGGCTGCGCAACAACCCGCCCGCCCCGCGCCCCGCCCTGGAGGCGTCGTCGCAGGTGACAGCCGGCGTGGACGGGGTGTCGGCGCCCGACACGCCCACGTCCGTGAACCAGAATGTGGGATCAGTTGACTCATCGCGTGAGATGCGTCAGGCTTAGCCGCATGTCGTCGAACCGGTCGCTGCGAGTACTTACCTGAGCGCACTCTCCCACCGAGAGTGCGCTGGCCCCGTGCATCCTGCACGTGGGCTTTTTTGTTGCCGTCGGACCATCGCCGGGACGCCCGCGTCCCATCCTGACAACCGCGTCACCCACTCACAGCCGAAGGCTTGAACCGCCATGACGAGACCTACGCCAGAGACCCTCGCCCACTCCGCCCGACGAGCCCGTCCGGGCACCGGCGCGGCCGGCGACGCCGACCACGCCCCCGCCTCCCGCGCCGGCGCCGCCCCCGCCGGGAGCCGGGCCGTCCCGGCCGCGGACCCGGCCGACGCACCGGTACGGCAGCCCACCACCGCGCAGGTCTCCGGCGCCGGCTCGCTGGTGCGGTCGCTGGAGGCGCTCGGCGTCGACGTGGTCTTCGGCATCCCGGGGGGCGCGATCCTGCCCGCGTACGACCCGCTCTACGACTCGACGGTCCGGCACATCCTGGTCCGCCACGAGCAGGGCGCCGGGCACGCGGCCACCGGCTACGCGCAGGCCACCGGCCGGGTCGGCGTCTGCATCGCCACCTCCGGTCCGGGCGCGACCAACCTGGTCACCCCGATCGCCGACGCCTACATGGACTCGGTGCCGATGGTGGCGATCACCGGCCAGGTGGCCCGGCCGTCGATCGGCACGGACGCCTTCCAGGAGGCCGACATCCAGGGCATCACGCTGCCGATCACCAAGCACAACTTCCTGGTGCAGACCGCCGACGAGATCCCCCGGGTGCTCGCCGAGGCGTTCCACCTGGCCGCCACCGGCCGGCCCGGCCCGGTGCTCGTCGACATCCCCAAGGACGTCCTCCAGGCGCCGGCCACCTTCTCCTGGCCGCCGACGCTGGACCTGCCCGGCTACCGGCCCACGCTGCACCCGCACGGCAAGCAGATCCGCGAGGCGGCCCGGCTGATGACCACGGCCCGCCGGCCGGTGCTCTACGTCGGCGGCGGCGTGCTCAAGGCCGGCGCCACCGAGGGGCTGCGCCGGCTGGCCGAGCTGACCGGAATCCCGGTGGTCACCACGCTGATGGCGCTCGGCGCGTTCCCCGACTCGCACCGGCAGCACCTGGGCATGCCCGGCATGCACGGCACCGTCGCCGCGGTCTACGGCCTCCAGAAGGCCGACCTGATCGTGGCGCTCGGCGCCCGCTTCGACGACCGGGTGACCGGCAAGCTGGACTCGTTCGCGCCGGACGCCGCGGTGGTGCACGCCGACGTCGACCCGGCCGAGATCGGCAAGAACCGGCACGCCGACGTCCCGATCGTGGGCGACGCGCGGCACGTGATCGACGAGCTGGTCGCGGCGGTCACCGCCGAGCAGGCCACCCACCCGGCCACCGACCTGGCCGACTGGTGGGCCCAGCTCGACGACCTGCGCGAGCGGTACCCGCTCGGCTTCGAGGAGCCGGCCGACGGCACGCTCTCCCCGCAGTACGTGATCAAGCGGTTGGGCGAGCTCGCCGGTCCGGACGCGATCTACGTGGCCGGCGTCGGCCAGCACCAGATGTGGGCCAGCCAGTTCATCTCGTACGAGAAGCCGAACACCTGGCTCAACTCCGGCGGGCTGGGCACCATGGGCTACGCCGTGCCGGCCGCGATGGGCGCCAAGGTGGGCCGGCCGGACACCACGGTCTGGGCGGTGGACGGCGACGGCTGCTTCCAGATGACCAACCAGGAGCTGGCCACCTGCGCGCTGGAGGGCATCCCGGTCAAGGTCGCCGTGATCAACAACGGCAACCTCGGCATGGTCCGGCAGTGGCAGACGCTGTTCTACGGCGAGCGCTACTCCAACACCGAGCTGGGCACGCACAAGCACCGCATCCCGGATTTCGTCAAGCTCGCCGAGGCGCTCGGCTGCGTCGGGCTGCGCTGCGAGAACGCCGCCGACGTGGACAAGACCATCGAGGCGGCCATGGCGATCACCGACGCGCCGGTGGTCATCGACTTCGTGGTCGGCAAGGACGCGATGGTCTGGCCGATGGTGGCCGCCGGCACCAGCAACGACGAGATCATGTTCGCGAGGGGCGTCCGCCCCGCCTTCGACGAGGACGACATCTGACCATGAATCTGCACACGCTGTCCGTGCTGGTGGAGAACAAGCCGGGCGTCCTGGCCCGGGTCTCCGGGCTGTTCTCCCGGCGCGGGTTCAACATCGACAGCCTCGCCGTGGGCGAGACCGAGAACCCGGACGTCTCCCGGATCACCATCGTGGTCAACGCCGAGTCCTCGCCGCTGGAGCAGGTGACCAAGCAGCTCAACAAGCTGGTCAACGTCCTCAAGATCGTCGAGCTGGACGCGCAGGTGTCGGTGGCCCGGGAGCTGCTGCTGGTCAAGGTCCGCGCGGACCGCAGCGCCCGCGCGCAGGTGCTGGAGACGGTCGGCCTGTTCCGCGCCCGGGTGGTCGACGTCGCGCCGGACACGTTGACCATCGAGGCCACCGGCACGCCGGACAAGCTCGACGCGCTGCTGCGCGACCTGGAGCCGTTCGGCATCAAGGAGATGGTCCAGTCCGGCACGGTGGCCATCGGGCGCGGCTCCCGCGCCATCACCGCCGGCCCGGCGCTGCGCGCCGCCTGATCCGTACCCACCAGTTTTTCGACGGGCCGACGGGCACCGCCGTACGAAAGGGAAGTCAATGAGCGTTGAGGTTTTCTACGACGACGACGCCGACCTGGGCCTGATCCAGGGTCGCAAGGTCGCCGTGATCGGGTACGGCAGCCAGGGCCACGCGCACGCGTTGTCGCTGCGTGACTCCGGCGTCGACGTGGTGATCGGCCTGCCCGCCGGGTCGAAGAGCCGGCCCAAGGCCGAGGAGCAGGGCCTGCGGGTGCTCAGCCCGGCCGAGGCGGCGGCCGAGGCCGACGTGATCATGATCCTGGCGCCGGACACCGCCCAGCGTGGCCTCTACGCCGACGCCATCGCGCCGAACCTGGCCCCCGGCAAGGCGCTCTTCTTCGGCCACGGCTTCAACATCCGGTACGGCCTGATCACGCCGCCGGCCGACGTGGACGTGGCGATGGTCGCCCCGAAGGGCCCCGGTCACCTGGTCCGCCGCCAGTACGTCGACGGCAAGGGCGTGCCCTGCCTGGTCGCCGTCGAGCAGGACGCCAGCGGCACCGCGTTCGGCCTGGCGCTGGCGTACGCCAAGGCGATCGGCGGCACCCGGGCCGGTGCGATCCGGACCACGTTCACCGAGGAGACCGAGACCGACCTCTTCGGCGAGCAGGCGGTGCTCTGCGGCGGCGCGGCGGCGCTGGTGCAGACCGGCTTCGAGGTGCTCACCGAGGCCGGCTACGCGCCCGAGGTGGCCTACTTCGAGTGCCTGCACGAGTTGAAGCTGATCGTCGACCTCATGTACGAGGGCGGCATCGCCCGGATGCGCTACAGCATCTCCGACACCGCCGAGTACGGCGACCTGTCCCGCGGCCCCCGGGTCGTCGACTCCCGGGTCAAGGACGAGATGCGCAAGATCCTCGGCGAGATCCAGTCCGGCGAGTTCGCCCGCGAGTGGGTGGCCGAGGACGAGGCCGGCCGGCCGAACTTCGCCAAGTGGCGGGCCGAGGGCGCGGCGCACCCGATCGAGGAGACCGGGCAGAAGCTGCGCGCCATGATGAGCTGGGTCGACCGCCCGATCACCGAGACCGCCTGACCCGGCACACCGCGCGACCCGCGACCCGACGCTCTCCCCGGCGTCGGGCCGCGGGTCGTCGCCGTCGGCACGTGAACCGGCGATGTCCGGCACGTGACGACCGCGTGTGAGGGCCCTCACCCCGTGGTCCGGGACCCGGAGGGCGGGCCGACACCTACCATCCTTGTGTGGTGCTCCACGCGGCACCCGACGGCCATGGCACGGATCGGCGCAGGGCGCAGCGCGGCGTCCCGACGCCCCAGGCCGACACATACCGAGCGTCTACGAGGACCGATGAATCCTGTCGTACTGATCGCCGAAGAACTCGCCCCCGCCGCCATCGAGGTGCTCGCGCACGACTTCGACGTGCGCCACGTGGACGGCACCGACCGTCCGGCCCTGCTCTCCGCGCTCTCCGAGGCCGACGCGGTGATCGTACGCAGCGCCACCCAGATCGACGCCGAGGCGGTCGCGGCGGCGCCCCGGCTGAAGGTGGTCGCCCGCGCCGGCGTCGGCCTGGACAACGTCGAGGTGCCCGCCGCCACCGCGCGTGGCGTCATGGTGGTCAACGCTCCCACCTCCAACATCGTCTCCGCCGCCGAGCAGGCGGTCGCGCTGCTGCTCGCGGTGGCCCGCAACACCGCCAGCGCCAGCGCCGCGCTCAAGGCCGGCGAGTGGAAGCGGTCGAAGTACACCGGCGTGGAGATCCAGGGCAAGACCGTGGGCGTGGTCGGCCTCGGCCGCATCGGCGTGCTGTTCGCGCAGCGCATCGCCGCGTTCGGCACCCGGCTCATCGCGTACGACCCGTACATCCAGCCGGCCCGCGCGGCGCAGCTCGGCGTGCGCCTGGTCGGGCTGGAGGAGCTGCTGCGGGAGAGCGACTTCATCTCGATCCACCTGCCGAAGACGCCGGAGACGGTGGGCCTGATCGGCGAGAAGGAACTGGCGATCGTCAAGCCGGGCGTCCGGATCGTCAACGCCGCCCGGGGCGGGCTCGTCGACGAGCAGGCGCTCGCGAACGCGATCGCGGAGGGCCGGGTCGCCGGCGCCGGTGTCGACGTGTACGCCAAGGAGCCCTGCACCTCGTCGCCGCTGTTCGCGTTCGACAACGTGGTGGCCACCCCGCACCTGGGCGCCTCCACCAACGAGGCGCAGGACAAGGCCGGTCTCGCGGTGGCCAAGAGCGTCAAGCTCGCGCTCCAGGGCGAGTTCGTGCCGGACGCGGTGAACGTGCAGGCCGGCGGCGTGGTCGCCGAGGACGTCCGGCCGCTGCTGCCGCTGGCCGAGAAGCTGGGCCGGGCCTTCACCGCGCTGGCCGGCGGCGTGGCCGCCAGCGTCACCGTCGAGGTGCGCGGCGAGATCGCCACCAACGACGTGTCGGTGCTCAAGCTCGCCGCCACCAAGGGGCTGTTCAGCTCCGTGGTGGAGGAGCAGGTCACCTACGTCAATGCGCCGCACCTTGCCGCCGAGCGGGGCGTCGAGGTCACGCTGGCCACGCCGACCGAGACGGTGGACCACCCGAACCTGGTGACGGTGCGCGGCGCGCTGCCGGACGGGCGGACCGTCCGGGTCTCCGGCACGGCGGTGCACACCGGCGCGCGGGACGTGCTCAAGCTGACCGAGGTGGACGGCTTCGACGTGGAGATCGGCGCGGAGGGCATCCTGGTCTTCCTGCGCTACGTCGACCGGCCCGGCGTGGTCGGCACGGTCGGCACGCTGCTCGGCGAGGCCGGCGTCAACATCGCCGCCATGCAGGTGGCCCGGCGGGAGGCCGGCGGTGAGACGCTGATGACGCTCACCGTCGACCAGGCGCTCGGCGCCGACCTGCTCACCTCCGCGGCCGACTCGATCGGTGCGGTCGCGGCCAGCGCGGCCGACCTGCGCGACGAGTAGTCCGAACACGACGGATCGGGGGCCCGGCCGCTTCGGCCGGGCCCTTCGTCGTGCCGCAGGTCAGGAACGGACGCGGGCGGGCGGCGGGTAGACCGAGCCGTCCTGCGCGTCGAAGAGCATCAGGTCGTGCTCGGCGGCCAGCCGCTCGATGTCCAGCAGCACCTGGTCCGGGCACGTGGGATGCAGGTTCATCTCGACGTGGTCGGCCGCCGCGTGCAGCGGTGCGACCTCCCACGGCGTGTCCGGTCGGGCCGGTCGGTCGGGGTAGCTCGCCGTGATCGCCCGGTAGAAGCCGACCACGCGCGGGTCGGGGTGCTGCTCGCCGTGCCATCCCTCGCGGCACTGCCGGACGGCCGCTCGCACCTGCTCCGGTGCGGCCCCGTTCGGCAGGGCCCACACGCTCAGATCGAAACTCACGGCGGACAGCGTGCCATCCCGGGCGGTCCACGTCACTTCTGCCCCGCCCCCGGGGTTCACCTGCTGATTGTCGACACCGGTACGGCGGCGTCCGCTGTGGAGACTCTTGCGTCGAGTTGCGTCGATTCGCTAGCGTACCGGTGCGGTTTCCGGCTGAGTCGATTTCCCGGCCCGTCTTCGGGTGGCGCGGTCGGGTGTCCGGCCAGTCGGCCCGCACCCCTCGATTGCGCGAGCCACGCGCATTCGTCGCTGACCGGCCCCCACGGTCGTTGCCGAGACCGCGGGGGCCGATCGCGGTCCCACACCCCGGATGCGAGCGGGGCGCGACCGCGCGTCAGCGGCGGTGGTGCGCGAAGAGCGCGCGATAGTCCGAGCCGTCGCGGAACCAGGCCAGGCCGGCCGGGCCGGCGGCGTACAGGGCGGTGGCGTAGGCGTCGGCGATCGCCAGGTCCGGGCCGACCACGGTGGCGGCGACAAGCCGTTCGGTCGGCTCACCGGTGTGCGGGTCGACGACGTGTCCCCGCCGGCCGGTGACGCCGGAGGTGCCGACCGCGCCCGCGGTCATCTCCAGCACCAGCGGCGACCGGCGGGCCTCGGTCGGGTGGTGCACCGCGACCCGCCACGGGCCGCCGTGCGCGGCGTGGCCGCGTACCGTCAGGTCGGCGCCGCTGAGCACGGCGTAGTCGTGGATGCCGGCGGCCCGCAACCGCGCCGCGGCGCGCTCCACCGCCCAGCCGCCGAGCAGGCCGCCCGGGTCGAAGCCGCCCGGCACCGCCCAGGCGTCGAACCACCCGTCGGTCGCCGCCCGCATGGCGGCGCAGCGGTCCACCAGGTCGGCCAGCGGGGGGTACGAGTCGGGGCTGATCTCGTCGCGCCGCAGCCGCGACACCAGGCTGTCCGGCTGGTTCGGGCCGTAGGTGAGGTCGACGGCGCGCAGCTCGGCGACGGCGTCCCGGAGCGCCTCGCCGACACCCCGGTGGCCGAACCAGTCCGGCGCGTTGAGCAGCAGCGTGTACTCCGCGGTGGAGGTGCTGACGGTGTGTCGGACGCTGATCCGGTCGTGGGGGGCGGCGCCGTCCCGTTCGATCCGGTGGCTGCGGGCGCCGAGGCGCAGGTCGGGTCGGGGCTGGCGGAACGCGGCCTGGTCGACCCAGCGGGTCCGGGGTTGTTCGTCCGCCCAGTGTGCCCGCCGCTGGTCGATCCGCATGACACCCGCCCCCTCGCTGGCTGCCGCAACGTCGCGGCGATGCCCCGTCCCGGGCTCCCGTCGACCCGGTCGACACTGACCATAAGCAGTGGAGATGACCGCACCATGAATGCCGGCTGGGAGCCTCCTGTGCATCGGGTGTCCCGCATGGTGGAAGACTCGTACCGGGAGGCGGGACGGGGACGTACCGTTGCGCAGAACGACGAGGTGAGGAGCGCCAGGTGGCACGCATCGCGGTGGTGGCCGGCGACGGCATCGGTCCCGAGGTGGTCGGGCAGGCCCGCAAGGTCCTCGACGCCGTGCTGCCCGGCATCGAGGCCACCGAGTACGACCTGGGCGCCGCGCGCTGGCACCGCACCGGCGAGGTGCTCCCCGACAGCGTCCTCGACGAGCTGGCCGGCCACGACGCCATCCTGCTCGGCGCCGTCGGCGACCCGACCGTGCCGCCCGGCGTGCTGGAGCGCGGCCTGCTGCTCAAGCTCCGGTTCGCCTTCGACCAGTACGTGAACCTCCGGCCGTCCCGGCTCTGGCCCGGCGTGACCGGCCCGCTGGCCGCCGTCAAGCCCGGCGAGGTGGACCTCGTGGTGGTCCGCGAGGGCACCGAGGGGCTGTACGCGGGCGCCGGCGGCAGCCTGCACCGGGGCACCCCGGCCGAGGTGGCCACCGAGGAGAGCCTGAACACCCGGCACGGCGTGGAGCGGGTGATCCGGGACGCGTTCGCCCGGGCCGGCCGCCGGGAGCGGCGCAAGGTCACGCTGGTGCACAAGACCAACGTGCTCACCCACGCCGGCTCGCTGTGGTCCCGGGCCTTCGCCGAGGTCGCCGCCGAGCACCCCGACGTCGCCACCGAGTACCAGCACGTCGACGCCGCCGCGATGTTCCTGGTCACCAACCCGTCCCGGTACGACGTGGTGGTGACCGACAACCTCTTCGGTGACATCCTCACCGACATCGCCGCCGCGGTGACCGGCGGCATCGGGTTGGCGGCCAGCGGCTGCATCAACCCGGAGGGGCGTTACCCGTCGATGTTCGAGCCGGTGCACGGCTCCGCGCCGGACATCGCCGGCAAGGGCGTCGCCGACCCGGTGGCCGCCGTGCTCTCCGCCGCGCTGCTGCTCGACCAGCTCGGCCACGCCGACGCCGCCGCGCGGGTCACCGCCGCGGTCGCCACCGAGCTGGCCGGGCGTACGCCCGGGGCGCCGGGAAGCACCGACGAGGTCGGCGACCGGCTCGCCGGGCACGCGGTAGCCTGACCGGGCCGATCCTCCTGGCGGCCCGGAACCGGGCCGCCAGACCCGTTTCCGGGCCAGCTCCGCCCAATTGGCATCGTCGATGTGCGGGGCCGGAGCTATCCGCTGAACGACCGTTCGGGGTAAGTTTCTGGCACCAGTGACGTCGGTGTGCGAACCCGTATGCCGTGGACCCGCAGGGAGGTCAGCGCGATGAGCGGTGGTGACAAGCTCGATTTCGAGATCCGTCCGAATCCCGCGCCGGTATCCGCCGCCGACCGGGCCGCCCTGCTGGCGAACCCGGGCTTCGGCCGGGTGTTCACGGACCACATGGTCACCATCCGCTACGCCGACGGCAAGGGCTGGTACGACGCCCGCGTCGAGGCGCGCGCCCCGATCCCGATGGACCCGGCCGCCGCGGTGCTGCACTACGCGCAGGAGATCTTCGAGGGGCTGAAGGCGTACCGCGGTGGCGACGGGTCGGTGACCATGTTCCGGCCGGAGGCCAACGCGGCCCGGTTCGTGGCGTCCGCCCGGCGGCTGGCCATGCCGGAGCTGCCGCCGGAGACGTTCGTGGAGTCGCTGCGCCGGCTCGTCGAGATCGACCAGGCGTGGATCCCGGAGGACGAGGACGGCAGCCTCTACCTGCGGCCGTTCATGTTCGCCAGCGAGGTCTTCCTCGGGGTGCGCCCGGCAAACGAATACCTCTACTGCGTCATCGCGTCGCCGGCCGGCGCCTACTTCGCCGGCGGGGTGAAGCCGGTGACGGTCTGGGTCTCGCCGGACTACACCCGGGCCGCGCCCGGCGGCACCGGCGCGGCCAAGTGCGGCGGCAACTACGCCGCCTCGCTGGCGGCCCAGGCCGAGGCGATCGAGGCCGGCTGCGACCAGGTGGTCTTCCTGGACGCGGTGGAGCGGCGGTTCGTCGACGAGCTGGGCGGCATGAACGTCTTCTTCGTCTACGATGACGGCACCCTGGTCACCCCGCCGCTGAGCGGCACGATCCTGCCGGGCATCACCCGCGACGCGGTGCTGACGCTGGCCGCCGAGGCCGGGCACCCGGTCCGGGAGAGCCCGGTCAGCTTCGCCGACTGGCAGGCGGACGCGGCGAGCGGACGGCTGCGTGAGGTCTTCGCCTGCGGCACCGCCGCCGTGATCACCCCGATCGGCGGCGTGCGCTTCCCGGACGGCGAGTTCCTCATCGGCGGCGGCGAGCCGGGCCGGGCCACCATGGCGTTGCGGCAGAAGCTCGCCGACATCCAGCGCGGTCGCGCCGCCGACCCCCACGGTTGGGTAACCCCCATCATCTGACGTCGGCGTCGGACCGGTGCGGGGCCGGGCCGGGCCGGTCGACGCCAGCTCCGTTCGGATCGGGGTGCCGACGCTCATTCGCCGGCCGGACCGGTGCCTCCGCCCGCAGCGCCTACGAACTTGATGGCACGAACGAGTCGCGGCGTGACGGCGAGTTGGCCGCTGATGCATTCGCGCCCTCAAGTTTGTAGGCAGGCTGGCGCCATGTCCGGCGTCGGCGTTGCCCAGCCGCCAGAGTCGGTTGGCCGGCCGAGCCCGGCCGAGCCTGCCGAGCCCGGCCGAGCCTGCCGAGCCCGGCCGAGCCTGCCGAGCCCGGCCGAGCCTGCCGAGCCCGGCCGAGCCTGCCGAGCCCGGCCGAGCCCGGCCGAGCTGGTCAGTTCGGGGCGGCGCGGTTCGATGCCCGGGCCGGGGCGGGCGGCCCGGGGACGAACGCGGGGGCGGGTGGATGCGCCCCCGCGGTCAGCTCAGCAGGTGGGTGCGGAGCGCGTCGAGCTGGGCGTCCGTGACGCCGGCGTGGGTCAGGTAGCCCTCGACCGAGCCGTGGCCGGCCCGCAGCTCGGCGAGGAACAACTCCATCGCCTCGGCGGGGGAGCCCAGGAACGGCGGCGGCGGCTCCTCCGCGTCCGGCAGGGTGGCCCGCACCCAGGCGCTGAACCGTTCGGACGCGGCGGTGCTCAGCGCGTAGTCCGCGACGATGTCGTCGTCGGCCACGCCGAGCACGGCCAGCGTGAGCGCGCAGACGATGCCCGTGCGGTCCTTGCCGGCGACGCAGTGCACCACCACCGGGGCGTTGGCGCTGTCGGCGATCAGGCCGACCGCCTCGGCCAGCCCCGCCGTGCCGGTGCGGGCCAGGTCGGCGTACCGGTCGGCGAGGTAACGGGCCAGGCTGACGCCGGAGGACTCGAACTGCTGGGCGGCCCAGTCCGCGTGCTCGGGATGGATGTGCCGGTAGACCAGCCCGTCGTAGTCGGGCACCCGGCCGTCGCGCGCCACCTCGGTGGGGCGGCGCAGGTCGATCACCGTGCGGATGCCGAGCGCGGTGAACGCGGCCCGGTCGGTCTCGTCGATGCGGTGCAACGAGTCGGAGCGGTAGAGCCGGCCGCGCCGGACGGTGCGCCCGTCGCGGGCGGGGTAACCGCCGACGTCGCGGAAGTTGAACAACACGGGAAAGGGTGTCTCCGGGGCGTCCATCCCTGACACGGTAACGGCCGGCGGCGGGCTCCGGTGCCCCCCGCCGGCCGTCGACCGCGGGTCAGCTCCGGGGCGGGCCGTCCGGCGGCAGCGCCGAGTGGTTCTCGCCGTAGTAGCCGCCGAGCCGCTCCCGGTACGCCGGCTCGGCGTGACTGGCCTCGTCGTACTCGGGGGCGGCCTTGATCTGGTCCTTCTCCCGGTCGACGTGGACCGTGCGTGCGTCGTGGTCGACGTGGTTGACGGTCCCGGCCGGGAGCATCACCTTCTTGCCGAAGATCCACGGACCGGTGTCGACGACCAGGTAGCTGTCGTCGACCGTGTGGCTCGCGCGGTCGATCTTCCCGATGCCGCCGTCGGTGGCCTCGACGTGGTAACCGGTCAGGTCGGCGCTGGCCACCCCGGCCTCGTCGCGGTAGCGCCACGGGTCGAACGCGCCGCCCGGGGCGCCGCCGGCGACCGCGCCGGCGCCGTCGTCGACGACCGGCTCGGTGCCGCCGTGCGTGGCGTGCGGGTCGAGTCTCTCCATCTGCCTGCTCCCGTCCCGACGGCGGTGCCGTCGCAGCGACGCTGTCTCCGCCGGAGTTACCCACCCGCTCCCGGCACCAACCCGGCGACGCGGTGTCCCGGCATGTGGATTACCCCTCCCAGAACGCGGCGGAGGTGGCAGAGTACCGGTCGTGACCAGCTCCGTCCTGATCATTAGCAGCTAGCGCGCCGGCTCCCCCTCGCCGAGCGCGCCGACCTCCCGCATTTCGCGGGGGGTCTTTTTGTTGCTCTCCCCAGGCACGAGAAGAGGACTCCGATGACCTTCCAGGTGTACGACACGACGCTGCGCGACGGCGCCCAGCGTGAAGGGCTCAGCTACTCGGTGGTCGACAAGCTGGCGGTGGCCCGCCTGCTCGACGATCTCGGGGTCGGCTTCATCGAGGGTGGCTGGCCGGGCGCGGTGCCCAAGGACACCGAGTTCTTCCGCCGGGCCCGCACGGAGCTGGAACTGCGGCACGCCGTCCTGGTCGCGTTCGGCGCCACCCGCAAGGCCGGCCTGGCGGTCGAGGAAGACCCGCAGGTCCGCGGGCTGCTCGACGCCGGGACCCCGGCCGTGGCGCTCGTCGCCAAGGCGGACCTGCGGCACGTCGAGCGCGCGCTGCGCACCACCGCCGAGGAGAACCTGGCGATGATCCGGGACACCGTGACGTACCTGGTGGCGCAGGGGCGGCGGGTGTTCGTCGACGGGGAGCACACGTTCGACGGCTTCCGTCACGACCCGGGCTACACCGCCGCCGTGGTCGAGGCCGCGACGGCAGCCGGCGCCGAGCGGTTCGTGCTCTGCGACACCAACGGCGGCATGCTGCCCTCCCAGGTCACCGCCGCGATCGAGGACCTGGTCGCGCGCACCGGCGTGACGCCGGAGCGGCTGGGCATGCACGCCCAGAACGACACCGCCTGCGCGGTGGCGAACACGATCGCCGCGGTCGAGGCCGGCGTCCGGCACGTGCAGGGCACCGCCAACGGGTACGGCGAGCGACCCGGCAACGCGGACCTGTTCGCGATCGTCGCCAACCTCCAGCTCAAGCTCGGCATGCCCGTCCTACCGGAGGGCTGCCTGGAACAGATGGTGCGGGTCTCGCACGCCATCGCCGAGATCGCCAACATCGCCCCCGACACCCACCAGGCCTACGTCGGGGCCGCCGCCTTCGCCCACAAGGCGGGGCTGCACGCGAGCGCGATCAAGGTCGACCCGTTGCTCTACAACCACGTGGACCCCGCCGTGGTGGGCAACGACATGCGGATCCTGGTGACCGAGATGGCCGGCCGGGCCAGCATCGAGCTCAAGAGCCGAGAGCTGGGTCTGGACCTGGCCGGCCATCCGGAGACGCTCTCCCGGGTCACCGGCCGGGTCAAGGAGCTGGAGGCCGGCGGCTGGTCGTTCGAGGCCGCCGACGCCTCGTTCGAGCTGCTGGTCCGCTCCGAGCTGCCGGACGCCGCGCCGGCCCGGCCGTTCGCGCTGGAGTCGTACCGCGTGCTGGTCGAGCACCGCGAGGACGGTGCGGTGGTCTCCGAGGCGACCGTCAAGATCCGGGTACGCGGCGAGCGGGTGATCGCCACCGCCGAGGGCAACGGCCCGGTCAACGCGCTCGACGAGGCGTTGCGGGCCGGGCTGGCCCGGCACTACCCGGAGCTGCGGGAGTTCGAGCTGGCCGACTACAAGGTGCGCATCCTGGAGGGCAGCCACGGCACCGGCGCGGTGACCCGGGTGCTGGTGGAGACCGCCGGGGCGGGCCGGGACTGGACCACCGTCGGCGTGCACCCCAACGTGGTGGAGGCGAGCTGGCACGCGCTCGTCGACGCGCTCACCTACGGCCTCGACAAGGCGGGGGCCCGGCTGAACGCCTGAGGCGCCCCGCGCGCGTCACGCTCACGCCGCCGGCAGGCGCAGCTCGGCCAGCACCGCCCGGTGGTCGCTGCCGGGCACCGGCCAGGTGTCGACGGCGCGGACCGCGATGCGCCTGTCGACCAGCACGTGATCGATGGTGACCGGCGGGATCGGATCGCCGTCGTACGGGCCCCACGTGCCGGCGAGCCCGGCCCCGGCCGCGTCGGCGGCGTCGGTGTAGCCGGTCGCGACCAGCTCGCGCAGGGCGGCGTGGTCGAGCGTGGCGTTGAAGTCCCCGGCCAGCACGCTCAGGCTGCCGGTCGGGGTGGCCGGTGGCTGGGCCCGCTGGTCGGTCCACCAGTCCGGCACCACGTCGGGGTGGTGCGGCGCGGCCGGGTGCGCCGACTCCACCCGCAGCAGCGGTGCCCCCGGCACCGTCACGGTCCCGTACGCCTGGGTGAAGAAGAAACCCTGGTTGCGGCGGTGGCCGGGGTCGCGCAGCGGATGGCGGCTGTAGAGGCCGGAGCCGGTGGAGCCCACCTCGGGGCTCAGCGACCGGTGCGGCAGCAGCGTGGCCAGGCCGAGCCGGTCCAGGTCGGCGGCGAGCCGCGGGGTGAGTTCCTGCACGGTGAGCACATCCACCCGCTGCGCGCGGACCAGGGCCACCAGCCGGGCCGGGTCGGCCGAGCCCAGGCGCAGGTTGGCGGTGAGCAGCCGCAGTGCCGGGCCGTCGGCCGCCGGCTGGTCGTCGGCGACCGCCCGCGGCGCCACGACGCCGACCAGCGCCAGCGCGGCGAGCGTCGCGACCACCGCGGGCGCGCGGCGTCGCACCGCGAGTGCCAGCACCGCGACGGCTGGCGCCACCGCGGCGACGTACGGCGTGAAGGCCGCCGTCAGCACCAGCGGACCCCGTTCCAGCCCGGCCAGCCGCAGCACCGCCCAGGCGGCCACCGGCACGACCGCCAGCCAGCACGCCGTCGTCGTCCATCGGCCACGTCGGGTGCCCTCGCGCGGGGCGGCGTCCAGGGCGGTCACGGCGGTGAGACTACCGGGAACCGGTCGTGCCGGTGCCCCCCGTGAAGCAATTTCGTGAATGGTCGAGCGCTGCCTTCTCACAATTTTCGACCGGTTTTCGGCGCGTGTCGGACACGCGATTAACGCTATTGACCACCCCATTTTCCGATGTTAGGTTCCACCTGGTTGAGACATCCCAACGCTCCGTAGTAAGGGCAGCTCAGCGGCCGTGCTCTCCGATGCGGGAACCCGATGTCCCGCAATTGCTCGCGCCGTTTCATCACCACGGTCAAAAGAGGAGATCAGTCATGGCTACATTCTTCAAGCGGAAGGCGACGGTGGTGGCGCTCGCCGCGCTCGCCCTCACCGTGACCGGGGGCGGGATCGCGGTCGCCGCCCAGCCGGAGTCGAAGGCCGGCCAGCCGACCCGGTCCGCCGGGCAGCAGCCGGAGGTCAGCCCCGCCGAGCGGCAGGCCGCCCAGTCCGCCATGCGGGCCACGCTGGCCCCGCCGGCCCCCGGGCAGGTCGCCTGGGCGGTGGTGTCGTCCACCGGCGTGCTGCTCCAGCACTCCGGCAACGTGGTGTCCGCGTTCCGGTTCCCGCCCGGGCCGGGCGTGTCGCCGGGGCAGTTCCAGGTCCTGCTCGACTACGACGTGAGCCAGAAGGCGTACGTGGCGACCGTCGGCACCAACGACTCGGCCAACGTCCCGCCGGCCGGCGAGGTGTCCGTCGCACCGCGGCTGCTGACGCCGAACGCGGTCTTCGTGCAGACCCGCAACTCCGTCGGCGTCTTCTCGCCGCGCCCGTTCCACCTCGTGGTCACCAGCTGACCCGCCCCGCCGGACACCGGCCCCCGCCACGGCGGGGGTCGGTGTCGTGTTCCGTCCCGCTCCGGACCTCCCGACGCTGCTTCGCGCGGTTGCCGCCCGATCGGGGAGCTCCTCCCGGTCCGGCCCGGAGCGGGCCGGCCTGGCCCGGATAATCCGACGTTTGTCGGCCGCCCGGCCCGGGAAGCAAGCACCGTGACGGACATCTCGGACACCCTGGCCAGCGTGCCCAGCCCGGTCGATGCGGACGCGAGCGGCGTCGAGCTGGACCAGACCCTCTTCGAGGTCAAACGCGTGATCGTCGGGCAGGATCGGCTCGTCGACCGCCTGCTCACCGCGCTGATCGCCGACGGTCACTGCCTCCTGGAGGGCGTGCCGGGGGTGGCCAAGACGCTGGCGGCACAGACGCTCGCCACAGTGGTCGGCGGCACGTTCTCCCGGATCCAGTTCACGCCCGACCTGGTCCCGTCGGACATCGTCGGCACCCGGATCTACCGGGCCTCCACCGAGGCGTTCGATGTGGAGCTGGGGCCGATCATGGCGAACCTGGTGCTCGCCGACGAGATCAACCGCGCCCCGGCCAAGGTGCAGTCCGCGCTGCTGGAGGCGATGGCCGACCGGCAGGTCTCCATCGCCGGGCGGAGCTGGCCGGTGCCGGACCCGTTCCTGGTGCTGGCCACGCAGAACCCGATCGAGTCGGAGGGCGTCTACCAACTGCCCGAGGCGCAGCGCGACCGGTTCCTCATGAAGGTCGTGGTCGACTACCCGAGCGACGCCGACGAGCTGGCCATCCTCTACCGGATGAGCACCGAGCGACCCACCGCGCGTCCGGTGCTGGACCCGGTCCGGCTACGCGAACTCCAACGCCGCGCCGCCGACGTCTTCGTCCACCACGCGCTCGCCGAGTACGTCGTCCGGCTCATCCTCGCCACCCGGGACCCGGGCCGCTTCGGGCTGCCCGACGTCGCGCCGCTGCTGGCGTACGGGGCCAGCCCCCGGGCCACGCTCGGCCTGGTCGCCGCCGCCCGCGCGCAGGCGCTGGTCCGTGGCCGGGACTACGTGCTCCCCGAGGACATCCGGGACCTGGCGGTGGACGTGCTGGCGCACCGGCTGGTGCTCTCCTTCGACGCGGTGGCCGACGGCGTGACCGGCGAGGAGGTGGTGCGCCGCCTGGTCGAGGCGGTGCCCCCGCCCCGACTGGTGACCGGCCCCGCGCCGGCGGCGGCGGACCTGGCGGCGGCGTGACCCGCCGCACCGACTTCGGGGCGGCCGGTCCCGGCCTTGCCGACCTCGCTCCCGACCAGCGGCTGCGCCGGTTGGAGCTGACCGTGACCCGGCGACTCGACGGCCTGCTGCACGGCCGGTACCAGGGGCTGCTGCCCGGCCCCGGCAGCGAGGCGGCCGGCAGTCGCGAGTACCGCCCCGGCGAGGACGAGGTGCGCCGGATGGACTGGGCGGTCACCGCCCGGACCACCGTCCCGCACGTGCGGGAGGTCGACGCCGACCGGGAGCTGACCACCTGGCTGCTGGTCGACGCCAGCCCCAGCATGGAGTACGGCACCTCCACACTGGACAAGCGCGAACTGGCGGTGGCGGCGGTGGCCTGCGTCGGCTTCCTCACCGCCGGCGTGGGTAACCGGCTCGGCGCCCAGGTGCTCGGCCCGGACGGGCTGCGCCGGTTCCCGGCCCGCAGCGGTCGTACCCATCTGCTCGGGTTGCTCCGCGCGTTGCTCGGCGCCCCGCGTGCCGGTGACGGGCCGGGCCCGCGCGCGGCGGGGCGGGCCGACGGCGGCCCCGACGCCACGGCGCCGGGCCTGGCCGACGGCCTGGCTGGGGTGCAGCGCGTCGCCACCTCGCGTGGGTTGGTGGTGGTGGTCTCCGACTTCCTCGACGACCTGCCGGACGACCCGGACGCGCCCCCGCCGTGGGCGACCACGCTGCGCCGACTGGCGGTCCGGCACCAGGTGCTCGCCGTGGAGGTGACCGACCCGCGCGAGCTGGAGCTGCCCGACGTCGGGCTGATCACCCTGGTCGACCCGGAGAGCGGGCGGCACCGCGAGGTGTGGACCGGTGACCCGGTGCTGCGCGAGCGGTACGCGCACGCCGCCGCCGGGCAGCGCGACCAGGTGCGCCGCGCGCTGCGCCGGGCCGGGGCCACCCATCTGGCGCTGCGCACCGACCGGGACTGGTGCGCGGACGTGGTCCGGCACGTGCACGAGCAGCGCCGGCTGGCCACCGCGCCGGCCGCCGCCCGGGGCGGTGCGGCATGAGCTGGCAGTCACCCGCCCGCCTCTGGCTGCTGCTCGCGGTCGCCGCGCTGGTCGCCGGCTACCTGGTCCTCCAGCGCCGGCAGAGCCGGTACGCCGTCCGGTTCACGAACCTGCGCCTGCTGGACCGGGTCGCGCCGCGCCGGCCGGCCTGGCGCCGGCACGTCCCGGCGGGGCTCTTCCTCGCCATGCTGGCGTTGCTGGTGGTCGGGTTCGCCCGGCCCGAGGCGGAGGTGCGGGTCCCCCGGGAACGGGCCACCGTGATGGTCGCGGTGGACGTCTCCACCTCGATGCTCGCCGGTGACGTGGACCCGGACCGGCTCACCGCGGCCAAGGAGGCCGGCCGGAAGTTCGTCGACGGGCTGCCGGACGAGTTCAACGTCGGCCTGGTCGCGTTCGCCGGCAGCGCGGCGGTGCTGGTGCCGCCGAGCACCGACCGGGAGGCGCTGCACGAGGGGATCCAGCGGCTCGCCGAGGGGATCACCGGCGTGCAGGGCACCGCCATCGGCGAGGCGATCAGCACCTCGCTCGGCGCGGTGAAGAGCTTGGACGCCAGCGCCGCCAAGAACCCGCCACCGGCCCGGATCATCATCCTCTCCGACGGCGCGAACACCTCCGGGATGGACCCGATGGAGGCCGCGGACCAGGCGGTGGCCGCCAAGGTGCCGGTGCACACCATCTCGTTCGGCACGCCCGGCGGGTCCGTCGACCGGGGCGGCCGGGCGATCCAGGTGCCGGTGGACGGGCAGACGCTCAAGGCGGTCGCCGAGGCGACCGGCGGCGGTTTCCACGAGGCGTCGACCAGCCGCGAGCTGAAGGACGTCTACGAGGACATCGGCACCTCGGTCGGCTACCGCACCCAACGGCAGGACGTCTCGGCCCGCTTCATCGGGTTCGGGCTGGTCCTGGCCATGGGGGCCGCCGCCGGCTCGCTGCGGTGGTTCTCCCGGCTGCCCTGACCCGCACACCCGGACCGGACGACGCACGACACGTGAGGAGCCAGGCATGGCAGTGCAGACCGGACTCGGCGAGCCGCGCGGCCCGTGGTTCGTCTCCCCGGAGCTGGACCCGGACGGACGCGGCCACGACGGCGTACCCGGATCCGCCCGGCCGGCGGGGCGACGGAGCTGGTCGGGCCGGTTGTTGAGCGCGGCGGCGGTGGTGGCGCTCTCCACCGTCTCCGGCGCGGCGGCCGGCACCTGGGCGGCCGACCGGGGCGCGCCCGGCCCGTCCGCCGCCTCCGCCGCGCCGGTGCCGGCCGAGCTGGTCACCGCCGCCGGCAAGACGGTGCCCGGCGTGGTGTCGGTGATGGTCGGCGGGAAGTCCGGCGCGGGAGCGTCCGGGTCCGGCTTCGCCATCGACAACGAGCAGCACATCGTCACCAACGACCACATCCTGGCCAGGGGCGGCGCCGGCCCGGTGACGGTGGAGACGTCGGACGGGCGGCGCTTCGCCGCCGAGGTGGTGGGCCGGGCGCCGGACAGCGACCTGGCCGTGCTCAAGGTGCCCGCGTCGGCCGGGCTGCCGCCGCTGCCGCTGGCGAAGCCGAACGGGACCCGGGTGGGGGAGCCGGTGCTCGCGGTCGGTTCGCCGCTCGGGCTCGCCGGCACGGTCACCGCCGGTATCGTCAGCGCGCTCAACCGGCAGGTCCGGATCGGCAACGGCCGGCACACCGCGGTGCAGACCGACGCCTCCATCAACCCGGGCAACTCGGGCGGGCCGTTGGTGAACGCGCGCGGCGAGGTGGTCGGCGTGAACACCGCCATCGCCACCATCGACGGGAACGGCTCGATCGGCATCGGCTTCGCCATCCCGATCGACCAGGTCCAGCACACCGCCGACACGATCATCGGCCGGGGCGGCTGAGCTGCGTGGACAAGCCGGAACTGTCGGATATCCGGCGTGGGACCATCGGACCATAGAAATATTACGCTGAGTATGGATACTGGCGGAGGTGGAGCAAGCTGTCATCGCGGCCCTCCTCCTGGTGGGCCTGGTCATCGGCGCCGGTGTCGGCGCGTCGTACGCCCGTGCCAAGCGCGGCTGGACGGACTACCGGACGGTCCGCACCAGTGTGCCGGGCGCGCGGCGCAACGCCTGGGCGGCGATCCGGGGCGTGGTCGTCAAGCTCGCCGTGATCGCCCTGCTGCTGGTCGGCGCCGCGGCGTACGCGGCGTCCGGCGACGGTCCGGAGCGGGCCGGTCCCGCCCCGACCGCCACCCCGACCCCGAGCCACCGTCCGGGGCGCTAGCCTCGGGGCGTGGACGACGGACTCCGGGTGACCGACCGGCTCGTGGTGCCCGCCGCCGAGCTGCGGGAGCGGTTCTCCCGGTCGTCCGGGCCGGGCGGGCAGGGCGTCAACACCACCGACTCCCGGGTGGAGCTGAGCTTCGACCTGGCCGGCTCGCCCAGCGTGCCGGAACCGCTGCGGGAACGGGCCCTGGGCCGGCTCGCCGGCCGGCTGGTCGACGGCGTGCTGACGGTGACGGCCAGCGAGCACCGCGCGCAACTGGCCAACCGGGAGGCGGCCCGGGCGCGGATGGCCGCGCTGCTGCGCGAGGCGGTCGCCCCGCCGCCCACGCCGCGCCGGCCGACCCGTCCGTCCCGGGGCGCGAAGGAACGCCGGCTGGCCGAGAAGAAGCGGCAGTCCCAGCGCAAGCGCGACCGCCGGGTGGACGGCGACTGAGCGCGGGCCGGGGGTTGAGCAACGGGCTTCGAAGCGCTTCAATGCGTACGGGAGCGTCAGGGCCGTCACCGATCATCCTCACGTGACAGGAGTCCCGTACGCATGTCCCGAACCCGCCTGCGCGCCGCCCTGACCGCGGTCGCCGCGCTGCTGCCCGTCCTCGCCCTCGGTCTCACCCTCGTCTCCGTCACCCCACCGGCCGCCGCCGCGGCCGTCGCCCCGGTCCGGGTCATGCCACTGGGCGACTCGATCACCGGGTCGCCCGGCTGCTGGCGTGCCGTGCTCTGGAACCGCCTCCAGTCCACCGGCTACACCGACGTCGACTTCGTCGGCACGCTCGGCCCGCAGGGCTGCGGCGTGTCCTACGACGGCGACAACGAGGGGCACGGCGGCTACCTGGCGACCAACATCGCCAACCAGAACCTGCTGCCGGGCTGGCTCGCCGCCACCCACCCCGACGTGGTGCTCATGCACCTCGGCACCAACGATGTGTGGAGCAACATCGCGCCCAGCACCATCCTGGCCGCGTACTCGAAGCTGGTGGACCAGATGCGGGCCGCCAACCCGGCCACCACCGTGCTGGTCGCGAAGATCATCCCGATGAACCCGGCGAGCTGCCCGGAGTGCGGGCAGCGGACCGTCGCGCTGAACGCCGCCATCGACGGCTGGGCGGCGGGGAAGACCACCGCCGCCTCGCCGATCGTGGTGGTGGACCAGTGGACCGGCTTCAGCACCGCCACCGACACGTACGACGGGGTGCACCCCAACGCCGCCGGTGACCAGAAGATGTCCGACCGGTGGTACCCGGCGCTGACCGCGGCGCTGCGCCGGAGCACCCCGTCGCCCACCGCGTCCCCGACCCCGTCGCCCACCGCGTCGCCGACCCCGACCCAGACGCCCACCGGACCCACGCACCCGACCGACAGTCCGTCGCCGACGCCGACGGTCGGCAACTGCACGGCCACCTGGCGCATCGCCGGTCAGTGGCCGGGCGGCTTCCAGGCCGAGGTGACGGTCCGCAACACCGGCGCGGTGCCGATCCCCTACTGGGTGGTCCGCTTCTCGCTCACCGGCGGCCAGCGCATCACCCAGGCCTGGAACGCCCAGGTGGCGCAGGGCGGGACCGCGGTGACCGCCCGGAGCGCGACCTGGAACGGCGCGCTGGCCCCGGGCGCCGAGGCCACGTTCGGGCTGCTGGCCGACGGCGCCGTCCCGAACCCGCCGCCGCTGCCGGTATGCACGCTCGGCTGACGGTCGTGGTTCACCTTCTCTGATCACGTGACGTGACGGCGAGGAGAAAGACGTGGCGTTGCGCCCGTATGCCTCCTGGTCATAAATATGACCAGGAGGCATACGGGCTCACGGAGGGTCTGTCCCGGCACGCGACACGCCCGGCACGCCTCAGTGTCGGCCCGGCGCGGGAAAGTGCCGCCGCACCCGTGGGACGAGCGGGGTCTCAGGCCGGGATGGCACCGTCCAGCGCGGCCAGCAGTCGGGCCCGCAGGACGGCGGCGCGTTCGGCGAACCCGCGCTGGGCGGTGGCGTACTCGGCCCGGCCCTCCGGCGTCTCCACCCGCACCGGCGGGTGGCCCAGGTCGGCCAGGTCGTACGGGCTGGCCCGCATGTCCAGCGTCCGGATCTCCCGCGCCAGCGCGAAGCAGTCGGCGACGAGTTCCGAGGGCACCAGCGGGGAGAGCTTGTACGCCCACTTGTAGAGATCCATGTTGGCGTGCAGACAGCCCGGCTGCTCCAGCGCGTGCTGGCGCTCCCGGGTCGGCTGGAGCACGTTCAGCGGCCGGGCCGGCGCGGTGAAGAAGCGGAACGCGTCGAAGTGGCTGCACCGCACGCCGCGCTCCTCGACCACCGCCGCGGTCGCCTCCGGCGTGAGCCGCAGCGGCCAGGCGTTGTGTCGCACCTGCTCCTGGGTCTGCCGGTAGACCATCGCCCACTCGTGCATGCCGAAGCAGCCGAGGTGCGCCGGGCGGCCGGCGGTGGACGCCAGCAGCGTACGGATCCAGGCGATCGACTCGGCGCGGCGGGCGCGTACCCGATCGGTGTCGAGCGTGAGCCCGGCGGCGCCGGCGGTGTAGTCCGGGCCGAACCCGGCCGGGTCGGCGTCGCGCAGCACCACGCCCGCGCCCGGGTGCCAGCGGCGCAACTGGGCCGGCCGGTGCGAGTAGTAGGTGAAGAGGAAGTCCTCCACCGGATGCTTCACGCCGGTGCGGCGGCGGGCCAGGTGCGGCGTCAGCCACGCGTCGACCCGTTCCTCGTGGTCGCGCCGGCGGGCCCGC
This sequence comes from Micromonospora sp. DSM 45708, assembly GCF_039566955.1. NCBI lineage: Bacteria > Bacillati > Actinomycetota > Actinomycetes > Micromonosporales > Micromonosporaceae > Micromonospora > Micromonospora schwarzwaldensis. The sequence continues at coordinate 5,102,259 of NZ_CP154796.1, read as the reverse complement.
CAGTCGGCCGCGTCGAGCACGGCGGCGGGGGCGAGGGCGGCGGTCACCCACCCAGGGTACGACCGCCGCCCGGCACCCGGTCAGTCCACGTCCACCCGCACGCCCGCGGAGAACACGCCGCTGCGCAGCTCCAACTGCTTCGGCGGCTCGGCCCCGTGCACGGTGAACACCAGCGGCAGCAGCACCCGTCGTCCGGCGGCCACCGGTTGGGCGAACACGTCCCGGCCCAGGTTCGCCACCCGGGTGGCGTCCTCGTCCGCGGCCACCCAGTTGCCGCTCGGCAGGTACGCGCGCTGCAACTGCCCGTGCCAGGTCTGCTGCTCGGACGTGACGTTGCGCACGCCGACGGTGGCCAGGCAGGACCGACCGCCGCCCGGCGTCGCCGGCACCACGCCCGCGCCACAGCTCATCCGGTAGACGGTGAACTCGAACGCGGTCTCGCGCAGCGGCACGCCGAGCGCTCCGGTCACGCTGCTGCCCACCCAGGCGCCGCTGGTCGGCTGCTTGGTGGTGTCCATCGCGGCGACCCGCTGCGTCGCGGTCCAGGCCGCCGCGCCGACCACGCCGGCCAGCACCGCCGCCGCCACGCCGACCGTCAGCCAGACCGGTGGCCGGCGCCGCCGGACGCCGGGCGCGGGCAGCGCCGGGCGCGGGTAGACCGTGCCCCGGTCTGCCGGGCCGCCCGCCCCCGGGCGAACCGGCGTCCCGCCGCCGTCCGCCGGGCCGGCACCGGCTCCGGCGGTCCCCACCGGGCCGGTCGGGCCCGTGCCGGACCTGGCGACGCGCGCCGACGCCGGGACGCCCCGCCGGCGGCGGGCCGCCCACCAGAGCGCCCCGCCGACGAGTACCAGCAGCGCGGTCGCCGCGGCCAGCAGCACCGGCGGGCGGCGCCAGGCCGGGGCGGCCGTCTCCTGCGCCGCCGGGGCCGTCGCCGCGCCCACCCAGGTCGCCGTGGCGCAGTCGTACGGGCGGGTGCCGTCGGTGCCGTAGACGCAGGTGGGGGCCGTCACCGAACGGCCGGGAGCGGTGACCGCGAGCGCGGTGTGCAGCGTGGTGGTGCTCCGTGCCGGCAACCGCAGCCGCCAGGTCACCTCGCCGGCGGTCGCCCCGACCGGCCCGGTGCGCTGCCCGCCGCCGGTGACCGTGGTGGCCCGGGACCCGGTCGGCAACTCCTGTCGGACCATCGTCTCCACCGGTGCCGTGCCGGCGTTGCGGACCTCGATCCGGTAACCCGGCGCCGGGGTGCCGGCGGCGCCGACGGCCACGCTGACCGGTGGCATCGACGGCTGCACCGGCGCCGGGCCGGTGGTCGGCACCGCCGGGGGCACCGCCGGCACGCCGGTGGGGATCGGGGTGGCCGCCGCGACCGGGCGGACCGGGGCGAGGGCCACGGTCGGTGGCGGGGCCGGCCGGGCGGGCGCGGCAGCCGCCGGGGGCAGCGCGGGCACGGCGGCGAGCACGCCGAGGCAGTTCACCAGCACGGCCAGGGTCCTGTGGTGTCGTCTCGATGCAGGCATACCAACGAACCTCCGGACCCGAAGCTATGGGGCGCGGCCCGCCGGGCGGGTACGAAGCCGGCATTCCCGCCCCGTCCGGCCGGAGCCGGCGTACCCTGGCGCACCCGCCGAGGCCGGGATCACCTGCCGGTGTCCGGCGGCCGGCCGGGCGGGGCGGGATAGATTGGCCGGGTGCGTATCGCTCGTTTCGCTCATGCCAAGGGAATGTCGTTCGGAGTCGTCGAGGGCGAGCCGGAGGCCGGGCCGCAGGGCCTGACCATCGCCGAGATCGAGGGCCACCCGTTCGGGCAGATCCAGTTCTCCGGCGCCCGCTGGGCGCTCTCCGACGTCCGGCTGCTGTCGCCGATCCTGCCGAGCAAGGTGGTCTGTGTCGGTCGCAACTACGCCGAGCACGCCGCCGAGCACGGCAGCGAGGTGCCGAAGGAGCCGCTGCTCTTCCTCAAGCCGTCCACCTCGGTGATCGGCCCCCGGGACGCCATCCGGCTGCCGATCTTCTCCAAGCAGGTGGAGCACGAGGCGGAACTCGCCGTGGTGATCGGGGCCCCGGGTGCGCGGCGGGCCGACCGGGCCGCCGCCGAGCGGGCCATCTTCGGCTACACCTGCGCCAACGACGTCACCGCGCGGGACCTCCAGCGGTCCGACGGGCAGTGGACCCGGGCCAAGGGCTTCGACTCGTTCTGCCCGATCGGGCCCTGGATCACCACCGGGCTGGACGTCCGCGACCTGGAGATCCGCTGCGAGGTGGGACGCGATCCGGAGGAGATGGAGGTGCGCCAGCTCGGCCGGACCAAGGACATGGTGTTCGACGTGCCGGGCCTGGTGTCGTACATCTCGCACGTGATGACGCTGCTGCCCGGCGACGTGGTGCTCACCGGCACCCCGGCGGGGGTTAGCCCGCTGACCGAGGGGGATACGGTCACCGTGCGGATCGAGGGGATCGGCGAACTCAGCAACCCGGTGGTCCCGGTCGCCTGATCCGTCCGATGCCTCGTTTCCGCAGGTCAGATGCGGTTCGGGGGGTTGGATTTGGCCTGCCGGCGGCGGGAGGGTAAAGTTCATTCCCGGCGCCGCAAGGGGCCAATGGGGTATGGGGTAATTGGCAGCCCGACTGATTCTGGTTCAGTTAGTCTAGGTTCGAGTCCTGGTACCCCAGCGCAACCGCGGGTTCGTGAGAATCCCGGTCGCTGGATTCTGGCAGTTGCCACTGTCGGAGTGCACGAAGTTCTGGCCCCGTCGTCTAGCGGCCCAGGACGCCGCCCTCTCAAGGCGGTAGCGCCGGTTCGAATCCGGTCGGGGCTACAGCACCGTCAGCCCGTCCCGTTTCCGGGGCGGGCTGTTCTGCTGTTCGGCTCCGCTGTTTGGCCTTCGTGCGGGGGTGACCCCCCGAAGCGGTGCCGGACGGGGTGCCGCTAGACTACTCCCGCACCGCCCGCGAGGGTGGTGAAGCAGGAAAAGTGCCTGGCCCCGTCGTCTAGCGGCCCAGGACGCCGCCCTCTCAAGGCGGTAGCGCCGGTTCGAATCCGGTCGGGGCTACAGCTCACCGAACGGCCCGTCTCGCTCTCGCGAGACGGGCCGTTCGCCGTTTCCGCCGGATCCTCGCGTCCGGCGGGGGTCAGAGGCCGGAGAGGCGTTGGCCGGCTCGGACCACGGCCATGGCGTGGCGTTCGCCGGGGCGGCGGCCGAGGCGCTCGATCGGGCCCGAGATGCTGATCGCGGCGATCACCCGGCCGGTGCGGTCGCGGATCGGGGCCGAGACGCTCGCCACGCCCGCCTCCCGTTCGGCGACGCTCTGGGCCCAGCCGCGCCGGCGCACCTCGGCGAGCGTGCGCCCGGTGAACTTGGAGCGGGGGAGCAGCGGCATCACCGCCTCCGGCGGCTCCCACGCGAGCAGGATCTGTGCCGCCGAGCCGGCGACCATCGGCAGCACCGAGCCGACCGGGACGGTGTCCCGCAGGCCGCTGGCGCGTTCGGCGGCGGCCACGCAGATCCGCTCGTCGGCGCGGCGCAGGTAGAGCTGGGCGCTCTCGCCGGTGGCGTCACGCAGCGCGGCGAGCAGCGGCTCGGCGGCGGTGAGCAGCACGTCCGGCGCCGCGTTCGCCAGCTCGCCCAGGCGTGGACCCGGGCGCCACCGGCCCTGGGTGTCCCGGACCAGCATCCGGTGGATCTCCAGCGCCTGTGCCAGCCGGTGCGCGGTGGCCCGGGGCAGCTTGGTGCGTTCAACGAGTTCGGCCAGGCTGGCGCCGTCGACGCAGGCGGCCAGGATGACCACCGCCTTGTCGAGAACGCCGACACCGCTCATACTGTGTCCCACAAGCCGAAATTTACCTCCCAGAATTTAGGATGTCCAGATGGTGGGAGTCACTCAACCGAGGACCCTGGCCGAGAAGGTCTGGGACGCGCACGTGGTCCGCTCCGCCGCCGGCGAGCCGGACCTGCTCTTCATCGACCTGCACCTGCTGCACGAGGTGACCAGCCCGCAGGCGTTCGACGGCCTGCGCCTGGCCGGTCGCGGCGTCCGCCGGACCGATCTGACCATCGCGACCGAGGACCACAACACCCCTACCGGTTACGACGACCCGGCGTTCCGGGCCCGGCGCGGCGACCTGCTCACGATCGCGGACCCCACCTCCCGCACCCAGATCGAGACGCTGCGCCGCAACTGCGCCGAGTTCGGCGTACGGCTGCACCCGCTCGGTGACGAGAACCAGGGCATCGTGCACGTCATCGGCCCGCAGCTCGGTCTCACCCAGCCCGGCATGACGATCGTCTGCGGCGACTCGCACACCGCCACCCACGGCGCGTTCGGCGCGCTCGCGTTCGGCATCGGCACCAGTGAGGTGGAGCACGTGCTGGCCACCCAGACGCTGCCGCAGGCCCGGCCGAGGACCATGGCGGTCAACGTCGTCGGCGACCTGGCCCCCGGCGTCACCGCGAAGGACCTGGTGCTCGCGCTGATCGCCCAGGTGGGCACCGGCGGCGGGCGCGGCCACGTCGTCGAGTACCGGGGCGAGGCGATCCGGGACCTCTCCATGGAGGGGCGGATGACGATCGCGAACATGTCCATCGAGTGGGGCGCCAAGGCGGGCATGATCGCGCCGGACGAGACCACGTTCGCGTACCTGAAGGGGCGCCCCAACGCGCCCCAGGGGGCCGACTGGGACGCGGCGCTGGAGTACTGGCGGACGCTGCCCACCGACGAGGGCGCGACGTTCGACACCGAGGTGACGCTGGACGCGAGCCGGATCACCCCGTTCGTCACCTGGGGCACCAACCCGGGCCAGGGCGTGCCGCTGGGCGCGGCCGTGCCGGACCCGGAGGAGTTCGTCACCGAACCGGAGCGGGTCGCCGCCCGCCGGGCCCTGGAGTACATGGACCTCACCCCGGGCATGCCGCTGCGCGACCTCGCGGTGGACGTGGTCTTCGTCGGCTCCTGCACCAACGGCCGGCTGGAGGACCTGCGGGCCGCCGCCGAGGTGCTGCGGGGGCGCCGGGTCGCCGACGGCGTACGCATGCTCGTGGTCCCCGGCTCCGCCGCGGTCCGGGAGGCCGCCGAGATCGAGGGGCTGCACCAGGTCTTCACCGACGCGGGCGCCGAGTGGCGGTTCGCCGGCTGCTCCATGTGCCTCGGCATGAACCCCGACACGCTGAAGCCGGGGGAGCGCTCCGCCTCGACCTCCAACCGCAACTTCGAGGGCCGCCAGGGCCGGGGCGGGCGCACCCATCTGGTGTCCCCGCCGGTCGCCGCCGCCACCGCCGTGGTCGGCCGGCTGGCCGCCCCCGCCGACCTGTAGAAGGGCAGCCGACAGATGGACAAGTTCACCGCACACACCGGTACCGCCGTGCCGCTGCGCCGGTCCAACGTGGACACCGACCAGATCATCCCCGCCGTGTACCTCAAGCGGGTGACCCGGACGGGTTTCGCCGACGGGCTCTTCAGCGCGTGGCGGGAGGACCCGTCATTCGTGCTCAACAACCCCGCCTACGCGGGGGCGTCGATTCTTGTCGCCGGCCCCGAGTTCGGCACCGGCTCGTCGCGCGAGCACGCCGTCTGGGCGCTCCGGGACTGGGGCTTCCGGGCGGTGATCTCTCCCCGCTTCGGTGACATCTTCCGGGGCAACGCCCTCAAGGAAGGTCTCCTTCCGGTGGAGTTGGAATTGAAGGCCGTCGAGGAACTGTGGGATCTGGTGGAATCCGAGCCCACCACCGCCATCACGGTCGACCTCACCACCCGCCAGGTCCACGCCGGGCACGCCACCTGGGCCTTCCCGCTGGACGACCACAGCCGGTGGCGGCTGATGGAGGGCTTGGACGACATTGGACTCACCCTCCGCCACGAGGCCGAGATCGGCGCGTACGAGGCCACCCGGCCGGCGTTCCTGCCCTCGATCGCCTGACCGCGGACGCCTTTTCGCCCCCACCGGCCCGACCGGTGGGGGCGAATCCGTTGCGACACAAGGGCTTTTTTCCACCGAATGTTTGTGTCCAGGCAGCGCAGGGCATACGGTGCGCGCAGAATGGCTCGCGTCGAGTCAGTTGCACAATCGGGAGGAAGTCGTGAACAAGGCCGAGCTCATCGAGGCGCTCGCCGTTCGCCTGGGGGACCGGAAGACGGCGACGGCTGCGCTCGACGCGGTTCTCGCTGAGGTCCAGGCGGCGGTCACCAAGGGCGAGAAGGTGGCGATCACCGGTTTCGGAGCGTTCGAGAAGCGCGTCCGTGGGGCCCGAACAGCGCGCAACCCGCGGACCGGCGAGGCGGTGAAGGTCAAGAAGACCTCCGTCCCGACCTTCCGGGCGGGTGCGGGCTTCAAGGAGATGGTCGCCAGCGGCAAGGTTCCGAAGGACACCAGCGCCGCGAAGAAGACCACCGCCGCCACCAAGACCACGGCGGCGGCGAAGAAGACCACGGCGGCGAAGACCACCGGGGCCGCCAAGAAGACCACGGCGGCGAAGGCCACCAAGACCACCGCCGCGACCAAGAAGGCCGCGCCGGCGAAGAAGGCCGCCGCGACCAAGACGGCCACGGCGGCGAAGAAGACGACGGCGGCGAAGTCCGCCACCGCGAAGAAGGCGCCCGCCGCCAAGAAGACGACCGCGGCGAAGTCCGCCACGGCCAAGAAGACCACGGCGGCGAAGAAGGCGCCCGCGAAGAAGGCACCGGCCAAGAAGGCCGCCAGCCGGCGCTGACCGGACGGCCCGACCGAGGGCGCCCACCGTTCGCGGTGGGCGCCCTCGTTTCGTCCGTACGCGTTGACCGCCCGCCGTGCCGGCCCGCAGAATCGCCGTGCCGAAACCCCCTCGGTCACGAGAAGAGGCGCCTGTGCGGCACCGTCACCTCTCCACCGTCGCGCTCGCCCTGGGCGTCGCGGTCTTCCTGGACGTCCTGCGCGTCTGGCTGCCGTCGGTCATCACGCTCTTCGGTCGCGCCGCCGAGACGCCCGCGGAGCTGCTCGGCGCGTTCGCGCTCGGCTGGTTCCTGCTCGCGCTGGCCGCGCCCACCCTGGTCCGCCGGCTCGGCGCCCGCCCGGTCGGCCTCGCCGCGGCCGGCGTGCTCGCCGCCGCCCGGCTGGCGCTCACCGCCGCGCCCGGTGGCAGCGCCCAGCTCTGGCTCGCGTGCGCCGGCCTGCTCGCCGGCCTGACCTGGCTCGCCGCCACCGCCGCACGCGTCGAGCGGCCGGTGCCGGGGCTGGCGCTCGGCCTGGCCGGCACCGCCGCCGGGCACGCGTTGCTCGGCACCGAGGACCTGGTCTGGCGCGGTGGCGCGCTCGGCTGGACCCTGAGCGTGGCGCTGGTGGTGGCGTTCCTGGCCGCGTCCGTGCCCGCGTCCCGGCCCGACGCGCGGCCGGAGCAGCCGTCGGGGGCCGGACGCCGGGCGTGGCTGCTCTGCGGTCCGGCACTGTTGCTGGCCAACCAGATCGCACTCGCCCCGGCGGTGTGGGCGGCCTCCTCGGGCGTGGGCCCGTCCGGCTTCCCCGGCCTGTCCCGCGTCCCCGGCGGCGGCGCACCGTGGGGCGCGGCGGCGGTCGCGCTGTTCCTGGTGGCCGCGCTGTACCGGCCCCCGGCCCGGCTGGCCCGGCCGGCCCGGGTGCTCTGGCCGGTCGCGCTGCTCACCGGGGCGGTGCTGTTCGCGGCCGGGCGGCTCGTGCCGGCGTACCTGCTCACCGCCGCCGGCCTCGGCGGCTGCCTGGCCCGCACCGACACCGCCGGGCCCGGCGACGACGTGCCGGACGGGCGGGCCGCGACGCGGCGCGGTCGGGCGGCGGTCGTCGGGATGGCGGTCTTCGCGGCGGCCACGGTCGCCTACTACGCCGCCTACGACCTGGGGTACCCCAACGGGTGGGTGCCGGTCGCCACGGCGGTCCTGGTCGGTCTGGTGGCACTCGCCGGGCCGTCCTGGTCCCCGTCGGAGCTGCCCGGTCGGGCCCGCCGGTGGAGCGTGGCCGCGCTGGTGCTGGCGACCGCGCTCGTGCCCGTGTTCCACCGCACGTCGCCGTCCGCCTCGCGACCCGGCGTCGCGCCGGCCGCGGTACGGGTGGCCGCCTACAACATCCGGATGGGCTTCGGCCTGGACGGCCGGCTGGACCTCGACGCGGCGGCCCGGGCGCTGCGCGGGGCGGACGTGGTGCTGCTCAGCGAGGTCGACCGCGGGTGGTGGCTCAACGGCGGCCACGACACGTTGGCGCTGCTGGCCGCGCGGCTGCGGATGCCGTACGTCTTCGCGCCCGCCGCCGACCCGGTCTGGGGCGACGCGGTGCTCAGCCGGTTCCCGGCGCGCTCCGGTCGGACCCGGCCGCTGGCCGCGCACGGCGCGCCGACCGGCGCGCAGGCCCTCGGCGTCACGCTCGACCTCGGCGGGCGCGACCTGGCCGTGGTCGCCACCCACCTGCAACCGCCGCCCGGCCGGGACCCGGTGGAGCAGGCCCGCGAGGCGGTCGCGTTCGCCCGTGGGTACGCGGCCGGCCGCCCGCTGGTGCTCGGCGGCGACCTGAACACCGAGCCGGACGACCCGGCGTTCGCCGAGTTCACCGGCGCCGGCCTGGTGGACGCGCTGGCCGCGGCCCGGCCGCTGCCGACCAGTCCGGCCGACCACCCGCGTACCCAGATCGACCACGTCTTCGTCTCGCCGGGACTGGTCGCCACCGAGGCGCGCGCCCCGCGCACCGAGGCCAGCGACCACCTCCCGGTACGCGTCACGCTGACCCTGCCGTGAACGCCCCGCCCGCCGCCAGGGGCCCCGCTATACCGGAGGCGTTGACAATGGGCCCTCCTTACAAGCGGTCGGGGGGCAGGAGGCGGTCGCCGGCGAACGCGAGCAGCCAGCCGCCGCCCTTGGCGGTGGTGAAGTCGTCGGCGCGGCCGGTGAGCCGTTCCAGCGCGCCCGGGATCACCTTGCCCTGGCTGCACACCGCGACCGGCTCCCCGGCGGCGGCCAGCGCGACCAACCGCGCGGCGGCGGCCAACGCGCACTCCGCCGGTTGCTGGCCCGGCTTCGGCTCGTCCAGGTCGCCGCAGACCTCGATCGGCAGGTCCAGCCGGGCCGCCGCCGGGTCCAGCGTCTGCACGCACCGGCGGGCCGAGGCGGAGAGCAGGCGGGCCGGGCGGACCAGGGCCACCAGCGGGACCAGCGCCTGTGCCTGGGCCCGCCCCTCGGCGTCCAGCGGCCGGCCGGTGTCCGGGCCGGACCAGGTGCCCCGCTTGCCGGCGTGCGCGTGCCGGACCAGCAGCACGGTCGCGGTGACCGGCGGCAGCGCCGCGAACGCGGCGATCACCTGCGCGTCGTGCGGGTAGCTGACCCGGCGGGCCGCCGCGTCGACCGGGAACCAGGCCACGTCGTCCACCTCGGTGCCGGGCTGGAAACCGCCGCTGCCGACGGCCCGCATCGACCACCAGTCGACGGCCTTGGCGCGACCCTCGCTGCGGTAGCGGACCGTGGGCAGGCGCACCTGCGGCACCGCCCGCACGTCGGTCTCCTCGGCCACCTCCCGGACGGCGGCCACCAGCGGGTGCTCACCGGCGTCCAGTTTGCCCTTCGGCAGCGACCAGTCGCCGTACCGGGGGCGGTGCACCAGGCAGACCTCGACGCCGGCCGGGCCGGACCGCCAGACGACCCCGCCGGCCGCCCGGATCCGCACCGGCTCGTCGTCGCTCATCCGATCACCGTATGCCCGCCCGTCGCCTGTCGCGCGCCGCTCAGTCCGCCCGGCCGCCGACCCGGCGCAGCAACAGGTCCTGGAGATGGGTCGACGGCGTGTCGCCGTCGCCGGTACGCCGGTGCCAGGTGCCGTCCGCGGCCAGCTCGAACGCGTCCACCTCGGGGTCGAACGCGGCGGCGAGCACGTGGTCCAGCTCGGCCCGGGCCACCGGGTCGCTCACCTGCACCAGCGCCTCCACCCGGCGGTCCAGGTTGCGGTGCATCAGGTCGGCCGACCCCATCCAGAACTCGGCGTCGCCGTTGTTGCCGAACCGGAAGATGCGCGAGTGCTCCAGGAACCGGCCGAGGATCGACCGGACCCGGATGTTCTCCGACAGCCCCGGCACGCCGGGCCGCAGCGTGCACATGCCCCGGATCAGCAGGTCCACGTGGACGCCGGCCCGCGACGCCCGGTAGAGCGCGTCGGTGATCTCCTCGTCGACGAGCGCGTTCACCTTGAACTGCACCAGGCCGGGCATGCCCAGCCGGACGTGTTCGATCTCCCGCTCGATCCGTTCGATCAGGCCGCTGCGGATGCCCTGCGGCGCGACCAGCAGCCGCCGGAAGGCCGTCTGCCGGCTGTAGCCGGTGAGCACGTTGAACAGGTCGGTCAGGTCGGCGCCGATCTCCGGGTCGGCGGTGAGCATGCCGAAGTCCTCGTAGAGCCGGGCGGTCTTCGGGTGGTAGTTGCCGGTGCCGATGTGGCAGTAGCGCCGGATCTGGTTGCCCTCCTGCCGCACCACCAGCGCGGTCTTGCAGTGCGTCTTCAGGCCGACCAGGCCGTAGACCACGTGGCAGCCGGCCCGTTCCAGGGTGCGTGCCCAGCCGATGTTGGCCACCTCGTCGAAGCGCGCCTTCACCTCGACCAGCACCACCACCTGCTTGCCGGCGGCGGCGGCGTCGACGAGCGCGTCGACGATCGGTGAGTCGCCGCTGGTGCGGTACAGCGTCTGCTTGATGGCGAGCACGTCCGGGTCGGCCGCGGCCTGCTCGACGAAGCGTTGCACGCTGGTCGCGAACGAGTGGTACGGGTGGTGCACCAGCACGTCCCCGTCGCGCAGGGTGGCGAAGACGCTGCGCGGCACCTCGCCCTCGGTGAGCCGGGGATGGGTGGCCGGCACGAACGGCCGGTCCTTGAGGTCGGGGCGGTCGGCCTCGCCGTACACCTGCCAGAGCGCGGAGAGGTCGACCAGCCCGCGGACCCGCAGCACGTCGTGGTCGTCCATGTCCAGCTCGCGGACGAGCAGCTCCAGCATGTGGTCGGAGATGGAGGCGGCCACCTCCAGCCGTACCGGCGGGCCGAACCGGCGCCGGGCCAGTTCCCGTTCGAGGGCCTGGAGCAGGTCCTCGTCGCGGTCCTCGTCGACCTCCACCTCGGCGTTGCGGGTGACCCGGAACAGGTGGCACTCGACCACCTGCATGCCGGAGAAGAGCTGGCCCAGGTGGACGGAGATGAGGTCCTCCACGGGCAGGAAGCGGACACCGGGCCGGTCCCGGGCGACCCGGACGAACCGGGGCACGTTGTTCGGCACCTTGACCCGGGCGAAGAGTTCGGAGCCGCCGTCCGGGTCGCGGACCGAGACGGCGAGGTTCAGGGACCGGCCGGAGATGTAGGGGAACGGGTGCGCCGGGTCGACGGCCAGCGGGGTGAGCACCGGGAAGATGTGCTCCCGGAACCAGGTGCGCAGCCGCTCCCGCTCGGCGTCGTCCAACTCGCTCCAGCGCAGGATGCGCACGTCGGATTCGGCGAGCCGGGGGAGCACGTCGTCGACGAAGCAGGCGGCGTGCCGGGCGACCAGGTCGGCGGCCTTCTCCGTGATCAGGTCGAGCTGGGTGCGCAGCGGCAGCCGGTCGCCGCCGCGAACCGGCAGGCCGGCGGAGAGCCGGCGCTTCAGCCCGGCCACCCGCACCATGTAGAACTCGTCCAGGTTCCCGGCGAAGATGGCCAGGAACTTCGCCCGTTCCAGCAGCGGCGTCCGGGGGTCCTCGGCGAGCGCGAGCACCCGGGTGTTGAAGTCGAGCCAGGACAGCTCCCGGTTGAGGAAGCGGTCCTCCGGCAGCGGCTCCGCGGCCGGGGGCCCGTCCTCCGGGGCGGTCCCGGCGATCGGGCCGGGCCCCTCGACCGGGTCGAGCGGCTCGTCCAGCCCGGTGGCGCCGGCCGCGTCCGGGTCGTCCCCGAGGCGCTCCTCGGGCGGCCGGGACGGCCGGAACCGCCCGTCCGCGCCGCGCGTCGGGCGGCCGTTGCGGGGCGTGCCGGGGTCGAGGAGGGGCGGCGGACCGTCGGGGTGCTCGCGAGGGGTGCTCACCACCCCATGATTCCCTGACGAGGGTGAACGGAAAATGAACTCGACCAGGTTGTTCAGGCCATCGTCGGCAACGTCACCCGGGTGACGTCGCCGGCCGCGTCCCGCTCGACGCGGACCCGCTGCCCGAGCCGCAGCAGCCGCAGCCCGGAGGCGTCGAAGGCGCGGGCCGGGAACGCCAGCTCGGTGCCGTCGTCGAGCAGCAGCACGCCGCTGCGCGTCGCCGCGTCGTAGGTGGCCACCGTGCCCTGCATGCCAGCACCGTACCGGACCGGGTCGCCGGCGCGGTCCAGCAGCGCGCCGGTGCGCGGCCCCACGCCCAGCCCGGCGGCGGTGGCCAGGTCGGCCGCGGTGTCCACGTCCCGCCGCAGGCTGGGCCAGTCGCCGGCCAGCGGCAGCGCGCCGCTGGCCGCGTGCGCTCCGGCCGAGCCGGGCCCGAAGCGGGGCGCCAGCGGGACCCCGGGCGGCGTGGCCAGCAGCACCGTCCCTGCGCCCGGGGCGTCGGCGACGAATCCGCGTACCCCCTCGGCCGCGCGCAGCGCCGCGGCCAGCTCGGCCGGGCGCAGCGCCGGCAGGTCCGCGGTGAGGGCGGCCACCGGGGCGTGCGGCCCGGCCACCGCGGCGCCGTGCCGGAAGGCGGCGTTGAGCCCGCCGGCGGGGTCGGCCACGACCCGGGCGCCCGCCGCGGTCACGGTCGCGGTCACCCGCGGGTCGTCGGTGACCACCAGCACCCGCCCGACCGCCGGGCAGGCCAGCGCCGCGCGCACCGTGTCGGCCGCCAGGGCCAGCGCCAGCTCCTCATGGGGTACGCCGGGCAGCGCGCCCCGCAGGCGGCTCTTCGCCACCCCGAGGCGCTTCACCGGGGTCACCACGGTCCAGCGGGGCTCAGGCACGCCGCCCATCCTGCCAGCGTCGCCGGCGGTACCCTCACTGGCCGGACCGGGGGCGAGCAGGCATGATTCTTCCCCGGGGCGCGTGGGGCGGAACGAGGAGGCACTGTGGCACCGCGGAGGCTGGGATTCTGGCAACGGTTCGCCGTGGTGCTGGTGAAGCCGGTGTTGACCGTCTGGACCCGGCGCACCTGGCGGGGCATGGAGCACCTACGGGGTGAGGGCGGCATCATCATCGTGCCCAACCACATCTCGCACGCCGACCCGCTGGTCTCCGCGCACTTCGTCTACGACGCCGGCCGCTGGCCGCAGTTCCTCGGCAAGGCCAGCGTGTTCCGGGTGCCGGTGATCGGCTGGATCCTGCACCGGTGCCGGCAGATCCCGGTCGAGCGGGGCAGCGTCGAGGCGGTGAAGTCGCTGGACAAGCTGATCGCCGCGCTGGACGAGGGAGGCGCCGTGGTGATCTACCCGGAGGGGACCACCACCCGGGAACCGGAGCTGTGGCCGATGAAGGGCAAGACCGGGGCGGCCCGGCTGGCGCTGGCCACCGGCGCCCCGGTGATCCCGGTGGCCATGGTCGGCCCGGAGCGGATGTTCGACCCGCGCACGGCCCGGTTCGGGCTGCGCCCGCGTACCCCGGTGACGGTGGTCGCCGGGCCGCCGGTCGACCTGGGCCGGTGGGCGGGCGCCACGCCGACCCGGCCGATCCTGGAGGAGATGACGGACACCATCATGCTGCGGATCCGGGACCTGGTCGCCGAGATCCGGGGTGGCACGCCGCCGCCGCTGTGGCAGCGGCCGGCCCGCACCGGCACGCGGGAGGTCTCCGAATGAGCGGGCACGTCGCGGTGCTGGGCGCCGGTTCCTGGGGGACCGCGTTCGCCAAGATCCTCGCCGATGCCGGGCGGGACGTGACGGTGCTGGCCCGCCGCGCCGCGGTGGCCGAGGCGATCCGGACCGGGCGGCACAATCCGGAGTACCTGCCGGACGTGCGCCTGCCCGAGCGGGTCACCGCTACCGGCGACGCCGCCGAGGCGATCGAGGGCGCCGAGGTGGTGGTGCTGTCGGTGCCCTCGCAGACGCTGCGCGGCAACCTCGCCGAGTGGACGCCGCACCTGGCCCCCGACGCCACGCTGGTGTCCCTGATGAAGGGCATCGAGCTGGGCACCACCAAGCGGATGAGCCAGGTGATCATGGAGACGGCCGGGGTGCCGGCCGACCGGGTGGTCGTCGTCTCCGGGCCCAACCTGGCCCCGGAGATCGCCGCCGAACAGCCCGCCGCCACCGTGGTCGCCGGCACCGACAGTCGGCGTACCGCGCTGGTGCAGGCGTCGATCCGGACGCCCTACTTCCGCCCGTACACCAACGACGACGTGATCGGCTGCGAGCTGGGCGGCGCGGTGAAGAACGTGATCGCGCTGTCGTACGGCATCGCCACCGCGATGGGCTTCGGCGACAACACCCGCGCCATGCTGATGACCCGCGGCCTGGCCGAGACCGCCCGGCTGGGCGTGGCGCTCGGCGCCGACCCGATCACCTTCGCCGGGCTGGCCGGCATGGGCGACCTGGTCGCCTCCTGCTCGTCGCCGCTGGCCCGCAACCGCACGTTCGGCGAGCACCTGGGCCGGGGCGAGACGCTGGAGCAGGCCCAGGCGGCCACCCGGCAGACCGCCGAGGGCGTGAAGAGCTGCCTGGCCATCCGGGACCTGGCCCGGGCGCACGGGGTGGAGATGCCGATCACCGAGCAGATCGAGCGGATCTGCCACGAGGGGATGGACCCCCGTCTCGCCGTGGACGCGCTGATGAGCCGCACCGCCAAGCCGGAGTCGTACGAGTGAGCGAGCGCTGGGGGGACGGCACCCGCAGCGTCCACGCCGGCCTGCCGGAGGCGGTGCCGGGCCAGCCGTTCCTGCCCGGCCCGGTGTTCGCCGCGCCGTACCACCTCGACCCGTGGCGCGGGCCGGCGGCGGCGCCCGACGGGTACGGGCGGCCGGACAATCCCACCCGCCGGCTGCTGGAAGCGGCGATCGGCGAGCTGGAGGGCGGTGACTGCCGGGCCTTCGCCAGCGGCCAGGCGGCCATCACCGGGCTGCTGCTGGCCGTGCTGCGTCCCGGTGACACGGCGCTGCTCCCCGCCGACGGCTACTTCCCGGTGCGCGCGTTCGCCGCCGAGACGCTGGACCGGATCGGCGTACGCGTCGTCCTCGTGCCGACCGCCGGGCCGTACCCGTCGTTCGACGGCGTCCGGCTGGTGCTGCTGGAGACGCCGGCGAACCCCGGCCTCGACGTGGCCGACGTGCCGGCGCTGGCCGGGGCGGCGCACGCCGCGGGCGCGCTGCTGGCGGTGGACAACACCACCGCGACGCCGCTCGGGCAGCGCCCGCTGGACCTCGGCGCGGACGTGGTGGTCGCCTCCGGCACCAAGGCGCTCACCGGCCACTCGGACCTGCTGCTCGGCTACGTGGCGACGCGCGACGCCGCGCTGCGCGACGCGGTGACCGGCTGGCGGACCACCACCGGCGGCGTGCCCGGCGCGTTCGACTGCTGGCTGGCCCACCGCTCGCTGGCCACCGTCGACCTGCGGCTGGCCCGGCAGACCGCCAACGCCGGGGCGCTGGCCGAGCTGCTCGCCGGCCGTCCGGACGTGACCGGCCTGCGTTGGCCCGGCCGGCCGGCGGACCCGGCGTACCGGGTGGCGTCGACGCAGATGCGGCGCATCCCCGGCGTGCTCTCCTTCGACCTGGGCGACGCCGACCGGGTGGCCCGGTTCCTCGACGCGTCCCGCCTGGTGGCCGCCGCCACCTCGTTCGGCGGCCTGCACACCACCGCCGACCGGCGGGCCCAGTGGGGCGACGACACCGCGCCCGGCTTCGTCCGGCTCTCCTGCGGCATCGAGGACGTCGCCGACCTGGTCGCCGACGTGGCCGCGGCGCTGGACGCCGCCGCGCGCTGACGTGCCGGGGTGCTGACGGCGGGTCGGCCGCTGGGCTATCGTGACGGGCAGCCACGGCCCGTGCGGCCCCGACACCGAGGAGGTGAGTCCGATCCACCAGCAGAGGACCGGCGCTCCCTCCGAGTCCGTGTCGCCCCGGGGCTGAGGCGACGCCGGGGGCGCCGACGAGCGTTCCCCGAAAGGCTTGCCATGGCATCCACCGTGTTCACTCCCGACCGTCCCGCCCTCGTCCGCCGGCTGCGTGCCGCCGGCTGCGTCTTCGCCGAGGACGAGGCGGATCTCCTGATCGCCGCCGCCGATTCGGCCGAGGCGCTGACCCGCCTGGCCGACCGCCGCGTCGCCGGCCTGCCGCTGGAGCACCTGCTCGGCTGGGCCGAGTTCTGCGGCCGGCGGGTCGTCGTCCACCCCGGCGTGTTCGTGCCCCGGGGGCGTACCGCGCTGCTCGTCGACGCCGCCGTGGCGGTCGCCGGGCCGGCGCCGGCGGTGCTCGACCTGTGCTGCGGCTCCGGCGCCGCCGCCGTGGTGCTGCACGACCGGCTGGCCCCGCGCTGGCTGGGCGCCGCCGACGTCGACCCGGTGGCGGTGGCCTGCGCCCGGCGCAACCTCGACCCGCTGGGCGTGCCGGTCTACCGGGGTGACCTGTTCGACCCGGTGCCGGCGCGCTGGCGCGGCCGGCTGGACCTGGTGGTGGCGAACGCCCCGTACGTGCCGAGCGGCGCGGTGGCGACGCTGCCGGCCGAGGCGCGGCTGCACGAGGCCCCGGTGGCGCTGGACGGCGGCGCGGACGGGCTCGCGGTGCTGCGCCGGGTGGCCGCCGGCGCGGCCGAGTGGCTGGCCCCGGGCGGCCACCTCGCGGTCGAGGTGAGCGCCGAGCAGGCGCCGACGCTCTGCGCCGTGTTCACCGCCGCCGGGCTGGACCCGACCGTGGTCCGCGACGAGGAGTGGGAGGCCACCGCCGTGACCGGCCGTCGTCCCGGCTGACCGTGGCCGTGGCGGGTGGGCCCGCCGGGAACTAACCTCGGCTCAGACCCGACGGGGGAGGCGGTGGCGGTGGGCAGCGCAGGGGTGCCGGTGGTGGTGGGGTTGGACAACGGCGGCACGAGCAACAACGCCACCGTGCTGACCGTCGACGGCCGGTTCCTGGTGGACGGGCTGCGGGAGATCCCGAGTGAGGTGGGCGACGGCCCGGAGGCGGCCATCGAGGCGCTCGCGCGGGCCTTCGACGGCGTGCTCGCGTACACCGGGGTGCCGCGCGGGCTGGTCCGCGCGGTCGGGCTGGACACGCCCGGCCCGGCCAGCGCCACCGGCGTGATCTCGTCGCGCGGGTCGACGAACTTCGCCCAGCCCGCCTGGCGCGGCTACGACGTGCGGGGCGCGCTGGAGCGGCGGCTCGGGCTGCCGGTGGTGTACGCCAACGACGGCAACGCCGCCGCCCTCTACGCGCACCACGTGCACTTCGGCGCGGACGCGATGGCCCGCTCGTCGGTGTCCGCGATCGTCGGCACCGGCCTCGGCGGGGGCGTGGTCGAGGCCGGCCGGGTGGTCGGCGGCGCGGCCGGCATGGCGGGCGAGTTCGGGCACGTGCACATCCCGCTGGACGGGCTGCTCGAGCCGGGCCAGCCGGTGCCGGTCTGTGCCTGCGGTTTCGCCGGGGACGCGGAGAGCGTCGCCTCGCTCACCGCCATCCGGCGTAACCTGCTGCCGTACTGGCTGGCCCGGCACCCGGTGCACCCGCTGGTCGCGGAGGAGCCCGGCCGGGCGGCGAAGCTGCTCCGCGACCTCGGCGAGCGGGGCGACCCGTTGGCCCGGCAGGTGTTCGGCCAGCAGGCCCGGGCGCTGGGTCGGCTGTTCACCATCGCGGCCAACTTCACCGATCCGCACGCGTACTTCGTCGGTGGGGGCGTGGTGGAGGCCGCGCCGGAGTTCCGTGACTGGTTCCTCGCCACCGTCGCCGCGCACACGGTGCTCCGCGACGAGCAGCGCGCGGTGGCGACCTTCGCGCTGGTCCCGGACCGCGACATGGCCGGTGCGCGCGGCGTCGCCATCGCCGCCCTGGAACGGGTGACGGGCGGGGCCCCCGCCTGACGCCGTTGGCAGCGGCGGGGGCCCCGGTCGACACCCCGCGCTCAGGCGCGCGGCGGAGCGGCGGTGAAGGCGGCCCAGGCGGCCGGCGGGAAGACCAGCACCGGGCCGGTCGGGTCCTTGGAGTCACGGACCGCGACCGTCTCCGGCAGCGGCGCCATCTCCACGCAGGCGCCCTCGTCGCCGCTGTGGCTGCTCTTGCGCCAACGCGGCGGCGTGGAGTGGCTGGGGTTCGTGCCGTTCATGCGGTCACCTCTCGTTGAGCAGACGAAGGAGCTGGTCCCGACTGGCCGCCGGGCTCAGCGCCACGGTCCGCAGGTGCTCCATGATCTTTGTACAGGTACGCAGGTCGCCCGGCCGGTCCAGGACCATCTGCCCGGCGACGGTCTCCACCGACGCGATGATCGGGTCCTCGGGGTCGGCGAACTCCAGGATGTGCAGGGAACCCCGGGTGCCCCGGTGGTAGCCGGCGGAGAGCGGGATCACCTGCACCGTGATGTTCGGCAGCTCGGTCATCTTGAGCAGGTGCTGGAGCTGGCTGGCCATCACCGCCCGGCCGCCGACCGGGCGCAGCAGCGCGCCCTCGTCGATGATGGCGTCGAGGATCGGCGGTTCCGCACCGGTGATCCGCTGCTGGCGGTCCAGCCGTAGGTGGACGCGCTGCTCCACCTGCTCGTCGCTGAGCGTGTGTGGACCCCCGCGCATCACCGCGCGGATGTAGTCGGCGGTCTGGAGCAGGCCCGGCACCACCGACGGCTCGAAGTTCGCGATGCCGGTGGCCTCGGCCTCCAGCGCGATGAAGTCGATGGTGCGCCGGTCCAGCAGGTACGAGTAGGACACCCACCAGCCGGGCTTGCGGGCGTCCTTGGCCAGTTGGACCGCCGCCGCGATCTCGTCGGGCCCCACGCCGTAGCAGGTGAGCAGCGCGCGCACGGTGGCCGGGCTGATCAGCGTCTGCGCGTTCTCGTAGCGGGACAGCGTGCTGCGGGTGCTGTTGATCTCGTCGGCCGCGGTCTCCAGCGTGAGGCCGGCGGCCTCCCGGTGGGTTCGCAGGGCGATGCCGAGCCGTCGGGCTCGGGCGGTCTTCGGCGCCATGCATCGATGGTCGCACATCCGGTGGGAAAGTGGGCATGAGAGAAAGCCGATGAGAGTTGCATTCACGCGTGTCGACCTGTCAACCTGTGATGGCGTCCTCACCGCCGGTTGTCGTGGCGACGGTGGTGGTGAGCGACCGGAGGGGATGGGGCGCGCGGCGATCGGGTTTTACTCCCCCACGACCCGATCGCCGCGTGCCCCTACCCGGTCCGCCAGACGGGGAGGGGTTCGCGATGACGGTGACGGCCTGCCGCCCGGGGGACGGGGGTGGCCGGGAATGACCCGGTTCCTCGTGGTCCTCACCGACGTCCGCCCCACCGACGCCCCCTGGCGCGACGAACGCACCAGCCCCGAACGACGCCGGCAGGTCGTCGGCGCGAGCAGCCGGGAGGCGGCCGACCGGATCGCCGGCGCGTTCATGGCGCTGGGCATGGTGCGGGCCGGTCGGCAACGGGTCAAGGTCATCGCGGTCGGTCGCCGCCCCCGGCACCCGGCCCTCTGAACCACACCGGGCCCGATCCCGTGGACGCGGCAACGGGGGTCGGGGAGCCGGGCGGCCGACGGCAGGTCCCGCCGTCGGCCGCCCGCGCCGTTACTCCCTGTATATGGCATCTTGACCGTTTGCCACGCGACTGCGCTCTCCCCGGGTATCGACCACCGCTACCGACGACGCACAGTAAGGTCAACCGGGTGAGCGCCACCGGCGAGCACGGCCAGCCGCAGTCGCGAACGATGAGGTGACCATGACCACCCCAGGCAAGACCCGCGTGGCGATCGTCTTCGGCGGACGCAGCCCCGAACACGGCATCTCCTGCGTCAGCGCCGGCAGCGTGCTGGCCGCCCTGGACCCGGACGAGTTCGAGGTCGTCCCGGTCGGCATCACCCGGCAGGGCCAGTGGGTGCTCGCCAGCGGCGACCCGGCCCAGCTCGCCATCGCCGACCGCAAGCTCCCCGAGATCACCGCCGGCTCCGGCGCCGAACTGCTGCTGCGCGCCGACCCGGCCGCCGGCGGCCTGATGGTGCTCGACCCGGCCCAGGGGCCGGTGGCGCTGGCCGACGTGGACGTGGTCTTCCCGGTGCTGCACGGCGCGTACGGCGAGGACGGCACGATCCAGGGCATGCTGGAGATGGCCGACATCCCGTACGTCGGGGCGAACGTGTTCGCGTCCGCCGCCGCCATGGACAAGGAGTTCACCAAGAAGCTCTGCGCGGCCGAGGGCATCCCGGTCGGCCCCTACGCGGTGCTGCGCGCCGGGATGTCACTGAGCGAGGAGGACAAGGAGCGCCTCGGCCTGCCGGTCTTCGTCAAGCCGTCCCGCGCCGGCTCGTCGTTCGGCATCACCAAGGTCGACGACTGGGCGCAGTTGGACGCCGCGCTCGCCACCGCCCGCGAGATCGACAGCAAGGTGCTGGTGGAGGCCGCCGTGGTGGGCCGCGAGATCGAGTGCGGCGTGCTGGAGGGCGAGGCCGGCGGCGCGCCCGAGGCGTCGGTGCTCGCCGAGGTGCGGATGATCGGCGACCGCGACTGGTACGACTTCGAGGCCAAGTACATCTTCGCCGACGAGGTGACCGAGTACGACGTCCCCGCGGAGCTGCCCGAGGCGGTGACCCGGCAGGTGCGCGACCACGCCACCCGGGCGTTCACCGCGCTGGACTGCTCCGGCCTGGCCCGGGTCGACTTCTTCGTCACCCCGGCGCAGGAGGTCTTCCTCAACGAGATCAACACGATGCCGGGCTTCACGCCGACCTCGATGTTCCCGCGGATGTGGGCGGCCAGCGGGCTGGAGTACCCGAAGCTGGTCAACCGCCTGATCCGCACCGCCCTGCACCGCCGCGCCGGCCGCTGACGGGCCGGCGCGGGCATCACCCGGCGCAGCCCGAGGGGGCCTGCTTCGCCGAGGGGACCGCGCTGACGATCGCGTCGGAGACCTGCACCACCCACTGCAACGCGGGCTGGTACGTCTCCGGCGCCCGCACCTGGACGGGCACCTCCCGGTCGACGGTGGTCAGCACCGTGGCCCCGGCCTCGGTCACCGGGTGCCAGCAGACCCCGTTGACCCGGAACACCTCGTCGGTGTCCGGGAAACAACCGGCGGGCAGCGCGGCGCCGCCGGTGGGCGACGGGCAGGGTCGCACCGGCGGCGTCGCGCCGCAGGCCACGGTGAGCGCCGGGTCGCCGTACGCGGCGTTCTGCTCCGGACCCGCGGTGACCGGGCGCTGCGGCAGGTCACGCACGCTGTCGGGGAGCTGCGAGACCAGGGCGCGGCAGACCACGCCCGGGCGTTGGGCGAGCGCCGGCGCGGGCAGCTCGACCGGTGCGGAGGACTGCACCCGGGGGCTGGCCGACGCGCTCGGCGCGGCGTCCGGGGACTCCGGGGCGAGCTTGGCGAACGTGAAGCCGGCCACCGCCACGGTCACCGGCACCGCGACCACTGTCGCCCAGAGCGCGGCGCGGCGGGTGCCGTGGTCCCGGCGCGGAGTGGTTTCCGTCTCGTCCACTTACAGCCGCACCACCGAACACGTGAGCGTGCGGGTGATGCCGGGCACCATCTGCACCTTGCTGACGATGAGTTTGCCCAGCTCGTCGACCGTGTTCGCCTCGGTGAGCACGACCACGTCGTAGGGCCCGGTGACGGCGTCGACCCGTACCACGCCGGCAAGGTCCGCGATCAGACCGGCCACGTCACGCGCCCGGCCGACCTCGGTCTGGATGAGGATGTACGCCTGTACCACGACTCGACCTCCGTCCGTCGCCGCCTGGGGCGGCCCGAAGGGTGAAACTACCGTACCGACCGGACGTGATCCCTATCGGTCGCCGGGTGAACGCGGTGGGCGAGCAGGTCGTGGGGCGGAGACGGGTGCGGAACGTGCGGGACGACGGAGCGGAACGAGGGGACGGCATGACGGTCGCGGGTGTCGGGGAGTTCGGACTGATCGACCGGGTGACCGCCCGGCTGTCGTACGGGGAGAGCTGCCTGCTCGGCCCCGGCGACGACGCGGCGCTGGTGGCGGCGCCGGACCGGCGGGTGGTCGCCTCCACCGACGTGCTGGTCGAGGGGCGGCACTTCCGGCGGGACTGGTCGTCGGCGCGGGACGTCGGGCACCGGGCCGCCGCGGCCAACCTCGCCGACGTCGCCGCCATGGGGGCGACCCCGACCGCGCTGCTGGTCGCGCTCTGCATGCCGGCCGACCTGGACCCGACCTGGGCCGAGGAGCTGGCGGACGGGCTGGGCGCGGAGGCGGCCGTCGTCGGCGCGAGCGTGGTCGGCGGGGACATGTCCGCCAGCCCGACCCTGACCGTCGCGGTCACCGCGCTCGGCGACCTGGCCGGCCGAGCGCCGGTGGTCCGCTCCGGGGCACGGCCGGGCGACGTGGTGGCGCTCGCCGGGCGTACCGGCTGGGCGGCGGCCGGCTTCACGGTGCTCTCCCGCGGCTTCCGCACGCCCCGGCTGCTGGTCGAGGCGTTCCGCCGCCCCGAGGTGCCCTACGCCGCCGGGCCGGCCGCCGCCGGGGCCGGTGCCACCGCCATGATCGACGTCTCGGACGGGCTGCTGGCCGATCTGGGGCACGTGGCGGCGGCCAGCGGGGTGGCGATCGACCTGAGCCGGGACGCGTTCGAGGTGCCCCGGCAGATGCGCGACGCGGCGCAGGCGCTCGGCGTCGACCCGTACTCCTGGATCCTGGCCGGCGGCGACGACCACGCCCTGACGGCCACGTTTCCCGCCGACGCGGCGTTGCCGGAGGGCTGGCGCCCGGTCGGCCGGGTCACCGACGGCGCCGGGGTCACCGTCGACGGCAGCGGGTACGACGGCCCGCGCGGCTGGGACCATTTTCGCAAAGCGGACTAGCCGGCTCTTCCGCCCGGGCCCGCAGTGATCTGCGTCCGACCGTGGCGACCGGGCCGGCCGGGTGCCGGGACCGGTCGTAACCTGGCACGGTGAGCGAGATCGAGATCCTCCCGCGGCGCTTCGACGCGCCCGAGTCGCAGGAGTTGATCCGGGCGGCGCTGGCCGACCTGGGCGCGCGGTACGGCGGCAGCGGCGACGAGACGCCCGTCGACGCCGCCGAGTTCGTCCCGCCGGCCGGCGCGTTCCTGGTCGCGTACCTGGACGGGCAGCCGGTGGGCTGCGGCGGCTGGCGTAGCCACGGCGCGGACGGCGACGCCGCCGAGCTGAAGCGGATGTACACCGCGCCGGCCGCCCGGGGTCGGGGCGTGGCCCGGTCGGTGCTCGCCGCGATCGAGCGGTCCGCCCGCGACGCCGGCCGGAAACGGATCGTGCTGGAGTGCGGCGACAAGCAGCCCGAGGCGATCGCCATGTACACCTCGGCCGGCTACGAGCGGATCCCGAACTTCGGCTACTACCAGGACGCGCCGGGCTGCCTGTCGTTCGGCCGGACGCTCTGACGGCCGCCGCCGTCAGGCGACCGTGATCCGGATCTCGTCGGCGGCCCGGCGGGCGGCGACCGTCGCCTCGTCCGGCGTCGCGCCCCAGGCCATCAGGTGCCCGCTGCGCTGCGCCGAGGAGAGCAGCTCGGGCACGGTCTGCCCGACCTTCGTCTCGACCTGGACGTCGAGCACGCCCGGCACGCGCAGCGCGGCCCGCCGGCCGTCCACCGCGGCGACCCGGCCGGGCGGGGCGGTCAGGAACTCGATCGCCGCCGCGCCGCTCGGCCGCTGCGGCAGCGCCGGCCGTTCGCCGCACAGCACCCGCAGGTACGCCTCGATGACGTCCCGCTCGTAGGCGATCGAGATGAGCGCGGTGATCATGTCACCGGGCATCCGGGCGGCGCACTCCACAAGCGTCGGCACGCCGTCGACCAGGATCCACTCGCTGTGCAGCATGCCGCTGCCGAAGCCGGCCGCCCCGGCGAGGCGGGCCGCCGCCGACCGCAGCGCGTCGTGCTCGGCCGGCGGCAGCGCGGACGGCACGGTGTGCCCGGTCTCCACCGGGTGGCGACCACCGGCGACCCGCTTGTCGGTGACGTTGGCGAAGATCACCTCGCCGTCGGCGACCAGCAGCTCCACGCTGTGCTCGGAGCCGACCAGCAGCTCCTCGACCAGCACGCCGGTGGGCAGGCCCGTGGTGGCCTCGGCCGGCTCCGGCGGGGTGGCGCTGGCCGCCCAGCGGGCCGGCACCTCGGCCGGGTCGGTGATGAGCTGCACGCCGAGGCTGCCGGAGCGGCGGGTGGGCTTGAGCACGCACCGGCCGCCGTGCGCGCGGGCGAACCCGGCCGCCCGGCCGGCGTCGTCGACCAGCTCGTAGGCCGGGTTGGCCAGGCCGATCTCGTCGGCGAGCAGCCGCATGCGGTGCTTGTCGGAGAAGATGTCCGCGGCGACCGCCCCGGCGCCGGGCCGGCCGAGCCGGTCGGCCAGCCGGGCGGTGGCGGCGACCGCGTACTCCAGGCCGGGCAGCACCAGCCGCGCGCCGGCCAGGCCGGGCTCGCGGGCGAGCAGGGCGTCGACGTCCAGGCCGGTCTGGTACTCGGCGGCGACCAGGCGGCCGATCAGCGGCAGCTCGTCGGCGAACCGGGTCAGGTCGCGGCGGCGGATCACGTCCGGCTCCTCGACCAGCACCACGCTGCCGGCCGGCAGCTCCTGGTCGAACCAGCGCAGCGAGCCGAACGACCCGCCCACCACCACCAGTTGCTCGCGACCCAGATCGAGGTCCACCGGTCGTCCCTCCCCACGGTTCGCGCCGGAACCGGACGGCCGGCGCAGCAGCACCCTAACCGGCGGGGGCCAGCCGGCCGGAGCGCGGTCCGTCGCCGCGATCAGCGGACACGACAGAAGCCGGCGGACCCTCGGGGTCCGCCGGCGACCGACGATGCTGGGGGTGGCGCTGCCGCGTCAGGCGCGGGCGACCTTGCCGGCCTTGATGCACGAGGTGCAGACCTGCAACTTCTTGGTGGTGCCGCCACCGGCCGGGGTACGCACCGACTGGATGTTCGGGTTCCAGCGGCGGTTGGTCTTCTTCTTGGACCAGGGCACGTTGTGGCCGAAGCCCGGCCCCTTGCCACAGACGTCGCACACGCTAGCCACGGGATACTCCTGGGATTGAAACGTTCATGAGGTCGCCGGCAGCCGCAGCCCGGGCAACCTGGTCAGGTTACCCGATGCCGGTCGGTACGCCCAACCGGCCCTTCGCCGAGCCCGCCCAGCGTACCGGCGGGCCGGTGCGCCCGGCCCGCCGGGCGGACACGCCGGACGACCCCGGCGCGTGTCGGTGCGCGCCAGTAGGCTTCCCGACGTGCTGGACACCCTCGACGCCGCCGCGGTGCGCCGCTGGTGCACGAGCGGGCTGGCCGCCCTCCAGCGGCACCAGGGCGAGATCGACGACCTGAACGTCTACCCGGTGCCGGACGGCGACACCGGCACCAACCTGGTGCTCACGCTCACCTCGGCCCAGCAGGCCCTGGCGATGGATCTCGGCACCCTCCCCGACGACGGGCACACCCCGCACGGGCACGCGCTGCGCCTGATGGCCCGCGGCGCGTTGCTCGGCGCGCGGGGCAACTCCGGGGTGATCCTCTCGCAGATCCTGCGCGGCCTCGCCGACGCGCTCGCCACCGCGCCGGCGGTCCGGGGCCGGCAGCTCGCCGGCGCGCTGGCCGGCGCCGCCACCGCCGCCTACGCCGCGGTCGCCCGGCCGGTCGAGGGCACGCTGCTGAGCGTGGTCGCCGCGGCGGCCCGCGCGGCCCAGCGGGCGGACAGCGACGACCTGCGCACGGTGGCCGGGGCCGCCGCCGAGGCGGCCACGCACGCGCTGGCCCGCACCCCGGAGCAACTGCCCGAGCTGGCCCGCGCCGGCGTGGTCGACGCCGGCGGGCGCGGGCTGTGCCTGCTGCTCGACGCGCTGGTCGAGGTGGTCACGGGGGAGAGCCCCGGCCAGCCGGCGCCCGCGCCGGCCGCGCTGCCCCGGCCCGGGGCCGCCGTCCGGGAGACCGGCTCCGACGCGTACGCCTACGAGGTGCAGTACCTGCTCGACGCCACCGACGAGGCGGTCGCGCGGCTGCGCGGCGAGCTGGCCGCGCTCGGCGACTCCCTGGCCGTGGTCGGGGACGGCGACGGCACCTGGAACGTGCACGTGCACGTCAACGACGTCGGGGCCGCCGTGGAGGCGGGCGTGGTCGCCGGCCGGCCGCACCGGATCACCGTGACCCGGTTCGCCGACCACACCGCCCCGGCACCCGGGCCGCCGCCGGCGCCCTCCGGTGGCCGGGCCGCCGTGGTGGTGGCGACCGGCGCCGGCATCGCCGAGTTGTTCGCCGCCGAGGGCGCGGTGGTGGTGCCGGCCAACCCGTCCACCGGCGAGCTGCTCGACGCGGTCCGGGCCACCGGCGCGGCCCGGGTGGTGGTGCTGCCGAACGACCCGAACACGCAGTCGGTGGCGAGCGCGGCGGCCCGGGAGGCGCACCGCCTCGGCGTCAAGGTCAGCGTGGTGCCCACCCGATCCCCGGTGCAGGCGCTCGCCGCGCTCGCCGTCCGCGACCCGACGCGACGCTTCGAGGACGACGTGATCGCGATGGCCGAGGCCGCCGGCGCCTGCCGCTACGCCGAGGTCTGCCACGCCGGCCGGGAGGCGCTCACCGTCGCCGGCCCGTGCCGCCCGGGTGACGTGCTGGCCCTGGTGGAGGGCGAGGTGCACCTGATCGGGCAGGATCTGACCGACACCTGCACCGCCGTGGTCGACCGGATGCTCGGCGGCGGTGGCGAGCTGGTCACCCTGCTCTGCGGCGCGGACGCCCCGGCCGGGCTGGCCGACCGGGTCCGCGCGCACGTCGAGCGCTCCTGGCCGTTCGTCGAGGTGCAGGCGTACGAGGGCGGCCAGCCGCACTACCCGCTCCTGCTGGGGGTCGAATGACGAGCGAACCGACCGCGGCCACGGTGGACACCCCGCTGAAGAAGCTGGTCGGTGACCGCACCGCGAAGGCGCTGGCCGGTCACCTCGACCTGCACACCGCCGGTGACCTGCTCTACCACTTCCCGCGTCGCTACGACGAGCGCGGCGAGCACACCGACATCCGCTCGCTCGACGTGGGGGAGCAGGTCACCGTGCTGGCCCAGGTGCAGCGCACCACGGTCCGCCCGATGCGCCAGCGGCGCGGCAACCTGCTGGAGGTGACCGTCGGCGACGGTTCCGGCGGCGTGCTGACCTGCACCTTCTTCGGCAACCAGGCGTGGCGGGAGCGGGAGCTGCGACCGGGCCGGTGGGGGCTGTTCGCCGGCAAGGTCACCGATTTCCGGGGCAAGCGGCAGCTCAACGGCCCGGAGTACGTCCTGCTCGGCGAGGGCGGCGACGGCGAGGCGGCGGCCAACGAGGAGGTCGAGGAGTTCGCCGGCGCGCTGATCCCGGTCTACCCGGCCGCGGCGGCGGTGCCGACCTGGGTGATCGCCCGCTGCGTCCGGGTGGTGCTGGACACGTTCACCGCGCCGGACGACCCGCTGCCGGCCACCCTGCGGGCCACCCGCAAGCTGGCCGGCATCGACACCGCGTTGCGGGAGATCCACCGGCCGTCCAGCAAGGAGGCGCTCTACCGGGCCCGCCGTCGGCTCAAGTGGGACGAGGCGTTCGCCGTGCAGCTCACCCTGGCGCAGCGCAAGCACCGGGCGGCGGCGTGGCCGGCGCGGGCCCGACCGGCCCGGGCGGGGGGCCTGCTGGACGCGTTCGACGCCCGGCTGCCGTACGAGCTGACCTCCGGCCAGCAGGTGGTCGGGCGGGAGATCGCCGCCGACCTGGCCACCGCGCACCCGATGCACCGGCTGCTCCAGGGCGAGGTGGGCTCCGGCAAGACGGTGGTGGCGCTGCGCGCCATGCTCCAGGTGGTCGACGCCGGCGGGCAGGCCGCGCTGCTCGCCCCGACCGAGGTGCTCGCCGCCCAGCACCACCGCGGCATCCTGGAACTGCTCGGCCCGCTCGGCACCGCGGGTGAGCTGGGCGCCGCCGACGACGCCACCCGGGTGGAACTGGTCACCGGCTCGCTGGGCGCGGCGGCCCGCCGGCGTGCCCTGGCCGAGGTGGCCGAGGGCCGGGCCGGCATCGTGCTCGGCACGCACGCGCTGCTCTACGAGGGCGTCGACTTCGCCGACCTGGGCCTGGTGGTGGTCGACGAGCAGCACCGATTCGGCGTGGAGCAGCGGGACGCGCTGCGCGCCAAGGCCGAGCAGCCGCCGCACGTGCTGGTGATGACCGCCACCCCGATCCCGCGCACGGTCGCCATGACCGTCTACGGCGACCTGGAGACGTCCACGCTGTCCCAGTTGCCGCAGGGGCGCGCGCCGATCGCCTCGCACGTGGTGCCGGCCGCCGAGAAGCCGGCCTTCCTGGACCGGGCCTGGCGTCGGCTGCGGGAGGAGGTCGGCAAGGGCCACCAGGCGTACGTGGTCTGCCCCCGGATCGGTGAGGGTCCGGTCTCCGACGAGGAGGCGCCGCGGGAGGACGACACCGGTCGCCGGCCGCCGCTGGCGGTGACCGAGGTGGCCCCGCTGCTCGCCGACGGGCCGCTGCACGGGCTGCGGATCGGGGTGCTGCACGGGCGGCTGCCGGCCGACGAGAAGGACGCGGTGATGCGCGCGTACGCCGCCGGCAACCTGGACGTGCTGGTCGCGACCACGGTGGTCGAGGTGGGCGTGAACGTGCCCAACGCGACCGTGATGATCGTGCTGGACGCCGACCGGTTCGGCGTCTCCCAGCTGCACCAGTTGCGCGGCCGGGTGGGCCGGGGCTCGGCCGGCGGGCTCTGCCTGCTGGTCACCGAGGCGGCCGAGGGCTCGTCGGCCCGTGATCGGCTGGACGCGGTGGCCTCCACCACCGACGGGTTCAAGCTGGCCGAGCTCGACCTGGAGCAGCGCCGGGAGGGCGACGTGCTCGGCGCGTCCCAGTCCGGCCGGCGTTCGCACCTGCGGCTGCTGTCGCTCAAACGCGACACGGAGCTGATCCGCGACGCCCGGGCCGAGGCGATCGAACTGGTCGCGGACGATCCGGAGCTGGCCCGGCATCCGGCCCTGGCCGCGTCCGTCGCCGCCCTGGTCGACGAGGAGCGGGCCGAATACCTGGAGAAGGGCTGACCCTGACCCACACCGCCACTCCGTCGAGGTGGCGGCACCGGGGGGCTCGTGATCCACACCAGGTCGGCGAGGTGGCGGCATCGGCCTGGCCGAGATCCCGCCACCTCGGCGCGGTGACGCCGACCGACTCGCCAGGGCTCCCGCCGGTGGTCGCCAGCGCCTAGGCTTCGCCGGATGTCAGCGTTCCTTCACGATCGCGGTGTGCTCCTGGTGGCCCGGGGCGACGAACTTCTGGTGGACGACGTCACCGGCACGGCCGACGACGCCACCGGGTTGCCCTGCACCCCGGCTGCCAGGTTCCAGATCGCTTCGATCAGCAAGCAGATGGCGGCCGTCGCGATCCTCCTGCTCGTCGAGCGGGGCGTGCTGCGCCTCACCGACCCGGTGACGCGTTGGCTGTCCGACCCGCCGCCCGCCTGGTCCGGTATCACGCTGCACCACCTGCTCACCCACACCTCGGGGCTGGGCCACTGGGCGGAGTATCCGGCGGTCGACCTTATCGAGCCGGTCGACCCGGACGACCTGCTCGCCGCGTTCGCCGCGGTGCCGCCGTTGTTCCGGCCAGGAGCCGGCTGGCACTACAGCAGCCCCGGTTACGTGCTGCTGGCCCGGACCGTCGAGCGGGCCGCCGATCAGCCGTACGCCGAATTCCTCGCCGAGGAGGTTTTCGCTCCGTTGGGGATGACGGACAGCTTCGCCGGCCCGGCGGGCGGTCGCCCGCACCTGGCGGTCGGGCACGAGGGCGGCCGGCCGGTGCCGTCCTGGGACCTGGCGACCGTGAGCATGGGCGCGGGTGACGTCTGGTGCACCGGCGCCGACCTGCTCACCTGGCTCGACGTGCCGCGCCGGGGCCGGCTGCTGAATCCGGCATCGGTGGCGGCGCTGACCGCGCCGCACGCGCCCACCGGTCGGCCCGGCGAGGCGTACGGCTACGGCTTCTTCGTCGGTCCCCTGGCTGGCCGGCGGCAGGCGCTCCACCACTCCGGGGACAACGGCGGCTACAAGGCGTTCGCCGCCTGGCTGCCCGGCACGGACGAGCGGTTGGTGCTGTTGACCAACCAGGCCGAGGTCGACCCGGCCGCGGTCACGTCGGTGCTCAACCCGGACCGGGCCTGACCCACACCGCCACCTCGCCGAGGTGGCGGCAGCGGGCCTCGTGATCCACACCAGGTCGGCGAGGTGGCGACTTCGGCCTGGCCGAGATCCGGCCACCTCGCCGTGACGGTGTGGATCACACGCGACGAGAGCGCGCCGACCGGGTGGTCGACGCGCCCTCGGGGCGATGAAACACCGATCAGACGGTGAAGCGGATCCGGCGGCGGCGGGCCACCACGAACAGCACCGCGCCGGCGGCCAGCAGCAGCGCGGCGCCACCGGCGATGGCGCCGGCGGCCGGGCCGGTCACCGGCAGGCCGCCGCCCTGGCCGGAGCAGTCCTCCGGCTGGGTGTAGGGGACGGTCTCGGCGTCCTCGGCGACGTCGTACTTCACGGTGACCTTGAGGCCCCGGTAGGCGTCGAACTCGACCGAGGTGGTCTTGCCGGGCGCGGAGGTGAGCTTCCTGGTGACGCCCTTCTCGGTGGTCAGCGTGGCGGTGAAGGGGATGCCCTTCGCCGGGTTCTCCACGATGAAGGTCATCGAGTCGCAGTCCTGGTCCAGCTTGAAGATCGGCTCCGCCGGCTCGGCCGGGGCGGACGGCGTCGCGGACGGGCCCGGCGGCGTGGCGGCGGACGCGGACGGCGTCGGGGTGGGCTGCTCCGGCGACCGGGTCGGCTCCGGCGTGGTGCTCGGCGACGGCGAGCTGGGCGACGGCGACGGGCTCTCGACGACCTCGCAGTTCCGGCTGGGCCGGGCCACCACGGTGCGCTCACCGTCGTGCGACTGCCGGCCCCGCTCCCAGTGCGCCCCGACGGTCAGCTTCAGCTCCGGGACGGCGCCGGTGAACGTGTGGGTCTGGGTGCCGGTCAGCGGCCCCTCGCTCTGCTTCTTCAGCTCGGCGCCGACGGCGAGGCCGCCGGTGATGTCACCGGGCACGGTGGACTCCAGCTTGGTGATGCGGCCGGAGATGTCGGTCTCGCTGCTGGTCACCGACCAGGTGACGGTGACCCTGCCGTCCTCGGTGGCGCAGAAGCTGCCGGACGGTTCGGGGTGGTGGGCCGCGGCGGGGGCGGCGACGGTGGCGACGCCCGCGAGGCCGATCAGCGCGCCGGCGGTGAGGACGGCGGCACGCCGGAGGTTGAGACGGTTCACGTCTTCTCCTGATGAGGGGAGGTGCGGAGAGAGGTGCGGCGGAGGGACCGGAGTCACGCGTCCACGCAGCAACCGGGCAGACCCTAGCGAGATCGACACCGTGGGCGTTACCGCGATCTACGGGTCGTAAAGGGTCCGTTATTAATTTGAGATCATTGATGTACGCGGCGTGACGAACCGTTGCTGCCGGTGGTCTGCCCGGTCCGTTCCCGCGGTCGCGTAGCGTCGGGGCATGCGGAGGGAACGACGGTGACCCGGATCGTGGCCGGCACACTCGGTGGGCGGCGGATCGCCGCGCCGCCCGGCGCCGGCACCCGGCCGACCTCGGACCGGGTGCGGGAGGCGCTGTTCAGCGCCGTGGAGGCCGATCTCGACCTGGCCGGGGCGCGCTTCGCCGACCTGTTCGCCGGCTCCGGCGCGGTCGGGCTGGAGGCGCTGTCCCGGGGCGCGACGCACGTGCTGCTGGTCGAGTCGGACGCCCGGGCCGCCCGGGTGATCCGGGAGAACATCGCCCTGCTCCGGGCCGCGCCGGCCGCCCGCCTGGTCACCGGCCGGGTGGCCGGCGTGCTGGCGGCCGGGCCGGACGGCGGGCCGTACGACGTGGTCTTCGCCGACCCGCCGTACGCGGTGCCGGACGCGGAGATCACCGCGATGCTGGCCGCGCTGGTCCACGGCGACTGGCTCGCCCCGGACGCCCTGGTGGTCGTCGAGCGGTCCCGCCGCTCCGGACCGGTCGGCTGGGTGGAGGGCGTCACGTCGGAACGCAGCCGCCGCTACGGCGAGACCACCCTTTGGTACGGTCGCCGATCATGAGACGTGCGGTCTGCCCGGGCTCGTTCGACCCGGTCACCAACGGTCACCTCGACATCGTCGGCCGAGCCAGCCGGCTCTTCGACGAGGTGATCGTCGGCGTGTTGGTCAACCAGTCGAAGCAGGGGTTGTTCACGGTCGAGGAGCGGATCAAGATGCTCCGCGAGGTGACCGCCTCGTACGACAACGTCCGGGTGGAGTCGTTCCGCGGCCTGCTCGTCGACTTCTGCCGGGACCAGCAGGCGAGTGTGCTGATCAAGGGCCTGCGGGCGGTCAGCGACTTCGACTACGAGCTTCAGATGGCCCAGATGAACATCGGTCTGGCCGGCGTGGAGACGCTCTTCATGCCGACCAACCCGCTCTACTCGTTCCTCTCCTCCAGCCTGGTCAAGGACGTGGCCAAGTGGGGCGGCGACATCTCCGCCCACGTCCCCGACCTGGTCCGCGAGCAACTCGTCGCCCGCCTCCGCCCCGACCCACCCCCCCACCCCTGACCCAGACCCACCCCACCCCACCCCACCCGCCCCACCCCCACGTCGATCTTGCACTTCCGGCCCCGGGTTCGTCCTTTCCGGGATGAATGTCCGGGCGGAAGGTGCAAGATCAGCGGCGGGGGAGGGTGCGGGCGGCGCGCCGGGCGGGGCGCGGTGGGGCGGGAGTGGGCGGGGCGCGACATGATGGGGGCAGCGCCGGAACCGGGCGCAGGCCGCATCATGGAGGGCGGCCGACGAAGACAGGAGTGAGGCGCCGGTGGACCCGCTCGATCGCATCGACGAACTGATCGCCATGGTGGAGCAGGCCCGCTCCGTCCCGATGTCGCGCAACAACTGCATGGTCGACCGCGGTGAGATGATCGCCGTGCTCGACGAGTTGCGCGCCGAGCTCCCCGCCGACCTGCGCCGGGCCGCCGCGCTGCTGGAGGAGCGGGACAAGATCATGGAGGCCGGCAAGCGCGAGGCCGACCGGATCATCAGCGAGGGTGAGGCGGAACACGCCCGCCTGGTCTCGGTGAACGAGATCACCGTCTCGGCCGAGCACGAGGGCGCCCGCATCGTCGCCGAGGCGCGGGCCGAGGCGCAACGCCTCCGCGAGGAGGTGGACGACTACGTCGACACCGCGCTGGCCAACTTCGAGCAGTTCCTCACCCGGGCGTTGGCCTCGATAGAGCGCGGCCGGGACAAGATGCACGCGCTGCGCGAGATCGGCACCTTCGCGGGGGACGAGGCCGACCGCCCGCTACCCTTCTGAGCGGCGCACGGGCCGGTCGCCGACAGCCGGCTGCCGCCGGACCGGGGCGGACACGCCCCCGGTTCGACGGTCCGCCCCCCTGCCAGGTAACCTTTTTTGTCGGCCTCTCACCGGCCGGAGTCTGACTATGCCCAAACATTCGCCACGCCAACTCGACCCCAGGGCGCCGCTGGTCCTCGACACGAGGGACCTGCCGCGTCGCCCTGGCGCGTTGCGTACGCACCGGCGGGTCGTGACGGCACCGGCGGACCTCGGCGTCGAGTTGATCGGCGTGCCGGCGGGCGCGGACCTCGACCTCGACCTGAGGTTGCAGTCGGTGTCCGAGGGCGTGCTCGTCTCCGGGACCGTCACCGGTCCCGTCAAGGGCGAGTGCGGTCGCTGCCTGCGCGAGATCGACGACTCGGTGGTCGTGAACCTCCAGGAGCTGTACGCGTACGAGGACAGCACCACGGACGAGACGACCGACGAGGACGAGGTGGGCCGGATGCAGGGCGATCTGATCGACCTGGAGCCGGCGTTGCGGGACGCGGTGGTGCTCGCGCTGCCGACCAACCCGCTCTGCCGGGAGGACTGCCCAGGGCTGTGCCCCGAGTGTGGGGTGCACTGGGACGATCTGCCGGCCGACCACAGTCACCAGCAGGTCGACCCGCGTTGGGCGGGCCTGTCGCAACTGACCCGTACAGAGGAGTAGGAACCGTGGCCGTCCCCAAGCGCAAGATGTCGCGCAGCAACACCCGCGCCCGCCGGGCGAACTGGAAGGCCACGGCGGTGTCGACCGTTGCCTGCCCGCAGTGCAAGTCGCCGAAGCTGCCGCACGCCGCCTGCTCCGTCTGCGGCACGTACAACGGCCGCCAGGTTCTCGAGGTCTGACCTGGACGCCGAGTGACGCCCCCGACCACCGGTCGGGCGGCGCGCGCACCACGGCTCACGCCCGGTGCCCCGGCTCCCTCCGCCGCCGGCCGTTCCCCGGCCGGCGGGCCGACGGAGCCGGGCACCGCGCGGATCGCCGTCGACCTCCTCGGCGGGGACGATGCTCCCGCCGTCGTGGTTGACGGCGCTCTGCGTGCGGTGCGCGCCGACCCTGACCTGCGCCTGATGCTCGTCGGCCCGATCGAGGTGGCCGACGGGCTGATCGCCGCGCTCGACCCGGCACACCGCGCCCGGGTCACGGTCCGCCCGGTGCGGGCCGCCGTCGGCATGGCCGACCATCCGACCGCCGCACGCGGCGAGAGCACGGTACGCACGGCCGTGCAGGCCGTCCACGACGGGCTCGCCGACGCGGTGGTCTCCGCCGGCTCGACCGGGGCCACCGTCACCGCCGCCGCGCTCGGCCTGGGCCGCTGGACCGGGGTACGCCGACCCGCGCTGGTCGCCACGCTGCCGGCCGTCGCCGGGCCGGTGGTGCTGCTGGACGTCGGCGGCACGCTCGAACCCGGCCCCGCCACGCTGGCCCGGCACGCCGTGCTCGGCGCCGCCTACGCGGCGGTGGCGCACGGCGTCGTCGCGCCCCGGGTGGGCCTGCTCTCCGTCGGCCACGAGGCCGGCAAGGGTGACCGCCTGCGCCGTGCCGCCGACCCGGCGCTCGCCGCCGTGCCGCTGCCCTGCGGCGCCCGCTACGTCGGCCTGGTCGAGGGGTTCGACCTCTCCCTGGGCGGTCGCGCCGACGTGGTGGTGACCGACGGCTTCACCGGCAACGTCCTGCTGAAGGCCATCGAGGGCGCGTACGCCATGGCCGGTGGGCCGCCGGTCAGCGGCGGCACGCCGCGGGCGGCGGCCCTGCTCGGGGTGGCCGGCACCGTGGTCGTGTGCCACGGCGCGGCCGGCCCGGACGACGTCGCCTCGGGCATCGCGCTGGCCGCCCACCTCTGGCGTCGCGACGCCGCCGGCACGGTCCGCGCCCTGCTCGCCGAGATCCCGCACGATCCCGCACCTGACCGCAACGACACCGAGGTAGCACCATGACCAACGACAAGCGGCGGCGTGCGCCCGTCAGCCATCTGGAGGCGGCCTTCGGGGTGTCGCTCGACCCGGAGCTGCTGGAACGCGCCCTGACCCACCGCTCGTACGCGTACGAGAACGGCGGGCTGCCCACCAACGAGCGGCTGGAGTTCCTCGGCGACTCGGTCCTCGGCGTGGTGATCACCACCGCGCTCTTCCACAACCATCCGGACCTGCCCGAGGGGCAGTTGGCGAAGCTGCGGGCCAGCGTGGTCAACATGCGCGCGCTGGCCGACGTGGCGCGTGGCCTGGGCCCGGACGGGCTGGGCGCGTACCTGCTGCTGGGCAAGGGCGAGGAGGCCACCGGTGGCCGGGACAAGGCGAGCATCCTGGCCGACACGCTGGAGGCGCTGCTCGGCGCCATCTACCTCCAGTACGGCCTGGACACCGCCGCCATCGTGATCCACCGCCTCTTCGACCCGCTGATGGCGGAGTCGGCTGGGCGGGGCGCGGCGTTGGACTGGAAGACCAGCCTCCAGGAGCTGACCGCCGCGCTCGGGCTGGGCGTGCCGGAGTACCGGATCGAGGGCACCGGACCGGACCACCTGAAGACGTTCACCGCCTGGGTGGTGGTGGCCGGCAACCGGTACGGCGGCGCGGACGGGCGCAGCAAGAAGGAGGCCGAGCAGCGGGCCGCCGAGTCGGCCTGGCGGATGCTCACCGAGCAGGCGGAGGCGACCGCGCGGGCGGAGGCCGAGGCGCGGGCCGAGGCCGAGGCACGCGCCTCGGCCGGGGCGGTCGACCCCGAGGCGGCGGTCGACCCGGAGGACGCCGAGGCGGGCGCCGGCCGTGCCTGAGCTGCCCGAGGTGGAGACCGTCCGGCAGGGGCTGGCCGAGTGGGTGGTCGGCCGACGGATCACCGCCGTCGAGGTGCGCCACCCCCGGGCGGTACGCCGGCACGTGCCGGGCGGCGCGCACTTCGCCGACGTGCTGGCCGGCCGGACGATCACCGACGTCCGCCGCCGGGGCAAATACCTCTGGCTGCCGCTGGACAGCGGGGACGCGGTGATCGGCCACCTGGGCATGTCCGGGCAGTTGCTGCTGCAACCGGTCGGCGCGGCCGACGAGCTGCACCTGCGGGTCCGGTTCCGGTTCGCCGACGACGGTCCGGAGCTGCGCTTCGTCGACCAGCGCACGTTCGGCGGGCTGTCCGTCTCCGACGGCGGGGCGGAACTGCCGGCCGAGATCGCGCACATCGCCCGGGACCCGATGGACCCGGAGTTCTCCGACGACGCGTTCGTGGCCGCGCTGCGTCGCCGGCGTACGGAGGTCAAACGGGCGCTGCTCGACCAGACGCTGATCTCCGGCGTGGGCAACATCTACGCCGACGAGGCGCTGTGGCGGGCGAAGCTGCACGGCGCCCGGCCGACCGACGCGCTGACCGGTCCGGCGGCGCTGCGGCTGCTCGGCCACGTGCGGGACGTGCTCGGCGAGGCGATCAAGCAGGGCGGCACCAGCTTCGACGAGCTGTACGTGAACGTCAACGGCGAGAGCGGCTACTTCGACCGGTCGTTGAACGCGTACGGCCGGGAGGGGGAGCCCTGCCCGCGTTGTGGCGCGCCGATCCGGCGGGAGGCGTTCATGAACCGTTCCTCCTACAGTTGCCCGCGCTGCCAGCCGCGGCCCCGGGGCAGCCTCCGGGGATGACCCGGAGCCGGTTCGGGGTTGCGCCGGTGTGCTTCGCCGGACGGTGCCCGGGGGCCCGCCGCGACGTACCCTGAAATGCCCTTTCCGCCCGGCCGGCGCGGCCGGTTCCGGCCGCCTGGTAGGGCCTGCCTCATCGGGGAGGAGCCGGGGCCGTTCCCCGATGTCCGGGCTCCGTCGGCTGCCTAGCGTCTCCAGACGTCGGCACGGGGCCGACGTCTGGAGGGAACCCGGATATGGGCAGGCGACCGGTGACCGTGCGGCTGGCACGGTGGAGTGCGGAGCACCCCTGGCGGGCCATCGCGCTGTGGGTGGTCTTCGTCGCGGTGTGCTTCGTCGGCGGCAACGCCGCCGGGCTGAACGAGGCGACCGACGCGGACCAGGCGATCGGCGAGTTCGGGCGGGCCGAGCTGATCGTCGACAGTGGCGGCTTCCACCGGGCGGCCACCGAGAACGTGCTGATCACCGCGCGGTCTGGCGCGCTCGACCCGGCCGCGGCGAAGGCCGCCGCGCAGGACGCCGCGGGCCGGCTGCGGCAGGTCGAGGGCGTCGCCTCGGTGGGTACGCCGACGCCGTCGCGGGACGGGAGCGCGCTGCTGCTGCCGATCACCATGTCCGGCGATCCGGCGACCGCCGGGGACCGGGTGGGGCCGTTGCGGGACACCACCGCCCAGGTGCAGGCGGCCCATCCGCAGTTGCGGGTGGAGGAGGTCGGCGGCCCGTCGATCGACAAGGCGCTCGACGACACGCTCGGCAAGGACTTCAAACGGGCCGAGCTGCTCAGCCTGCCGGTGACGCTGGCCATCCTGATCATCGCGTTCGGCGCGTTGATCGCCGCCGGCGTGCCGGTGCTGCTCGCGCTCTCCTCGGTGGCCGCCGCGATGGGGCTCTCCACGCTCGCCTCGCACCTGGTGCCGGCCACCGACACCACGGCCAGCGTGATCCTGCTGATCGGCATGGCGGTGGGCGTGGACTACTCGCTGTTCTACGTGCGGCGGGAGCGCGAGGAACGGGCCAGGGGGAGATCCGGCCTGGACGCGGTGGAGATCGCGGCGGAGACCTCCGGGCACGCCGTGGTCGTCTCCGGCACCGCCGTGGTCATCGCGATGGCCGGGCTGCTGCTCGCCCAGGACGCCATCTTCTCGTCGCTGGCCGTCGGCTCGATCCTGGTGGTCGCGGTGGCGGTGCTCGGCTCACTGACCGTGCTGCCGGCGCTGCTGGCCAAACTGGGCCGCTGGGTGGACCGGCCCCGGGTGCCGCTGCTGTGGCGGCTGACCACCCCGCGTCCCGGGCGGCGTCCCCGCTTCTGGCCGGCCGTGCTCCGGCCGGCGCTGCGCGCCCCGGTGGCCACCCTGCTGGTGTCGGTGGCGCTGCTGCTCGCCCTGGCCGCGCCCGCGTTGGGCATGAAGCTGAAGTTCCCCGGGACCGAGGACGTGCCGCGCACCACGGCGGCCATGCAGGCGTACGACCGGCTCGCCGCGGCCTTCCCGAGCAACGGCACCAGCCACACGGTGGCCGTGCGGGCGCCCGCCGAACAGGCCGACCGGGTGCGGGACGCACTGACCGGGCTGGCCGCCCGCACCGCCGCCGACCCGCTCTTCGCGCCGGCCGAGGGGGACGGCCCGGAGATCAGGGTGTCGGCGGACCGGCGGGTGTCGGTGCTGGAGGTGGCCACCCCGTTCGCCAGCCGCTCGGACGAGGCGGCCCGCTCCCTGCGCGAGCTGCGCGAGGATCTGGTGCCGGCCGCGTTGGGCGGCGTCCCCGGCGTGGAGTACGCGGTCGGTGGCGGGGTGGCCGCGAGTGCGGACTACGCCGACCACATCTGGGCGAAGCTGCCGGTGGTCGCGGCGTTCGTGCTGGTGCTGACGTTCCTGGTGATGGCCTGGACGTTCCGCTCGGTGGTGGTGGCGCTCACCTCGATCCTGCTGAACCTGCTCTCCGTCGGCGCCGCGTACGGGCTGCTGGTGCTGGTCTTCCAGAGCCACTGGGCGGAGGGGCTGCTCGGATTCACCTCGATGGACGCGATCGTCACCTGGCTGCCGCTGTTCCTGTTCGTGGTGCTGTTCGGGCTCTCCATGGACTACCACGTCTTCGTGGTCAGCCGGATCCGCGAGGCGGTCGACCGGGGCATGCCCAACCGCGAGGCGGTGGCGTACGGGATCACGTCCTCGGCGCCGGTGGTGACCAGCGCGGCGATCGTGATGGTCGGGGTCTTCTCGATCTTCGCCACGCTCAGCATGATCGACTTCAAGCAGCTCGGCATCGGGCTGGCGGCGGCGATCCTGCTGGACGCCACGATCATCCGCGCGGTGGTGCTGCCGTCGGTGATGACGCTGCTGGGCGACGCGAACTGGTGGGCGCCGCGCTTCCTGCGCCGTCGGACGGCCGCCCCGCCGGTCGAGCCGCCGCCCGCGCCGGCACCGGAGCTGGTCGGCGCCCGCTGACCCGACCGGGCCGGACCACCCCGCCGACGTCGACCGGGGCTGCTCCGGCCCGGCGGCGTCGGCCTGGTCCGGCGGTGCGTCGGCCTGGTCCGGCGGTGTCGGCTTCTTGGTCTAGCGGTGCGTCGGCCCGGCCAGGCGGTGTCGGCTTCTTGGTCTGGCGGTGCGTCGGCCTGGTCCGGCGGTGTCGGCTTGGGGTGGCGGCGGCCTTGGCCCGGTGGGCCCCCGGTGGAGCCGTGCCGGCGGGTGTGCTCCGCTCGGTCGGCTGCCGGCCGGTGGACGACATCCGCTTCTCAGCGATATACCACAGAGTCATAATTATGGGTCTTGTGACGTGTTTGTGGGTGGTTGGGCGCGTCGTTGATGGCGCACGCCGTTGTCCTGCCTAGGTTCTGGCTTGTCGAAGGTCAGAACTGAGTGGGCGGGGCAACGGCGTGCGTTCGGTAAGGGTATGGGCTCGGTTGTTCGGGGTCGAGCAGGCGGTGGTGGAGGGTGTCGAGTTCGATGCGGTCGAGCAGGTGGTGGTGGCTCGGGTGCGGGTGGCTCGGGGTGCTCGGCGGCGGTGTCCGTTTTGCCGGCGGCGGTGTCCTGGTTATGACGCGGGGGTGCGTCGGCGGTGGCGGGCGTTGGATCTGGGGGTGGTGCGGGCGGTGATCGAGGCCGATGCGCCGCGGGTGTCGTGTCGGGTGCATGGGGTGGTGGTCGCGGCGGTGCCGTGGGCCAGGCATGGGGCGGGGCATACCCGGGCGTTCGATCAGGCGGTGGCGTGGTTGGCGGTGCACGCGGCGAAGTCGGTGGTGTCGCGGTTGATGCGGATCAGTTGGCGCACGGTGGGTGCGATCATCGCGCGGGTGTGGGCTGATAGCGGCGCAGCGGTGGATCGCCTCGACGGGTTACGTCGTATCGGTATCGACGAGGTCAGCTACAAGAAAGGCCACCGGTATCTGAGCGTGGTGGTGGATCACGACACCGGCCGGCTGGTGTGGGCCGCTGCGGGCAAGAGCGCGGCTACGTTGCACGAGTTCTTCGACCTGCTCGGACCCGAGCGGGCAGCCGCGATCACCCACGTGTCGGCTGACGGCGCGGACTGGATCACCACCGTGGTGCGCCGTCGTTGCCCGAACGCGGTGCGCTGCGCCGACCCGTTCCACGTCGTGGCCTGGGCCAGCGACGCCGTGGACCGAGTCCGCCGGCAGGTATGGAACGCCGCCGCCGGTCGGGGAACAGGCCGTCGCGGTGTCGCCGTCGGCGAAGCGCGGCTGGTGAAGAACACCCGCTGGGCGTTGTGGAAGAACCCGGACAACCTCACCGGCGCACAACGGGCCACCCTCGACTGGATCGCCAAGAACCACCCCCGCCTACACCGAGCCTGGGCCCTCAAAGAAGGCCTGCGCTACGTGTTCACCCTGGCCAAAACCAGCCCCACCACAGCGGTCCAAGCCCTCGACCAATGGATCGGCTGGGCCCGCCGCAGCCGCATCGACATCTTCGTCGACCTGCAACGCCGCGTGGTCCGCCACCGCGACGCCATCATCGCCTCGCTCGAACACGGCCTGTCCAACGGCCGCATCGAATCCGTCAATGCCAAGATCCGCCTCATCACCCGGATGGCCTTCGGCTTCCACTCACCCCACGCCCTCATCGCCCTAGCCCTACTCAGCCTCGGCGGCCACCGCCCCCAACTCCCCAACCGATGACCCACACATCCAGCACAAAATCCATAATTATGCCTCTCCGGTATATCGTTCCGACCACTTCCTTCTCTGCCCGGGAACACGGAGAGTGTCGGTGCCCGCCGTAAGCCACCGCGGACGGCGACCCCGGAGGGGCTGTCCGAGGCCGGAAACGCGGCAGGATTAACGCGCCGAACAGCGGGGCATCTGGGCGGCCATGGATGAACAGCTCTCGCCGGAGGCGCTTACTTCCGCCCCGGCTTCCGAATCCCCCCGGCGCGCGTCATGAGCTCCGACGTGTCGACCGGCACCGTCCGGACCAACGTCCCGGCCCGCCTCGACCGGCTGCCGTGGTCCCGCTGGCACTGGATGATCGTCATCGGTCTCGGCACGGTGTGGATCCTCGACGGCCTCGAGGTGACCATCGTCGGCAACCTCTCGGGGAAGCTGGCCGAGCCGGGCAGCGGACTGGACATCACCCAGAGCCAGGTCACCGGCCTGGCCGCCGCGCTCTACGTGGCCGGCGCGTGCACCGGCGCGCTCTTCTTCGGCTGGCTCACCGACCGGTTCGGCCGCAAGAAGCTGTTCCTGCTGACGCTCGGGCTCTACCTGGTGGCCACCGCGCTCACCGCGCTCTCGTTCGACACCTGGTGGTTCTTCCTGTTCCGGTTCCTCACCGGCATGGGCATCGGCGGTGAGTACGCGGCCATCAACTCGGCCATCGACGAGCTGAT
Source organism: Micromonospora sp. DSM 45708 (assembly GCF_039566955.1). NCBI lineage: Bacteria > Bacillati > Actinomycetota > Actinomycetes > Micromonosporales > Micromonosporaceae > Micromonospora > Micromonospora schwarzwaldensis. The sequence continues at coordinate 5,060,369 of NZ_CP154796.1, read as the reverse complement.
CCCGGCCCGCCACCGCGGCCGGATCGACATCATCATCAACGGCACGTTCTGGCTCGGCGCGGCGCTCGGCGCGTTGCTGACCGTACCGCTGCTCAACGGCCTGCCGACCAACCTCGGCTGGCGGGTGGCGTTCGGCCTGGGCGCGGTGCTCGGCGTGGTGATCCTGCTGGTCCGCCGGCACGTGCCGGAGAGCCCACGCTGGCTGTTCATCCACGGCCGGGCGGACGAGGCGAACCACCTCGTCGACTCGGTCGAGGCCGAGGTGGAACGGGAGACCGGCAGGGACCTCGCCGAGGCCGACAACTACATCGAGATCCGGCAGCGCAAGAGCACGAACTTCCTGGAGATCGCGAAGACGCTGTTCCGCCGCTACCCGAAGCGTGCCACGCTGGGCTTCTCGCTCTTCATCGGGCAGGCGTTCCTCTACAACGCGATCACGTTCGGCTTCGCCCAGATCCTGCAGACCTTCTTCGACGTCCCGCCCGGCAGCAGCGGCTACTACTTCGCGGTCATCGCGGTCGGCAACCTGCTCGGCCCGCTGCTGCTCGGCAAGCTGTTCGACACGGTCGGTCGGGTGCCGATGATCGCCGGGTCGTACCTCGGCTCGGGCGTGCTGCTGCTCGGCACCGCCTGGCTGTTCCACTCCGGCGTGCTCAGCGCGGTGACCATGACCGCCTGCTGGTGCGTGGTGCTCTTCTTCGCCTCGGCCGGGGCCAGCGCGGCGTACCTGACGGTCAGCGAGATCTTCCCGATGGAGACGCGGGCCATGGCGATCGCGTTCTTCTACGCGATCGGCACCGCCGCCGGTGGCATCACCGGTCCGCTGCTCTTCGCCAAGCTGGTCGGCAGCGGCCAGGTCGGCGACACCGTGCTCGCGTTCGTCATCGGCGCCTCCATCATGATCATCGGTGGTCTGGTGGAGTTGGCGCTCGGCGTCAAGGCCGAAGGGAAGTCCCTGGAGGACCTGGCCACCCCGCTCAGCGCCGAACAGGCCGGGGTGCCGTCGCAGCGCGGCGCCGACAGCCCCACCCCGACCACCGGCGCGAGCGCCGGCTGACCCCCACCCCGACGACGCCGCCCCCGCCCCATATCCGGCGGGGGCGGTGCCGCGTTCACGGCAGCGGGCAGGGCTCCCGCCAGGCGTCCAGCCGGCGGTTCTTGCGCATCGACGCGAAGCCGTAGCCGACCGAGGTGACGCAGAACGCGGCCGGCTCGCCGAGGTACTCGACGTGGAAGACCGGCTTGCCGGCGTCCACGAACGGCAGCAGCTTCGCGCACTCACGTCGGCGGACGCACTCCTGGTTGACCGCGAAGTCGAAGTCGGGGGCCAGCGCGGCCACCTGCGCCACGTCGTCGACCAGGCCGGGGGAGAGGTCGAACCCTCGGGCCAGCCCGGCCAGCCGACGGTTGAACAGCACCTGCTCGTCGAAGCCGAGCGGGAAACCGGAGCGGTGCCGGTAGCCGTCCAGGTCGGACAGCGCCACCGCGCCGAAGCCCTTTCCCCGGCAGAGCCGGAACCGGTCGGCCAGCACCGGCGCCAGCGAGTCCCAGCGCCGGACGTCCAGGAACCGGCTCCCGGGTCGACCGGGCACCGCCGCGCCGCGTACCGCGGCCGGGAAGCGGGTGGCGTCCGGGTCGTCGGCCGCGTACGTGCCGGCCCGGACCTGGCAGACCAGCCGGCGACCCCGGGCGCGCAGCGCGGCGGTCTCGGTGGAGGTGGCCCGGACCGGGTCGAGGAGGAAGACGTCCGCGGCGACCGAGACGTCGACCGGGCCGGTGAGCTGCCACTGCCACGCCCAGCGGCCGGCCAGCGCGGCCGGCCAGGAGGTGGGGGCGCCGGGCGGCGGGGCGAGCTGGCGCCGGCAGGACGGGAGCGGGGCGAGCAGCAGCGCGGTCAGCGCCAGCGCCACGCCCCGGCGCGGTCCCCGTCGGCGGACGTGGACCGGCCGGGAGCGCGGCACGGCGTACGCCGGCCGGATCCGCATCGACAGCTCCCGGGACGCGGGCGGCCCGACGCCGCCCCCGACCGGTCAACGAGCGCCGGCCCGGTCACGACGCGCCGGTCAGCGCGGGGTGCCGAAGTCCTGCGTCCAGTAAGGCCCGTTGCTGCGCGCCACGCCCACCCCGATCTCGGTGAACGAGCAGTTCAGGATGTTGGCCCGGTGGCCCGGGGAGTTCATCCAGGCGTCCATCACCGCGGCCGGGCTCTGCTGGTTCCAGGCGACGTTCTCGCCGTACGCCCGCCAGGCGTAGCCGGCCCGGTCGAGCCGTTGCCCGACGTCGCTGCCGTCGCTGCCGTCGTGCGTCATGGTCTTGTGGTCGGCCTGGTCCTGGCTGTGCCGCTGGGCGGCGAGCGTCAGCTTGGAGTCGACGCCGAGCGCCTTGCAGCCGGCCTTGGCCCGCTCCTGGTTGACCAGGTCGACGACCTGCTGCAACTCGGCGCTGAGCCCGCCCGAGGAGGTGGTCCGGGCGGTGGTGCCGCTCGGCGCGCTGCTGCGCTGCTGCTGACGCGACGGGGCGGTGGTCCGGCTCGGCTTCGGCGCGACCTTCTTCGTCGGGCTCGGCCTGACCGTGGTCGGCGCGACGGACGGGCTGGCGGACGCCGAGCCGGAGGCGGACGCGTCTGCCGACGGCGTGGCGTCGGTCTCCCCGGTCGGCAGCGGGGCGGCGGCCACCGGCGCGTCCGCGGCGGTCCGCTCGGCCGGCCCGTCGTCGCCGGGCAGCAGCACCGCGCCCACGCCCAGGCTCACCACGAGGGTGGCCGCGGCGGCGGCGCCACCGATCACGAACGGACGGGACAGTCGCCGCTTCGGCCGGTGCCGGTCGTCGCCGGCCGGGGTGTCGGTCACCGGCTGCCAGGCGGCGGTGGGCTGCTCCCACCCGCCGGCCGGCTCCTCGCCGTTCCAGCGGTCCCGGCCCGCCGGGTGGCTGACGCCCGGCGCGTACGCCGCCCGGGGGTCGTACGTCGGCTGCGGCTGCGGCTGGGCGTGGCCGGGCCGGTCGTAGCCGGGCGCGGCGGCGGGCCCGTAGCCGGACTGGTCGTAGCCGGACTGGTCGTAGCCGGACGCGGCGGCGGGGCGGTGTCCCGGGTGCGCGGCCGGGCCGTACCCCGGCTGGTCACCGTGGCCGTACCCGGCGGCCGGGCCGTACCCCGGCTCGGCCGGGTGGCCCCAGCCCGGGTGCGCCTCGGTGGCGTCGGCCGGGCCGTGGCCGGGCCGGGCGGTGTCGCCGTAGCGGTCGGCGTCGAGCGTGGGCGGCAGGTGGCCGGCGGGCGGCCGTCCGGACTCGTCCCCGAAGAGGTACGACGACCGCGGCTCCGGCCGGTCGGTGAGCCACGCCGGACCCTGGTCGGTCGGCGGCTCCGGGCGCCGGGAGGCGTCGTCCGGGTCGATCGGATCGGTCCAGCGGTACACGCCTGTCGCCTCCACGGGTCGGTTGCGGGCCGGGGTGACGCTACGGGCGCGCCGCGAGCAGCGGCAACGTGGCTAAGAAAGAGTTAAGGCGAACCGGGCGGGAAGGGTGAGGCGTTCCCGGGCACCCGGGCGTACAGTGAAGGCGTCCGGACAGAGCGTGTCCGAGCCTTGTGGCAGCCCCCCGCCGAGTGGCCCGGCAGACGTGGAGATGATCTACGGCCTGCGGCAACTTGACGAACGAGGGGGGTTCGGCTCAATATGTAGGTGTCGCCAGTCGCGCCCAGCCATGCCCCGATAAACAGCGGGAATGGCAGCCGCGAACATCATGGGCGCGCGTTGGCCGGCCTTTCCGGCAGCGCATATCGAGGAGTTCAGCATGGCGAAGGCCCTCTACGGCCACGTAGGTGCAGCGTCCGACCGGCGTCTGCTCGACGAGGTCACCCGACTGCGTGCCAGGGTTCAGGCACTGGAATTCGAGATCACGCGTCTGCGCGCCGAGAACGATCGGCTCGCGGCGGCGGCAGCGGAGGCCGACGACCTCCTCCGTCTCGCCGAGCCCGCGCTGACCTGAGTTCCGGTTGTCCGAAAACTGAATCGCACCACACCGAAAAGCGCGCCGACACACTTCAGTGCCGGCGCGCAGCCATGTGCGTACCCTTTCCGCAATTATCGATCTTGTGGGGCGCTCGGGAATTGCGCCGGCGGAAACCGGGTGGGTCGCGTGCCGGCGGCGTCCCGGTCGCGGGTTAGTCTGCGGGTTCACCAGGTCCGCGGCTCCGGCGACGGTACGGCGGCCACCGGACGAGGATCGAGAAGGTGCATCTCAAGAGCTTGACGGTGAAGGGCTTCAAGTCCTTCGCCTCCGCCACGACGCTGAAGCTGGAGCCCGGGATCACCTGCGTGGTCGGTCCGAACGGCTCCGGCAAGTCCAACGTCGTCGACGCCATCGCCTGGGTGCTCGGCGAGCAGGGCGCCAAGGCGCTGCGCGGCGGCAAGATGGAGGACGTCATCTTCGCCGGCACCGCCGGGCGGGCGCCGCTGGGCCGGGCCGAGGTCACCCTCACCATCGACAACACCGACGGCGCGCTGCCGATCGAGTACACCGAGGTCTCCATCACCCGCCGGATGTTCCGCTCCGGCGAGAGCGAGTACGAGATCAACGGCGACTCCTGCCGCCTGCTCGACATCCAGGAGCTGCTCTCCGACTCGGGCATCGGCCGGGAGATGCACATCATCGTCGGTCAGGGCCGGCTCGACGGCATGCTGCACGCCAAGCCGGAGGACCGGCGGGCGTTCATCGAGGAGGCGGCCGGCGTCCTCAAGCACCGCAAGCGCAAGGAGAAGGCGCTGCGGAAGCTCGACGCGATGCAGGTGAACCTCAACCGGCTCACCGACCTCACCGCCGAGCTGCGTCGGCAGCTCAAGCCGCTGGGCCGGCAGGCCGAGGTGGCCCGGCGGGCCGCCGCCATCCAGGCCAACCTGCGCGACGCCCGGCTCCGGCTGCTCGCCGACGACCTGCACACGCTGCGGACCACGCTGGACAAGGAGATCGCCGACGAGACCGCGCTGCGCGAGCGGCGCGAGCAGATCGAGGGCGAGCACGGTGAGGTGCAGGGCCGCCTCGGTGAGCTGGAGGCGGCCCTCGCCGAGGACGCCCCGCTGCTGGCGGCGGCCCAGGACACCTGGTACCGCCTCTCCGCCTTGCAGGAGCGGTTCCGGTCCATCGAGCAGCTCGCCCGGGAGCGCCTGCGTCACCTCAGCGCCACCGGTGACGACGAGCGGCCCGGCCGTGACCCGGAGCAGCTGGAGGCGGAGTCCCGGCGGGTCCGCGAGCAGGAGGAGGAACTACGCGCCGCGCTCACCGACGACCAGATCCGGCTCGCCGAGGCGGTCGAGCACCGGCAGGAGCTGGAACGGCAGCTCGCCGCCGCCGAACGGGAGCTGGTGGCCGCCGCCAAGGCCATCGCCGACCGGCGCGAGGGGCTGGCCCGGCTGACCGGTCAGGTCAACTCCGCCCGGGCACGGACCACCAGCGCCGGCGAGGAGATCGAACGGCTCGCCGCGGCGCACGCCGACGCGCTGGGCCGCGCCGACCAGGCGCAGGCCGACCTGGACGCGGTCGCCGAGCAGTCCACCGAGGCGGACCGGGACAACGCCGACCTGGACACCCGGCACGCCGAGGCGGTCGCCGGGCACGAGCGGGCCCAGGCGACGGTGCGCGGTCTCGTCGACGCCGAGCGGGCGGCCGAGAAGGACGCCGCCACCTGGAAGGCCCGCGAGGAGGCGCTCGCGCTCGGCCTGCGCCGCAAGGACGGCGCCGGGGCGCTGCTGGCCCGCGCCGACCAGGTGCCGGGCCTGCTCGGCAGCCTCGCCGGGCTGCTCACCGTCGCGCCCGGCGACGAGGCGGCGCTCGCCGCCGCGCTGGGTGGGCTCGCCGACGCGGTGGCGGTCACCGGCGTGGACGAGGCCGTCGAGGCGATGCGGATGCTCAAGATCTCCGACGCCGGGCGGGCCGGGCTGCTGGTCGGCAGCCCCGCCGGGCCCGGCATGGACGGGTCGGCGGACGCGCTGCGCCCGAAGCTGCCCGAGGGTGCCCGCTGGGCGCCCGACCTGGTGGAGTGCGCCGCCGGAATCCGCCCGGCCGTGCACCGGGCGCTGCGGGACGTGGCGCTCGTCGACGACCTCGCCGCCGCCGCCGAGCTGGTCGCCGCGAACCCGGAGCTGCGCGCGGTCACCCCGGACGGCGACGTGGTCGGGGCGTACGCGGCGGCCGGTGGGTCGGCCAAGGCGCCCAGCTTCATCGAGGTGCAGGCCGCGGTCGAGGAGGCCCGCGCCAACCGGGCCACCGCCGAGCGCACCGCCACCGAGCTGCGGGAGCAACTGGTCGAGGCGCGGGCCGAGGTGACCGTCGCGAAGGAGGCCGTGCAGCACGCCGCCGCCGCGAAGCGGGAGGCGGAGAGCCACCGCAACGCCGCCGCCCGACGCCTCGCCGAGCTGGGCGCCGCGGCCCGGTCGGCCAAGGCGGAGACGGACCGGCTCGGCGACTCCCGGGCCCGTGCCGAGGCGGCCCGGGAGCGGGACCTGACGGCGTTGGCCGAGCTGGAGGAGCGGCTGCGGCTGGCCGAGGTCACCCCGATCGACGCCGAACCGTCGACCGAGGAACGCGACCAGCTCGCCGCCATGGTGCCGCAGGCCCGGCAGAACGAGATGGAGGTCCGGCTCGCGGTGCGTACCGCCGAGGAGCGGGTCTCCTCGATCGCCGGCCGGGCCGACTCGCTGGCCCGGCAGGCGACCGCCGAGCGCGCCGCGCGCGAGCGCGCGGCGGCCCGGCGCGCGGCCCGCACCCGGGGCGCGGAGATCGCCCGCGCCGTGGTCGGCGGCGCGCGCGAGGCGCTCACCCGGCTCGCCGTCTCGCTCGCCCGGGCCGAGGAGCACCGGGACGCCGTCGCCCGCGAGCGCGCCGCCCGCGAGGCCGAGCTGTCCGAGGTACGCGGCGCGGCCAAGCGGCTCGCCGCCGAGCTGGAGCGGCTCACCAGCCAGGTGCACCGGGACGAGGTGGCCCGTGCCGAGCAGCGGATGCGCATCGAGCAGTTGGAGGCGAAGGCCGCCGAGGACTTCGGCCTGGACGTGCCCACACTGGTCGCCGAGTACGGCCCGGACCAGCTCGTGCCGCCCACCGACGCGGACGTCGCGCAGGCCGAGAAGGACGGCCGGCCGGTGCCCGACCCGGTCCGCTTCGAGCGGCCGGCGCAGGAGAAGCGGGCCGCCAAGGCGGAGCGGGAACTGGCCCTGCTCGGCAAGGTGAACCCGCTCGCGCTGGAGGAGTTCGCCGCGCTGGAGGAGCGCTTCAAGTTCCTCTCCGAGCAGCTGGAGGACCTCAAGGCCACCCGGCGGGACCTGCTCACCGTGGTCAAGGACGTGGACGACCGGATCCTGGAGGTCTTCGCCAGCGCGTTCGCCGACACCGCGCGGGAGTTCGAGCAGGTCTTCACCGTGCTCTTTCCCGGCGGTGAGGGCCGGCTGGTGCTCACCGACCCGGAGGACCTGCTCGCCACCGGCGTCGAGGTCGAGGCCCGCCCGCCGGGCAAGAAGATCAAGCGGCTCTCGCTGCTCTCCGGCGGCGAGCGGTCGTTGACCGCGGTGGCCATGCTGGTGGCGATCTTCCGCGCCCGGCCCAGCCCGTTCTACATCATGGACGAGGTGGAGGCGGCGCTCGACGACGTGAACCTGGGCCGGCTGATCACGCTGATGGCACAGTTGCGGGAGAAGAGCCAGCTGATCGTCATCACCCACCAGAAGCGGACCATGGAGATCGCCGACGCGCTCTACGGCGTGACGATGCGCAGCGGCGTGACCCAGGTGATCAGCCAGCGGCTCAACCGGGCCGAGGACAACGGGCAGGAGACAGACGAGTGAGTCGGGAACGCGCCACGGCGCTCCTGGTGGACTTCGACGGCGTGCTGCGCCGCTGGGACCCGGCGGTGGCCGCCGGCGTCGAGCGGGAGTACGGGCTCACCGAGGGCGTCCTCGGTGAGATCGCGATGTCCTGGGGGCTGCTCCAACCCGTGCTCACCGGCCGGATGAGCCACGCCGCGTGGATGGCGAGCGTGGTGGACGCGCTGACCCCGTCGGTCGGTGACCCGGCCCGGGCCCGCGCGGCGGTCGAGGCGTGGCAGCGCTACCGGGGCGAGGTCGACCCCGACGTGCTGGCGTTCGTCCGGGAGGCGCGGGCGGCCGGTATCCGGGTCGGGCTGGGCACCAACGCCACCGACCTGCTCGACGCCGACCTGGCCGCCCTGGACCTGACCGACGAGCTGGACGTGGTGGTCAACTCGTCGGTGGTGGGCGTGCACAAGCCGGCGAAGGAGTACTTCCAGGCCGCCTGCGCGGCGTTGGACACGCCGCCGGGCCGGGTGCTCTTCGTCGACGACCAGGACCGCGCGGTGGCCGGCGCCCGGGTCGCCGGCCTCTCCGCGCACCGGTGGAGCGGGCCGGCCGACCTGCGGTACCTGCGCGCCGCGCTGGCGTACTGAGCCGGGGACGGGTCAGGCGCCGGTGACGCCGTCGATGCGTTCCCGGATCAGGTCGGCGTGGCCGTTGTGCCGGGCGTACTCCTCGATCATGTGCACGTAGGCCCAGCGGAGGCTCATCTCGTCGCTGCCGCCGTCGCGCCGGGCGCGGCGGAACGTGTGCTCCAGCGGCAGGTCGGCCACCGCGCGGTCGGCCGCCTCGATCTCGGCGGCCAGCGTGGCGAGCGCCTCGGCCGGGTCGGCGTCGGCGATGTCGTTGAGGTCGGCGTCCGGGTCCTTGTCGTAGTCGTACATGTCGGGCAGCTCCAGGCCGGCGGCGCGGACGCGGAACCACCAGCGCTCCACGTCGGCCATGTGCCGGACCAGGCCGAGCAGCGTCAGCCCGGAGGGCTCGACGCTGCGGGTGCGCAGTTGCTCGGCGGTCAGCCCGGCGCACTTGTGTCGCAGCGTGTCGCGGTGCAGGTCCAGCCAGCCCTGAAGCATGGCGCGTTCGTCGGCGACGTAGGGCTCGTGGCGGCGGTCGATCTCGGGTGCAGTCCAGGTCATGATCGCAGATGTTAGGCGGGGGCCCCGCCACCTCGCGAGGCGTTAATCGGGGGCCCCTCCTTACCGCTCAGGGGACGACCACCACCGGCCAGCGGCCGGCGCGGACCAGGCGGGTGGCGACGGAGCCGACCAGCCGGTGCCCGGCCTGCTCGGAGGAACCGACCACGACCAGGTCGGCCCGGTGCTCGTCGGCGGCCCGGCACAGCTCGGCGTACGCGTCGCCGCGCCGGCTCAGGAACGTCACCGGCAGGGCCAGCTCCTCGGCCCCGCGCCGGCACTCGGCGCGCAGCTCGTCGGCCAGCTCGTCGTGGGTCTGCTGCACCGCGCCGGCCACCACGCCGGACATGATCCCGCTGTACGGGGCCGGCGAGCTGACGAACACCACCACCAGGCCGGCGCCCTGCCGGCGGGCCAGCCCGGCGGCGTACGACGCGGCGCGCATCGAGGTGCGACTGCCGTCCACGCCGACCAGCACCACCCGGGGCCCGTCGGTGCCCCGCTCGAAGGGCAGCGGCCGGGCCCGCGGGCCGTACCGCTCACGCTCGGGCGCGCTCATCGGACCACCGGGGCGGCGGCCGGTGCCGACTCCCGCCCGACCTCGGTCGTGGCCGGGTCGGCGTTGGTGCGGCGCAGCGGCACCTCGCGGATCAGCACCACCGCGATCAGGGCGAGCAGCCCGAACGGGGCGGCGGCCAGGAAGATGTCCCCGGCGCCGTGCCCGTACGCGGACTCCACCACGGCGCGGATCGGGGCGGGCAGCGCGTGCACGTCCGGCAGCGCGCCGCCACCGCCCGAGCCGGACGCCGGCACACCCAGCTTGCCGAGCCCGTCGGCGAGGTAGTCCTTGACCCGGTGGCCGAGCACCGCGCCGAGCGCGCTGACGCCGACCGCGCCGCCGAGGCTGCGGAAGAACGCCACCACCGAGCTGGCCGCGCCGAGCTCGTGCGTGCCGACGGTGTTCTGCACGGCCAGCACCAGGTTCTGCATGGTCATGCCGAGGCCCAGGCCGATCAGCGCCATGAAGATCGCGAGCCGCCAGTACGGCGTGTCCACCCGCATGCCGCCCATCAGCGCGAAGCCGGCGGTGAGCAGCACGGAACCGGTCACCAGCCAGCGCTTCCAGCGGCCGGTGCTGGTGATGATCCGGCCGACGACGGTGGAGGCCACCAGCAGGCCGCCGATCATCGGCAGCGTCATCAGGCCGGCCATGGTCGGGCTCTCGCCGCGGCTGATCTGGAAGTACTGGCCGAGGAAGACCGAGGAGCCGAACATGCCGACGCCGACCGCGACGCTGGCCACCACGGCGAGCGTGATGGTGCGGTTGCGGAACAGCCGCGGCGGGATCATCGGCTCGGCGGCGCGCTGCTCGACCCGGACGGCGAGCACCCCGAGCAGCGCCGCGCCGGCCACCATGGCCGCGCTGGTCCAGGAGATCCAGTCGTACCGGTCGCCGGCCAGGGTGATCCAGATCAGCAGCAGCGAGACGGCGGCGGTGATCAGCGTGGCGCCCCACCAGTCGATGGTGACCTTCCGCTTCACCACGGGCAGGTGCAGCGTCTTCTGGAGCACGATCAGCGCCAGCACGGCGAACGGCACGCCCACGTAGAAGCACCAGCGCCAGCCGAGCCAGTCGGTGTCGACGATCACGCCGCCGATCAGCGGGCCGCCGATGGTGCCGACCGCCATCACCGCGCCGAGGTAGCCGCTGTACCGGCCGCGCTCGCGCGGGGCGATCATCGTTGCCATGATCACCTGGGCCAGCGCGGTGAGGCCGCCCGCGCCGACGCCCTGCACCACGCGGCAGGCGATCAGCTCGCCGGTGGTCTGGGCCTGCCCGGCCAGCACCGAGCCCAGCACGAAGACCGCCAGGGCGAGCTGCACCAGGATCTTCTTGCTGGTCAGGTCCGCGAGCTTGCCCCAGATCGGGGTGGTCGCGGTGGTGGCCAGCAGCGTCGAGGTGACCACCCAGGTGTACGCGGACTGGCTGCCGTGCAGGTCGGTGATGATCCGTGGCAGCGCGTTCGAGACGACCGTGGAGGAGAGGATCGCGACGAACATGCCCAGCAGCAGGCCGGAGAGCGCCTCCAGGATCTGCCGGTGGGACATGTCGACGGCGGGGGCCCGGCTGGGCACGGTCGCCTGCGTCATCGTGGGTTGCCTCCGAAGGGAGAGAGAAAATGGGTGCCTCGGGCAACCGTACGGTTTGGTTGCCTTGAGCAACAACCGCTGGTGGTGTGTCTCCTATTCCCGCCGGGGCAGGTCAGAACGTCTCGTTGAACCGGTGCATCAGCCGGGCGAAGGCCGCCACGTCCTCGGCCGGCCAGTTCTCCAGCGACCGCCGGATCTGCCCGAGCCGGGCCGCCCGCGCCGCGTCGAACCGCCGGGTGCCTTCCTCGGTGAGGCTGAGCTGGGCGGCCCGCCGGTCGGTCGGGTCCGGGTCGCGGCGGACCAGACCCAGCGTCTCCAGGCCGCCGATCTGCCGACTCAACGTGCCCTTGCCGATGCCCAGCTTGACGGCCAGGTCGGTGAGCCGGATCTGACCCGAGCGGCGCAGCCAGAGCAGCAGCCCGTAGGCGTTCGGCTCCAGGTTCGGGTGGACCTCGCGGGCGATCTCCCAGGACAGCGCCCGACCGCGGCGCAGCAGCGCGGTCAACTCGTGCTCCACGGCCCGCAGCGTCTCGTCCACGGTCAGAGGGTACTCATCCCTCGTTGCTGAGCTGCTGGCGTGCCACCGGCCGCAACTCGCCCTGGCTGGTGGTGCCCTCGATCACCACGGCGGCGGACCGGCCCCGGTGGGTCAGCGTGGCCACCGCGTTGCCGAAGTACGGCCCGGCCAGCTTCCGCCACCGCACCGGCGGCCGGCGCACCCCGGCCGACCGGGCCAGCGCCCGGGTCGCCCCGGCCGGGCCCGGGTTCCACCCCAGCGTCATCAACGGGCGCATCGCGGCCGGCACCTGGTTGTGGATCGGCGAGCAGGTGAGCTGGTGCACCGGCGTCTTCACGCCCCGGTCGGCGAACCGGGCCCGGGCCACGTACGAGTGGTGCACGTCGCCGGAGAGCACACTGATCGACGCCGGTCGCGGATACGCCGGACCGGCGCCCACCCGGGCGCCGGTGCGCGCCGCGGTGCCGTTGCCCAACCGGGCGAACAGCTCGCCGAGCGCCTCGAACGACCGCCGGAACGCCGCCCAGTGCTCCAGGTCCCACGCCCGGCGCATCTGCTCGGCCAGCCGCGCCACCCAGGGCCGGTCGGAGTCGGCCAGGCGCTCGTTCCACGCCTCCACGTGGTGGATGCCCGGCGGCAGCAGCCACGGCAGCGAGGTGCCCACCACCAGGTGGTCGTAGGCACCGTGCGCCTGGTCCAGGAACCACGACCACTCGCCCGGCGGCAGCATCGCGCGGCTGCCCGGCAGCAGCACCCGGCTGGAGCGGTTGTCCAGCATGACCAGGCGGGTGCGCCCCAGGTCCAGCGCGTAGCTCCACTGGTACTGCACGGCCCGCCAGCGCTCGGTGTCGTGCGCCAGGTCGGCCTCGGTGTCCACCCGCTCGCCGAACTCGTGCAGCACACCCGTGGCGTCCTCGGCGGCCATCACCTTCGCGTACACCGGGTCGGCGGCGATCTCGTCCGGGCCCAGGTTGCCCAGGTGCTGGTAGACCCAGTAGGAGGCGAGGCCGCTGCGGATCCGCTCGGCCCACCAAGGCTGCTCGCGCATGTCCGCCCGCCACGACTGCGAGGTGTTCCAGTCGTCGATGACCTCGTGGTCGTCGAAGATCATCACGCTCGGCACGGTGGAGAGCAGCCAACGGATCTCCGGGTCCCGCCAGGACTCCAGGTAGAGCTTCGTGTACTCGTCGAAGCTGACCACCTGGGTCGCCGGGGCGTCCTTCGGCCGCCGCCGGCGTCGCTTCAGCAGCTTGCGCACGGTCGGCGACGTCTCGTCCGCGTAGACCTGGTCGCCGAGCAGCACCAGCAGGTCGGGCAGCGTGTTCTCCTCGGGCGCGGCCATCACCCGCCGGGCGTACGCGTCGAGCGCGTCCGGCGGCAGCTTGCGCGCGGTGGAGTGCTGGGTGGTCTCCCGGCAGGAGCCGAACACCAGGCGCACCGGCTGGTCGGCGTCGTCGGCCGCACGGGTGCGGATCACGCTGGGCGGGAACGCGCTGTCCGGCAGCGGCCAGGCCACCTCGTCGTCGATCAGCACCCGATATTCGGTGGCGCTGTCCGGCGTGAGGCCGGTCACCACCACGATCGCGTAGTGGTGGTCGTACGCGGAGAAGGTGGGCGCGCTGCCGGTGGCGCCGTCGGCCGTGCGGACGGTGACCACGGCGGGTGCGCTGGTCTCCACCCAGACCGTCGCCCGCGTGTCGACGACCCGGCGCAGCAGTGGGCCGATGAGCAGGCGGGAACCGGGCACGGCGTCTACCTCCGACAAGATCGTTTCGGTCTTCCTACCCGGCCGGCGGTTGCGGTACGCCTTCCGAACGCGAGCGTACCCGCAGGTTGTTCGCGTGCCGAGGCGGTGAGTGGGACGCCGTCGCCGGCATCTGACAGGATTTCGGGCATGAAGGAATACCTCCTCGTCGCTCTCGCCCTGCTCGGCGTGCTCATCATCGGCGGGCTGAGCCTCGTGGTGCCCCGGCTGCGCCGGCGCCCCGAGCCGCCGCTGCCGCGCACGGAGGTCGACACCCGCACCGAGGAGGACCTGGCCGGCCCGCCGGTGGAGGCGCCCGAGGCGGAGCTGACCACCGGCGTGGTGGTCGAGGCCCCGCCGGTCGAGGCGCCCCCGATCGAGGTCCCCGAGCCCACCGCCGGCCGGCTGGTCCGGCTGCGCTCCCGGCTGTCCCGCTCCCAGAACGCGTTCGGCAAGGGCCTGCTCGGCCTGCTCAGCCGCGACCGGCTCGACGAGGACACCTGGGAGGAGATCGAGGACAGCCTGATCACCGCCGACGTCGGCATCGACTCCACCCGGGAGATCGTCGACCGGCTGCGGGAGCGCACCCGCGTGCTCGGCACCCGCACCGGCGACGAGCTGCGCACGCTGCTCGCCACCGAGCTGGTCAACGCGCTCGACCCCGGCCTGGACCGCTCGCTGCGGACCACGCCGAAGGACGGCGTGCCGGCGGTGGTGCTGGTGGTCGGCGTCAACGGCGCCGGCAAGACCACCACCTGCGGCAAGATCGCCCGGGTGCTGGTCGCCGACGGCCGCAGCGTGCTGCTCGGCGCGGCCGACACGTTCCGGGCCGCCGCCGCCGACCAGTTGGAGACCTGGGGCGGCCGGGTGGGCGCGGAGACGGTGCGTGGCCCGGAGGCCGCCGACCCGGCCAGCGTCGCGTTCGACGCGGTCAAGCGCGGCATCGAGACGGGCGTCGACACCGTGCTCATCGACACCGCCGGCCGGCTCCAGAACAAGGTCGGCCTGATGGACGAGCTGGGCAAGGTCAAGCGGGTGGTGGAGAAGCACGGCCCGATCGACGAGACGCTGCTGATCCTGGACGCCACCACCGGTCAGAACGGCCTGGAGCAGGCGCGGGTCTTCACCGAGGCGGTCAACGTCACCGGCGTGGTGCTGACCAAGCTCGACGGGACGGCCAAGGGCGGCATCGTGATCGCCGTGCAGCGCAAGCTCGGCATCCCGGTCAAGCTGGTCGGGCTCGGCGAGGGCAAGGACGACCTGGCCCCGTTCGACCCGGCGCAGTTCGTCGACGCGCTGCTCGGCACCGAGCCGCTCGGCCGGGACGCGTAACCCCTGCCGTGACCACCGACGATCGCGCCTACCCCGGGTGGCGCGACCCCCACCACCCCGCGCCACGCCTCGGGAGACCGTACGTGACTTCGCAGGAGATCCCGCTGCACGGCGGAAACGTGAGCACCGTGGTCCGCGTGGGCGACACGGTCCGGCGCAACGCCGGCCCCTGGACCCCCTCGGTGCACGCGCTGCTGCGCCACCTGGAATACGTCGGCTTCACCGGCGCGCCGCGCGCGCTCGGCATGGACGAGCGCAACCGGGAGGTGCTGTCGTACCTGGAGGGGGAGTGCGGGGAGTACCCGCTGGCCCCGCACTGGGTGACCGACGAGGCGCTGGTCACGGTGGCGACCATGCTGCGGATGTTCCATGACGCCCAGTACGGCTTCACCCCGCCGCCCGGCGCGGTGTGGCGCTCGTTCGGCCCGCCCCCGCCGGACACCGAGGTCATCTGCCACCACGACGCCGCGCCGCACAACGTGATCTGGCGCCCGGACGGCACGCTCGGGCTGATCGACTTCGACCTCGCCTCGCCCGGCGCCCGCATCTACGACGTGGCGTACGCGGCCTGGACCTGGGTGCCGATCTTCGCCGACCGGGACTCGATCACGCTCGGCTGGAAGCGTCCCGACCGCCCGCGTCGGCTGCGCCTGTTCGCCGACGCGTACGGGCTGATCCCGCGCGACCGGCACCGGCTCATCCGCACCATCCGCAAGCGCATCGTCGACCACGTCGAGGGCATCCGGCGGATGGCCGCCGCCGGCGAGCCGGCGTTCGTCCGGATCGTGCACAAGGGCCACCTCCGCCGCCCGATGCGGGACCTGCGCCTGCTCGACTACGAGCGGCACCACCTGGAGTACGCGCTGCGCTGAGCAAGATCGGCGTTCTTCACACGCCGGAAACAACCCGTCACGCGTCGGAAATCGAGCGGTGTCGGTGAAGGAAACAGCGGCCTACCAAGCTTCCGCGCAACCGGCGTACGGGCGACGCTGCCCCGGAAGCCGCGAAGGAGGACATTCACCCTTAGGAGGCCAGCGTGCCTGAAGCACCGACGATCGACGGCGGCAACACCGTTTGGCTGCTGGTTTCGACCGCTCTCGTGCTGCTCATGACCCCCGGCCTGGCGCTGTTCTACGGCGGCCTCAACAGGTCCAAGGGCGTGCTCAACATGATGATGATGAGCTTCTCGGCCATCGGGCTCATCTCTGTTCTGTGGTGGTTCTACGGTTTCAGCGTCGCGTTCGGCAGCGACGTCAACGGGCTCTGGGGTGACCCGGGCGCCTACCTCGGCACCAAGACGTTCCTCGCCGAGACCGACCTCTGGGGCGCCACGGCGGACAACCCCAGCGGCATCGGCATCCCGCTCTACGTGTTCATGGCGTTCCAGATGGTCTTCGCGGTGATCACCGTCGCGCTGATCAGCGGCGCCATCTCCGACCGGGCCAAGTTCTCCGGCTGGCTGCTCTTCGCGTTCGGCTGGGCCACCCTGGTCTACTTCCCGGTCGCGCACTGGGTGTGGGGCGGCGGCATCATCGGCGCCAAGCTGCACGCGCTGGACTTCGCCGGCGGCACCGCGGTGCACATCAACGCCGGTGCGGCGGCGCTCGGCGTGGCGCTGGTGCTCGGCAAGCGGGTCGGCTGGCCCCGCGAGGGCATGAAGCCGCACAACATCCCGCTTGTCGCGCTCGGCGCCGGTCTGCTCTGGTTCGGCTGGTTCGGCTTCAACGCCGGCTCCGAGCTGACCGTCGACTCGGTGGCCGGCCTGGCGTTCCTCAACACCCAGCTCGCCACCGCCGCGGCGGTGCTCGGCTGGCTGCTGATCGAGCGGATCAAGGACGGCCGGCCGACCATGGTCGGCGCCTCCTCCGGCGCGGTCGCCGGCCTGGTCGCGATCACCCCGGCCTGCGGTTTCATCGCCCCCTGGGCGGCGGTCCTGCTCGGGCTCGTCGCCGGTGCGGTCTGCGCGCTCGCCATCAGTCTGAAGTACAAGCTCGGCTACGACGACTCGCTCGACGTGGTCGGCGTGCACTTCGTCGGCGGCTGGATCGGCTCGCTCTGGCTCGGGTTCTTCGCCACCAACTCCGTCAACAGCGCGATCGGTGACGTGGTCGGCGCCTCCGACGGCCTGTTCTACGGCGGCGGCGTCACCCAGCTCGGCCGGCAGGCGCTGGCCGGTCTGATCGTCACCGTCTGGTCCGGCGGGGTGGCCTGGCTGCTCGCCTTCGCCATCCAGAAGACGATCGGCTTCCGGGTGTCGGCCGAGGCTGAGGTCGACGGCATCGACGTCGCCGAGCACGCGGAGAGCGCGTACGACCTGTCGCCCACCACGGGCAGCAGCACCAGCGCGTTCGCCCTGGCCGGGATCGGCGGCGGCAAGCCGAGCCCGGAGCCCGCCGACGAGGCGGACCCGTCCACCGCGCCGGTGGGCGAGAAGGTCGCCGGTTAACGTTCCTGGAATGGAGGGGTTGGACATGAAGCTGGTGACCGCGGTCATCAAGCCGTACCAGTTGGACGCGGTGAAGGAGGCCCTGCACGCCCTCGGCGTGGCCGGGCTGACCGTCAGCGAGGTCCAGGGCTACGGCCGGCAGAAGGGGCACACCGAGGTCTACCGGGGTGCGGAGTACACGGTCGAGTTCCTGCCCAAGATCCGGGTCGAGGTGCTCACCGACGAGATGGACGTCGACAAGATCGTGGACGCCATCGTCGGTGCCGCCCGGACCGGCAAGATCGGCGACGGGAAGGTCTGGGTGACAGGCGTCGAGGAGGTCGTCCGGGTGCGTACCGGCGAGCGCGGGCTCGACGCGCTCTGACCACGGAATCCGCCGACGTGACCTCGTTGACCACGGCCACCGCCCCCGGTGGGGACGGCGTGCCCGTGGTCAACGAGGTCGTCGGCCTGCCCGGGGGCGTCGGCGCGGCGGCCCGCTCCGCCCGCGCCGACGCGCTCGACGCCTGGCTGTGCCGGATCTTCCCGGCCCGTCCCGGCGTCGCGCTGGTCGCCGTGGGCGGGCTCGGCCGCCGCCAGTGCGCCCCCTACGGCGACCTCGACCTGGTGCTGCTGCACGCCGGGGTGCCCGGCGTCGACGAGCTGGCCGCCGCGCTCTGGTATCCGATCTGGGACGCCGGCCTGCGGCTGGACCACTCGGTCCGCACCGTCGCCGAGGCGCTCTCGGTGGCCCAGGACGACGTCAAGGTCGCGCTCGGCCTGCTCGACGCGCGGCACGTGGCCGGCGACCCGGCCCTGACCGGGCAACTCGCCCGCACCGCCACCGACCACTGGCGGCGCACCGCGATCCGGCAGCTCCCCGGGCTGCGCGAGCTCACCGCGGCCCGCTGGGAGGCCCACGGCGAGCTGGCCTTCCTGCTCGAGGGCGACCTCAAGGAGGCCGCCGGCGGGCTGCGCGACGTCGGCATCCTGCGCGCCATCGCCACCGCCGGCGTCACCGACGCGCTGCGTCCCGCCGTGCACGCCGCGCACCGGCGGCTGCTGGACACCCGGGACGCCCTGCACCGACAGGTCGGCCGCCGGGTCGACCGCCTGGTCGCCCAGGAACGCGACGGCGTGGCGAAGCTCCTCGGCGTCGACGACGGCGACGCGCTGCTGCGGCTGACCGCCGGCGACGCGCGGACCGTCCGCCACGCCCTCGACGACGCCTGGCGGGCCGCCGACCGGCTCCGCTCCGGGCGGCAGCGCGCCGCCTCGGGCCGGCCGGTGCGCCGCCCGGTCGCCCGGGACGTCGTCGAGCAGGACGGCGAGCTGGTGCTCGCCCGGACCGCCATCGGGGCCCGCCCCGACCCCAGCCTGTCGCTGCGGGTGGCCGCCGCGGCGGCCACCACCCGGCTGCCCATCGCACGCGCCACCTGCGAGTGGCTGGCCGCGTACTGCCCGCCGCTGCCCGCGCCCTGGCCGCCGACCGCCCGGGCCGCGCTGACCACCCTGCTCGGCGCGGGTCCCGGCCTGATGCCCGCCTGGGAAACCTGCGACCGGTACGGGCTGATCGACGGCTGGCTGCCCGAGTGGACCCGGATGCGCAGCCTGCCCCAGCACAACCCGGTGCACCGGTTCACCCTCGACCGGCACCTGGTGCAGACCGCGTACGAGGCCAGCCGGCACGCCCGCGACGTGGAACGACCGGACCTGCTGCTGCTCGGCGCGTTCCTGCACGACATCGGCAAGGGACTGCCTGGCGACCACTCGACAGTCGGGGCGCCGCTGGCCGAGGCGGTGGCCACCCGGATCGGGCTGCCCCCGGCCGAGGCGGCGCTGATCGGCACGCTGGTCCGGCTGCACCTGCTGCTGCCCGAGGTGGCCACCCGGCGGGACCTGTCCGACCCGAAGACCATCGCCGGTGTCGCCGAGCGGGTCGGCGACACCGGCACGCTGGAACTGCTGCACGCCCTGGTCCGGGCGGACGCCGCCGCCACCGGCCCGGCCGCCTGGTCCGGCTGGAAGGGTCGGCTGATCGCCGAGCTGGTCGCCCGGGTGCGCACCACGCTGGACACCGGCGTGGTGCCCGCCCCGCCGGCCCCCGACCCGGCGCTGGTCGCCGGCCCGCTGCCGGTCGTACACCTGGGGGAGGACCGGGTGTCGGTGGCCGCGGCCGACCGGCGCGGGCTGCTCGCCACGGTGGCCGGGTGCCTGGCCCTGCACCGGCTGGAAGTGATCTCCGCGGACGCCGCCACGGTGGACGGCCGGGCCCTGGTCGAGTGCCGGGTGCAGCCGCGCTACGGGCTCGCCCCCGACCCGATCGCGCTCAGCGCCGACCTGCGCCGTGCGGTGGCCGGCGACGTCTCGGTCACCCAGCGGCTGCGCGGCCGGGCGCTCGCCGCCCGCAGCGGGGGCGCCGCGGCCCGCGTGGTCTGGCACCGGGAGGCGGCCACCGACGCGGTGCTGCTGGAGCTGCGCGCGGCGGACGCGGCCGGCCTGCTCTACCGGGTCGCCTGCGCGCTCGACGAGGCCGGCGCCCAGGTGCGCGCCGCCCGGATCGCCACCCTCGGCGGCGACGTGGTGGACACGTTCTACCTGGTCGGCGCCGGGTTGCCGGATGAGCAGCGGGCCCGCGTCGAGGCCGCCGTGCTCGCCGCCGTGTGAGGAAGGGCCCCGGCTGACGCCTCCGGCAGAGGCGGGGCCCCGCTCGACACCTCGAAGCTACGCCCGCTGACGTACGCCGGGAGCCGCCGACGGGACGACGTGCCGGGGGCCGGGCGGCGGGACGCTCGGGGCATGAACCTGCCAGTGCAGACCGAAGGGCTCACCAAACGGTACGGCGGCCTGACCGCCGTACGGAATCTCGACCTGACCGTGCGGGCCGGCGAGGTGTACGGCTTCCTCGGCCCCAACGGGGCCGGCAAGACCACCACGCTGCGCATGCTGCTCGGCCTGGTCCGGCCCAGCGCCGGCACGGTGCGGCTGCTCGGCCGCACGCCCGGCGCCGGCCGGCTCACCGGCGTCGGCGCGCTGATCGAGGGGCCGGCCTTCTACCCGTACCTGTCCGGCCGGGACAACCTGCGGGTGCTGGCCCGCTACGCCGGCGTCGGCGCGGACCGGGTCGCGGCGGTGCTCGACCTGGTCGACCTCGCCGACCGGGCGGGCGACCGGTACGTCGGCTACTCGTTGGGCATGAAGCAGCGGCTCGGGGTGGCCGCCGCGCTACTGAAGGACCCACGCCTGCTGATCCTGGACGAGCCCACGAACGGCCTGGACCCGGCCGGCATGGCGGACATGCGGACGCTGATCCGGCGGCTCGGCGCGGCCGGGTCGACGGTGCTGGTCTCCAGTCACCTGCTCGGCGAGGTCGAGCAGGTCTGCGACCGGGTCGGGGTGATCGCCCGTGGCGCGCTGGTGGCCGAGGGCGGCGTCGACGAGCTGCGCGGCGCGGCCGGGTTGCGGCTGCTCGCCGACCCGCTGGACGAGGCGGCGAGCCGCGTCCGGGAACTCGTCGGCGCGGACCGGGTACGCGTCGTCGACGGCGGGCTGGAACTGGCGGTCGAGCCGGAGCGGGCGGCCTGGCTGAACGCCGAGCTGGTCGGCGCCGGGCTCGCCGTGCGCGAGCTGCGGCCCCGCGAGCGGGACCTGGAGCAGGTCTTCTTCGACCTGGTGGAGAGAGGAACGGCCGATGTCGCGTAGTTTCCGCGCCGAACTGGTCAAGCTGGTCCGGCGGCCGGCCGCCTGGCTGCTGCTGGCCATCACCCTGGCGCTGTCGCTGATCTTCACCTACCTCTTCCCGTACGCCGGGGCGGCCGGTGGCGCCGACGGCCCGAACACGGACCGGGCGCTGCCCGCCATGTTCCCCGACCACCTGGTCGGCAACTCGCTCGGCGGACTGCCGGTCTTCCTCGGCGCGATCCTGCTGATCCTCGGCGTGCTCACGGTGGGCGGCGAGTACGGCTGGGGCACCTGGAAGACCGTGCTCACCCAGGGGCCTTCCCGGCTCGAGGTGTACGCCGGCAAGCTGCTCGCCCTCGCGCTCGCCGCGCTGGCCGTGGTGCTCGCCGTGTTCGCGGTGGGCGCGGTGGCCGCCGTGCTCATCGCGACCGCCGAGGCGCAGCCGGTGCGCTGGCCGTCGGCCGGTGACCTGCTGACCGGTGTCGGCGCGGGGTGGCTCATCGCGACGATGTGGGCGATGCTCGGTGCCGTGCTCGCGGTCGCGTTGCGCGCGGTGGCGCTGCCGGTCGGGCTGGGTCTGGTGTGGATGCTCGCCGTGCAGAACCTGCTCGCCGCGATCGCCGCCCCGCTCGTCGACTGGGTGGCGACCGCCCAGCGGGGGCTGCCGGGCCCGAACGCCGGGGCACTGGCGGCGGCGCTGGGCGCGCCCGGGGACACCCCGGGAGTGGCGGCCACCGTCGGCGGCGGGCAGGCGGCCGTGGTGGTGTGCGCGTACCTGCTGGGTTTCGCGGCGCTCGGCGCGGCGTTGCTGCGTCGGCGGGACATCGGCTGAGCGGGGACGGGGAGTGGACGTGGAGCGCGGGCGCGGTGACCGGCGGCGGTGGCTGCTCGACGGGCTGCTCGCCCTGGCGCTGCTGGTGATCGGGCTGGTCGGCACCGCGCCGGCCGGCCTGAACCAGGGCGTGCACGCCGGGCCGGTCGCCTACCCGCCGGTCGTGGTGGCGGCGCTCGCGGTGGCGGTGCGCCGACGCTTTCCGCTGCCCGCCCTGGCCGTGGTCGCCGCCGCGACCACCGCGTACCTGATGCTCGGTCAGCCGTACGGCCCGATCCTGCTGTCCTTCTTCGTCGCGGTCTACGCGGTGGCCGCGCACCGGCCGGTCCGGACCGCGGGGGTGGCCGGCGTGGTCGCGCTGGCGGCGCTCGTGGGCTACGTGTTCGTCGGCGTGCGCCCGCCCGGCCCGGTCGGTCTGATGCCGGTCGCCGCCTGGGTGGTGGTGCCGTTCGCGGTCGGGGTCACCGTGCGGCTGAGCCGGGAGGCCGCCGCCCGGAGCCGGACCGACGAGGCACGCCGGTTGGCCGACGCGGAGCGGCTGCGGGTGGCCCGGGAGGTGCACGACGTGGTGGGCCACGGGCTCGCCGCGATCCACCTCCAGGCCGAGGTCGCGCTGCACCTGCTGGCCCGCCGGCCCGAGCAGGCCGAGGCGGCGCTCACCGCGATCAGCCGGACCAGCAAGGAGGCGCTCGACGAGTTACGGGTCACGCTCACCGTGGTCCGCCGCGAGGAGGTGACCGACGAGCGCGCGCCGGTGCCGGGGCTGGCGCAGCTCGGGCACCTGCGGGAGCGGCTGGCCGGCGCCGGGGTGCCGGTCACCGTCGAGGCCACCGGGGAACCGCGCCCGCTGCCGGTGGCGGTGGACCTGGCCGCCTACCGGGTGGCGCAGGAGGCGCTGACCAACGTGCTGCGCCACGCCGGTGCGGCCACCGCCGCGGTCCGCGTCGGGTACGCGCCGGGCGCGGTCACCGTCGAGGTCACCGACACCGGCCGGGGCGGGCCCGCGCCGGCGGGCCGACCCGCCGGCTCCGGCCTGGCCGGCATGCGCGAACGGGTCACCGCGCTCGGCGGTACGTTCGACGCCGGGCCGGCCGCGTCCGGCGGTTTCCGGGTGCACGCCACGCTGCCCACGCGGGAGGTCACATGATCCGGGTGCTGCTCGCCGACGACCAGGACCTGGTCCGGATCGGCCTGCGCGCGCTGGTGGAGAGCGAGGACGACCTGACCGTCGTCGGGGAGGCCGCGGACGGGCTCGCCGCCGTGGCGATGGCCCGCCGGGAACGCCCGGACGTGGTGCTGATGGACGTGCGGATGCCCGGTGTGGACGGCATCGAGGCGACCCGCCGGATCGTCGGCGATCCGGCGTTGGCGGCCACCCGGGTGGTGGTGCTGACCACGTTCGAGCTGGACGAGTACGTCTTCGACGCGCTCCGGCACGGCGCCAGCGGTTTCCTCACCAAGGACACCCGCCCGGTGGAGCTGCTGCGGGCGATCCGCCTGGTCGCCGAGGGGGAGGCGCTGCTGTCCCCGTCGGTGACCCGCCGGGTGGTCCGGGAGTTCGCCACCCGACCGGCCCGGGTGCCGCGCCCGCATCCCCGGCTCGACGCGTTGACCGACCGGGAACGTGAGGTGGTGGGGCTGGTCGGCGAGGG
The DNA here is from genome assembly GCF_039566955.1 of Micromonospora sp. DSM 45708. Lineage (NCBI taxonomy): Bacteria > Bacillati > Actinomycetota > Actinomycetes > Micromonosporales > Micromonosporaceae > Micromonospora > Micromonospora schwarzwaldensis. The sequence continues at coordinate 5,037,049 of NZ_CP154796.1, read as the reverse complement.
GTTGAGCAACGCCGGGATCGCCGAGCGGTTGGTGGTCAGTCCGGCGACCGCGCGTACCCACGTCAGCCGGGCCATGGTGAAGCTGGGCGCCCGGGACCGGGCCCAGTTGGTGGTCTTCGCGTACCAGTCGGGCCTGGTCGTCTCCTGACCCTGCGGCCGGGTCGGAGCGGGGGTGCGGGCGGCGGGCTACCCTAACGGTGGGCTGGACAGCCGGCCCCGGCCGCACTGTGCCCGCCGATGACGACAAACGGGATGTTCGCGTGTTTGACACCTTGAGTGACCGCCTGTCCGGGATCTTCACCAAGCTCCGCGGCAAGGGGCGGCTCACCGACGCCGACATCGACGCCACCGCACGCGAGATCCGGATGGCGCTGCTGGAGGCCGACGTCGCCCTGCCGGTGGTCAAGGGCTTCATCGCGAACGTCAAGGAGCGGGCCCGCGGGTCCGAGGTCTCCCAGGCGCTCAACCCCGCGCAGCAGATCGTCAAGATCGTCAACGAGGAGCTGATCAACGTCCTCGGCGGCGAGGGGCGGCGGCTCCAGTTCGCCAAGAACCCGCCGACCGTGATCATGCTGGCCGGCCTCCAGGGCTCCGGCAAGACCACCCTCGCCGGCAAGCTGGCCCGCTGGCTCAAGGGCCAGGGCCACCAGCCGCTGCTGGTCGCCGCCGACCTCCAGCGCCCGAACGCCGTCGGGCAGCTCCAGGTGCTCGGCGGCCGGGCCGGCGTCGAGGTGTACGCGCCGGCGCCCGGCAACGGCGTCGGTGACCCGGTGCAGGTGGCCCGCGACTCGATCGAGCACGCCCGCCGCGCCGCCCGCGACATCGTCATCGTGGACACCGCCGGCCGGCTCGGCATCGACGCGGAGATGATGCGGCAGGCCGCGGACATCCGCGACGCCGTCCAGCCGGACGAGGTCATCTTCGTCATCGACGCCATGGTCGGTCAGGACGCGGTCCGTACCGCCGAGGCGTTCCGCGACGGCGTCGGCATCACCGGTGTGGTCCTCTCCAAGCTCGACGGTGACGCCCGCGGTGGTGCCGCGCTCTCCGTCCGGGAGGTCACCGGCCAGCCGATCCTGTTCGCCTCCACCGGCGAGAAGCTGGAGGACTTCGACGTCTTCCACCCCGACCGGATGGCCAGCCGCATCCTCGGCATGGGCGACGTCCTCACGCTGATCGAGCAGGCCGAGGCGGCCTTCGACTCCGATCAGAAGGAGAAGATGACCGCCAAGCTGATGGGCGGGGAGACCTTCACGCTGGAGGACTTCCTCGATCAGCTCATCGCGGTCCGGCGGATGGGGCCGATCGCCAACGTGCTGGCCATGATGCCCGGCATGGGGCAGATGAAGGACCAGATCGCCGAGCTGGACGACAAGCACTTCGACCGGGTCACCGCGATCATCCGGTCGATGACGCCTGTCGAGCGCACCAACCCGAAGATCATCAACGGTTCCCGTCGGGCCCGTATCGCCAACGGCTCCGGCGTCACCGTGATGGACGTCAACCAACTGCTCAACCGCTTCGCCGACGCGCAGAAGATGATGAAGCAGATGGGCGGCATGATGGGCCTGCCCGGCGGCGGCCGGCGCAAGGCGACCAAGTCGCCGAAGAACAAGCGCAAGGGCACGAAGGGCGGCGGCGGTCGGCCGCGTACCGGCGCCGGGATGCCGGGCGGCTTCCCCGGCGGCATGCCGCAGCTCCCGCCGGGCCTGGACCCGGGTGACCTGGCCGGCGGCCAGGGCCTGCCGCCCGGCTTCAAGCTGCCGAAGATCGACTTCAACAAGCTCGGCAAGGGCGGGGACAAGGGCCCGCGCTGACGCGTGTCGGTGACGGTGGGCGACGTCGACCTGCTGGCCGGCGAGGGCGAGGGATCGGGTAGGACTGTGCCCATGGCTCTGCATGTGCGCGGTGTGTTCCTTCCCGACGACGAGGTCCGGGACGTCTGGCTGGTCGGCGACCGGGTCACCTTCGAACCGGTGCCCGACGCCGAGACGGTGGCCGACGGCGGCTTCGTCCTACCCGGCCTGACCGATGCGCACTGCCACATCGGCATCGCCCGGGGCGGCGCGCCGATCACCGGCCTCGACCAGGCGCGGGAGCTGGCCCGGATCGACCGGGACGCGGGCGTGCTGGCGATCCGGGACGCCGGCTCGCCGTACCCGTACCCGGAGTTGGAGGACGAGCCGGAACTGCCGCGACTGGCCCGCGCCGGCCGCCACGTCGCGCCGCCCAGGCGCTACCTGCGCGACATCGGCGTGGAGGTCGACGCGGCGGAGGTGGCCGCCACCGTGGCCGCGCAGGCCGCCGCCGGCAACGGCTGGGTCAAGCTGGTCGGCGACTGGATCGACAGGGGCGTGGGCGACCTGGCGCCGGCCTGGGACGCCGACACCATGACCGCGGCGGTCGCCGCCGCGCACGCCGCCGGGGTGCGCGCCGCGGTGCACACGTTCTCCGAGTCGGCCGTGGAGATCATGGTGCGGGCCGGCGTGGACTCGGTGGAGCACGGCACCGGGCTGAGCGTCGACCTGATCGACCTGATGGCCCGGCAGGGCACCGCGCTGGTCCCCACGATGATCAACATCCGGACGTTCGGCCACATCGCGGAGCAGGCCCGACCCAAGTTCCCCGGGTACGCCGACCACATGCTCACCCTGCGCGACCGCTTCCCCGACGTGGTACGCGCCGCGCACGAGGCCGGCGTGCCGATCTACGTGGGCACCGACGCGGGCGGCGGCATCGACCACGGGCTCGCGGCCGAGGAGATGCTGCTGCTGCACGAGCAGGCCGGCATGTCCGCCGAGGACGTGCTGGCCGCCGCCTCCTGGCGGGCCCGGGAGTGGCTCGGCTTCCCCGGCCTGGTCGAGGGCGGCCTCGCCGACCTGGTGGTCTACGCCGAGGATCCGCGCCGCGACCTGCGGGTCGTCCGGACACCCCGCCGGATCGTGCTGCGCGGCCGGGTAATCCACTGACCGCGACCCCGCTGTTCCCGCCGCTGTTCCCGAGCTCGCTGATTCACGAGCTCGCTGATTCACGGAAAGAGTGCTTATTCCGCGTCGAATGGCCACGCTTTCCGTGAATCAGGCCCCGGCGTGGGGGTGGGGTGGCGTGGGGGTGGCGTGGCGTGGTGGTGGCGGCTCAGCGCGGTGGGGCGGCGGCCAGGAAGAGGTGGACGGCCAGGTCGGCCAGCTTGCCGGCGGTCTCGTCCACCGGGGCCCGGGGCAGCACGATGTGGCTCACCACCAGGCGCACCACGCTGTCCGCCGCGAACGCCAGCGCCGCCGGGTCGGCGTCGGGCAGGTGGCAACCGGCCCACTCCCGCAGCGCCGTGGTCGACTCGGTGAGCACCAGCTCGGAGCGGGTGGTCAGGTAGGGCAGCAGCTCGTCCGAGCCGCCCCGGGCGCTGGTCAGGATCGCCTTGACCAGCGGGTTGTCGGCGGCGGCGGCGAGCGTGCGGCGGATCGCCGCGTACGCCGCCGCGCGCACGTCGGCGCCGTGCTCGCCGAGCGCGGCCCGGACGTCGCCGACGAAGCGGTCCACCTCGCGTCGGGCCAGCGCCTCGGCCAGGCCGGCTTTGGTGCCGAACTCGTTGTAGACCGTCTGCCGGCTGACGCCGGCGGCCTCGGCCACCGCGCCCATCCGTACGCCGTCCCAGCCGCAGGCCACGGTCTGCGCCCGGGCGGCCTCCACGATCGCGTTCCGTGCCTCACCCATCGACGTCGAAGTCTACGGCCGCGGGGGCGACACGGCGCGGGTCGGCTCCCCGGCGCAGCGGCGACCCGCGCGACGCATAGGATGTGCGGTCATGGCACGCGTGCTCACTCCCCGTGCGGAGGACTTTCCCCGCTGGTACCAGGACCTGATCGCCAAGGCGAAGCTGGCCGACAACGGCCCGGTTCGGGGCACCATGGTCATCCGACCGGCCGGCTACGCCATCTGGGAGCGGATGCAGGCCGAGATGGACGCCCGGATCAAGGCGGCCGGCGCGGAGAACGCGTACTTCCCGCTCTTCATCCCGGAGAGCTACCTCAAGCGCGAGGCCGAGCACGTCGAGGGCTTCTCGCCGGAGCTGGCCGTGGTCACCCACGGCGGCGGCAAGCAGCTCGCCGAGCCGGTGGTGGTGCGCCCCACCAGCGAGACGGTCATCGGCGAGTTCATGGCCAAGTGGATCGACTCGTACCGGGACCTGCCGCTGCTGCTCAACCAGTGGGCGAACGTGGTCCGGTGGGAGCTGCGCCCGCGGATCTTCCTGCGCACCAGCGAGTTCCTCTGGCAGGAGGGGCACACCGCGCACGCGACGCGGGAGGACGCCCGCGCCTACGCGCGGCGGATCCTGCACGAGGCGTACGAGGATCTGATGGTCAACGTGCTGGGCATCCCGGTGGTGGTCGGCCTGAAGACCGCCCGGGAGCGCTTCGCCGGCGCCACCGCCACGTACACGTGCGAGGGCATGATGGGCGACGGCAAGGCGCTCCAGCTCGGCACCAGCCACGAGCTGGGCCAGAACTTCGCCAAGGCGTTCGACATCAGCTACTCGTCGGCCGAGGGCGGCCGGGAGCACGCGTGGACCACCTCCTGGGGCACCTCGACCCGGATGCTCGGTGGCCTGATCATGTGCCACGGCGACGACAACGGGCTGCGGGTGCCGCCGAAGCTGGCGCCGGTCCAGGCGTACGTGATGATCGTCAAGGACGGCGAGGGCGTGGGCGAGGCGGCGGCCAAGCTGCGTGACGCGCTGCGCGACGCCGGCGTGCGGGTGGCGCTCGACGACCGGACCGACACCGCGTTCGGCCGCCGCGCCGTCGACGCGGAGCTGCGCGGCTACCCGGTCCGCGTCGAGGTCGGCCCGCGCGACCTGGCCGCCGGCAACGCGGTGGTGGTCCGGCGTACGGACGGCTCGAAGGCTCCCACGCCGGTGGCCGACGTGGTCGGCGCGGTGCTGGCCGCGCTGGAGGCCGACCAGCGGGCGCTGCACGACCAGGCGCTGGAGTTCCGCCGGTCCCGCACCGTCGACGTGTCGACGCTGGCCGAGGCGATCGAGGCCTCCGCCACCGGTTGGGCGCGCGTGCCGTGGTCGGCGGTCGGCGTCGAGGGCGAGGCCGAGGCGAACGGCCAGGGCGTCACGGTGCGCTGCCTGCTCCGCGCCGACGGCTCGGTGCCCGACTCCGAGGACGAGCCGGATCTGGTGGCCGTCCTCGCCCGCGCCTACTGAGGGTGTAAGGAAGGGCCCCCTCCTAACGCATTCGGTAGAGGCGGGGGCCCTGCTCAACAAGTCAGGGAATGGTGAGCGTGCGCTTCGAACCCGGCCGGTTGGTACTGCACCGCAACGTGCGGCACGGACGGATCGGGTGGGTGCGGACGGCCCGCGTGGTCGCCGACGACGAGCGCGGGCTGCTGCTCTGGGTGCCCCGCGACGCGCCGGTGGCGCACGAGGTGACCGCCGCCGGGCTGGGCATGCGCGCGGTGCCGTTCACCGAGTGGATCACCTCGTCGTACCGGCTGGCGGTCGGCACCTGGAACGGGCCGCCGGTGCTCAAGTTCCTGCCCGCCGGCGCCGACCACTCGGTGTGGTGGTTCTCCGACGAGCGGGGCCGGTTCAAGAACTGGTACGTCAACCTGGAGGAGTCCGGCGTCCGCTGGGACGACGGCGCGGTGGCCGGGGTCGACATGGTGGACCAGGATCTCGACGTGGTGGTCCACCCGGACCTGACCTGGGAGTGGAAGGACGAGGACGAGTTCGCCGAGCGGCTCGCCTTCCCGGAGTACTACTGGGTGACCGACGAGAAGGCGGTGCGCGCGGAGGGCGAGCGGGTGATCCGGATCGCCGAGGCGGGCGAGTTCCCGTTCGACGGGACGTGGCACGACTTCACGCCGCCCGCGGAGTGGGACGTTCCGGACGAGCTGCCGCCCGGCTGGGACCGCCCGCCGGCACGCTGACCGCGTGTCCTTCGTCACGGACCGCCCGGTCCGGGACGCGCGGCCCGGGTCCGGTGCGAGCGTTCCGGGTCGGATCTGGCAGAATGGTCCGCTGGTATCCGGCACGCGTCAGGCGCCCTCTAACCCGGGCGCGTCGCCAGTTCACCGAGCAGTCTCCGGCCCAAACCCCACTGTGCCGGTCGGCGCTCACCCGCCACACCGCCCGCACGGGCCGGTGAGATCGCAACAGGAGCGAAACAACTGTGGCCGTAAAGATCCGGCTCCTGCGGATGGGCAAGATCCGCAACCCGCAGTACCGCATCGTCGTCGCCGACTCGCGCACCAAGCGTGACGGTCGCGCGATCGAGTTCGTCGGTGTGTACCAGCCGAAGGAAGACCCTTCGGTGATCGAGGTCCGGTCGGAGCGGGTCCAGTACTGGCTGTCGGTCGGCGCTCAGCCGAGCGAGGCCGTGCAGCGTCTGCTGGAGCTGACCGGTGACTGGCAGAAGTTCAAGGGCCTGCCGGCCCCGCCGCCGCTGAAGGTCGCCCCGGAGCGGGCCGACCGCAAGGCGGCGTACGAGGCCGAGGCCAAGGCCGCCGCCGGCGTGGCGGACACCCCGGCCAAGCCGGCCAAGAAGGCCGCCAAGACGGAGGCCGCGAAGCCCGAGGCCGAGGCGCCGAAGGCGGAGGAGCCGAAGGCCGAGGCGCAGACCGGCGCCGAGTCCGGCGAGCAGGCCTGACATGGCGCTGCGTCCCGCCCTGGAGCACCTGGTCAAGGGGATCGTCGACCACCCGGACGACGTCCGGGTGCGGATGGTCGATTCCCGTCGGGGCAAGCGGCTCGAGGTCCGCGTGCACCCGGAGGATCTCGGCACGGTGATCGGGCGGTCCGGACGGACCGCCAAGGCACTGCGCCAGGTGATCGGCTCCATCGGCGGACGTGGAGTACGCGTCGACATCGTCGACTCGTACTGATGCTTCTCGTCGTCGGCCGGATCGGCAAACCGCACGGCATCCGCGGTGAGGTCACCGTGGAGGTGCGGACCGATGAGCCCGAAGCACGGTTCGCCCCCGGTTCGGTACTGGTTACCGAGCCGGGGGTGGTGCCGGCCGAGCCCGGCGCCTGGCGGGTGCCGCCGACGCTGACCGTGGAGTCGGCGCGCTGGCACCAGGGCCGTCTGCTGGTCGTGTTCTCCGGCGTCCTGGGTCGCGACGTCGCCGAGGCGCTGCGCAACACGCTTGTCGGCGTGGACAGCGCCGACGTCGCCGAGCCGGCTGACCCGGAGGAGTTCCACGACCACCAGTTGGTCGGGCTCGCCGTGGTCACCCGGGACGGGGAGCGGCTCGGCGAGGTGGACCGCATCGACCACGCCCCCGCCTCCGACCTGTTGGTGGTGCGGCGTCCGGCGGGGCAGCCCGTCCTCGTTCCGTTCGTCAAGGCGATCGTGCCCGAGGTGGATCTCGCCGGCGGCCGTGTCGTCGTCGACCTGCCCGGCGGTTTGCTCGACCTCTAGCTGGAGCCACCGCATGCGCGTCGACATCGTGTCGATCTTCCCGGAGTACTTCGCCCCGCTGGACCTCTCGCTGATCGGCAAGGCCCGTGCGAACGGGCTGCTGCGGCTGGCCGTACACGATCTGCGGACCTGGACCCACGACGTGCACCGCACGGTGGACGACACGCCCTACGGCGGCGGTCCCGGCATGGTCATGCGGCCGGAGCCGTGGGGTGAGGCGCTGGACGCGCTGGCCCCCGACGAGCTGAGCCCGGACGGCCATACGCTGCCCCGGCTGCTCGTCCCGTCGCCGGCCGGCGTCCCGTTCACGCAGGCGATGGCGCACCGGTTGGCCACCGAGTCGCACCTGCTCTTCGCCTGCGGCCGGTACGAGGGCATCGACCAGCGGGTGCTCGACCACGCGGCGACCCGGATGCCGGTGACCGAGGTCTCGCTCGGCGACTACGTGCTGTTCGGCGGCGAGGTGGCCGTGCTGGTCATCCTGGAGGCGGTCACCCGGCTGCTGCCCGGGGTGCTCGGCAACGCCGGTTCGCTGGACGAGGAGTCGCACGCGCACGGGCTGCTGGAGGCCCCGCTCTACACGAAGCCGGCGACCTGGCGCGACCTCGACGTGCCGGAGGTGCTCCGTTCCGGCGACCACGCCCGGATCGCCCGCTGGCGACGCGACGAGGCGCTGCGACGGACGGCGGCCCGCCGCCCCGACATGGTCGGCGCGCTCGCCCCGGAGCGCCTGGACCAGCGGGACCGGGCGGCGCTGGACCGGGGTGGGTTTCAGCCTTCCGCGGGGCATGTGGCAAAGTAGAGGGGTTGCCGCATCCGTCCACGCCGTGGGCGGCTGCGAGGACCCCCGACCGGGGTCGGCGTCGCCGGCCACCGCCCGGGGGTCAGAATCACCCGTTCGCGCATCGACTGACGATGCGCCGTGAGCCTCACGAGGACGCAGCGATGAACATCCTGGACGCCCTTGACGCCCAGTCGAAGCGCGCCGACCTGCCTGACTTCCGTGCCGGTGACACCGTCAAGGTGCACGCGCGGGTCGTCGAGGGCAGCCGGTCCCGGGTCCAGATCTTCCAGGGCGTGGTCATCCGTCGCCAGGGTGACGGCCTGCGCGAGACCTTCTCGGTCCGCAAGATCAGCTTCGGCGTCGGCGTGGAGCGCACCTACCCGCTGAACAGCCCGGGCATCGACCGGATCGAGATCGTGACCCGCGGTGACGTGCGGCGCGCCAAGCTCTACTACCTGCGCGAGCTGCGGGGCAAGAAGGCCAAGATCAAGGAGCTGCGGGAGAAGCAGCCGACGAACTGAACCACTGTTCGCCACGCCGCCCGAGCTGTGCGGATGTCGTATCGACCGGAGCGCATTACGCTGGTCGGTACGGGCGCAGCCGGACGGCGCGAAGCGGTCCACTGCCGCCCGTGGGGTCTTCGAGGAGACTCCCGGGCGGTAGTGTCGTTTTCGCGGCGAACCGGAGAGTGGCATGGTGCAGATGCTTGACGAGGACGGCACCGTCGATCCCTGGCGCCGGCGGGCCCGGCGTTCCCGGCGGCAGATGCCGCTCTGGCAGGAGCTGCCGCTGCTGCTCGTCGTGGCGTTCTGCCTCGCGGTGCTGATCCGCACGTTCCTGCTCCAGGCCTTCTTCATCCCGTCCGGGTCGATGGAGAACACGCTGCTCATCGGCGACCGGGTGCTGGTCAACAAGGTCGTCTACGACATGCGCGACCCGGTCCGCGGCGAGGTCGTGGTGTTCCGGGGCACGGACCGCTGGGTCGCCCAGGAGACGCCGGCCCCGCCGACCAACCTCGCCGGCAAGGTCGGCCGCACGCTCGGCGACCTCGTCGGGGTCAGCCGCCCCGGCGAGAAGGACTTCATCAAGCGCGTCATCGGGGTGCCCGGCGACAAGGTCTGGTGCTGCGACAAGGGCCGCGTGGTGGTCAACGGCACGCCGCTGGAGGAGCAGGCGTACGTCTCCGAGGACTCCCCGGTGGACCTCCCACCCAATCCGAAGGAGTGCCGCTCCCGGCAGTTCACCGAGGTGGTGGTGCCGCCGGGGCAGATCTTCGTGATGGGCGACCACCGGCTGGTGTCGCAGGACGCCCGCTGCCAGGGGCCGGTGCCGATCGACAACGTGGTCGGCCGGGCCTTCATGATCGTCTGGCCGTCGCAGCGGTGGACCAGCCTGCCCGTGCCGGAGACGTTCGCGGGCCTGCCCCGCGCGGAGGCCGCGCCGGCCCGGCCGGTCCCGGTCGATCCCGACCCGCTGGGGGGAGTCGTCCTGATCCTTCCGGTCACGGCCACGCTGGCCGTTCTCCCGGGTTCGGGGCGACCGCGCCGCACCGGTGGACGTAGGCTCCTCCCGTGATTGACGAGCAGACCGAAAAGCCGCGCAGCTCCTTCTGGAAGGAGCTGCCCATCCTCCTGGGTGTGGCGATCCTGGTCGCAGTGCTGGTTCGTGCCTTCGTGCTGCAGACCTTCTTCATCCCGTCCCCGTCCATGGAGAACACTCTCGCGATCGACGATCGGGTGCTGGTCAACAAGCTGGTCTACGACTTCCGCTCGCCGCACCGGGGTGAGGTGATCGTCTTCAAGGCGCCCACCGAGTGGAGCGGCAACCCCGACGGCGAGGACTTCATCAAGCGGGTGATCGGCGTCGGTGGCGACCACGTGGTCTGCTGCGACCGCACCGGCGGCCAGGAGCGGCTGGTCATCAACGGCAAGCCGATCGACGAGCCGTTCGTCTTCCCCGGCAACAAGCCCGCCGACCAGGACTTCGACATCACCGTGCCGAAGGGTCGGCTGTGGGTGATGGGCGACCACCGGGAGGCCTCCGGCGACTCGCTGGAGCACTGGCAGCAGTCCGGTGAGGACATCACCGAGGCCACCATCCCGGAGGGCGAGGTCGTCGGCCGGGCCTTCACCATCTTCTGGCCGGTCGACCGGGCCACCTGGCTCACCGTGCCCAAGCAGTTCGACGGCATTCCCAATCCCTGACCGGAGCGCGTGGTCGTTCGTCGGAGGCGTCTGGCAGGCTGGTGCGGTGACCGTCTACACCCCTCGTCGCGCGGCCCGGGTGCTGCTGATCGACGCCGACGACCGGGTGCTGCTGTTCGAGGGCAGCGATCCGGGTCGGCCGGGGCACCGCTACTGGTTCACCCCCGGCGGTGGGCTCGACCCGGGGGAGACCCCGGCGCAGGGCGCGGCGCGGGAGTTGGCCGAGGAGACCGGCCTCCGGCTCACCCCGACCGAGCTGGGCGCGCCGATCTGGTCCGAGACCGTCGAGTTCCCGTTCGACGGCGTCTGGTACCGCCAGGAGCAGGAGTTCTTCCTCGTCCGGGTGCCCGGCTGGGCGGTCGACACCGCCGGCTTCAACGAGGTCGAGCGGGCCAGCGTGCACGGGCACCGCTGGTGGGTGGTGACCGAGCTGGCCACCTCCACCGAGCGCTACTACCCGCCCGACCTGCCCGACCGGCTCGGCCCGGTGCTGGCCGGGGGTGCCGGGTGTTGACCCCGCCGCGCACCGTGGTGCGCCGGGACGGTGGCCTCTACGCGTTGGAGCGGGCGCTGCAACGGCGGGGCTTCCGGCACGTGGCGGGCGCCGACGAGGCCGGCCGGGGCGCCTGCGCCGGGCCGCTGGTGGCCGCCGCCGCGGTGTTGCCCGAGGGGCGGCGCGGCGAGATCGACGAGCTGGCCGACTCGAAGCTGCTCACCCCGGCGGCCCGCGAGCGGGTCTACCACGAGGTGGTGGCCCGCGCCCTGGCGTACGCCGTGGTGATCATCCCGGCCGAGGAGGTCGACGCGCGCGGGCTGCACGTGTGCAACCTGGCGGCGATGCGCCGGGCGCTCGCCTCGCTCGACACCCGCCCGGACTACGTGCTGACCGACGGCTTCGGGGTGGACGGGCTCGACGTGCCGGGGCTGGCGGTCTGGAAGGGGGACCGGGTGGCTGCCTGTGTCGCGGCGGCGAGCGTGCTCGCCAAGGTCACCCGGGACCGCCTCATGGTGGAGCTGGACGGGAGCTTCCCCGGCTACGGTTTCGCCGAGCACAAGGGGTACATCACCGCCGAGCACAGCGCGGCGCTGCGGGAGCGGGGGCCCTGCCGGGAACACCGTTTCTCGTACGTGAACGTGGCGGCCGTCTCCGGGCGGGACGGCCGGCCGCCGCGGGCCCGCCGGCCGTCCGCCGGGGAGCCCGGCATGACGCTGCCCGGGGCGTCCACCGGGCGGCGGGACGAGCCGATGGAGTACTCCGGCGCGCCAGGGGGTACCGTCGGCGTGGCGTTGGGCGAGCAGCCTCGACCTCCGGCGTCGGTGGGGGAAGATGTGGTCATGGAAGGCGGAGTGCGATGAGCGCGGAAGATCTCGAGAAGTACGAGACCGAGATGGAGCTGCAGCTCTACCGGGAGTACCGCGACATTGTCCGCCAGTTCTCCTACGTGGTGGAGACCGAGCGCCGTTTCTACCTGGCCAATCAGGTGGACCTGCACGTCCGCAACTCCGACGGTGAGGTCTACTTCGAGGTCGAGATGCACGACGCCTGGGTGTGGGACATGTACCGCCCTGCCCGGTTCGTCAAGAACGTCCGAGTAATGACGTTCAAGGACGTCAATGTGGAAGAGCTCGAAAAGCCCGACATCTCGCTTCCCGCAGATTCCGGCTTCGGCGGCTGAGTCGGGCGGGCCGCCCCGGCCCGCCGCCGAGCGCGGATCACTCCGCCGGCACGACCACCTCGACGCGCTGCACCAGGTTGTTCGCGAACCCACCCCGGTTCCACGGCTGCTCGACCGGCTGGGTCCGCCCGGAGGCGTCCGTCGCCCGCGCCCCCAGCACGTACCGCCCCGGCGTCGCCGTCCACGCCACCGACCATCGACGCCACGCCCATCCGCCCCCGGTGGGCTCCTCCAGGCGCGCCGGCGTCCAGGTGTCGCCGCCGTCGAACGTCACCTCGACCGACGTCACCGGCGCGTGCCCCGACCAGGCGCGACCGTCCACCGTGCACGGCCCCGGCCGCAGCACCCGCGTCCGGGACATGAAGTCCGGGAAGCCGGGCGGGCGCACCAGCGCGCGCGGCTCGATCCGGGTCACCGGCACGCCCGGGTCGACGGCGTCCCGCCGCAGCCGGTAGGCCACCGCGTTCTGGTAACCGTCGAACGGCTCGGTCGTCACCCGAATGTCGCGCAGCCACTTGACGTGCGCCATGCCGTACCAGCCGGGCACGATCAGCCGCAGCGGGGCGCCGTGCTGCGGCAGCAACGGAGCGCCGTTCATCTCGTACGCCAGCAGCACCTCCTCGCGCAGCGCGTCGGCCACCGGCAGCGCCCGTTCGTAGTCCTGCTCGACGCCCCGCTCCACCCCGTGGTCGGCGCCGGTGAACACCACGTCGACCGCGTCGGCGGACAGGCCGGCCTCGCGCAGCAGCGGAGCCAGCGGGGTACCCGTCCACTCGGCGTTGCCCACCGCCTCCACGAGCCAGGGCTGGCTGACCGGACGCGGATGCAGCAACGCCCGCCCGTTGCCGGCGCACTCCAGCGTGACCTGCCGGGTGACCCGGGGTCGCGCGCGCAGCGCCGCCAGGTCCAGCCGGAGCGGACGACCGACCGCCCCGGACACGGTCAGCGTGTGCCCGGCCGGGTCCACGTCCGGGATGTCGTAGTGGATGAGCAGGTAGTGCAGGCCCGCCGGCGTCACGTCGTACCGCAACGCCTCCAGCGGGATGCCGTGGTTGCGCGCGGCGAGCTGGAGCTCCTCGGCGCTGATCGCCTCGTCCGGCCCGGCGACCCGCGAGGGGCGGCTGACGTCGTCCACAGAGGTCATCGCTGCTCCAACTCGTCGTAGCCCACGAACTCGAACATCCGCACACCCGGGGCGAGCGGCCGGGGCGGGCCGGTGAAGCGGTGCGCGCCGACGCCCACCCCGTCGGCCGGGCTGCTCACCGCCACCGGCACGAAACCCTCCTCGGCGAACCAGTCGCAGATGGCGGGCACCAGGTCCGGCTCCCGCCGGTGCCGGGTCCACAGCACGGTGCCGCCGGTGGCACAGAGCGACGCACAGTGTCGCACCGTCGACCGGATGTCGTCGTCGTCGATATTGCCGAAGATGCCGCAGGCCAGCACCAGATCCGCCGGGGCCAGGTCGGCGTAGCGGTCGGTCAGGGACGCGTCGCCGGTGACCACCTCCACGCCGGTCAGCCCCGCGTCGGCGGCGGCCCGGCGGGCCGGTTCGGTGTTGCGCGGGTCCAACTCGACCAGGCGGGCGGTCACGTCCCGGCCACGGGGATGAGTGGCGAGCACCGGGATCAGGTCGCGCCCCTGACCGGCGCAGAGGCTGACCGCGCGCAGCGGGCCCGGCCGCGCCGCGTCCAGCGCCTCGACGATCCGGTGCCGCACCTCGACGAGCCGCCGGGACAGCGCCGAACCGGGCTGGTCGTAGTCGCGGTGCCAGGCGTACCAGTCCTTCGTCACGCGGCCAGCATAGGCGGCCCGGCCTTAGCAGATCCGCCCCGAATTCGGGCGTCGTCCACAAGCGCGGGTCCGTCCACAGCGTCGCTCGTGGGCGGTGGCCGGACGCCGGGCGGCGCGGGCAGAGTGCGCGGCATGGCTACCCCGATCGGTCGGGCCGGCTCGGCCGTGCTGCTGGTGCTGCTCCTCACGCCGGGCCCGTCCGCCGAGCCGTCTCTCCGCCCGGCCCCGGCCGGCGCCGCCTCGTCGGCCGGTCGACCGGTGTCGGCGGCCAGGGTGCCGGGAATCGGTGCGGCGGCACGTTTTCGGTGGCCGTTGCCGGGCCCACCCCGGGTGGCCCGGCGGTTCGACCCGCCACCCCGGCCCTGGCTGCCCGGGCACCGGGGCGTGGACCTCGTCGCCGCACCGGGTGCCGAGGTGCGCGCCGCCGGAGCGGGCACGGTCCTCTTCGCCGGCGCGGTGGCCGGCCGGCCGGTGATCAGCGTCGGGCACGGTGACGGGCTGCGCACCACCTACGAACCGGTGCGCTCCCGCCTCGCGGCCGGCGCCCGGATCGACGCCGGCACACCGATCGGCGAGCTGCTCGCCGGGCACCCCGGCTGTGCCGCCGCGGCCTGCCTGCACTGGGGGCTGCGCCACGGCAACGACTACCTGGACCCGCTCGCCCTGCTCGGGCTGGGCCGGGTCCGGTTGCTGCCCCTCGGTCCGACGCCGGCCACGCCGGCCGCCCCAGGCGCTCAGCCCTGGGCGAGCAGCGTGGGCAGCCGCACGGCCAGCCGTTCGTACTCCTCGGGGGTGTTGTAGACCTGGCCGCACAGCCGCAGGTAGCCCCGGCCGTTCCAGCCGGCCACCGACACCTCGGCCGCCAGCCGGTCCGCGATCCGGGCCCGCAGCGCCCGGGCCGCGTCCAGCGTCGTCGCGACGCCGGGCGGCAACGGCACCAGCCGCATGGCGACCGCCGGTCCGCCGGGCGCCGGCAACCGCTCCGGCGCCACCCCGAGCGCGTCCCCGACCACCCGTTGCCCGTACGCGGCCAGCGCCGCGTTGTGCGCGCGCACCCGGTCCACGCCGAGGCTACGCAGCGTGAACAGGCCGACCGGCGCGGCCAGCCAACCGGTGTAGTCACCGGTGGCCTGCCACTCGACCCGGGTGGGAAACCCGCTGCCCTGCTCCCACGAGACGACGAGCGGCTGGATCCGCTCCCGCCACGGCTCCGCCACCACCAGCACGGCGGTGCCGCGTGGCGCGTACGCCCACTTGTGCAGGTTGCCGACCCAGAAGTCGGCGCCGACCGAGGCCACCGTGGCCGGCAGCATGCCCGGCGCGTGCGCCGCGTCCACCAGCACCGGCACGCCCCGCTCCCGCGCCACCGCGACGAGCGCCGCCGCCGGGAACAGCCGGGCGGTCGGCGAGGTGAGCTGGTCGACGATCAGCAACCGGGTCCGCCCGGGGCGCAGCCCGGCCCGGACGATCTCGACGGTCTCCTCGTCGGTCGCCGTCAACGGCACCGGCAGGGTTCGGGACACCGCCCCGGTCCGCTCGCACTCCCGGGCCACCGACAGGGCGACCGCCCCGTACCCGTGGTCGGTGGTCAACACCTCGTCGCCGGGGCCCAGCCCGAGCGACTGCAACACCACGGCCGCGCCGGCGGTGGCGTTGCCGACCAGGGCGGTGCCCTCCGGGTCGGCACCGAGGAAGGTGGCCAGGTGCCGCCGGGCGTGGGTGATCCGGTCGACCAGACCCTGGGCGAAGAACCGCAGCGGGTTGGCCTCCATCTCGTCGCGCAGCCGCTGCTGGGCGCGCTGCACGACGACCGGCACGGCACCGAACGAGCCGTGGTTGAGGTGGCTGACGGACGGGTCGAGGGAGAAGAGCAGCCGAGCCCCGGGAATCGGCTCGGGTGGCTGCGGCACCGTCATTCGTCGATGGTAGCCCGTCGTGGATCATCTCCGGCGGCTTCCGTCAGGCCCGCGGGTGCGCCTGCCGGTAGGCCGCCCGCAGCCGCTCGACCGAGACGTGCGTGTAGATCTGGGTGCTGGCCAGCGACGAGTGCCCGAGCAGCTCCTGGACGGCGCGCAGGTCCGCGCCCCCCTCCAGCAGGTGGGTGGCGGCCGAGTGGCGCAACCCGTGCGGGGTCACCCGCGGCACGCCGGCCGCGGCGGTCCAGCCCGCCACGATCCGTCGGGCGGTGGTCGGGTTCAGCCGCCCGCCCCGGGTGCCGAGCAGCAGCGCGCGACCCGAGCCCGGCGCCACCAGGGCCGGCCGGCCGGTGTCGAGCCACGCGTCGAGCGCGCGTTGCGCCGGAACCCCGTACGGCACCGCCCGTTCCCGGCCGCCCTTGCCCAGCACGCGGACCACCCGGCGGGCCTGGTCGACGTCCGTGACGTCCAGCCCGCACGCCTCGCTGATCCGCACTCCGGTGCCGTAGAGCATTTCGAGCAGCAGCCGGTCCCGCAGCAGCACCGCCTCCGGCGGCTCACCGCCGTCACCGGCCCCGTCACCGGTGGGGATTCTCGTGGCCCGGTCCAGCCGCGTGCCGGTGCCCGCCGTGGCTCCGACCGTGACCGCGCTCGCGCCGGCCGTGCCCTCGATCGTCGGCGTCGCTGCCTGCGTCGGTCCTGCCGCCCCTGCGGCGGTGGCGGCGGCCCGCGCGGGGGCGTCCATCAGGACGGCCGCCTGATCGGCGCGCAGGACGGTGGGCAGGTCCCGGCGGGCCCGAGGGCTGGCCAGCGGCGCGGCGACGTCGCCGGGGAGCAGGCCGGCCCGGTGCGCCCAGGTGCTGAAGGTCCGGGCGGCGGCGGCCCGGCGGGCCAGCGTCGTCTGGGCGGTCCCCACGGTCCGCTGCCGGGCCAGCCAACTGCGCAGCACCGCGAGATCCACGTCGGGCAGGTCGGTGCAGCCCATCCGTACCGCGTGATCCAGCAGCGTGACCACGTCCGTGACGTACGCCCGGACGGTGTGCGCGGAGCGGTTCCGCACCCGGGACAGATGGTCGGCGAAGTCGTCCACCGCCGCGCGCATGGCGGTGGGCAGCGCCGCGTGGAGGTCGCGGGTGCCGCCGCGTCGTCCGCCCATGCCCACCTCGTCGTCGATCCCGCGTTGGCGGGCCTGCCGTCGGAGTCACCCTACGGCCACCGGGTGAGCCGCACCTGACGGACGCGGACCCGTCGACCCGGGCCCTCGTCGCGGAACTGGAGACCCGGGAGCGGAGCGTGCTCACCCATCTCCGGTCCGCGCGTCCGTCCGCCTGACGGTCGCCGGCTGGGGAGCCAGCGCGTAGCCGCCGTCACGGCGCACCACGACGTGGAGTTCCTCCAGGACCGACAGCTTCCGCATGGCCGCCCGGATGTCCACGCCGGCCCGGGCGGCCAGCGCCTCCACCCCGATCACGCCGCGGCGCGGGAACGTCTCCACCAGCAGCGTGGCCTCGTCGTCGAGCTGGTCCGTGGGCCGGCTCGGTCCGCGTACGGGCGGGGCGAGGTCCGCGCCGATCCGACCCACCTCCTCCAGCACGTGTGCGACGCCGGTGACCAGGCGGGCCCTCGGCTCCTCGCGGAGGATCTCGTGGGCGCCGACGGACATGGCCGACGTGACCGGACCCGGAACCACCATGGCCGGGCGCCCGAGGGCGAGCGCCCGTCTCGTCGTCTGGGTCGCCCCACTGCGGGCGGACGCCTCCACCAGCACGGTGCCGAGGGTGCCGGCGGCGATCACCCGATTCCGGACGAGGAACCGGGGACGCAGCGGCTCCGCCCCGGGCAGCCATTCGCTGAGCAGCAGCCCGGACTCGGCGATCCGGTCGAAGAGCGCAGCGTTGCCCATCGGGTAGGGCCGGTCGATTCCGCACGCCAGCACGCTCACCGTCACCCCGCCGCCGTTGAGCGCGCCCCGGTGCGCCGCCGCGTCGACGCCGAAGGCGCCCCCGGAAACCACGGCCCAGCCCCGGTCGGCGAGACCGTAGCCGAGTTCGGTCGCCACGTGCAGCCCGTACGAGGTCGCGGCCCGGGCGCCGACCACGGCCACGGAACGCTCCAGGGACTCGTCCAGCCGCCGGGCCCCACGCACCCACAGGCACATCGGAGGGGCGGTTTCCAGGTCCACCCGCCGGCTGGCGCCGGGCAGCCGGAGAAGGCACAGGTCGGCGAGTCGAGCCGGCCACTCGGCGTCCTCGGGGCAGATGACACGGACGCCGAGCCGTTCCGCGCGGGCCAGCGCGTCGGCGGCGACCCCGCGTGCGTCACCGCCGGCACGGCGGGCCGCCACGGTGGCGCGGAGCCGGTCCTCGGGTGCGCCGCCGTCGAGCAGCAGATCCAGGGTGGCGACCGGGCCGATCGAGTCCACCAGCCGGTACACGGCCCAGGTGCCTGGCTCGGCGAGCCAGGTCAACGCCAGCCGGGCGAGCAGCTGCTCCTCTCCGGTGCTCATGCTCCTGCTCCCGTCCTGAGTTGGAGGGCCTCCAGCACGTCGTGCCGGTTCGGGCGCGCACGCCCGTCCAGGTCGGCGACGGTCCAGGCCATCCGGATGACACGATCGAAGCCACGTGCGGAGATCGATCCGGAGTCCAACCGGGCGCGTAGCTCAGCGGTGTCGCCGGCGGGTAGCCGCCACGGCGGACGGCGGAGGTGCGGCCCCGGTATCTCGGCGTTGAGCCGGTGCCCGGTGCCGGCCCAACGGTCGGCGGCGGCTCGCCGCGCCGCGGAGACCCGGGCGGCGACCGTCGACGAGGACTCGCTCACGGTCACCGTCTCCATCAACTCCGCCGCGCGTACCGGCATCAGTTGCACCTGCACGTCGACCCGGTCGAGCAGCGGCCCCGACAGCCGGCCGAGGTACCGTCGCCGGGACTGCGGGGCACACTCGCAGTCGACGTCGCCGGACGGCTTCGCGCAGGGGCAGGGGTTCGCGGCCAGCACCAGTTGGGAACGGGCCGGATACTCGGTGGCGCCCCGGGTGCGGGCGACCCGGACCCGCCCGCTCTCCAGCGGCTGACGCAACGCCTCCAGCGCGCCCTTGCTGAACTCCG
The DNA here is from genome assembly GCF_039566955.1 of Micromonospora sp. DSM 45708. Classification (NCBI taxonomy): domain Bacteria; kingdom Bacillati; phylum Actinomycetota; class Actinomycetes; order Micromonosporales; family Micromonosporaceae; genus Micromonospora; species Micromonospora schwarzwaldensis. The sequence goes on along the minus strand of NZ_CP154796.1, from coordinate 5,018,147 downwards.
GGGCCTCGTCGAGGAAGAGCACGCCCCGGTGGGCCAGCGACACGGCACCGGGCCGGGCCAGCCCGGAGCCGCCGCCGACCAGCGCGGGCACCGTGGTGGTGTGGTGCGGCGCCTGGAACGGTGGGCGACGCAGCAGCCCGCCACCGGGCGGCAGGAGGCCGGCGATCGAGTACAGCGCCGTCACCTCCAGGGCGGCCTCGTCGTCCAGCTCCGGCAGGATCGACGGCAGCCGCTCGGCGAGCATGGTCTTGCCGGCCCCGGGCGGGCCGAGCAGGGCGAGGTGGTGGCCGCCCGCGGCGGCGATCTCGAGTGCCCGCCGACCGAGGGGCTGCCCGGCGACGTCGCTGAGGTCGGGGCCGGTGGGCGCGCCGGCCGGCGCCGGCTGCGGTGGGGCGAGCAGCGGCGCACCGTCGCGGACGTGCGCGACGAGCCGGTGCAGCGTGTCGACCCCGTACACCCGTACGCCGGGGATGACGGCGGCCTCCGCGGCGTTGCCGGCGGGCACCACGACGCGCGGGCAGCCGGCCCGGGCGGCGGCGGCGACCATGGGCAGGGCGCCCCGGACCGGGCGGACCGCGCCGTCGAGGCCGAGTTCGCCGAGGACGACGGTGGCCTCCAGGGCGACCGGCGGTAGTTCGCCGGAGCCGGCGAGCACGGCCACGGCGATGGCCAGGTCGAACGCGGAACCGTACTTGGGCAGGGTGGCGGGGAGCAGGTTGAGCGTGATCCTCCGGTTGGGCCACTTCTGGCCGGAGTTGACGATGGCGGCGCGAACCCGGTCGCGGGCCTCGTGCAGTGCGGTGTCCGGCAGGCCGGAGATGAGCACCGCCGGCAGGCCGGGCGCGAGGTCGGCCTCCACCTCGACCACCTGCCCGGACACGCCGGCCAGGCCGACGCTGAGAACCTTGGCGTAGCCCATGTCAGAACGCGCCCCGGAGGTGTTCCACCCGGGCGTGGCCGGTGGCCGGCAACCGGACCGAGAGCACGTCGAAACGGACCTCGTCGGCGGTGGTGCCGGTCTCGGCGAGCCAGCGGGCGGCCAGCCCGCGCAGCCGACGCGCCTTGGTGCGCACCACGGCCTCGGCGGGGGAGCCGTACCGCTCGGTGCGCCGCGTCTTCACCTCGCAGAAGGCGAGGACCGGGCCTTCCCAGGCGATGATGTCGATCTCCCCGTCGGGGCAGCGCCAGTTGCGGACGATCGGGCGCAGCCCGGTCTCGATCAGGTGCCGCAGCGCGCACCGTTCGCCGTAGGCGCCGACGGCCTGGTTCCGGTTCGTCATGCCGGTCAGGATGCGACCGTCGGACGCGGTGGCGGGCAGCGCGCGAGGCGAGGTTGTGGATAGACATCCACTTGTGGACAGACACACGATCACCGATCCGATGTGCTACGGACCGGCGCAGGAGTGGCCGGTCAGACGGCGAGACAGGCTGCGCTCTCCGGGTGTCGAGCATTCCGGCGTCGACTGGGCCTGCGTGGTGGGTTGAGCGGCTGCCGAGGTCTGGGCGATCTTGTTGCTTAGGTGCGTGCGCGCGGGGCCGGTACGGCTGTAGCGCGTGCGTCCGGCGTAGCCGGGCTCGCTCGATCCTGTAGAGCGGTTTTGAGCCCGTCGGACCTTGGTCCGGCTGGCTTACTGCTTGGGTGCGTGGTTGCGGCTGGTGCGGGGTCGCTTGGCGGGCGGCGGGGCGGCACGAGAAACGACGGTTGAGCGTGCACCGATCGACCAGTGCCCGTGTCATCACTGCGGGTGCCGGGTTGGCGACCTGTGATGTTCGCGGTGAGCTGGGCTGATAGCCCCACCAGCCCGAATGGCGTGGCTGGTGCCGGTCGCATACCGTGCCCGTCGTGGACGGACGACGGAGCTATCCCGAGGATCAGCAGGAACCGCGGTGGGGCGACCGCGGGTACGAGTCGGACTGGCGTGCCGCGGGCGAGCCGCGCTACCGCGACGACGACTACCGCGCCCCGGAGCAGCGGGCGGGCGAGGGTCGGTACGCGGACCCGGGTCGGTACTCCGCCGCCGATCCGCTCGTCGACGATACGAGTGGTTGGCGGTCACAGCGACCGGACGACCCGGAGGTCTCCGGCGAACTGCCGGGGCGGGCCGGCCGACGCGCGGCCCGCGAGGCGGCGGCCGGGCACGGGGACGACCGGCTCGGCGCGGTGTCGCGCAGCGGCGTCGACGCGCTCGGCACCGCGTCGCGCGGCGCGTCGGACCCGCTCGGGTCGCGCGGCACCGACGCCCTCGCCGGGAGCGCCGACGCGGCCCGTCCCGCCTCGTACGGCGGTTTCGGCGCGGACGACCCGGCCGGGGGCGGCGACGCGGCCCGTTCCGCCTCGTACGGCGGTTTCGGCGCGGACACCCCGGCTGGGAGCGCCGATCCGGCCCGTTCCGCGTCGTACGGGAGTTTCGGCGCGGACGCCTCCGCCGGGGGTGCCGACCCGGCCCGACCCGGCCCGCTCGGCGGTTACCCGATCGTGGACGCCGGCCGGTCGGCCGAGCCCGCCACCGCCGGCGGGACGCAGATCTCGGTGGGCGGCCGGTCGAGTCCGGGTGCGGCCACCTCGCTGACCATCGGTGAGCGCCCGACCGCCCCGACCGAGCCGACGGCGCCGGTGCACCCGCTGGAGATGCCGACCGGCCCGATGCCGGCGGTCGTGCCCCGGTCGGACGGGCCGCCGCCCGGTGACGGCGTCTACCGGACCCGGCGTCCGGCGTTGGCGGTGCTGCTGGCGGCGCTCGTGCTGGTGCTTGAGGTGCCCGCGTTGCGGGTGCTGCTGCACGGGCTGGTGGGTGACCCGGTCTCCACCTCGCACGTCGTGGTGGGCACGTTCCTGGTGGTCGGGTTGCCGATCTTCGGTGCCGGTCTGTACGGCCTGCGCACCGGCGGGCTGGCGCTGGCCGACGGCAGCCGCGGCTGGCTCCGCCCGCCGACCGCGTACCTGACCGTGGGTCTGGTGCTCTTCGTCGCCGCCGCGCTCGCGGCCCGCTGACCGCCGCCTGATCCCCACCGGTACGCCGAGGGGGCGGTATCCCCGCCGCGGTGATGCCGCCACCTCGGCGACGTGGGGTGGATCAAGCCGGGCCCGGAAGGCCCAGGTGGGGCCGAGCCGGACCGGCGGCGGCTCAGGAGTGGATCAAGGGCGACCGCGCACCCCGGGGCCGGGGGGCGGAGAAGGCGCGTACACTCGTGAACTGGCGACCGCCTCGCGCGGTCGACCTCGCGTGCCCTCTCCACGGTCCCTCCGTGGAGCGACGGCCTCCCTGGTCCCGGTCCTTCGTCCGGGCCCATCCTGGCCGGCGACCGGGCGCCAGGCGTCCGGTCGCCGGCCGGACGGACAACCAGGGACAAAGTAGGAGTACCCACCATGGCCGTCGTGACCATGCGTCAGCTGCTGGAGAGCGGTGTGCACTTCGGGCACCAGACCCGGCGCTGGAACCCGAAGATGAAGCGCTTCATCTTCACCGAGCGCAACGGTATCTACATCATCGACCTGCGCCAGACCCTCGACTACATCGAGAAGGCGTACGCGTTCATCCGCACCACCGTCGCGGGCGGCGGTCACATCCTGTTCGTCGGCACCAAGAAGCAGGCCCAGGAGGCCATCGCCGAGCAGGCGACCCGGGTCGGCCAGCCGTACGTCAACCACCGCTGGCTCGGTGGCATGCTGACCAACTTCCAGACCGTGTACAAGCGGCTCCAGCGGATGAAGGAGCTCGAGGCCCTGGGTGACCTGAGCGGCACCGCCGCCGGTTACACCAAGAAGGAAACCCTCCAGCTCTCCCGCGAGAAGATCAAGCTCACCAAGACCCTCGGTGGCCTGCGGGACATGCAGAAGCTTCCGGCCGCGGTCTGGATCGTCGACACCAAGAAGGAGCACATCGCCGTCGACGAGGCCCGCAAGCTGGGCATCCCGGTGATCGCCGTGCTGGACACCAACTGCGACCCGGACGAGGTCGACTTCCCGATCCCGGGTAACGACGACGCCATCCGCTCGGCCGAGCTGCTGACCAAGGTCGTCGCCGCGGCCGTCGCCGACGGTCTGATCGCGCGTTCCGGCCGTGGCCGGGGCGGCGACGAGAAGCCCGAGGCGGGCCAGGTCGGCGCCGACGAGCCGCTGGCCGAGTGGGAGCGCGAGCTGCTCGAGGAGCCGAAGAAGGCCGACGAGCAGCCGGCGCCCGCCGCCGCCACCGAGCAGCCGGCCCCGGCCGCTGCCGAGCAGCCGGCGACCGCCGCCGCGGAGTGATCGCACCGTCGCGTCCCCGCCGGCCGACTTTCGGCCGGCCGGCGGGGCGCGGCGGACACACCGGGCGACACCGGCCCGGTTCCGGGTAACCGGCAGCCAGACCATCTCACCGCAGTAGTCACCGACACCGAAGAGAGAGTCATGTCCAACTTCACCGCCGCGGACGTCAAGAAGCTCCGGGACCTCACCGGCGCCGGCATGATGGACTCCAAGAAGGCGCTGACCGAGGCCGAGGGCGACTTCGACAAGGCCGTCGAGATCCTGCGCGTCAAGGGCGCGAAGGACGTGGGCAAGCGGGCCGGTCGCACCGCCGCCAACGGTCTCATCGCCCACTCCGGCCAGGCGCTGCTCGAACTCAACTGCGAGACCGACTTCGTCGCCAAGAACGACGCCTTCATCGCGCTGGCCCAGCAGTTGGTCGAGCACGGCGTGACCAGTGACGCCACCAACGCCGAGGAGCTGCTCGCCAGCACCATCGACGGCAAGAGCGTGGCCGACCTGATCCAGGAGCAGTCCGCCAAGATCGGCGAGAAGCTGGTGCTGAACCGCTTCGCCAAGCTCGACGGCACCACCGCGGTCTACCTGCACCGCAAGAGCCAGGACCTGCCCCCGGCGGTCGGCGTGCTGGTGCAGTTCTCCGGCAAGACCGACGAGGCGGGCGACGCGGACGCCCGCGGCGTCGCGATGCAGATCGCCGCGATGCGGCCGAAGTACCTCACCCGCGACGAGGTGCCCGCCGAGACGGTCGAGTCCGAGCGGCGCATCGCCGAGCAGACCGCCCGCGAGGAGAACAAGCCCGCGGCGGCGCTGCCGAAGATCGTCGAGGGCCGGGTGAACGCCTTCTTCAAGGACTTCGTCCTGCTGGAGCAGGCCGCGGTCGCCGACAACAAGAAGACCGTCAAGCAGGTGCTGGCCGAGGCCGGCATCGAGGTGACCCGCTTCGTGCGGTTCGAGGTCGGCCAGGCCTGAGCCGCCGCACCGGGCCGTGGGCCCGGGCCGCGAGAAACGTGGACGAGGAGGCCGCCGGTGTACGCGACAGGCACCGCGGCCTCCTCGTCACATAGGGTCGGCAAGGGCAGGTACGCGACGCTCGCGCGGTGCGCGGGGAGAAGGGGCGGGGCGGATGACGCAGGTTGTGAGTGACCGGAGCCTGGCGGCGGATGACCCGACCGCCCCTCCGCCCGGCCGGTCCCGTCGGGTGGTGCTGAAGCTCTCCGGCGAGGTCTTCGGCGGCGGCGCGATCGGCGTCGACCCGGACGTGGTGCAGGGCATCGCCCGGCAGATCGCCACCGTGGTCCGCCGCGGCGTGCAGGTCTCCGTGGTGGTCGGCGGCGGCAACTTCTTCCGCGGCGCCGAGCTGCAGAAGCGCGGCATGGACCGCGCCCGCGCCGACTACATGGGCATGCTGGGCACGGTGATGAACTGCCTCGCGCTCCAGGACTTCCTGGAGAAGGAGGGCATCGAGACCCGGGTGCAGAGCGCCATCACCATGGCCCAGGTCGCCGAGCCGTACATCCCGCTGCGCGCGATCCGGCACCTGGAGAAGGGCCGGGTGGTGATCTTCGGCGCCGGCGCCGGGATGCCGTACTTCTCCACCGACACGGTGGCCGCCCAGCGCGCGCTGGAGATCCGCGCGGACGTGGTGCTGATGAGCAAGAACGGCGTGGACGCGGTCTACACCGCCGACCCCCGGATCGATCCGACGGCGAGCAAGCTCGACTCGATCACCTTCTCCGAGGTGCTGCGCCGCAACCTGCGGGTCGCCGACGCCGCCGCGTTCAGCCTCTGCATGGAGAACGGCCTGCCGATGCTGGTCTTCGGCGCCCAGGGTGACGACACGATCGTCCGCGCCGTCGGCGGTGAGAAGATCGGCACGCTGATCACCGCCTGACCGGCCCACCCGGACCGGCAGCGGTCCTCTGCCACAGCCCCAGCACAGCCCACGACGAGCGACAGAAGGAGGCGAGGAGACCGGTGATCGACGACACCCTCCTCGAGGCGGAGGAAAAGATGGAGCGTGCCATCGAGCACGCCAGGGAGGAATTCGGCGGGATCCGCACCGGTCGCGCCAACGCCGCCATGTTCGCCCGGATCGTCATCGACTACTACGGCAGCCCGACCCCGCTGCCGCAGATGGCGTCCATCGCGGTGCCCGAGCCGCGCATGGTGATCATCAAGCCGTACGACACCTCGCAGACCAATGCGATGGAGAAGGCGATCCGCGACTCGGATCTCGGGGTGAACCCGAACAACGAGGGCAACCAGCTGCGCATCGTGCTCCCGCAGATGACCGAGGAGCGGCGACGCGAGATGATCAAGGTCGCCCGGCAGAAGGGCGAGGAGGCGAAGGTCGCCGTCCGTAACATCCGCCGCAAGGGCAAGGAAGAGCTGGACCGCCTGGTCAAGGACGGCGAGGTCGGCGAGGACGAGGGCCGGCGCGCGGAGAAGGACCTGGACGACCTGACCCAGCGCTTCGTCGCCACGGTGGATGAAATGATCAAGCACAAGGAGAGCGAGCTGCTCGAGGTCTGAGCGGCCCGCCCACTCCGTCACGGCACCGCGCCGCCGCCGCCCGGCACCCCGGGCGGCGGCCCGGTGCCGTCGTCGTGCCCGGTGGCGTCCACCCTCGACGCCGGGCGGTTGCAGTAGGCTCGGCACGATTCGGCGACCACCACCGGGTGAACGGCGGGGATCGTCCGGTCGTCGGTCGGTCAACAGGAAGTCTCACGCCGGTAGGGGATGGTTTTGGTCTTGCGTCATGTGGTGGCTTTCGTACCGTCTGCCGGTGCGTGATGTCCCACCCCGACCCCTACGGCAGCACCGAGCCGCGCGGCTGGGAGCGCTCGGCCCCCGCCCTGCCCTGGCCGGAGACCGACCTGGAGCCCGGCCCGTGGCGGCGTCCCGGCCCCGGCCCGGACGCCTACCCCGAGGCGGAGGCCTACGCCGGGCCGGTCACCGACCCGTACCCGGTGGAGCAGCGGCACCACGACGCGCCGTGGCCGTCCGACGGATCCCCGGCCGCGCCGCGCGGCCGGTGGGACGAGCCGGGGCCCGGCGACCGCGGTCCGCGGGGCGGCGACCGGCCGGACGACGACTACCCGACCGCGCAGATCGCCCCGGTCCGTGACGACCTCGCCCTCCGTGACGACCTCGCCCTCCGTGACGACCTCGCCCTCCGTGACGACCTCGCGCTCCGTGACGACCTCGCGGTACGTGACGAGCCCGCGCCCGGACCGTCGGCCGGCCGCCGGTCGAAGGGGCGTCGGCGGGCGAGCGCGGACCGTCCCCCGACCACCGCGCCGCCGGCGTCCCGGGCCGGCCGCAACCTGCCGGCGGCGATCGGCGTCGGGGTGGCCCTCGGCGCGGCGATCGTGGTGCCGCTCTTCTTCTTCCTGCCGGCGTTCCTGGCCGTGCTCGCCGCCGCGGTGGCGATCGGCAGTTGGGAGATGGCACGGGCGGTCCGCCGCAGCGGCGCCCACCCGCCGCTGGTGCCGCTGGTCGCCGGTGGCGTGATCATGGTCGGGCTGGCCTGGTTCGCCGGCCCGGACGCGCTCTGCCTCGGGCTGCTGGTCACCGTGCTGGGCACGATGATCTGGCGGCTCGGTGACGGTCCCGGCAACTACCAGCGTGACCTGACCGCGGCCACGCTGATCGCGGTCTACGTGCCGTTCCTCGCCGGCTTCGCGGCCCTGCTCGCCGCCGCGCCCGACGACGGTCACCTGCGGGTGCTGGTCACGCTGGTGGGGGTGGTGCTCTCCGACACCGGTGGTTACGCCGCCGGGGTGGCCTTCGGCAAGCGTCCGATGGCCCCGAAGATCAGCCCGAAGAAGTCGTGGGAGGGCTTCGCCGGCTCGGTCACCGCCGCCGCTGTGGGCAGCGCGCTGCTGCTGTGGCTGCTGTTCGACGTGGCTCCGTGGTGGGGCGCGCTGTTCGGGATGGCGATCTCCTGCGCGGCGGTGCTCGGTGACCTCGCCGAGTCGATGATCAAGCGTGATCTGGGCGTCAAGGACATGAGCAACCTGCTGCCCGGCCACGGCGGCCTGATGGACCGGCTCGACTCGATCCTCTTCGCGGTGCCGACGGCGTACCTGCTGCTGGCGGTGTTCGTGCCGGTGGTGGGCTGAGGGATGGATCACGTCGTCGTCACGCCCCCGACCGGCCGGTCGGGGGCGGTTCGGCGCCGGTGGACCGGTGCGCCCGGCTCGGCGCGTGTCAGACTGGACGCGCCATGACGAGCCTTCCGCTGATCTCCGTAGACCCCGACGGCCGCGGCCGTCGACCCGCGATGCCTCCCCGCCACCTCGCCGACCTCGACCTGCCGGGCCGGCAGGCGCTCGTCACCGAGCTGGGCGAGCCGGCGTTCCGCGCCAAGCAGGTGTCGAACCACTACTTCGGCCGCCTGGTCCGTGACCCGGAGCGGATGACCGACCTGCCGGCGGCGACCCGGGAGCGGCTGGCCGGCACGCTGCTGCCCACCCTGCTCACCCCGGTCCGCGAGCTGGCGTGCGACGACGGCGCCACCCGCAAGGCGCTCTGGCGGCTGCACGACGGCTCGCTGGTGGAGAGCGTGCTGATGGGTTACCCGGACCGGGTCACCGTCTGCATCTCCAGCCAGGCCGGCTGCGGCATGGCCTGCCCGTTCTGCGCCACCGGCCAGGCCGGGCTGACCCGCAACCTCTCCACCGCGGAGATCGTGGACCAGGCCGTCTACCTGGCCGGCGTGGCCGCCTCCGGGGCGGTGGCCGGCTCGCCGCCGCGGCTGTCGCACGTGGTGTTCATGGGCATGGGCGAGCCGTTGGCCAACTACGCGCGGGTGGTGGCGGCGATCCGCCGGCTGGTCGCGCCGGCCCCGGAAGGGCTCGGCCTGTCCCAGCGGCACATCACCGTCTCCACGGTCGGTCTGGTGCCGGCCATCCGCCGACTGGCCAGCGAAGACCTCTCCGTGACCCTTGCGTTGTCGCTGCACGCGCCCGATGATGAGCTGCGCGACGAACTCGTCCCGGTCAACCAGCGCTGGAAGGTGTCCGAGGTGCTGGACGCGGCGTGGGACTACGTGGCCACGACGGGGCGTCGCGTGTCCATCGAGTACGCGATGATCAAGGACGTGAACGACCAGCCGTGGCGGGCCGACCTGCTCGGGCGGCTACTGGCGGGCAAGTTGGCCCACGTGAACCTGATCCCGCTCAACCCGACTTCGGGCAGCCGCTGGGACGCCAGCCCGAAGCCGGTCGAGCGGGAGTTCGTCAGGCGGTTGCGCGACGCCGGCGTGTCCACCACGGTGCGGGACACCCGGGGGCGCGAGATCGACGGTGCGTGTGGGCAGCTCGCCGCCGCCGAGGACACCGACAGCGACCCCCGCGCGGCAACGGCGTAGCGGTACGAGACCAGGAGACATAGTGGCGAGTCAGGGTCAGCGTTTCCGGCGAAAGGCGCTCCGCCGGGGATACAAGGTCGACGAGGTCGACGCCTTCCTGGACCGGGTCGAGGCGACCCTCGACGGCCAGCCGGTCGGTGCGCCCGTCGCGTCCCAGGAGGTCCACGACGTCGTCTTCCGGGTCCGCTTCAACGGCTACGACGAGTGGCAGGTCGACCTGCACCTCGACCGGGTCGAGCGGCAGCTCGCCGAGCTGGAGGAGCGCGCCGGCGTCCCCGGCGGGCGGGGTGGCGATCCCCGGATGGCCGACCGGCCCGGGGGCCCGCCGATGCGCGACGACCGTGGCCTGTCCCCGGTGCCGCAGCCGCCGATGCCGCCCCGGCAGATGCCGGCCCAGGCCGGCCCGCCGGTCGACCGCTACGGCAACCGCTACGACGAGCCGACCGGCGCGTTCGCCGGTGGGTACGACGGCCCGCGCGGCGGTTACGACGCGCCGCGCGGCCCGGCCGGTCCCGGCCCGATGGGCCCCGGGCCGGGCGCCCCGATCGGGCACGGCGGACCGCCGCCGCGCAGCCTGCCGCCCGGTCCCGGCGGATACGGCCAGGACGCCGGTCCCGGCGGATACGGCCAGGACGCCGGCCCCGGTGGTTACGGCCAGGACAGCGGCCCGGGTGGGTACGGCGGCCCGAGTGACCGCTTCGACGGCTTCGAGGCCGGCCGGCACGGTCGGGCCGACATGACCGCGGAGATCCGGATGCCCGAGCGGGACCTGCGTGAGCTGCGCGGGCGTGGCCCGGCCGGCCCGCCGGCGTTGCCGCAGCCGGGCTACGGTCCGCCGGATCCGGGCTACGGCCCGCCGGACCAGGGCTACGGCGGCGGCCCCTCGATGACGGGCCCGCCGCTGGTCGGCCCGCCCGCCGGCGGGCCGCCGATGGTGGGACCGCCGATGGCCGGCCCGCCCGGCAGCGACCTGCATCGCGTCGACCAGATCCGGCGCGGCTTCCAGGTCCGGCGGTTCGGCAGCGGATACGACCCGGACCAGGTCGACCGGTTCTTCGACACGCTGCTCGGCGGCATGCAGGGGCGCAACGCGATGCCGGTGAACCCGAAGGAACTCGACACGCTGCGCTTCGGGCTGGTGCCCGGCGGCTACTTCGAGGCGGAGGTCGACGCCGCGCTCAAGGACGTCCAGGACATCCTGCTCGGTCGCTGAGCCGCACCCGACGACGAAGGGCCCGCCCCCGAGGGGACGGGCCCTTCCGCGTACCGCTGGCGCCGGGCGTCAGGACCGCAGGCCGTTGCGGCGCAGCACGGCGTCGCCGATGACGATGGCGAGCAGCAGCGCGGCGATCCCGAACAGCCAGATGTGCTCCACCCGGCCCTCCTCGGTGCCGCAGAGCGCCATCAACACCAGGGCCACGGCCGACACCACCGCCCCGATCCGTCCGGACCTGCGGTGCCCGGGCCTGTGCTGGTCTGGCGCGGTTACCGGCTCGTCTCCTGCCACTGTCGGTCCTTCCCTCGCGATCGGATCTCCGGTTAGTCTGGCACGCCGCGTGCCGGGCCCGGCGCAGGGTCCGACCGGACGGGGCCGGACGACCCGGGCGGGCGACCGGCGGCCGGCGCGACGACGGTCGGATCGGCCCGGGCCGTTGGACCTGTTCCGCGGGGGCCGGCCGGCACTGTGGGCGTCGCGGGACGGCGACCACACTGTCTCCGGTAGCGTCTTGACGTACGCCTGATGCCTTTTTGAGGGGGACTACGGTGCGAGTGACCGGTACGGGCCACGCCAGCATGCGGATCGACACGCCCGCGGGCAGCATCCTGTGCGACCCGTGGGTCAATCCCGCCTACTTCGCCTCCTGGTTCCCCTTCCCGGACAACTCCCAGCTCGACTGGGCGACGCTGGGCCAGACCGACTACCTGTACGTGTCGCACCTGCACCGGGACCACTTCGACGCGAAGCACCTGCGGGACTTCGTGTCGAAGGACGCCACCGTCCTGCTGCCCGAGTACCCGACCTCCGAGATGGAGGACGAGCTGCGGGAGTTGGGCTTCACGAAGTTCCTGAAGGCCCCGAACGAGCAGGTCGTGGAGCTGCCCGGCGGCCTGAAGATCATGATCCAGGCGTTGACCAGCCCGACCGACGGCCCGATCGGCGACTCGTCGCTCTGGGTCGAGTACGACGGCGTCCGGCTGCTCAACCAGAACGACGCCCGCCCCACCGACCTGACCGTGTTCGCCGAGCTGGGCCACGTGCACGCGCACATGCTCCAGTTCTCCGGCGCGATCTGGTACCCGATGGTCTACGAGCTGCCGCAGTCGGCGAAGACCGCGTTCGGCAAGCAGAAGCGGGACCGGCAGTTCGACCGCACCTGGCGCTACATCGACGACCTGAAGGCCGACCACGTCTTCCCGATCGCCGGCCCGCCCTGCTTCCTCGACGACGAGCTGTGGCAGTTCAACGACATCTTCGGCGACGAGGGCAACATCTTCCCCGACCAGTCGGTCTTCCTGGCCGAGTACGCGAAGGTCGGCGGCGACAACGGCATCGTGCTGCTGCCGGGCAGCGTCACCGAGATCACCACCGAGGGCGCGACCACCACCCACCCGGTGCCGGTGGAGGAGTTCTTCGCGAACAAGGTCGCCCACCTGGAGGAGATGCGGGAGCGCAAGCGCGGCGTCATCGAGGCCGAGAAGGCGTCCTGGCGGCACCCGGAGATCGACGTGCTGGCCGAGATGAAGCGCCGGATCGAGCCGCTGCTGGACGAGTCGATCTACCTGGCCAAGGGCGTCGGCGGCCCGGTCCGCTTCGACCTGGTGAGCTACGACGGGACCGACGTCGAGTCGATCGTGGTCGACTTCCCGGGCAAGGAGGTCCGGCCGTACGCGGACGAGAAGGTCCGCTACCGGTTCCGCACCGAGCGGGCGCTGATCGAGCACCTGTTCCACATCGGCGAGGTCGACTGGGTCAACTCGCTCTTCCTCTCCTGCCGGTTCTCGGCGGCCCGGATCGGCCAGTACAACGAGTTCGTCTACGCGTTCTTCAAGTGCCTCTCCACCGAGCGCCTCCAGTACGCCGAAGGCTGGTACGACGAGCACGAGCGCGCCGTCGACGCCGAGGACATCACGCTCGACGGCTGGGTGGTGCAGCGGCGCTGCCCGCACCTGAAGGCGGACCTGAGCCGGTTCGGCATCGTGGACGGTGACCAGCTCACCTGCCAGCTCCACGGGTGGAAGTTCGACCTCGCCAGCGGTCGTTGCCTGACCAGCGTCGGGCACAAGATCCGCGCCCACCGGGCCGAGGAGGAGACGCCGGAGGCCGCCGCGACGCCGTGAGGCGTCAAGCGGGGCGCCCTCCTCTACCGCAGGCGTGAGTAGGGGGCCCTGCTTACGTCAGGTCGGCGAGGATGCGCCGGGCGGCGTTGTGGCCGGCGGCGCCGATCACGCTGCCCGCCGGGTGACAGCCGGCGCTGCCCGCGTAGACGCCGTCCACGCCGGTGGCGTACGGCATCCGGTCGGTGAACGAGACGGTGTTGTCGACGTGGTGGATGTGCCCGCCGGTGATGCCGAAGTGGGCCTCGATGCCGGGCGGGGGCAGCGGCACCGCGTCCGCGATCAGGTCGGCGGTGCCCGGGGCGTACCGCTCGCAGATCGCGATCAGCCGCTCGACGTACCCGGGCAGCGCCGCGTCCCAGGTGGTGCCGGCCAGCTCGTAGGGGACCGACTGGACGAACAGCGCCGACGAGTGGTGCCCGGCGGGGTCTTGCAGCGACGGGTCGACGGTGGTGTGCAGGTACCACTCGATGGTCGGCTCGTCCGGCAGCCGCCCGGCCCGCACGTCGGCCCACATGCCGCGCAGCGCGGCCATCGGCGACTCGCCACCGGCTCCGACCAGCGAGTCGGAGCCGGGGAGCAGGTGGATGGTCGAGCCGAACGGGCTCGGCGCGTCGGCCGGCAGGCAGGAGAAGCGCGGCAGCCCGGTGAGCGCCAGGTTGAGCTTGAGCGTGGTGCCGGGCCGGCGGACCGCCGCCATCCGCGCGCCCAGCTCCGCCGGGAGCGCGCCGTCGGGCAACAGCTCCATCAGCCGGTACGGGTCGCACGCCCCGAGCGCCACGGACGCGCCGACCTGCCGACCGTCGGCCAGCACCACGCCCGACGCGGCACCGGAGTCCAGCGTGATGGCGGTGACCGGGGCGCCGGTGACGACGCGGGCGCCCGCGCGCCGGGCCGCCTCGGCGAACGTGCGCGACACGGTGCCCATGCCGCCCTCGGCGATCATCCAGGTGCCGTCCGCGCCGGGCAGCCGACACATGTTGTGCACCAGGAAGTTGTGCCCGGTGCCCGGGTCGTCCGGGCCGGCGTTGAGCCCGGACAGGCCGTCGGTCACCGCGTACATGCTGACCAGCAGCTCGGAGCGGAAGTCGAAGCGGGCCAGGTGGTCGGCGACCGAGCCGCGGACCAGGTCGACGAAGACCTGTCGCAGGGCCGGCCGGACGTAGCGTTCGGCGGTCTCGTCGACCGGCAGCGGCTCGGCCAGCCACGCCGGCGCCAGGTCGTCGCGGAGCTGGGCCAGCTCGGCCTGGAGCGCGTCGTCGGCCGCCACGTCCGCCGGCGAGAACATCTCGGTGAGCTGCCGCCGGGTGGCCGCCGTGTCGCTGCCGAAGAGGAGGTACGGCGAGCCGGGGCCGCCGGGCGTGGGCAGGAAGTAGTGCGGGTCGCGGCGCAGCACCGGGATGGTCACGTCGAGCGTGGCGAGCAGCTCCGGCGGCATCAGCCCGAGCAGGTACGACCCGGTGGAGTGGCGCAGGCCGGGCACCTTCGGGAACGGGTTCTCGGTGCGGGTGGCGCCGCCGATCACCTCGGCGGCCTCCAGCACCAGCACGTCGAGGCCGGCGCGGGCCAGCAGGATCGCCGAGACCAGGCCGTTGTGCCCGGAGCCGACCACGACGACGTCGGCGCGTGCCGGCAGCTCAGTCCCGTCATTCATGGGAACGGAGCCTACTGCCGGGCAGTCCCCGGCGGGAGGGTTCGCGGCCGGGCGCTACCGTGGCCGGCATGCCCGCCGCTGTCCAGTTCGCGCTCCTGGCCGTGCTCGTCGTCCTGCTCGTGCTCGTGTTCGCGCTCCGGCGGGCCGCCGGCCGGCCGCGGGACCTGGTCGCTCCGGGCCCGGCCGCTGCCGGCGGGCAGGGCGAGGTGCTCCGGCTGGTCCGGGAGGGGCGCACGGTCGAGGCGGTCAAGCTGCTCCGCCAGCAGACCGGGCTGCCGCTGCTGGAGGCGAAGCAGGCAGTGGACGCGTTGCGGGCGGGTGGCACGCTGCCGGCCCGACCCGGCGGCCCGGTCGACCCGGACGGCGGGGTGCGCGCCGAGGCGACCCGGCTGGTGCGCGCCGGGAAGAAGATCCACGCGGTCAAGCTGGTACGGGAGCACACGAACTGGTCGCTGGCCGAGGCGAAACGGTACGTGGATCGGCTCTGACGTCACCCCGCGTTCACCGGGCAGTGGCAGCGGTCGATGCCGCCCGGGGCCTACCGTCGGCCGAGAGCCTCGTCTCCGGGAGGTCATCCGATGGATCGTCGTACCGTCCTGCGCGCCGTCACCGTCGCGGGCGGCACCGCCTTCGCGGGCAGTCTCTGGGCCGCCGCCGCCCCGGCCGCGCCCGCCCAGCCCGGCCCCGGCCCCTACGGCGAGCTGCTGGCCGCCGACGCCAACGGCCTCCAGTTGCCGGCCGGTTTCACCAGTCGGGTGGTCGCCCGCTCCGGCCAGCGGGTCGCCGGCACCTCGTACGTCTGGCACCCGGCGCCGGACGGCGGCGCCTGCTTCCCGACCGGCGACGGCTGGTACTACGTCTCCAACTCGGAGGTGCCGCTGGTCGGCGGCGCCTCGGCGGTGCGGTTCGCCGCCGACGGCGCGATCGTCGCCGCGTACCGGATCCTCGGTGGCACCAACAACAACTGCGCCGGCGGTTCCACCCCGTGGGGCACCTGGCTCTCCTGCGAGGAGGTGCCGCTGGGCCGGGTGTTCGAGACGTGGCCGGACGGCGGCCGGGCCGCCGAGGAACGGACCCGGATGGGCCGCTTCACGCACGAGGCGGCGGCCTGCGACCCGGTCCGGCAGGTGGTCTACCTGACCGAGGACGAGCCGGACGGCTGCTTCTACCGCTTCGTCCCGGACACCTGGGGCGACCTGCGTACCGGCCGGCTCCAGGTGCTCTGCGCCCGGGACGGCCAGGTGACCGGGCCGGTCACCTGGCAGGACCTGCCGGACCGGGACGGCTTTCCGGTACCCACCCGCTTCCAGGTGCGCGCCGCGCAGTCGTTCCACGGCGGGGAGGGCTGCTGGTACGCGGACGACACCTGCTGGTTCACCACGAAGGGCGACAACCGGGTGTGGGCGTACGACGCGGTGGGGCAGCGGCTCGACCTCGCGTACGACGACTCGCTGGTGGAGGCCGGCGCGGCACCGCTGACCGGGGTGGACAACATCACCGGCACCGCGGGCGGTGACCTCTACGTGGCCGAGGACGGCGGCGACATGGAGATCAACATGATCACGCCGGCCGGCGTGGTGACGCCGTTCGCGCGGCTGCTCGGGCAGCCGAAGTCGGAGCTCACCGGTCCGGCGTTCGCGCCGGACGGCAGCCGGCTCTACTTCTCCTCGCAGCGCGGCGTCAGCGGCGCGAAGGTCGGCAGCGGCGGCATCACGTACGAGGTGCGCGGCCCGTTCCGGCGCTGACCGGGGTCAGGCGCGGGCCGCCTCCCGGGCGGCCCGCCACCGGCTCAACGCCAGCGTGGCCGAGTAGCCGGCCAGCACGATCACGTGGAACAGGTAGAGCCAGAGCAGCACCGCCACGCCACCGCCGATCTCGTCGAAGCCGCCGAACGGCACGCCCAGGTTCAGCGGCAGCGAGCAGAACAGCACGAAACCGTGCAGGAAACCGGAGAGGTTCGCGGCGGTGAACGAGCCCATGCCGAGTGTGGCGAGCCAGTCCGGGGAGGCCGGACCGACCACCCGGAACACCCACACCAGCACCGGTGTGAGCACCAGCCACACCGCCAGGAAGGACAGCACCACGCCGAGCGCGCCGATCCAGCCGCCCTGGCGGACCAGCCGGGTGGTGAGCGGCAGCGCCAGCAGGATCGACAGCAGCAGGGCCGGGGCGGGCGCGAGCAGCGGCAGCAGCAGCAGCCGGCCACGCCAGCCGACGAGCGCGCCGGACTCGGCGCGTGGCTCGGCGACCGAGACGAACGCCCGGCGCAGCCCTTCGCCGTAGAGCGAGGCCGGCAGCAGCGAGGCGAGCGCCAGCAGCGGGGTCAGCCCCAACCCGGCCTCGACGAGCGCGGCCACCGCCCGGTGCGCGCCGATCTCGGTGGGCAGTGTCTCGATCGCGTACGAGGTCAGCCGACGCACCCGGTCGGCGCCGGCGAGCAGGCCGGTGAGCCAGATCGCCAGCAGGGCCACCGGCACCACGGCGATCGCGCCGTAGAACGTGATCGCGGCGGCGTGCAGCGAGAGATCCCGGCCACGGACCGGCCGGAACGCCGCCGAGGTGATCCGCTTCGTGCGTTGCCAGCCGTCGCCCATCGCCCCCTCGTTCCCCGTGTGGTCGCCGGCCACGCATTACGATCCGGCGTCATGATGATCGCCTCGACCGAGCGGCTCGTGGTCCGGGACTGGACCGAGTCACCCGACGACCTGGCCCGGGTCTACGACATCTACTCCCGCGAGGAGGTGATGCGGTGGCTGGGTGGCGGCAAGGGGCGGATGACCCGGCCGGGCGACGCGTTGGACCGGGTGCGCTCCTGGCGCGAGCGCAACGCGCCGTACGCCGGTCGCTGGGGGCTGTGGGCGATCGAACCGCGCGCGACGGGCGGCGCGGCCGGCAGCGTCCTGCTCAAGCCGCTGCCCGGCCGCGACGGTGTCACCCCGACCGACGACATCGAGGTCGGCTGGCACCTGCACCCCGACGCCCAGGGTCACGGCTACGCCACCGAGGCGGCCCGGGCGGTGCTGGAGCGGGAGTTCGCCACCGGGACCGGTCGGGTGTACGCGGTGGTGATGGCCGGCAACGATCCGTCGATGGCGGTGGCCCGGCGGCTCGGCATGACCCACGTCGGCGTCCGCACCGACTGGTACGGCGGCGCGGAGTTGGAGACGTTCGTCCTGGACCGCCCCGCCTAGCCGGAGTTCCTCGTCTCCCCAGGTGCCCGTACGTTGGCAGTTCGCCGTCGGGCTCCTACGGTGGTGGGGACACGGGGAGGTGCGGTGTGGTCGACGGCGGCGATGCGGCGCGTTGGCTGCAACTCCATGCGCCCCGTGGCGGGCCGGACGAGTTGTCGCTGCTGGTGAGCCGGGCCGCGCCGGCCGTCGGCGCCAGCGAGATCGTGATCTACCTGGCCGACTACACGCAGTCGTCCCTCGTCCCGCTGCTCGGCGCCGGCCTGGCCCGGGACGAGCTGATGATCGAGACGACCCTGGCCGGCCGGGCGTTCACCAGCCTTGAGGTGCAGCGCGCGCCCGACGGTCCGGATCGGCTCTGGGTGCCCCTGCTGCTGGGCTGCGAACGGCTGGGGGTGCTGGAGGTCGTGTCTCCGACCGCCGGCGACCCGGCGTCGGACCGGTCGGTCTGGGAGCTCGCGGTCAACGTCGCCCAGCTCCTGGTGAACCGCCGCCTCTACGGCGACGTCGTCGAACGGCTGCGCCGCCGCCTGCCGATGCAGGTCGCCGCCGAGATCGTCTGGGGGCTGCTGCCGCCGCTGACCTTCGCCACCGACGACCTGGTGATCACCGCGATCCTCGAACCGTGTTACGACGTCGGCGGGGACATCTTCGACTACGCGCTCAACGGCGACGTGCTCAGCGTCGGGCTCTTCGACACCTGTGGGCACGGCATCAAGGCGAGCGCGTTGGCCTCGCTCGTGGTCAGCGCGTACCGCAACGCCCGCCGCACCGGTCTCGACCTGGTCGACACGGCGATCAGCATCGACAGGTGGGTGCGCTCCGAGCACCCGAACTACTTCGCCACCGCGCTGCTCGCCGAGCTCGACCGGCGGACCGGCCGCCTGCGGATCATCAACGCGGGCCACCCCGGCGCCCTGCTGCTGCGCGACGGCAGGGCCATCCGGACACTGCCCGGCCCGACCGCCCTGCCGCTCGGCCTGGGCCACCTGTCGGGGAAGCGCCCGCGGGCGCACGAGGAGGCGCTGCACCCGGGCGACCGCATCCTCGCCTACACCGACGGCATCACCGACGCGCGCAGCGACGACGGGGAGCGGTTCGGGCGGGACCGGCTGGTCGACTTCGTCGAGCGTGCCCTCAACGACGCGCTGCCCAGCCCGGAGACGATGCGCCGCCTGGTGCGGGCCGTTCTCGCGTACCAGCAGGACCAGCTCGACGACGACGCCACCGCGCTGATCCTGGAGTGGCAGCCGCCGCACCTGCCGTGGGGGCACCTGGACCACTTCACCGCGTCGGCCGGTGGGCGTACCGGTCGGTGAACCTGGTGTCCGGCGATGACTTGTTCATTCCGGGCCTGGTTGTGCTGCGGAGTCCGGCGGGCGGTTTCCAGGCCGCTGACGTCACGGCCGTTCTGCTGCTCGGCGCGATCGCCCGTTCGGCGTGATCGACCGGCCACGGGAGTACGCTGCCGCCGGCGTGCCGTACTTCCTCCGGGTCGATCTGCGCAACCGGGTGCCGGCGCTCGCCCTCTACGAGATGGTCGACGGCGAATACCGCCCGTTCGCCCGCCGCGAGGGCCGGGACCCCCTTCGTGATGCGGCAGCCGTTCGAGTTGGGCGTCGATCCGGCCGACCTGCTCGACGACGGGGCGCCGGAGCGGTCCGAGTGGCCATGATCCACACCGGCTCGCCGGGGTGGTGGTGTCGGAAGGGCGCGGAGGGCGCCACCTCGGGGAAGTGGAGTGGATCAAGCCAGGAGGGGACGCCGGGACGGGCCCTGTGACGCGCTGGGGAACAATGGGCGGGTGACCACTCCGCGAGACCTCGTGCTGCTCGGCTCGACCGGCTCCATCGGCACCCAGGCCATCGACCTCGTCCGGCGCAACCCGGACCGGTTCCGGGTGGTCGCGCTCGGCGCCGGCGGCGGCAACGTGGAGCTGCTCGCCGCGCAGGCGCTGGAGCTGGGCGTGGCGGCGGTCGGGGTGGCGCGGGCGTCCGCCGCGCAGGATCTCCAGCTCGCGTTCTACGCCGAGGCGAGCCGGCGCGGCTGGGCTTCCGGCGACTTCAAGCTGCCCAAGATCGTGGCCGGGCCGGACGCGATGACCGAGTTGGCGCAGTGGCCGTGCGACGTCGTGCTCAACGGGGTGGTCGGCTCGCTGGGCCTGCCGCCGACGCTGGCCGCGCTGCGCGCCGGGCGTACCCTCGCGCTGGCCAACAAGGAGTCGCTGGTGGCCGGCGGCCCGCTGGTCAAGGCCGCGGTGACGCGGCCGGGGCAGATCGTCCCGGTCGACTCCGAGCACTCGGCGCTGGCGCAGTGTCTGCGCGGCGGCGCCCGGGGCGAGGTGCGCCGGCTGGTGGTCACCGCCAGCGGCGGGCCGTTCCGGGGCCGGCGGCGCGACGAGTTGACCGACGTCACACCGGAGCAGGCGCTGGCCCATCCGACCTGGAACATGGGCCCGGTCGTCACGATCAACTCCGCCACCATGGTCAACAAGGCGCTGGAGGTCATCGAGGCGCACGAGCTGTTCGACGTGCCGTACGCCGACATCGAGGTGATGGTCCACCCGCAGTCGGTGATCCACTCGATGGTCGAGTTCGTCGACGGCTCCACGCTCGCCCAGGCCAGCCCGCCGGACATGCGGCTGCCCATCGCGCTGGGCATCGGCTGGCCGGACCGGGTGCCCGACGCCGCCGCCGCGGTCGACTGGACCACGGCGCACACCTGGGAGTTCGCCCCGCTCGACGACGCCGCGTTCCCGGCCGTGGCGCTGGCCAAGGCGGCCGGCGAGGCCGGACGGTGCCGGCCGGCTATCTACAACGCGGCCAACGAGGAGTGCGTGGCCGCGTTCGTGGCGGGGCGGCTGCCGTTCCTCGGCATCGTCGACACCCTCCGGCGGGTGCTGGAGGACGCTCCCGACTTCGACGAACCAGGTACCGTCGAGGACGTGCTCGCCGCCGAGTCGTGGGCACGGGCGCACGCCCAGGAGATCATCGTCGGGTCGGTGGAAGGAGCTCGATGAGCTATCTGCTCGGGGTGGTGCTGTTCGCCCTGGCGATCCTCATCTCGGTGAGCCTGCACGAGGCGGGGCACATGCTGACCGCCAAGGCGTTCGGGATGAAGGTCACCCGCTACTTCGTCGGCTTCGGGCCGACACTCTGGTCGTTCAGGCGGGGCGAGACGGAGTACGGCGTCAAGGGCATCCCGCTCGGCGGCTTCTGCAAGATCGTCGGCATGACCCCCCAGGACGACGACGTCGAGCCCGGGGACGAGAAGCGCGCCATGTGGCGTTACCCGGTGTGGAAGCGGACGATCGTGATGTCCGCCGGCTCCGCGATGCACTTCGCCATCGCGTTGGTCGCGCTCTGGATCATCGCGGTTTCCGCCGGCCTGCCGAACCCGAAGTTCCCCACCACCGAGGCCGGCTTCCGGGCCGAGCCGGCGGTGATCGCGCTCGCCCCGTGCGTCGTGGTGGAGAACGCCCCCCGCGCCTGCCAGGCCGGCGACCCGGCCAGCCCGGCCGGCAAGGCCCAGCTCGCCGACGGCGACCGGATCACCGCCGTGAACGGGCGGCCGGTCTCCACCTGGGGCGACATGCTCGACGTGGTCCGCGGCACGACGCCCGGCCCGGCCACCGTCTCCTACCTGCGCGACGGCACTCCGGCCACCGCCACGGTCGACCTGGCCTCGGTGCAGCGCCCGCCGCTGAACGACCCGAAGGGCGCCACCTCGGCGGTCTCCGCGATGGGCGTCGCGCTGCGGCCCAGCACCCCGACCCGGGTGGAGTACGGCCCGGTCGCCGCGTTCGGCGCCACCGCGGACTTCACCGGCAACATGGCGGTGCAGACCTTCCACGCCATGCAGCGCATCCCGCAGAAGGTGCCGGCGCTGTGGAACGCGATCACCGGCGCGGAGCGCGACGTGGACACGCCGATCAGCGTGGTCGGCGCCAGCCGGCTCGGCGGCGAGGCGGTGGAGAACAATGCCTGGCTGGTGTTCTTCATGCTCTTCGTGTCGCTGAACTTCTTCATCGGCGTGTTCAACCTGCTGCCGCTGCTCCCGTTGGACGGCGGCCACATCGCCATCGCCTGGTTCGAGCGGGCCCGGTCCTGGCTCTACGCCCGGATCGGTCGCACCGACCCGGGCCGCGTCGACTACCTGAAGCTCATGCCCCTCACGTACGCGGTGATCCTGGTGGGTGGCGTGTTCACGCTGCTGACCGTCACCGCGGACGTGGTCAACCCGATCACGCTCTTCTCAAGGTGAGTGCCTGAAGTGACCGCTGTCAGTCTCGGTATGCCCCCCGTACCGCCGCCGCCGCTGGCCCCGCGCCGCGCCAGCCGCCAGATCATGGTCGGCTCGGTGCCGGTCGGTGGTGGCGCACCGGTCTCGGTGCAGTCCATGACCACCACCCTCACCGCCGACGTCAACGCCACGCTCCAGCAGATCGCCGAGCTGACCGCGTCCGGCTGCCAGATCGTCCGGGTCGCCGTGCCGTCGCAGGACGACGTGGAGGCGCTGCCGGCGATCGCGCGCAAGTCGCAGATCCCGGTGATCGCCGACATCCACTTCCAGCCGAAGTACGTCTTCGCCGCGATCGACGCCGGTTGCGCCGCGGTGCGGGTGAACCCGGGCAACATCCGGCAGTTCGACGACAAGGTCAAGGAGATCGCCAGGGCGGCCGGTGACGCGGGCGTGCCGATCCGGATCGGCGTGAACGCCGGCTCGCTGGACAAGCGTCTGCTGGCCAAGTACGGCAAGGCCACCGCCGAGGCGCTCGTCGAGTCCGCGCTCTGGGAGTGCTCGCTGTTCGAGGAGCACGGCTTCCGGGACATCAAGATCTCGGTCAAGCACAACGACCCGGTGGTGATGATCCGCGCCTACCGGCAGCTCGCCGAGAAGTGCGACTATCCGCTGCACCTGGGCGTCACCGAGGCCGGCCCGGCGTTCCAGGGCACCATCAAGTCCGCGGTGGCGTTCGGCGCGCTGCTGGCCGAGGGCATCGGCGACACCATCCGGGTCTCGCTCTCCGCCCCGCCGGTGGAGGAGATCAAGGTCGGGGCCGCGATCCTGGAGTCGCTGGGCCTGCGCGAGCGCGGCCTGGAGATCGTCTCCTGCCCGTCCTGCGGCCGGGCCCAGGTCGACGTCTACAAGCTGGCCGAGGAGGTCACCGCCGGCCTGGAGGGGCTGCCGGTGCCGCTGCGCGTCGCGGTCATGGGTTGCGTGGTGAACGGTCCGGGCGAGGCCCGCGAGGCCGATCTGGGTGTCGCCTCCGGCAACGGCAAGGGCCAGATCTTCGTCAAGGGCAAGGTCGTCAAGACCGTGCCGGAGGCGCAGATCGTGGAGACGCTGATCGAGGAGGCGCTGCGGATCGCCGACGAGATGGGCGCCGAGATCCCCGAGGAACTGCGCGAGCTGGTGCCCGGGGGCGCCACCGTCACCGTGCACTGACTCCGCCCTTCCGCGTCGCCGTGCGGCCGTCCCCACCGGGGCCGGCCGCACGCGCGTTCCCGCCCGCGACCCCCGTCCCGCTGTTTCACGGAAAGCGGGGTCATGGCGGGCGGAACAGCCACACTTTCCGTGAAACAGGTGCGGGATGAGGGCGGGGTGAGGGTGGGGAGTGGGGAGGGTCAGTCGGACTCGGCGAGGATGGCGTAGAGCTTGCGCCGGGTCTCGTCGAGCACCTGGGCGGCCCGGGCGCGCTGGTCGTCGGTGCCGGTGGTCATCACCTGCCGCAGCGCGTTCATGGCCTGGGTCCCCGCGTCGCGGATGTCGTGCCAGCTGTTGACGGTCTGCTCGGCGAACTCCGCCCAGGGCGGCGCCTGTGCCGCCTGCGCGGCCTCGGCCTGCCCCTGCTCGGTGAGGGCGAACCGCTTGCGCCCGCCGTCGGAGTCCGGGGCGGTGGCGATGACGCCCTCGTCCTCCAGCAGTTGCAGCGTGGGGTAGATCGACCCGGGGCTGGGCCGCCAGGCCCCACCGGTGCGGGCGTCGATCTCCTGGATCATCTCGTAGCCGTGCATCGGCCGCTCGGTGAGCAGGGCCAGCACGGCGCCGCGCACGTTCGGCCGCCGGCTGCGGCCCCGGCCACCCCGGCCGCGCCCGTGACCGTGCGGCCCGGGCGGGAACGGCGGCGGACCCGGGGGCACGGGCGGGAAGCCGAAGCCGCCGTGGCGGTGCATCTCGTCGTGCACGGAGTGCACGTGTCGACGGAAACCCATCGGGCTCTCCTTCTGTAGGTCTATCGCTGATGCATCAACGATATATCGGCAACGCATCGCCGACAAGACGTGACGGGGATCGTTCGAGTGCCCGGTCGGCCCACCGGCTCCCGCCTGCATCTGGCAGGCTGGTAACCGTGCTCACGATGCCGGTACGCCAACTGGGGGAGTCGGAGCGCCGTTCGGTCGAGCGGCTGCTCGACCTCGACCCCTACGCCGGCGCGCAGGTCGCCGAGCGGGTCGCGGCACGCGGGCTGGCCTGGTGGCGGGCCGAGGCGCGGATCCTCGGCTACGGCTCCCGGCGCAACCTGGAGTCGATCTGCTGGCTGGGCGGCAACCTGACCCCGGTGCTCGCGTCCGAGTCGGCGGTGGTGGCGTTCGCCGAGCAGTTGAGCGAGGAGGAGCGGCTCTGTTCCTCGATCGTGGGCCGCGCCGACGCGGTGCTCGGCCTCTGGGACCGCCTCTCCGCGCACTGGGGCCCGGCCCGGGACGTACGCCCGAACCAGCCGCTGCTGGCCGCGGACGCGCCGCCGCCGGTGGCGCCCGACCCGCAGGTGCGTCGCGTGCGGGTCGGTGAGGTGGACCGGCTCTTCCCGGCGGCGGTGGCGATGTACACCGAGGAGGTCGGCGTCTCGCCGCTGGCCGAGGACGGCGGGCGCGGCTACCGGCGGCGGGTGACCGAGCTGGTGCGCGCCGGTCGGGCCTACGCCCGGTTCGTCGACGGCCGGGTGGTCTTCAAGGCCGAACTGGCGGTGGTGACCCGGCGGACCGCGCAGGTGCAGGGCGTCTGGGTGGCGCCCGAGTGGCGCGGCCGGGGCATCGCGACCGCCGCGATGGCCGCGGTGGTCCGCGACGCGCTGGCCCGGGTCGCGCCGACGGTCAGCCTCTACGTCAACGACTTCAACCGGCCGGCCCGGCTCGTCTACGAGCGCTGCGGCTTCCGCCCGGTCGGCACGCTCGCCACCGTGCTGTTCTGAGGATCACCCCGCCTCGCGTTGCCCCGAACCGGACACCCGACGCTATGCTGGTCATGTTTTTGTACTGACCAGTCAGTCTAGAAGGGTGCCATGACGACCATCGTCGAGGCCAACGGGCTGGGCCTGCGGACCCGCCGGGGCTGGGTCTACCGGGACGTCGACCTCACCGCCGGAAGCGGTGAGCTGCACGCGGTCACCGGCCCGCCCGGCAGCGGTCGCACGTCGCTGCTGCTCGCCCTCGCCGGGCGCTTCCCGCACAGCCACGGCGAGCTGCGCCGACGCGGCCCGGCCGCGCTCGGCCAGGTGGCCGGCGTGCACGAGCCCGACCCGACGCTCACCGTCGCCGAGCACATCACCGAACGCCTGCTGCTGCTCGGGCCGGTGCCGCGCCGCCGCCGGCAGCTCGTCCCGGTGGCCGCGCTGCGGGCCCGCCGCGCCTACCGCCGTGACGCCTACGCCGCCGCCATCGCCGGCGCCGGCTGCACCGACGCCCCGCTCGAACCCGACCGGTACGGCCGCGACCTGACCCCGGTCGAGCGCCAGGTGCTCGGGCTGGTGCTGGCCAGCCTCGGCGGCCCCAGCCTGATCGTCGCCGACGACGTGGACGCCGGCGCCGACCGCCCCGAACGGGAGTGGATCTGGGCCGCGCTGGAACGTCTCGCCGGTCAGGGGTACGCGGTGGTCGCCAGCGCCCGCGCCGTCGAACCCGGCGTCGCCGCCACCGTGCACCGCATCGGCGACCCCGCCCTGCCCAGCCCCGCCCTGACCGGTCCCGTGCCGACCGCTGCCGTGCCGACCGCTGCCGTGCCGACCGCTCCCGTTCCGACCGCCGAGGTGACCGCGTGAGCGTCCTGCGACTGGCCCTGTTCGAGCTGCGCCGGATGACCCGGGGTCGGCTGCCGCGCGCCGCGCTCGCCGTGCTCACCGTCGTCCCGCTGCTCTACGGCGCGCTCTACCTCTACGCGTTCTGGGACCCGTACGGGAACCTCGACCGGATCCCGGTCGCGCTGGTCAACGCCGACCGGCCGGCGAAGGCGGCCGACGGCAGCGAGGTGCACGCCGGCCGGGATCTCGCCGACGAACTGATCGACCGCAAGGTCTTCGGCTGGACCGTCACCGACCAGGCCGACGCCACGAAGGGGCTCCGCGACGGCCGCTACCACCTGGTCTTCTCCATCCCGGCCGACTTCTCGGCCACGCTCGCGGCCAGCCCCGAACCGGACCGGCCGGCCCGGCAGGGCGAGCTGAAGGTGGTCAACGACGACGCCACCAACTACCTCTCCGGGCTGCTCGCCCGCTCGGCGTTCAGCGAGATCCGGGCCGCCGCCGCGGAGAGCACCGCCGCCTCGTACTTCGACCGGATGCTGATCGGCTTCACCGACGCCAAGGCCGAAACCGGCCGCGCCGCCGACGGGGCCGGGAAGATCTCCGACGGGCTCGACGCCTCCCAGCGGGGCGCCGGGCAGCTCGCCGACGGGCTCGGCGACGCCGAGAACGGCGCCGGGCAGCTCGCCGGCGGGCTGAACACGTCGGTCCAGGGCGCCGACAAGCTGGCCAAGGGGCTCGACCAGTTGCAGACCGGCGCCGCCCAGCTCGCCGACGGCGCCGGCCGGGCCGCCACCGAGACGAAGGCCGCCGCCGCCACCGTCGACGCCGCCGCCGACAGGTACGAGCCGGTGCTGCGCCGCAACGCCGACAAGATCCAGCAGGCGGCCACCGCGGTCGCCACCGGCGCGCAGCAGCTCGCCGCCGGCCTGGACGCGCTGCCCGCCAAGGCCGACGAGGTGGTCAGGCTGGCGCAGGAGATCTCCGACCGGCTCGACGCGGTCGCGAAGGAACACCCCGAGCTGGCCGACGACCCGAACTTCGCCGCCGCCCGCACGGCCGCCGACCGGGCCGTCACCCAGGCCAAGGCGCTGGCGTCCGCCGTGGACAAGTCCGACCTGGCCGCGTTGAAGAAGCAGATGACCGAGGTCGCGAAGACCGCCCGGGAGGTGGCCGCCGCCGCGCCGCACCTGGCCGACGACGTCGCCGCCGCCCGGGCCAAGGTCGACGAGCTGGCCCGCGGGCTCGGCACGCTGGCCCAGGGCAGCGCCAAGCTCCGCGACGGGCTCGGCGACGCGTCCACCGGCGCCGACCAGTTGCGCGGCGGGCTCTACCAACTCGCCACCGGCGCCCGCGCGCTCGACGGCGGGCTGGCGCAGCTCGGCACCGGCAGCACCAAGCTCGTCGACGGGCTGGGCAAGCTGGAGGGCGGCGCCGGCGACCTCGCCGACGGGCTCGCCGCCGGGGAGAAGAAACTGCCCGGGTACGACGACGCGGCCAGTCGCGCCGACGTGCTCGGCGACCCGGTCGGCCTGATCCGCGATTCCCAGCACCCGGCCGGCTCGTACGGGGTGGGCTTCGCCCCGTACTTCCTGGCGCTGGCGCTCTGGGTCGGCGCGATGATCACGTACATGCTGTTGCGGCCGGTCAACCGGCGACACGTGATGTCCGGCGCGCCCGGCTGGCGGGTGGTGCTCGCCGGCTGGCTGCCCGCCGCCGCGATCGGCCTGGCCCAGGTCGCGGTGCTCTACACCGTGGTTACGCTGGCGCTCGGGCTGCACCCGACGCACGGCGCGGCGACGTTCGGGCTGCTCGCGCTCACCTCGTTGGCGTTCACCGCGATCATGCAACTGCTCGGCGTGGCGCTCGGTCCGGCCGGCCGGCTGGCCGCGCTGGCGCTGCTGATGCTTCAGCTCACCTCGTCCGGTGGCACCTACCCGGTGCAGACCTCGCCCGGCTTCTTCCAGGCGATCCATCCCTGGCTGCCGATGACGTACGTGGTCAGCGGCCTGCGGCACACCGTCAACGGCGGGCCGGCCGGCCCGGTGGTCACCGGTGCGCTGGTGCTGCTCGCGTTCGGCCTGGGCGCGCTGGCGCTCACCGTCGGCGCGGCGCGCCGGTCCCGCCGGCTCACCCCGGCCAGGCTGCACCCCGAACTGACCATGTGAGGATGGGCCGGTGACGGACGGACGGACGCGCCGGCGGGAGGACACCCGCCAACGCCTCTTCGTGGCGGCGGTGGACCTGATCGCCGAGCAGGGCTTCTCGGCGACCACGGTGGACGACATCGCGGCCCGCGCCGGGGTGGCGAAGGGGACCGTCTACTACAACTTCGAGTCCAAGACGGTCCTCTTCGAGGAGTTGCTGCGGCACGGCATCGGCCTGCTCACCGCCGAGTTCCGGGCCGCGGTCGACGGGCTGCCGCCGCGCGAGGCGCTCGCCGCGCTGGTCCGCGCCGAGCTGGACTACATCCGCCGCTACCGGGCGTTCGCCCAGCTCCTGCTCTCCGAGATGTGGCGCACCAACCGGGAGTGGCAGCAGACGCTGCGGCTGCTGCGCGGCGAGGCGATCGAGGTGATCGCCGAGACGGTCCGGGCCGGGGTGGACAGCGGTGACCTCCCGGCCGACCTGGACGTGCGTACCGCCAGCTCGGCGCTGTTCGGCGTCGGGCTGGTGGTGGCCGTGGACTGGCTGGTGTTCCAGCCCGACCGGCCGATCGCCGACGTGCAGGAGGCGCTGCTCGGCATCGTCCGCCGGGTCGCCCGGACCTGACCGGAACGCGGTAAATCGTTTGAGTCGGCCGGGCCGGACCGGAAGGGTGGGGGTACCGCCCCCCACCGATCCGAGTCCGGAGGACACTGTCCATGCGCCTGCTCCGTGACCTGTGGGCCACCGCACCCCGGCGGATGACGGCCGTGCTGCTGCTGATCGTGCTGGGCGCCGGTGGCCAGGCCGCCGCCTCCGCGCTGGCCGGGCCGGTGCTGGTGCACCGGTCGTCCGGCTGGTTCGTCGCGCTGGCCGTCGCGCTTGTCGCCGCCGTCGTCACCGACCTGCTGATCGGGCTGATCATGGCCCGGCTCACCGCCGACTGGTCCGCCGACGTGCGTCGCCGGCTCTGCCGCGTCGCGCTCGGGCAGGAGCTGCCCGCCCTGGAGACCACGCCGGTCGGCGAGCTGCTCGACCGGATCGACAACGACGTCTACCAGGTCGCCGCCGAGATGCGGAACACCGGCGTACGGCTGGCGCAGGGCATCGCCGTCTGCGTGCTCGCCACCGTCAGCGCGCTCGTCGTCTGGTGGCCGGCCGGCGTCGGGATGGTGCTGCTCACCATGCTGCTCGCGGTCGCGCTGCGCCGGCCCACCGCCCGCATCGCGCCGGCCCGGATGGCCGAGGAGGAGGCCTGGTCCGACCTCGCGGCCGTGATGGAGGAGGCGGTGCACGGGCAGGACGACGTGCGCACCAGCCTGGCCCGGCCGTACGTGCTGCGGCTCTACGCCCGCCGCGCGGCCGAGGTGGTCGCGCGGTGCGGCCGGGTGTTCCGGCTCTCCGCCCGGGTCACCTCGGTGGCCGCCGGTGGCGTCCGGGCCGGCGTCGCCGGCCTGGTGCTGGCCGGCGCGTGGGCGCTGTCGACCGGGCGGGTCGACGCCGCCCGGCTCACCGCCATCTGGCTGCTCGCGATCGCGTTCGGCGCCACCGTCGAGCACATCGCCCGCTGGGTGCCGCACCTGCAACAGGCGTTCGGCGCGTGGGCCCGGGTGCAGCTGTTGGCCGGCGCGCGGCAGGAGCCGGTCGGCGGGGCCGCCCCGGCCGACGGCGACCTGAGCGTCCGCGGGCTCACCTTCCGCTACCCGGCCGCCGGTGACGAGCGCGGTCCGGCGTTGCGTGACGTGCGGCTCGACTTCGTCCGCGGGCGCTCGTACGCGCTGGTCGGGCGCACCGGCTCGGGCAAGTCGACGCTGACGAAGGTGCTCACCCGGGCCGTGGAGGTGCCCCGCGGCACCGTGTTCCTGGGCGACGCCGACCTGGTCGACCTGGACGTCGAGGAGCTGCGCCGGTGGATCGCCGTGGTGCCCCAGCGCACCGAGATCCTCGCCGGCACGCTCGCCGAGAACGTCGCGCTGCACGACCCGGAGCTGCTCGACGCCGCCGAACGGGCGCTGGCCGAGCTGGGCCTGGCCGGGTGGATCGCCGAGCTGCCCGACGGCGTGCACACCCGGCTCGGCGAGGGCGGGCACGTGCTCTCCGCCGGCCAGGAGCAACTTGTCGCGTTCGCCCGCATCCTGGTCCGGGACCCGCACGTGGTGATCCTCGACGAGGCCACCGCGCGACTCGACCCGGTCACCGAGAACCGGGTCCGCGAGGCCACCGAGCGGCTGCTCACCGACCGCATCGGCATCGTCATCGCGCACCGGCTCTCCTCGGTGCGCCGCTGCGACGAGGTGGTGGTGATGGCCGACGGCGCGGTGCTGGAGGCCGGCCCGATGCGCGAGTCCGCCCGCTTCGCCGAGCTGCTCGCCACCAGCCACGCCGGGGCGTACGCCGGCAGCGGCGCGCGGCGCGGCGGCGTGGAACTGCTCGACGCGCCCGGCTGGGCCGACGAGGCGGCCCCGGTCGTCGCGCCGGCCCCCGCGCCGCGCCGCGCCGGGATGCCGCGCGCCGAACCGCCGCCGGTGCCGCCCGCGCCGCCCGCCCGGACCATGCGGGAGATCCTCCGGCTGGGCTTCAACGATCCCCGCTACGGCCTGGCCGCGATCGGCCTGTTCATCGTGATGACGCTGCTCGGGCTGGACGGTTCGGTGCTGCCCTGGCTCTGGGCCGAGCTGGTCGCCGGCGGCGACCCGTGGCTGCCGGCGCTCGGCATCGCCGCCGCGCTGCTGCTGGTGCTGCCGCTGCCCTACCTCACCAACCTGTGGTTCCCGCAGTGGTGGATCCGGCAGATGCTGCGGATCAGCGCCCGGTTGGTGCACGGGCAGACCGGCGCGCGCCGGGTCAGCGGGCACACCCCGGCCGAGGTGGTCGCGCAGGGCGGCGACACGGACCGGGTGGTGCAACTCGCCGACAACCTGATGGACCAGTTCATCTCGCTGGCCATCGTGCTCACCATGACGCTGGTGACCGGCAGCTTCGTGCCGGCGCTGTTCTTCGTCGGCACGATGGTGGTCTCCGGGCTGGCCGCGACGCTGTTCGGTCCCCGGCTGGAACGCACCGCCGCCGGCACCGTCGCCGCCCGCGCCGCGTTCGCCACCGCGCTGGTTTCCGCGCTCTCCGCCGCCCGCACGGTGAAGCTGGCCGGCGCCACCCGGCCGGTGCTGACCCACCTCGCCGGGCTGGACGCGGTGCGCAGCGAGCGGCAGCGCCGGGAGATCGCCATGCAGGTGTGGGCCCGCTCCACCCCGGCGGTCGTCAGCGGGCTGCTGCCGATCGGGGCCTGGGCGCTCTACCTGACCGGCGGGCTCTCCGCCGGCGCCACCCTGGTCGCGGTCTCCACGCTCGGCGCGGCCCGCTGGTTCGCGTGGACCACCGCGGCGCTGGTCTCGCAGTACCCGTCGGCGCGGGTGTGGACGCGGCGGACCGTGGCGATGACCGGGACGGCCAACTACTCCGAACCGGTGCCGGGGCTCGATCTCGTCGCCGGCACCGCGCCCGCGCCGGAGCCGCCGCCCCGGCACCCGCTGCGCCGGCTGGAGCTGGCCGGCTTCGGCGCGCTGCACTCCGACGGCACACTCGCCGTCCGCGACGTCGACCTGGTGGTCGAACGCGGGCAACTGGTGCTGGTGGTCGGCCCGGTCGGCGCCGGCAAGTCGTCGCTGCTGCGCGCGCTCGCCGGGATCGTGCACCACGTCGGCGCGCTGCGGTGGAACGGCGAGCCGGTCACCGAGCCGGAGCTGTTCCTGCGCCCGAACCAGGTCGGCTACGTGGGCCAGCTTCCCCGGGTGCTCTCCGGCACGGTGGCCGAGAACATCGCGCTGGGCCACCCGGTCGACGCCGCGAGCGCGGTGTCGACCGCCCAGCTCGACCACGACCTGGCCGCCGCCGGAGGCGGGCTCGGGTTGCTCATCGGGCACAAGGGCACCCGGCTCTCCGGGGGGCAGCTCCAGCGGCTGGCGCTGGCCCGGGCGCTCGCTCCGCGTACCGAACTGCTGGTCGCCGACGACGTGTCGTCGGCGCTGGACGTGACCACGGAGCTGGCGCTCTGGGCGGCGCTGCGCGAGCACGGGGTGACCGTGGTCGGCTCGACCGCCAAGCGGGCCGCGCTGGTCCGCGCGGACCACGTGGTGGTGCTCATCGACGGTGCGGTCGCCGACCAGGGCGCCTGGTCGGATCTGGAATCCCGCTGGAACCACCTGGCCGGCTGACCGCCGGGCCCCCGACCCGGGCGGGCGGGGGCCCGGGGAGGTCAGAAGGCGCGGGCGTACTGGTCGGGCCAGCCCGGGGTGGCACCCAGCTTCGCGGCGGCACGACGCGGCCAGTACGGGTCGCGGAGCAGTTCCCGGCCCAGCAGCACCAGGTCGGCCTCCCCGCCGGCGACGATCTGCTCGGCCTGCTCGGGCTCGACGATCAGGCCGACCGCGCCGGTCGGCACGCCGGCGTCGCGGCGGATCCGGGCGGCCAGCGGCACCTGGTAGCCGGGACCGACCGGCACCGCCGCCTTCGCCGCCGCGCCGCCGGAGGACGCGTCGACCAGGTCCACGCCGGCCGCCGCCAGCTCGCCGGCGAGCACCACGCTGTCCTCGATCGTCCAGCCGTCGTCGGTCCAGTCGGTGGCGGAGATCCGGGTCAGCACCGGCACCGACTCGCCGACCGCCGCGCGGACCGCGCGGGCCACCTCCAGGGTGAGCCGCATCCGGCCGGCCCGGTCGCCGCCGTAGCCGTCGGTGCGGCGGTTGGTCAGCGGGGAGAGGAACTCGTGCAGCAGGTAGCCGTGCGCCGCGTGGATCTCCACCGCGGCGAAGCCGGCGTCCAGCGCCCGCCCGGCGGCGACCGCGAACGCGTCCACCACCGCCGCGACCCCGGCCTCGTCGAGCGCGGCCGGGGTGCGGTAGTCGCTGACGAACGGGTCGGTGCCCGGGCCGACCGGCGTCCAGCCGCCCTCGGTGTCCGGCACGCCGCCGCGCCGCTCCGCCCACGGCCGGTACGTCGAGGCCTTGAACCCGGCGTGCGCGAGCTGCACGGCCGGGACCGCGCCCTGGTCGGTGACGAACGCGGTGACCGGCCGCCACGCGTCGACGTGCGCACCGGACCAGAGCCCGACGTCCTGCGGGGTGATCCGCCCCTCGGGCACCACGGCGGTCGCCTCGGTGAGCACCAGCCCGGCCCCGCCGACGGCCCGGGAGCCGAGGTGGACGCGGTGCCAGTCGGTGGGCAGGCCGTCGGGCCCGGCGCTGTACTGGCACATCGGCGCCAGCGCGATCCGGTTGGGCAGCGTGACGTCGCGCAGGGCGAGCGGGGTGAACAGGGCGCTCATGCGGTTCTCCTCCGGTCAGGGCTTCGGGTGCGTTTCCTGCCGCTGGGGCGGCAGGAAACGCACCCGAAGGGCGTGGGGGTCAGGCGGGTACGGGGGCGAGGCGCTCGTGGTCGGCCGGCTCGACCGGCTCGATCAGGTCGCGCTTGCCGGCCGAGTCGTACGCGGCCCGGTCGAGCGTGCCCTCGCGGGCAGCCACGATGGTCGGCACCACGGCCTGTCCGGCCACGTTCGTCGCGGTCCGCATCATGTCCAGGATCGGGTCGATCGCCAGCAGCAGACCGGCGCCGGCCAGCGGCAGGCCCAGCGTGCTCAGGGTCAGCGTGAGCATCACGATCGCACCGGTCAGGCCGGCGGTGGCGGCCGAGCCGACCACCGACACGAACGCGATCAGCAGGTAGTCGGTGACGCCCAGGTCCACGCCGAACACCTGCGCCACGAAGATCGCGGCGAGCGCCGGGTAGATCGCGGCGCAGCCGTCCATCTTCGTGGTGGCGCCGAACGGCACCGCGAAGGAGGCGTACTCGCGGGGGACGCCGAGGCGCTCCACCGAACGCTGGGTCACCGGCATGGTGCCCACCGAGGAGCGGGACACGAAGGCCAGCTCGATGGCGGGCCAGGCGCCGGCGAAGAAGCGCAGCGGGTTGAGCCGGCCGGCGGCGACCAGCAGCACCGGGTAGACCACGAACATCACCAGCGCGCAGCCGACGTAGACGGCGGTGGTGAACTTGGCGAGCGGGGCCAGCAGGTCCCAGCCGTACGAGGCGACGGCGTTGCCGATCAGGCCCAGGGTGCCGATCGGGGCGAGCCGGATGACCCACCACAGCGCCTTCTGCACGATCGCCAGCAGCGCGCGGTTGAGCTGCACGAACGGCTCGGCGGGCTCGCCGACCAGCAACGCGGCGGCGCCCACCACCAGGGCGAGGAAGACGATCTGGAGCACGTTGCCCTCGACGAACGCGCCGACCGGGTTGGTGGGCACGATGCCGGTGAGGAAGTCGATCCAGGAGCCGGTGGTCTTCGGCGCGTTGGCGCCGGCCGGGTCCAGGTTCACGCCACGGCCGGGGTCGGTGAGCAGGCCGAGGCCGATGCCGATGCTCACCGCGATCAGCGCGGTGATGCCGAACCAGAGCAGCGTCTTGAGCGCCAGCCGGGCGGCGTTGGCGACGCCGCGCAGGCTGACCACGCTGACCACGATGGCGGTGAAGACCAGCGGCGGCACGGCCAGCTTGAGGAGCTGGACGAAGAGGCCGCCGACGGTGTCGAGCGTGCTGGTCAACCAGGCGAGGTCGTTGGCGCGGGCGAGGAAGCCGAGCGCCACGCCGAGCACGAGGCCGAGCAGGATCTGCACGGAAAAGGGGATCTTGCGCAGGGCGGAAGCCATGAGGGCGGGTCCAAGGTCTGGAGAGGGAAGGTGGGCGTCGGGGTAGCGGAGCTACGCCGGACAGACGCCGCTGGCCTGCCGTCGGAGGTCGACGTACAGGCGCTCGGTGAGGCACCAGACATTGGTCATCGCCGGCCCACGCTACTCCCGCGCCCCGCCCCATCGGAAGGACCGTTTCCCGTGACGCCCCTTACAGCGGATGTGGTGAAGGAGAGGCCCCTTTTTAACATCTGCCGGTTAGCGGGGCCCTTTCCACCGCCCAGGCGTCAACAGGGGGCCCCTCCTTGCGAGCACCACGGCGGTGGCCAGGCCCCACCCGGCGGCCACCGCCAGCAGCAGCCGCTCCAGCACCCCCACCAGCGCGCCCCGACCGACCAGCAGCATGGCCAGCCCGACCGCGCCGGCCAGCGGCAGCGCCAGCGCCACGCCGACCGCGGCGACCCGGCGCAGCGCCGCGGCGGTGGCGGGGGCGAGCAGCAGCGCCAGCATCGCGAAGACCACCGCCGCGGTGGCCGCGATGCTGGCCCCGCCGTGCACCAGGTCGGCCACCGTGGCGGCCTCGAACGGCGGCAGCGGGCAGCCGGCGCTGCACGTCACCGTGCCGGAGAGCGCCGTGCCGACCGCGCCGGCGCCGAGCAGCACGGACGCCGCCCGCGCCGCCGCCGGCAGCGCGCCGGCGAGCAGCAGCAACGCCGCCGTCAGCGTGAAGATCCCGATCCGGTACGCCCCGGCGTACCCGCTGTCGGCGACCCCGGCCTCGCTGACGTACCCGGTCGGGCCCGGGCCCGGACCGGCGACGACGGCGACCGTAACCGCTACCGCGCCGGCCACCACGCAGGCGGCGGCTCCGGCGGCGGCGACCCGGCGCGGCGTGCGGTCAGCCACGCCCGTGCGGCGTGGTCCAGCCGGCCAGGTCCGGACCGAGCGGCACGATCCGGGTCGGGTTGATCATGTCGTGGGTGGCGTAGTAGTGCCGCTTGATGTGGTCGAAGTCCACCGTCTCGCCGAAGCCCGGCGTCTGGAACAGGTCCCGGGCGTACGCCCACAGCACCGGCATCTCGGTCAGCTTCTGCCGGTTGCACTTGAAGTGCCCGTGGTACGCCACGTCGAAGCGGACCAGCGTGGTGAACAGCCGCACGTCCGCCTCGGTGATCGCGTCCCCCATCAGGTAGCGCCGCCCGGCCAGCCGCTCGCCCAGCGCGTCCAGCCGGGCGAACA
Source organism: Micromonospora sp. DSM 45708 (assembly GCF_039566955.1). Classification (NCBI taxonomy): domain Bacteria; kingdom Bacillati; phylum Actinomycetota; class Actinomycetes; order Micromonosporales; family Micromonosporaceae; genus Micromonospora; species Micromonospora schwarzwaldensis. The sequence goes on along the minus strand of NZ_CP154796.1, from coordinate 4,982,268 downwards.
GCGCGGTGTACGCCTCGTCGTACGCCGCCTGCGAGGTGGCGAAGCCGCACCGGTAGACGCCGTTGTTGACGTCGGAGTGGATCTCCGCCATCAGCGCGTCCATCTCCGGGCGCAGCTCGACCGGGTACAGGTCCGGCGCGTCCGGCGCGTGGAACCGCCGCCACTCGGTCGAGAGGTCGAGTGTGAGCTGCGGGTAGTCGTTGGTGACCACCCGACCGGTCAGCGTGTCGACGAGCGCCGGCACGGTCACCCGGCCGGTGTAGTCCGGGTCGGTGGCCAGGTACGCCTCGGAGAGGAAACCGACGCCCAGCACCGGGTCGAAACCGTCCGGGTCCAGCGCGAACCGCCAGCCCCGCTCGTCCCGGATCGGGTCCACCGTGCCCAGCGAGATCACCTCGTCCAGGCCGAGCAGGCCGCGCACGATCCGGGCCCGGTGCGCCCACGGGCAGGCCCGGCACCAGATCAGCCGGTAGCGGCCCGCCTCCAGCGGCCAGCGTCCCTGATCGTCGGGACCGCCGCCCTCCGGCGAGGTGGAGTGCGGGGTGACCCGCCCGGTGAACCGGTTGGGTTGGCGGACGAACGAACCGCCGCCACTTGTCTCTGCGCTGAACTGGGCCCCGGCCATGCCGCCAACCTATCCGCTCCGGGCGCGGATATCCTGGCGCCGTGGCACCCCGGCGCGACCCGCCGGGCCGCCGCCGACCGACCCCTTCCCACCCCCGAAGGACGTGCGCGCGATGACCGTGGCCTACCTCGTTGCCGGAGTCCGCACCCCGATCGGCCGGTACGCCGGCGCCCTCGCCGGGGTCCGCCCCGACGACCTCGCCGCGCACGTGATCCGCGAGCTGGTGACGCGGCACCCGTCGGTCGACTGGGCCCGCACCGACGACGTGATCCTGGGCTGCGCCAACCAGGCCGGCGAGGACAACCGCAACGTGGCCCGGATGGCCGCGCTGCTCGGTGGCCTGCCGGCGGAGGTGCCGGGCAGCACCGTCAACCGGCTCTGCGGCTCCGGCCTGGACGCGCTCGCCTCCGCCGCCCGCGCGATCGTCGCCGGGGACGCCGACCTGGTGGTGGCCGGCGGCGTGGAGAGCATGAGCCGCGCGCCGTTCGTGATGCCGAAGGCGACCACCCCGTTCTCCCGCACCGCCGAGGTCTACGACACCACCATCGGTTGGCGGCTGGTCAACCCGCTGATGGAGCGCGGGTGGGGCATCGACTCGATGCCGGAGACGGCGGAGAACGTGGCCGCCGAGTTCGGCGTGGACCGCGCCGCGCAGGACGCGTTCGCGTACCGCTCGCAGCAGCGGGCCGCCAAGGCACAGGCCGACGGCCGGCTGGCCGAGGAGATCGTCGGCGTCACCGTGCCGGCCGGCAGGCGGGAGACGAAGCTGGTCGAGGTCGACGAGCACCCCCGGGAGACCACGCCGGAGAAGCTGGCCGCGCTGCCCACCCCGTTCCGCGACGGCGGCACGGTGACCGCCGGCAACTCCTCCGGCGTCAACGACGGCGCGGTGGCGCTGCTGGTCGCCTCCGCGGCGGCCGTCGAGCGCTACGGCCTCACCCCGCTGGCCCGGGTACGCGGCGCGGCGGCGGCCGGCGTACCGCCACGGATCATGGGCGTCGGGCCGGTGCCGGCCACCCGGAAGCTGCTCGACCGGCAGGGCCTCACGCTGGCCGACGTCGACGTCATCGAGCTGAACGAGGCGTTCGCCGCGCAGTCCGTGGCGGTGCTGCGGGAGCTGGGCCTGCCGGAGGACGCCGAGCACGTCAACCCGAACGGCGGGGCCATCGCGCTGGGCCACCCGCTCGGCGCGAGCGGCGCCCGACTGGCGTTGACCGCCGCGCTGGAGTTGCGGCGGCGGGGCGGCCGGCGGGCGCTGGCGACGATGTGCGTCGGCGTCGGGCAGGGCATCTCGCTGCTGCTGGAGTCGGCCGGCTGAGAGCGGTCGGCGGCATCCGAGAAGTGGATCTCCCGTACCTGGTCCGGCGCGCATAGAGTGGGCTGGACCACATGATCCGCCTCGCCAGGCGGGCGACGACCGGGGAGATCGCGCGATGCAGACGTCGGACGGACCTCCCGCCGGGATCGACCTGAGCCGGCCCAGCGCCGCCCGGGTCTACGACTACTTCCTCGGCGGGGCGCACAACTTCGAGATCGACCGGCAGCTCGCCGAGCAGATCGCGGCCATGACGCCGAACCTGGCGGCCACCATGCGCTCCGGGCGGGAGTTCCTGCGCCGGGCCGTGCGGGTGCTGCTCGACGCCGGCATCGACCAGTTCCTCGACATCGGCTCCGGCATCCCCACCGTCGGCAACGTGCACGAGGTCGCCCAGGCCGCGAATCCCGAGGCCCGGATCGTCTACGTCGACATCGACCCGGTGGCGGTGGCGCACAGCCACGAGCTGCTGGCCGGCAACGACCGGGCCACCGCGCTCCTGGCCGACCTGCGCGAGCCGAAGCTGATCCTGGACCAGGCCCGGGCCGGCGGCCTGATCGACTTCGACCGGCCGCTGGGCATCCTGCTCGCCGGCGTGGTGCACTTCGTGCCGGACGCCGACCGCCCGGCCGACATCCTGGCCACCCTGCGGGCCGCCGCCGCGCCGGGCAGCTTCCTGGTGATCTCGCACTCCACGTTCGAGGACCAGCCGCAGGAGATGCTCGACGCGCAGCGGCTGTCGGCGCGTACCGCCACCGAGATCACGCTCCGCTCGCGGGCCGAGATCACCGGCTTCTTCGGTGACTGGACGGTCCTCGAACCGGGTGTGGTGCACATGCCGCTCTGGCGGCCCGACTCGCCCTCGGACGTGGACGAGCACCCGGAACGTTTCGGGGCGTTCGGCGGCGTCGCCCGGCACGACCGCGCTGCCGGGTGAACCGACGTGCCCGCCCCGGAGCCCGTCGGGGATGACCTCAGCCGTCCCGGCGCCACGGCGTACGCCGCCGAGTGGGCCCGGGCGGTGCGGCGCATCGGTTTCGTGCCGCTGAGCGCGGCCGAGACCGAGCACCTGCTGGTGTCGCTCACCGAGCGGCTGGCCCGCGCGTCGCTGGCGCCCGCCTTCTCCGCCCGGCCGGCGGAGGAGGTGGGGCGGGCTCTGGTGGAGGCGCACCTGACCGAGCCCGGCGTGCTCGACTGGTCGGTGCAGGCGCTCGGCGACCGGTTCCTGCCCTGGGTGCTGCCGGCCCGGGAGGAGGTGCCCGAGCTGCGGGAACGGATCGCGTCGTTGCAGGGCGCGGTCGCCGCCGGGTTCAGCCGCGCGCTGCGGGACCGGGTGTTCAGCCAGCAGGAGCGGATCGCCCGCTCCGCCTGGCAGGCCCGGGACGCCGTCGAGCAGGCGTTGCGGGACAGCGAGGCGCGGTTCCGGGCGGTCTTCACCGGCGCCGCCATCGGCATCGGCATCGCCGGTGTGGACGGGCACATCATCGAGGTCAACCAGTCCTTCGCGGACATGCTCGGCTACACCGTGGCGGAGATGCGGCAGATGAACGTGTCCGCGTTGGCGTACGCCGACGACGCGGCCGGCATGTGGGAGCTCTACCAGGAGCTGATCGAGGGCAAACGGGACAGCGTCCGGGTGGAGAAGCGCTACTACCGCAAGGGCGGCAGCGTGGTCTGGACCGACCTGGCCGTGTCGCTGATCCGGTACGACGACGGCCGACCCCGGTTCACCGTCGCCATGATCGAGGACATCACCCAGCGGTACGAGTTGCAGAAGCGGCTGCGTTTCCAGGCGCTGCACGACCCGCTGACCGGTCTGCCCAACCGGACGCTGTTCTTCGAGACACTCGGCGACGTCTTCGCCGCGGCCAGGCCCGAGCAGCGCGTCGGGCTCTGCTTCATCGACCTGGACGGGTTCAAGGCGGTCAACGACAGTCTCGGTCACGACCTCGGCGACCGGCTGCTCCAGGTCATCGCCCGGCGACTCAGCGACTGCGTGGCCGGCCGTGGCCACCTGGTGGCCCGGATGGGCGGCGACGAGTTCGTCATCCTGGTCGACTCCGGCGGCGGTCTCGACGACGCGGTGGAGGTGGCCGAGCTGGCGCTCGCGGCAGTCTCCGCCCCGGTGCACGTCGCCGACCAGCAGCTCGCCGTCTCGGCCAGCATCGGCATCGTGGACTGCCCGGCGGCGGAGACCAGCGCCGGGGAGCTGATGAAGGCCGCCGACACCACGCTCTACTGGGCCAAGGCCGAGGGGCGGGGCCGCTGGGCGGTGTACGACCCGGAGCGCAGCGCCGCCGACATCGCCCGGTCCGCGCTCGCCGCCAACCTGCCCGCCGCGCTGGACCGGGGCGAGTTCGTGCTGCACTACCAGCCCATCGTGTCCCTGCTGGACGGCACGATGGTGGCGGTCGAGGCGCTGGTCCGCTGGCAGCACCCGGAGCTGGGGTTGCTCGGGCCGGACCGCTTCATCGGCCTGGCCGAGGAAACCGGTCTCATCGTCCGGCTCGGCGCCTGGGTGCTGCGCCAGGCGTGCCGGGACGCCGAGGCGTGGCGGCGCGCCTTCCCCGAGTCGACGCCGGTGGTCAGCGTCAACCTGGCCGCCCGGCAGGCCGACGACCCGGCCATCGTGGAGACCGTGGCGCAGGCGTTGCAGCACACCGGCCTCCCCGCCGAGCTGCTCCAGCTCGAGTTGACCGAGAGCGCGGTGATGGGCAGCGCGGGCGAGCCGCTGCGCGCCCTGCACCAGCTCGCCGACCTCGGGTTGCGGCTGGCCATCGACGACTTCGGCACCGGCTACTCGAACCTGGCGTACCTGCGGCGGCTGCCGATCCACTGCGTGAAGCTGGCCGGCCCGTTCGTCGAGGGCATCCGCGGTGACGGCGCGGTCGCCGACCACCGCGACGAGCGGATCGTCGACGCGCTGGTCCGGCTGGCGCACGCGTTGGAGCTGTCGGTGACGGCCGAGGCGGTGGAGACCGAGGTGCAGGCCGAGCGGTTGCGGGCGTTGCGCTGTGACACCGGCCAGGGCCGCTGGTTCGGCCCCCCGATGCCCGCCGACGCCATCCGCGCCCGCCTGGCGGGGTAAGGAAGGGCCCCCTGTTAACGCCTCCGGTAGAGGCGGGGCCCCCTCTTAACATCTCGGTTTACGCAGCGCCCGCGCAGAGAAGAGAGAGAACTCGTGAGTCTGACCGATTCGCAGGCCGTGGTGTCGGTGGTCGCCGCGCTGGCGATCCTGGCCGGGCTGGCCGGCGTGGTGGTGCCCGGCCTGCCGGCGCTGCCGCTGTGCTGGGGCGGCGTGCTGGTGTGGGCGCTGTTCGGCGACGCCGGCCCGGGCCGCTGGGCGGTGCTCGCCGCCGCGACCGTGGTCGCCGCCGGTGGCACCGTGGTCAAGTACCTCTGGCCGGGGCGGAACCTGAAGCGGACCGGCGTGCCCACCAGGTCGCTGCTGGCCGGCGCGTTGCTCGGCGTGGTCGGGTTCTTCGTCATCCCGGTGATCGGGTTGCCGATCGGCTTCGTCGCCGGGATCTGGGGCGCGGAGCTGCTGCGGCTGGGCAGCAACCGGCTGGCCTGGCCGGCCACCGTGCAGGCACTCAAGGCGGCCGGCCTGTCCATGCTTGTCGAGTTCATGGCGGGCATGGTGATCGCCGCGCTCTGGGTGGCGGGCCTGCTGTTCGCCTGAGCCGCCGCCCGACCCGGGAGTGCGGCGGCGCGGGCGTCCGGGGGTACGGCGCAACGCCGTACTTCAGTGAGAGAGAGGTGGACGCCGCGCGCCGCCGCGAACCGGGCGTTGCCGAGCGCCCGGTGCCGGCCCGTCGGGTCGGGCCTGGTCACAGCTCCCAGGATGCCCCGGGCGGGTCGACGGGACAACGCATTTAACCGGTACGCGTATTGACCACCTTGATCGGCGGGAGCAGACTGCGAGCACTCGCCTCGAGGAGGTGTGCAGTGGCCACGACGCCCGCGCCGACCGCCGAGCAGCCGATGGACGACGACGCCCGACGACTCGCCGAACTCGGTTACAAGCAGGAGCTGCGCCGCAAGTGGAGCGGCTTCTCCAACTTCGCCATCTCGTTCTCGATCATCTCGATCCTGGCCGGCTGCTTCACCACGTTCGGCCAGGCGTGGAACAACGGCGGCCCGGTCGCCGTGTCCTGGGGCTGGCCGCTGATCTCGATGTTCATCCTGGTCATCGGGTTCTGCCTGGCCGAGCTGGTCTCCGCGTACCCGACCGCGGGCGGGATCTACTGGTGGGCGGCGACCATGGGCCGGCCGGTGCACGGCTGGTTCACCGGCTGGCTCAACCTGATCGGGCTGGTCGCGGTCACCGCCTCGGTCGACTACGGCTGCGCCACGTTCCTCAACCTGACGTTGTCGGCGCTCGTCGACGGCTGGGCCGGCACCGGCCACCAGACGTTCGGGCTGTTCGTGGTGATCCTCGCGCTGCACGGCCTGATCAACATCTACGGGCACCGCATCATCGACGTACTCCAGAACGTCTCGGTCTGGTGGCACGTGGCCGGCGCGGCCGTGGTGGTGCTGATCCTGGTCCTGGTCCCGGACGACCACCAGAGTTTCCGCTTCGTGTTCACCGAGCGGTTCAACAACTCCGGCTTCGGCGACGGGGACAGCGGCGGGCTGACGTTCTGGTTCTACGTGCTGCCGCTGGGCTTCCTGCTGACGCAGTACACGATCACCGGCTTCGACGCCTGCGCGCACGTCTCCGAGGAGACCCGGGGCGCGTCCAAGGCCGCCGCACAGGGGCTCTGGCGGTCGATCTTCTATTCCGCCGTGGGCGGCTGGATCCTGCTGCTCGCGTTCCTGTTCGCCGCCACCGACGTGGACGCGATCAACGACGCGGGTGGCTTCTCCGGGGCGATCTTCTCCACGGCGCTGACCCCGTTCTTCTTCAAGACGGTCATCATCATCTCCACCATCGGGCAGTTCTTCTGCGGGATGAGCTGCGTGACCTCGATGTCGCGGATGGCGTACGCGTTCAGCCGGGACCGGGCGGTGCCCGGCTGGCGGCTCTGGTCGACTGTCAACCGCAACGGCACGCCGGTCAACGCCATCATCGGCGCCACGCTGGCCGGGCTGGTGCTCACGCTGCCCGCGCTCTACCAGCGCGGCGGCATCCCGGTCGCGTTCTACGCGGTGGTGTCGGTGGCGGTGATCGGGCTCTACCTGTCCTTCATCATCCCGATCTTCCTGCGGCTGCGGATGGGCGACCGGTTCGTCCCGGGCCCGTGGACGCTCGGCCGCCGCTACCGGCTGCTCGGCTGGATCGCCGTGGTGGAGATCGCCGTCATCTCGGTCTACTTCGTGCTGCCGATCGTCCCGGCCGGCGTGCCGGGCAATCCCGACTTCAGTTGGACCGCGGTGAACTACGCGCCGCTCGCGATCGGCGGCGTGCTGCTCGGCGTCGCGATCTGGTGGTACGCCTCGGCCCGCACCTGGTTCACCGGCCCCCGCCGCACCGTCGAGCAGACCACCCCCGACACCCCCACGCCACCCTCCTGACCGCCGGCCCCGCCGTGCCGGCGGGTCGGTCGGTGGAACGTCATGGCGGTCAGAACAGCCTTGAGAGGTCCATGGCGTTCCACCGACGCTGTGGGCTCCGCGATCAGGTGGCGGCGTGGAACTGCCGTGCCAGGGTGACGAACGAGCGCCACGACGACGGGTCGATGTGGAGGGTGCCGCCGTCGCGGTCCTTCGTGTCACGCACCAGCACCACGCCCGGCAGGTTGTCGGCGACTTCCACGCAGTCCGTATTGCCGCTGCGAGTCGCCTTGTGCCAGGTCGCGTCGCTCAGGTCCATGAGGTCACCACCTCTTTCAAGAGTTCGATCGACTGCCGGCGGGGCAACGCTTCGCTCCGGATCATCTCCCACCGCGACAGAAGAGTAGCGACGTCGGCATCGCCGTCGATCACACTCGTGGTGAGCTGACACTCCATGCTGGCGACCCAGCCGCCCTCCTCGTCGCGGGCGAGGGTGAACGGACCGGACATGCCGATGTGCAGCCCGACATGCAGCGGAAGTATGTGGACGCTGACGTGGGGACGCTCCGCACATGCGATCAGGTGCTCGATCTGCTGGGACAGCAGGCCCCGGAAGCTCTCGTCATGTCGGTGCAACACGCCTTCGTCGAACACGACCACGAGCTGCGGCGGGTTCTCCTGTCGCAGCACGTCCTGGCGATCCATCCGCGCTGTCACCCGACGATCCACCTCGGTATCGGTGAGCAGACCGTCGCAACGAATGACTGCGCGGGCGTAGTTCTCGGTCTGGAGCAGGGCCGGGATGAGTGTCGGATGGAAACACCGAAGCTGTCGGGCGCCGCGCTCCGCGTCCAGCCACGGCCTGAGCCACGACGGCAGACCGTCCCGCTCGGCAATCTTGAGCAGGGCGACCAGCAGTCCGCCGGAGTGCAGAGCTTCGTCGGCGCGGGCCAGGAAAAGACGGTCGTACGGACGCCCGCCGGTCTCGACGGCCGACACCATCGAGGCGGAGTAGTGCACCAGCCTGCCGAACTCCTCCTGACTGAGGCCGGCCGCGTTCCGCAGCCGGCGGATCTGTGCCCGAATCAACTCCGCTGTCGGCTCTGCCACAACTCCTCCACAGATTTGACCCGAGATTCACTCGACATCCGCTGGCCGTGCTGAGCCCGCACAGGCGCGTCGTGGCCAGGCTCGATGCCTTCCGACCGTAGCGGTGTGGCCAACAGACTGTCACGTAGGCGGATCCGCTCGCCGCAGTCAGGCGCGGGCGGGTTCCAGCCCGGGGCCGCCCGGTCCCGACGATGCCGGGCGGCCCCCTCCAACCACGGCGAGGAGGTTGACATGCGGGTGCACGTCGAAGGGCCGGAGCGGGACCGGACGGGGGCTCCTTCCGCCGACCCGCGACGGGGCGCGCGGGTGGCCGTCCGCCGGCTGCGGTGACGGGACGCCGCCGGGTTCCACACGTGCCCATGCGCCCGCTGTGGCGGTGCCGCAACTGCGGCGCGGAGTGGCCCTGCCAGCCGGCGCGGCTGTCGCTGCTCGTCGAGTACCGGGACGACCGCGTCGGGCTGCTGCTCTACCTGGGCGTCGTGATGGCCGAGGCGACGGAACACCTCGCCCGGTTGAACCCGGGTCATGTGCCGGACCTGCACCACCGTTTCCTGGCCTGGGCGCGGGCGCGTGACTGACGCCGACCGGCGGCTGTCCGCGTACCCGGGAGGTCTAGGCCGGGGGCTGACGGTGGGTGAGCGGGAAGCGGAGGATGCGGTCGTCGTCGGCCGCCGGTGGGACGCCGCGCGGCTCGCGGTTGCTGGTGGTCACCCAGAGCGCGCCGTCGGGGGCGACCGCGACGGTACGCAGGCGGCCGTAGCCGCCGACCAGCTCCGCCACCGGTACGCCGACCGTGCCGTCGTGGTCGACCGGCACGGTCCAGAGCCGGGTGCCGCGCAGCGCGGCCACGTAGAGCGTGCCCCGGGTGAACGCCGCGCCGCTCGGCGACGCCTGCGCCGGCGGCCAGACCACGACCGGGTCCCGGAAGCGGGGGTCACCGGCGATGCCCTCGACGATCGGCCAGCCGTAGTTGCCGCCCGGCACGATCCGGTTCACCTCGTCCCACGTGCTCTGCCCGAACTCGGTGGCGAACAGCCGGCCGTGCCGGTCCCAGGCCAGCCCCTGCACGTTGCGGTGGCCGTAGCTGTAGACCGGCGAGCCGGGGAACGGGTTGCCCGCCGGTGTCCCGCCGTCCGGGCGGATCCGCAGGATCTTGCCGTTGCGGCTGGTCAGGTCCTGGGCGCGGGCCGGCACCCCGGCGTCGCCGACGCCGGCGTAGAGCATGCCGTCGGGGCCGAACGCGATCCGCCCGCCGTCGTGGAAGGTGGCCCGGGGAATGCCGCTGAGCAGCACCTGCGGGACGGGCGTCGCGGCCAGCCGGAACCGGACGACGCGGAGGTCGGTGGCGGTCGTGTAGCAGGCGTAGACCCAGCCGTCCCGCCGGTAGGTGGGGGAGACCGCGAGCCCGAGCAGGCCCGCCTCGCCGCCGGCGACCACGTCGGCGATCCGGGCCACCTGCTCGGCCGGTCGGCCGGGGCGGACCCGGAGGACGGTGCCCCGGTCCCGCTGGGTGACCAGGGCGCTGCCGTCGGGCAGGAAGTCCAGCCCCCAGGGCACCGCCAACCCGGTGGCGACCACCTGCGGGTTCGTCAGGTCGTAGCCGGTCGCCGGCCGCCGGTCGACGTGTCGTTCGAAGCCGGCCGGGCGCAGGTCGACCAGGTCCGGCTGCGGTGCCGTCTCGACGGCGGGGCGGTCGGGGGCGGCGGTGGGCTGCCGGTCGGCGCGGGCGTCGGTGGCGCCCAGCCCGATCGCGAGGACGGTCGCGACGGCCGCGACGATCCGACGACGCATGCGCTCTCCCCGGTTTCGCACCCGGTCCCACCGGGGCATTGACGGTGATCCGGTTTGCCAGTAGACCTTGGTGATGGAGGCTCCCCGATGAGTAGAACGCCCCTCTCGCTGGAACAGTTGCGGGTCGCCGTCGCCGAGGGCGAGATCGACACGGTGGTGCTCGGCCTCACCGACATGCAGGGCCGCCTCCAGGGCAAGCGGTTCCACGCGCCGTTCTTCCTCGACAACGTGGTCGCCGACGGCAGCGAGGGCTGCAACTACCTGCTCGCCGTGGACGTCGACATGAACACCGTCGACGGGTACGCGATGTCGAGCTGGGAACGCGGCTACGGCGACTTCGCCATGCGTCCCGACCTGGACACGCTGCGCCGGATGCCGTGGCAGCCCGGTTCGGCGCTGCTGCTGGCCGACCTGGAGTGGCTGGACGGCTCCGGGCCGGTGGTCGCCTCGCCCCGGCAGATCCTGCGCCGGCAGCTCGACCGGCTGGCCGCGCACGGGCTGACCGCGTACGCCGGCACCGAGTTGGAGTTCGTGCTCTACCGCGACTCGTACGAGGAGGCGTGGTCGCGCGGCTACCGCGACCTGACCCCGGCGAACCAGTACAACGTGGACTACTCGCTGCTCGGCACCGCCCGGGTGGAGCCGCTGCTGCGCCGCATCCGCACCGAGATGGCCGCCGCCGGGCTGACGCCGGAGAGCGCGAAGGGCGAGTGCAACCTCGGCCAGCACGAGATCGCCTTCCGGTACGACGAGGCGGTGGCCTGCGCCGACCACCACGTCATCTACAAGAACGGGGCGAAGGAGATCGCCGCCCAGGAGGGCATGGCGATCACGTTCATGGCGAAGCCGAACGCGCGGGAGGGCAACTCCTGCCACATCCACTTCTCGTTGCGCGACGCGTCCGGCTCGTCGGCGATGCTGGGCGACGGGCCGGCGCACCTGAGCGTGACCGGGCAGCGGGTGCTGGCCGGGCTGCTCGCCACGATGCGCGAGTTCAGTTTGCTCTTCGCCCCCAACATCAACTCCTACAAGCGGTACCAGCCCGGCTCGTTCGCGCCGACCGCGCTGCGCTGGGGCACCGACAACCGCACCTGCGCGCTGCGGCTGGTCGGGCACGGGCAGGGGATGCGGGTGGAGAACCGGGTGCCGGGGGCGGACGTCAACCCGTACCTGGCGATCGCCGCGCTGGTGGCCGGCGCGGTGTACGGCATCGAGCACGAGCTGGAGTTGGCCGAGGAGTGCACCGGCAACGCGTACGACGATCCGGCCGCCGAGCGGGTCCCCGCCACGCTGCGCGACGCGCTCGACCTCTGGCAGCGCTCGACGGTCGCCCCGGAGGCGTTCGGCGACGAGGTGGTCGCCCACTACGCCAACCACGCGAAGGTCGAGCTGTCCGCCTTCGACGCCGCCGTCACGGACTGGGAGCTGATCCGTGGCTTCGAACGCCTCTGACTCCGCCGCTCCTCGCCGATCTTGCACGTGCGGCTCGCTTTTCGCGGCATGAGAGGCTTTTGTCCGGGCAACACCTGCAAGATCGACGAGGCGAGAGGCGACGGATGGCGAAGGGCAGGGGGAGCGCGTGGGTGAGGTGATCTCGCCGGTCAGCGGGGCGGCGATCGCGGAGGTGGCGTCGGCGTCCGTGGCGGAGGTGGACGCCGCCGTGGCGCGGGCGGCTGCTGCGTACGAGGGGTGGCGGAACGTGGCGCCGGGGGATCGGGCGCGGCTGCTGCGGCGGTTCGCGGCCGAGGTGGACGCGCACCGGGAGGAGCTGGCGCAGCTCGAGGTGCGCAACTCCGGGCACACCGTCGGCAACGCGCGCTGGGAGGCCGGCAACGTCCGGGACGTGCTCGACTACTACGCGGGCGCGCCGGAGCGGCTGACCGGCCGGCAGATCCCGGTGCCCGGCGGGCTCGACGTGACGTTCCACGAGCCGCTGGGCGTGGTCGGCGTGATCGTGCCGTGGAACTTCCCGATGCCGATCGCCGGCTGGGGTTTCGCCCCGGCGCTGGCCGCCGGCAACACGGTGGTGCTCAAACCGGCCGAGCTGACGCCGCTGACCGCGCTGCGCCTGGCCGAGCTGGCCCTGGACGCCGGGCTGCCGGAGGGCGTGTTCACCGTGCTGCCCGGGGCGGGCAGCGTGGTCGGCGAGCGGTTCGTCACCCACCCGGCGGTCCGCAAGATCTGCTTCACCGGCTCCACCGAGGTCGGCACCCGGATCATGGCCGGCGCCGCCGACCAGGTGAAGCGGGTGACGCTGGAGCTGGGCGGCAAGTCGGCGAACCTCGTCTTCGCCGACGCGGACCTGGCGAAGGCGGCGGCCAGCGCGCCGTCCGCGGTCTTCGACAACGCCGGCCAGGACTGCTGCGCCCGCTCGCGGATCCTGGTCCAGCGTTCGGCGTACGATCGCTTCCTGGAGCTGCTCGAACCCGCGGTGCGGGCGTTCCGGGTCGAGGACCCGGCCCGGGAGACCGCCGAGATGGGCCCGCTGATCTCCGCCGCGCACCGGGATCGGGTCGCCGGGTACGTCGACGGCGCGGACGTGGCGTTCACCGGCTCCCGCCCGGACGGCCCCGGCTTCTGGTACGCCCCCACGGTGCTGCTCGCCGACTCCCCGGCGGACCGGCACTGGCGTGAGGAGATCTTCGGCCCGGTCGTCTCGGTGCTCCCGTTCGACGACGAGGCGGACGCGATCCGGCTCGCCAACGACACCGAGTACGGCCTCTCCGGCTCGATCTGGACCCGGGACGTGGGCCGGGCCGTGCGGGTGGCCCGGGCCGTCGAGGCGGGCAACCTCAGCGTCAACTCGCACTCCTCGGTGCGCTACTGGACCCCCTTCGGCGGGATGAAGCGTTCCGGCCTCGGTCGGGAGCTGGGTCCGGACGCGCTGCACGCCTTCACCGACGTCAAGAACGTGTTCATCGGCACCGAGGAGTGATCACAGTGCAGGGACGACTTTCCGACCGGGTGGCGGTGGTGACCGGCGCGGGCAGCGGGATCGGGCTGGCCACCGTGCGGCGCTTCGCCGCCGAGGGGGCCCGGGTGGTCTGCGTGGACGTCGACGTCGACGCCGGCACCCGGGCCGCGCAGGAGGTGGGCGGCGAGTTCGTCGCCGCCGACGTGGCCGACGAGACGGCGGTACGTGACCTCTTCGACGGCGTGGTGGCCCGCCACGGCCGGGTCGACGTCGCCTTCAACAACGCCGGCATCTCGCCGCCGGACGACGACTCGATCCTGGAGACCGGGCTGGACGCCTGGGAGCGGGTGCTGCGGGTCAACACCACGAGCGTCTACCTGTGCTGCAAGCACGTCATCCCGCACATGCGGCGGCAGGGCAAGGGCTCGATCATCAACACCGCCTCGTTCGTCGCGCTGATGGGCGCGGCCACCTCGCAGATCGCGTACACGGCGAGCAAGGGCGGGGTGCTGGCGATGACCCGCGAGCTGGGCGTGCAGTTCGCCCGCGAGGGCATCCGGGTCAACGCGCTCTGCCCCGGCCCGGTGGCCACGCCGCTGCTGCGGGAGCTGTTCGCCAAGGACCCGGAGCGGGCCGCCCGGCGGCTCGTGCACGTGCCGATGGGGCGGTTCGGCGACCCGACCGAGATCGCCGCCGCGGTGGCGTTCCTGGCCAGCGACGACGCCTCGTTCATGACCGCCGCGCAGTTCGTGGTCGACGGCGGCATCACCGGCGCGTACGTCACTCCGCTCTGAGAGGCGGTGTAGCGCGGATCACAGTCGACCGACCCGGGGGCCCGCCGGGTCGCTCCTGCCCGCGGGTTACGACAGGATGAGGCGGAGGTAACCAGCGTCCGCCGGGCCGTGTGCGTTACGTTGCTCGTCCGTCGGGGTAGTAGGCGGGGACGGTCGGCGCAGACGCGCCGGCCGTCGATGGACATGCCGGAGCGGGAGGCTGCATGGGCTCGGCCCAGGGGGGCGGGGACGTCGGTTCTTCGTCTCCGGCGGCCGGCGGGTCGTCGATGCCTGCGCTGTTGACCGCCGCGTTCGCCGCCGGCGGTGAGATGGGCGAGCGGCTGCGCGGCTTCGACTGGTCCACCACCCCGCTCGGCACCCCGGACGGCTGGCCCGCCGCGCTGCGCCACGCGGTGAGCACCATGCTGGCCTCGCGCGCCCAGATGGTGGTGTTCTGGGGCGCGGAGCACCTGGCCTTCTACAACGACGCCTACCGGCCCACCATCGGCGACAAGCATCCGGCCGTGATCGGGCAGTCGGCCCGGCTGCACTGGGCGGAGACCTGGGACGTGCTCGGCCCGCTCCTGGACGGGGTGCGCGGCACCGGCGTGCCCTACCGGGGCGAGGACCACCCCTTCGTGATCAACCGGCACGGTTTTCTGGAGGACGTCTACTTCGACGTCTCGTACGACCCGATCCGCGAGACCGACGGCAGCGTCAACGGCATCTTCTGCTTCGTCAACGAGACCACCGGCCGGGTGCTCGGCGAGCGCCGGCTGCGGGCCCTGGCCGAGCTCGGCAACGAGCTGGGCGACGTGCCGAACACGCTGGAACTGGGCCGGGCCGTCGCCCGGGTGCTCGACGCGCACCGCGGCGACGTGCCGTTCAGCGCGCTGTGGCTCACCGACTCCGTCGGCACCGCCGCGTTGGCCGGCTGCGCCGGCGTCGAGCCGGCCACGGTCGCCGGCTGGTCCGGGCTGTCCGACGGTGAGCCGCTGACCGCGCCGCGCTGGGTCGCCACCGCCGACCTGCCGGGCGCGGTGCCGCCGGACGCCGCCGACCAGGCGCTGCTGCTGCCGCTGGTCGCCACCAACGAGCCGGCCGGCGCGCTGCTGCTGGGCGTGTCCCGCCGGCTGCCGTTCAGCGACGACTACCGCGACTTCGTCGATCTGGTCGCCGCGCAGGTGTCCCGCGCCGTGGGCAAGCAGCGGGCGTACGAGCAGGAGCGCGCCCGCGCCGCCGAGCTGGCCGCGCTCGACCGCGCCAAGACCAACTTCTTCGCCAACGTCAGCCACGAGTTCCGGACCCCGCTCACCCTGGTGCTCGGCCCGCTGGAGGACATGCTCGCCGACCGGGAGCTGCCCGACCGCTACCTCGACCGGCTGACCATGATGCACCGCAACGGGCTGCGCCTGCTCAAGCTGGTCAACACCGTGCTCGACTTCTCCCGGCTGGAGTCCGGCCGGCTGGCCGCCCGCTACCAGCCCACCGACCTGTCCGACTACACCTCCCGGCTGGCCAGCACGTTCCGCTCGGCCACCGAACGGGCGGGGCTGCGCCTGATGGTCGACTGCCCGCCGCTGCCGGCGCCGGTCTACGTCGACCGGGACATGTGGGAGAAGATCGTCCTCAACCTGGTGTCGAACGCGGTGAAGTTCACCTTCGAGGGTGACATCGTGGTCCGGGTGCGTCCCGGCGACGGGTCCGCCGTGCTGGAGGTGACCGACACCGGCGTCGGCATCACGCCGCAGGAGCTGCCGCAGGTCTTCGAACGGTTCCACCGGGTGGTCGGCGCGCGCTCGCGCACGCACGAGGGCACCGGCATCGGGCTCGCGCTGGTCCGCGAGCTGGTCGAGATGCACGGCGGCACGGTGACCGCGCGCAGCGTCGTCGACCGGGGCACGACCTTCACCGTCACCCTGCCGTTCGGCTACGCGCACCTGCCCGCCGACCGGGTGTCCGCGCTCTCGCCGGTGCCGCTGAGCGAGCCGGAGCAGGCCCGGCTCTACGTCGCCGAGACGGCGCTCTGGACCGACGAGGTGGCCCGGCCCGTCGGGCTGCCCGAGCCGTCCGGCACGCCGGGTGGCTCCGGTCGCGTCCTGCTCGCCGACGACAACCCCGACCTGCGCGAGCACGTCAGCCGGCTGCTCTCCCCGGCGTACGAGGTGGTGGCCGTGCCGGACGGCGTGGAGGCGCTGCGGCTGGCCGTGGACTCCCCGTTCGACCTGGTGCTGACCGACGTGATGATGCCCCGGCTGGACGGCTTCGGGCTGGTCACCGCGCTGCGCGCCAACCCGGTCACCCGACACGTCCCGATCGTGCTGCTCTCCGCGCGGGCCGGTGCGGCGGAGGAGGTGGCCGGCCTCACCGCCGGCGCGGACGACTACCTCACCAAGCCGTTCTCCAGCCAGGAGCTGGTCGCCCGGGTCCGGGCCAACGTCGAGCTGGGCCAGCTCCGCGGGCAGATCATCCGCCGGCTGCGGGCGCTAGCCGACGCCGCGGTGGCGATCAACACGGCCCGCTCCACCGCCGACGTGGTGCGGGTGGCCGCGCAACACGCGATCGGTCTGGCCGAGGCGGGCCGGGTGCTGGTGGTCGCCACCGGCGCCCGCCACGAGGAGGACACCGGCGGGGACCTGCCGGCCGAGCCGTCCGCGGTGCTGCCGCTCACCGGCACCACCGGCGAGCAGCTCGGCGAGCTGCGGGTGTGGCGCCGGGAGGGCGGCGGCACGGAGCAGGCGGCGTTGACCGAACTGGCCCGGCTGGTCGGCGTACGACTGGAGAACGCCCAGCTCTACGAGGCCGAGCACCGGATCGCCACCACGCTCCAGCACAGCCTGCTGCCGCGTACGCTGCCGCAGCTGCCCGGCGCGTTGGTGGCCAGCCGCTACCTGCCGGGCAGCGCCGACGTGGAGGTCGGCGGCGACTGGTACGACGTGATGGGCACGCCCGACGACGAGCTGGTGCTGGTCATCGGCGACGTGGTCGGCAAGGGCGTGCGGGCTGCCGCCGCGATGGGTCAGCTCCGCAACGCGCTGCGGGCGTACGTGCTGGAGGGTTACGACCCGGGCGAGGCGCTGACCCGGCTCAACCGGCTGGTGCACTCCACCGGCAGCGGCTCCTTCGCCACCCTGGTCTGCCTCACCTTCTGCCCGCGCACCGGCCTGCTCCGGTACGCCAGCGCGGGTCATCCCTCGCCCCTGCTGATTCGCGGAGACGACGTGGCGTTCCTGCACGATCGGGCCCTCGGACCGCCGGTCGGGGCGATCCCCGGCACCACCTACCCGACCGCCGAGAGCGAACTCGCCCCCGGCGGCCGGCTGCTGCTCTACACCGACGGCCTGATCGAGGACCGGGAGGAGGGCATCGACGCCGGGCTCCGCCAGCTACGGGTCGACGCCGCCGCGAGCGGTGCACACGTCGCCGATCTGGTGGACGCCGTGGTGGAGCGTGTCGCCGGGCGTACCCGACACGACGACGTGGCGGTGCTGGCGCTGGAGGCGGCCGAGCGGAACCACTTCGCGCTGCGGCTGCCGGCGGACCCGACCCGGCTCAGCGTGCTGCGCAAGCGCCTGGAGGACTTCCTCGTCGCCCACCGGGTCGGCGAGACCGACCTCTTCGACCTGACGGTGGCGATCTCGGAGGCCGCCGCGAACGCGATCGAGCACCCGGTCGACCCGGTCGACGCGTCCATCGAGGTCGAGGTCACCATCGCCGACCACACGGTGACCGCGACCGTCCGGGACAGCGGCCGGTGGCGCGAGTCCAGCGGGTCGAGTTTCCGTGGCCGCGGGCTGGCGCTGATCCGGGCGCTCGGGGAGATGAGCGTGACCCGGACCGGGGACGGCACCGAGTTGACGCTGCGACGCCGGCTGGCCGACTAGGGCTCAGGCGTCGGCCAGCCACTCCTGCTCGCCCAGGCCGGAGATCTCCAGCACGCGGCGGACCTGCCGGGAGGGCAGCACGGTGAGCGCGGCCGGCAACCGCTGGGCGAGCCGGACCACCGCGTGGATGGCGGCCGAGTCGAAGAAGGTCACCGCCCGCAGGTCGAGCAGGAGCCGGGTGGCGGGCTCACGCAGCGCGGTCTGGAACATGGTGTCGGCGGTCGCCATGTCGACCTCGCCGGTCACCAGGACACGCAGGCGGTCGCCGTCACCCTCCGCCGTCACGGAGAAGACGGGCGGCGCACCCCCTTGATCCACGCAGCAACAATGGCACAGCGTTTGCGGTACGGCAACAACCTCCCCGAGGGCCGTGGCGGGGTCGTCGTCGGGGGCGGCGATAGGCTGAGGGCATGACCGTCCGTGCGCCGCTGACCCCAGGCACGCTCTCCCCGTGGCGGGCGGTCCCCGCCCACATCCCGCGTCCGGAGTACGTGGGAAAGAAGCGCCCGCAGGAGTGGCGCGGGTCGCACGTGCAGACACCGGAGACCATCGAGAAGATGCGCGTGGCCGGCCGGCTCGCGGCCCGGGCCACCCAGCTCGCCGGCGAGCACTGCAAGCCGGGGGTGACCACCGACGAGATCGACAGGGTGGTGCACGAGTTCCTCTGCGACCACGGCGCCTACCCGTCGACGCTGGGCTACCGGGGCTTTCCGAAGTCCTGCTGCACCAGCCTCAACGAGGTGATCTGCCACGGCATCCCCGACTCCACCGTGCTTCAGGACGGCGACATCATCAACGTCGACGTGACGGCCTACCTCAACGGCGTGCACGGCGACACCGACGCGACGTTCTGTGTGGGCGAGGTGAGCGAGGACGCCCGGCTGCTGGTCGAGCGGACCCACACGGCCATGATGCGCGGCATCAAGGCGGTCGCCCCGGGACGGCAGATCAACGTCGTCGGCCGGGTGATCGAGTCGTACGCCAAGCGGTTCGGCTACGGCGTGGTCCGCGACTTCACCGGCCACGGCATCGGCGAGGCGTTCCACAGCGGCCTCTACGTGCCGCACTACGACAGCCCGCGCCCCACCGACCTGATGGAGCCCGGCATGACGTTCACCATCGAGCCGATGATCACCATCGGCACCCACGAGTACGACGTGTGGGACGACGGCTGGACGGCCGTCACGAAGGACCGCAGGTGGACCGCGCAGTTCGAGCACACCATCGTCGTGACCGACGACGGCTACGAGATCCTGACCCTGCCGTGACCGAGACCCCGGCGGCGCTGCGCGAGGCGCACCACGCGGACGTGTCCGGCGGCTGGCTGCGGCCGGCCGTCTTCGGCGCGATGGACGGGCTGGTCACCAACATCGCGTTGATCGCCGGCGTCGGCGGTGGCGGGGTGTCGCCGCGCAGCGTCGTGCTGACCGGCGCGGCCGGCCTGGTGGCCGGCGCCATCTCGATGGGTCTGGGCGAGTACACCAGCGTCCGCTCCGCCAACGAGCAGGTCGCCGCCGAGGTGGCCAAGGAACGGCGCGAGCTGGAGCGGCACCCGGAGGCGGAGGCGCGCGAGCTGGCCGACGCCTGGGTCGCCCGCGGCCTGCCCCGCGACCTGGCCACCCAGGTCGCCGAGGCGGTCCGGCGCAACCCGGAGGAGGCGCTGCGCGTGCACGTCCGGGAGGAGTTGGGCGTCGACCCGGACGACCAGCCCAGCCCGTGGGCGGCGGCGATCTCGTCGTTCATCTGCTTCTCGATCGGCGCCCTGGTGCCGCTGCTGTCGTACCTGCTCGGCTTCACCAGCCTCTGGTTGGCGCTCGCCGTCGGCGGGGTGGGGCTCTTCGTCGCCGGCGCGATCGTGGCCCGGTTCACCTACCGCTCGTGGTGGACCAGCGGCCTGCGGCAGTTGCTGCTCGGCGCGCTGGCGGCCGGCGCCACCTACCTGATCGGCGCCCTGATCGGCGTCGGCGGCCTCGCCTGACACCCCGCCCCCACCCCACACCCCACCCCCGCGCGCTGATTCACGGAAAGCGTGGGTATCGGGCGTGAAATGACCACGCTTTCCGTGAATCAGCGCGGATCTTGGGGAGGGGTTCGGTCCTCGGGAGGATGTCGGTGCGCGGGGGTCAGGTGGTCGGGACCAGGCGGAAGACCCTGATCTCGCGACCGCCGGCCCGCTCGACGTACGTGCGGTAGGCCGGCCACTCCTGGACCAGGCGGTCGAACAGCCGGTCCCGGTCGGTGCCGGTGACCTGCTCGGCGCGCACCGGGATCCGGCGGCCCTTGACGTCGACCTCCGCGGACGGCTGGGCCAGCAGGTTGAACGTCCACGACGGCTGGTGCCGCTGCCCCCAGTTCGAGCCGATCACCACGTAGGCGTCACCGTCGGGGACGTAGAGCAGGGGGTTGCTGCGGGGCCTGCCGGAGCGGCGGCCGGTGGACGTCAGCACCAACGTGGGCACCAGCCCGAACGCGACCACCCGCCCCTTCGTCAGCCGGCCGACCAGCCGGTCGGCGGGGACGAGCACGCGCATGGTGGCGGCGAACCACCGCTGGTGACCGAGGTGGCGGGCGAGGGATCCCAGGGCGGACACCCGCCAAGTGTGCCGCGCCCACCGCGTCCCGTCACCCCCTGAAGACCGCCGGTGGGGGCGGTCAGTCGAGGCGGCGTTCGACGGGCAGGCGGGAGCGGGTGAGCAGGGCCGCGCCGAGCATCGCCACCAGCGGCACCACCACCAGCACGGCCATGGTGAGGCCGGGCACGGTCAACGGGTACGGCGGCTGCACCGGCCAGGACTGCGCGTACCGCTGGTTCAGCGAGGCCAGCACGACGGCGGCGGAACCGAGCCCGGCCAGGATGCCCAGCGCCGAGCCGAGCACCGCGATCACGCCGGCCTGGCAGAGCGACAGCACCCGGCGTACCCGCGGGTCGGCGCCGACCGCCGCGAGCGTGGACAGGTCCCGGCGGCCCTCGGCGGCGGCCAGACCGGTGGCGACCGCGGCGGCGCCCAGCGTGATCACCCCGGAGGCGGCGGCCAGCAGGAGCAGCAGGGGACGCTGGTCGCTCGGTGGGTCGGCGGTCGACACCTGAAGGGACGCCGACGCCACCTCGGACAGCTCGTCGGTCAGCCGCTCGCGCTGCCCGTCGGTGGGTGGGTCGGCGGTGTCCACCAGGTAGCCCAACGGCGCGGCCACCAGGCCGAGCGCCCGCGCGGCGGCGGGGGAGAGGACCAGCCGGTCCACCGGAAGGCCGCCGCGCAGCGTGTACCCGGGCAGCAGGCGGGTGTCCGTCGGGGCACCGGAGCTGTGGGTGACCTCGACCCGGACCCGCCCGTCCGCCACCTGCCGGGGGTCGGTGACCACCACGCCGCCCGCGGCGAGCGTCCGGCGCGCGGCGGCCACCTCGTCGGCCGGCGCGCCGGTGAGCGCGGCCAGCGCGTCGCCGTCGTCCACGATGGCCGGCAGCGAGATGTCGTTCGGTTCCCGGAACGGCTGTCGGCAGCGGGGGTCGTCGCGGGCCGAGGCGGGAGCCGACTCGAACGGCTCGTACTCGCAGCGCTCCCCGGGCGGGCGCACCGCCAGGGCGAGGCAGTAGTCGTCCGGGGCGGCCGGACGGGCGCACTCGGGAAGGGCGAGGCCCGCCACGTCGGCGTCGGGCAGCACGGCCCGGACCCGTTCGGCGACCGCTCCGAGCGTCGGCCGCGGGTTTCCCTCCGGGTCGGCGAACTGGACCAGCGCGTGCCCCGGCGGCAGGCCGGGTTGCCACAGCGCCCGCTGCCGGGCGTCGTCGCTGGCCACGTAGACGCCGAGCGCGACGCTGCCGGCGACCGCCGCCATCACGGCCGAGATGGCCGGCGCGGCCGACGACCGGTTGCGGCTGGCGTCGCGCAACGCGAGCCGGGGGGTCAGCGGCAGCAGCCGGCCGGCCCGGGCCAGCAGCCCGACCAGCGTCGGGGTGCAGAAGACCAGCCCCAGCTCACCGAGGGTGACCCCGGCCAGCACCCCGGTCGGCGAGGTCCGGGTGGCGGCGAACGCGGCCAGGGCGGTGCCGACCACGGTGAGCAGCACGCCGAGCAGCAACCAGCGGCGGCGTGGCCGGGGCGCCTCGCGCCGGCCGGCCAGGCCGGCCACCACGTCCTGCCGGGCCGCGGACCAGGCCGGCGCGAGCGCCGCCAGCACGCCGGCCAGCACCGCGACCGCGGCGATCGCGGCGAGCGCGCTGGGAAAGACGCGGTACGCGCCGAAGCGCTCGTGGATCAGGTACTGCTCGACCAGCGGCCGGCCGGCGAACGCGGTCCCGACGCCGAGCAGCAGCCCGAGGGCGGCCCCGCCGGCGCCGAGCACCACCCCGTCAGCGAGCACGATCCGGCGCAGGTGGGCGGCGTCCCCGCCGGCCACCGCGACCAGCGCGAGGTCCCGCCGCCGGCGGCGTACGCCGACCGCGAACGCCGGCCCGACCAGCAGCACCACCTCCAGCAGACCCAGGCCACCGACCAGCACCGAGACGCCGGCCTCCTCGGCGTCCGGCAACTGCGTGCCGTTGTCGAACTCCTGCCGACCGGGCAGCGGGAACCGGGCGGACACCTGGATGCCGCGCGCGTTCAGCCGGTCGGCCAGCGCCGCGTCCATCGAGCCGGGCAGGTCCACCAGCCAGCTCTCGTCGGTGGGCGGCCCGTCCGGAGCGACGCCGGACAGCGTCACCACCTCACCCAGGTTGTCCGGGAACTCGACCACCCCGACCACCCGGTACGGCGTGCCGTCGGTGGTGCGCACCGGCGCTCCGAGGCGGGTGTCCAGCCGGCGCTGCGCGGCCGGACTGACCGCGATCTCGTCCGGGCGGACCGGCACCCGGCCCTCCCGGAGCCTGGCCAGCGGACGGGTGAGCGGGTCGGTCAGGTCGAGCGCGCGCGCCTCGAACGACACCGCCCGGCGGCCGAGCGGCGTCTCGAACGGCATCCACCGCCGGACCCGGATGACCCGGCTGCCGGCGGGCAGGAGCGCCCGCAGTTCGTCGGCGGTGACCGGGCGGGTCCGGGGCACCGGGTCGCCCTCGACCGGCCAGGAGTTGTCGCCCCACCTGTCCTGCGTCACCGGGGCCAGGTTCGTCCAGCGCAGCTCCGCGTCGGCCGCGCCGAGCCGGCGGTCGAGCCGTTCCGAGCGGGTCAGCTCGGACATGTCGTAGCTCGCCGCGGCGAAGCTGAGCCCCAGCACCGGCAGCGCGATCATCACCAGCACCAGCAGGGTCCGGCGGCGGGAGCGGCGGGCCTCCCGGCGGGCGATCCGCAGCGCGGTGCGCCACGACCCACGGGCCGCGGCGAGCCGGCCGGGGTTCACCGGCCGCTGCCGCTGAGCAGGTGCTCGATGCCGACCAGCGGCGCGGTCGAGTCGACCAGCACCCCGTCCCGGAGGAAGACCACCCGGTCCGCCCAGCCGGCATGCCGGGCCTCGTGGGTGACCAGCACCCCGGCCGCGCCGTCGTCCACCCGACGGCGCAGCAGGTGCAGCACCGCCTCGCCGGCCTGCGAGTCCAGCGCGCCGGTCGGCTCGTCGGCGAGGACCAGCCGGCGTTCGCCGACCAGGGCCCGGGCGATCGCCACCCGCTGCTGCTGACCACCGGACATCTGGTCGGGGAAGCGGTCCGCCTGCCCCACGACGTCGACCTCGCGCAGCGCGGCCAGGGCCAGCCGGCGGGCCGCCCGCACTCCGGTGCCGTCCAGCTCCAGGGGGAGCGCCACGTTCTCCACCGCGGTCAGGCTGCCGAGCAGGTTGAGATCCTGGAAGACGTACCCGATCCGGCGGCGGCGCAGACGGGCCAGCTCGCGGGCCGGCAGGCCGCCGAGCGCCTCGCCCTCGACCAGCACCTCGCCGCCGGTGGGCCGGTCCAGCCCGCCGGCCAGCGCCAGCAGCGTGGACTTGCCGGACCCGGAGGGGCCCATCACCGCCACCAGCTCGCCCGCCGCCACGGTGAGGCTGACGCCGCGCAGCGCGTGCACGGCGGCGTCGCCCGCGCCGTGCGTCCGGTGCACGTCGCGCAGTTCGAGCACTCCGCTCATCGTCGTGGCCTCCCGTGTCCCGTCACCGGCGGGCCTCGTCACCGGCCCGGTCCACCGCCTCGGGGTGGACGACCGGCCGGCTCGCCGTCGGGCGATGGCGGACCAGGCTGGTCTCGCAGTGGTCGAGCCACCGCACCTCGGCCTCGGCCTGGAAGATCATCGCGTCCAGCACCAGCCGCCAGGGCAGATCCTCCGGCTTGTCGCTGGCGTACTTCAACCGGGTGAACTCCTGCAACGCGCGCATGGTGGCGCTGCGCTGGGTCTGCACCACCGCCCGGACGTCCACACCCGGCGTGGTCAGCGCCAACGCCAACTTGATCGACAGTTCGTCCCGGGGCCGGTCGGCCCGGCTGATCGGGGTGGCGAACCAGAGTGCCAGGTCCGCCCGCCCGGCGTCGGTGATCTCGTACGGCCGCTGCCCGCTCTCGTTCTCCGGCAGCGGGCGGACCAGACCGTCGCGTTCCAGCCGGGCCAGCGTGGTGTAGACCTGCCCGATGTTGAGCGGCCACGTGGAGCCGGTCGACTCCTCGAACGCCGCACGCAACTGGTAGCCGTACATCTGGCCACGTTCGAGGAGGGCGAGCAGGCCGTGGCGGATGGACATGGCCTGGAGTATGCATACCTGGTATGCGCGCCGCAACCGGAGGGCTCCGCCGGGTGACCGCCGTCGCGCTCAGGCCGACCGACCGGGAAACGGAACGGTGACCGGGCTCACCCCGGCCGTACGCCGCCAGCGGGTGGCCCGCACCGCGCAGTCGGTGAGCGCGGCGAGCGCCGTGTTCCGGTCCGCGCCGGTGGTGTGCGGCAGCGCGGCCCGCCAGTGGCCGGCGGTCCGTTCCTCGATCTCCACGGCCAGCCGCAGCGCGGTCGTCCGGTCCGTCACCGGGTAGGGCAGCGCGTAGCCGGCCCGGTCGGCGGGCACCTCCCCGGCGCCCTCGGCGAGCTGGAGCAGCAGCGCGTCCCGGCGGGAGCGGTGCGCCGCCTCGGCGGCGCGGGCGGCCGAGCGGGCCGCGTCGGTGAGGTGCACGCCGATCACCCCGTACGCCCAGACCGCCGCGTACTCGGCGGCGAGCGCGTCACCGAGCGCCCGGGCCGGACCGCTGCTCGGGTTCACGCTGTGTTGTACGGGCATGCCCGCACGGCCCTCGCTGCGCTCGGTGCGTTCGCTCATGCCGTGCTGGCTGGGCATGCGCTCACGGCCCTCGCTGCGCTCGGTGCGTTCGCTCATGCCAGCGCCTCCACGTGGGTCGCCCGTGCCGCGGCGATCGAGCCGAGCAGCGCCGCCCGCTCGGCCGGCGCGGTCGCGCCGGCCTTGGCGGCGTTCGCGTGGCCCTGCTGCTCGGCCCGGCGCAGTTCGGCGAGCACGGCGTCCGGAGCGTCGGCCGGCGTGCCGGACGGGCCGGCCGGCGTGCCCGAGGGCGCCGGCCGGCCGATCACCCGGCGTAACTCGTCGGCGTGCGCCCGGTGCGCGTCGGCGATCGGGGTGAGCCGCGCGGCCAGCGCCGGCGCGGCGGAGGCGGCGGCCCGGTGCCGTGCCTCCAGCGCGAGCGCCTCGGCCGCCAGCGGCTCCAGCGCGTCCGGCCGCGGTGGCTCGCGGTCGCGGTCGAAAAGATCACAACCAGTCAGCGGCGTGGCCGCGCCACCGAGCGCCACGAGCGCGCCGGCCCGCAGCAAGCCACGCCGGGAATGCCCTACTCCGCCCTGGTCGGATGGTGTTCTGCCGGTCCCCACCGGACAAGTCAACACCATCCCCGCCACCCCGTGGGGCAGGGTCGTCGGTGCGCCGCCCGGTCCGCCACCCGGCCCAGGCGTTACGCTCTGCGCAGCCACCGGGCGCGGACGCCCCGGTGGCGTGCCGGCATGGCGGGTCGACCGCGCACGCCGGCCCGGACGAACACGGCCCCGACGGGCCGTGGCAACAGCAGAGAGGTGCGCGGAATGACGCAGCGTGGCCGTGCCACCCGGTCGTCCGGGCCCGCCGGGCGGCCCCGCCGGTCCGACGGCCCCCGCGGCCCGGAGCGAAGCGGCGCACCCCGCGGCGATCTCGCCGCCCGCCGGGCCCGGCTGCGCGAGGTGATCGAGCCGGTGGTCACCACCGCCGGCTACGACCTGGAGGATCTCTCCGTCTCCCGGGCCGGCCGCCGGCACGTGGTCCGCGTGATCGTGGACGCCGACGGCGGGATCAGCCTGGACGCCGTCGCGGACGTCTCCCGGGCCGTCTCCGCCGCGCTGGACGCCGCCG
This sequence comes from Micromonospora sp. DSM 45708, assembly GCF_039566955.1. NCBI lineage: Bacteria > Bacillati > Actinomycetota > Actinomycetes > Micromonosporales > Micromonosporaceae > Micromonospora > Micromonospora schwarzwaldensis. The sequence goes on along the minus strand of NZ_CP154796.1, from coordinate 4,956,065 downwards.
AGGAGGCCGCCGGTGACATCGTCGCCGGCGAGTACCAGCTCGAGGTCAGCTCGCCCGGCGTGGACCGCCCGCTCACCCTGCCCCGGCACTGGCGGCGCAACGTCGGCCGGCTGGTCAAGGTCACCGTCCGTGGAGCCGCCGGGGACCGGCAGCTCACCGGGCGGGTCACCGCCGCCGACGACGAGCGCGTGACGCTGGAGACCGACGCCGGCCCCGCCGCCCATCCGTACGCCGAGCTCGGGCCCGGCCGGGTCCAGGTGGAGTTCTCCCGCCTGGACGACCTGGCCGACGCCGACCTCGACGACGACACCGACACCGACATCGACGACGACGAAGAAGATCTGGAGGACGAGGAGAGGTGAACATCGACCTCGCGGCGCTGCGCGCCCTGGAGCGCGAGCGGGAGATCCCGTTCGACACGATCCTCGCGGCGATCGAGACCGCGCTGCTGACCGCGTACCGGCACACCGACGGCGCCGAGTCGCACGCCCGGGTGGAGATCGACCGCAAGAGCGGGGCCGCCTCGGTCTACGCGCAGGAGGTGGACGACGACGGCACGGTCACCCGGGAGTGGGACGACACCCCGCACGACTTCGGCCGGATCGCCGCCATGACCGCCAAGCAGGTGATCCTCCAGCGGCTGCGGGAGGCCACCGACGAGGTGCACTTCGGTGAGTACGCGGGACGCGACGGCGACCTGGTCACCGGCGTGGTGCAGGCGCACGAGGCCCGCAAGGAGAAGGGCATCATCAGCGTCGACCTGGGCAAGCTGGAGGGCGTGCTGCCGCAGTCCGAGCAGGTCCCGGGCGAGGACCCGCAGCACGGCGAGCGGATCCGCTGCATCGTCGTGCACGTGGCCAAGGGCATGCGCGGGCCGCAGATCACGCTGTCCCGGTCGCACCCCGCGCTGGTGAAGAAGCTCTTCGCGCTGGAGGTGCCGGAGATCGCCGACGGCACGGTGGAGATCGGCGCGATCGCCCGTGAGGCAGGTCACCGCACCAAGATCGCCGTACGCTCGACCGTGTCCGGCGTCAACGCCAAGGGCGCCTGCATCGGCCCGATGGGGCAGCGGGTCCGCGCGGTGATGAGCGAGCTGCACGGTGAGAAGATCGACATCATCGACTGGTCGGACGACCCGGCCACTTTCGTCGGCAACGCGTTGTCGCCGGCCAAGGCCCTGCGGGTCGAGGTGGTCGACCTGGCCAGCCGGACCGCCCGGGTCACCGTGCCGGATTTCCAGCTCTCGCTGGCGATCGGCCGGGAGGGGCAGAACGCCCGCCTGGCTGCCCGGTTGACCGGTTGGCGCATCGACATCCGCTCCGACGCGGAGTCCTCCGGCGCCGCCGGCCGCGGTGGAGCCGACCACGTACGGGAGCCGGGCGGCGCGATCTCGAGCAGCTAGGGGTAGACTTTCTCAGTGGTACGACGCGCGCTGCCGGAGCGCACCTGTGTGGGCTGCCGGAAACGAGCGCCGTCCAGCGAGTTGTTGCGGGTCGTCGCGGTCGGTGACGAGGCTGGTCAGACCAGTCTCCGGCCCGATCCGGCCCGCAGACTGCCGGGTCGGGGAGCGAACATGCACCCCAATCCGGCCTGCTTCGCGCAGGCGGTGCGGCGCCGCGCCTTCGGGCGGGCACTGCGGGTCGCCGGGGTCCCCGACCACGGCGCGCTTGCCGAGCACGTCGACGCGCAACCCCCGACGAGCGGTCAAACCCGACCGGTCGCGGGTCGCTAGCAAGGTAGGACGACCGACATGAGCACACGATGAAGTCGCAGAAATGACCAGGCTTCAAGTGCACGAGTGAGGTTGCTGCGGGTGCTGCCCGCACGACCTCGGAGTGAGGAGTGCAGTGGCAGGAAAGGCCCGCGTACACGAGCTTGCCAAGGAGCTCGGGGTCGAAAGCAAGACCGTTCTCGCCAAGCTCAAGGAGATGGGCGAGTTCGTGAAGTCCGCCTCCAGCACCGTCGAGGCGCCTGTCGCCCGACGGCTGCGGAACGCGTTCGTGGCGTCCGCCGGTTCGCCGGCGCCCGCCGCCCCGCCGACAGCCGCGCCCAGCGGCCCGGCACCGACCCCCATGCCCACCCCGACCCCGGGTGCCCCCCGGGTCTCGGCCCGTCCGATGCCGCCCCGGCGGCCGGCCGCGCCGGCCCCTGGACCGAAGCCCAAGGGCCCGGTCCCCGGCCCGCCGCAGCCGGCGACTCCGGTCGCCAAGCCGGCGAGCGCGCACGACATCGAAGTGGCGGCCGCCGAGGCGCGCGCCGCCGCGCTGAAGGCTGAGCAGGAGGCCGCGGTCAAGGCCGCCCAGGCCGCCCGCCAGCAGCAGCGCGAGACCGTCCGCCGGGAGCCCCCGGCCGAGGGCGGTCCCCGTCCCGGCCCGCGTCCCGGCCCGAACGCCATGCCGCCGCGTCCGGGTTCCCCGGCCGCGCGTCCCGGCGGTCCGGGTCAGGGTCAGGGCCCCGGTGCCCGGCCGGGCGGTCGTCCGCCGGCGCGCGGCGCCGGTAACAACCCGTTCGGCATCCAGGGCGGTCAGCAGCAGCGTCCGCCGGCCGCCGGTGCGGGCGGTCCCCGTCCCAGCCCGGCCGGCATGCCGCCGCGGCCCAGCCCGGCGTCCATGCCGCCGCGGCCCAGCCCGGCGTCCATGCCGAGCCAGCGTCCGACCACCGGTCGCCCCGGCGGCCCCGGTGGCGGTCGTGGCGGCCCCGGTGGCGGCGCGGGTCGTCCCGGCGGCGGTGGCGGTGGCTACCGCGGTGGCCCCGGTGGTGGCGCCGGCGGTGGCGGTGGTTACCGCGGCGGTCCCGGTGGTGGCGCCGGCGGTGGCGGTGGTTACCGCGGCGGTCCCGGTGGTGGTGGCGGCGGCGCGCCCGGCGGTGGTTTCCGTCCGGGTGGTCCGGCCGGCGGCGGTGGCCGTCCGGGCGGCGGCGGTCGTGGCCGTGGTGGTGGCGCGGCGGGTGCCTTCGGGCGTCCCGGCGGTCGGCCGACCCGCGGTCGCAAGTCCAAGAAGCAGCGCAGACAGGAGTTCGACAACCTGTCGGCCCCGACCATGTCCTCGGGCGCGCCCCGTGGTCAGGGTCAGGTCGTCCGGCTGTCCCGTGGCGCTTCGCTGTCGGACTTCGCCGACAAGATCAACGCCAACCCGGGTTCGCTGGTCCAGGAGATGTTCAACCTGGGCGAGATGGTGACCGCCACCCAGTCGTGCTCCGACGAGACGCTGCTGCTGCTGGGCGAGCACCTCGGCTTCGACGTGCAGATCGTCAGCCCGGAGGACGAGGACCGCGAGCTGCTCGCGCAGTTCAACATCGACCTCGACGCCGAGGTCGCGGCGGACCGCCTGGTCAGCCGTGCGCCGGTGGTGACCGTCATGGGTCACGTCGACCACGGTAAGACCAAGCTGCTCGACGCGATCCGCAAGGCGAACGTCGTGGCCGGCGAGGCGGGTGGCATCACCCAGCACATCGGCGCCTACCAGGTCCACGTCCCGCACGAGGGCGAGGACCGCGCGGTGACCTTCATCGACACCCCGGGTCACGAGGCGTTCACCGCCATGCGTGCCCGTGGTGCCCAGGTGACGGACATCGTGATCCTGGTGGTGGCGGCCGACGACGGCGTGATGCCGCAGACCATCGAGGCGCTCAACCACGCCAAGGCGGCGGACGTGCCGATCGTGGTCGCGGTCAACAAGGTCGACAAGCCGGAGGCGAACCCGGACAAGGTCCGCCAGCAGCTGACCGAGTACGGCCTGGTCGCCGAGGAGTACGGCGGCGACACCATGTTCGTCAACGTGGCCGCCAAGCCCGGCATCGGCATCGAGGAACTGCTCGAGGCCGTCCTGCTGACCGCCGACGCGTCGCTGGAGCTGACCGCTCCGATCGACGGGCCGGCGCAGGGTGTCGCCATCGAGGCGCACCTGGACAAGGGCCGGGGTGCGGTGGCGACCGTGCTGGTGCAGAAGGGCACGCTGCGGGCGGGTGACTCCATCGTCGCCGGTGGGGCGCACGGCCGGGTGCGGGCCATGCTGGACGAGAACGGCAAGCCGGTCGACACGGCCGGGCCGGCGCGTCCGGTCATGGTGCTGGGTCTGACCACGGTGCCGGGTGCGGGTGACACCTTCCTGGCCGCCGAGGACGACCGCACCGTACGGCAGATCGCCGAGCAGCGGCAGGCACGGCGGCGGGCGGCGTCGTTCGCCAACTCCCGTGGCCGGGCCACTCTCGAGACGCTCATGGAGCAGCTCAAGGAGGGCGAGAAGACCTCGCTCAACCTGGTGCTCAAGGGCGACGTCTCCGGTTCCGTGGAGGCGCTCGAGGACGCGCTGTTCAACCTCGACATCCCGGAGGAGGTCCAGCTTCGGATCATCCACCGGGGCGTGGGCGCGATCACCGAGAGCGACGTCATGCTCGCGAGCGCCTCGTCCGAGGCGGTCACGATCATCGGCTTCAACGTGCGGGCCGCCAACAAGGTCCGCGAGATCGCCGACCGCGAGGGCGTGGAGATCCGGTACTACACGGTCATCTACCAGGCCATCGAGGAGATCGACGCCGCGCTCAAGGGTCTGCTCAAGCCGGAGTACGAGGAGGTCGAGCTGGGCACCGCGGAGATCCGCGACGTCTTCCGCTCGTCCAAGATCGGCAACATCTCCGGCTGTATCGTCCGGTCCGGCCTCATCCGCCGCAACGCCAAGGCGCGGCTGCTGCGGGATGGGTCGGTCGTGGCGGACAACCTCACGATCAGCTCCCTGAAGCGGTTCAAGGACGACGCGACCGAGGTCCGCGAAGGCTTCGAGTGTGGTCTGACGCTGGGCGGTTACAACAACGTCCAGGTCGGCGACATCATCGAGACCTTCGAGATGCGGGAGAAGCCGCGCGCCTGAGCGGTGTGCACGACCGGTCGACGGCCGGGGCCTTCGGGTCCCGGCCGTCGCCGTTTCCGCAGGCTGCGACAATCTCCGGCGTGACCGGGTACGCACTGCTCCTCGCCCCCTCCGCCAACCGCGTCTACGCCGACGCGGCAGCCCGGCTGGCCCGCGCCGAACTGGCCGTGTTCGCCGGGTCGGGCGTGCTCGACGCGCCGCCGGCCGACGCCGAGGTCACCCGCATCGGCGGAGTGGAGTACCTCACCTTCGACGCGCCCGCACCCGGCCTCGGCGCGCGGGACCTGGCCCACCTGGCGAACCTGTCGGCGGCGTACGCGCTCTTCGAGCGGGTCGGCGACGACCTGCTCCGGCCGGTGCCGCTGCACCCGCTGGCCCGGTACGACTCCGACCTGATCACCATCCCCAAGTACGCCGGCAAGACCAACGAGCAGTTCACCCGACTGCTGCTCAACGTCACGCTGCTCGCCTCCGCCGCCGCGCCCCGGATGCTCGACGGCGGGCTGGTGGTGCTGGACCCGCTCTGCGGCCGGGGCACCACGCTCAACCAGGCGCTCATGTACGGCCACGACGGCATCGGCGTCGAACGCGACAGTCAGGACGTGGAGGCGTACGCGGCGTTCCTGCGTACCTGGCTGCGCCGCAAGCGGCTCAAGCACACGGCGGAGACCACGTCGGTGCGCCGGGACCGCAAGCTGGTCGCCCGCCGCTTCGAGGCGGTGCTCTCGCCGTCGAAGGACGCGCACCGGGCCGGCGTCACCCAACGGATCACCGTGCTGAACACCGACACCACCCGGGCCCGCGAGGTGCTCCGCGCCCGCTGCGCCGACGTGCTCGTCACCGACGCGCCGTACGGGGTGGCGCACGGCAGCCGCACCGGCCAGGGCCTGTCCCGCAGTCCGCTGGAGCTGCTCACCGCCGCCGTACCGGTGTGGCGGGAACTGCTGCGGCCGGGCGGCGCGCTGGGGCTGTCCTGGAACACCCACGTGGCGCCGCGCGCGGCGGCCGAGGCGGTGCTGACCGATGCCGGCCTGCGCGTGGTCGACGGGCCCGGCTGGCGGGACCTGACCCACCGGGTCGATCAGGCCATCGAGCGGGACGTGCTGGTGGCGGTCGCGCCATAACCGGGTGACCGGCGGTGGTCACGTCTTATCCGGGTGACCGGCGGCGTCCCGGCGCGTACCGTTGCTCGCCGTGTATACCGGAACCGCACTGTTCGACCTGTTGTTGCCGGGTGACTCCCGGTCCCTGAAGGCCAAGCGGTCCTACGTCCGGCCGATCGTCGCCGCGCTGCGCAAGTTCGAGGTCTCGGTCGCCGAGGTCGGCGCGCTGGACCTGCACGGCCGGGCCGAGATCGGGGTGGCCGTGGTGGCCGCCGAGCCGGCCCACGTCCGCGAGGTGCTCGACTCCTGCGAACGGATGGTCGCCGCCCGCCCGGAGACCGAGCTGCTGTCGGTGCGCCGCCGCCTGCACGGCGCGGACGACTGACCCGGCCGGCGCGGCGTGCGGCGGCCCGGCCGTGCCGCGCGTCGCCCGTCGGGGCGCGGGTAATGTTCTTCGACGTTGGGCGGTCGGACCCGGCGGCGCCCGGCGCCGTCCGTCTCCGGCCGGCGGGCCCCGGTCGCGACGCGATCCGGGGCCGTAGGTGGCAGTGATCAGGAGGTGGGGGACATGTCGGATCCGGCCAAGGTACGCCGGCACGCGGAGCGGGTTCGCGAACTAGTCGCGTCGGTGGTGCGGAGCCAGATCAAGGATCCCCGGCTCGGCATGATCACGATCACCGACGCCCGGATCACCGCGGACCTGCGCGACGCCACCGTCTTCTACACCGTGCTCGGTGACGCGGCGGCCCAGGCGAGCACCGCCGCCGCGCTGGAGAGCGCCAAGGGCATGCTGCGCAGCACCGTCGGCAAGGCGCTCGGCCTGCGGCACTCGCCGACGCTGACCTTCGTGCTCGACGACGTGCAGAACCAGGTCAAGCACATCGACGACCTGCTCACCGCCGCCCGCTCCGCCGACGCCGAGGTGCAGCGGCTGGCCGCCAAGGCCGCGTACGCGGGCGACGCCCAGCCGTACCGGGTCGAGGAGGACGACGACTCCGACGTCGAGGGCGACTCCCCGGCCGACGACGAGCCGCACGGCGGCGACCGCCGGTGACCGACGCCGTCCGGGACGGCGGGCCGGCCGCCGCCGTGAGTGGCGCGCCGGCCCTCGCCGGTCCCACCGACGCCGACTGGGCGGCTGCCGTCGCGGCGCTGCGGGGCCTGCCCGCGGACGCGCGGGTGCTGCTGATCTGCCACGTCAACCCGGACGGGGACGCGCTCGGCAGCATGCTCGGCTTCGCGCTGGGCCTGCGCCGACTCGGGGTACGCCATCTCCAGGCGACGTTCCCCGGCCCGCCCGGCGTGCCGGAGCCGTTCCGCTGGCTGCCCGGCGTCGAGTTGCTGGTGCCGCAGGACGACGCGTACCCGGACCCGGACCTGGTGATCTGCTTCGACGCGGCGAGCGGGGCCCGGCTCGGCGACCTGGCCGACCGGCTGGGCCGGGCCGGCACGTCGCTGGTGCTGGACCATCACGCCTCGAACACCGGCTTCGGCGACGTCAACCTGGTGGACCCGCACGCGGCGGCCACCTCCGTGGTGGCGCTGGGGCTGCTGGACCGGCTCGGTGTTCCACTGGACGCGGCCACGGCGACCGGGCTCTACGTGGCGCTGACCACCGACACCGGCTCGTTCCGTTTCGAGGCGACCACCCCGGCCGTGCACGAGATGGCCGCGCGCCTGCTGGCCACCGGCATCCGCCCCGGGGACATCTCCCGGCGGGTCTTCGACACCCGCCCGTTCGGCGCCGTCCGCCTCTTCGGCGAGGTGCTCGGCCGGGCCACGCTGGAACCCGCCGCCGCCGACGGTCACGGCCTGGTCTGGACGTACGCGACCCGCGACGACCTGGCCCGCCACGACCAGCCGGCGTACGTGTTGGAGGCGCTCATCGACTCGGTCCGCTGCACCGCCGAGGCGGACGTGAGCTGCGTGGTGAAGCAGTCCGGTGACGCCGAGTGGGCGGTCTCGCTGCGCAGCAAGGGCGCGGTGGACGTGAGCCGGGTGGCGGTGGGCCTCGGTGGCGGCGGGCACCGGTTCGCGGCCGGGTTCACCGGGCGTGGCCCGCTCGACGACGTGATCGGGCGCATCCGCGCCGCACTCACCGCCGCGGTGCTGGCCACCCCACCGGCCTGATCACTCCGGTACGGCCCGGCACGCCGCCTGACACGTCACGGGCGTCCGACGACTCAGCTCGAAAGGCGGGCCAGGGGGTTCCCTCCCGGGTGTGCCGGGTGGGTGGGGTGTCCGGTTTCGGGGTGGTGGGTGGCACCCTGGCGGTGGAATGGGTCGGGGGGGCGCGGCGTTGTATCCCGGTGCACGGCCGAGGAAGGCGAGCGCCCCCGCGCACCCGCCGACCCCCCCCGCCGGGAATGATGGTGGGCCCCCGGTCGTTGGACAGTCTTCCAGTGCCGCGTAGAGGCCCTGCCCCGTGAGCAGCCGGATCCCCCGTGAACCTTTCTTGTGCGCCTGACGGTGCCACGCGCCCCCACCCCCGGGGGTGTGTCGACCCCCGAATGGAGCCTCCTCGTGAACACGATTCTGCGTAAGAGCGTTCTGGGTATTGCTGGTCTGGCGTTTACCGGTGGTGTGTTCGCCGGTCCGATCGCCGCGCACGCCGACACCGCCCACGCCGCCACGGCTGGTAAGCCGGTCGCGGTTGCCGCGGTGCAGGGTGAGCAGTCGACGATCGGTCTGGACGACGAGCAGACCGCCAACGTGAAGGCGATCATCGCGGCGACGAAGAAGGCCGGGCTGCCGGAGCGGGCGGCGGTCATCTCGATCGCGACGAGCTTGCAGGAGTCGAAGTTGGAGAACCTGGGCCATCTCGGCGACCGTAATGACCACGACTCGCTGGGGCTGTTCCAGCAGCGTCCGTCCAGTGGTTGGGGTACGGCCGAGCAGATCACCGATCCCGAGTACTCGACGCTTGCGTTCCTGAAGGGCCTGAAGCAGGTCGACGGTTGGCAGGACATGCCGCTGACCAAGGCCGCCCAGACCGTGCAGGTGTCGGCCTACCCGGATGCGTACGCGCAGTGGGAGAAGCAGGCCACCGACCTGGTCGCCAAGTACTGGAACAGCTAAGACGGCATGAAGGCCGGCATCCCGCCCGGGGTGCCGGCCTTCAGCGTTTCCCCGCAGACACGAGGCGTGCCGGTCTTCCCGCGCTACGCCACGCTGGGGACAATCGGATGATGGATCACCCCCGTGAGCTCACCGTCGAGGCGCCCCGGGTCTGGGACCGGCCGGTCGTCTCCGTACCGGTGTTGATCTGCCTCTCCCTGGTCGGTGGCCAACTGCCGTCGTTCTCGACGGTGGCGAACCTCTACATTCTCGGCACCGGCGGGGGGTTGATCTGGGTCGGTCTGAGCAACCGGGTGCCCCGACGCCCGGCGCCGCGACGGCTGCCGTCGGCCGCGCTGTGGTGGCTGTTGCCGGTCACCGTCTTCGGGGTCTTCGAGGGGGCGACGTTCGTGCTGTCCGTGGGCGACGACTTTCCCACCTTCTCCCGGCTGGCCGATCCCCTGCTTGAGGATCACCTGGCCCGCTCGGCGGCCTGGTTCGCCTGGCTGGCCGCGTTCTGGGGACTGGTCCGCCGATGATGCGCGCGCTGGCCATCGGCGGGTTCCTGACCGCCGTGTTGCTGTTCGCGGCCGTGGAGTGGGCCGCACGCAGGGAGGGGTCCCGGGTCCCTTCGCTGACCGACGTCTGCGCCTTCGTCATGCGGTACGAGGTGGGGCCGGTGCCGGTGGGCCGGATCGGTCTGTTCGGCTTCTGGTGGTGGCTGGGCTGGCACTTCCTCGCCCGCTGAGACGTCGCCGGAAACGGGGTTGCCCTGTCCGCATCGCGGGAACAGTGGGCACTATCTGGAAAGTGAACGTTAATTTGGGTGCGGGACCGGCGCTTCGCGGCGCTGGTCACGGGGGGTGGTGCCGCACCCGGCGCTGCCTCCCTCCAGGGTCAGACCGACCCGGGCTCACGCTGCCAGGCGAGCCGCTCCGGTGATCCCGGACCGCTGCCGGGCGCGCAGCAGGCCGACGACTCCGGTCGCGGCGCGACGGTCGTCGCGTCGTCGACGACGGGGCGTCGGACGCCCGCAGGGCCGCCGTGCCTCGGTGGTCCGCACCCTGGAAGGACATGCCATGCCGAGCAAGCGCAAGCCGCAGACCGAGACCACCAACGACGAGGCGCGCGAGCAGATGCGTCGCGCGTTGCAGACCTCGATGGACACCCGTCAGTGACGCAGGCCGCCCGGCGGTGACGCCGGCCGGCTGGGGCCCCGCAGCACCGTGACCGGCCCCACCGCCAGCGTCACCGCCGCACCGGTCGCCTGACCCGGTGCGCCGCATCCTCGTCGTCGGCAGCTCGGGCGCCGGCAAGAGCACCCTCGCCGGTGAACTGGCCCGGCGACTCGACCTCCCGCTGATCCACCTCGACCGCCACTACTGGCGGCCCGGCTGGGTCGCCCCGACCGTCGCCGAGTTCCGTGCCGAGGTGGCCGCGCTCGCCGCCCGCCCGGCCTGGGTGATGGACGGCAACTACGCCAGCACCCTCGACCTCCGGCTGCCCCGCGCCGACCTGTTGGTGCTCTGCGACCCGCACCGGCTGCGGTGCCTGGCCCGGGTGGCGCGTCGCCGCTGGGCCCACCGCGCCGAGCCCCGACCCGATCTTCCCGAGGGCTGCCCGGAGCGCGTCGACCTCGACCTCCTGCGCTACGTCTGGCGCTACCCGCGCCGCTCCCGCCCCCGGGTGTCGGCGGCCGTCGCCGCGTACGCCCCGACGCTGCCGGTGCGTCGGCTGCGCGGTCGGCGGGACGTGGCCCGCTTCCTGGCTGAGATAGGTAAGCGGTCCTAGCGGGTTGCGCGCCTTACCGTGCGCGTGCCAGGATCGGCGGCGATGAGCACGACTGCCGCCCCCGCCACCGCCGCCACGCCCCGGCGGATCGCCGCGCTCGCCCTGCCCGCGCTGGTGGTGCTGGCGGCGGAGCCGCTCTACGTGCTCGTCGACACCGCGGTGGTCGGCCACCTCGGTCGGGTGCCGCTCGCCGCGCTCGCCGTCGGCGGCACGGTGATGACGCTGACCGCCTGGATCGGCACCGTCGTCGCGTACGGCACCACGGGGCGGTCGGCCCGCCGCTTCGGTGCGGGGGACCGGGCCGCCGCGGTGGCCGAGGGCGTCCAGGCGTCCTGGCTCGCCCTGACCGCCGGCGTGCTGGTGGCGGTCGCCATCGGCATCGGCGGGGGCGCGCTGGCGCGTACCCTCGTCGGCGGTCCCGGTGAGGTGGCCGACGCCGCCGCCGGCTGGCTGCGGGTCGCGGCGCTCGGCGCTCCCGGCCTGCTGCTCGCCGCCGCCGGCAACGGCTGGCTGCGGGGCGTCCAGGACACCCGCCGACCGTTGCTGTTCGTGCTCGCCCCCAACCTGCTCTCCGCGTTGCTCTGCCCGCTGCTGGTCTACCCGGCCGGGCTCGGCCTGGTCGGCTCGGCGGTGGCGAACGCGGTGGCGCAGACGCTCTCCGGCGTCCTCTTCGCGGCGGCGCTGGTGCGCGAGCGGGTCTCCCTGCGGCCCCGGCCCCGCACCATCGGGCAGCAGTTGGTGCTCAGCCGCGACCTGCTGGTCCGGGGCGTCGCCTTCCAGGCGAGCTTCCTGTCGGCGACCGCGGTCGCGGCCCGCTTCGGCGCCGCCGCGGTCGGCGCGCACCAGATCGCCGTACAACTCTGGTTCTTCACCGCGCTGGTGCTGGACGCGCTGGCGATCGCCGCGCAGGCCCTGGTCGGCGCCGCGCTCGGTGCCGGCGACGCGGCCGGCGCGCGGTTCCTCGCCCGCCGCGTCGCCGTGCTCGGCGGCGTGTGCGGCGTGGCGTTCGCGGTGCTCATCGCCGCCGGCGCGGGCGGCGTGCCGTCGTTGTTCAGCTCCGATCCGCAGGTACGCGAGCAGGCCATGGTGGCCTGGCCGTGGCTCGTCGCGCTCCAGCCGATCGGTGGCGTGGTGTTCGCGCTCGACGGGGTGCTGATCGGCGCCGGCGACGTGCGCTACCTGCGTAACCTCACCATCGTGGCCGCGCTGGGCGGGTTCCTGCCGGCGATCTGGCTGGCCTACAGCCTCGACCTCGGGCTGGGCGGGATCTGGGCCGGGCTGACGCTGTTCGTGGTGCTCCGGCTGATCGCGCTGCTGCTGCGACTGCGTTCCGGCGCCTGGGCGGTGGTCGGCGCGGTCCGCTGACCACCGCCCAGGTCAGCAGGGCTGGAACGAGCCGGGACCGCCCATCCACGGCTCGACCGTGAAGAAACCCTCCTTCAGTCGGGCGCAGTCGAGGTTGTTCGTGCTCGACTGCGCGGAGATCAGCCAGGGGCCGCGCTGCGCCGCCGGCAGTTTCTCGGCCCGAGAGATCTCCCAGATCACCCGGTCGCGGATGCTGGCGATCCCCGCCGGGCCCGGCGTCGTCCGCGGGATGTCGAACGCGTACATCCAGACGTACTCGGTGGTGATCCGCAGGCCCGGTACGCCGTCCTCGGCGGTGAACGCCGCGTAGCTCATCTCGCCCCGGACCCGGATCTCGTCCACCTTGGCCCGGGAGTCGATCCGGGTGGCGTAGTGCACGAACGACCGGTCGTCGAAGTGCTGGCGGATCTGGGCGCGGGAGTCCGGCGCCAGCAGCGTCAGGAACGGGTCCGCGTCCCCGACGTGCATGGGGAGGGCGAGCCGGGCCTGAACCAGCGCGGCCCGGACCTGGGCGAGGGCCGCGGACACCTCGCGGGCGGTGAACGGCGGCTGTGCCGTGGCCCGCGGCAGGACGATCCCGGCCTCGCCCACCGCGAAGTCCGCGCCGGCGGTGCCCACGAACAGGTCGCGCGGCTCGCCGATCTGGCTGAGCGGAACCGGCGACGGGCTTGACTCGGCCGAGGCCGAGGCCGAGGCCGAGGCGGCGGCGGCCCGCACCCGGTCGACGGTGACCCGGCCGAGCACGGTCGTGCCGACGATCAGCACGAGCGCGAGCAGCACCACGAGTGTGACGTGACGCTTGCCGCGCTGCCGGGACCAGACCATGCGGAAGCGCTCGGCACGGGTCAGCGGGACGTCCGCGTCCGCACCGGTCATCCAGCTCGGCAACCGGATCTCCGCACCCCGGGAGGCGACGGCGTAGGGGTCCGGCTCGGGTGGGGTGGTGCCGGGTTCGGTGCTCATGCGGCATTCCAGCGGGGCGCAGGGGCAGGGGGCGCATGATCATTGCACTCGGACGCCGATCCCGCTGTCCCGTTTCCGTGCCGGTCAGATCCGCTGGTGGCGGATCGCCCACGCGAGGTAGAGCGTGCCCACGACGAGCAGCGTCGCGGTCACCGCGACGAACACGAACGAGCCGATCGCGGCCAGCGCCGGATGCCGGTCGCCGAACCGGCTCCGGCCCTGCCACGCCCACATCCGGCGGCGTGTCGCCGCCAGCGCCGGTACGCGGTCGACAAGTTCGGACAGGCGGCGGCCGGGGGTCCGGCGCGGCGGCTCCGGATGGCGCATCCACTCGGGCAGGTCGACCCGGGCGCGGTGGGGTGGTGAGGGCATCGGTGTCTCCCGGGGAACGAGGCGGGCGGGTCAGCAGGTGTCGGGGAGGTCGAGGGTCTTGTCCGGGTCGAAGACCGCGTCCGGATCCGGGTCGACGGGACCGCCGAACGAGGGCTTGCCGAGCGCGAGCAGGCCCTTGTCCCAGGCCGCGCAGTCGATGTTGGAGGCGTACGAGTCGGACTTCTCGATCCAGAGGCCGAGCGAGCCGCGGCGCACGTCGTCCGGGTGCGCCACGCTCCACACCACGGTGTCGTGCACCACCACGACACCGTCGCCCGGCACCGTGCTCGCGGTCGGGAACGCGTACGCCCAGACGAAGTTCGTGGTGACCGCCAGGATCCGGATGCCGCGCGGATCCTTGGTGGCCCGGTAGCTGATCCGGCCCTTGACCCAGGGCTGGTCGCTGGTGAGCCGGGCGCCGGGGGCCAGCCGGGTGGCGTAGCTGCCCACCTCGCCGGAGGGGACGTCGCGGCGCAGGTCGGCCCGGGCGTCCGGCGCGAACTGGCGGACCAGCCGCTCCGGGTCCTTCGCCGTGAAGAACGCGCGGTCCAGCCGGGCGGTCACCAGCGCCTTGCGCACCTTGGTCAGCGTGTCCGCCACCTGCTTCTCGGTGAACGGGCCGGTCCGCTTGGCGCGGGGCAGCGCGATCCCGGCCGCGCCCTGCGGGAACGCGGCGGCCGGGGTGCCGTCGAACGGTCCGGTGGCCGGTGGCGGCGACGCCGAGGTGAGGGCCTGCTCGCCGCTCGGCGGGCTGATCGCCGGGTGGGCCACCGGGGCCGCCTGCCAGCGTCGGTAGCCCTGGTAGCCGACCGTGGTGACCACCCCGGCGCAGGCCAGCAGCAGCACCGCGACCGCACCGCCGAGCAGCTTGCCCGAGTGTCGCCCCAGGGCGATGCGCCAGCGTTCGACGCGGGTGGGCTCGGCTTCCGGAGCGGCCTGACGGAGCCACTCGGGGACCCGCCCCAGGGCGTCCGGGGACAGCGGGTCGGTGGGGTGGGACTCGGGGGTGGCGCGGTGATCGGTCATCAGGCTTCCGGGTCCGGGGGGTGGCGGCGCATGATCTTGGCATCCGGGTACGCGGGGCGGTATCCCCCACAGGGCCGATCGCCGTCGTCTGGCAGGCTTGGTGGTCGTGAGCACAGACGGTCTGATCGTGGTCGACAAGCCCGGCGGCATGACGTCGCACGACGTGGTGGCCCGCATCCGGCGGCTGGCCCGGACCCGCCGGGTCGGGCACGGCGGCACGCTGGACCCGATGGCCACCGGCGTGCTCGTGATCGGGGTGGGCCGGGCGACCCGGCTGCTCACCTACGTGATCGGCGCGGGCAAGAGCTACGCCGCGACGATCCGGCTCGGCCAGGCCACGGTCACCGACGACGCCGAGGGGGACGTGATCGCCACCACCGCCACGGCGGGGGTGACCGACGACGCGGTCCGGGCCGCGCTGGCGGCGTTGACCGGCGAGATCGACCAGGTGCCGAGCGCGGTGAGCGCCATCAAGATCAACGGAGAGCGGGCGTACAAGCGGGTCCGCGACGGGGAGAGCGTGGAGCTGCCCGCCCGCCGGGTCACCGTCTCCCGCCTCGACGTGCTGGCCATCCGCCGGGACGCCCCGGACGTGGTGGACGTGGACGTGGACGTGACCTGCTCGTCCGGGACGTACATCCGGGCCATCGCCCGGGACGCGGGCCTGGCGCTCGGGGTCGGCGGTCACCTCACCGCGCTGCGTCGTACCGCGGTCGGCGGCTTCGCGCTGGCCGAGGCGGCCACGCTGGCGCAGTTGGAGGAGCGCGCGCCGGAGGTGGTGAACCTGCCGCTGGACGCCGCCGCCGCGCGGTTCTTCCCGCGCCGGGACGCCACCGCCGAGGAGACCCGCACGCTGTCCCACGGCGGGCCGCTGGACCCGGCCGGGATCGCCGGTCCGTACGCGGTCTTCGATCCGACCGGCGGTCTGATCGCTATCGTCAGCGAGCGGGACGGGCGGGCCCGCGCGGAGATCGTGCTGGCGCCGGCCTGACGGCGCGCGGGCGGACAGGGGAGGAACGGCATGCAGCGGTGGCGGGGGTACGAGGCGGCACCCGGCGGCTGGGGGCGTTCGGTGGTCACCATCGGCGTCTTCGACGGGGTGCACCAGGGGCACCAGGCCACCATCGGGCACGCCGTGGCGCGCGCCCGGGAGTTGGGCGTCAAGTCGGTGGTGGTGACGTTCGACCCGCACCCGGCCGAGGTGGTCCGCCCCGGGTCGCACCCGGCGGTGCTCACCGAGCCGGCCCGCAAGGCGGAGCTGATCGAGGCGCTCGGCGTGGACGTGCTCTGCGTGGTGCCGTTCACCGCCGAGTTCTCCCGGCTGCCGGCCGAGGCGTTCGTGCACGACATCCTGGTCGAGCACCTGCACGCCGCGCTGGTCGTGGTCGGCGACAACTTCCGGTTCGGGCACCGGGCGGCCGGCGACGTGGCGCTGCTGGAACGGCTGGGCCGCACGTTCGGCTTCGGCGTGGAGGGCGCCCCGCTGGTCGTCGGGGCGGGCACCGTCTTCTCGTCCACGTACATCCGCTCCTGCGTCGACGCCGGTGACGTGCGCGCGGCGGCGGCGGCGCTGGGTCGCCCGCACCGGGTCGAGGGCGTGGTGGTCCGCGGTGACCAGCGCGGACGTGAACTGGGTTACCCCACCGCCAACCTGCTGACCCACCGGTACGCGGCGGTGCCCGCCGACGGGGTGTACGCGGCCCGGCTGGTGCGCCGCGGCAGCGACCCGCTCGCGGCGGCGGTGTCGATCGGCACGAACCCGACGTTCTCCGGCCGGGAGCGCCGGGTGGAGGCGTACGCGCTGGACTTCTCCGGTGACCTGTACGGCGAACGGCTGGCGCTGGACTTCGTGGCGCACCTGCGCGAGCAACGGACGTACGACGCGATCGAGCCGCTGGTCGCCCAGATCGCCGAGGACGTGGAGCGCACCCGCCGGGCGGTGTCCTGACCCGCCGGGGCGACCTTGACCGGCCGGGCCGGTCCGGGGCTGGTAGGCTGACGGAGACGTCGGCTGACCGACGGGAGCCTCGCGTGCCTGCACGACGCCGCGGGCGCGAGGAATCCGGTCCGTCGCACCGGTCGCCACGACCGCTCCGACAGACCTCATCGAACCACCCACGAAACAGGGAGAACATGGCGCTCGACCAGGAAGCCAAGGCCAAGATCCGCCAGGAGTACGCGACCGCCGAGGGCGACACCGGTTCGCCGGAGGTGCAGGTCGCGGTCCTGACCAAGCGGATCGCGGAGCTGACCGAGCACCTGAAGGTGCACAAGCACGACCACCACAGCCGCCGTGGGCTGCTGCTGCTGGTCGGCCGGCGCCGTCGGCTGCTCAACTACGTCCAGAAGAAGGACATCAACCGCTACCGGTCGCTCATCGAGCGGCTCGGCCTGCGCCGATGACCTGACGGGGGAGTGGCCGCTCGGCCGCTCCCCCGTTCCGGTACCACCAGAAAGAACCCCGGCCGCGCGACGACCCGAGAGGGAGCCGGTCAGCACCGGTCTCCGGTAGTGGCCCCCGGGAATCCCGGCATCATGCCGGCCCACCCGGGCGCTTCGATCGAAGACCGGCCGCCTGAGCAGTTCCCGTGTCGTCGGCCGACGACGCGAAGGAGCACCACAGCACATGACCGAGACCAACCTCGGCACCGAATCCCGCACCGCCGTGATCGACAACGGGTCCTTCGGCACCCGTGAGATCACCTTCTCCACCGGCCGGCTGGCCCGGCAGGCCGCCGGCTCCGTCGTCGCCCAGCTCGGCGAGACGGTCGTCCTCTCCGCGACCACGGCCGGCAAGCAGCCGCGTGAGTCGTTCGACTTCTTCCCGCTGACCGTCGACGTCGAGGAGCGGATGTACGCCGCGGGCCGGATCCCCGGCTCGTTCTTCCGCCGCGAGGGCCGGCCCAGCGAGGACGCCATCCTCACCTGCCGGCTGATCGACCGGCCGCTGCGCCCGTCGTTCGTCAAGGGCCTGCGCAACGAGGTCCAGGTCGTCGAGACCGTGCTGGCGCTCGACCCGCAGCACCCGTACGACGTGGTGGCCATCAACGCCGCCTCGATGTCGACCAAGCTCTCCGGCCTGCCGTTCTCCGGCCCGATCGGGGCGACCCGGGTCGCGCACGTGGACGGCCAGTGGGTGGCCTTCCCGACCCTGGAGGAGCTGGCCCGGGCCACCTTCGACATGGTCGTGGCCGGTCGTACCCTGGCCGACGGCGAGGTCGCGATCATGATGGTCGAGGCCGAGGCCACCCCGAACGCGGTGGCCCTGATCTCGGACGGCGCCACCGCGCCGACCGAGGAGATCGTGGCCAGCGGCCTGGAGGCCGCCAAGCCGGCCATCCGTGAGCTGTGCCGGGCGCAGAGCGAGCTGGCCGAGGTGGCCGCCAAGCCGGTGAGCGAGTTCCCGGTGTTCCTGGACTACTCCGACGACGTGTACGACGCGGTGGCCGACGTGGCCCGCGCCGACGTCACCGAGGCGCTGAAGATCGCTGGCAAGGCCGACCGCGAGGAGGCCCTGGACCGGATCAAGGCCAAGGTCGCCGAGGAGCTGGGCGGTCGGTTCGAGGGCCGCGAGAAGGAGCTGTCCGCCGCGTTCCGCTCGCTGACCAAGTCCGAGGTCCGCAACCGGGTGCTGCGCGAGCAGGTCCGCATCGACGGCCGTGGCCCGCGTGACATCCGTCCGCTGAGCGCCGAGGTCGGCGTGCTGCCGCGGGTACACGGCTCGGCGCTGTTCGAGCGCGGCGAGACCCAGATCCTGGGCGTCACCACGCTGAACATGCTCCGCATGGAGCAGATGGTGGACACGCTGTCCCCGGAGAACCGCAAGCGCTACATGCACAACTACAACTTCCCGCCGTACTCCACCGGTGAGACCGGCCGGGTCGGCTCGCCGAAGCGGCGTGAGATCGGCCACGGCGCGCTGGCCGAGCGGGCCCTGATCCCGGTGCTGCCGTCGCGGGAGGAGTTCCCGTACGCCATCCGGCAGGTCTCCGAGGCGCTCGGCTCCAACGGCTCCACCTCGATGGGTTCGGTCTGCGCCTCGACGCTGGGCCTGCTCTCGGCCGGTGTGCCGCTGAAGGCCCCGGTCGCCGGCATCGCCATGGGCCTCATCTCCGACGAGGTCGACGGCAAGACCCAGTACGTGACGCTGACCGACATCCTCGGCGCCGAGGACGCGTTCGGCGACATGGACTTCAAGGTCGCCGGCACGCGTGACTTCGTCACCGCGCTCCAGCTCGACACCAAGCTCGACGGCATCCCGTCGGACGTGCTGGCCGCCGCGCTCCAGCAGGCGCACGAGGCCCGGCAGACCATCCTCGACGTGATGCAGCGGGCCATCGAGACGCCGGCCGAGATGTCCGACTACGCGCCGCGGGTCACCACCGTCAAGATCCCGGTCGACAAGATCGGCATGGTGATCGGCCCGAAGGGCCAGACCATCAACGCGATCCAGGACGAGACCGGCGCCGAGATCTCCATCGAGGACGACGGCACGATCTACGTCGGCGCGACCAACGGCCCGTCGGCCCAGGCCGCGGTGGACCGGATCAACGGCATCGCCAACCCGACCCTGCCGAAGGTGGGGGAGCGGTTCCTCGGCACCGTGGTGAAGACGGCCGCGTTCGGCGCGTTCATCTCGCTCCTGCCGGGCCGCGACGGCCTGCTGCACATCTCCAAGGTGGGCGACGGCAAGCGGGTCGACAAGGTGGAGGACTTCCTCAACGTCGGCGACAAGGTCGAGGTCGAGATCGCGGACATCGACGCCCGCGGCAAGATCTACCTGGACAAGATCCGTCCGGAGGGCGCCGAGGCGCCGGCCGCCGGTGAGGCCGCCGCCGGCGGCGAGCGCCCGGCCAGCCGGGACCGCGGTGGCGACCGTGGCCCGCGCGACCGGGGTGACCGTGGCGGCGACCGTGGCGGCGACCGGGGTGGCGAGCGTCGCTCGGAGGGTGGCGGCGAGGGCGGCGACCGGCCGCGTCGCCGTACCCGGCACAGCTGATCGACCGACCGGCCCGGGTGACGTACGCGTCGCCCGGGCCGGCCCACGGCTCCAGGTCGCACGGCGGGCTGGAGCCGTCGTTCGTCCCCCCACCCCTCGTGGCACGGAGAGCAGGTCTGTCGTGAGTTCGTCCACCCCGGCGGCACGGGCGGTCACCCGCACCCTCAGCGACGACCCGCTCGGCGGCACCGTCCGCCGCACGGTGCTCCCCAGCGGCCTGCGGGTGCTCACCGAGGCGATCCCGGCGATGCGCAGCGTCTCGTTCGGCATCTGGGTGGCGGTCGGCTCCCGGGACGAGACCGGGTCGCAGGCCGGCGCCGCGCACTTCCTGGAGCACCTGCTCTTCAAGGGCACGAAGAAGCGCAGCGCGCTGGAGATCTCGTCCGAGATCGAGGCGGTGGGCGGCGAGACCAACGCGTTCACCACGAAGGAATACACCTGCTACTACGCGCGGGTGC
The DNA here is from genome assembly GCF_039566955.1 of Micromonospora sp. DSM 45708. Taxonomy (NCBI): domain Bacteria; kingdom Bacillati; phylum Actinomycetota; class Actinomycetes; order Micromonosporales; family Micromonosporaceae; genus Micromonospora; species Micromonospora schwarzwaldensis. The sequence continues at coordinate 4,936,066 of NZ_CP154796.1, read as the reverse complement.
TGGACGAGGACCTGCCGCTGGCCATCGACGTGATGTGCGACGCGGTCGCCGACTCGGTGCTGGCCGCCGCCGACGTGGAGACCGAACGCGGTGTCATCCTCGAAGAGATCGCCATGCACGACGACGAGCCCGGCGACGAGGTGCACGACCTCTTCGCCCGCGCCGTCTACGGTGACCACCCGCTCGGCCGGCTCATCTCCGGCACCGAGGAGACGGTCACGCCGATGACCCGGCGGCAGATCCAGAACTTCTACCGCAGCCGGTACACCGCGCCGCAGATCGTCATCGCCGCCGCCGGCAACCTCGACCACGCCGCCGTGGTCAAGCTGGTCCGGCAGGCGCTGCGGGGCACCCCGCTGGACACCGACCCGGCCGCGCCGGCGCCGCACCGCGCGACCACCCCGGCGGTACGCACGGAGCCGGCCACCACGCTTGTCGAGCCGAAGGAGACCGAGCAGGCGCACGTGCTGCTCGGCTGCCCCGCCATCGACCGTACCGACGAGCGGCGCTTCGCCCTGGGCGTGCTCAACAACGTGCTCGGCGGCGGCATGTCCAGCCGGCTGTTCCAGGAGATCCGGGAGCAGCGCGGCCTCGCGTACTCGGTCTACTCCTACGCCAGCCAGTACGCCGACAGCGGCGTGTTCGCCGTCTACGCCGGCTGCGCGCCCGGCAAGGTGGACGAGGTGCTGGCCCTGACCCGGGCCGAGCTGGCGCGGGTGGCCGCCGAGGGGGTCACCGAGGCCGAGCTGGTCCGGGGCAAGGGGATGAGCAAGGGCTCGTTCGTGCTCGGGCTGGAGGACACCGGCTCCCGGATGAGCCGGCTGGCCAAGGGCGAGCTGCTCTACGGCAACCTGATGCCGGTGGACGAGCTGCTGGCCCGGGTGGACGCGGTCACCCTGGCGGACGTGAACGACCTCGCCGCCGAACTGCTCGGCCGGCCGATGTCGCTGGCCGTGGTCGGCCCGTTCGACGAGGACGCCTTCACGGTCGGTCGTTGACCGGTCCGGCGCCGGGGCGCGGGGCTGGTGGCCGGTCGCGGGCTGACCGGTCCGGCGGGTGGGGTGCGTCCCGATTGGGATAGGTTGTGCCCCGTGACTGACGTGCGGGAGAAGGGCCCGGCCGTGGCGGCCCGGGTCGGTGTGCTGGGTGCCCGGGGCCGGATGGGCCTGGAGGTCTGCAAGGCGGTCGACGCCGCCGCCGACCTGGAGCTGGTGGCCGCCGTCGACCAGGGCGACGACCTCGCCGCGGTGGCCGACGCCGGGGTGGTCGTCGACTTCACCACGCCCGACGCCGTCATGGACAACCTGCGTTGGTGCGTCGAGCGGGGCATCCACGCGGTGGTGGGCACCACCGGCTTCACCGAGCAGCGGCTGGCCCAGGTGCGGGACTGGCTGGCCGCCCGGCCGGGGGTGGGCGTGGTGATCGCGCCCAACTTCGGCATCGGCGCGGTGCTGATGATGCAGTTCGCGGCGCGCGCGGCGCGGCACTTCGAGTCCGTCGAGATCGTCGAGCAGCACCACCCGCGCAAGCTGGACGCGCCGAGCGGCACCGCCACCCACACCGCGCGGCTGATCGCGGCGGCCCGCGCCGAGGCCGGTCTCGGTCCCGCGCCGGACGCCACCCGCGACGAGGTGGCCGGCGCCCGGGGCGCCGACATCGACGGGGTACGCGTGCACGCGGTGCGCGCCACCGGCCTGGTCGCCCACCAGGAGGTGCTGTTCGGCACCACCGGCGAGACGCTGACCATCCGGCACGACTCGTACGACCGGGCGTCGTTCATGCCCGGTGTGCTGCTGGCGGTGCGCGAGGTCGGCCGCCGGCCGGGCCTGACCGTCGGCCTGGACGCGCTGCTCGACTGACCGGGGTCGCGCCGCACCCGGTGCTCCGCAGGTGCGCAACGGCGATCAAGCGGTACCGCCCGCCACGGGTGCAGGCTGAGCGCATGAACCGGAACGACGGACTCACCGGCCTCCTCGACGTCCTCCAGGCCGCGCTCGACGATCCGGCGGCGGGCCCGGCGGGGCTGGCCGCCCGGGCCCACCTGTCCCCGTCCTGACCTCACCCCTGTCGGTCGATCAAGGAGTTCGTGTCGGAGTCGGACCTCCCGCCCGACACGAACTCCTTGATCACCCCCGGGGGCGGGGGGCGGGCGGCGGTGGGGAGATCGACGGCGCGGTCGACTTCATGATCAACCGGCGGTGGTGGGGGTGGGGGTGGGGGTGGAGGTGGAAGTGGGGGACAGCGACGGGGGGCGGGGGGTGGGGATGGGGGTGGAGTGCAGGGGGGTGGGGAGGCCGGACACGGTGGGGTGGCCGGTGTGGTCGACCGCCGCGGTCACCGGGGCGCCGGCGATGCGCAGGTTGGTCGCGCTGAGCGCGCCCAGCTCGGGGCCGGCCAGCGGGCGCAGGTCGACCCGGCCGTTCGGCACGTCGGGGTAGACGCCCAGGCCGGCCTGGAGCAGCAGCACGGCCGCCGCCGCCGACCAGGCCTGCGGGCGGCACGCCGCCGGGTAGGGCACGGGCCGGCCGATCGACGCCCGGTCGTCGCCGCCGTACAGCTCGGGCAGGCGGTAGTCGAACGCCTCGGCGGCGGCGAGCAGGCCGTCGGCGAGCCGTAGCGCCGCTTCCCGGTGCCCGTCGCGGGCCAGCCCGGCGAGCACGATCGCGGTGTCGTGCGCCCAGATCGAACCGCAGTGGTACGACAGCGGACTGAACCCGGCGTCGTCGGTGGACATGGTGCGCAGCCCGAAGCCGCCGGCCATCGCCTCGGTGGAGAGCAACGCCGCCACCTGTGCCGATTCGGCGTCCGACAGCAGCCCGGTGCCGAGCAGGTGGCCGATGTTGCTGGTCAGCGCGTCGACCGGGCGCTTGTCCCGGTCCAGGGCCAGCGCGGGCTGCGGGCCGTGCCGGCCGTCCACCCAGAACGCCGCGCGGAACTTCGTGGCGAGCCGGTCGGCGTAGCCGCGCCAGCGGTCGGCGCCGGGGCGGCCGAACGCGTCCAGCAGGGCCGCGCCGTCGGTGGCGGCCTGGTACGCGTACCCCTGCACCTCGGCCAGCACGATCGGCGGCGCGGCCAGCCGGCCGTCGCGGAAGCGCACCGCGTCGCCGGAGTCCTTCCAGCCCTGGTTGGCCAGGCCGTGGCCGGTGGTGTCGACGTACTCGACGAAGCCGTCGCCGTCGGCGTCGGCGTGCTCGCCGAGCCAGCGCAGCGCCGCCTCCAGGTGCGGCAGCAGCGGCTCGATCCGCTCGGCGGGCAGGCCCCAGCGCCAGGCGTCGTGCAGCAGGCTGACCCAGAGCATGGTCGCGTCCACGGTGCCGTAGTACGCGGGCGGCAGCCGCAGCCCCTCGTTCGGCGCGAACTCGTGCCGGCGCAGCTCGTGCAGGATCTTGCCGGGCTGCTCACCGGTGGCCGGGTCGACCCGGGTGCCCTGCCGGCGGGCCAGCACCCGCAGCGTGCCGGCGGCCAGCTCGGTGCCGAGCGGCAGCATCATCCGGGCGGCCCAGAGGCTGTCGCGGCCGAACAGGGTGAGGAACCAGGGCACGCCGGCGCCGAGGAAGACGTCCTCCGGGTGGGCCGGCTCGGCCAGCCGCAGCGCGTGCAGGTCGGCCAGGGACCGGTCGAGCAGCCGCAGCAGCCGGCGGTCGTCGGCGGCGACCCGGGGTTCGGCCCAGCCGGGGCCGGCCGGCGCGGCGGTCACCACGGCCCGGGGGTCGGTGACGGCCAGCCGCCAGCGCAGCGTGACGGGGGTGCCGGGCGTGACGGTGACCGGCCAGGCCAGTCGGGGCGCCATGGTGTGCTCGCCGGTGGCGTGCACGGTGGCGCCCTCGCCGGTGACGGTCACCACCAGGCCCTCGGCGGCCCACCGCACCCGGCCCGGCGCGTCGGCCTCGGCCTTCAGTGGCCCGCCGGCGCGGCCCGCCTTGACCTGCTCGATCGGGGCGAGATCGCAGGCCAGGTCCACGGTGACGGTGGTGCGGACCGGTTCGGCGGCGGTGGACGACACCACGATCTCCTCGGTGAGACCGGCCGGGCCGGCCCGTCGGGTGCGCTCGACCCGCACGGTCGGGTCGGGGGTGGGGTCGCCGAGCCAGCGGGCCAGGCCGACGAAGCGGGCGCCGTGCGGGCCGGCGGCGCCGTTCGCGATCGTCTCCGGCTCCCGGTCGTCGAGGCGCAGCTCGGCCCGGGAGAGCACCCGGGCGTCGGCGTGGAAGACGCCCTGGACGCCGCGTGGCCGGAGCTGACCGGCCGCGTCGCCCAGCGCGCTCGTGGGGGCGTGCACCACCCCGACCAGGTCGTGCAGCAGCGGTTGGAGGTGGCGTTCGGTCACGGGGGAACTCCCTGGTGCTGATAGGTGGCGCGGATGTCTTGACAGATGGCCACGGCCGGGTGCAAAGTGCGAAACATTCCAGAAACTTTTGAACGATCTAATCCTGCCGCATCGGCATTGGATCGTTCAAGGGCGGCGAGAGGGATTTCGTGGGAGAAAAGGTAACCATCGCGACCGTGGCCCGGCATGCCCAGGTCAGCCGGCAGACCGTCTCCAACGTGCTCAACGCCCCGCACATCGTCCGCGAGGACACCCGCCGCCGCGTGCACGAGGCCATCGCCGCGCTCGGCTACCGGGCCAACCAGGCCGCCCGGCAGATGCGGACCGGACGGTCCCGGCTCATCGCCGTCCGCATCGAGCCCACCCGCGACGGCATCAACGGCTCCGTGCTCGACCGCTTCCTGCACGGCCTCACCGAGACCGCCGACGCCGCCGGCTACCGGGTCATGCTCTACACCGCCCGCCACGACGACGACGAGATCGCCACCTACGACGACCTGCTCGGCGCGTACGACCTGGACGCGTTCGTGCTCACCGGCACCAAGCACCGCGACCCGCGTACCGCGTGGCTGGCCGAGCGGGAGGTGCCGTTCGTGACGTTCGGCCGGCTCTGGGACACGCCGGAGGCGCACCCGTGGGTCGACGTGGACGGCGCCGCCGGCACCGCCCAGGCCACCCGCCACCTGCTCGCCGCCGGCCACCGCCGGATCGCGTTCCTCGGCTGGCCCGCCGGCTCCGGCGTCGGCGACGACCGGCGCGCCGGCTGGCGTACCACGATGGCGGAGGTCGGCCTCGACGGCGCCGCGCCGGACCGCGCCACCGAGGACGGCATTGCCGAGGGGGAGCGCGAGGCCCGCGCGCTGCTCGCCCTCGACGCACCGCCGACCGCGCTGGTCTGCGCCAGCGACTCGCTGGCCCTCGGCGCGTGGCAGGCCGCCCGCGACGCCGGGACCGACGTGGCAGTCATCGGCTTCGACGACACCCCGGTGGCCGCCGCGGTCGGGCTGAGCAGCGTCAGCCAGCCGCTCGGCGAGGCCGCCGCCCGCTGCGTCGAGCTGCTCACCGGGCTGCTCGACGGGCAGCAACGCGACCCCCAGCTCCTGCTCCATCCCTCGCTGGTGCTCCGGCACTCGGCGTGATCCCATCCCCCACCAGGAGAAACAGATGACACCTCGCATGCTCACCCGGGCCGCGGTGGCCGGCGTCGCCGCCGTCGCCCTGCTCGGCTCCGCCGCCTGCGGCAGCGGCTTCGACGACTCGGCCACCGACACCAAGCAGTCCAGCGGCCCGGCCAGCCTGCAGATCCTGATCGGCTCCTCCGGCGACGCCGAGACCAAGGCCGTGAAGGACGCCGCCGCCGCGTGGGCCGGCTCCTCCGGCAACTCCGCCACCGTCACCCCGGCGCAGGACCTCACCCAGCAGCTCGGGCAGGCGCTGGCCGGCGGCACCCCGCCGGACGTCTTCTACGTCGACGCGGCCCGCTTCGCCGACTACGCCAGCGTCGGCGCGCTGGAGCCGTACGGGGACAAGGTCGCCAACCCCGACGACTTCTACCAGAGCCTGCGCACCGCGTTCACCTACGACGGCAAGCTCTACTGCGCGCCGAAGGACTTCTCCACCCTGGCCCTCCAGATCAACACCGACCTGTGGGCCAAGGCCGGCCTGACCGACGCCGACGTGCCGACCACCTGGGACCAGCTCACCGCCGTCAGCCAGAAGATCAAGGCCAAGGGCCAGGTGGCGATCGCGCTCGGCGACACCCGGGACCGCATCGGCGCGTTCATGGTGCAGAACGGCGGCTGGCTGATGAGCAAGGACGGCAAGCAGCCGACCGCGGACACCCCGGAGAACCTCCAGGCCCTCCAGTACGTCAAGTCGCTGCTCACCAACGGCTACGCGAAGTTCCCGAAGCAGCTCGACTCCGGCTGGTCCGGAGAGGCGTTCGGCAAGGGCAAGGCCGTGATGACCATCGAGGGCAACTGGATCAAGGGCGCGCTCCAGAACGACTTCCCGAACGTGAAGTACAAGGTGGTGCCGCTGCCGGCCGGCCCGAAGGGCCCGGGCACGCTCTCCTTCACCCAGTGCTGGGGCATCGCGGCCAAGTCGAAGTACAAGGAGCAGGCGATCAAGTTCGTCGAGGCGATGACCGCCGGCGAGCAGCAGATCGGTTTCGCGAAGGCGTTCGGCGTGATGCCGTCCCGCCAGTCGGTCCGCGACCAGTACACCGGCGCGTTCCCGGCGGACAAGCCGTTCATCGACGGCGTCGAGTACGCCCAGGGCCCGGTCAACGCGCCGAAGATGGACAGCGTGCTGCGGGACCTGGAGGCCGGCCTCCAGGGCCTGGCCACCGGCGACCCGAAGACCATCCTGGCCAACTTCGACAAGAACGCCAAGGCGACGCTCGGCGGCTGAGGTGTAAGGAGGGGCCCCTGTTAACAGACGGGTGTTAACAAGGGGCCCCTCCTTCCACCTCCCCCGAGCGAAGGAGGAGGGAATGGCAACGGACACGCTCGCCGCGCCGGGCACCGCGTCGGCCGGCCCGCCGCGTCGCCGTACGGGCGGCATCCGCAGTAACGAGAACCTCGCCGGCTGGCTCTTCGTCGCGCCGGTGATCGTGATCCTCGGGCTCTTCCTGCTGCTGCCGATCCTGATGGCGCTCTGGGTGAGCCTCACCGACTGGAACGGCCAGGGCAGCCCGTTCACCGGCGACGTGCCGTTCGTCGGCGGCGAGAACTACAGCCGGCTGTTCACCGACGACGGGCTCGCCCGCCGCGACTTCATGACCGCCATCCGCAACAACATCTACTACGTCGGGATCGTGGTGCCGGTGCAGACCGTGCTCGCGCTCGGTCTCGCCCTGGTGGTCAACAACCGGCTGCTGAAGGGGAAGGGCTTCTTCCGCAGCGCGTTCTACTTCCCGTCCGTCACCAGCTCGGTGGCGGTCAGCGTGGTCTTCCTGTTCCTGTTCGCCAACTCCGGCGCGGTCAACCGGCTGCTCGGGCTGCTCGGCGTCGACGGGCCGGAGTGGTTCGCCGACGGTCGCGGCGTACTGCACCTGTTCCTCGGCGCGTTCGGGCTGGACACCCCGCCGGCCGCGCTCACCTCCGGCGGCCCGTTCGGGCTGAGCTGGTGGGAGTGGCTCTCCGGGCCCAGCGTGGCCATGATGTCGATCATCTGCCTGGTCATCTGGACCACCTCGGGCACGTTCATGCTGATGTACCTGGCCGCGTTGCAGAACGTCCCGGTGGCGCTGGACGAGGCCGGCATGCTCGACGGGGCGTCCCGCTGGCAGCGCTTCCGGTACGTCACGCTGCCGCTGCTCAAGCCCACCACGTTCCTCGTGGTCACGCTGGGACTGATCGGCTCCTGGCAGGTCTTCGACCAGGTGTACGTGATGAGCCAGGGCGACCCGGCCAAGACCACGCTCACCCCGGCGTACCTGTCGTACCGGACCGCGTTCCGCGACTTCGACTACGGCTCCGGCGCGGCCATCTCGTTCGTGCTGTTCCTCATCATCATCCTGCTCACCCTGTTCCAGCGCCGGCTGATGGCCGATCGGGACGGGCACCGGCGTGGCCGGTGGTGGCGTCGTCGCGTACCGGAGGGGTCCTGACATGGCCGTGCTGACCGACCGGCCGGCGCCGGTCACGCGCCGCCGCGACCGCGAGCCGCGCGCCCGGGCCAACCGCTTCCTCGGGTACGCCGTCCTGATCTTCTTCGGACTGGTCTTCCTCTACCCGTTCGTGATCCAGCTCGGCAACTCGTTCAAGACCGAGCCGGACGCGGCGGCCAACCCGCTCTCGCCGATCCCGGACCCGCTCACGCTGGCCGGTTTCGAACGGATCTTCGCCGGCACCGCCTTCCCGCTCTGGCTCGGCAACTCGCTGTTGGTCACCGTGCTGGTCACGCTCGGCCGGGTGTTCTTCGACTCGCTCGCCGGCTACGCGCTGGCCCGGCTGCGCTTCCGGGGTCGGGCCGGGCTGTTCGCCGCCGTCATCGCGGTGATGGCGGTGCCGGGCGTGGTGCTGCTGATCCCGAAGTTCCTGGTGCTCAAGCAGATCGGCCTCTACGACAGCTACGCCGGCCTGATCGTGCCGCTGCTCGCCGACGCGGCCGGCGTGTTCATCATGAAGCAGTTCTTCGAGTCGATCCCGGTCAGCGTGGAGGAGGCGGCCCGGATCGACGGCGCCGGCGTCTTCCGCACGTTCTGGTCGGTGGTGCTGCCGATGGCCCGGCCGGCGCTGATCACCCTGACCATCCTGTCGTTCCAGGGCTCCTGGAACGAGTTCCCGCACAGTCTCGTCTCGGTGCAGGACCCGGACCTGTTCACGCTGCCCCGTGGGCTGGCCGACCTGGTCGGCGGCTCGCTCGGCAAGGGCAACCAGTATCCGCTGAAGCTCGGCGCGGCGCTGCTGGCCACCATCCCGGTGGCGGTGCTCTTCGTGATCTTCCAGCGCTACTTCGTGCGCGGCGCCAACGACGGCGCGGACAAGGGCTGACCGGGAGCCGGCGGTCCCGCCCCGTGCCGGGACCGCCGGTACCTCCCGTCGAAGGTCGGACCGGCGGCCGGCCGGAAACTCATCGCCGCGCCGGCGCCTCGTCCTCCGGGACGGCCACGTGCAGCCGGAGCTGGGGCACCAGCATGTCGTCCACGTCCAGCGCCCGGGTCGCGCCGTCCGGCTCCCAGCCGGTCGAGCCGAGGAACGCGCGGGTCGCCGCGTCCGCGTCGAACGCCCACGCCACCGCGCGGGTGAGCCCGTCCGCGCGCCAGTGCTCGACCGCGGCGGCGAGCAGCCGGCTGCCGTGCCCGCGTCGCCCCCAGCGCGGCTCGACAAGCAGATCGGTCACCGCGGCCACGCCCGAGTCGAACGCGTCGGCCGGCTCGCCCGGGGCGAGCGCCTCGGCGTCGGCCGGACCGGAGGCGGCGAACCCCACCAGATAGGATTGCGCGGCCTGTTCGACGGCGACCAGCACCCGGTGCGCGCCCGAGGGCGGCTCCTGCACCGCCGCGCCCCACCGCCGGGCGAGGTACGCCTCGTCCAGGTTGTCGAGCACGTGCCGGGGCAGGATCCGGCGGTACGCGACCCGCCAGGTCGCGAGCTGGATGCGGGCGATCTCGGCGACGTCCTCGGGACGCGCGGGGCGGACGTAGCCTTCAGCCATGGCACGTGAGCCTACGCAGGGCGAGGAGGGTGACGGTGGCGCAGGGTGCCGGGCGGACGACCGCGCAGGTCGTGGCCGTGGTGGCGCTGGCCGCGGCGGTCACCGTGTTCCTCTCCGTGGCGGCGGTACGGCACGGCTTCTTCGACCTGAGGGTCTACCACGGCGCGCTCACCTACTGGGCGCGTGACGGCGGCGAGATCTACGACTTCCTCAAGGCCGGCACCCAGTACGGCTTCACCTACCCGCCGTTCGCGGCGCTGGTCATGCTGCCCATGGCGTACCTGCCGTGGGGCGCGGCGATCGTGGTGAGCGTGGCGGCGACGGTGCTGGTCAGCGCCGTGGTGATCTGGTGGCTGCTGGATCCGGTGGCCCGCCGGGCCGGCTGGACCCGCTGGTTCACGCTCGCGGTCGCGCTCTGCCTGGCCGCCGCGTACGAGCCGATGCGCGAGACGGTCAACTTCGGTCAGGTCAACATGCTGTTGCTGTTCCTGGTGGCGGTGGACCTGCTCCGGCTGCTGCCGGCCGGCAACCGCTGGGCCGGGGTGGGCATCGGCCTGGCCACCGCGATCAAGCTGACCCCCGGCATCTTCATCGTCTACCTGCTGGTCACCGGCCGCTGGCGGGCCGCCGCGACCGCGGTCGGCTCGGCCGCCGTCGCCACGCTGGTGGCCGCCGGGCTCTTCCCGGACGCCTCCCGGGAGTTCTGGACCGAGGCGCTGTGGAACACCGACCGGGTCGGTGAGCTGGCGTTCGTCTCCAACCAGTCGCTGCGCGGCGTGGTCGCCCGGCTCGACCCGGAGCATCCGAGCACCGTGGCCTGGCTGCTGCTGGTCCTGGCCACGTTGGCGGTCTGGGGCTGGCGCTGCCGGGCCGCGGTGGCCGCCGGCGACGAGGCCACCGGCCTGGCCCTGACCGGTGCGGTGATGTGCCTGGTCAGCCCCGTGACCTGGGTGCACCACCTGGTCTGGTTGCTGCCGGGGCTGATCCTGCTGGTCGACAACGGCATGGCGGCCCCCGCCCGCGGCCGGCGGCGCCGTCTGCTGCTGGCCGCCGCGCTGATCGGGTACGCGCTGCTGTGCAGCCGGATCGTCTGGTCCTGGGAGAAGGACTTCACCGGCGTGGACGGCTTCCTCGGCAGCAACACCTACGTGTGGATCAGCCTGGCGCTGCTGCTCGGCCTGCCGATCCGCCGCTGGGCGGTCCCGACCGGCGGCGACGGTCCGGTGGGCGCCGCCGGGCCGGCCGGCTCAGCGGTCGAGCCGGGCGGTGTAGCGCAGCTCGCGGAGCAGGACCGGGTCGCGCCCACCGTGCAGCGGCACCGGGTAGGCGGACTCCTCACCGTCCGGTGAGTGCCCGGCCCGTTCGTAGAAGCGGCGGGCGCGGGCGTTGTCGGCGAGCACCCAGAGCCGGTACTCGGTCCAGCCCTGCCCGGCCAGCCCGTCCCGGGCGGCGGCGAGCAGCGCCCGGCCGGTGCCCGAACCCCAGTGCGCCGGCTCCAGGTAGATGGCCAGCAGTTCGCCGTACGCCGGGTCGAGGTCGCCGCGGTCCTGGTTGTTCCGGTACGGCCCGAACGTGGTGAAGCCGGTGACCTCCCCGTCGGCCTCGGCGACCAGCGTGGTGAACGGGTGTTCCGGGTCGGCGGTGCCGAGGTCGCGGCGGCGCTGCGCCCAGGCGACCGGGTTCAGCCGGCGCAGCACCTCGGCGGGCATGATGCCGGCGTAGCCGGCCTGCCAGCCGTGGATGTGCACCCGGGCGATCGCCTCGGCGTCGTCCGGTTCCTCCCGGCGGATGGTGGGCACCTGTCCAGTTCTATGCCCCGGCGGTCGACCGGTCCAGCCGCCGCACCAGTGTCAGAGGGCTGGATTAGGGTCGCGGCGATGGCCGCACCGGAATCGCTCTCACTCGCCCAGGCCCGCCGGATCGCCCTGGCCGCCCAGGGCTTCGCCGACCCGACGCCCACCGGCGTGCCCACCCGCCGGCACCTGCGCCGGGTGCTCGACCGGGTCGGGCTGATCCAGATGGACTCGGTCAACGTCCTGCAACGCGCGCACTACCTGCCGCTCTACAGCCGGCTCGGGCCCTACCCGACCGCGCTGCTCGACACCGCCGCCCACCGTCGCCCCCGCGAGCTGTTCGAATACTGGGCGCACGAGGCGTCGCTGGTCCCGGTCGGGCTGCACCCGGCGCTGCGTTGGCGGATGGCCAAGGCGCGCGACGAGGCGTGGGGCTGGATGCGCCGGATCGCCCAGGAGCAGCCCGAGCTGGTCGCGTGGGTCCGCGACGAGGTGGCCGCCCGGGGGCCGCTCACCGCCGCCGAGATCGAGCACGACGCGCCCCGGGAGACCGGCAACTGGGGGTGGAACTGGTCGACCGTCAAGCGGGCGCTGGAGTTCCTGTTCTGGGCCGGTGAGGTCACCGCCGCCGACCGCACCAACTCGTTCGCCCGCCGCTACGACCTGCCCGAGCGGGTGCTGCCGGCCGCCGTGCTGGCGGCGCCCACCCCGACCGTCGCCGAGGCGCACCGCGCCCTGGTGGCGCTCGCGGCCCGGTCGTTGGGCGTCGCCGCCGAGCCGGAGCTGCGGGACTACTTCCGCCTGCCGGTGGCCGGGGCCCGGCAGGCGGTCGCCGAGCTGGTCGAGGCGGGCGAGCTGACGCCGGTCACCGTCCAGGGGTGGCGGCAGCCGGCCTACCTGCACGCCGACGCCCGGCTGCCCCGCTGGGTGCGGGGCAACACGCTGGTCAGCCCGTTCGACCCGCTGGTCTGGGAGCGGGCCCGCACGGAGCGGCTCTTCGGCTTCACCTACCGCATCGAGATCTACGTGCCGGCGCCCCAGCGGGTGTACGGCTACTACGTGCTGCCGTTCCGGCAGGGCGAGCGGTTCACCGCCCGGGTCGACCTCAAGGCCGACCGGAAGGCGGGCGTCCTGCTGGTGCCGGCGGCCTGGGTGGAGCCGGGCGCCGACCCGGGGGAGACGGCCGTCGCGCTCGCCGCCGAGCTGTACCGGCTGGCCGGCTGGCTCGGCCTGGACGCGGTCGCTCCGCCGGCCGCCGGTGACCTGGCCGCGCCGCTGGCCGCCGCGCTGGTGGGCGTGGCCGGTGTACGGTGACCTCGTGACGAGCGTCGACCGGCCCGCTACCGCGCCGCACCCGCAGACGGACGCGCCCACGCACCCGGAGCCGCACGGGCACGCCGGGCCGCACGGTCATGCCGGGCCTGACGGGCACGCCGGGCCGCACGGGCACGCCGGGGCGGCGTGGCCGGCCGGGGTGGTCTACCAGCCGGTCGAGCCGGACCGGTTCACCCGGATGGTGTTGCGCCTGCACGCCCGCGCCCCACGCTGGGCGGTGCCGCTGGCCGCGCTGGGCTGCGTCGGCCTCGGCATGACGTACGCGTTGATCAGCGACCCCACCCAGAGCGACCCGGACGCCCGGCCGACCTGCCTGCTCAAGCTCACCACCGGGCTCGACTGCCCGGGCTGCGGCGGCACCCGCGCCCTCTGGTACGTGCTGCACGGCGACCTGCCGGCCGCCGCCCGGCACCACTTCCTCTTCGTCTTCGCGCTGCCGTTCCTGGCCTGGCTCTTCGTCGCCTGGGCCGGCAACCGGGCGTTCGGCTGGCGGCTGCCCGAGCCGCGGTTCAGCCCGAAGGTGATCGGTGGTTTCCTGGCCGCCTGGGCGGTCTTCTCGGTGGCCCGCAACCTGCCCTGGGCGCCGTTCCCCTCGCTCTACGTCTGACGGATCACCGACGCCGCGGGGTGTGCTCGGCGCTGGCCGGCCGCGTGCCCGATTTCCGCGCCGGACGACGGGCAACTACAGTCCTCGGCATGCCGGAGATGGTGCAGCCCCAGGTCAAGCTGATCGCGTGGACCCAGTTCCAGACGCCGGACGACGTGCCGTGGTCGACCGACGCCGACGGTGGACAGGCGCTCGCCGAGTTCGCCGGCCGGGCCTGCTACCAGAGCTGGAAGAAGCCGAACCCGGTCACCGCGACGAACGCCGGCTACCTGGCGCACATCCTGGAGGTGGGTCACCTCTCGGTGCTGGAGCACGGCTCGGTGAGCTTCTACTTCAGCGGCGTCTCCCGGTCGTTCACGCACGAGCTGATCCGGCACCGGCACTTCTCCTACTCGCAGCTCTCCCAGCGCTACGTGCCCGAGCGGGACGCCGCGATGGTCGAGCCGGCGGTGATCGCCGAGGACCCGGAGCTGCACAAGAAGTTCGTCGAGGCGTCCGAGGCGGCGGTGCGCGCGTACACCGATCTGCTGGAGGGGCTGGAGGCCCGCTTCACCGACGAGCCCAACCCGACGCTGCGCCGCAAGCAGGCCCGGCAGGCGGCCCGGGCCGTGTTGCCGAACGCGACCGAGACCCGGATCGTGGTGACCGGCAACTACCGGGCGTGGCGGCACTTCGTCACGATGCGCGCCACCGAGCACGCCGACGTGGAGATCCGCGAGCTGGCGATCGAGTGCCTGCGGCAGCTCCAGGGCGTCGCGCCGAACGTCTTCGCCGACTTCGTGATCTCCACGCTGCCGGACGGCACCGAGGTGGCGACGTCGCCGCACGCGGAGTGAGTCGTCTCCCTTCGCCGCCGGGGCACCGGTGGTCGTCCGCTAGGTTGTGAACATGACGCACGACCACTCCGCCGCCCCGGACCGCGGCGCGTCGCGCCCGTTCGGGCGGGTGATCACGGCCATGGTGACGCCGTTCACCCCCGACGGCGCGCTCGACCCCGACGGCGCCGCCCGGCTGGCCCGGCACCTCGTCGACGAGCAGGGCAACGACGCGCTGGTGCTCAACGGCACCACCGGTGAGTCGCCGACCACCACCGACGCGGAGAAGGAGACGCTGATCCGCGCCGTGGTGGAGGCGGTCGGCGACCGGGCCCGGATCGTCGCCGGGGTGGGCACCAACGACACCCGGCACACCGTCGAGCTGGCTGCGCAGGCGGAGAAGGCCGGCGCGCACGGCCTGCTCGTGGTCACGCCGTACTACAACAAGCCGCCGCAGGCGGGGCTGCTGCACCACTTCACCACCGTCGCGGACGCCACCGGGCTGCCGGTCATGCTCTACGACATCCCGCACCGCTCCGGCGTCGCGATCGCCACCGAGACGCTGGTCCGGCTCGCCGAGCACGGGCGGATCGTCGCGGTCAAGGACGCCAAGGGCGACCTGATCGCGACCTCGGAGGTGCTGGCCCGCAGCGACCTGGCGTTCTACAGCGGTGAGGACGCGTTGACCCTGCCCGCCCTGGCGGTCGGCGCGGTCGGCGTGGTCGGCACGTCCACGCACTTCACCGGCGAGGCGACCCAGCAGATGATCGAGGCGTTCGAGGCGGGCGACCACGCCGGCGCGCTCGCCCTGCACCGGCGGCTGCTGCCGCTCTACACCGGAATCTTCCGCACCCAGGGCACGATCCTGGTCAAGGCCGGCCTCACGGCCCATGGCCTGCCGGCCGGCCCGGTGCGACCGCCGCTGGTGGAGGCCACCGGCGACGAACTGGCCCAGCTGCGCGCGGACTGCGCCGCGGCGGGCCTGCCCCTGCCCGAATGATCCAACGACACGACGGACGCCGCACGACGGCGTCGCAGAATGAGGTGACGCGTGACCGAGGCGCACATCGACGGTGAGCTGCCCCCGCCGCTGCCGGAGGGCGGCCTGCGGATCATGCCGCTCGGCGGACTCGGCGCGATCGGCCGGAACATGACCGTCTTCGAGTACGACGGCAAGCTGCTGATCGTCGACTGCGGGGTGCTCTTCCCCGACGTCGAGCAGCCGGGCGTGGACCTGATCCTGCCCGACTTCGGCCCGATCCTGGACCGGCTGGCCGACGTGCAGGCGATCGTGCTCACCCACGGCCACGAGGACCACATCGGCGCGGTGCCGTACCTGCTCGCCCACAAGCCGGACATCCCGCTGGTCGGGTCCCAGTTCACGCTGGCGCTGGTCGAGGCGAAGCTGGCCGAGCGGCGGATCCAGCCGTACACGCTGACCGTGCGGGAGGGCGGCCGGGAGCGGCTGGGCCCGTTCGAGTGCGAGTTCTTCGCGGTGAACCACTCGATCCCGGACGCGCTGGCGGTGGCCATCCGCACCCCGGCCGGCCTGGTGCTGCACACCGGCGACTTCAAGATGGACCAGCTCCCGCTGGACGGGCGGATCACCGACCTGGCCGGCTTCGCCCGGCTCGGCGCGGAGGGCGTCGACCTGCTGCTGTCCGACTCGACGAACGCGGAGATCCCCGGCTTCGTCACGCCGGAGCGGGAGATCGGGCCGGTGCTCGACTCGATCTTCGCGAAGGCCAAGGGGCGGATCATCGTCGCCTCGTTCGCCTCGCACGTGCACCGGGTGCAGCAGGTCTTCGACTCGGCGGCCGAGCACGGCCGCAAGGTCGCGCTGATCGGCCGGTCCATGGTCCGCAACATGGGCATCGCCCGCGACCTTGGCCTGCTCAACATCCCGGCCGGCCTGGTGGTCGGCATCGAGGAGGCCACCAACCTGCCGCCCGAGCAGATCGTGCTGATGTCCACCGGTTCGCAGGGCGAGCCGATGAGCGCGCTGGGCCGGATGGCCAGCGGCGACCACCGGCACATCACCATCGCGCCCGGCGACACCGTGGTGCTGGCCTCGTCGCTGGTGCCCGGCAACGAGACCTCGGTCTACCGGGTGATCAACCGGCTGGCCCGGGCCGGTGCCGTGGTGGTGCACAAGGACGTGGCGAAGGTGCACGTCTCCGGTCACGCGCCGGCCGGCGAGTTGCTCTACCTGCTCAACGTGGTGCGGCCGAGCAACCTGATGCCGGTGCACGGCGAGTGGCGGCACCTGCGCGCGCACGCCCGGCTCGGCATCGAGTCCGGTGTCGCGCCGGACCGGGTGGTGCTCTGCGAGGACGGCGACGTGGTCGACCTGGTCGAGGGCCGGGCCAGCCTGGTCGGGCGCGTGAAGAGCCGGTACGTCTACGTCGACGGCCTCGCGGTGGGCGACGTCAGCGAGTCGCTGCTGACCGAGCGCCGGATCCTCGGCGACGGTGGCTTCATCGCCACCACCGTGGTGGTCGACTCGGTCACCGGCAAGGTGGTCGCCGGGCCGACCCTCTCGGCGAAGGGCTTCTCCGAGGACCCGGCCGCGTTCAACCCGGTGGTGCCGCTGGTCACCGAGGCACTGAACCGGGCCGCCGCGGACGGCATCACCGACCCGCACCAGCTCCAGCAGATCGTCCGCCGCACGGTGGGCCGCTGGGTCAACGACGCGTACCGACGCCGTCCGATGATCGTCCCGACAGTGGTCGAGGTCTGATCCCGACCGACCACGCTCGCGTGGCGGCCCCGCGGCACCCTCTGGTGCCGCGGGGCCGTTTTTGTCATGGCGTCCGGCCGGCCGATTTCCGATCGATTTCGTTATGCGGACAGGGTGCTCGCGAAACGGCTATTCGCACCGCTCAGATGGCCTCTGACCTGGGAAAATAGCGACAGGTCGCTATTGCTCAAAGGGCGAGCGTGATAGAAGGATAAAGCACGCAGATCTTCTGTCGTGAATGTTTATCTCCTTCTCCCCAATCATTCGCCTCCGGTGCGCTCATGGGCGTGCCCGTCGATCCCGCAGAAAGGCAGGGGTTCGATGTCCGCTTTGTCCCGCCTGCGCGTCTGGGCCGCCCCGGCCCTCGCCGGCGCGCTCGTCCTGTCGGTGCTGTCACCGCCCGCACCCGTCTCGGCGCAACCCGCCGCCGCGGCCAAGAACCGGTCCGCCGCCTCGGCGAAGCCGGCCACCGCTGCCGCGCCCACCACCTCGCCCCGGCCGACCGTCCGGACCGGCGCACTGGTCGAGCCCTCCGCCCCGGCCGCGCCGAAGAAGCCGCGCGCCGGCCACCGCGGCACCCTGGCGGTCGTCACCTGGCAGGCGCCCGCCGACCACGGCAGCGCCATCAGCGGGTACGTGGTGACGCCACACCGCGACGGCAAGGCGGCCAAGCCGGTGTCGTTCGACGGCACGGCCACCACCGGCACGCTGCGGCTGGCCTCCGACAAGGGGTCGTGGACGTTCACGGTGGCCGCCCGCAACGCCGTCGGCACCGGCCCGGCCAGCCCGCGGTCGGCGCCCGCCAAGCTGCTCGCGCTGCCGGCCGCGCCGACCATCATCGCGCTCAGCGCGAACAGCACCACCGCGCTGCTGAGCTGGACACCCGGCTCCGACGGCGGCTCGCCGGTGACCAACTGGATGATCACCCCGTACATCGGGGCGACGCGGCAGGCGAGCCAGACCGTCGGACCGGCCACCACCGGGGACATCACCGGCCTGATCTCCGGTGTCACCTACCGGTTCACGGTGGCCGCCCGGACCGCGGCCGGCACCGGGCCGGAGTCGCCGCTGTCGTTCCCGGTGACCATGAACGTGTCACCGACGCTGGCGTTCGAGACGCCCCCGACCGGCGCGGTGGGGGTGGCCTACGTGGCGGCCCTCGACGTTACCCGCGGCGTCCCGCCGTTCACCTGGTCGATCGCCTCCGGAACGCTGCCGCCGGGGCTCACCGTGAGGACCGAGGACGGCACCCTCAGCGGTGTGCCCACCGCCGCCGGCATCTTCCCGGTGGTGGTGCGGGTGGTGGACGCGCACGCGCAGCAGGCCAGCCGCCTGGTGACGCTGGAGATTCGCCAGGCGCCCGACCTGAACAACGCGGCCCCGCCGCTCGCCGAGGTGGGCGCGATCTACTCCGACCAGCTCCTGGTGACCGGCGGCACCGCGCCGTTCAGTTGGTCCGTCGCCGGGACGCTGCCGCCGGGGCTCACGCTCAACCCGGCCACCGGGCTGCTGTCCGGGCGGCCCACCGCGGCCGGGGCATACTCGTTTACGGTGCGGGTCACCGACGCGTTCGGGCTCTACGACACCCAGCAGTTCCGGCTGCTCGTCCAACCCACCAGCGTGGTCACCCTCACCGTCGAGAGCACGCTGGTCAACTTCGGCACGCCCAGCGCCTTCCACGTCCGGATCGGACCGGGCGTCGCCGAGGGGAACGTCACCGCGATCGACGTGCTGCCCAACGGCACCGACCGGCCACTCGGCACGTTCCCGGTGACGCTGAACGCCGCGGACTTCGAGGTCATCCTGCCGGCGTTCGGGCTCAACAATTTCCGGGTGCAGTTCGACGCGACGAACACCAACACGGTGGTCAACTCCAACACGGTCACCGTGGACGTCCGCGCGGTGCATGGCCAGGTTGTCATCGGCCAGTTCGCCCAGTCCGGCACCGCCGGCGACCAGGACCAGTTCGTCTCCCTGCGTAACACGCTGCCGATCGAACTGCCGATCGCCGGGTTCAAGATCCAGGCGCCGGGCGGGTTCAGCCTCACCGTCCCGGCCAGCGCCCGGCCGCTGCCGAGCCGGCGGGGCTATCTCGTCGCCGGAGCCGACTACTCGCTGGCCAACATCCTGCCCGACCTGGTGGTGCCCGACCTCGGGCCGACCGGCGGCGGATTCCGCCTGGTGGCGCCGGACGTGCCCAGCACGGTGACCGACGCCGCCGGGTCCGCGCCCGGCTTCTACGAGGGCACCCCGCTGCCGGCGTTCAGCAGCCCGCCGCACGTCGCGTACGCCTGGGGCCGCATCTACCAGAACGGCCAACTGGTGGACACCGGCAACTCGCGGAACGACTTCCGGCTGGTGAGCGTGCAGCTCGGCCCGATCGAGGGGGTGCCGTCCGCGCTGGGCTCCCCGAGCCCGCGCAACTCGCTCGGCACCTACCAGCAGAACGACGTCCTCCAGTCCACCCGGCTGGACCCGGACGTGTCCACCGCGGCCTCGCCGAACCGGGTGGTGAGCGGCAGCACCATCATCCTCCGGTTCCGGCTCACCAACCGCTCGTCCACCTCCGCCATCACCCAGGCGCGGCTGCGGATCAGTTCGCTCAGCCAGGTCAACGGCGCACCGAAGCCGAACGGCCCGACGCCGACACCGCACGGCAACCTACGGGTGATCAACCCGACCACCGCCACCAGCGACGTCACGCTCAGCAACGGAAGCGTGGTCGCGGTGAACAACCTCCGGATGGACGCGCCGGCCACCGACCCGCCCGGCGGCGGCCTGTTCACCACGCTGACCGTCCCGCTGGCGCTCGGCGGCCTCGGTCCGGGCGTGTCGACGAACGTGGCGCTCTGGCTGCGTATCGAGACGCCGGGGCCGTTCTGGGTCGGCTGGGACGCCGACGCGCTCGGCGGCCCGGTGCCCGTACCCACGGTGGCGACGGCCGCCAACGGCAAGGGACACCTGCGGAAGGTCACCCGGAATTCCGTGAAGCTCACGCCGTCCCACGTGGTCAGCGGGACGGTCCGCTGACCGGAAGCACACCCGGTGCGGGTGACGCCTCGGCGTCACCCGCACCACCGTGCCCGCTGCCGGAGCGACAGGAGGAGCAGATGACCGGACGATTCGCCTACGGACTCCGGGTACACGGGCTGGACGACGTCACCGACCTGATGCCGGCCGCACCCGGGGACGACCTGCCCGAGGTGACGATCCGCCAGCAGGACGGCCCGCGCCCCGCGACGGTGCCGCTGGACCGGTGGCGGCAGGTGCGCCTGCTCGCCGACGGGCGGCACCTCACCGTCGACCGGCGGACCGGCACGGCCACGTTCCACGGGCCGCCGTTGACGCCGGACCTGCTCGCCCACCCCTACCTGGCGCCACCGGCCGTCGTGGTGAACCGGTGGGCGGGGCGGGAGACGTTCCACGCCGGCGCGTTCGTCCGGCACGGGCGCGCGTACGCGGTGCTCGGTCCGCGTACCGCCGGCAAGAGCAGCCTGCTCGCGGCGCTCGCCGCCCGGGACGTGCCGGTGCTGGCCGACGACGTGGCGGTGGTGCACGACGGCGCGGTCTTCGCCGGGCCGCGCTGCATCGACCTGCGGCAGCCGGTCCCCGGTGCGGCCCTGGCCGGTCGGACCGCCCGGGAGGGCAGCCGGACCCGGGTGCCGCTGCCGCCCATCGCCACGCACGCGCCGCTGGCCGGCTGGTTCTTCCTGCGCTGGGGCGAGGGACCGGCGGTGACCCGGCTGGCCGCGATCGACGCGTTGGGCCGGCTCGCCGCCGAACGGTCCTGGCCGCAGTTGCCGTCCGACCCGGCCGTGCTGCTCGCCCTGGCGGCGCTGCCCGCCTGGGAGCTGACCCGGCCCCGGGACTGGGCCGCCCTGGAGCGGACGTGGCGGCTGATGGCATCCGTCACCGAGACCGCCGACCTCGCCACGGCGAGCCGGCCGGCCTGATCAGCGGTCGCCGGCCAACCCCTGCGGCGCGGCGTCGCGGGGCGTCGGTGGATGCTGCCGCAACCACAGGTGCTGCACCAGTCCGGCGGTGCACTCCGGAATCGGCCACCGGCTCCAGACGCCGCGCAGCGCGGCCGGATCGACCACCGACCCGTCCACGCCGCCACCGTCCCAGCTCCGCACGAACTCACGCGTCGGCGTGCGCAGGAACACGTCCAGGAAGTGCGCCTTGCCCTGCCGCCGGAACAGCAGTGGCGGCAGGTGGCCGGCGGCCACCTCGGCGAGCAGGTCGCGGCGGGCCACGCCACGGCGGTGACCGGCGGTAGCGGCGAGCGCCGCCACGAACCCCGGATCGAGGAACGGATGCCGGACCAGCACGCCGTGGTCCGCGCCCATCCGGTCGAACGAGGCCACGGTGAGCCGCAGGTCACGGCGGCGCAGGTGCCAGGCGATCCGCCGGTCCAGCCGGGTCGGCTCGGCCCGCCGCTCGGCCCGGTGCCGGCGCAGCACCTCCTGTGCCGCCGCCGGCCGCAACCAGGGGAACCGGTCGACGCCGGTGGGCCCCCGGCGCAGTCGGGCCCGCACCCGGGACGCCCGGTGGCGCAACCGCCGGTACGGCGAGGGCGGCAGCGGCGGTCGCCAACCGGCGAGGATCTGGTCGCCGCCGCCGCCGGTCAGCATCGACCCGCCGGCCGCCAGCTCGACGATCGGCAGGTGCAGGTGGGTGTTCAGCGGATGGCACACGCCGTAGCGGTGCAGGAACCGTCGGGCCACCGGGCCGACCAGATCCAGGTCGTCGTCCGCGCGCAGGATCTGCCAGCGGTCCCGCAGCCGCAGCTCGTCGATCACGTGGTCCTGCCAGCTCGACTCGTCGGCCGCCGGTGCGCCGGTGAACCGCCAGGTCACCGGCACCGGCGCCGGCAGGCCGTGCCGGGCGGCCACCCGGGCGGCCACGGCCAGCACCACCGACGAGTCGAGGCCACCGGAGAAGCTGACCAGGCACGGCGCGCGGCGGACCGCCGGCAGCACCGCCGCCTCCAGCGCCGCCAGCGGGGACGCGACGACCGGAGCCGGCGGACCGGTCCGGTCCGCCGGCTCGACGCCGGACACCAACCCGGTGGCCAGCTCGTACGGTGACGGCCAGGGCGCGGACACCCGGGTGTCGACTGTCGACTCGGTCATGTCGGCTCCTGGTGAGCGTGTCGCGACGGCCCGCCCGGTCCTCAGATGGACGCGCCGCTGCCGCCCTGCCCGTCACCGACGGGAAGCTCGCCACCCCGGGTCAGGTCGGCCAGGGTGCCGAGCCGGGTCAGCCGTGGTGGCCGGTAGCCCTCGACGACCACCTGCTGCTCGTTCGTCGGCGTTGTCTGCGGTGTCTGCGGTGTCATCTGTCATTCCTCCGTGCAGGTCGAAGCGGACGGTGCCGTTCCGTCCGCACTGCCTATCGACCGGGTGGCCGGACCGGACACGGGTGATCGGAACATCCACCCGATCGCGTGACCCGCCCACCGCGATGCGTCACACGACCGTGTCGACACACCGCGTGGACGATGTCCGGCACCCCTCAACCGTTGGGCGTTGCTCGCAGGGCGGCGACCGCGTCGGCGTACGCGGTGCCGGTGCGGACGGCGGCGGCCACCAGCACGGCCAGTTGGGTCGGGGCGACGCCGCAGGACAGGTCCGTGGTGACGCCGGCGGCCAGCACCAGCGTCCCGTCGCCGGGCTCGTGCACGTAGGCGGCGGGCAGCAGGCGGTCGTGGTTCCAGGCGTTGCAGAACGCGTACGCCTCGGCGCGTCGGTCGGCCGGCAGCGTGCGTGCCGCCACCACCCGGGCGTGCAGCACCTCGCCGAGCACCCGGAACTGGATCGTCGCCTCGCCCCACCGGCCGACGAGCGTGCCGTCCGGCTCCGCCGTGTACGCCTCGCCGCGCGCCGCCAGGGCGGCGGTGAGCAGCGCGGCGTCCAGCGGTGCCGGTTCCTCCGGGCCCGGCGGGGCCGGGTCGGCCGGGTCGGCGTCCGGTTCGTCGTCGAACTCGCTCTCCGCCGCCAGCGACACCGGCCCGGCGAGCGGCCGTTCGGCCAGCCAGGAGGCGATCCGGCCGGACTGGTGCCCGGTGCCGTTGCGGGCGTCGAAACTGCCGGCCAACGCGGTGGCCAGCGCCTGGAGCTGCGCGCCGAGCGTGGCCACGTCCACTTCGGCCGCCGGGCGGGACCCGTGCCCGGGGCGGTGGATCCGTCGCCCGCCGAGACCGGCCTCCGCGGCCAGCCCGCAGAGCAGCGCGCCGGCCGCGGCGAACTCCATCGCGGACAGGTCGTCGGCCGGCCGGTCCAGCCGGGGCAACTGCTCGGTCAGCACCTCCAGGCCACGGTGCGGGTAGCCGCCCAGCGCGCAGAACCGCAGGTGCGTGGCGAGCAGCGGGAACGCGGCCCGCTCCCGACGGTGCCGGCGGTACGCGCGGACGTGCGCCCGCGCCGCCCGGACCACCGCGCCGGTACGCAGCCACGGCAGCAGCCCCGCCGCGAGCGACCGTTCGGGCTGGTCGGTGCAGTCCGGCGTGCCGTCCGCCGCATCGCGCTCGCCGTGGTGCTGGCCGTGCTGGCCCAGTGCCGCCAGTGCCGCCTCCGGCTCACCCCAGCCGGTCAGCAGCTCGGCCCGCCGGGCCGGGGCGCAGCCGGCGCAGCCGCCCACCGGGTCCGCCGCGTCCCCGGCCGTCCACCGCTCGTACGCGCGCCGCGCGGCCGGCTCGTCGCCGAGGTGGTCGGCGAGTCGGCAGCGCAGCTCGGCGACCGGCGCGGCGTCCGGGCCCAGCTCGTCGGCGAGCGTGTCGGTCAGTGACCGGATCTGGTCCAGCCCGACCCGGGGCGTGCCGAACGCCGCCTCCACCGCCTGCCGCTGGTGCCGGCGCAGCCGGGTCAGCTCGTCGGGGTGGGCGTCGAGCAGCCCCGGATGCCGCGCCAGCGTGGCCCGCAAGCGGCGTACCGGCTCCACGGTCCGCCACCGTTCGCCCCGGTGCAGGTACGCCTCGATTAGCGCGAACCGCGCCGACAGGGCGGTACGCGGGTCGTCGGTGGCGTCGGCGCGGGCCGCGATCCGGTCCAGTTCGGCGCAGCGTTCCTCGTCGTCGGGCCGGTCCCGGGCGTCGGCGAGCGCGGCGGCCAGCGCCCGGTCGCGGGCCGTGGTCACCGGACCGTCCCGCCGGGCAGGTCGGCGACGGCGGCGGCGAGCTGGCAGCCGGTGGTGACGCCGCAGTCGATCAGCCGGTCGAGCTGGTGCGGGGTGACGCCGCGCTCCAGGTCGGTGGTGACCTCGCCGCAGACCTGGGCGACGCCGTCGTCGTCGACGTGCACGTACGCCTTGGGCCAGAGCCGGTCGTGGTTCCACGTGTTGCAGAACGCGTGCAGGCCGGGCACCCGCTCGATGCCGAACCGGTGCGCGGCGACGGTGCGGACCTGGAGCAGCTCGCCGGCCTCGCCCCGGCGGTGGAACCAGATCAGGCTCCGTTCCCAGCGACCGACCAGCGCGCCGTCGGGTTCCTCGGCCACCGCGTACCCCCGGTGGGCCAGCACGGCGGCGACCAGCTCGACGGTCAGTGGTCGCAGTGCCTGCGGGTGTCCGGTCAGGGGACCGTCCGGACCGTCCTCGATCTCCGGCGACGCCATCGGGCATCCCTTCTGAGGCGAATAACACAAACGACGGTCCGGTCCGCGCTGCGACACGCGCACACGACCCGGAAAAGCGGCGTTCCGCCGGTTACCGCCGTTACCGTGACTCTATGGCGGGCCGTACCTCTCAGGCGAGCCGGCGGCGCGGCGCGTCGCCGCGCGGAACCACGAACAACCGTGCCCGTCAACCGGCGAAGAAGGCGGCGCGCAAGCCGGTCCGGCGGCGGCCGACCCGCGGGCCGAGCCCGGCCGCGTTCGTCGGCGGCGCGGTCAACGCACTGTGGATGGGGCTGGCGCACTCGGTCGGTTGGGCGTTCCGGGCCGCCGGCCGGCAGGCCGCGTCCACCCGGGAGCTGGACCCGGAGCACCGCCGCGACGGCGCCGGCCTGCTCCTCTTCGGGCTGGCCATCCTCGCCGCGGTGGGCATCTGGGGCGGCGGCGCGGGGCCGGTCGGCCGGCATCTGGCCGACACGGTGCGCCTCTTCTTCGGCGCGATCTCCATCGTGCTGCCGGTGCTGTTGATGATCGGCGCGTGGCGGTTGATGCGCACGCCGGTGGACCCGGAGCACCGTGGTCGCGGCCTGGTCGGCTGGGGTTCGATGCTGCTGGCCACCGCCGCGATGCTGCACATCGGGCAGAACCCGGTCGACGAGGTGCAGCGGGACTACGCGGGTGGCCTGATCGGCGCCGGCCTGGGTGACCTGCTGAAGTCGGCGGTGACCGCCTGGGTGGCCATGCCGTTGCTGCTCCTGCTGCTGGTGTTCGGCCTGCTGGTGGTGACCGCGACGCCGATCAACAAGATCCCGGAGCGGCTCGGGCTGCGCGCCGGCCTGATTCCGACCGACGACGTCGAGGTGGAGGAACCGGTCGAGGTCGCCGCGCCACCGAAGCCGGCGCGCAAGCGGCCGGCGAAGCGGCTCCCGCCGCCGCTGGACCCGCTGGACCCGGACGACGAGCTGGCCGGCGTGGACCTCCAGGAAACCATCGTGCTGCCGCGCAAGATGCCCAAGGTGCCGGCGAACCGCAAGCCGGCCGAGCCGCCGGAGCACTCGCCGCTGCCCACCCGCGCCGAGCAGCTCGCGCTCACCGGGCTGTCCGGCGACTACACGCTGCCGCCGGCCAACATGCTCGGCGCCGGGGCCGCGCCGAAGACCCGGAGCAAGGCCAACGACGAGGTGATCGCGGCGCTGACCGGCGTGTTCGACCAGTTCGGTGTGGACGCCGAGGTCACCGGTTTC
The DNA here is from genome assembly GCF_039566955.1 of Micromonospora sp. DSM 45708. Lineage (NCBI taxonomy): Bacteria > Bacillati > Actinomycetota > Actinomycetes > Micromonosporales > Micromonosporaceae > Micromonospora > Micromonospora schwarzwaldensis. Next base: position 4,910,432 of record NZ_CP154796.1, on the reverse strand, counting down.
ACCCGGGGCCCGACCGTCACCCGCTACGAGGTCGAGCTGGGGCCGGGCGTCAAGGTCGAGCGGATCACCCAGCTCTCCCGCAACATCGCGTACGCGGTGAAGTCGCCGGACGTGCGGATCCTCAGCCCGATCCCGGGCAAGAGCGCGGTCGGCGTGGAGATCCCGAACACCGACCCGGAGAACGTGTCGCTCGGCGACGTGCTGCGTTCGCGCGCCGCGACCAGCGACCACCACCCGATGGTGGTGGCGCTCGGCAAGGACATCGAGGGCGGCTACGTGGTGGCCAACCTCGCGAAGATGCCGCACATCCTGATCGCCGGCGCGACCGGCGCGGGCAAGTCGTCCTGCCTGAACTCGCTGCTGGTGTCCGTCCTCACCCGGGCCACGCCGGACGAGGTGCGGCTGCTGCTGATCGACCCGAAGCGCGTCGAGATGACCGGCTACGAGGGCATCCCGCACCTGGTCACCCCGATCGTGACCAACCCGAAGAAGGCGGCCGACTCGCTGGAGTGGGTCGTCCGCGAGATGGACATGCGCTACGACGACCTCGCCGCCAACGGGGTCCGGCACATCGACGACTTCAACCGCAAGGTGCGCAACGGCGAGATCACGGCCCCGCCCGGCAGTGAGCGGGAGATCCGGCCCTACCCGTACCTGCTGGTGATCGTGGACGAGTTGGCCGACCTGATGATGGTCGCGCCGCGCGACGTGGAGGACTCCGTCGTCCGGATCACCCAGTTGGCCCGCGCCGCCGGCATCCACCTGGTGCTGGCCACCCAGCGCCCCTCGGTGGACGTGGTCACCGGCCTGATCAAGGCGAACGTGCCGTCCCGGCTGGCGTTCGCCACCTCGTCGCTCGCCGACTCCCGGGTCATCCTCGACCAGCCCGGCGCGGAGAAGCTGCTCGGCCGCGGTGACGGCCTGTTCCTGCCGATGGGCGCGTCGAAGCCGGTGCGCATCCAGGGCGCCTGGGTGACCGAGCGCGAGATCGCCGACGTGGTGAAGTTCTGCAAGGACCAGCGCGAGCCGGAGTTCCGCTCGGACGTGCTCGCCCCGGCGCAGGACAACAAGAAGAAGATCGACGAGGACATCGGCGACGACCTGGACCTGCTGGTGCAGGCGGTCGAGCTGGTGGTCACCTCGCAGTTCGGCTCGACCTCGATGCTCCAGCGCAAGCTGCGGGTCGGCTTCGCCAAGGCGGGCCGGCTGATGGACCTGATGGAGACCCGGGGCGTGGTCGGCCCGTCCGAGGGCTCCAAGGCGCGCGACGTGCTGGTCAAGCCGGACGAGCTGGAGGAGGTTCTGGCCGGCCTGCGCGGCGGCGAGGACTGACCGGACACGCGACACGGGCCCGCCGGTCGACCGACGGGCCCGTGTGACGCGGTGGCTCAGGAGTTGTAGAGCGCGTACCCGATCACCATGCCGAGCACGGCGCCGACGACGCTGGCGGCGGCGGCGTACCAGCCGAGCGGCTTGTCGCCCAGCACCGCGCCGACGATGCCGAGCACCAGGCCGACCAGGCCGAACAGCGGCGGCAGGAAGAAGATCGCGATGACCGCGAAGACGAACGCGATGATGGTGCAGATGCGGGCGGCGTTGGTGCGCGGGCGGGCGGTGGCGTGAACGTCGGCCATGGTGTCCTCCGTGGGTGATCTTTCTCGGTGAGCTGACGCTCACCTACCCCGGCGGTCCGGCCGTCCAAACCGGATGGCGCACCGGTCAGTGGAACACCTTCAGGCCGACCACGCCGGCCACCACCAGCAGCAGGCAGGCGATCCGGGGCAGGTTGGCCGGCTCGCCGAGCGCGAGCATGCCGACCAGCGCGGTGCCCACCGCGCCGATGCCGACCCAGACCGCGTAGCCGGTGCCGACCGGGAGGTCGCGCAGCGCGTACGCCAGGCCGGCCATGCTGCCGACAAGCGTGACGGCGAAGGCGGCGGAGGGGAGGGGACGGGTGAAGCCGGCGCTGCGGTCCAGGGCGATCACCCACGCGGTCTCCAGCAGTCCGGAGAGCACCAGCACGATCCAGGCCATGAGGTCACCTCTGACGGGCGGGCCCGGCGGTCGGCCGAGCGGCGGTCGATTCACGCGGGGCGTCGTGCCTGACCGGGTACGCCCACCACTCGTCCGGGGCGGCCCGGGGACCGCCACGACCGACGCTAGCACCGGCCGGACCGGCCCGGCGGCGTGGTGACGAAGCCCACCATCGCTGGAGTTGACGTGAACTTCAGGTTGCACGATGGGCCGATGACCGTGCTCTTCTCCGACGAGGACGTCGCGGCGGCCGTGGACGCCCCGCTCACCGTCGCCGCCATGCGGGACGCGCTGCTGGCCGCGTACGCCGGGCGGCTGATCGCCCCGCCCCGGGCCGCCGCGCCGCTCGGCGGCGGCCGGATGGTGCTCACCGCCGGCCACCTCACCGGCGAGTGGTACGGCTTCCGCTCCTACGACACGTTCGGGCACCCGGAGAGCGGGCAGCTCGTCGTGCTGCACGACGCGCGCACCGGCGCGGTCCGGGCCATCGCGGTCGGCGAGGAGCTGGGCTCGCGGCGCACCGGGGGACTGGGCGGGGTGGCGGTGGACGCGCTGGCCCGGCCGGACGCCGCCACGCTCGGCGTGGTGGGTTCCGGGCGGCAGGCGTGGACCCAGGTCTGGGCCGCCGCGGCGGTCCGGCCGCTGCGTGAGGTGACCGTGCACAGCCGCTCGACGGCCCGGCGGGAGGCGTTCGCCGCCCGGGTCCGGGCCGAGATGGGCGTGCCGGCGCGGGCCGTCGGCTCCGCCGCCGCCGCGGTGCGTGACCGCGATCTCGTGGTGCTGGCCACCACCAGCACCGTCCCGGTGCTGGCCGCCGCCGACCTGGCCCCCGGCACACACGTCAACACCGTCGGCTTCAAGCAGGTCGACCGGCACGAGTTCGGCACCGACCTGCTCGACGCCGCCGACCTGCTGGTCACCGACTCGCCGGGGCAGGCCGCCGCGTACGCGCCGCCGATGCTCGCCGCCGTCGAGCCGTACGCCGGGCGGCTGCGTGACCTGGGCGCGGTGCTGGCCGGCGCGGTCCCCGGCCGGACCCGCGCGGACCAGATCTCGGTGTTCTGCTCCACCGGCCTGGCCGGCACGGAGGTGTTCCTGCTCGACCGCCTGGCCCGCACCCTCGCCCCCGCGCACCCGGCGCGGTGAGAGGGGCACCTTTCTCTACCGCAGGCGTCAACAAGGGGCCCTTCCTTGCACCTGTACCCTCGGATGGTGTCTGCTGCCTCCTCCTCTCCGCAATCTGACGGGCGCCGGGTCGCCCTGCTGACCCTGGGCTGCGCCCGCAACGAGGTCGACTCGGAGGAGTTGGCCGCCAGGCTGCACGCCGACGGTTGGCAGGTGAGCACCGACGGTGAGGGCGCCGACGTGGTGGTGGTGAACACCTGCGGCTTCGTGGAGAAGGCGAAGCAGGACTCGATCCAGACGCTGCTGGCCGCCGCCGACACCGGCGCCAAGGTGGTCGCCGCCGGCTGCATGGCCGAGCGGTACGGACGTGAGCTGGCCGACAGTCTGCCCGAGGCGCAGGCGGTGCTCAGTTTCGACGACTACCCGGACATCGCCGCCCGGCTCGACGCCGTGGTGGCCGGCGAGGCGATCTCCGCGCACACCCCGCGCGACCGGCGCGAGCTGCTGCCGCTGACGCCGGTGAAGCGCCGCGAGGCGGCGGTGTCGCTGCCCGGGCACGGCACGCCGACCCGGGTCGCGCCGGAGACCGACGCGCACACCCCGGCGCACCTGCGGCAGGTGCTGCGGCACCGGCTCGACACCGGCCCGGTGGCCTCGCTGAAGCTGGCCAGCGGCTGCGACCGGCGCTGCGCGTTCTGTGCCATCCCGGCGTTCCGTGGGGCGTTCGTCTCGCGTACCCCGGACGAGCTGCTCGCCGAGGCCGAGTGGCTGGCCAAGACCGGCGTCCGGGAGCTGGTGCTGGTCAGCGAGAACTCGACGTCCTACGGCAAGGACCTGGGCGACCCGCGCGCGCTGGAGAAGCTGCTGCCGCAGCTCGCCGCGATCGACGGGATCGTGCGGGTGCGGGCCAGCTACCTCCAGCCGGCCGAGACCCGGCCCGGCCTGGTCGAGGTGATCGCCACCACGCCCGGCGTGGCGGCGTACTTCGACCTGTCGTTCCAGCACTCCAGCGAGCCGGTGCTGCGCCGGATGCGCCGGTTCGGCTCCACCGACCGGTTCCTGGAGCTGCTCGCCTCCGCCCGGGCGCTGGCGCCGGAGGCCGGTGCGCGGAGCAACTTCATCGTCGGCTTCCCCGGCGAGACGAAGCAGGACGTGGCCGAGCTGGTCCGGTTCCTGACCGAGGCGCGGCTGGACGCGATCGGCATGTTCGACTACAGCGACGAGGACGGCACCGAGGCCGCCGGGCTGCCCGGCAAGGTCTCCGCCGCCACCGTCAAGCGCCGGTACGACAAGCTCAGCGCGCTCGCCGACGAGCTGTGCTCCCAGCGGGCCGAGGAGCGGCTCGGCTCGACGCTGGAGGTGCTGGTGGACTCGATCGCCGACGGCGTGGTCGAGGGCCGGGCCGCCCACCAGGCGCCCGAGGTCGACGGGTCGACCACGCTCGTCGCGCCGGACGGCGGCGGGGTGGACCTGGCCGCGCTGCGCCCGGGTGACCTGGTGCGGGCCCGGGTGACGGCGACCGAGGGCGTCGACCTGATCGCCGTGCCGGATGAGATGATCTCGGCGGCGCCCGGCGCGGCACGGTGACGGCGGGCCCGGACGGAGCGGGGAAGCCACGTGGGGCGATGCCGGACATGACCGGGGCGGAGTCGACGGTGGCTGCCCCCGTGCCGCTGCTCAACGCGGCCAACCTGCTGACCGCGGCGCGGCTGGTGCTGGTGCCGGTCTTCGCGGTCACCGTGGTCGCGTCCGGGATGAGCCACGCCGGCTGGCGGACGGCGGCCTGTCTGATCTTCGTGGTGGCCTCGGCGACGGACCTGGTGGACGGCTGGATCGCCAGGCGGTTCGGGCTGGTCACGTCGCTGGGCAAGGTCGCCGACCCGATCGCCGACAAGGCGCTCACCGGCGCGGCGCTGGTGCTGCTCTCCTGGTACGACCGGCTGCCCTGGTGGGTGACCGTGGTGATCCTGGTCCGGGAGCTGGGCATCACCGCGCTGCGCTTCTGGGTGATCCGGCACGGGGTGATCGCGGCCAGCCGGGGCGGCAAGATCAAGACTGCGTTGCAGATCCTGGCCATCACCTGGTACCTCTGGCCGATGCCGGCGGCGCTGGCCCCGGTCGGCCCCTGGATCATGGGCGCCGCCGTGGTGGTCACCGTCGCCACCGGCTTCGACTACGTCGCCCAGGCGCTGCGGCTGCGTCGCCCCGGGCGTTGATCCGGGCAGCCGGCGAGTAAGCCGGCACGACGCGGGAAGAAGGGGCGGTCATGGGAGACACCGACGCGCGACACCAGCGGCCCGCCGGCAGTCCGGCGGCCTCCGTGGTGCACCGCCTGCACGAGTGCGGCCAGACGCTGGCCACTGTCGAGTCGCTGACCGGCGGGCTGCTCGCCGCCGCGATCGTGGAGATCGCCGGCGTCAGCTCGATCTACCGGGGCGGTCTCGTGGTCTACGCCACCGAGCTGAAGGCGGTGCTGGCCGGCGTGCCGGAGAACCTGCTGGCGGCGCGCGGGCCGGTCGACCCGGACGTGGCCGTCGCGCTCGCCGAGGGCGGGCGGCAGCGCTGCGGCGCGGACTGGGGGCTGGCCGCCACCGGTGTGGCCGGGCCGGAGCCGCAGGACGGCAAGCCGGTCGGCCTGGTCTACGTGGCGGTCGCCGGCCCGACCGGCAGCGACGTACGCCGGCTCGACCTCGACGGCGGCCGGGACCACATCCGCTCGGCCGCGGTGATCGAGGCGCTGCGCCTGCTCGCCGAGCACATTCCGGTCACCGACGACGCCGGGGTCGCCGACCCGGCGGGCGCCGGCCGGCGGTGAGCCGTCCCACCGTCGACGCGCCCGGCCGCGGGGTCGCCGGAACGGCGTTCTGCACAGGATTGGAGAGGCGGGGTGGGATGTCGTCGTGGCGGTCAACGGGTACGGTTGCGGGAAGGCTCCGGCGGGCGACGCCGGCGCCGGGGCGGCCCGCCGTCACCGGCGCGGCGCGGTCCGGCCGGACAGGTGTCCCGTCAGGGGAGGTGCGATGGTCCTGCTACGCCGGGTGATCGGTGACGCACTGCGGGCGCGCCGGCAGGGGCAGCACCGCACCCTCCGCGAGGTCTCGTCCGCTGCCAACGTCAGCCTCGGTTACCTCTCCGAGATCGAGCGCGGCCAGAAGGAGCCCTCCAGCGAGCTGCTGGCTGCCATCTGCGACGCGCTCGGCGCGCGCCTGTCCGAGCTGCTGCGCGAGGTGAGCGACACGGTCGCCCTGGCCGAGCAGATGCCCGGCGTGCTGGTGCCGGTGGGTGGCGAGTCGACGCCGGTGGCCCCGCCCGCCGTGCGCAAGGCCACCAACCGGGGTGTCCGGCAGGTCACCACCGACGGTGCGGTGGCTGTCCAGGTCCGGCAGGATTCGCCGCTCAAGGCGACGCTGCGCAGCACCCGCGTGCGCCCCGCCGAGCGGGACGTGGTCTGCGCCGCCTGACCGGCCGGTCCGCGCGATGGTCGCCGGTGGCGCGTGCGTCGTAGTGTTGATCAGGTCGTACGGGTGCCGGAGTGGTGTCCGACTGGAACGATGTAGGCGCGACACTACTGAGGGGACGAGGCGGAGATGGCGAACCCGTTCGTCAAGGGTTGGAAATACCTGATGGCGCTCTTCGGCGCGAAGATCGACGAGCACGCCGATCCGAAGGTGCAGATCCAGCAGGCGGTCGAGGAGGCCCAGCGGCAGCACCAGGCGCTGGTCCAGCAGGCGGCGGCGGTGATCGGCAACCAGCGCCAACTGGAGATGAAGCTGTCCCGGCAGATGACCGAGGTGGAGCAGCTCCAGGGCAACGCGCGGCAGGCGCTCGCGCTGGCCGACCAGGCCCGGGGCCGGGGCGACGAGGCCGAGGCCGGGCGCTACGAGCAGTCCGCCCAGTTGCTCGCCACCCAGCTCGTCTCCGGTGAGCAGGCGCTGGAGGACCTCAAGACGCTGCACGACCAGGCGCTCGGCGCGGCGGCACAGGCCCGCAAGGCGGTCGAGAACAACTCGATGATCCTCCAGCAGAAGCTCGCCGAGCGCACCAAGCTGCTCAGCCAGCTGGAGCAGGCCAAGATGCAGGAGAGCGTGGCCCGCTCGCTGGAGTCGATGTCGTCGCTCACTGCGCCGGCCAGCACCCCGTCCCTGGACGAGGTGCGGGACCGGATCGAGCGCCGCTACGCCACCGCCATGGGCCGGGCCGAGCTGGCCGGCAACTCGGTCGAGGGCCGGATGCTGGAGATCCAGAAGGCGACGCTCGACTCGGCCGGGTCGGCCAGACTGGAACAGATCCGGTCGAGCATGGCCGGCGAGCAGCTCGGCGGCCAGCAGCAGCGTCCCGCCGTGGGGCAGCCGGCCGACCCGGCCGCCGCCGCCCGGCTGGACGAGATCCGGGCCAGCATGAGCCGGGATCGCGGCGCCGGGGAGAGCACCACCGGCTGACGGACGAGGGAGAGCGATGGCGGACGAGCGGACGCGACACTTCCGGCAACTGGCCAAGCTGCGTCGTTCGGCGCGGCGGTGGAGCGTGCTGGCCGGTGGGCTCGGCGGCGCCGCCGCGGTGCTCACCCCGTACGCCGGCCTGGGCCTGCCGGACGCGGCCTGGGTCGGCGCCGCGGGCAGCGCGGTCGCGGTGGCCGCCTGGCGCTGGATCGACCACCGGGCGCTCGCGGCGGTGCCGGCCCCGCCGGCGCTCGACCCGGCCGAGGCCGCCGCCCGCTCCCGGGCCCGGCTGGTCGCCGCCGTCGAGCGGCTGCCCGTGGGTCCCGGCGTCCTCGCCGAGGTACGCCGGGTCCGGTCCCGGCTCGCGCTGCGCGGCACCTCCGCGGCCGAGCCGTGGGCCCGCCTGGACCGGGCCGCGCTCACCCTGGGCGGGCTGGCCGGCCGGCTGACCGGGCTGGCCGAGCCGGCGGTCCGGGAGGCCGCCGAGGCGGACCACTCCCTGCGTGAGCTGGCCGGGCGGGTGGCCGGCGTGGAACGCGCGCTGAAGCTCGCCCCGCGCGGGCCGCTCGCCGACGTGCACGCCACGCTCGTCGCCCAACTGGAGGACGGGGTGGCGGCCTACGAGCGGCTGGTGGTGGCCGCCGCCGGCTATGTCGCCGAGGACGCCCGCCCCGACACCCACCACCCGGCCGCCGCCCGCCTCACCGAGGCCACCGACCTCCTGCACGGCGTCGCCTCCGCCCTGGCCGAACTCCGCACCCCCCTCAGAACCCCCTAACCCCCCGCCCCCGCCCCCGCCCCTGCCGGATGATCAAGGAGTTCGCGTCCGCGAGAGGCGGAGTCGGCGACTCCAACTCCTTGATCACCGACCCGGGCCATGTGGCCCGCGCCCGGCGATCATGAGGTTGGCGGCGGTGTTGATCTCGGGTCGTGCCGTCAACTTCATGATCACGGGGCGGGGGTGGGGGGTCAGGTGGGGGTGGTGATCTGGATCGGGGGGGTCCAGGGGGAGACGCCGACGATGTTCGTCGCGCGGACCCGGTAGTAGTAGGTGACGCCGGGCGGCAGGGCGGTGTTGGTGAAGCCGCGGCCGGTGACGCGGAACGTCGCCGGTTCCCGGGTGAAGCCGGCGTCGGCGGCGCGTTCGACGACGAAGCCGGCGCCCGGCCCGACCGGCGTCGCCGCCGACCAGCTCAGCGTCACCGTGGTGGTGTCCGGGGCCGGCGCGCCGGCGGTGGCGGAGACCCCGGTGGGCGCGGCCGGCCGGGGCGGCGTGGTCACCGTCGCCACCGTCGACCAGGGTGACGCCGCGCCGAGGTACGTGGTGCGTACCCGGTAGTAGTACGTGGTGTCCGGGGCGACGGCCGGGTCCAGGTGGGCCTCACCCACGGTGATCGCCGTGGTGCCCGGCCCGCTGGTGAATGTCGGGTTGGTGGCCCGCTGCACGTCCACCCCGGTGGCGAAGGAGTGGTTCGCCCAGCGCAACGCCACCCGCAGCGGGGCGGCCGGCGGCACCGCAGCGGTCAGCCGGGACGGCGCGGTCAGCCGCACCGCGGCCGGCGCGTCGTTCGACCAGGTGGAGCAGCTCGCCGCGTTCTCGGCGCGGATCCGGTAGTGGTACGTGACGCCGGGGGTGACGGTCGCGTCCGTGTACCGGGTCGCGGTGGCGGCCACGGTGATCTCGGTGCGGCCGGTGGTGAAGGCGCTGTCGGTGGCGCGTTGCAGCCGATGACTGGTGGCCGGCGGGCGGCTGCCGTTGCCGGTCCAGGTGAGCGCGATGGCGGGCAGCGCGGTGGCCGAGCCGGGCACCGGCGTGGCGGTCAGGCCGGTGGGTGCCCGGGGCGTCACCCGCAGCACCAACGGCCGGCTCATGCCCTGGTCACGCAGGCCCGCCGAGCGCGTGTGCCAGCGGTACTCCCAACCCAGGTTGACCACCTGGTTGACCACCGTCGCGGGCCGGCCGTCGACCGGACTGACCGGGCCCGTGTCCAGCCGCGCGCCGGCCGGCCGGCTCGGATCGAGCAGCCGGACGCTGTCGCCGATCGTGAACGGCAGGCCGGGCGCGACCGGGCGCAACGCCACCACCACGTCCTCCCGCGGGTTGACCCGGACGGTGTCCTTCCAGCCCAGCTCGCCCTCCTCCGGCGGGCGGAGCGCGCCGTCCCAGCCGACCCGGTTGACCAACTGCACGTCGACGCCCTCGACGTGCACCGGATGGGTCCGGTCGGCGTCGCCGACGATCCGCCAGAGCTGGGTGCCGTCCGCCGGCGCGCCCACCGGCACGGTCGGGTCGGTCACGAACAGCTCCTCGGTGACCGGGTCGGCCGGGCCGAGCGGCAGCACGGTCGGGGCGAGCGGCCCGGCGAGCGGGTGGCCGACCCCGAGCCGTCCCACCGCCCGGCCGTGCCGGGGCTCGAACACCTGCCCGACCGACTTCACCGCCAGCGGCAGCGTGACCGGGCCGGACCCGCCGGCCGGGACGAACGTGACCGAGGAGGCGTGCGCCGGAACCAGCGTCGGGCCGGCGGTACGGGTGCCGAACGCCGGGTCGTACGCCGGCTGCGGCACGATCGGCGGCGACTGGCTCTGCGCGTACGCGCCGGGCAGCCGGGCGGCGAGCCGCCGCCTGTCGTAGCGGGGCGCCGGGCTGCCGACCACCCGGATCTGGAGCAGCGTGCGCGTGTTCGGGCCGTAGCCGGGGTGGGCCGGTGGCAGGCCGCCCACGCCGGTGCGGTCGGTGGCGCCGGTGTGGTGGTCGTAGCGCGGATCGAAGCGGGGCAGCGGGGCCGGGCAGTCGTTGTAGAGGATCAGCGTGCGGCCCGGCGGCACGGTGGAGAAGTCCACCACCACGTCGGCGCGTTCGCCGGGCGCGAGCAGCAGCGTGTGGCCGTCCACGTTGAGCACGGTCGGGTCCTGCCGGTCGTAGCGGTAGCCGACCGGCCGGTTCGCCAGCACCACCGGCGCCGGGAGCAGGCCGCCCTCGTTGCCGATCTGGATCAGCTCCGGCCCGGCCGCGGCCGGGTCGGGCACGCCGCCGTCGCGCCCGTCCACCGGCCAGTACGCCGGCCGCCCCGGCACGCGTACCGCCTCGACCATCGGCACCTCGCCGGCGCGCGGGTCGGCCGCGTCGCCGTCCGGCGTCCACATCGGCCCGTCCGAGGCGGCCCGGTAGAGCTGGAGGTTGAGCGCCCGGTCCGCGCAGGCGTTCAGGATCCGGAACCGGTACGCCCGCGGCTCGACCTCCAGGTACGGGTACGCGACGCCGTTTACCAGCGGCGTGTCCCCGTACGCCTCGGGGACCGCCGAGGGGTGCGGCACGCCCGGGACCAGCGGTGGCTCGTCGGGGTCGGCGACCGGGTCGTGGTGCGGGTTCGGCACCGGGGCGACCCAGGGACTCGCCCCGCCGTCCGGGTCGTGGGTCCACGGCCCGTAGTCCCAGCGGCCGGTCGGGTTGGTGCCGCTGATCCGGTACGGGTTCTGCCGGGGCTGGTAGACGTGCGGGTGCCAGAGGCTGCCCTTGGCGCCCCAGCGGTCCCGGTCCCAGGTCGGGTCCTGCGCGGCGAGCTGGGCGTCGTCGGGCACGAACGTCTTGTCCTCGATCACCAGCGGGAGCTGGTCGGCGGGCAGCACGCCGTCGTCGACGAGGCGTTCCTCGGCCGGGTCGGTGAGCAGGTAGAGCGCGATCTGCCCGGAGTAGACGGTGAGCCGGGACAGGCCGAGCGTGTTGTCGTGCAGCCACATCAGCCGGCCGCTCTGGTCGTTCGGGAAGTAGAGCGTGGTGGCGCCCGCGCCGGGCGCCGGCATGTCCGGCACCGGCGTCACCCCCACCCCGACCGGATACGGGGTGATCTCGCCGGCCGGGGTCACCCACTGCCACGGGTTGCCGGCGCTGATCCAGGCGGTCCGCGCCCCGGCCAGGTGCGGCACGGCCCGGTTCTGCGGGTACGGCGCGGGTCCGTCCAGCGGCCCGGTCCCGGCCCCGTCGACCGTCTCGTCGACCGGCAGGAACAGCTCGCCGGCGCGGCCGGTGGGGAGCTGGTTGATGAACTTGATCCGGACCGGCCGGCCGCGCCGGGCCATGATCATCGGCCCGAGGTGCCAGGGCCGGTCGGGCGGGCTCACCGTGTTGTGGCCGGCCGCGTCGGTGCCCAGGTTGAGCTGGCGGTAGCCGCGCAGCCGGGTGGCCGGCAGGTCCCGGTGCAGGCGCTGCGCGTACTCCTGGAGGCCGATCTCGTAGTAGTCGCAGCCCGGCCAGGTGATGGTGTCCGGCACCGCGACCGGCAGCCGGGCGCCGAGCCCGGCGGTGGGCGGCCGGCCGGGCAGCGGCAGCGGGTCGACGAACTTGCGCAGGCCGGTTCCGGGCACCGGCCGGCCGGCCGGGTCGAGTGTGGGCAGCGGGCTGCCGGCGGTGTTCGGCACCGGGCCGAACAGGCGCGGCACACCGCCCGGGTCCAGGCTGGCGTAGGCGGCTCCGGTCGGCGTGGCCGGGTCGGCGGGCTTCTCGTCGGCGGCGCGGGCGGTCGGGACGGTGGGCGCGGTCTCCTCGGCGACCGTGGCGGCCCGGTCCGGCCGGCCGGGCCGGAGTCTGCGGAACAGCACCATGGCTCTCCCCGGGATCGGGGCGCGCCGGCCGTCACCCCGGCGTGGCGGGCGTACGCGCTGCTGACGATCGGTGAGCGGTCCACCGCAGCATGCGACGCCGGACGGGCGGGAGGGAAGTACCCAATCGTCCGTATCTCGGGTGATCTTAGGCGGTTGGTGGAAGTTCCACGTCACGCCCGCTCCGGCTGGCAGACCGGGCACCAGTAGGTGACCCGATCGCCCAGTTCCTCCTTGCGGATCGCCGTGCCGCAGCGCCGGCACGGCTGGGCCCGGCGGCCGTAGACGTAACTGGTCCCACCCCGGCGCAGCACCCCGGTGGTGCTCTGCGTCCAGCGGCCCCGGTTCGCCGCCAGCAGGCGCTGGGCGAGCGCGACGGTGCCGGCCAGGTCGGGCACCGCGCGCACCGGCGTCCACGGCGACACCCCGCGCAGGAACAGCACCTCGCACTTGTAGAGGTTGCCCACGCCGGCCAGGTTGCGCTGGTCGAGCAGCGCCTCGCCGATGCTCTGCTCCGGGTGCGCGGCCAGCCGGCGGACCGCCTCGGCCGGGTCCCAGTCCGGGCCGAGCAGGTCCGGGCCGAGGTGGCCGACCAGCGACTCCTCCTCGGCGGTCGGGATCAGCGCCAGCTCGTGCAGGTGGTAGCCGACCGCGACCGCGCCGGGGGAGCGCAGCACCACCCGGATCAGGTGCGCCGGCCGGGCCGACCACCGCTCGCCCGGGGCGTACGCCCGCCACGCGCCGTCCATCCGCAGGTGCGAGTGCAGCGTCCGGTCCTCGCCGGCCGGGCCGGCGAGGCGCAGCAGCAGGTGCTTGCCGCGGCTGGCCGACTCGCGGACGGTCCAGCCGGTCAGGTCGGTGGTGGCGAGCTGCGGCACGCGGAGGTCCGACCCGGTGAGACGGGCCCCGGCCAACGCGCGGTGCAGGACGCGGGCGGTGTTCCAGACGGTGTCACCTTCGGGCACCCCTCCATTGTCGCCTACCGAAAGGAACTCGCATGTTTCGCTATTTGCACCTATATTCTCTTCCGGTGCGATAAGGGACAGGATCAGGGGGTTCTGAGGAGAATCCCATGGCCCGAGCCCGTCGTACCGTCGTCGCCCTGACCGTCCTGCTCACCGCCACCGCCGGCCTGCCCGCCGCCGCGTCGGCCGCGCCGGCCCGCGCCGCCGGCCCCGAACGCTGGTCCGCCGACCTCGCCGTCGCCGGTGGCGACGACGTCAACGTCACCTGGCGCGCCGGCCGCCTGCGGCTGGCCGACCCCCGCCCGGCCGCCCGCACCCGCCCCGCCGCCGCGTCCGGCCCGGTCGCCGAGGGCATCCTGCTCTCCGCGCCGCGCGCGCTGGACCGGCCCGCCACCCGGGTACGCGCCCGGCTCGCCGCCCGCACCGGCGACGGCGGCACCGCGGCGGCCCAGGTACGCGGCTGGCGGACCGGTGGCTGGACCGAGTGGCGCGACGCCACCGAGGCCGTCTTCGACCAGCCGGTCACCCGGGTCCAGGCACGCGTCGTGCTGACCACGCCGGGCGACGCCGCCGAGGCCACCGTGACCGACCTGACGCTCACCGCCGACCGGGTCACCACCACCGCGACCCAGTCCACCACCCCGCGCACCTACCGGGCGTACGCGACCCGGATCGGCCTGGTCGGCGGCGTCACCGCCAACGGGCACGTCGTCGGCGCCCGGGACCACTTCGCGGCGCTGCCCACCCGGCGCGGTCTCTCCCCCCGGGACACCGGCGACTACACCGTCAAGGTCTGCACCACCAGCGGCAGCCGCTGCGAGTACGCGCCGGTCTGGGACGTCGGCCCGTGGAACACCCGGGACGACTGGTGGAACCCGCCGACCGTCCGGGAGAACTGGCGCGACCTGCCGCAGGGCCGGCCCGAGGCGCAGGCCGCCTACGAGGACGGCTACCACGGCGGGCGGGACCAGTTCGGGCGCACCGTACGCAACCCGGCCGGGCTGGACCTGGCCGACGGCACGTTCTGGGACGGACTGCGGCTCACCGACAACGCGTGGGTGGACGTGACCCTGCTCTGGACCGGGGGCGGGGCGCGGGCGGTGGTTGGCTCCGGGCCGCTGATCCTGCGCACCGGGCCGGGCACGTCGTACCCGAGCCGGGGCCTGGCCGCCACCCACGCGCTGGTGCCGGTCCAGTGTTACCTGACCGGCCAGCGGATCGCCGGCACCTACCGCACCACGACCAGGTGGTACCGCCTGGTCGGCGGCACCTACGTCAGCTACGCGTACCTGTCCTCGGTCTACGGCGGCACCGTCCCCCGCTGCTGACCCCGCACTCCCCGGCGATCTTGCACTTGCGGCCCGTCCGGCGCGGCTTTCACGGCTTCTGTCCGGGCAGGAACTGCAAGATCGCGGGGGTCAGGGAGCGGTGACGGTGACCAGGTCGCCGGGGGAGAGGGTGAGGACGTCGGCGGCGCGACCGGTGTGCACGGCCACGGCCACCAGGCCGGCCGAGTCGACGTGGACGACCAGCCCGCCGGGCTCCGCGTCGCCGAACGTGCGGCCGTGCACGGCCGCGCGCCCGTTCACCAGCACCCGGGACGGCAGGCCGTCGAGCAGCGGGCCCGCCGCGGCGAGCTGGACATTGCCGAAGTGGTCGACGGTGAGCACCTCGGCGTCGAACCCGGCGGCCTCCACCCGGACGACCGGCTCCAGCAGCCGGACCAGGGTACCCGGGTCGACGGCCGGCCCGGCCCCGGCCGGCGGCGCGCCGAGCGCCAGCCGGGCGGCCACCGGCACGAACACGTCCCGCCCGTGGAAGGTGCGGGACACGGTTGGTGCCAGCCACGCCGGGTTGGTCAGCTCCACGGCGGCGGTCACCCCGCCGAGCGCCTCCGCCGCGGGCAGGAGCAGGCCGTTGTCCGGCCCGACCAACAACCCGCCGGGCGTGGCCAGCGCGATGCCGCGACGTTCGGTGCCGACCCCCGGATCGACCACCCCGACGTGCACCCCGACCGGCAGGTACGGCACCGTCTGCGCCAGCACCGCAGCGCCCCGGCGGACGTCGCCCGGCGGCACCAGGTGCGTCACGTCGATCACCCGGGCGGTCGGCGCGAGCCGCGCGAGCACCCCGTGGCAGGCCGCGACGAAACCGTCCGCCAGCCCGTAGTCCGTGGTCAGCGAGACGCACGGCCGGCGCGCCACCGGTGGGCAGTCCGGATGACTCGCCATCGGCTCCTCCTCGTCGTCTCCGGCCACCCTAGCGAGACGTCGCCCCGCCCTCCCGCCGTGGCCGTGCGGTGCCGCCCGGTACGCAACGGGAGCCGGCAGTGCCGCCGGCCGGTCCGTGCTGAGCCAGTCGTGCGGTGCCGGCCGGTCCGGGGGGCGGATCAGCCGCGCAGGCGCAGGCCGCGCGGGGTGGCCCGGAACCCGGCCGCGGTGAGCGCGTCGCGCAGCGGGGAGGAGTGCACCGCCTCGCCGTCGGCGCGCTCCACCGAGATCGCGCCGAGCGCGCCGGAGTGCACCACGTCCGCGAGCGCCTTGCCGGCCGTGCCCAACGTGTCGGTGTCGTCGGCGAACGACAGGATCGTCCGCCCGCCCCGCTCGACGTAGAGCACCAGCTCACCGCCGACCAGCACCACGAGCGCGCCCGCCTTGCGCCCGGCCCGGTGACCGGTGGCGGGTGCCGCCCCGTCACCCGAGTCGACGACCCGCTCCGGCCAGGGCAGCGCCGCGCCGTACGGATTCGCCGGATCGGTGGCGGCCAGCACTACGGTCGGGCCGCCCCGCTCCCGGCTGTCGTCGGCCAACGCGCGGATCCGGTCGACCGCGCCGGGCACCGCGAACTGGGCGGCGCCCAGGCCCTCGACGAAGTAGCCGCGCCGGGCCGCCCCGCGCTCCTCCAGCGCGGACAGCACCGGGTAGACCCCCGCGAACCCGCCGGTCACCTGCTCCGCCACCACCGCGCCCCGGGTCACCACGCCGTGTCGTTCCAGCAGCAGGTCGGCGAGGGCGGCGGCCCGACGGGTCGGGTCCAGGTCGCGTTCCGGCAGCCGGGACCAGCGACCGGCCATGGTGGGCGGGCCGCCCCGGCTGGGCAGCGCCACCCGACCCGGGCGACGGTAACGGGTGCGCGGCGCCGTCGGCCGGGACCGGTGCGCCCCGCCCGCGCCCAGCGCGGCACGCAGCGGGGCGAGCGTGTCGTTGGTGAGGTGACCGGCCCAGACCAGGTCCCACACGGCGGCCGACAGCGCGGCGTCGTCGATGGCACCGACCCGGTCGGAGAGCGAACGGAAGAACAGCGCCTGCCCGTCGCCGAGCGCGTCGAGCACGGACCCGTGCAGCGGGGTGAGCGTCAGTGCCTCGTCCGGCGGGGGCAGCAGCAGCGGCGCGACGTCGGCGTACGCCAGCGTCACCCACCCGTCGCCGCCGGAGATCGCCCCGGCGCCGGCCCAGACCAGCTCGCCGCTGGCGCACAGCTCGTCGAGCTGGGCCGGCGAGTAGTCCGCGACCCGGGCCGGCAGCACCAGACGCTCCAACGCGGACGCCGGCACGGTCGTGCCCTGCAACTGCTCGACGGCCGCGCCGACCGCCTCGATGCCCCGGGCCGACGAGCCGACCTGCTGCCAGCGGGGCAGGAACGCGGCCAGCGCCCGGGGCGGCACCGGCTCGATCTCCCGGCGCAGCGCCGCCAGGGAGCGGCGGCGCAGCAGGCGCAGCACCTCCGCGTCGCACCACTGCGTGCCCACGCTGTCCGGCGCGAACTCGCCGGAGACCACCCGACCGTTCGCCGCGAGCCGGCGCAGCGCCTGCTCGACCACGAACACCCCGAGCCCGAACCGGGCGGCGCAGGTGGCCGCCGCGAACGGGCCGTGGGTGCGCGCGTAGCGGGCGACCAGGTCACCGAGCGGGTCGGCCACCGGCGTGAGGTGGGCCTCGGCGACCCCCACCGGCAGCGCCACCCCGAGCGCGTCGCGCAGCCGGGCCGCGTCCTCGACGATCACCCAGCGGTCCTCGCCGGCGATCCGGACCCGCAGCACCCGGCGGGCCGCCGCCAGCTCCACCGGCCACGCCTCCGGCACCCCGCGCTCGGCCAGCTCGGCCGGGCTCAGGTCGCCGACCACCCGGAGCAGCTCGACCACGTCCTCGGCGTCGCGGGGCCGCCGCTGCTCGGTGCGCCAGCGCAACTGCCGCTCGGTCTCGGCGAGCACCGCCGGGTCGAGCAGCTCCCGCAGGTCGACCCGGCCGAGCAGCTCGCCGAGCAGCCCGGAGTCGAGCGCGAGCGCGGCGGCCCGCCGCTCGGCCAGCGGCGCGTCGCCCTCGTAGAGGAACGCGCCGACGTAGCCGAACAGCAGCGACCGGGCGAACGGGGACGGGCGTTCGGACTCCACCTCGACCAGGCGCACCCTGCGGGCGGCCAGGTCGCGCATCAGCCCGCCCAGGGCCGGCTGGTCGAAGACGTCCTGGAGGCATTCCCGGGCGGCCTCCAGGGTGACCGGGAAGTCGGCGTACTCGCGGGCCACGTCGAGCAGTTGGGCGGCGCGCTGACGTTGCGCCCAGAGCGGCTGCCGGCGGCGCGGGTCGCGGCGGGGCAGCAGCAACGACCGGGCCGCGCACTCGCGGAACCGGGCGGCGAACAGCGCCGACGTGCCGACCGACTCCTCGACGAGCTGGGCGATCTCGTCCGGCTCGAAGACCACCACGTCGGCGCCGGGCGGCTCCTCGGCGGTGTCCGGCAGCCGCACCACGATGCCGTCGTCGGAGGGCATGACCTGGGCGTCCACGCCGTAGCGTTCGGCCAGCCGGCGGCCGATGGCGAGCGCCCACGGGCCGTTGACGCGGGCCCCGAGCACCGAGTGCACGGCGAGCCGCCAGTCGCCCAGCTCGTCGCGGAACCGCTCGACCACCACCGTCCGGTCGTCGGGCAGCGACCGGGTGGCCGCCTTCTGCTCGCGCAGGTAGTTCATCAGGTTGCCGGCGGCCCAGTCGTCCAGCCCGCCGGCGCGCAGCGCCGCCACCGCGTCGGCGTCGGACTGCCGCAGCAGCGCGCGGACCCGGGCGCCGATCGCGCGGCCCAGCTCGACCGGCCGGCCGAGCTGGTCGCCCTTCCAGAACGGCATCCGGGCGGCCTGACCCGGCGCGGGGGAGACCAGCACCCGGTCGGGGGTGATCTCCTCGATGCGCCAGGAGGACGAGCCGAGCAGGAACACGTCGCCGACGCGGGACTCGTAGACCATCTCCTCGTCCAGCTCGCCGACCCGCGCGGCCCGCTCGGCCCCGGCCAGGAAGACGCCGAACAGCCCCCGGTCGGGAATGGTGCCGCCGCTGGTCACGGCGAGTCGCTGGGCGCCGGGCCGGCCGGTCAGCACGTCGGTGGCCCGGTCCCAGACCAGCCGGGGGCGCAGCTCGGCGAAGGCGGTGGACGGGTAGCGGCCGGAGAGCATGTCGAGCACCGCGTGCAGCGCCGAGTCGGGCAGCTCGGCGAAGGGCGCCGCGCGGCGGACCAGCACCGCCAGGTCGCCGAGCGGCCACGGCTCCAGCGCCACCATCGCGACGATCTGCTGGGCCAGCACGTCGAGCGGGTTGCGCGGGTAGTGCAGCTCCTCGATCGCACCCACTCCCATCCGCTCGGCGACCACCGTGCAGGAGAGCAGGTCGCCGCGGTGCTTGGGGAAGACCACGCCACGGGAGACGGCGCCGACCTGGTGCCCGGCCCGGCCCACCCGTTGCAGCCCGGCCGCGACGCTGGGCGGCGCCTCGATCTGCACCACCAGGTCGACCGCGCCCATGTCGATGCCCAGCTCCAGGCTGGAGGTGGCGACCACGGCGGGGAGCTGACCGGACTTGAGCGCCTCCTCGATGTGCTTGCGCTCCTCCCGGGAGACGCTGCCGTGGTGCGCCCGGGCGATCACCGGCGGCGCGCCGGTCGCGGCCCCGGACTGGGCCATCACCTCGGCCGGCTGCCGGGGCGCGCGCACCGGCCCGACCGGCCCGCCGAACGCGTCCGACCCGGACCGGGCCGTCGGGCCCGGTGCGTCGGCGGGGCCGCCGTCGCCGGCCGGCGGGCCGTCCGCGCCGGGCAGGAGATCGGATACGCGCACCGGCTCCCCGCCCCGGGCCACGCGGCTGCCCGCCGGGGCGGACGCCGCCTCCGTCTCCTCGGCGGCCAGCTCGTTGAGCCGGGCGCAGAGGCGTTCGGCGCCGCGCCGGGAGTTGGTGAAGACGATGGTGGACCGGTGCGCGCGGATCAACGCGAGCACCCGCTCCTCGACGGCCGGCCAGATCGAGGGCCGGCGCGGGCCGAGCCCGCCCAGCTCGTCCGCCGGGGGCTCCTGCTCGTCGAGGCGGGTCATGTCCTCCACCGGGACCTGGACGCTGACCTCGATGGTCTTGTCGGCCGGCGGTTGCACCACGTCGACCGGGCGGGCGCCGCCGAGGAAGCGGGCGCAGACGTCGATCGGGCGCACCGTGGCGGAGAGCCCGATCCGTTGGGCGGGCCGGTCGAGCAGCGCGTCGAGGCGTTCCAGGGAGAGGGCCAGGTGGGCGCCGCGCTTCGTGCCGGCCACCGCGTGCACCTCGTCGACGATCACCGTGTCGATCCCCCGCAGCGAGTCGCGGGCGGCGGAGGTGAGCAGCAGGAACAGCGACTCGGGCGTGGTGATGAGGACGTCCGGCGGGGTGCGGGCGAAAGCCCGCCGCTCGTCGGCCGGGGTGTCGCCGGTGCGCATGCCGACGGTGATGTCGGGCGGGGCGAGCGCGAGCCGGGTGGCGGCCTGACGGATGCCGATGAGCGGGGTCCGCAGGTTGCGCTCCACGTCGACGGCGAGCGCCTTGAGCGGGCTGACGTAGAGCACCCGGCACCGTCGCCGCGGGTCGGCCGGCGGTGGCTCCTTGCCCAGCCGGTCGAGCGACCAGAGGAACGCCGCGAGCGTCTTGCCGGAGCCGGTCGGGGCGACCACGAGCGCGTGGTGACCGGCGGCGATCGCGTGCCAGGCGCCCTCCTGGGCCGGCGTGGGCGCGGCGAACGCCGCGGTGAACCACTCCCGGGTCGCCGCGCCGAACTCCGCCAGCACCCCGTCCGCCGGGGTCACCTCGTCCGCCACGGCACCATCCTGCCGCGCCGGTACGACATCCGGCCCGTCGACGGGGTGGTTCTGTCCCGGGCGGACAATTGACGCGACGAATAAGCGATTTGTAGCGTTAAGTCTTACTTAACTGCTTGCTTGCGCCATGCAACATAAAGTAACTTCACTCGCAACGTGGCGCGGGTGGAGGCGTGGATGACCGTTGAGGAGCGAGGCTCTCGGCCCGGCACCGACGTGCTCATCCGCAAGGTCGACAGCAGGCTCGCCTCGCTCCGCGCCGGTCTGCACGGCCCGGAGCTGGAGCTGGCCGAGGAGCTGGCCGAGCGCCTGCGGGAGCTGGTCGTCGCCACCGCCCGTTCCAGCGCCGCCGACCGCGCGCTGGTCCGCGCCGCGGTGCACTACTTCGTCCTGCGCCGGGAGAGCCGCGACGCCCGGCTCCCGGTCCGCTCCCTCGCCGCCGCCCAGCGCGTGGTGGACCGGGCCGCCCGCCAGCTCAACCACCCGGCCCAGCCCGGCGACCCCCGCCGAAACCCGGCCCGCTTCCCCTGACCCCCCGCCCCGCCCCACCCCACCTCTCGCCGGCTGATCAAGGAGTTGGCGTCACCGGTCCGCGCCTCCATCGACGCGAACTCCTTGATCACCGCAAGCGGGGGCGGGGGGAGTGGGTTTCGGGGAAAACGGCGCGGCGGGTGGGGAAGTGGCGTGTGATCGGTCGTACCCGCAGCGTGCCCCCGCGCGCTGTCACCGCGACCGGGAGTGCGTGTGCTCGTCCTGCTGATCCTGCACCTGGTGGCGGCGCTGCTCGCCCCGCTGCTGGTCCGCAGGTGGGGACCGCGTGCCTGCCTGCTGCTGGCGCTCGGCCCGGCGGCGACGGCCGGCTGGGCGGTGGCGCACACCGGCGCGGTACGCCACGGCGGCGCGGTGGTCGAG
The DNA here is from genome assembly GCF_039566955.1 of Micromonospora sp. DSM 45708. NCBI lineage: Bacteria > Bacillati > Actinomycetota > Actinomycetes > Micromonosporales > Micromonosporaceae > Micromonospora > Micromonospora schwarzwaldensis. Next base: position 4,889,256 of record NZ_CP154796.1, on the reverse strand, counting down.
ACGTACCCCTGGATCGCGCAGCTGAAGCTCGACGTGGCGCTGCGGGTCACCACGCTGTCCTGGCTGATGATGCTGCTGGTCGGCGGCGTCGGCGCGCTGGTGCTTGTCTACTCCGCCCGCTACTTCCCGCCCGGCGCGGCGGGCCTGGCCCGGTTCGCCGCCGTGCTGGTCGCCTTCGCCGGCGCGATGCTGGGCCTCGTCGTCGCCGACAACCTGCTGCTGCTCTATGTCTTCTGGGAGCTGACCACCGTCTTCTCCTACCTGCTGATCGGGCACAGCACCGAACGCCGGGCCAGCCGGTGGGCCGCCGCCCAGGCGCTCACCGTCACCACGCTGGGCGGGCTGGCCATGCTGGTCGGGTTCCTGCTGCTCGGTCACCACGCCGGGAGCTACCGCTGGTCGGCGGTGGCCGCCGCGCCGCTGCCCGGCGGCGGATACCTGGCCACCGCCGTGCTGCTCGTCCTGGTGGGCGCGCTGGCCAAGTCCGCGGTGTTCCCGTTCAACGCCTGGCTGCCGGTGGCGATGGCGGCGCCGACGCCGGTCAGCGCGTACCTGCACGCGGCGGCGATGGTCAAGGCCGGCGTCTTCCTGATCGGGCTGCTCGGCCCGGCGCTCGCCCCGGCCGGGCCATGGCGGCCGGTCACCGTGGTCGCCGGGCTGGTCACGCTCGTCGGCGGCGGATGGGCGGCGCTGCGGCAGAGCGACCTGAAGCTGCTGCTGGCGTACGGGACGGTCAGCCAGCTCGGGCTGCTGGCGGTGGCGCTCGGGGCGGGCACCCCGGCCGCGGCCCTGGCCGGCGTCGCCCTGCTGGCGGCGCACGCGCTGTTCAAGGCCGCGCTCTTCCTCGTCGTCGGCATCCTCGACCACAGCGCCGGCAGCCGGGACCTGCGGGACCTGTCCGGCGTGGGACGGGCCGCGCCGTTGCTGGCCACCGTCGCCGTGCTGGCCGCCGCGTCGATGGCCGGCGTCCCGCCGCTGCTCGGCTTCGTGGCCAAGGAAGGGGTGCTCGCCGCGTTCACCGACCGGCCGTGGGTGCTGGTGGTGCTGGTCGCCGGCAGCGCGTTGACGGTGGGCTACAGCATCCGCTTCCTGTGGGGCGCGTTCGGCACCCGGCCCGGGGTTCCGGACACCGTGCTGGACCGGCCACCAGTGGTGATGCTCGTCCCGCCGGCGCTGCTGGCCGGGGCCGGGCTCGCCGCCGGCCTGGCCGCCGGCTGGGTGGGCGGCCTGTTCGAACCGTACGCCGAGCTGTTCGGCCCGGTGGAGGAGCACCTGGCGCTCTGGCACGGACCCAGCGTGGCGCTCGGCCTCTCCGCCCTGGTGCTGGCCGGCGGCGTGCTGCTGCACCTGGCCCGCGGCCCGCTCGCCCCCGCGCTGGCCCGGCTGCGCTCGCCGGTCTCCGGCAGCCAGGGGTACGAGTGGGTGATCCACCGGTTCGACCGGCTCGCCATCGAGGTCACCGGCGTCACCCAGCGGGGTTCGCTGCCGCAGTACCTCGGCACCGTGCTGCTCGTCCTGGTGTTCGTGCCGGGCGGGGCGATGGTGGCCACCGCGCCGTGGCGGGTCGAGCTGGCGACCTGGGACAACCCGACCCAGCTGGTGGTGTGCGTGGTGATCGCGGTCGCCGCGGTGCTCGCGGTGGGCGCGCGCCGCCGGCTCACCGCCATGCTGCTGGTCGGCGTGACCGGCTACGGCACCGCGATGATGTTCGTCCTCTACGGCGCGCCGGACCTGGCGCTCACCCAGTTCCTGGTGGAGACCGCCACCATCGCCGTCTTCGTACTGGTGCTGCGGCGGCTGCCGGAACGCTTCTCGGCCCGTCCGCTGCGCCGCAGCCGGTGGCTGCGGCGGGGCATCGGGGTCGCCGCCGGCCTGGTGATGGCCGGTCTGGCGCTGGCCGCGGCCGGTGCCCGCCGGGCGCCGTCGATCTCCGCGGCGTTCCCGGACCTCGCGGTCGCGCAGGGGTACGGCCGCAACGTGGTCAACGTGACGCTCGTGGACATCCGGGCGTGGGACACCATGGGTGAGATCTCGGTGCTCGTGGTGACCGCGACCGGGGTGGCCAGCCTGATCTTCGAGCGCTCCCGCACCGGGCCGCGCCCGCGCCGCCCCCGCCCGGAAGTGCCGCGCCCGGGGCGCACGGTCTGGCTGCGCGGCGGGCAGACGCTGCACGAGCGGCGGCGGTCGATCGTGTTCGAGGTGGTCACCCGGCTGATCTTCCACACCGTGCTGCTCTTCTCGCTGTTCCTGCTCTTCTCCGGGCACAACGCGCCCGGCGGCGGCTTCTCCGGCGGGCTGGTCGCCGGCCTCGCGTTGACGCTGCGCTACCTGGCCGGCGGGCGGTACGAGCTGGCCGAGGCCGCGCCGGTCGGCGCGGGCATGGTGCTCGGCGCGGGGCTGGCGGTCTCGGTCGGCAGCGGCGTGCTCGGCCTGCTGCTCACCGGCGAGGTGCTCCAGAGCGTGAAGGTGGACCTGTGGCTGCCGCTGCTCGGCCACCTCTACCTGGTCACGTCGCTCTTCTTCGACATCGGTGTCTACCTGGTGGTGGTCGGGCTGGTGCTGGACATCCTGCGCAGCCTGGGCGCCGAGGTGGACCGGCACATCGAGGCGGCCGGCGAGCCGGGCCGCGGCCTGGCGGTACGGCGTGAGGGGCCGGGCGCGTGACCGGGCCGACGCTGGTGCTGGTGCTGGCGGTCGGGGTGCTCGTCGCCACCGGCGTCACGCTGCTGCTGGAACGCAGCCTGACCCGGATCCTGCTCGGCGTCATCCTGCTCGGCAACGGGGTGAACCTGCTCATCCTGCTCGGCGGGCGGTCCGGTGCCGCCCCGCTGGTCGGTACCGCGCCGGTCGGCGACATGAGCGACGCCCTGCCGCAGGCCATGGTGCTCACCGCCGTGGTGATCACGTTCGGCTTGACCGCCTTCCTGCTCGCGGTCGCCTACCGGAGCTGGTACACCAGCGGCGACGACGAGGTGCAGGACGACCTGGAGGACCGGCAGACCGTCCGGCTCGCCGAACGCAACGAGGTGGCCACCGCGGACCTCGGCGGCGACGGCCCGGACCGCGACCCGGAACAGGTCGACCCGGAGCCGGCCCGCCGCCGGCTGCGCCGGGACGAGGGCTCGTATGAGCGCGAGGAGTGAGCCGGTCTTGCGAGCCCCGCGGTCGCGAAGGAAGGTGGCGCCGTGAGCGGGGTGGTGCCGCTGCCGGTGGTGGTGCCGTTGCTCGGCGCGGCGCTGACCCTGATGCTGACCGGGCGGCCCCGGTTGCAGCGCTCGATCAGCGTGTTCTGCCTGGCCGGTGTGCTGCTGGTCGCGGTGGTGCTGCTGGTCCGGGCGTACCGGTACGGGCCGGTGGTGGTGCGGGTCGGCGGCTGGCCGGCGCCGGTCGGCATCGTGCTGGTCGCCGACCAGTTGGCGGCGCTGATGGTGGTGGTCTCCTCGGCGGTCACGCTCTGCGTGCTGCTCTACTCGATCGGCCAGGGCCGGGCGGAGACCGGCGAGACCGCGCCGGTGAGCATCTACCACCCCACCTACCTGGTGCTCACCGCCGGCGTGACGAACGCCTTCCTGGCCGGGGACCTGTTCAACCTGTTCGTCGGTTTCGAGATCCTGTTGGCCGCGAGCTTCGTGCTGATCACGCTGGGCGGCACCGAGGCGCGGCTGCGTACCGGATCGACGTACGTGGTGGTCAGCATCCTGTCGTCGCTGCTCTTCCTGTCCGCCGTGGGGCTGGTGTACGCGGCCACCGGCACCCTGAACATGGCGCAGCTCGCCGGCCGGCTGGACGCGGTGCCGGCCGGCGTACGCCTGACCCTGGAGCTCACGCTGCTGCTGGCGTTCGGTATCAAGGCGGCGGTCTTCCCGGTGTCGGCCTGGCTGCCGGACAGCTACCCGACCGCGCCCGCGCCGGTCACCGCCGTCTTCGCCGGCCTGCTGACCAAGGTCGGCGTGTACGCGATCATCCGCACCGAGACGCTGCTCTTCCCGGGCGGTCGCGTCTCCGGCCTGCTGATGGTGGTGGCCGGCCTGACCATGGTGGTGGGCATCCTCGGCGCGGTGGCCCAGTCGGACATGAAGCGGCTCTTCTCCTTCACGCTGGTCAGCCACATCGGCTACATGATCTTCGGGGTGGCGCTGAGCAGCGTCGCCGGCCTGTCCGGGTCGATCTTCTACGTGGTGCACCACATCACCGTCCAGACCACGCTCTTCCTGGTCGCCGGCCTGGTCGAGGAGCGCGCCGGCAGCACCGACCTGCGCCGGCTGGGCGGGCTGGCCCGGGTCACCCCGGTGGTCGCGGTGCTCTTCTTCGTCCCGGCGATGAACCTGGCCGGCATCCCGCCGTTCTCCGGCTTCCTCGGCAAGCTCGGTCTGCTCCAGGCCGGCGTGGCGGCCGGCGGCGCGCTGCCCGCCGTGCTGGTCGGCGCCGGCACGCTGACCAGCCTGCTCACGCTCTACGTGGCGTCCCGGGTGTGGAACATCGCGTTCTGGCGGGCGCCGCGGCTGGCCACCACCACGCCCGTCGCTCGGCTGCCCGGCCTGATGGTCGGCGCGACCGCCGCGCTGGTCGCGCTCGGCGTGCTGCTCACGCTGGTGGCCGGGCCGCTGTTCCAGGTCACCTCGGACGCCGCCGCCGACCTGCGCCAACGCACCCCGTACGTGCGGGCCGTGCTGCCGCGGGACATGCCGTGACCGTCGACCCGCCCCCGGGCCGGGGCGACGCGCCGCCGGCCGGCGATCCGCCGACGGCGGGTCGCGGCGGGCGGCGACGCGACCAGGCCGTGGCGCTCGGCTGGCTGGTCGCCGCCTGGCTGCTGCTCTGGGGCGACGTGTCCTGGGGCAACCTGCTCACCGGCCTGGTGATCGGCGCGGCGGTGCTGTTCTTCTTCCCGCTGCCGCCGGTCACCTTCGGCGGGCGGCTGCGCCCGGGGCCGCTGCTGGTGCTCGCCGCCACGTTCGTCGCGGAGCTGGTCAGCGCCAGCGTGCACGTCGCCGCCGTCGCGTTGCGCCCCGGCTACCGGCCGCGCGGCGCGATCATCGCGGTGCCGCTGCGGGTCCGCACCGACCTCAACCTGGCGCTCACCGCCGAGGTGATCTCGCTGGTGCCGGGCACCCTGATCCTCGACATCGACCGCACGCGCGGTGTGCTCTACGTGCACGTGCTCGACGTGCGCGGCCCGGCGGACCTGACCGACAGCCGCGAGCGCGTGCTCGCCGTCGAGCGGCGCATCGTCCGCGCCGTCGGCTCCTCCCGCGAGGTACGCCGGCTCGATCCCGGACCCGTCGAACGGAGGAACCACCCGTGACCGTCCTGCTCGCCGTCGCGCTGACCGTGCTGCTCTCGGCCACCGCGCTGCTCGCCCTGGCCCGGATCTACCGCGGCCCGTCCCTGCTCGACCGCATCGTCGGCGCCGACCTGCTGCTCGCCGCCATGCTCGGCGCGGTGGGGGCGGAGGCGGCGGTGACCCGGCACGCCGCCACGCTGCCCGTGCTGGTGGTGCTCTCGCTGCTCGGTTTCGTGGGCTCGGTCTCCCTGGTCCGCTTCGCCGTCCGGGCCGAAGCGTGAGCGCGAGGAGTGAGCCGGGGTTGCGAGCCCCGCAGTCGCGAACGGAGGGCGGTTCAGCGTGAGCGCGAGGAGTGAGCCGGGGTTGCGAGCCCCGCAGTCGCGAACGGAAGGCGGTTCAGCGTGAGCGCGGTGGCGGACTGGGCCGGGGGGTTCCTGCTGCTGGGCGGCGCGCTGCTGAGCCTGGTCGCCGGCATCGGGCTGGTGCGCTTCCCGGACACGCTGGACCGGATGCACGCCGCCACGAAGCCGCAGGTGCTCGGCGTGCTGCTGTTGCTGGGCGGGCTGGCGCTGCGCCTGCGTACCGGCTCGGACCTCGGGATGCTGGCGCTGGTGGCGATCTTCCAGCTCTCCACCGCGCCGGTCGCCGCGCAGATGATCGGGCGGGCCGCCTACCGCTCCGGGCGGATCGACCGGTCGCTGCTCGACGTCGACGAGCTGGCCGGACGCTGAGAACCGGACGTGGGGGAGGCTTTTCGGCACCTTCAGCGAGCACCCAGCGGGCACCGATAAAATGGGCCGCATGATCGACTCTCCTGCCCCGGAGGGCAGCAGTAGCCGGCCGGGTCGTACCCGGCATCTTCCCTCCCCGACGACCCCGGGAGCCCTGAACCTCCCGTGCTGATCCTCGTCGGTCTCCTTCTCATCACCGTGCTCACCGCCGCCACCGGATACTTCGTGGCGCAGGAGTTCGGTTACGTCGCCGTGGACCGCGGCAAGCTCAAGCAACTCGCCGACGGTGGCGACCGCGCCGCCGCCCGCGCCCTGGAGGTGACCGGGCGGCTCTCCTTCATGCTCTCCGGCGCCCAGCTCGGCATCACCGTGACCGCCCTGCTCGTCGGTTACGTCGCCGAGCCGTACCTGGGCGCCGGCCTGGCCGACCTGCTCGGCGTGGCCGGGGTGTCCGGCGCGGTGTCGCTGCCGCTGTCGGTGGTGCTGGCCCTGGTCATCGCCACCGTCGTGCAGATGGTCCTGGGCGAGCTGGCCCCGAAGAACCTGGCCATCGCCCGGGCCGTGCCGCTGGCCCGGGCGCTGTCCCGGTCCACCCTGATCTACCTGCGGATCGCCGGTCCGCTGATCACGCTCTTCGACCGGGCGGCCGTGCGGCTGCTCCGCCGGGTCGGCATCGAGCCGATCGAGGAGCTGCCCAGCGGCGCCACCCCGGCCGACCTGGAACAGATCATCGCCGAGTCCCGCGAGGAGGGGCACCTCGACGCGGAGATGTCCGACCTGCTCGACCGGGGGCTCGACTTCCGGGGGCTGACCGCCGGCGAGGCCATGGTGCCCCGGGTCGACGTGCACACCGTCCGCGCCGACGAGCCGGTCAGCCGGATCGTCGAGATGCTCGACACCGGCCACTCCCGGTTCCCGGTGCGCGGCGCCGAGGGCGTCGACGACCTGATCGGGGTGGTCGGCATCGCCGACGTGCTGGGCGTGCCGCCGGCCGAGCGGGCGCGTACCCGGATCGACGCGGTGGCCGTACCCCCGTTGCTGGTGCCGGAGACGCTGCCGCTGCCGACGGTGCTGGACCGGCTCCGGTCCGGGCACCGGCAGCTCGCCTGCGTGGTCGACGAGTACGGCGGATTCGCCGGCGTGATCACGCTGGAGGATCTCGCCGAGGAACTGGTCGGGCCGATCCGCGACGAGGACGACCCGCCGGACCGCGCGCCGGCCCGGCAGGAGGACGGCTCCTGGGTGGTGCCGGCCCGCTGGCGGATCGACGAGGTCGCCGACAGCACCGGCATCGAACTGCCCGAGGCGCCGGAGTACGACACGCTCTCCGGTCTGGTGATGCGGGAGCTGGGTCGGGTGCCCGAGGTGGGTGACCGGCTGGAGATCGCGTCCGCCGGTGACGGCGACGAGCCGTCGACCGGGCACCGGGTGCTGGTGGAGGTGCTGGCCGTGGACCGGCACGTGGCCGACTCGGTCCGGCTCCGGACGACCGCCGGCGTGCGCGGGGAGGGTGCGGCATGAGCCCCGGTTTCGCGCTTCTCTTCTCCGTGGTGCTGCTGGCGCTCAACGGATTCTTCGTGGCGGCCGAGTTCGCGCTGGTCGCCGCCAAGCGGTACCGGCTGGAGCAGTCGGCGGCCGGCGGCGGCCGGGCGGCCCGGGCGGCGCTGGACGGCGTCCGGGAGCTGAGCCTGATGCTGGCCGGCGCGCAGCTCGGCATCACGCTGTGCACGCTGGGCCTCGGCGCGTTGGCCGAGCCGGCCATCGAGCATCTGCTCAGTCCGTTGCTGCACGCGGTCGGTCTGCCCGACGCGGCGAGCCACGTGGTGGCGCTGGTGTTCGCGCTGGGCCTGGTGACGTTCCTGCACCTGGTGGTCGGCGAGATGGCGCCGAAGTCGTGGGCGATCACCGACGCGGAGCGCTCGGCGATGCTGCTGGCGCTGCCGTTCCGGGCGTTCGCCCGGATCGCCCGCCCGGTGCTGTCGCTGCTGAACGGGCTGGCCAACGCGATGCTGCGGCTGGTCGGCGTGCAGCAGCAGGACCAGCTCGCCCAGGTGCACGGCCCGGACGAGCTGCGCATCCTGCTGGAGCAGTCCCGGGAGCACGGGCTGCTCGGCGCCGAGCAGCACCAGTTGCTGACCAGCATGCTGGAGTTGCAGGGCACCACGGTGGCGCAGGTGATGGAGCCGTTCGACAAGATCGTCACGGTCCGCCGGGACGACACCGCCGAACGGATCGAGCACGTGTCCCGGGACAGCGGCCGGTCCCGCCTCGCCGTGGTCGACAGCGGTGGCGAGGTCTGCGGCCTGGTCCACGTCCGGGAGGCGGTGCGCGCGGTGACCACCGGCCGGGCGGCGACCGCCGGGGAGCTGATGACGAACGCGTTCACGCTGCCGGCCGAGTCGTCGGTGTCCGAGGCGGTGGCGGCGATGCGGGGCCGGCAGGCCCAGCTCGCGCTGGTCCGCAACGGTGGCGGCCCGACCCGGCCGATCGGCTTCGTCGCGCTGGAGGACCTCCTGGAGGAGGTCATCGGCGAGTTCGACGACGAGACCGACCCGGTGCCGAGGGGCCGCCGCCTCCGCTGACCCTCCGCACCCCCACCCCCTTCCTGCGCGCCCTGTTTCCCGGAAAGTGGGCCTGTTCGAGCGTGAACAGGCCCACTTTCCGTGCATCTGCGGCGGGGAGAACGGGTGGGGGTGAGGGGTGGGCGCGGGCGGCATGGGCGGGTGGGGAACGGGAATGCCGGGGGCATGCGGCTGACCGGGGTGTCCCGGGAGTCCTTCTGGACCGGGCTCTCGGTGAGCACCACGTTGACCAATCCGAGCACCCGGCCGGGCCTGCGCCTGCCGGGGCGGGTGACGCTGGCCGCCGGGCGGGACGACGTTCCGGTCCGGCACCTCCGGCTGGGGCTGGTCGCGCAGGTCGAGCCGGAGGACCCGGGGTCACCGCGCCGGCTCGTGCAGTACCACAGGTGGTCGATCGCGGGCCGGTTCGTGGTGCCGGCCGGGCGGCGGCGGGCGGTCGACTTCGCCGTGCCGCTGCCCTGGGAGACGCCGGTGACGGTGTTCGGCGGGGTGCCGTTGATGACGCTGCGCACCGGGCTGCGGACCGAGGTGTCCGTCGACCCGGCCCTCGACCAGGGCGAGATGGTGCCGGTCCTGATCCACCCGCTGCCCACCCAGCAGCACCTGCTCGCCGCGTTGGACACGCTCGGCTTCGCGATGCGGCAGGCGGGGCTCCAGCAGGGCCGGTTGCCCGGGGTGGAGCAGACGCTGCCGTTCCAGCAGCGGCTCGGCTTCTGGGCCGCCCCGCTCTACGCCGGTCCGATGACCGAGCTGGAAGTGATCATGCTGACCAACCCGGCCGGCATGGAGGTGCTGTTCTGGCTGGACCGGCGGCTCTCCCTCGCCGGGGTGACGCACCAGAGCATCAGCCGGTTCCGGGTCTGGCACGCCGGGGCGGACCGGCGGGACTGGGTGAGCACCGTGGACGGCTGGCTGCGGCACGCCATCGAGCGGCACGCCGCAGCCGCCGCGCACGCCGACTGGTCGGCCACGATCCGGGAGTCGGCGCACGTCAGCCGCCATCCCGACCAGCCGGTCGCGCCCGGCTACGGCCTCGGCGGCACGGCCGGCGGCGCGGGCGTCGGTGGCGGTGGTGGCGGCGGCGACGGCACCTGAGCGCCACCCACGCCTCAGCCGGCGGCGAGCTTGAGACTGAAGCCGAGGAACAGCATCGCGATCGCGGTGGTGCCGGTCGCGGCGAGCCGCCGACGGTGCTGGAACTGGGCGGCCAGGAACGTGCCGGTGAAGATCAACGCGGTCAGGTAGAGCGCGCTGGTGACCTGTGCGATCAGCCCGAGCAGCAGGAACGACAGCGCCGGCCAGGCGTACCCGGGGTCGACGAACTGGATGAAGAACGAGACGAAGAAGAGGATCGCCTTCGGGTTGAGCAGGCTGACCGTCAGCGCCCGCCGGAACGGGTCGCGGGCCGGCTCCACCTCGTCGATCAGGCGCGGCGTGGCCGGGTCGTTGCGGTCACGCCAGCGCCGCCACGCGCCGCGCAGCATGGCCAGCCCCAACCATCCGAGGTACGCCGCGCCGGCGTACTTGATCACGAGGAAGAGTGGCGGGTACGCCCGGAGCAGCGAGGCCACCCCGGCGGCGGAGAGGACCATCAGCGCGGCGTCGCCGACGAACACCCCGGCGGCGGCCCGGTAACCGGTGGCCACCCCGCGCCGGGCGGCGGTGGCGAGCACGAAGAGCGAGTTCGGCCCGGGCAGCAGCACGATCGCCACGGTGCCCAGCACGTACGTTCCGATGTCGGTGATCCCCAGCATGCCGGACATCATGAACCGGCGGGTGCCGCCGACTGAAGTCGTTTCCGCAGCCTGAGCTGTGCGTTCGGCCACTCCTCGGCGATCATCGAGTAGAGCGCGGACTGCCGCCAGGTGCCGTCGGCCCGGCGCCGGTTGGATCGCAGCGTGCCCTCCCGCACCGCGCCGAGCCGCTCGATGGCCCGCTGGGACCGCTCGTTGAGCGTGCTGGTCTGCCAGGTGACCCGCACCGCGTCCAACTCCTCGAAGGCGCGGGTGAGCAGCAGCAGTTTCGCCTCGGTGTTGATCCCGGTGCGCCACCACGGCCGGCCGAGCTGGGTGTAGCCGATCTCCACGGTCCGCAGGTCGGCGTCGGGCTGGTAGTAGGAGGTGGTGCCGACGATCGCCCCGGTGGCCGCGCAGCGCTGCACCCACGGCGTCCGGACGCCACGGAACCCGGCGTCCAGGGCGGTGCGGATCAGCTCGGCGGTCCCGGCCACGTCGGTGGGGCGTGGACTGCCGACGTGCCGCCAGACCTCCTCGTCGTCGAGCGCGGCGTGCAGCTCCTCGGCGTGTGCGAGGTCCAGCGGTTCCAACACGACGTGCTCGCCGCGCAGCACCACCGGCTCCAGCCAGGGCGAGTGCGCCGGCCGCAGGTACGCCGGCACCGGCGCGGTGACGCCGACGTCCGGTTCGGGCCGCCCCGGCGTCAGTCGCAGCGGCAGCACCCCGGCCCAGTGCGGCAGGTCCGCGTCGGCGGGCTCGTCGTTGACGCCGCCGGTGCGCGTCCGCACCGACACCTCCCGCAGCGGCAGCGCCAGCACCGCGGTCTCGGCCAGCTCGCGCCGGTTCGGCGGCCGGCTCTCGGTGGACCGGCCGGTGGCCACCTTCTCCACCAGCGCGGTCAGCACGGCGGCCTTCTCCCGCTCGTCGGTGACCAGCCGGGCGGTGCCGTGCACGACCACGGACCGGTAGTTGGCGCTGTGGTGGAACTGGGAGCGGGCGTAGACCAGCCCGTCGAGGTGGGTGACCGCGACGCTGACCGGCAGCCCGTCCGCGCCCCGGGCGGCCAGCAGCGGCCGGCTGCCGGTGGAGCCGTGCAGGTAGAGCGTCTCGTCGACGCGGACGTGCAGGGTCGGCAGGACGCGTGGCTCGCCGTCCACGGTGAACGCCAGCGCGCAGTGGTAGGCCTCGTCGAGCAGCGCGTGGGCGGTGGCCCGGTCGTAGAGCATCCGGTCGCGGGTGCGGGCGGCGGTGGTGCGTTCGGTCCGGGGGTACATGCGATCTCCCGCTTTGTTCTAGTACAATCTCCGAACTGTGTCAGCACGTTATCAGATCAGCGGTGCCACGTCGGCGGCCATTTCGGCGAGCGTGGAGGCCGCCGTCCGCACCGGCGCGCTCGCCCCGGGCGACATGCTGCCCGCGGTCCGGGCGCTCGCCGGGGAGCTCGGCGTCAGCCCGGCCACCGTCGCCCGGGCGTACCAGGACCTGCGGCAGCGCGGCCTGGTCGTCACCGCCGGCCGGCACGGCACCCGGGTCCGGTCCCGCCCGCCGGTGGCCGCCCGCCGCGCGGCGCTGCTGCCGCCACCGCGCCCCGACGCCCGCGACCTCGCCGGCGGCCACCCCGACCGTCGGCTGCTGCCGCCGCTCGGGCCGCACCTGGCCGCGCTCGCCGCCGGATTCGGCGCCCCCACCGGGTACGCGGAGGCCGCCGTCCGGCCCGAACTGGCCGCCGCCGCCCGGGAGCGGTTCGCCGCCGACGGGGTGCCCGCCGACGAGCTGACCGTGACCGGCGGCGCGCTGGACGGCATCGAGCGGCTGCTCGCCGCCCACCTGCGCCCCGGCGACGCGGTCGCGGTGGAGGACCCGGGGTGGGCCAACCTGCTCGACCTGGTCGCCGCGCTCGGGCTGCGTACCGTCGGGGTGCCGGTGGACGACGAGGGCCCGACCGTGGCCGGGGTGCGGGCCGCGCTGACCGCCGGGGTCCGGGCGCTGGTGGTGACCAGCCGGGCCCAGAACCCGACCGGCGCGGCCGTGTCCGCCGACCGGGCCACGGCGCTGCGCACGCTGCTCGCCGGCCGGGCTGACCTGCTGCTGATCGAGGACGACCACGCCGCCGAGCTGGCCCGCGTACCCCTGCACCCGCTCGCCGGGGCGACCCCGGCGTGGGCCTTCGTCCGGTCGGTGAGCAAGCCCTACGGGCCCGACCTGCGGCTCGCCGTGCTGGCCGGCGACGAGGCCACGGTGGCCCGGGTGGCCGGCCGCGCGCAGGTCGGCGCCGGCTGGGTCTCCACCGTGCTGCAACGCCTGGTCCTGTCGCTCTGGCGCGATCCGGCCACCGCGGAGCTGGTGCGGCGCGCGGCGGACGGCTACGACCGGCGGCGGGACGGGCTGGTCGCCGCGCTCGCCGCGCGCGGGCTGGCCGCGCACGGGCGCACCGGGATCAACGTCTGGGTGCCGGTGCCGGACGAGACGGTCGCGGTCACCGGGCTGCGCGACGCCGGCTGGTCGGTGGCGCCCGGTGGCCTCTACCGGATCGCCGCCGCGCCCGCCGTCCGGATCACGGTCAGCACGCTCGACGAGACCGACCTGCCGGCACTCGCCGACGCGCTGGCCCGCGCCACCCAGCCGATGAAAGGCGGGGCCCTCTATTGACGCTCCGGTATAGGCCGGGCCCCCGCCCAACACGCGCCGGGGAGGTGTCGCGTGGCGGGCGGCGGACGGGGTAGAACAGTGCGCATGGTGGAGACCGAGGGGGCGCCCGGCGCGCAGGAGTTCATCCCGCCGGCGGCGGACACCATCGACGAGTTGCGCGCCGCGGCGGCCGGCTGCCGCGGCTGCGAGCTGTACCGGGACGCGTCGCAGACGGTCTTCGGCCGCGGCGACGAGAGCGCCCGGCTGGTGTTCGTCGGCGAGCAGCCGGGGGACGTGGAGGACCAGCAGGGCCTGCCGTTCGTCGGCCCGGCCGGCCGGCTGCTGCGCAGGGCCGTGGACGACGCCGGCCTCGATCCCGGCCAGATCTACCTGACCAACGCGGTGAAGCACTTCCGCTTCGAGCTGCGCGGCAAGCGGCGCATCCACCAGACTCCGGACCGGGTGCACATCACCGCCTGCCGGCCCTGGCTGGTCGCCGAGTTCGCCCGGCTGCGCCCGGAGATCGTGGTGGTGCTCGGCGCCACCGCCGCCAAGGCGCTGCTCGGCCCGACGTTCCGGGTGACGCGGCAACGCGGCGAACTGCTGCCCTGGCCGGCCGCCGCCCAGCACCCGGAGGACTTCGCACGGGTGCCGGTGGACCGGGCCGGCGCCGTCGCCGACGCGCCGGACACCCGGCTGCTCGCCACCATCCACCCGTCCGCCGTGCTGCGCGCCGACAACCAGGACATCGCGTACGAGGGCCTGGTCGCCGACCTCAAGGTGGCGGCCGGCGTGCTGCGCTGAGCCGGTCGCGGGAGGACACTGCCGGGTTGGCGCGCTGCCCGAGGGGCCGAGCGTCCGGGGAGACACATCGACAGGTGTGCGATATACCCGTGAGTCATAATTATGACGCAGAGGTATATCGCTTCAGGTGATCCCGTTGTCCCGCCCCGACACGCCGCACGCGCGAGCGCCCGAGGCCGTCCGGCTCGGAAGCCGGGTCAGCCGAACCGTGACCGGGCCGCGGCGGGCCGAGCCGCCGGTTCGGTGATCGTGGCGGACCACGTGGTCGACCTCGCCGGCGCCGGCGTCATGCCGGTTTCTCAGCGTCCCTGCCAGGTGCAGAGGCAGACCCGGTTGCCGTCCGGGTCGGCGAGCACCCAGAAGTGCGGCGCCTCCGCGTCGCTGACCAGCGTGCCGCCGGCCGCGAGCGCCGCCTCGATGCGCGACGCGACAGCGGCCGGGTCGACCCACACGTCCGGGTGCCAGCGCTGTCGGGGCTCCTCGCGGCCGGACGCCTGGAACCAGATCGTGGGCAGCGCGCCGGCCGGGTCGCGTACCTCGTCGGCGGCGTCGTCCGCGCCGTCCGGTCGTTCCCACGCGAGGACCGCCCGCCAGAACGGCGTGACGGCGGCGTGCTCCGGGCTGTCCAGCGCGAACTCCAGGCGGGACACCCCGGCCGGCGACGGGGACAGGCCGGCGTCGGCGGCGAGTGCCGAGATGGTCCGGGCCAGCCGCAGGTCCCGGCCGGTGACACCACCGACGTCGTGCGACCACAGCCGCACGTCCACGAAGGTGTAGCGCAGGTCCAGGTCGGGATGATGGTCCATCCGCTCGGCCGCCGCGCCGACCGCGGCCACCAGCGCCAGGCCGGCCGCGAAGTCGGGGGTACGGATGCGTGTGTGCAACGCGCCCAGCAGGTACGTCCACCCGTCCAGCCCGGCGTCGGCGATCTGTGCTCCGGTCAGCGTGGCCATCGGGTCATCCTGACGCGCGTCCCGCCGACCCGCCACCCTCCACACCGAATGATCCGGGGAGTCCGCGGGTGCCGGGAGCGCCGGCTGCGGGTGCGGCTCGCCCCTGTTGAGGGCGGGTGAGCGGTGCCAGACTGGCCGCCATGGAGCAGCATCTCTACCAGCCCGTGCACGACGAGTTCCGGGACCTGTGCCGTCGGTTCCTCGCCCGGGAGGCGGTGCCGCACCACGAGCGGTGGGAGGCCGAGGGCGTCGTCGACCGCGCGGTGTGGCGGGCCGCGGGCGCGGCCGGGCTGCTCGGCCCCGACGTGGACCCGGCGTACGGCGGCGGCGGGCAGCGCGACTTCCGGTTCAACGCGGTGCTCGACGAGGAGATCATCGCGGCCGGCTGCACCGGTCTGGGCTTCGGCCTGCACAACGACGTGGTGGCGCCGTACCTGACCGAGCTGACCACCGTCGAGCAGCGCGAGCGCTGGCTGCCGGGCTTCTGCTCGGGTGACCTGGTCACCGCGATCGCGATGAGCGAGCCGGGCGCGGGCAGCGACCTGGCCGGCATCCGCACCACCGCGGTCCGCGACGGTGATTCGCTGGTGCTCAACGGCCAGAAGACGTTCATCACCAACGGTGAGCTGGCCGACCTCGTGGTGGTGGTGGTCAAGACCGCGCCGGAGCAGGGCGCGCACGGGGTGAGCCTGGTGGTGGTGGAGCGTGACACGCCGGGCTTCGGTCGGGGGCGCCGGCTGGCCAAGGTCGGGCTGAAGGCCAACGACACCGCCGAGCTGTTCTTCGACGACTGCCGGGTGCCGGCGGAGAACCTGATCGGCGCCGAGAACCAGGGCTTCTACCACCTGATGGCCAACCTGCCCCGGGAGCGGCTGAGCATCGCGGTCGCCGCGGTGGCGGCCTGCGAGAAGCTGCTCGCGCTCACGCTGGAGTACGCCCGCTCGCGGGAGGCGTTCGGCCGCCCGATCGGCACGTTCCAGCACAACCGGTTCCTCCTCGCCGAACTGGACACCGAGGTCACCATCGCGCGGACGTTCGTGAACCACTGCGTCGCCGAACACGACGCGGGCCGGCTCTCGGTGACCGACGCGGCGAAGGCGAAGTGGTGGACCACCGAGTTGCAGACCCGGGTCGCCGACCGGTGCGTGCAACTGCACGGCGGGTACGGCTTCATGGCGGAGTACCCGGTGGCGAAGGCGTGGCTGGACAGCCGCGTGCAGACCATCTACGGCGGCACCACCGAGATCATGAAGGAGATCATCGGCCGGGGACTCGGCCTGTGAACGCCATGGCCACCGACCTGACCGCGCCGGTCCCGACCCGGCCCGACGTCGCCGCCATCCAGCGACGTACCCTCCGGCTGCTCTTCCTCACCCAGATCGTCGGCGGCCTCGGCGTGGCCATCGGCATCTCGGTCGGCGCGCTGCTCGCCGCCCGGATCGCCGGCACCGCCCTGGCCGGGCTGGCGCAGAGCGCCGGGGTGGTCGGCGCGGCGCTGCTCGCCGTACCGGTGACCCGGCTGATGGCGGCGCGCGGGCGGCGACCCGGCCTGGTCCTGGCCTACCTGGTCGGCGCGACCGGCGGCGCGCTTGTGGTGGCCGCCGCCGTGACCCGGCTGGTGCCGCTGCTCTTCGTCGGCATGCTGCTGTTCGGCGGCGGCACGGCGGCCAACCTCCAGGCGCGTTACACGGCGGTGGACCTGGCCGAGCCGGAGCGTCGGGGCCGGCAGCTCTCGCTGGTGGTCTGGGCCACCACCATCGGCTCGGTGACCGCGCCGAACCTCGCCGCGTTCGCCGACGACGCCACCCGGGGCTGGGGCGTGCCGACGCTGGCCGGGCCGTTCGTCTTCAGCGCCGTCGCGTTCACGCTGGCCGCCGCCGTCCTCTTCGCGTTGCTCCGCCCGGACCCGCTGCGCACCGCGCGCCGGCTGGCGGCGGCCGAACCGGCCGCCCACGCCGGCCCCGCCCGGACGGTCACCCGCCGCGGCGGCATGGTCTCCGCGTGGCGGACGGTACGCCGGCGGCCGGCCGCCCGCCTCGGCATCGCCGCGGTCGCGGTGGGGCACCTGGTGATGGTCGCGGTGATGTCGATGACACCGGTGCATCTCGGCGAGTGGCACTCCGACGCGGACGTGCTGCGGGTGGTCGGCATCGTGCTCAGCCTGCACATCGCCGGCATGTACGCGCTCTCGCCGGTGGTGGGCTGGCTGACCGACCGGCTGGGCCGTCGGCCGGTGATCCTCGGCGGCGTGGCGCTGCTGCTGGCCGCGTGCGCGGTGGCCGGCACCGCCGGGCACCACACCCCGCCGCTCTCGGTGGGGCTGGCGCTGCTCGGGCTGGGCTGGTCGGGCACCATGGTGGCGGGCTCGACGCTGCTGTCGGAGTCGGTGCCCGCCGCCGACCGGCCCGGTGTGCAGGGCCTGTCCGACCTGCTGATGGGGCTGGCCGGGGCGGGTGCGGCGGCGGTGAGCGGGTTCGTCCTGCGGGCCGTGGGGTACCCGACGCTCACCCTGCTGGCGGCGATCGCGGTGGTGCCGCTGGTGGCACTGGCGTTGCGGCGTCCGGCGGCGGACGCCGGTTCCGGCACGGACGGACACGACGAGGAGGACTGAACACGTGCGGCTTACCGACTTCTGGACGCGTCTGGAGGAGGCGTTCGGGCCGGGCTACGCGGCGAGCATCGCCAGCGACCAGGTGCTGTCGCAGCTCGGCGGGCGGACCGTCGAGCAGGCGCTCGCGGCCGGTGAGGAAACGCACGTGGTGTGGCGCGCGGTGGTCGCCGCGTATCCCGACCGCGTGCCCGCACGACTACGCTGAGCAGCCTTTTCGTTGGTTCCGCGTGTCGCTTGTCCAGTCGTACACCTGTTCGGCTATTGTCCACAGCGGGGTGCTCGTCCACAGCTCACGGCCCGTCGGCTGGTTTTCTGTCGGACCCAGCGCCTAGCGTGTCCCGCGTGACGCGAAGCTCAGGAAAGACGCCGGCGAAGGCAGGGGTGGCAACGATGGCGGCAGGTCCTGACCGGGAGAAGGCGCTAGACCTTGCTCTCGCTCAGATCGACAAGCAGTTCGGCAAGGGTTCGGTGATGCGGCTGGGGGAGCGGCCCGTCGTGCAGACGGCGGTCATCCCCACCAGTTCCATCGCGCTTGACGTGGCGCTCGGCGTGGGCGGTCTGCCCCGCGGCCGGGTCGTCGAGATCTACGGTCCGGAGTCCAGCGGCAAGACCACGGTCGCCCTGCACGCGGTGGCCAACGCCCAGCGGGCCGGCGGCATCGCCGCGTTCATCGACGCCGAGCACGCGCTCGACCCGGAGTACGCGAAGGCGCTCGGCGTCGACACCGACGCCCTGCTGGTCTCCCAGCCGGACACCGGTGAGCAGGCGCTGGAGATCACCGACATGCTGGTCCGCTCCGGCGCGATCGACATCATCGTGATCGACTCGGTGGCGGCCCTGGTGCCGCGCGCCGAGATCGAGGGCGAGATGGGCGACAGCCACGTCGGCCTCCAGGCCCGGTTGATGAGCCAGGCGCTCCGGAAGATCACCGGCATCCTCAACAACACCGGCACCACCGCGATCTTCATCAACCAGCTCCGCGAGAAGATCGGCGTGATGTTCGGCAGCCCGGAGACCACCACCGGTGGTCGGGCGCTGAAGTTCTACGCCTCGGTCCGGCTCGACGTGCGCCGCATCGAGAGCCTCAAGGACGGCACCGACGTGGTCGGCAACCGCACCCGGGTCAAGGTCGTGAAGAACAAGGTGGCCGCGCCGTTCAAGCAGGCCGAGTTCGACATCATGTACGGCAAGGGCATCTCCCGTGAGGGCTCCCTGATCGACGTCGGCGTGGAGCAGGCGATCATCCGCAAGTCCGGCGCCTGGTACACCTACGACGGTGACCAGCTCGGCCAGGGCAAGGAGAAGGCCCGCGAGTTCCTTCGCGAGAACCCGGACGTGGCGGCCGAGATCGAGAAGAAGATCCTGGAGAAGCTCGGCGTCGGCACCGGTGGTGCGGGCGACGCCGCCGGCGGCCCGGAGTTGCCGCCGGTCGACTTCTGATCCGCTGACCGTGGCAGGACGACGCGCCCGTACGGGGCGGGGCTGGGATGCCGGCCCACCCCGTACGGGTGACGCCACCGGCGCGCCCCAGCCCCGCCGTGGCCGCCGTGGTCGCGCGGCGGAGCCCGATCCGGGGGAGGCTCCGGCTCCGCCGCGCGACGAGGCCGAGCGGGCCCGGGAGATCTGCCTGCGGCAGCTCGCCACCCGACCGCGCACCCGGGCCGAGCTGGCGGGCGTGCTCGCCCGGCGCGGCATCTCCGAGGAGATCGCCGAGCAGGTCCTCGACCGCTACGACGAGGTCGGCATCGTCGACGATGCGGCGTTCGCCCAGGCCTGGGTGAGCAGCCGGCACACCGGCCGTGGGCTGGCCCGCCGGGCGCTCGCCAACGAACTGCGCCGGAAGGGCGTCGACGATGAGCTGGCCGGCGTGGCGCTGGACGGGATCGACGAGGAGGCCGAGGCGGAGACCGCCCGGGCCCTGGTGGACCGGAAGCTGCGCACCACCCGCGGCGAGCCCGATGCGGTGTTCCGGCGGCTGGTCGGCATGCTGGCGCGCAAGGGCTACCCGGCCGGCGTGGCGATCCGTGCGGTGAAGGACGCGTTGGCCGCGCAGAGCGCCGAGGCGGCGGAGTTCGCCGAGCACATCGACGCCGACGCCCTGGCCGACGCGGAGCACGACCTCGACGCCCGCCGGCACGACTGAGCGTCCGGGCCGGCATGCGACGGGTTCCGGCCCGGCGGCGTCGCGGGCTCGTGGGGAAGGGGTGCACACCGGTGCTGAAGGCATGCCTGAACGGTGGGCGGCGACGGGACGAGCATCCCGCCGTACCGCTCACCCCGGCCGAGTTGGCCGCCGACGCCGCCCGCTGCGCGGCTGCCGGGGTGGCCGCGGTGCATGTGCACCCGCGCGACGACAGCGGCGTCGAGTCCCTCGACCCGGCGGTGATCGCCGCGGCGGTCGACGCCGTCCGGGCCGCCTGCCCCGGCCTGCCGGTCGGGGTCAGCACCGGCGCCTGGATCGTGCCCGACCCGGCCGAACGGGTGGCCGCCGTGCGCGCCTGGTCGGTGCTGCCCGACTTCGCCTCGGTCAACGCCCACGAACCGGGCGCGGCGGCGGTCGCGGCGGCCCTGCACGAGCGCGGCGTGATGGTCGAGGCCGGCCTCTGGACGGTGGCGGCGGTCGACGCCTGGCGTCGCTGGTCGGCACCGACCGGTCGGGTCCTCGTCGAGTGCATGGCCGAACCGGCGGAGGCGGCGCTCGCCGACGCGGTGGCGATCCTCGACGCGCTGCCCGCCGGGTGCCCGCCGGTGCTGCTGCACGGCGAGGGTCCCGCCACCTGGCCGGTGTTCGCCGAGGCGGTCCGCCGGCGCCTGCACACCCGCATCGGCCTGGAGGACACGCTGCTGCTCCCGGACGGCACCGTCGCGCCGGACAACACCGCCCTGGTCGCCGCCGCCCGCAGCCGTGCCCCGGGGGACGGGGTGTGAGCAGGCGGTAAAGGTCACGGTAGGATGACGGGCGGCGAGGTTTGTCCAGCCCTGTCCGGCATATTCTCAGCGCTCCGTGACGGCCTAACTTCTCTCCGTCCGGGTGGTTTGATCATGACTCCTTGACCGAACGGGCCCTCGCGACCTAGCCTCGCCATACAGGCTCACTTTGCCCGACCAGCGCAGGCTAAGCGCACAACATAGATCGCGTAACAGAACAGCATCACTTTGGCCAGCTTCACCGGCCCTTGACGGCAGCTCCGGACCCGGTCCGGAGCGTCCGACAACTGCAACCGGCCGCTGGCGGTGCCCCTGGAGGGCGCCGCCGACGGAAAGCTGCCCACAGCCAGCCGCTCCGGTCGGGCGTCCAGAGTCGCAGGCGCGTGCCGGTCGGCGCGTGTCCTGCGGCGCCGACGTTCAGGGGAGGCGGCCATGGCGCGGCGGCACAGGTTCACCGGCGGTCTGCCACACGGTCCCGGCCGCTCCTCGCCGGGTGGACCATCCGGGCCGACCGACGGGCTCCGACCGGGTCACCGGACGACGCGGGCGGACGGCCCACGACCGGTCGACGCGAACCGGACCGGTCGGACGACGCGCGTCGGCGCGGGAGCACACCGGTGCGGAGCGGCGCGATGAGCGGTTTCGACGTCGTCCTCCTCGTGGTGGTGCTGCTGCTGGTCGTGGTGGTGGTCGGCGCCGTGCTGTTCGGCGTGCGGACGATCCAGCGGCTCAGCCTGGCCCCGCCGCCGGAGGACCCGGCCTTCATCGCGGAGAAGGACCGGCAGGAACAGTCTCTGGCCGCGTTGCGCACCGCCGCCGACGAGGTCAACAGCACCATCGATGTGGCGAAGTCGGCCGCCTCCGCGGCCCGCGCCGAGGCCGCCGCCGCCAAGGCCGAGGCGAAGGCCGCCCGCGCGGAGGCGCGACGGGTGCTCGACGACGCCCGCGCCGAGGCCGACACCGTGCTGGAGCGGGCGCACAAGCAGGCCGAGGCGGACGCCGAGCAACTGCGCACCACCGCGCGGCGCAGCGGCGAGCGGGAGGTCGCGGTGCTCGCCGCCACCACCCGCGAACAGGCCGCCGAGGTGGAGCGGCGGGCGGCCCGGATGGACGAGCGGGAGCGGCTGCACACCGAGGAGGTGGAGCGGCTCGCCGAGCGGGAGCGGCAACTCACCGCCGCCAACGCCGCGCTCGCCGCCCGGGAGGCCGCGCTGACCGAGCGCGAGCGGGCGCTGACCGAGGTGGAGGAGCAGCGCCGCCGCGAGTTGGAGCGGGTGGCCGGGCTGACCGCTGACGCGGCGCGGGCCGAGCTGGTCGAGTCGATCGAGGGGCAGGCCAAGCGGGAGGCCGCGCTGCTGGTCCGGGAGATCGAGTCGGACGCGCGGGGCACCGCCGAGCAGCGCGCCCGGCACATCGTGGTGGACGCCATCCAGCGGGTGGCCAGCGAGCAGACCGCGGAGAGCGTGGTGAGCGTGCTGCACCTGCCCGGCGACGAGATGAAGGGTCGGATCATCGGCCGGGAGGGGCGCAACATCCGCGCCTTCGAGTCGGTCACCGGCGTCAACCTGATCATCGACGACACGCCCGAGGCGGTGCTGCTCTCCTGCTTCGACCCGGTCCGCCGGGAGGTCGGCCGGCTGACGCTGGAGAAGCTGGTGCTGGACGGGCGGATCCATCCGCACCGGATCGAGGAGGTCTACGACCTGGCCCGCCACGAGGTGGAGGAGCTGTGCCACCGGGCCGCCGAGGACGCCCTGGTCGAGGTGGGCATCACCGAGATCCACCCGGAGCTGGTCACCCTGCTGGGCCGGCTGCGTTACCGGACGTCGTACGGGCAGAACGTGCTCAAGCACCTGGTGGAGACCGCGCACATCGCCGGCACCATGGCCGCCGAGCTGCGCCTGGACGTGCCGACCATCAAGCGCTGCGCGTTCCTGCACGACATCGGCAAGGCGCTCACCCACGAGGTGGAGGGCAGCCACGCCATCATCGGCGCGGACCTGGCCCGCAAGTACGGCGAGGCGGAGGACGTGGTGCACGCCATCGAGGCGCACCACAACGAGGTGCCGCCGCAGACCATCGAGGCGGTGCTCACCCAGGCGTCGGACGCCTGCTCGGGCGGGCGGCCCGGGGCCCGGCGGGAGAGCCTGGAGGCGTACGTCAAGCGGCTGGAGCGGATCGAGGAGATCGCGGCCGGCAAGCTCGGCGTGGAGAAGGTCTTCGCCATGCAGGCGGGCCGGGAGATCCGGGTGATGGTCAAGCCGGACGACGTGGACGACATCGGCGCGGCGGTGCTGGCCCGCGACGTGGCCAAGCAGATCGAGGAGGAGCTGACCTATCCGGGGCAGATCCGGGTGACAGTGGTGCGCGAGTCCCGGGTCACCGAGATCGCCCGCTGACGGACGTGTGGGGATGGTGGCCGGTGCCGGCCGCCATCCCCACGCTGTTTCCGGTGCCGGTGGACACCGCCGCCGTCAGCCCTGCGGCTCGGCCACCGTGGTGTCGTCCCGCGGTGCCGCGGCCTGCTTCGGGACCCGGAATCCGCGTCGCCGGGTACGCCGGTCCAACCAGTTCGCGAAGGTGGTCAACATCGAGTTGATGGCGATGTAGATGACACCCACCACGATCGCCGCGGCGACGACGTTCCCGCGGTTCGCGGACAGGTCGTTGACGCCCCGCTGGAGCAGCTCGGGGAAGGCCACGATGTAGCCGAGCGCGGTGTCCTTGAGCAGCACCACGAGTTGGCTGACGATGACGGGCAGCATGGCCCGGGCCGCCTGCGGCACCAGGATCAACTGCATCACCTGGCTCTTGCGCATGCCGACGGCGTAGGCCGCCTCGGCCTGGCCGGCCGGGATGGAGCGGATGCCGGCGCGGAACGCCTCGGCGAGCACCGAACCGTTGTAGAGCGTGAGGCCGACGACCACGGCCCAGAAGGCCGACACCGGGGCCTGGATCAGGAACGGCACACCGTAGAAGATGAAGAAGATCATGATGAGCAGCGGGACGGCGCGGAAGAACTCCACGACCGCGCCGGCCGGAACCCGGACCCACCAGTGGTCGGAGAGCCGGCCGACCGCGAACAGGACGCCGAAGGCCAGCGACAGCACCATGCCGGTGGCGGCGGCGAGCAGGGTCTGCCGCAGACCGGGCCAGATGAACTGGGTCCAGGTGGACGCCTCGGTGAAGGGCTTCCAGAGGTTGCCCTCCCACTGCCCGGCCTGGTCGAACTTGGCGTAGACCCACCACAGCAGCGCGGCCAGGCCGACGCCGAAGACGACGCTGAGCACCAGGTTGCGGACGCGGGCCCGGGGCCCGGGGTGGTCGTAGAGGACGGAGCTGGTGCTCATCAGCGCTTCACCGCCAGTCGGTTGGCCAACCAGCCGAAGAAGTAGCCGGTGGGGACGAGGATCGCGGCGAAGGTGCCGGCGAACACCAGGAAGATCGGGATCACGGCGTCGCCGTTGTCGTTGATGAGCTGCTTCATCACGCTGGACGCCTCGATCAGGCCGATGGTGCCGACGATCGTGGCGTTCTTGCACAGCGCGATGAGCACGCTGCCCAGCGGGGCGACCACGGCCCGCCCGGCCTGCGGCAGGATCACGATCCGCAGGGTCTGGAAGAAGGTCAGGCCGATCGCGCGGGCGGCCTCCGCCTGGCCGGCCGGGACGGTGTTGACGCCGGACCGGACCGCCTCGCAGACGAACGCGGCGGTGTAGACCGACAGGCCGACGACCCCGAGCCAGAAGTTGTTCAGGTCCAGGTCGTCGGAGAGGCCCACGCCCAGCGTCGAGTAGAGGCCGAAGTAGCAGAAGAAGATGATCAGCGTCAGCGGTGTGTTGCGGAAGATGTTGACCCAGGCCGCGCCGAAGCCCCGCAGCACCGGCACGGGGGAGACTCGGAAGGCGGCGAGGAGCACACCGAGCACCAGCGCGAGCACCGCCGACGCGCCGGTCAGCTTGAGGATCCAGAGAAAACCCGACAGGTACGCGTCGAGGTTGGTCGGATCAGCGAATACGTGCATGCGTCGACTCCCGGGGCACGTCGTCGGCGTCGTGACAGCCCAGGGCCGGCACCCCGCGGGGTGCCGGCCCTGGAACAGGTCAGACGCTGCCGCAGTTGGTCAGCTTCGTGGTGTCCAGTTCGGGTGCGGCCTTGCCGCTCTTGCCCAGGGTGGCGTCCCAGGCGGCCTTGTACGTGCCGTCGGAGGCGGCGGTCTTGAGGATCTCGTTGATCTTCTCGCAGCCGTCCTTGTCGTCCTTCTTCAGGCCGATGCCGTAGGGCTCGGTGGAGAAGGTCTTGCCGACGACCTTGAACTTGCCGGCGTACTGGGACTGCGCGGCGTAGCCGGCGAGGATGATGTCGTCGGTGGTCACCGCGTCGACCTGGCCGCCCTCAAGCGCGGTGATGCACTTGGAGTACGCGTCGAACTGCTGGAGCTTGGCCTTCGGGTAGTCGGTCTGGATCCGCTTGGCCGGGGTGGAGCCCTGCGCCGAGCAGACCTTCTTGCCGTCCAGACCCTCGGGGCCGGTGATCGTGGAGTCGGCCTTGACCAGCAGGTCCTGGCCGGCGATGAAGTACGGCCCGGCGAAGTTGATCTTCTGCTTGCGCTCGTCGTTGATGGTGTAGGTGGCCACCACCAGGTCGACGGTGCCCTGCTGGATGAAGGGCTCGCGGTTGGCCGAGACGGTGGTCTTCCACTCGATGTTGTTCGCGTCCACGCCGAGGCCCTTGGCCACGATCTTGGCGATCTCGATGTCGAAGCCCTCGTACTGGCTGCCGGTCTGGATGCCGAGGCCCGGCTGGTCGGCCTTCACGCCGATGACCAGCTTCTTCTGGCTCTGGGCCTTGCCGATGACGCCCTTGGCCCCGCCGCTGCCGGAACCGCTGTCCCCGTCGCCGCCGCAGGCGCTCATGCCGAGCGCCAAGGTCGCCGCCGCGGCTACCGCCGCCACGCGCTTCATACGCATACTCATCTCCTTCTTCGACGGAGCCGCCGGGGACGACTCCACTACGGGACGCTCAGTGCGTGAGGATCTTGGAGAGGAAGTCCTTGGCCCGCTCGCTGCGCGGGTTCGCGAAGAACTCGCTCGGCGGCGCGTCCTCGACCAACTTGCCGTCGGCCATGAAGATGACCCGGTTGGCCGCGTGCCGGGCGAAGCCCATCTCGTGCGTGACCACCACCATGGTCATGCCGTCGCGCGCCAGCGAGGTCATCACGTCGAGCACCTCGCCGACCATCTCCGGGTCGAGCGCGCTGGTCGGCTCGTCGAAGAGCATGGCCTTGGGCTGCATGGCCAGCGCGCGGGCGATCGCCGCCCGCTGCTGCTGACCGCCGGAGAGCTGGGCCGGGTACTTGTCCGCCTGGTTGGCGATGCCGACGCGGTCGAGCAGCGCCAGGCCGCGCTCGCGGGCGGCGGCCGGCTTCTCCTTGCGGACCTTGACCGGCCCGAGCGTGACGTTCTCCAGGATGCTCTTGTGCGCGAAGAGGTTGAACGACTGGAACACCATGCCGACCTCGCTGCGCAGCTTGGCCAGGGGCTTGCCCTCGGCCGGCAGCGGCTGCCCGTCGAACGTGATGGTGCCGTCGTCGATCGGCTCCAGCCGGTTGATGGCGCGGCACAGCGTCGACTTGCCGGAGCCGGACGGGCCGATCACCACGACCACCTCGCCCCGGCCGACGGAGAGGGACACGTCGTCGAGCACGTGCAGCGGCCCGAACCACTTGTTGACCCCGTCGAGCACGATCAGCGGGTCGCCCGTCGTCACGATCGTCCACCGTCCCTGTCGTCCGTGCCGGAACAGAGGGTCGGTCGACCCCCGGTTGGGCAACTGTAGGCGGGGTGACGTGGCGGAACGCAACTCAGTTGGTCACGGAGCGGTAACACCGGTCACCGGTGTGCCGGCGGGTCCGAATTCCGTCACCGGCCGGGGCGTCCGAGTGGCGACGCGGTCGTGTCGCGGAGATCATGAACCGGTGACCGACACGTTCCGGCTGACCGACCACGCCCGCGGCGGCGGCTGCGCCTGCAAGATCCCGCCCGGCGAGCTGGAGGCGATGGTCGCCGGGCTGGGCCCGAGCGGCGGCGTCGCCGAGCTGCTGGTCGGCCTGGAGAACGGCGACGACGCCGCGGTGGTCCGGCTGGACGAGCGCACCGGCCTGGTGACCACCGCCGACTTCTTCACCCCGGTGGTCGACGACGCGTACGACTGGGGCCGCATCGCCGCCGCGAACGCGCTCTCCGACGTGTACGCCATGGGCGGCACGCCGCTGGTCGCGCTCAACCTGCTGTGCTGGCCGCGTGAGGTGCTGCCGCTGGAACTGGCCCGGGAGGTGCTGCGCGGCGGGCAGGACGTGGCCCGCGAGGCGGGCTGTCACCTGGCCGGCGGGCACAGCGTGGACGACGACGGCCCGAAGTACGGCCTGGCGGTCACCGGGGTGGTCCGCCCGGACGAGCTGATCACGTTGGACGCCGGGCGGGCCGGGCTGCCGCTGTCGCTGACCAAGCCGCTCGGCGTCGGCGTGCTCAACACCCGGCACAAGCAGACCGGGGAGCGGTTCGCGGAGGCGGTCGACTCGATGGCCCGGCTCAACCGGGACGCCGCCCGCGCCGCGGTGGCCGCCGGCATCCGCTGCGGCACCGACGTGACCGGCTTCGGGCTGCTCGGGCACGCCTCGAAGCTGGCCCGCGCCAGCCGGCTCACGGTCGTGATCGACACCGCCGCGGTGCCCTACCTGCCGGGCGCGCGGGAGGCGCTGCGTGACGGGTACGTCAGCGGTGGCACCCGACGCAACCTGGAGTGGGTGACGCCGTGGACCGACGCCGGCGGCGCCGACGAGTCCGAGCGGCTGCTGCTGGCCGACGCGCAGACGTCGGGCGGCCTGCTGGTGGCCGGCGAGGTGCCGGGCGGCACGGTGGTCGGCGAGCTGCTGCCCGCCTCCGACCACCTGATCCGGCTCCGCTGACCGGCGTGGCAGCGATGCGGAGGCGGCACGATACCCGATAACCTGTCATCTTCCCGCTACTCAGGGCAATGGTGCCCACGGGAAATTTTGCCCGGAATGGTCACAGACCGGTAACTTGCCCCCGGTCGAGGTCAAATGCCCCCCACCATCGTCAGTAAGGCCCGATCCGGAGGCCGGTGGGACGAGCGCAGCGAGGAGGCGGCATGACCGAGCTGTGGAACTGGAGAATCGACGGCGGCGCGCCGGTGGAGGTCTACCCGGCGTTGGCCGAGGCGCTCGGCCGGGTGGTGATGCCGCTCGCCGTCGCCGACCCGGTCCGGCTCCCCGCGTACGCGGTGGTCTGCGACGTGTGGGAGGCGCCCGGCGCGTACGGCACCATGGTCGACTGCTACGGCGTGCCCGAGCGCCTGCCCGAGCTGCCCGCCGTCGCGGCGCTGGCCCGGGTGCTCGGCCGCAACTGCCTGATGCGCGACGACACGCTCGACGCCGGCCGGCACCTGCTGGTCGCCCCGGACGGCACGATCCGCCCGGTGCACTTCGACGTGGTCGAGACCGACGACGGCGAGGTGCTCAGCGACCAGCGCCTCTGCACGCTGGCCGACCCCGGCTGCCGGGGCTGGTCGCAGTGCCACCGCTCCCGGTGGGCCCCGGACTCGGTCGGGCCCGCGCTGGCCGCCGCCTGACACCCCCACCCCCGGCGCGGCCTCGGGCACGGAAACGGTGGCCTTCGCGACCCGCGAGACCACTGTTTCCGTGACACAGCGCCCGCCGGGCGGGGCGCGGGAGCGGGACGGTCCGGGCGCCCGGATACGCTGTCCGGGTCATGACTACCGCAGCCGCGGGCAGCCCGCGCACCTACCAGGTGCGCACGTACGGCTGCCAGATGAACGTGCACGACTCCGAGCGCATCTCCGGCCTGCTCGAAGACGCCGGCTACGTGCGCGCCGCCGAGTCCGTCGAGCAGCCCGACGTGGTGGTGTTCAACACCTGCGCGGTCCGGGAGAACGCCGACAACCGGCTCTACGGCAACCTCGGCCACCTGCGCCCGGTCAAGACGAAACACCCCGGGATGCAGATCGCGGTCGGCGGCTGCCTGGCCCAGAAGGACCGCGGCGAGATCGTCCGCAAGGCGCCCTGGGTGGACGTGGTCTTCGGCACGCACAACATCGGCTCGCTGCCGGCGCTGCTGGACCGGGCCCGGCACAACGCGGCAGCCGAGGTGGAGATCCTCGAGTCGCTGGAGGTCTTTCCGTCCACGCTGCCGACCCGGCGCGAGTCGACGTACGCGGGCTGGGTCTCCATCTCCGTCGGCTGCAACAACACCTGCACGTTCTGCATCGTGCCGGCGCTGCGCGGCAAGGAGAAGGACCGCCGTCCCGGCGACGTGCTCTCCGAGGTCCGGGCGCTCGTCGACGAGGGCGTGCTGGAGGTGACGCTGCTCGGGCAGAACGTCAACTCCTACGGCGTCGAGTTCGGCGACCGGTACGCGTTCGGCAAGCTGCTGCGCGCCTGCGGCGACATCGACGGGCTGGAGCGGGTCCGGTTCACCAGCCCGCACCCGAAGGACTTCACCGACGACGTGATCGCGGCGATGGCCGAGACGCCG
Source organism: Micromonospora sp. DSM 45708 (assembly GCF_039566955.1). Lineage (NCBI taxonomy): Bacteria > Bacillati > Actinomycetota > Actinomycetes > Micromonosporales > Micromonosporaceae > Micromonospora > Micromonospora schwarzwaldensis. The sequence continues at coordinate 4,860,426 of NZ_CP154796.1, read as the reverse complement.
AACGTCTGCCACTCGCTGCACATGCCGTTGCAGTCCGGCTCCGACGACGTGCTCAAGGCGATGCGCCGCTCGTACCGGTCGGAGCGCTACCTGGGGATCATCGAGAAGGTCCGGGCGGCGATGCCGGACGCGGCGATCACCACGGACATCATCGTCGGCTTCCCCGGCGAGACCGAGGCGGACTTCTCCCGCACGCTCGACGTGGTCCGGGAGGCCCGGTTCTCCTCGGCGTTCACGTTCCAGTACTCCAAGCGCCCCGGCACCCCGGCCGCCACCATGGCCGACCAGCTCCCCAAGCAGGTCGTGCAGGAGCGGTACGAGCGGCTGATCGCCTGCGTCGAGGAGATCACCTGGGCGGAGAACAAGAAGCTGGTCGGCGAGACGGTCGAGGTGCTGGTCGCGGTCGGCGAGGGGCGCAAGGACGAGCGCACCGGCCGGATGTCCGGCCGGGCCCGCGACGGCCGGCTCGTGCACTTCGCGACCGGCGAGCTGGCCGGGCAGATCCGTCCCGGCGACATCGTGCACACCGCCGTCACGTACGCGGCCCCGCACCACCTCAACGCCGACGGGGTGCCGCTGTCGCACCGGCGCACCCGGGCCGGGGACGCGGCCGAGGCGGGACGCGCCCCGCGTACCCCCGGGGTGCTGCTCGGGCTGCCGACGGTCGGCGCGCCGGCCGCGGCGCCCGCCCCCACCGGCGGCTGCGCCGCCCACTGACCACCCACCCGCTCGTGAGCAGGGCCCCCTCTTAACACCGGGTGTTAAGAGGGGGCCCTCCTTACGCCATCAGCAGGCGGTGCCGTTGAGCTTGACGCTGCCCGGCGTCGCGGCGGTGCCGTTGGCGGTGAAGCCGACGGTGACCGACGCGCCCGGGGCCAGCGACGACGCCCAGCCCGGCGCGGCGGCCGTGACCGTGGTGCCGGACTGCGTGACGGTGGCGTTCCAGCCGCTGGCCAGCGTCACCCCGGACGGCCACGTCCAGGTGGCCGACCACGGGTTCACCGCGGCGGTGCCGGTGTTCTTGACGGTCAGCTCACCCTGGAAACCGCCGGCCCAGGCGTTGACCTGCTTGTAGCTGGCGGTGCAGCCGCCGCTCGGTGCCGGCGTGGTCGGCGTCGGTGAGGTGTTCGGGGTGCCGGTGGGGGACGGGCTGGTGGTGCCGCCACCCGTCGGCGGGATCAGGTACGGCTGGAGGATGGCCTGCTTGGCCTGGTTGACGGTGGTCCAGTCGTCGTTGGCGATGCCGCCGGTGTCACCCGAGTTCGGGTTCCACGACCAGTAGGTGAACGACATCCCGTTGACGCCGGTGCCGGTGTACGCCATCAGGTTCTCCAGCCAGACCTTGTCCTTCGGGTCCTGGAGCGTGGTGCCGAACTCGCCCATCATGATCGGCGCGATGTTCTGCTTGTAGAGGTAACCCCAGTACTTGTCCCAGATCGCCGGCATGTTCGCCGGGTAGCTCGGGTCGTCGAACCAGGCCTGCCGGTAGACCGAGGTGGCGTACTCGTGCGGCGAGTAGACCAGCCGGTTCGCCACACTCAGCCGCACCGGGAACTGCCCGGCCTTGGACAGGTTGCCGCCCCACCAGCCGCAGTCCTCGTCGTTGCTGGGGTCGTTGTCCCAGACGTTCGACAGGCCGCCGCTCGGGCAGCTCACCCCCTCCACGAAGATCAGCCAGTTGGGCTGCACGCCGAGGATCGCGTTGCCGGCCCGCTCGGCGGCGAGCCGCCAGTCCCGGGCGGTGTCGCCGCAGCCCCAGCACGCGCCGGTGGCGGCCGGGTTGGTGCCCTCGGCGTGCGGCTCGTTGTGCAGGTCCGCGCCGATCACCGTGGGGTTGTTCGCGTACCGCTGGGCCATCGTCTTCCAGTCGGCGATCCAGGTCGCCTCGGAGACGCCCGAGGTGTACCAGAGCGGCGACTGCCCGGCCGAGGTCGGCCGGTGCCGGTCCAGGATGACCCGCATCCCCTTGCTGCCCGCGTAGTCGATGACCTTGTCCAGGATCTGCAGCGGGGAGAGCCCGATCAGGTCCGGGTTGACGAAGTCGTTGATCCCGGTCGCGGTCGCGCCCGGCTTGATGGAGTCGTTCGAGAACGGGATGCGCAGCGTGTTGTAGCCCAGCCGGGCCATGGTGTCGAGCTGGCCGCGCCACGGGTTGCTCGACCACAGGCCGTGGAACGTCTTGTTGTCGGTCTCCATGCCGAACCAGTTGATGCCGGTGAGCCGGACGGTCGCGCCCGTGCTGTCGACGATCTTGTTGCCGTTGGTGTGCAGGTAACCGGTGCCGGTGCCGCCGGCCGCGGCGACGGCCGGGGTGGTGCTGACGGTCGCGGCGACGAGGATGCCGGCCGCGGCGGTGGCGAGCGCCGTCAGGGCGCCGCCGAGGGCGGTGCGTCGGTGCATGGGAGCTCCACTTCGGATGCCCGCGCCGCTCGGGCGCCGCGGGCGGCAGGACCAGGAGGCCCGACCCGCTCGTCATCGAGTACGCGGACAGCGTCCGCCGGGCCGGTCACGTGGACGGCCATCCGCGGGGGAACACCGGCGCTCCTCGACGGCACGATCACCCGTCGACGCCCTGCGCCGGCGTCACAACCTGACTCCGCCGCCCATTCTGATCAGCCCACCTCGATGCGTCAACACACCACCGCACCCCGCCCCCCTTTCCACGCTGATTCACGGAAAGAGTGCCTATCCCGTGTGGAATAGGCACTCTTTCCGTGAATGTGCGCGCGGGGGAGGAAGGGTCAGCCGGCCTGCTCGGCGAGCTGGAGGAACTGGCGCTTTGACGCGAGCGCCTGCTCGGCCTCCTTGACGCGGCGGGTGTCGCCGGCCGCCTGGGCCCGGGCCAGCCGCTCCTCGGCCTCGGCGACCTGGGCGCGCATCTGCGCCAGCAGCGGGTTGTCCTCCTTGGAGGTCCGCCGCCATGCCGAGTCCATCACCTCGCGGACCTTCTCGTCCACCGCCCGCAGCCGGCGCTCCAGGCCGGCAGCCGCCTCGCGGGGCACCCGGCCGGCCTCGTGCCACTGCGCCTGGATCTCCCGCAGCTTCGCCTGGGCGCCCTTCGGGTCGCCGTCGACGTCGAGCGCCTCGGCCTCGACCAGCAGCGCCTGCTTGCGCTCCAGGTTGCCCCGCTGCTCGTTGTCCCGCGCCGAGAAGACCTCGCTGCGGCGGGTGAAGAACTCGTCCTGCGCGGCCCGGAACCGTTCCCAGAGCTTCTGCTCGGCCTCCTTGGCGGCGCGCGGGGCGGCCTTCCACTGGGCCATCAGGTCCTTGAGCTGACCGGCGGTGACGCCCCAGTCGGTGGACTCCTTGAGCTTCTCGGCCTCGGCGACCAGCTCCTCCTTGACCGTCTGCGCCTGCTTGCGCTGCTGGTCCAGGGAGGCGAAGTGGGCGCCCCGGCGCCGGGTGAAGCCGTCCCGCGCGGCGGCGAACCGCTTCCACAGCTCACCGTCGGTCTTCTTGTCGACGCCGCGGATCGTCTTCCACTCGTCGAGGATCTCCTTGAGCCGGTCGCCGGCGGTCTTCCAGCCGGTCGACTCGGCGGCCAGCTTCTCGGCCTCCTCGACCAGGGCGGTCTTGCGGGTCAGCGCCTCGCCCCGGGCGGCCTCCCGGGCCGCCTTGGCCTCGCCGGCCTTCTCCTCGGCGACCGAGGCCAGCTTGTCCAGCCGGGCGGCCAGGGCGTCGATGTCCCCGACCACGTGCGCCTCGGGAAGTGACGCGCGGATCCGGCGGATCGTGGTCAGCGAGTGGCCGGCGTCGGCCGCGCCCGAGTTGAGCCGGGCCTCGGTCAGGTCCACCTCGGTCACCAGGTCGGCGAAGCGCCGGGCGAAGTGGGCGAGCCCTTCTTCCGGGGCCCCCGCCTGCCAGGATCCGACCACCCGCTCGCCTTCGGCGGTCTTGACGTAGACGGTGCCGTCCTCGTCCACCCGTCCGAAGGCAGTCCAGTCGCTCATGTGCCCATCCTCGTTCTCCCGGCGCCGAGGGAACAGCCCTCGGTCGCCGCCACGGCGCAGCAAACTTTCTCCCGGCATTGTCACAGGTCCGCCCCCGTCCGTGTCGAGCGCCTGTCGTCGACCGTGACCATACGGTGTCGTACGCCCTCGATGACCGGATCGGCGCGGGGACGCACCGGGGCGTCCCGCTAGGTTGGAGTCGTGCCCCTGGTCGCCGCCGCCGTCTGCCCCCATCCGCCGCTGATCGTGCCCGAGCTGGCCGGCGCCGCCGCGCCCGAGCTGGACGACCTGCGTGCCGCCGCCGACACGGCGGTCGCCCGGCTGCTCGCCGCCGGGCCCGAGGCGATCGTGCTGGTCGGCGGAGGGCCGGGGACCGTCCGGTTCAACGCCGCCGACTCGGGCTCCCTGCGCGGCTTCGGGCTCGACCGGTCGGTGCGGCTGTGGAAGATCTCCTGCTCCGGCGGCGAGGTTCTGCCGTTGAGCCTGACCATCGGCGCCTGGCTGCTGAACCGCTCCGGCACCGAGCTGCCCAGACTGGCCCGGTCGGTGGCGCACGACGCGGCACCGGCCGAGTGCGCGGCGTTCGGCGCGAGCCTGATCGACGACGACGATCCGCGGGTCGCGTTGCTGGTCCTCGGCGACGGGTCCGCCTGCCGGGGCGTCAAGGCGCCGGGGTACGACGACCCGCGCGCGCAGGCGTACGACGAATCGGTCGCCTCGGCCCTGGCCGGCGCGGACGCCGACGCCCTGCGCGGCCTGGACCCGGTGCTCTCCGCCGAGCTGCGGGTCGCCGGGCGGGCGCCCTGGCAGGCGCTGGCCGGCGCGGTCGCCGCGGCGGGCGGCGACTGGCACGGCGAGCTGAGCTACCACCGGGCGCCCTACGGCGTTGCCTACTTCGTGGCGAACTGGGAGCGGTCATGACGGTGGTGGCGGTGGTCGGGCCGACCGCGGCCGGCAAGTCGGCGCTGAGCATCGCGTTGGCGCACGCGCTCGACGGCGAGGTGGTCAACGCCGACTCGATGCAGCTCTACCGGGGCATGGACGTCGGCACCGCCAAGCTGACCCCGGCGGAGCGGGAGGGCGTGCCGCACCACCTGCTGGACATCTGGCCGGTGACCGAGCCGGCCAGCGTCGCCGAGTACCAGAAGCTGGCCCGCGCGGCGGTCGACGACATCCTCGCCCGGGGGCGGGTGCCGCTGCTGGTCGGCGGCTCCGGGCTCTACGTGCGGGCGGTGCTGGAGCAGTTCGAGTTCCCCGGCACCGACCCGGCGCTGCGGGAGCGGCTGGAGGCGGAGCTGGCCGAGGTCGGCCCCGCCCCGCTGCACGCCCGGCTGGCCGGGGCCGACCCGCAGGCCGCCGCCGGCATCCTGCCCACCAACGGCCGGCGGATCGTCCGGGCGCTGGAGGTGATCGAGCTGACCGGTGCGCCGTTCACCGCGTCGCTGCCCGCGCCGACGCCCTACTACCCGTCCGTGCAGCTCGGCGTCGACCTGGACACCGCCCGGCTGGACGAACGGATCGCGCTGCGGGTGGACCGGATGTGGGCCGACGGCCTGGTGGACGAGGTGCGCGCGCTGGTCGGCGCCGGGCTGCCCGAGGGGCGCACGGCCAGTCGGGCGCTCGGCTACCAGCAGGTGCTGCGCTTCCTGGCCGGGGAGCTGACCGAGACGCAGGCGTACGAGGAGACGATCCGGGCGACCCGGCGCTTCGTCCGACGGCAGCGCTCGTGGTTCCGGCGCGACCCGCGCGTGCACTGGCTCGACTCGGCCGCCCCGGACGTCGTCGACACGGCGCTGCGGGTGACCGCCGGGCATCGGGGATGATGGGACCGTGGAGTTCACCAAGGGTCACGGCACCGGCAACGACTTCGTCATCCTGCCCGACCCGGACGGCGCGCTCGACCTGACGCCCGGCCTGGTCGCCGCGCTCTGCGACCGGCGGCGCGGGCTGGGCGGCGACGGCGTGCTGCGCGTGGTGCGCGCCGCGAAGCACCCCGACGGCGCCGCGCTGGCCGGCGAGGCCGAGTGGTTCATGGACTACTGGAACTCCGACGGCTCGTTCGCCGAGATGTGCGGCAACGGTGCCCGGGTGTTCGTGCGTTATCTGCTGGAGCGGTCACTTGTCGCCCCGTCGGGCGGGACGCTGCCGATCGCCACCCGGGCCGGTCTGGTCCGGGCGCGCGTCGAGGGCGCGGACGTGGCGGTCGAGATGCGCCGCCCCCGCCTGCACGACGCGGCCACCGCCACGCTGGGCGGGCTGACCCTGACCGGCGCGGCGGTGGACGTCGGCAACCCGCACCTGGTGTGCGCGCTGCCCGCCGCGCTGGAGCTGGCCGCCCTCGACCTCACCCGCGGTCCCGAGGTCGACCCCGCGGCGTTCCCGGCCGGGGTCAACGTCGAGTTCACCACGCCCGGCGAGCCGGTCGACGGCACCGACGGGCACGTGCTGATGCGGGTCCACGAGCGAGGTTCCGGCGAGACGCTCTCCTGCGGCACCGGCGCGTGTGCGGTGGCGGCGGTGGCGTTGCACGACGCCGGCCGGGAGACCGGCGTCGTCGCGGTGGACGTCCCGGGCGGCCGGCTCACGGTCACCGTGACCGCCGACTCGTGCTGGCTGTCCGGCCCCGCCGTCCTGATCGCCACCGGCACCCTGACCCGCGCTGTCTTGCGGGCTTGACCCGCGCTGTCTTGCGGCCCTGACGCGCGCCGCCCTGTGGCCCTGACCCGCCGCGCCCTGTGGCCTTGACCCGCGCTGTCTTGCGGCCTTGACTCGCGCTGCCCTGTGGCCTTGACCCGCGCCGCCCTGTGGCCCTGACCCGCCGCGCCCTGTGGCCCTCTCCGGCTCTGCGCCGCCCTGATCCGCCCTGACCCCGCCGCGCTTCGCGCTCTCGCGGACGTGCCACCTTCCACCCGCGTCTTCGGCCGCCACCGGCGTCCGGGTGGCGTTGCCTCGCGATGGGTGTCGGGCCGTGACGTCGCGTGACGGCCCGGGGAGACGGATGCCTCCCGGAGCGATATACCGCCTGGTCATATTTATGACTCAGCGGTATATCGCTCCACCGTCACCACCTTTGCCGGCCGCGACACGCCGTTAGGGGAGCGGCGCGGAGGGCGTGGTGGTCAGGGTGGCTCGGGCTGTGTCGCGCCGGTGGGGGAGCGGCGCGGAGGGCGTGGTGGTCAGGGTGGCTCGGGCTGTGTCGCGCCGGTGGGGGAGCGGCGGCGGAGGGCGTGGTGGTCAGGGTGGCTCGGGCTGTGTCGCGCCGGTGGGGGAGCGGCGGCGGAGGGCGTGGTGGTCAGGGTGGCTCGGGCTGTGTCGCGCCGGTGGGGGAGCGGCGGCGGAGGGGCGGTGGGCGGGGCGGCGCCGTCAGGGGGTGGCGCTGGCGTTGGCGGCGATCTCGGGAAGGTCGGCCGGGCCCGGGTCGGCGGCCGGCGGCGGCGTGACGGCCGGGTTCTGCGCGGCGGCGCGCACCGCGGCGGCCACCGCCGGGGCGACCCGCGAGTCGAAGACGCTCGGCACGATCACGGTGGGGTTGATCTTGTCTTCGCCGACCACGTCGGCGATGGCCCGAGCCGCCGCGATCGCCATCTCCTCGGTGAACTCCTCGGCGTGCGCGTCGAGCATGCCGCGGAACACGCCCGGGAAGGCGAGCACGTTGTTGATCTGGTTCGGCTGGTCCGAGCGGCCGGTGGCGACCACGGCGGCGTACTTGCGCGCCTCCCGCGGGTCCACCTCCGGGTCCGGGTTGGCCAGCGCGAAGACGATCGCGTCCTTCGCCATCGCGGCGACGTCCTCGCCGGTGAGCAGGTTGGGCGCGCTCACCCCGATGAACACGTCCGCGCCGCGTACCGCACCGGCCAGGTCACCGGTGTAGTTCTCCCGGTTGGTGTTCTCGGCCAGCCACTGCCAGGCCGGGTTCAGGTCGGGCAGCCCGCGGTGCAGCGCGCCCTGCCGGTCGTACGCGATGATGTCGCCGACGCCCTGACGCAGCAGCAGCTTCATGATCGCGGTGCCGGCCGCGCCCGCGCCGGAGACCACGACCCGGACGTCGGCGAGCTGCTTGCCCACCACGCGCAGCGCGTTGGTGAGCGCGGCCAGCACGCAGATCGCGGTGCCGTGCTGGTCGTCGTGGAAGACCGGGATGTCCAGCGCCTCGCGCAGCCGGGCCTCGATCTCGAAGCAGCGCGGCGCGGCGATGTCCTCCAGGTTGATCCCGCCGTACGCCGGCGCGATCGCCTTGACGATCGACACGATCTCGTCGGTGTCCTGGGTGTCCAGCACCACCGGCCAGGCGTCCACCCCGCCGAAGCGCTTGAACAGCGCGGCCTTGCCCTCCATCACCGGCAGCGACGCGGCCGGCCCGAGGTTGCCCAGGCCGAGCACGGCCGAGCCGTCGCTGACCACGGCGACCGTGTTGCGCTTGATGGTGAGCCGGCGGGCGTCGGCCGGGTTCTCCGCGATCGCCATGCAGACCCGGGCCACCCCCGGGGTGTACGCGCGGGACAACTCGTCGCGGGTGCGCAGCGCGACCTTCGGCGTCACCTCGATCTTGCCGCCGAGGTGCAGCAGGAACGTCCGGTCGGAAACCTTGCGCACGTCCACCCCGTCGAGCGCGGTGAGCGCGTCGACGACCTGGTCGGCGTGTCCGGCGTCGGCGGTGTCGCAGGTGAGGTCGACGATCACGTTGGTCGGGTCGGAGTCGACCACGTCCAGCGCGGTGACGATGGCGCCGGCCTCGCCCGCCGCGGTGGTCAGCCGGCCGATGGAGGTGGCGTCGGCGGGTACCGCGATCCGGATCGTGATCGAGAATCCGGCACTCGGCAGTCGGGTGATGGCCACGAGAAAACAACTCCTCCGTCGACGCTGAGCGGCTCGACTGGCATTTCTACCCGCACACCCAGGTCGGTCGGCATCCGGCCCCACTACCGGTGGGTAGCGCCACGGGCATAACGCGGGTGCGCCCGGCGTTGACACGTGTCAGGATTGCTGTCACGCGCCGAAAATACTCGGCGAGGCACATAACGGACAGGAGACGCGGTTTGCGCGAGCAGGAGACCTTCCATCCCTACGAGGACGACGAGCTCGACACCACCACCGGTGAGTACGAGCTGTCGGAGCGGCAGGCGCTGCGGCGGGTCCCTGGCCTCTCCACCGAACTCACCGACATCACTGAGGTCGAGTACCGCCAGCTCCGGCTGGAGCGGGTCGTCCTGGTGGGGGTCTGGACCGAGGGAAACCAGTCCGACGCGGAGAACAGCCTCACCGAGCTGGCGGCGCTGGCCGAGACGGCCGGCTCGCAGGTGCTCGAAGGGCTGATCCAGCGCCGTAACCGACCGGACCCGGCGACGTACATCGGTCGGGGCAAGGTCGACGACCTGGGCGCGGTGGTGCTCGCCACCGGCGCCGACACGGTGATCTGCGACGGTGAGCTGTCCCCGTCGCAGCTCCGCAACCTGGAGCAGCGCACCAAGGTCAAGGTGGTCGACCGCACCGCCCTGATCCTCGACATCTTCGCCCAGCATGCCAAGAGCAAGGAGGGCAAGGCGCAGGTCGAGCTGGCCCAGCTCGAATACCTGCTGCCGCGCCTGCGCGGTTGGGGTGAGACGCTCTCCCGGCAGACCGGTGGTAGCGGTCGCGGCGGTGGCGCCGGCGGCGGCGTGGGCCTGCGTGGTCCCGGTGAGACCAAGCTGGAGACCGACCGACGCCGGATCCGGCACCGCATCGCGCGGCTGCGCCGCGAGATCAAGGGCATGACCACGGTACGCCAGACGAAGCGCGCCCGGCGCTCCCGCAACGCGGTGCCCGCGGTGGCCATCGCCGGCTACACCAACGCCGGCAAGTCCAGCCTGCTCAACCGCCTCACCGGGGCGGGCGTGCTGGTGGAGAACGCGCTGTTCGCCACGCTGGACCCGACCACCCGCCGGGCCACCACCTCCGACGGGCGGCTCTACACGCTCTCCGACACGGTGGGGTTCGTCCGGCACCTGCCGCACCAGATCGTCGAGGCGTTCCGCTCGACGCTGGAGGAGGTCGGCGACGCCGACCTGGTGGTGCACGTGGTCGACGGCACCCACCCGGATCCGGAGGAGCAGGTCCGGGCGGTCCGTGAGGTGCTCGCCGAGGTGGGCGCCGACCGGCTGCCCGAGCTGCTGGTGGTCAACAAGACCGACGCCACCGACGAGGAGACGATGCTGCGGCTCAAGCGGCTCTGGCCGGAGGCGGTCTTCGTCTCCGCGCACAGCGGGCGCGGGGTCGACGAGCTGCGTGAGGCGGTCGAGCGGCGGCTGCCCCGGCCGGCCGTCGAGGTCCGCGCGGTGCTCCCGTACGACCGGGGTGACCTGGTGGCCCGGGTGCACCGCCAGGGTGAGGTGCTCAGCACCGCGCACCTGCCCGAGGGCACGCTGTTGCACGTGCGGGTGGGCCAGGCGCTCGCCGCGGAGCTGGCGCCGTACCGCGCGGGTGACCGGCTCACCAACGACGATCGGGTGGGCGCCGGACGGTGACCGTCCGGCGTCACCCGCCCGAAACCCGGCTCGTGCGACACTGAGCGCCATGCGGCACGTTGTCTCCTCGGTCACGCTCGCGCTCGGCCTGGTCGGCGCGGTCGTGGCGCCGGCCGGGCCGGCCCCGGCGGCCCCCGCCGCGGCCCCGGTGCTGGCCGCGGCTCCCAAGAAGAAGTGCACGGTCGCCGACGACCGGCTCCGCGAGCTGTCCGGCCTGGTCGCCACCGGCAACGGTTACGTCGTCATCAACGACGGCTCCGACGACCCGACCCGCAAGCGCGTCTTCTACCTGGACGCCAAGTGCAAGGTCGACAAAGAGGTCCGATACTCCGGTGACGGCCCGCTCGACACCGAGGACCTGGCGCTCGGGCCGGACCGCAAGACGCTCTGGATCGCCGACACCGGCGACAACATCGAGAAGAAGACCCGGCGGGAGCGGGTCGCGGTCTGGACGATGCCGCTGTCCGGGTCGAAGGAACCGGTGCTGCACCGGCTCGCCTACCCGGCCAAGGAGCCGCACGACGCCGAGGCGCTGCTGGTCGGCGACGACAACCTGCCGCTGGTGATCACGAAGGAGCTCTCCGGCAAGTCGGAGATCTTCACCCCGACCGCGAAGCTGAGGGCCGGCGGTGACACCGAGCCGATCCCGATGAAGAAGGTCGGCGAGGTCACGCTGCCGAAGACCAACACCGAGAACAAGCTCGGCTCGCCGGGGCGGGCGCTGGTCACCGGCGCGGCCCGCTCGCCGGACGGCGCGAAGGTCGTGCTGCGCACGTACGCCGACGCGTTCGAGTTCGACGTGGCCGGCGGCGACATCCTCAAGGCGCTGACCAGCGGCAAGCCCCGGGTCACGCCGTTGGCCGACCCGTTCGGCGAGGCGATCTCCTACAGCGTCGACGGCAAGTCGTTCGTCACCGTCTCCGACGGCGGCTCGCTCGATCCGACCGACCCGATCGACGTCCTCGGCTACGTGCCGGCCACCACCGGCGTGGAGGCGTTGCCCAACGGCGGCAAGGTCGAGACCCGGGCGGCTGCCCAGAAGTCCTGGCTGGAAGGGCTGTCGCTCGACGAGATCACGTACCTGATCGCCGCCGTCGGGGTGCTCGGTGCGCTGCTGGTCGGCGCCGGCGTCTTCGGCATCCTGCGGGCCCGGCGCAGGCCGGCGCCCGTCGCGCCGGCCGACGAGTCCGAGCGCAGCGGCGAGTTCCCGGTGGACGGCGGCTTCCCGCCCGGTAACCGGCCGGACGCACCGCCCCGCGGCGGGGTCTACGGCGGTGCCCAGGGCGGTGGCGTCTACGGCGGCGCCGCGGGTGGCGAGCGCCCGGCCGGCGGGGTGTACGGCGGCGGCCGGCCCGCGAGCGGCGCCGTGTACGGCGGCGGTGCCCAGGGCGGCGGTCGCGCCCAGGGCGGCGGTGCTCCGCCGGGCGGTGGCCGTGGCCAGGGCGGCGTTCCGCCGGGTGGCGGCGGTCCGCCGGGCGGTGCCCGTCCGGCGGGCGGCGGCGGTCGGCCGGGCGGTGGTCGTCCCCAGGGCGGTGGCGTCTACGGCGGTAACGGTGCGGGCGGTGGCGGCGAGCGGGGCGGTTCGGGCGGCGTCTACGGCGGCGGCCAGGGCGGCGCGCGGCCGGGCGGCCGGGGTGGCGCTCCGGGTGGCGCGGGTCACCGTGGGCAGCCCGGCGGTGGCCGGCGGGGTGACGGCGGTCGGGCCGAGCCGCCGCGGCGCGATCCCCGGGATCCGCGCGGCGGTCGCCGCGACGACGGCTACGGCGAGCGCGGTCAGTACGGGCCGGTCCCCGGTGGCCGGGAGCCCCGGGGCGACCGCTACTGAGCACGACGCGAACGGAGGGGGTGACCGTTAGCGGTCACCCCCTCCGTCGTTCGTCGGTCAGATCCGGCGCAGCACCGCCACCACGCGGCCCATGATGGTGGCGTCGTCGCCGGGGATCGGGTCGAATGCCGGGTTCTGCGGCATCAGCCAGACGTGCCCGTCGCGGCGCCGGTAGGTCTTCACGGTCGCCTCGCCGTCGAGCATGGCCGCCACGATGTCGCCCACCTCGGCGTTGGGCTGCTGCCGCACGACCACCCAGTCGCCGTCGCAGATCGCCGCGTCGAGCATCGAGTCGCCCTTGACCTGGAGCATGAAGACCTCGCCCTCACCGACCAGCTCGCGGGGCAGCGGGAAGATGTCCTCCACGGCCTGCTCGGCGAGGATCGGCCCACCGGCGGCGATCCGGCCCAGCATCGGCACGTACGCCGGGGCGGGGCGCTGCGCGCGGCTGACCTCGTCGTCGACGTCGCTCGGGGCCCGGACGTCGACCGCGCGCGGCCGGTTCGGGTCACGGCGCAGGAAGCCCTTCTTCTCCAGCTCCTTGAGCTGGTAGGCGACGCTGGACGGGGAGACCAGGCCGACCGCCTCGCCGATCTCGCGGACGCTCGGCGGGTAGCCGTGGCGCTCGACCCAGGTGCGGATGAACTCCAGGATCCGGCGCTGCCGGGCGGTGAGGTCGACCGTGGCCGGGTCGGGGAAGGCGCTGACCACCGGTGTGACCGGACGCACGGCGGGCTGGGCGGCCCGGCTGCGCGCGGCGCGGGGTCGGCGGGTCGCCGGCGGCCCCGCCCCGTCGATCGGTTGCGGGTTCTTCTGCCGGCTGGCCCGGTCCTCGGTCACGTCCGTCCTCCCTGGTCGGCGCTGGGTGCCTCGTCGGCTCGTGGTGCGTGTGGTCCGACCGTATAGGTGAGATCGGCCATTTTCAAACATCTGTACGACCTGCTGTCGGCGTGTCGCGCCGAAATCCTGGATTTCCGAACGCTTGTTCTGATAAATGGTACGCCGCACTCGAACGGGTGTTCCATCCCGACGCCCCGTGACCGGGGGCGTCGGGTCGCCGTTGGGTTCCTCGACGGGTGACGCGCCGGACACGCCGGCCAACTTGACCTCGCTGGGGGGACGGCATACGGTCAACCCCTAGATGTAGTAGTCACATGGGCGTAAGTTGCCTACAGGTTGGGTTTCCACTACCGAACGCACTCCCGCACCGCACATCCGGCGACGGTCATCCACGATGACTCCGCCGGGTCGACGCGTGCCCGGGAGTCGGTAGGTGTGCCCGTGGTCGATGAAGGAGGTCGGGCGATGCGGTGTCCGTACTGCCGGCACGCCGACTCCCGGGTGGTCGACTCGCGGGAGGCCGACGACGGCCAGCTCATCCGGCGGCGGCGGTCCTGCCCGGAGTGCGGCAAGCGGTTCACCACCGTCGAGGAGGCGGTGCTCGCGGTGGTCAAGCGCAGCGGGGTGACCGAGCCGTTCAGCCGCACCAAGATCATCGGTGGGGTGCGCAAGGCGTGCCAGGGCCGGCCGGTCGACGACGACTCGATCGCGCTGCTGGCACAGAAGGTCGAGGAGACCGTACGCGCCAAGGGGGCGGCGGAGATCCCCAGCCACGACGTGGGCCTGGCCATCCTCGGCCCGCTGCGTGACCTCGACGAGGTGGCCTACCTGCGGTTCGCCAGCGTCTACCGGTCGTTCGACTCGCTCGCCGACTTCGAGCACGAGATCGAGACGCTGCGGGCCGCCGCGCGCGCCCGGGGGGGCGCCGGCACGCCGACGGCCGATGCCGCCGGCGCGATCAACTGACATCTCCGATTTCTGACAGGTTCGACCAGGCGCGGTGGGTCACCGCGCCGACGAGGGGGGCGAGGGCGTGACGACCAGCAAGTCACGGAACAAGGCCGGGGCGGGGCTGAAGATCGAGCGCGTCTGGACGACCGAGGGGGTGCATCCCTACGACGAGGTCGCCTGGGAGCGCCGCGACGTCGTGATGACGAACTGGCGGGACGGCTCGATCAACTTCGAGCAGCGCGGGGTGGAGTTCCCCGAGTCCTGGTCGGTCAACGCGGCCAACATCGTGACCACCAAGTACTTCCGGGGCGCGGTGGGGACCCCGGAGCGGGAGTGGTCGCTCAAGCAGTTGATCGACCGGGTGGTCGACACCTACCGCACGGCGGGCGAGGAGTACGGCTACTTCGCCGCCCCGGCCGACGCCGAGGTGTTCGCGCACGAGCTGACCTGGATGCTGCTGCACCAGGTGTTCAGCTTCAACTCGCCGGTGTGGTTCAACGTCGGCACGCCGTCGCCGCAGCAGGTGAGCGCCTGCTTCATCCTGGCGGTCGACGACTCGATGGACTCGATCCTGGACTGGTACAAGGAGGAGGGGCGGATCTTCCAGGGCGGTTCGGGCGCCGGGGTCAACCTCTCCCGCATCCGTTCCTCGAAGGAACTGCTCTCCTCCGGCGGCACCGCCTCCGGTCCGGTCAGCTTCATGCGCGGCGCGGACGCCTCCGCCGGCACCATCAAGTCCGGTGGCGCCACCCGGCGGGCCGCGAAGATGGTCATCCTCGACGTCGACCACCCGGACATCGAGGAGTTCGTGGCGACCAAGGCGCGCGAGGAGGACAAGATCCGCGCGCTGCGGGACGCCGGGTTCGACATGGACCTGGGCGGCGCGGACATCGTCAGCGTGCAGTACCAGAACGCCAACAACTCGGTCCGCGTCTCCGACGAGTTCATGACCGCGGTGGAGAACGGCGGCGGCTTCGACCTGCGCGGCCGGCTCGACGGGCAGACCATCGAGACGATCGACGCCAAGAAGCTGTTCCACACCATCTCCCAGGCCGCCTGGGAGTGCGCCGACCCGGGCCTCCAGTACGACGACACCATCAACGACTGGCACACCTGCCCGGAGACCGGGCGGATCACCGCGTCGAACCCGTGTTCGGAGTACCTCCACCTGGACAACTCCTCGTGCAACCTGGCGTCGCTGAACCTGATGAAGTTCCTCCGCGCCGACGGCGGCTTCGAGGTGGAGAAGTTCGTCAGGTCGGTCGAGTTCGTCATCACCGCGATGGACATCTCGATCTGCTTCGCCGACTTCCCGACCGAGAAGATCGGTGAGACCACCCGCGCCTACCGGCAGCTCGGCATCGGGTACGCCAACCTGGGCGCCCTGCTGATGGCCACCGGCCTGCCGTACGACTCGGAGCAGGGGCGGGAGGTGTCCGCGGCGATCACCTCGCTGATGACCGGCACCGCCTACCGCCGCTCCGCCGAGCTGGCCGGCATCGTCGGCCCGTACGACGGCTACGCCCGCAACGCCGAGCCGCACAAGCGGGTCATGCGCAAGCACGCCGCGGCCAACGACAGCATCCGGCCGACCGGCACCGTGGGCACCGCCGTGCAGCGCGAGGCGACCAAGCAGTGGACGCTGGGCAACAAGCTCGGCGACCGGTTCGGTTGGCGCAACTCGCAGGCCAGCGTGCTCGCCCCGACCGGCACCATCGGCCTGATGATGGACTGCGACACCACCGGCGTGGAGCCGGACCTGGCGCTGGTCAAGTTCAAGAAGCTGGTCGGCGGCGGCTCGATGCAGATCGTCAACCAGACCGTCCCGCGCGCCCTGCGCAGCCTCGGCTACCCCGAGGAGCAGGTCGAGGCGATCGTCGAGCACATCGCCGACCACGGGCACGTGGTGGACGCCCCCGGCCTGAAGCCGGAGCACTACCCGGTCTTCGACTGCGCCATGGGCGAGCGCTCCATCGCGCCGATGGGCCACGTGCGGATGATGGCGGCGGTCCAGCCGTTCATCTCCGGCGCCATCTCCAAGACGGTCAACATGCCGGAGCAGGCGACCGTCGCGGACGTCGAGAAGATCTACTTCGAGGGCTGGAAGCTGGGCCTCAAGGCGTTGGCGATCTACCGGGACAACTGCAAGGTGGGTCAGCCGCTGTCGGTCGCCAAGCCGAACAAGGGCGCCGCCGAGACGCCGGCCCCGGCGGCCGAGGTCGAGAAGGTCGTGGAGAAGGTCGTCGAGTACCGCCCGGTGCGCAAGCGGCTGCCGAAGAAGCGCCCGTCGCAGACGGTCTCGTTCTCGGTCGGCGGCGCGGAGGGCTACCTCACCGCCTCGTCCTACCCGGACGACGGCCTCGGCGAGGTCTTCCTCAAGATGTCGAAGCAGGGCTCGACCCTGGCCGGCGTGATGGACGCCTTCTCGGTGGCCATCTCCATCGGTCTCCAGTACGGCGTCCCGTTGGAGACGTACGTCAGCAAGTTCACCAACATGCGCTTCGAGCCGGCCGGCATGACCGACGACCCGGACGTGCGGATGGCCGCCTCGGTGATGGACTACATCTTCCGTCGCCTGGCACTGGACTTCCTGCCGTACGACCGCCGCGCGGAACTGGGCATCTTCACCGCCAAGGAGCGGGCCGCCCAGCTCCGGGCCGAGGCGGAGGCGGAGGCGAGCGGTGCGGACCTCACCGCGATGGCCTCCTCCGCCCCGGTCGAGGCGCCCGAGCCGAAGTCCGGCCCGGTGGCCCAGCCGGCGCAGGAGATGGCCGACGTCGCCGCCGCCAAGCCCGCGCCGACGGTGGGCTCCAGCACCGAACTGCTGGAGGCCGTGATCGGCAAGGCCGCGGACGCGCCGCTCTGCTTCACCTGCGGCACCAAGATGCGTCCGGCCGGTAGCTGCTACGTCTGCGAGGGCTGCGGCTCCACCAGCGGTTGCAGCTGAGGTTCCCCGTTTCGCGAGCGCGGCAGGGCCTGCCCTGCCGCGCTCGCGGCGTTCGTGCTCCGCGTCGAGGAGCACCGGGGTCGATCGACGGCCCTGTCGAGCTGAGGGCGGGAACGACTCGGACGCCCGGGTGTGCGACCCCGCCCGAGGGTGTGCACGGTCACAGACCCGGGTCGGGCGGCGAGCTGCGATGCTCGGGGGATGAGTACCGCCGACACCTACCGGGCGTTCGCCGACCGCGAGGCGCGCGGCGTGTCCCCGGCGTACGAGCGGTTGTCGCGGGCGGTGGCACGCGACCCGGAGCTGCTCGCGTCGCTCGACACGCTGCCGCCGGCGAAGCGCCAGCCGAACCTGCTCTTCGGCGTGGTCCGGTTGCGCGGCGGCCCGGTCGACGACCCGGCGGCGTTCCGCGCGCACGTGCTGGCGCACTGGCCGGAGATCGCGGCGCAGATGCGGGTCCGGGCCACGCAGACCAACGAGGCCGGCCGCTGCGCGGTGCTGCTGCCGGTGCTCGCCGCGTTGCCGCAGCCGTTGGCGCTGCTGGAGGTGGGCGCCTCCGCCGGCCTGTGCCTCTACCCGGACCGGTACGCCTACCGCTACGGCGACCGGCTGGTCGGCGACGGCGGGCCGGTGCTCGACTGCACGCTCACCGGCGTCATCCCGCCGGACCGGCGACCGGAGGTGGTGTGGCGGGCCGGGCTGGACGTGCACCCGCTCGACGTCACGGACCCGGCGGACCTGGCCTGGCTGGACGCGCTGATCTGGCCGGAGCACACGCACCGCCGGGAGCGGCTGCGCGCCGCGGCGGCGGTCGCGGCGACCGAGCCGCCGCTGCTGCTGCGCGGCGACCTGGTCGACGACCTGCCGGCGCTGGCGGCGCGCGCCCCGGCCGGCGCGACGCTCGTGGTCTTCCACAGTTCGGTGCTCTACCAGGTGCCGCCGGCCCGGCGGGCGGCCTTCACCGAGTTGGTCCGGACGCTGCCGGGGCACTGGCTCGCCAACGAGGACCCGGCCGTGCTGCCGCAGGTGGGAATCCCCGACCCGCCGGGTGGCGGGTTCCACAACGTGCTCGCGCTCGACGGTCGCCCGCTCGCCTGGACCCGGGGCCACGGGCAGGCGGCCACCTGGTTCGGCTGAGGCCGAGGCGACCCGTCAGTTCGGCAGCGCGTCGACCGCGGCGGCGAGCACCCCGCGCAGGTCGGCCTCCGCGCCGGCCGGCAGGGTCCGGGGCTCGACCACCTGGTACGCGACGCGCACCTGGTAGTGGTCGCCCCGCCAGGCCCAGCCGTCGAACCGGGTCTCACCGCCGTCCCAGGGGTGCACCGCCACGCAGGAGGTGTCACCGGGTCCGGTACCGGTCGGGTCGGCGGCGATCCGGGCGCAGCGGTCCCGTCGCCACCGGTCGTCGTACATGCCCTCGGCGTCGACGGCCACCGTGACGACGAGGTCGCCACGCATCGAGGTGCCGCTGGTCAGGTCGACCGCGCACTCCCGCGAGCCGCTGCGTTCGCCGAGGTTCGCCGAAGCGCTGGGCTGCGCGCCGGGCGCGAGTCGGGTCAGCAGGTCGGCCGGGAGCAGCGCGCAGGGGTCGCGGAGCTCGTCCGGCGCCGCTGTCTCGTCGGCGGCGCAGCCGGCGGTGGCCAGGAGTGCACCGGTGACCACGAGCATGGCGGCCGATTTCGTCATCTGTCCTCCTTGGACGGTCGCGGGGGACCGTAGCAGCGACGCGCCACCCCCGGGTCCGGTGCCGGGGCCCGTCCCGCCCCGCGGTCACCCCTACCTCTCGTGGCGACGGGAACACGCGGCGTTGCCGCGGTGACTACCGTGGACGGTCCCGACGGAGGGAGATCGTCATGCGCCTTCGGGTCCTCCTCGCGGCTGCGTCGCCGCTGCTCTGGGGCGTGTTCGCCGGCTGGTGGACCCCGCGCGGCCCCGGCACGGTCGGCACGGCGCTCGTCTCCGTCGGGGTGAGCCTCGCCGTCGGGCTGGCCGCCGGCGCGCTCAGCCGGTCCCGCTGGGCCATGCTCGCCGCGCCGGTGTTCTTCGCGCTCGCCGTCGAGCTGACCCGGCTGCGCCTGCGCGGGCCCACCGTCGACCGGCCCCACCTCACCGGCCTCGGTGTCGCCGCACTGCTCGCCGGCCGGGGCGTGCACGGGCTCCTCACGCTGCTGCCGCTGCTGGTGGGCTCCGCCTACGGCGCCGGCCTGGCCCGCCGCCTCGCCGCCTCGACGCCGCGCCGGCCGGTGCCCCGCTGGCTGGGCCGGGTGGGCGTCGGCCTGCTCGCCGCGCTGCTCGCGCTGGTCACCGTCGGCGCGGCGGTGCCGGGCCGCACCGACCCGGTCCCCGGCGGGATCGCCCGGTTCGACACCGTCGACTCCGCCGGCCGCGAGTTGGGCCTGCTGATCCGGGGTACGGACCGGAGCGCCCCGGTGCTGCTGGTGGTGCCCGGCCCGCCCGGCGGCTCCGAGGTCGGCGCGGTCCGTCGACACCTGTCCGCCCTGGAGCGGCGTTTCGTGGTCGCGGTCTGGGACCGGGCCGGCGGCCCGCGTTCCTGGTCGGCGTTCCGCGCTCCGGCCGACTGGCGGCTCGACGACGAGGTCGACGACCTGGTCGCGGTGGCCCGCCACCTGCGACAGCGCTTCGGCCGGGACCGCATCCACCTGGTCGCCCACTCCGGCGGCACCACCGCGGGTCTGCTCGCCGTGCAACGGCACCCCGAGCTGTTCGCCAGCTACGTCGGCGTGGGCCAGGTGGTCAGCCTGCGCGAGGCCGACCGTAGCCAGTACGCCGACACCGTCGCCTGGGCCCGTCGCACCGGCCGCACGGCGCTCGCCGACCGGATGACCGCGCAGGGCCCACCGCCCTACCGCGACATCTGGGCGTACGAGCCGTTGCTGACCAACGAGGCCGGGGCGTTCCCGGTCGACCGGGCCGGCGCCGGCGAGGACGAGACCGGCGCGGTCGGCAACCTGGGCGTGCCGGAATACAGCCCGCTGGAGAAGGCGCACCTGTTCGGTTTCCTCGACGGCTGGGACGTGCTCTATCCCCGGCTCCAGGACCTCGACTTCCGGCGTGCCGTCCGGCGACTCGCGGTCCCGGCGTACTTCGTCGACGGCGCGCAGGAGGTGCCGGGCCGGCTGCGCCTGTTCGACGAGTGGTACGCGCAGCTCCAGGCCCCCCGCAAGGACCACCTGGTGATCCCGCGCGCCGGCCACCGCTCGCTGTTCGAGCGGCCCGACGAGTTCACCGCCTGGCTGGAGCGCCTTCGGACACCCGGTGGCCTGCCCGGCAACTAGCCCACCCCCATCCCCCACCGCCGCGCTTTCACGGAAAGCGTGGCCATCCGGGCCCGAATGACCACGCTTTCCGTGAAAGCGGGCATGGGCCGGGTGGGTGGGTGGGGTGGCGGCAGGGCTAGGGTCGCGGGCGTGGCCGAACCGCGCTGGCTGACCGAGATCCGTGCCGCCTACGACACCGTCGCCGTCGACTACGCGAGGCTGCTGCCCGAGGTGGTGGAGCCGCCGCTGGACCGGGCGCTGCTGACCGCGTTCACCGAGACGGTCGGGCCGGGCCGACCGGTGCTGGAGGTCGGCTGTGGCACCGGCCGGGTGACCGCCCACCTGGGCCGCCTCGGGCTCGACATCGCCGGCGTCGACCTGTCCCCGGGCATGGTGGCGGTGGCCCGCCGCACCCATCCGGAGCTGCGCTTCGACGTCGGCTCGATGACGGAGCTGACCGCTCCGGACGCGTCGCTGGCCGGGCTGGTCGCCTGGTACTCGATCATCCACCTGCCGCCGGAGTTGCTGCCCGACGTGTTCGCCGGCTTCCACCGGGTGCTCGCTCCCGGCGGGCACCTGCTGCTCGCGGTGAAGGCCGGCGACCGGCTCGACCGGCGGGAGCAGGCATACGGCCACCCGGTCCGCCTCGACGTGCACTGGTTGTCGCCGGAGCGGCTGGCCGCCCAGCTCGGCGCCGCCGGGCTGCCCGTGCGGGCCACCCTGGTCCGCGAACCGGTCGGCGCCGAGCGCCAGCCGCAGGCATTCCTGCTCGCCCAGCGGGCCGGCCGGTGAGCATCGCGCTGTTCACCCTCGGCGGGACCATCGCGATGGCCGGTGCCGGCGACGGGGGAGTGGTCACCCGGCTCACCGGCGCCGACCTCACCGCCACCGTACCCGGGCTCGCCGACGTCCCGCTCGACGTGCGCGACGTCGAGGCGGTGCCCAGCGCCGCGCTCGCGTACCGGCAGATCCTCGACCTGGTGGACGCGGCGGCCGAAGCGGTCGACGGCGGGGCGACCGGCGTGGTGGTCACCCAGGGCACCGACACGCTGGAGGAGACCGCGTTCCTGGCCGACCTGGTCTGGTCGCGCGCCGCGCCGCTGGTGTTCACCGGCGCGATGCGCAACCCGACGCTGGCCGGCCCGGACGGGCCGGCGAACCTGCTCGCGGCGGCCCGGGTCGCGGCTGCGCCGGCCGCGCGGGACCTCGGCGTGCTGGTCGCGATGAACGACGAGATCCACGCCGCGCGGTTCGTGCGCAAGACCCACAGCACCAGTACGGGCACGTTCGTCTCGCCCAACGCCGGGCCGCTCGGGCACGTGATCGAGGGGCGGGTACGGGTGCTCACCCGGCCGCCTCGGCTCGTGCCGCTGCCGGCGGTGGACCGCGACCGGCTGGCCGCCACCCGGGTGGCGCTGCACCCGGTCACGCTCGACGACGACGTGGCGCTGCTCGACGCGGTCGCCGCCGGCCGGGACGGGTTGGTGGTGGCCGGGTTCGGGGTGGGGCACGTGCCGCCGGCGTTCGCCCCGGCGCTGGGCGCGCTGGCCGGGCGGATGCCGGTGGTGCTGACGTCGCGCACCGGCGCCGGGTCGGTGCTGCGGGACACCTACGGCGCGGTCGGCTCGGAGCGGGACCTGCGGCGGCGCGGGCTGGTCGACGGCGGGTTGCTCGACCCGTACAAGGCGAAGGTGCTGCTGCGGCTGCTGCTCGCCGCCGGGGCCGACCGTGCGGCGGTCGCGGAGGCGTTCGCGCTGCACGGCTGAGAGGTGTGTTTGAGAAGGGGCCCCACCTATGCGGAGAACGTCAAGAAGGGGCCCCTCCTTACACTCCAGCGGTGAGTGACGAGCTGGCGGACCGGCCGTTGACCGAGCCGCACCCGTCGCGGCTGGCGCCGGGGCATCCCGGGCGGGAGCGGATCCTCGCGGCGCACGCCGCCGCGCTGGCCGCCGGGGAGGCCGGCTACCTCGACCCGGAGACCGGGCTCTTCGTGCTCAGCGCCGGGTTCCTGGCCCGGCGCGGGACGTGCTGCGGGCGAGGGTGCCGGCACTGTCCGTACGTGGCCGATTAGGGCCTTCCGTCCCTGTCGTCCGCGCCGTACGGTGTCCGACGGAACTCCGGCGGGCCGGCCCCGCCGCCGACCGCGGAGGTCTTCCCGTGCGTGCCCGTAGTACCTGGCTGGCCGTCTCGGCCGTCCTGCTCGCCGCCGGCTGCGCCGACGACAGGTCCCCGGTGGCCGTGCCGGCGGCCCCGCCGCCCGTGACCGAGGTCGCCGCCGCCTCGTCCGGCGGGGCGTGCCGGCTGCTCGACTTCGCGGTGATCGCCGCGCACACCGGCGGCACGTTCGACGTGGCCGCCGCCACCGACCAGGGCGACACGCACACGTGCGTGGTCCGCGCCCAGGGCGCGGTGCTGCCGGAACTGACGCTCGCGGTGACCGACACGTCGATCGACGCGGCGACGTTCGCCGCCGACGTGCAGCCGGGCGGGGCGACGAAGGTCACCAAGCTCGGCAAGATCGCCTACCGGCGGACGCTGCCGAAGACCGCGAACGCCGGCCCGGTCGCCGAGGTGGGCTGGCTGGCCGCCGAGGACCGCCTCGCCAGCCTGCGCTGGACCAGCCCCGAGGGCACCGCCCCGGCGGAGGTGGCGCAGGCGACCGGCAAGCTGGTCGCGCTGGCCAAGGTGATCGACACCCGGCAGTTGTGAGCCGGCCGGCCCGTCAGCGGGCCGCGACGAAGACGCGGGAGGCCACCTCGCGGGGCAGCCGCACCCGGTCGCCGGAGCGGTCGATGGAGACGCCGTCGCGCTCCTGCGCCACGGTGACGGTGGCGCCCGGGTCGACGCCCGCCGCGTGCAACTGCCGGAGCACGTCCGCGTCGGTCTGCACGCTCTCGCAGATCCGCCGCACCACCACCGAGCCGGACAGGCCGGGGAAGGCCAGGTTCCGCTCGCTCTCGACGGTCTCGGTCGGCGGCTGGCCCGGGTCGCCCAGCTCCTCCAGCCCCGGGATCGGGTTGCCGTACGGCGACCGGGTCGGGCGGTTGAGCAGGTCGTAGACCCGCTTCTCGACCGCGTCGCTCATCACGTGCTCCCAGCGGCAGGCCTCCTCGTGGGCCTCCTCGTAGGGCATCCCGATCACGTTGACCAGCAGCAGCTCGGCCAGCCGGTGCTTGCGCATCACCGAGACCGCGGTGTTGCGGCCCAGCGCGGTGAGGGTCAGGTGCCGGTCGCCCTCGACGGTGAGCAGACCGTCGCGCTCCATCCGGGCGACGGTCTGGCTGACGGTCGGGCCGCTCTGCCGGAGCCGCTCGGCGATGCGGGCGCGCAGCGGCGGCACACCCTCCTCCTCCAACTCGAGGATGGTGCGCAGGTACATCTCGGTCGTGTCAACCAGGTCGTGCTTCACGTCAGCGGCCTCCCGGCGTCCGATGCTACCCGTAACCACCGACGCTCCACCGCAGGCGAAGCGGGAGGTCGATGGCGGGATGGTGTTGACTGGGTCGCATGTCCGGAACCGCAGAGCTGTTGGTCGAGCCGGACCGGCTCGCCGCCGAACTCGACCGCGCCGACCCGCCCGTCCTGCTCGACGTCCGCTGGCGGCTGGTCGGTCCGCCCGGCCGCGACGACCACGCCGCCGGCCACCTGCCCGGTGCCGTCTTCGTCGACCTGGACACCGAGCTGTGCGGGCCGCCGGGCGCCGCCGGTCGGCACCCGCTGCCCGACCCCGCCGCGTTGCAGGCCGCGCTGCGGGCCGCCGGCGTCCGCGCCGGTCACCCGGTGGTGGTGTACGACGGCGGCGACGGCATGTCCGCCGCCCGGGCCTGGTGGACGCTGCGCTGGGCGGGGCACCGCGCGGTCCGGGTGCTGCACGGCGGCTTCCCGGCCTGGGTCGCCGCCGGCCTGCCGGTGGACACCGCGACGCCCACCCCGGCGCCCGGCGACGTGACGGTCACCCCGGGCGGGCTGCCGGTGCTCGACGCCGGGCAGGCCGCCCGGCTCGCCGCCGCCGACGACGCGGTGCTGCTCGACGTGCGGGCCGCCCCGCGCTACCGGGGCGAGACCGAGCCGGTCGACCCGGTCGCCGGGCACGTGCCGGGCGCGGTCAACCTGCCCGCCCCGGAGTACGCCACCCGGGGCCGGTTCCCGGCCGCCGAGGCGCTGCGCGCCCGGTTCGCCGCGGCCGGGGTGACCGGGGACACGCCGGTCGGGGCGTACTGCGGCTCGGGAGTGACCGCCGCGCAGACGGTGCTGGCGCTGCACCTGGCCGGCCGACCGGACGCGGCGCTGTACGTCGGCTCCTGGAGCGAGTGGGTGGCCGACCCGGCCCGTCCGGTGGCGACCGGCGGCCCGTCGGGCCGGTGAGCGCGCGGCTGGTGGGCGCATCCGCGCCCGCATGCGACGATGGCCGCATGGCCGACGACACGGTGGTGCTGTGGGACTCCGCCCTCCTCGCCTACGACATGGGGGATCATCCCCTCGACCCGGTCCGCGTCGAGCTGACCATGGCGCTCGCCCGCGAGCTGGGTGTGCTCGACCGGCCCGGCGTGCGCCTGGTCAGGCCCGAGCCGGCCGACGACGCGCTGCTCACCCGGGTGCACGATCCGGCCTACCTGGACGCGGTCCGGGCCGCGCCGCGCGACCCGCTCTTCGCCGGCTTCGGGCTCGGCACCTCGGACAATCCGGTCTTCGACGGGATGCACGAGTCCAGCGCGCTGATCGTCGGCGCCACCGTGGCCGCCGCCGAGGCGGTCTGGCGGGGCGAGGCGCGGCGCGCGGTGAACGTGGCCGGCGGCCTGCACCACGCCATGCCGGCCCGGGCCGCCGGCTTCTGCGTCTACAACGATCCGGCGGTGGCCATCGCCCGCCTGCTCGACCTGGGCGCGGAACGGATCGCGTACGTCGACGTGGACGTGCACCACGGCGACGGGGTGCAGGAGGTCTTCTACCGGGACCCGCGGGTGCTCACGGTCAGCCTGCACGAGACCCCGCTGGCGCTCTTCCCCGGCACCGGTTTCCCGGACGAGACCGGCGGGCCCGGCGCGGAGGGCAGCGCGGTCAACGTGCCGCTGCCGCCGGGGGTCGGCGACGCCGGCTGGCAGCGGGCGTTCCACGCGGTGGTGCCGTCGGTGCTGCGCGCGTTCCGGCCCCAGGTGCTCATCACCCAGTGCGGCGCGGACGGGCACCGCAGCGACCCGCTGGCCGACCTGCACCTGTCCGTGGACGGGCAGCGGGCCACCTACCGGGCGTTGCGGGCGCTCGCCGACGAGCTGTGCGACGGCCGCTGGGTGGCCACCGGCGGCGGCGGGTACGCGCTGGTCGAGGTGGTGCCCCGGGCCTGGACGCACCTGCTCGCGGTGGCCACCGGCGAGCCGCTGGACCCGGCGACGCTCACCCCGCCGGGCTGGCGGGAGCTGGCCGCGCGCCGACGGCCCGGCCACGACGTCCCGCTGCGGATGACCGACGACGTCGACCCGGAGTTCCAGCCCTGGCAGCCCAGCGGCGAGCCGAACGCGGTGGACCGGGCGGTCGCGGCCACCCGCAAGGCCGTCTTCCCGCTGCTCGGGCTCGACCCGCACGACCCCCGCGACTGAGCCGGCGGTGGGCGAGGACCGACCGGTGAGCACCGTCGAGCAACCGGTGGACGTGCTGCTCAGCGACGGCACGACCGTCCAGCTGCGGCAGATCCGCCCGGACGACGCGGCGGCGATCGTGGCGATGCACGCCCGCTTCTCCGAGCGCACCCGCTACCTGCGGTACTTCTCGCCGTACCCGCGCATCCCGGAGCGGGACCTGAAGCGGTTCGTCACGGTGGACCACCGCGACCGGGAGGCGTTCGTGGTGCTGGCCGGCGAGCGGATCGTGGCCGTCGGCCGGTACGAGCGGCTCGGTCCCGCCTCGCCCGAGGCCGAGGTGGCGTTCGTGGTGGAGGACGCCTACCAGGGCCGGGGCATCGGCTCGGTGCTGCTGGAGCACCTCGCGGACGCGGCCGGCCGGCACGGCATCGCGCACTTCGTCGCCGAGGTGCTGCCGGCGAACGGGACGATGCTGCGGGTCTTCGCCGACTTCGGTTACCAGGTCCAGCGCCAGTACGCCGACGGCGTGGTGCACCTGAGCTTCCCGATCGCCGCCACCGAGGCGACGCTCGCGGTGCAGCGCGGCCGGGAGCACCGCACCGAGGCGCGGTCCATCGCCCGGCTGCTCGCCCCGCGCGGCATCGCCGTCTACGGCGCCAGCACCACCGGCCAGGGCGTCGGCGCGGCGCTGCTCGGGCACCTGCGCGACGGCGGGTTCACCGGTTCGATCGTGCCGGTGCACCCGAGCGCGGCGACCGTGGCCGGGTTGCCGGCGTACCCGTCGGCGGCCGACGCGGGCCTCGACGTCGACCTGGCCGTGGTGGTGGTCCCGCCGGACGCGGTGCACGACGTGGTGCGGGATGCCGCCCACGCGGGAGCGCACGGGCTGGTGGTGATCTCGGCCGGGTTCGCCGAGGCCGGCCCGGCCGGCGCGGCGGCGCAGCGGGCCCTGGTACGGGCCGCGCACCTGGCCGGCATGCGGGTAATCGGCCCGAACTGTCTCGGCGTCGCCAACACCGACCCGGCGGTACGGCTCAACGCCACGCTCGCCCCGGTGCTGCCGGCGCCGGGCCGGGTGGGCGTGTTCAGCCAGTCCGGCGCGTTCGGGGTGGCGCTGCTGGCCGAGGCGTCCCGGCGCGGGCTGGGGCTGTCCAGTTTCGTCTCGGCCGGCAACCGGGCCGACGTGTCCGGCAACGACCTGTTGCAGTACTGGCAGGACGATCCGGGCACCGACGTGATCACGCTCTACCTGGAGACGTTCGGCAACCCCCGCAAGTTCGCCCGGCTGGCCCGGCACATCGGCCGGAGCAAGCCGGTGGTGGCGCTGGCGTCGTTGGCCCGGCCGCCGGGGGTGGGCGAGGCGCCGGCGCTGGACGCCGTCGCGGTGAGCGCGCTGTTCGCGCAGTCCGGGGTGCTGCGGGTGGACACGGTCGCCGAGCTGCTCGACGTGGGCGTGCTGTTGGCGCACCAGCCGTTGCCGGCCGGTCGGCGGGTCGCCGTGGTCGGCAACTCGTCGGCACTGAGCGGGCTGGCCGCGACCGCGTGCGCCGCCCAGGGGCTGCTCGTCGTCGACGGGTACCCGCACGACGTCGGGCCGACCGGCGGCGCGGTCGCGTACGCCGCCGCGCTGGCCGCCGCCGCGGCGGACGAACGGGTGGACGCCCTGGTGGCGGTGTTCGCGCCGCCGCTGCCCGGTCAGCTCACCGACCCGGAGGTGGACTTCGTGGCGGCGCTGCCGGACGCGCGGGCCACCGGCAAGCCGGTGGTGGCGACGTCCCTGGCCGGGCGGGTGCCGACCGGCGTGCCGGCGTACCCGAGCGTGGAGGAGGCGGTGCGGGCGCTGGCCCGGGTCACCCGGTACGCGGACTGGCTGCGCCGGCCGCCGGGCGTGCTGCCCGAGCTGACCCGGGTCGACCGGGCGGCCGGGCAGGCCGCGCTGGGCCCGGACGGGGCCGATCCGGCGGCGCTGCTGCGCGCGTACGGGATCGACGTGGTGGCGTCCGGGCCGGCCCGTTCGGCGGAGGAGGCGGTGGCGGCGGGGGAGCGGCTCGGCTGGCCGGTGTCGCTGAAGGCCGCCGCCCCGGGGCTGCGCCACCGTCTCGACCTGGGCGCGGTCCGGCTCGACCTGGCCGACGCCGGGGCGGTGCGTCGCGCGTACGCCGAGATGGCTCCGGTGTTCGGCGCGGAGATGCTGGTGCAGCCGATGGTGGCGCCGGGCGTGGCGTGCGTGGTGGAGCTGGTGGAGGATCCGGCGTTCGGGCCGGTGGTCGGGTTCGGGCTGGGCGGGGTGGCGACCGAGCTGCTCGGTGACCGGGCCTGGCGGGCGGTGCCGCTGACCGACCGGGACGCGGCCGAGCTGGTCGACGAGCCGCGCGCCGCGCCGCTGCTGCACGGGCACCGGGGCGCCGCCCCGGTGGACCGGGCGGCCCTGGTCGACCTGCTGCTGCGGGTCGGCCGGCTGGCCGACGAGCAGCCGCGGGTGCGTTCGCTCACGCTCAACCCGGTGCTGGCCCGCCCGGACGGCATCTCGGTGCTGCACGCCACCGTCGGCACCGGCGCGGAGGCCGCGCGCCCCGACACCGGCCCGCGCCGGTTGTAGGGCGGCCCCACACGCGACAGGCCCCGGCGAACCGCCGGGGCCGGTCGGTGCAGAGCGTCGGTCAGCAGGCGTACGCCTCCAGCCGGTTCGCCCGCTCCGGGTCGCGCAGCTTGAGCAGCGTCACCTTCTCGATCTGCCGGATCCGCTCCCGGGACAGCCCGAACTCGCGGCCCACCTCGTCCAGGGTGCGCTGCCGACCGTCGTCCAGGCCGAAGCGCAGCCGGATCACCGCCTGCTCCCGCTGGGAGAGGGTGGCCAGCACGATCCGTACCTCGTTGCGCAGTTCGCCGTTGGCGGCGGCGTCGCCCGGCTCGGTGCGCGGGTCGACGGCGGCGACGAAGTCACCGAGCGCGCTCTCGCCGTCCTCGCCGACGGCCTGGTCCAGGCTGACCGGCTCCCGGTCGAAGGAGATCAGCTCGATCACCTGGTACTCGGGGATCTCCAGCGCGGTGGCGACCTCGGCGACGGTGGGCTCGCGGCCCAGCGTCACCGACAGCTCCCGACGGACCCGGACCATCCGGTTGACCTGCTCGACCATGTGCACCGGGATGCGGATGGTGCGGGCCTGGTCGGCCATGGCGCGGGTGATGGCCTGGCGGATCCACCAGGTGGCGTACGTGGAGAACTTGAAGCCCTTGGTGTAGTCGAACTTCTCGACGGCGCGGATGAGGCCGAGGTTGCCCTCCTGGATCAGGTCGAGGAAGGCCATGCCGCGCCCGGTGTAGCGCTTGGCGATGCTCACCACCAGCCGCAGGTTCGCCTCCAGCAGGTGGTCCTTGGCGGCGCGTCCCTCGGCCGCGACCAGCGCCAGGTCCGCGCGCAGCTCGTCGGAGACCGGCGTGCAGGTGGCGAGCTTCTCCTCGGCGAAGAGGCCGGCCTCGATCCGCCTGCTCAGCTCGACCTCCTGCGCCGCGGTGAGCAGCTTGGTGCGGCCGATGCCGTTCAGGTACGCCCGGACCAGGTCGGTGGAGACGCCGCGGTCGTCGGTGGCGTCCAGGTCCGTGAGGGTGACGTCCATGTCCTGGTGCTCGATCATCTGCTGGGTCATCTCTGTCTCTCCCCGTGTCCTACGTGCCGTACCGGCCCGTGCCGCCGGCGCGGTGGGGGCCGGTGACAAACAGCTTCGCAATCGGGGCGTGAGACGGGAGTGAGGCGATCGGGGACCCGACACGAATCCGGGGGAACCCGGCTGTGGCTTGTCCCGCCCGGTTACCGTGCCAGCGAACCGGCCGGCAGGGCCGGGGACGAACCGGCGATCGGAGAACTCAGGTGGTCTTCAAGCGGCTCATGCAGGCGATGGGGGTGGGCGGGCCGTCGGTGCAGACGGTGCTGGCCAACCCGAACTGCCGCCCCGGCGGTCAGCTGGAGGGCCGGATCCAGGTGGTCGGCGGCGAGCACCCGGTGGACGTGAGCTGGATCTCGCTCGGCCTGCTCACCCGCGTGGAGGTGGAGAGCGGCGACTCGGAGTACAACACCAACCAGGAGTTCGGCCGGGTCCAGATGACCGGCGCGTTCCGGCTGGACCCGGGGCAGCGCCACGACGTGCCGTTCCGCTTCCAGGTGCCCTGGGAGACGCCGCTCACCGACCTGTACGGCCAGCACCTGCACGGCATGACCATGGGGCTGCGGACCGAGCTGGAGGTGGCCCGCGCGGTGGACTCCGGTGACCTGGACGCGGTCGCGGTGCACCCGCTGCCGGCCCAGGAGCGGCTGCTGGAGGCGCTGCTGCGGCTGGGCTTCCGGTTCGCCCGCGCCGACGTCGAGCGGGGCCACATCTACGGCGTACACCAGCAGTTGCCGTTCTACCAGGAGATCGAGTTCTATCCGGCGCCGCAGTACGCCGGCGCGATGAACCAGCTCGAGGTCACCTTCGTCACCGACCCGCGGCAGATGCAGGTGGTGTTGGAGATGGACAAGCGGGGCGGCCTGTTCACCGAGGGCCGCGACGCGTTCGGCCGGTTCACTGTCGACCACGCCACGGCGGACCGCACCGACTGGGCCGCCCAGCTCGACGGCTGGCTCCGCCAGTCGTTGTCCCGGCGCGGCCTGTTCTTCTAGAGGTCCAACAGGAGCGTGCGGGGGCCGACGTTGACGCTCTCCACCCGCATGTGGGTGCGGAACCGGCCGGTCTGCACCGTCGCGCCGCGGGCGCGCAGCTCCTCGACCACGGCCTCGACCAGCGGCTCGGCGACGTCCGCCGGGGCGGCGGCGGTCCAGCTCGGCCGCCGGCCCTTGCGGGCGTCGCCGTAGAGCGTGAACTGGCTGACCACGAGCAGCGGCGCCCCGGTGTCCGCGGCGCTGCGCTCGTCGTCCAGGATGCGCAGTTCGTGCAGCTTGCGGGCCATGGTGGCGGCCACCTGCGGGGTGTCGGCGTGGGTGACGCCGACCAGCACCAGCAGCCCGTCGGCGATCTCGCCCACCACCGCGTCGTCGACCGTGACGCAGGCCCGGGCGACGGTCTGCACCAGCGCCCGCATCAGTCCGTCACCGGCTCGACGAGGCCGCGCTCGACCAGGTGCGCCACGATCGGGCCGGCCGCCTCGGCCAGCTCGTCCGGGGCCACGTCGTGCGCGGCGGCGAGCAGGGCGAGCTGGTCGCGCAGCGGCAGTCGGCCGTCCGCGCCGCCGACCAGGGCGAGCACCAGCGGGTCGATCTCCTCGGACCAGCGCAGCCCGCGCGGCGCGGCGAGGACCTGCCGGTCCACCGCCCAGCCGTCGTCGCCCATGGTGGCCTCCTGGCGGAGCTGGAGCCCGTCGGCGGCGCGGTAGCGGGCAGCGAGCAGACCGTCGGTGTCCCGGGCGCGCAGCCAGTCCTGCCGGTCGAACCAGTCGGCGATCCGGTCGCCGAGCGGTGGTTCGACCCGCTGGCGCAGGTCCTCGACCCGGACGATCGGCTGCTCGTGGCCGGCCCGGCGCAGCGACACGATGCCGAAGCCGATCGCCTCCACCTTGTGCGCGTCGAACCAGTCCAGCCACGCTTCCATCCGCTGCGGGTCGGCGCTCTCCCCGACGTCGGTGAGCCAGAGGTTGACGTACGCCATCGGGTCGGCGACCTCGCGCTGGATGACCCAGGCGTCCAGCCCGGTGCCGGCGAACCAGCCGGTGACCCGGTCGGCCCAGTCCTCGCCGGTGACGTGCACCCAGTTCGCCAGGTACTGCATGGTGCCGCCGTCGGTGAGCAGGTGCGGCGCGGCGGCGGCCAACTCGGCGCCGATCGCGTCGCCGACCCGCCCGGAGTCGCGGTAGACGTGCGTGGTGGTGCCCGGGCCGACCACGAACGGCGGGTTGCTGACCACCAGGTCGAAGCGGCGTCCGGCGACCGGGGCGACCAGGTCGCCGCGGAGCAGTTCCCAGTCCTGGCCGTTGAGCGCGGCGGTGGTGGCGGCGAAGCGCAGCGCCCGCTCCGAGACGTCGGTGGCGGTGACCCGGCGGGCGTGGGTGCCCAGGTGCAGTGCCTGCACGCCGGAGCCGGTGCCGAGGTCCAGCGCGGTCTCCACCGGGCGGCGTACGGCGGCGCTGATCAGCGTCTGGGTGGCCCCGCCGATGCCGAGCACGTGCTCGGCGTGCAACGGCCGGCCGGGTCGGGCGCTGGCCGGCACGTCGGCGAGCACCCACCAGTCGTCGGCGTACGGCTCCAGGTCGACGCCGGCGCGCAGGCCGTCGCCGTGCCGTTCGACGAGGCCGCCGGCGAGCGCCTCGTCCACCGTCAGTGGCGCCAGCGCGGCGGCCACCACCGGCTCCGGCTCGGTGCGGTCGCAGATGAACACCCGGATCAGGGTGCCCAGGCGGTCGCGGTCCTCGGTGGCGCGCAGCGCGGCCCGGAAGTCGTTGCGGGCCACCCCACCGGTGGCCTGCGAGCCGAGCCGCCCGGCGATCCCGTTGGCGGTGAAGTCGGCCGACGTCAGCGCGGTGCGCAGCGCGTCGACCCCGGCGGGGGAGAGCAGCATCTCGTGACGGTCCACGTGGTCATCCTGCCTCGCCCACCGCCCCGGTGTGGCGGGCACCCGCCGGCTGCGGCGTGCGGAAGGTATTACCCGGCAACTATCTCTTTCATGAACATCGATGTGTGGTTAGCATTCCCCCCAACATCCGTCGATGGGCGGTCCGCCGGCCACGAACCGGCCCGCCCGGTAGGGAGCCAGACGATGCCCGACGTGTCCGCCCCCCGGCGTCGCGTGCTGCGCGCGCTCGCTGTCACGGCCGCCGCCGCGGCCCTCACCGCCGCCGCCTCCACCCCGGCCCTCGCCGCGCCGACCGGTCAGATCCGGTTCGCCGGCGCCGCCGACGCCGTCAGCGGCAGCTACCTGGTCGTGCTCAAGGGCGACGCGGTCGGCGCCGCGAACAGCCGCACCGCGCGTACCGCCGTGCCGGACCGGGCCGCCGGCCTGGCGAAGCGCTACGGCGGCAGCGTCGGCGCGGTGTGGAGCGCCGCCCTCACCGGCTACAGCGCGAAGATGAGCACCGGGCAGGCGCGTCGGCTGGCCGCCGACCCGGCCGTCGCCTACGTCGAGCAGGACCGCCGGGTGACCGCCCAGGGCACCCAGACCGGCGCCACCTGGGGGCTGGACCGGATCGACCAGCGCAACCTGCCGCTGAACGGCACCTACACCTACCCGAACACCGCCAGCAACGTGCGCGCTTACATCATCGACACCGGCATCCGGACCACGCACAGCCAGTTCGGCGGTCGGGCCACCTGGGGCACCAACACGGTGGACAGCAACAACACCGACTGCAACGGCCACGGGACGCATGTCGCCGGCACGGTCGGCGGCAGCACGTACGGCGTGGCCAAGGACGTCCGTCTGATCGCGGTCAAGGTGCTCAACTGCTCCGGCAGCGGCACCACCGCGGGCGTGGTCAACGGCGTCAACTGGGTCACCTCGAACGCGGTCAAGCCGGCGGTGGCCAACATGAGCCTCGGCGGCGGCGTCAGCACCACGCTGGACAACGCGGTGGCCAACTCGATCAGCTCGGGCATCACGTACGCGCTCGCGGCCGGCAACTCCAACGCCAACGCCTGCAACTCCTCGCCGGCCCGGGTCGCCTCGGCGATCACGGTGGGCTCCACCACCAGCACCGACGCCCGCTCGTCCTTCTCCAACTACGGCACCTGCGTGGACATCTTCGCCCCGGGCTCGTCCATCACGTCGTCCTGGAACAGCAGCGACAGCGCGACCAACACGATCAGCGGCACCTCGATGGCGTCGCCGCACGTGGCCGGCGCGGCGGCGCTGGTGCTGTCGGCGAACCCGTCCTACACCCCGGCGCAGGTGGCCAGCTACCTGACCAGCAACGCCACCACCGGCAAGGTGACCAGCCCCGGCACGGGCTCGCCGAACCGGCTGCTCTTCGTCGTCAACTGACGCTCGTCGTGCGGTCGCGGCCCGGTGGACCCGAGTGGGGTCCACCGGGCCGCGTCGTGCTGTCGGGGAGTCGGCGGCGGAACCGGCGGCCGGGGCGGCAAGATGGGGGCATGACGCTCTCCCTGCCCATCGACCCGCACGCCAACGAGTTGCTGGCGCGTGACCCGCTGGCGCTGCTGCTCGGCATGGTGCTGGACCAGCAGGTGCCGATGGAGAAGGCGTTCTCCTCGCCGTACGTGCTGGCGCAGCGGCTCGGCCACGAGCCGGACGCCCGGGAGCTGGCCGGGTACGACCCGGACGCGCTGGTGGAGCTGTTCGCCCGGCCGCCGGCGCTGCACCGGTTCCCCAAGGCGATGGCCGCCCGGGTGCAGGAGGTCTGCCGCGCGCTGGTCGAGCGCTACGACGGCGACCCGGCGCGGCTCTGGTCCGAGGCCGCCGACGGTGCGGAGCTGCTGCGCCGGGTCGGTGAGCTGCCCGGCTTCGGCCGGCAGAAGGCGCAGATCTTCGTGGCGCTGCTCGGCAAGCGGTTCGGCGTCGCCCCGGCGGGCTGGCGCGAGGCGGCCGGCGCCTACGGCGACGCGGAGGCGTACCGGTCGGTCGCGGACGTGACCGATCCGGAGTCGCTGGGCCGGGTGCGCGAGTTCAAGCAGCGGATGAAGGCGGAGGCGAAGGCCGCGAAGGGCTGACGCGGCGCCGCCGGTCAGGCGGCGGTCGGGCGGGACAGCGAGGCCAGCGCGCGGCGGACGTCGGCGAGCGAGACCGTGGCCGAGTCGTCCAGGTCGGCCAGGCCCGCCTCGATCCACTGCCGCATCAGCGTGGTCACCCCGATGCCGCGGGCGTCGGCGGCGGCCCGGACCCGTTCGTACGTCTCCAGCGGCAGGCGGACCGACCGGCTGACCATCGGCACGTCGGTGTCGGGGGTGGGCAGTTGCGCCGGCGACGTCTCGTCGATCAGGTCGGCGAACGCGTCGCCGCCGGTGTGGAACCGCTTGGTCGCCTCGTCACGGTGCATGGTGACCGCCTCCTCCTCGTCGGCGTGCCCTCCGGACCGCCTCGTCGTAGCGCTTGGCCTCGACGTCGCTCAGCTCGCGGGCGGAGAGGATGTCCCAGTCGTTGTCGGTGCCGTCGGCCTCGGCCAGCAGCACGGCGAGACGCCGGCCGCGGTGGTCGGTGGCGTAGACCACCATCACGTCGTCGCCCAGGTGCCGGATGACCCGGCGGTTGCTGTGCAGTGCCTCCCAGACTTCCCCGGGTGTGACGTCGTAGACCCGCAGGTTCGCCAGCGCCTCGTCGGTGAAGCTGAACCGGTTGGCCACGGGCGCAGCGTACCACGGTCGTAACACGTCGCCGGATTGTCGCCGATCACCTGCCCCGAGTGACAGGATGGGTCGTATCCCCTCGTAGGAGGTCCGTGGTGAAGCGTCAGGCCTACCAGCCGATCCTGATCACCGACGCCCGGCGCAGCCAGGACGACCAGCTCACCAGTCGGCAGAAGCGTTACGTGCTGATGATGGGCATCCGGGTCGCCTGCATCGTCGCGGGCGCGATCCTGGTCGGCGCCAAGGCCCCGCTGCTCTGGTTGTGGTTGCCGCTGTGCGCGTTCGGCATGGTGCTCATCCCGTGGCTGGCGGTGCTGTTGGCGAACGACCGCCCGCCCAAGGAGGAGCACCGGCTGGCCAACCGTTTCCAGCCCCGGGGCCGCGACGAGACGCCGCCGATGGCGCTCTCCGCCGAGGAACGCCCGCACAAGGTCATCGACGCCGAGCCCTGAGCGGTCGGACCACTCTCCGTGACGCCGGACCGGAGCGGTCCCCGAAAAACCGATATACCCCTCAGTCATAAATATGGATTTTGTGCTGGATGTGTGGGTCATCGGTTGGGGAGTTGGGGGCGGTGGCCGCCGAGGCTGAGTAGGGCTAGGGCGATGAGGGCGTGGGGTGAGTGGAAGCCGAAGGCCATCCGGGTGATGAGGCGGATCTTGGCATTGACGGATTCGATGCGGCCGTTGGACAGGCCGTGTTCGAGCGAGGCGATGATGGCGTCGCGGTGGCGGACCACGCGGCGTTGCAGGTCGACGAAGATGTCGATGCGGCTGCGGCGGGCCCAGCCGATCCATTGGTCGAGGGCTTGGACCGCTGTGGTGGGGCTGGTTTTGGCCAGGGTGAACACGTAGCGCAGGCCTTCTTTGAGGGCCCAGGCTCGGTGTAGGCGGGGGTGGTTCTTGGCGATCCAGTCGAGGGTGGCCCGTTGTGCGCCGGTGAGGTTGTCCGGGTTCTTCCACAACGCCCAGCGGGTGTTCTTCACCAGCCGCGCTTCGCCGACGGCGACACCGCGACGGCCTGTTCCCCGACCGGCGGCGGCGTTCCATACCTGCCGGCGGACTCGGTCCACGGCGTCGCTGGCCCAGGCCACGACGTGGAACGGGTCGGCGCAGCGCACCGCGTTCGGGCAACGACGGCGCACCACGGTGGTGATCCAGTCCGCGCCGTCAGCCGACACGTGGGTGATCGCGGCTGCCCGCTCGGGTCCGAGCAGGTCGAAGAACTCGTGCAACGTAGCCGCGCTCTTGCCCGCAGCGGCCCACACCAGCCGGCCGGTGTCGTGATCCACCACCACGCTCAGATACCGGTGGCCTTTCTTGTAGCTGACCTCGTCGATACCGATACGACGTAACCCGTCGAGGCGATCCACCGCTGCGCCGCTATCAGCCCACACCCGCGCGATGATCGCACCCACCGTGCGCCAACTGATCCGCATCAACCGCGACACCACCGACTTCGCCGCGTGCACCGCCAACCACGCCACCGCCTGATCGAACGCCCGGGTATGCCCCGCCCCATGCCTGGCCCACGGCACCGCCGCGACCACCACCCCATGCACCCGACACGACACCCGCGGCGCATCGGCCTCGATCACCGCCCGCACCACCCCCAGATCCAACGCCCGCCACCGCCGACGCACCCCCGCGTCATAACCAGGACACCGCCGCCGGCAAAACGGACACCGCCGCCGAGCACCCCGAGCCACCCGCACCCGAGCCACCACCACCTGCTCGACCGCATCGAACTCGACACCCTCCACCACCGCCTGCTCGACCCCGAACAACCGAGCCCATACCCTTACCGAACGCACGCCGTTGCCCCGCCCACTCAGTTCTGACCTTCGACAAGCCAGAACCTAGGCAGGACAACGGCGTGCGCCATCAACGACGCGCCCAACCACCCACAAACACGTCACAAGACCCATAAATATGACCAAGGGGTATATCCGTCACCAGGCCCACCCCGCCCCGAGCGCGACACGCCGCATTCGGCCGGTCATCGCCCAGCCCGACCGCGCGCCGGCCAGTGCCGCCCGCCCGCCGCCGCCCGCCGGTTCAGGCGCCCGGACGGGCGCCGACAGTGGTCACGGCCAGGGCACCGAGGTCGCCGGCCCGGGCCAGCGCCGCGCGGGGGTCGGCCCCGGCCAGCCAGGCGGTGAGCAGGCCGGCCGCGAACGCGTCCCCGGCGCCGGTGACGTCCACCACGGCCACCCCGGGTGCCGGGGCCGTCTCCACCCGGCCGCCGCGCTCCACCCAGACCGCCCCGGCCGCGCCGCGCTTCACCACCACCCGGTGCGCCACCGCGGTCAGCGCCCGCGCCTGCGCCGCCGGGTCCAGGCCACCGGCCAGCACGGTCGCCTCGTCCGTGTTGACCAGCAGCAGGTCGACGTCGCGTACCCAGGTCAGGAACGACCCGCCGACGCGCCGCAGCGGCGCCGCGGAGGCCGCGTCGACGCTGACGGTCAGCCCGCGCTCGCGGGCGGCGGCCAACGCGCGCAGGCCCGCGCCGCGCGACCCGACGTCCAACAGGGTGTACGCGGACAGGTGCAGGTGCCCGGCGTCGGGCGCCGCCGCGACGGCGGCGTCGACGTGCCGCGCGGTCAGCCGCAGGTTCGCGCCGCGCTGGCTGACCATGGTGCGCTCCCCGGCGTGGGTGAGCACGATCACCGTGCCGGTCGGGTAGCCCTCGTGCCGCTCCACCGCACAGTCCACCCCGGTCCGGGTCAGCTCGGCGACCCGGTCCCGGCCGGTCTCGTCGTCGCCGACGGCGGCCACCAGCGTCACGGCGGCGCCCTGGCCGGCGAGCCAGGCCGCGGTGTTGGCCGCCTGCCCGCCGCCGCTGAACCGGATCCCGGCCGCGGTGTCCGAGCCGGTCGCGAGCGGGCCGGACAGCATCGCGACCACGTCCGTGATCACGTCGCCGACCACGACGATGCGGGGTGCCCCGCTCATGCCGTGCCAGCCGGGCATGCCCGCACGGCCCTCGCTGCGCTCGGTGCGTTCGCTCATGCCGTGCCAGCCGGGCATGCCCGCACGGCCCTCGCTGCGCTCGGTGCGTTCGCTCATGCCGTGCCAGCCGGGCATGCCCGCACGGCCCTCGCTGCGCTCGGTGCGTTCGCTCATGCCGCGCTGGCTGGGCATGCGCTCACGGCCCTCGCTGCGCTCGGTGCGTTCGCTCATGCCGGATCGGCGGCGGACCGGGCCGCCGCGGCGACCGCGATGCGCGCCGCCAGGTCGGCGTTACGCAGGATGATCCGGACGTTCACCGCCAGGCTGGCCCCCTCGGTGGCGGCGTGGAAGTGGGCCAGCAGGAACGGGGTCACCGCCTTGCCGGTGATCCCTTCCCGGGCCAGCGCGGCCAGCCCGTCGGCGAGCGTGCGGTCGTGCAGCGCCGGGTCGAGCTGCTCGTCGGCCGGCAGCGGGTTGGCCACGATCAGCCCGCCCTGGTGCAGGCCGTGCGCGGCGCGGGCGGCCAGCACGTCGGCCACCCGCTGCGGCGAGTCCACCGACCAGTCCAGGTCGAAGCCGGCGTCGGTGAGGTAGAAGCCGGGGAACCGGCGGGTGCGGTAGCCGACCACGCTCACCCCCAGCGTCTCCAGCCGTTCCAGCGTGGCGCCCACGTCCAGGATCGACTTGACGCCGGCGCAGACCACCGCGATCGGGGTGCGGGCCAGCGTGACCAGGTCCGCGGACTCGTCGAACGTCTGCGCCGCCTCCCGGTGCACCCCGCCCAGCCCGCCGGTGGCGAACACGCCGATCCCGGCCGCCGCCGCCACCGCGCTGGTGGCCGCCACGGTGGTGGCGCCGTCCGCGCCGGCCGCCGCCGCCGGCGCCAGGTCGCGGACCGAGAGCTTGCTCACGCCGTCGACGGTGGCGAGCCGGGTGAGCTGGGCGTCGTCCAGCCCGACCCGCAGCTCGCCGGCAACCATGCCGATGGTGGCCGGGACCGCGCCCGCGTCGCGGACCGCCTGCTCGATCTGCCGCGCCACGCGCAGGTTGTCCGGCCGGGGGAGGCCGTGCGAGACGATGGTGCTCTCCAGCGCCACGACGGGACGCCCGGCGCGCAGGGCGTCGGCCACCTCACCACCGAGACTGATGCGAAAGTTGGTCACTTCCGTTACGGTACGGGCCGCCCGCCGGAGGGGCTGTGGTGGACCCGACCCGGCCGGCCTGCGAAACTGGGAAGCCGGAGGTGGGGACGTGAGCACTGAGATTCTCGAACGCCCGGAGCAGAAGGAGGCCGACACCGGCCCCGAGATGTTCCACTACGTGCGCAAGGACAAGATCGCCGAGAGCGCGGTCATGGGCACGTACGTCATCGCGCTGTGCGGGGAGACCTTCCCGGTGACCAAGGCCGCCAAGCCCGGTTCACCGGTCTGCCCGAAGTGCAAGGAGATCTACGAGTCCTGGGGCGAGTGATCGCGGGCGGCTCCGCCGCCCGCCCACGTAGCCTGCGCCGGTGACCACCTCCACCGCCCTGCTCCTCGCCGACCTCACCGGCGTGGCGGTCTTCGCCGCCTCCGGCGCCTCCGCCGCGGTCGCCAAACGGCTCGACCTGTTCGGGGTGGTCTTCGTCGGCGTGGTCGCCGCCCTCGGCGGCGGCATCTTCCGCGACCTGGTCATCGACGAGGTGCCCCCGCTGGCGTTCGCCGACTGGCGGTACGCGGTCACCGCGGCCGTCACCGCCGCCGCCGTGTTCCGGCTGCACCCGCAGCTCGCCCGACTGCGCACCACCGTGCTGGTGCTGGACGCCGCCGGGCTGGCCCTGTTCACCGTCACCGGCACGCTCAAGGCGCTCGACGCACACGTGCCGGCCGTCGGCGCCTGCATGATCGGCATGCTCACCGCGATCGGCGGCGGGCTGGGCCGGGACCTGCTCACCGGCGAGATCCCGGTGGTGCTGCGCCGGGAGATCTACGCGGTGGCCGCGCTCGCCGGCTCGATCGCGGTGACGGTGCTGTCGACGTACGGGCAGGCCACCACCGGGCCGCTGACCGGTGCCGCGGTCTTCGTCTTCGGGCTGCGGCTGATCTCGCTGCGCCGGCGCTGGTCCGCCCCGGTGCCGACGATGCGCCAGCCCCGTACCGGCACCCGGGGACCACTGCGCTGAGCCGACCCGCCGGGGTGGGCGGATGTGACCAGCGTGGCGTCGGGTGGGGCGGAACGGCCCCGCTGGTTATGCTGAGCCGGCCTTCGCGGCACGGATGCGCGAGGGCGTTTTCATGGGCGGCGGCCCCCGTGGCCCCGGTCGGGCCCGTCGCCGTCCGCGGCGGAGAGGAGCTACCCGTGCCACCGCGGTTGCCGGCGCTCGACACGTTCCCACCCCTGCGTGCCTGGCAACGCAAGGCGATGGTGGAGTACCTTCGCCGCCGGGCCGAGGACTTCACCGCGGTCGCCACCCCCGGCGCCGGAAAGACCACCTTCGCCCTGCGGATCGCCGCCGAGCTGCTCGCCGACGGCACCGTCGAGGCGGTCACCGTGGTCGCGCCGACCGAGCACCTGAAGACCCAGTGGGCGCAGGCCGCGGCCCGGGTCGGCATCCAGCTCGACGCCGCGTTCCGCAACGCCGACCTGCACTCCGCCGCCGACTTCCACGGTGCGGTGGTCACGTACGCCCAGGTCGGCATGGCGCCGCAGGTGCACCGGCGGCGCACCATGACCCGGCGGACGCTTGTCATCCTCGACGAGATCCACCACGCCGGCGACGCCCGCACCTGGGGCGACGGCGTCAAGGCGGCGTTCGAGCCCGCGGTACGCCGGCTGATGCTCACCGGCACGCCGTTCCGCTCCGACGACAACCCGATCCCGTTCGTCAGCTACGAGCGCGGCGGGGACGGGCTGCTGCGCTCCCGCGCCGACTCGGTCTACGGCTACGCCGACGCGCTACGCGACGGCGTGGTCCGGCCGGTGTTGTTCCTGGCCTACTCCGGGGAGACCCGGTGGCGCACCAACGCCGGCGACGAGCTGGCCGCCCGGCTGGGCGAGCCGATGACGCAGGACCTGGTCGCGCAGGCGTGGCGGACCGCGCTGGACCCGGCCGGTGACTGGATGCCGCAGGTGCTGCGCGCCGCCGACGCCCGGCTGAGCGTGCTGCGGGCCAACGGCATGCCCGACGCGGGCGGCCTGGTCATCGCCAGCGACCAGCAGGTGGCCCGCGCGTACGCCAAGCTGCTGGAGCAGGTGACCGGCGAGAAGGCCGCCGTGGTGCTCTCCGACGACCAGGGCGCGTCCGCGCGGATCGCGACGTTCGCGGTCTCCGAGCAGCGCTGGCTGGTGGCGGTGCGGATGGTGTCCGAGGGCGTGGACATCCCCCGGCTGGCCGTCGGGGTCTACGCGACCAGCGCCAGCACCGCGCTCTACTTCGCGCAGGCGATCGGCCGGTTCGTCCGGGCCCGCCGTCCGGGCGAGACCGCCTCGGTCTTCCTGCCCAGCGTGCCGCACCTGCTCGGGCTGGCCAGCGAGATGGAGATCGAGCGGGACCACGTGCTCGGCAAGCCCAAGGATCGGGAGGGCTTCGACGACGACCTGCTGGAGCGCGCCCAGCGCGACGACGGGGCCAGCGGCGAGCTGGAGAAGCGGTTCGCCGCGCTCTCCGCCACCGCCGAACTGGATCAGGTGATCTTCGACGGCGCGTCGTTCGGCACCGCCGCCCAGGCCGGCACGCCGGAGGAGGAGGAATACCTCGGCCTCCCCGGGTTGCTCACCGCCGACCAGGTCTCGCTGCTGCTGACCAAGCGGCAGGCCGACCAGCTCGCCGCGCAGAAGCGCCGGGCGGCCCAGCGGGCCGCTGAGCCGGCCGTGGCGGCCCCGGCGGCGGCGCCCCCACCGATGAGTGCGGCCCAGCGTCGCGTGGCCCTACGGCGGCAACTGAACGCCCTGGTGGCCGCCCGGCACCACCGCACCGGACAGCCGCACGGCAAGATCCACGCCGAGCTGCGCCGGCTCTGCGGCGGCCCGCCCAGCGCCCAGGCGACCATCGAGCAGCTCGAGGAGCGCATCGCCACCGTGCAGACGCTCTGAGGAGCGCCCACCCGACGCGAAAAACCGACCGGAGACGCCCGTCTGGGCGTCTCCGGTCGGTTATGTCGAGTTACGGATTGTCTGTCGGACTCAGTTCGCCATGAGATCGGTGCCGCGCCAACTGAACTCCGGGTCCGTCGCGTACCGCACGGTGATCTTCACGAGATCCTCCGCGTACTTGTTCGCGTGGTGCCCACAGAACACCAGCTCGCTCCCACCCGAGAGGGTGATCCGGAGCTTGCCGGCAGCATTACAGCGGTCGCACCGTTCATCGGCGGCCGGGGGGCTCACCGTCTCGGGCGGCGGCGTGAGGGTCGGGGTCATCGCCTTCCTCCTCTGGTCGTCACCGATGAACACACTCGTCGGTCGTTGCTCACCTATCCTGCAACACCCATCTCGGGCGCTGCCTTCCCTGTGTGCCCGCGGGGGACCGAGGTCACACCTGGCGTGGAAGACAGTGTGCCGTGCACCAAGGGTGCCACGTCAACGATCACAAACAGGCAACCGACCGATCAACGATCGGTGTTCTACGGTTGGTGATCAAACCGACACGACTGGTTGACGTGTGCGGTCAGTCCAGGTAGTCGCGGAGCACCTGGGAACGCGAGGGGTGCCGCAACTTGGACATCGTCTTGGACTCGATCTGCCGGATGCGTTCCCGGGTCACGCCGTACACCTGGCCGATCTCGTCCAGGGTGCGCGGCTG
Source organism: Micromonospora sp. DSM 45708 (assembly GCF_039566955.1). NCBI lineage: Bacteria > Bacillati > Actinomycetota > Actinomycetes > Micromonosporales > Micromonosporaceae > Micromonospora > Micromonospora schwarzwaldensis. The sequence goes on along the minus strand of NZ_CP154796.1, from coordinate 4,817,548 downwards.
GCCGTCGGTGAGGCCGAAGCGCAGGCGTACCACGCCCGCCTCACGCTCGGACAACGTCTGGAGGACCTGCTGGAGCTGGTCCTGAAGCAGGGAGAACGATACCGCGTCGACCGCCACGACGGCCTCGGAGTCCTCGATGAAGTCGCCGAGCTGGCTGTCGCCCTCGTCGCCGATGGTCTGGTCGAGCGAGATGGGCTCCCGGGCGTACTGCTGGATCTCCAGCACCTTCTCCGGTGTGATGTCCATCTCCTTCGCCAGCTCCTCCGGGGTGGGCTCGCGGCCCAGGTCCTGGAGCAGCTCGCGCTGGATCCGGCCGAGCTTGTTGATCACCTCGACCATGTGCACCGGGATGCGGATGGTGCGGGCCTGGTCGGCCATGGCGCGGGTGATGGCCTGGCGGATCCACCAGGTGGCGTACGTGGAGAACTTGTAGCCCTTGGTGTAGTCGAACTTCTCGACGGCGCGGATGAGGCCGAGGTTGCCCTCCTGGATCAGGTCGAGGAAGGCCATGCCGCGCCCGGTGTAGCGCTTGGCCAGCGAGACCACCAGTCGGAGGTTCGCCTCCAGCAGGTGGTTCTTGGCCCGCTCGCCGTCCCGGGAGATCCACATCAGGTCGCGCTGGAGATCGCGGACCAGCTTCTCCTCGCCCTCGTCGGCGGCGCGCAGCCGCTCGGCGGCGTAGAGGCCGGCCTCGATCCGCTTCGCGAGCTCGACCTCCTGCTCGGCGTTGAGCAGCGGCACCTTGCCGATCTGCTTGAGGTAGGCCCGGACCGAGTCGGCGGAGGCGGTCAGCTCGGCGTCCCGGCGCGCCTGCTTGAGCGCCTCGGACTCCTCGTCGTCCCACTCGAAGTCGTTGTCGGTGGCGGAGTTCGCGGCGTCGGCCTCGGCGGCCTGGGCCAGCTCGGCCGGCTCCTCGACCACCACGTCCTCGATCTCGGCGGCCAGCTCCTCCGGGTCGACCTCGCCCTCGGCGCCCTCGCCGGCCTTCGCCGGCTTCGCCGCGGCCGTCTTGGCGGCCACGGTGGCCTTGGTGGCCCGGGTCGCCTTCGTGGCCTTGGCCGGGACGGCGGCCTTGCCGGCCACCTCGGCGGTGGTGCCGGTGGCCTTGCGGGCGGTCGCCTTCCGTGGCGCCGGAGCGGGGGACTCCTCGGCGGCGGGCGCCTGCTTGGGGGCGGGCGCGACCGCCTTCTTGGTGGTCTTGGCGGTGGTGGCCCGGGAGGCCGGAGTGGCGGACCGGGCCGCGGCGACCCGGCGACGGGTGCTGGCGGAGCCGTCCACCACGACCGTCACGCCCGCCTCGGAGAGCGCGCGGAGGATCTTCTTGGCCTGGGCCGGCGTCACCTCAGCGGACTCGACGGTGCGCGCGAGCTGGGCCGACGTGAGCTGACCGCCGGCGCTCTGCGCGTGGGCGATCAGGGTGTCGGTGAGCGAGCGAACGTCGGCGCCGGTCTGGCGGGGTTCTGTCACGAATGACCTTCCGGAGGCGAAGAGCGAGCACGGCCGGGTCGTCCGGCGCAGCACGGGGCCGTGCCGGGCGAGTCGTTGAGGGACCCCCGTGTCCCGGTCCGTCCGGTCGTTGGCGGTCCGTGGCGCGTGGGCAGGGTGAATTGTAACGCCGTCTGCCGCGATCATCCTGCGCAGCACGGCGTACCGGCGGTCCGGGACCGCCGATTGGGCGCAGATGTGGACTTTGTAAGGATGATACTCACGCGCGGCCAGGCCGGTCCGGTCGTGCGGGAAGGGGACGGACATGATCGCCTCGGCGCCCACACCGCGGGAATTGCTCACCATCGCCGTCGAGGTGGCCCGGGACGCCGCGGCCACCGCCCACCGGATGCGTGCCGAGGGCGTCTCGGTGGCGGCGACCAAGAGCACCGCGACCGACGTGGTCACCGCCGCCGACCGCGCGGTGGAGCGGCAGGTGCTGGCCGCGTTGCGGGCCCGGCGGCCCGGCGACGCGGTGCTGGGCGAGGAGTACGGCGTGGACGAGACCGGCCCGGCCGCGGGGGACGGGGTGCGCTGGATCGTCGATCCGATCGACGGCACCGTCAACTACCTCTACGGGCTGCCCTACTGTGCCGTCTCGCTCGCCGCCGAGGTGGCCGGCGAGGTCGTCGCCGGGGTGGTGCGCAACGTGTTCACCGGCGAGGAGTGGACCGCGACCGCGGGCGGCGGCGCCTGGCGGGACGGCCGGCGGCTGCGCTGCTCCGCCGAGGCCGACCTCGGGCAGGCGCTGGTCGCCACCGGTTTCGGGTACGCCGCCGCCCGCCGCGCGCACCAGGCGCGGGTGGTCGCCGAGCTGATCCCGCACGTGCGCGACCTCCGCCGGATGGGCGCGGCTGCGCTCGACCTCTGCCTGGCCGCCGAGGGACGGGTGGACGCCTACTTCGAGAAGGGGCTGGCCGCCTGGGACCTCGCCGCGGGCGGGCTGGTCGCCCGGGAGGCGGGGCTGCTGGTGACCGGGTTGTCCGGCCGACCCGCCGGACCGGACCTGGTGCTCGCCGCGCCGCCGGCGCTGCACGGCCCGCTGCACACCCGGCTCGCCGACCTGGACGCCGACGGCGGCCCCTGACCGGTCACCCGTCCGACGGGTACGCGACGAGGGCGGCCTCCCGGACCGCGGAGACCGCCCTGCGTCGTCGTCGGGCCGGCGGACCGGCCCGCGGTCACTTCTCGGCCGGCATCGGGCACGTCTCGGGCGGCGCCTCGGGAGCGCCCAGGTCGCCCAGCGACTGGTTCACCTCGGTGGTGGTGGCCAACTGCTGGAACCCGTTGCCGAGGACCACGTCGACGGTGTCGTCCTTGCGGTCCGGCTGGAAGACCCGTTCGGCGTTGTTGAGGAAGTAGGCCCGCAGCAGGTGGGCCGAGCCGACGCCCTTGGGGCCGAAGCGCAGCACCGCCACGCCGTCGACCTCCTTCGACTCGTTGCCGACCTTCTTGACCTGGAACTTACGGTTGCGGAAGTCGTCCGCCACGCCGCCGGCCCGGCCGGACTCGTCGGTGGCGTTGTAGACGTTGATCTTCACGTCTTTCTGCTCACGCAGTCGCAGGTCGACCAGCGGCCAACCGTCTGGGCAGTCGGCGGCGGTGCCGGCCGAGCCCTGACTGTCGCGGACCACGGCGACGACCACGAAGACCAGGGCGATGACCGCCAGCAGTCCGACGACAACGAGTGCCCGCACTCGCGCAAAACTCATCCTGGGCGCTCCCCGGACAGTGATTGGGTGGCGGCGGCCGCCGCGGTCGGGCCGCGTCTGTCGGCCGTCGAAGTACGCCGCTGAGGTTAACCCTTGTCCGGCTCCCGCGTGGAAACAGTCCGACATGCTGGCGCGCCACTGGGGGAACGGGTAGGACTACCCCTATCTTCGTGTCGCCTGAGTCACATTGGGAACAACTTCGGGCGCAGGGGCGTACATCTCTCCCGCGAGGGCGGTATACATGCCTCGCCCAAAGGGGGGGTAAGGTTCCGCGCTCGCCGGAGGGTTCCGCTCCGGCGAACCCGGCCCACCGGTCGTCGGGTCGGGTGCCCGACACAGTTGGTGGCCGGCCAGGGGAACCGAAACGGCGTCGTCCGGCGTTACAACCGGCAGCGACCATATCGATATTGGAGAGTGAAACCGATGGCCACCGACTACGACGCCCCGCGTCGCGACGAGGTCGACCTCGGCGAGGACAGCCTCGAGGAGCTCAAGGCCCGGCGGGTCGACTCACAGTCGGGTGCTGTGGACGTCGACGAGGCCGAAGTGGCCGAGAGCTTCGAGCTGCCCGGCGCCGACCTGGCCGACGAGGAGCTCACGGTCAAGGTGCTCCCGATGCAGCAGGACGAGTTCCGCTGCGCCCGCTGCTTCCTGGTCCACCACCGCAGCCAGCTGGCGGTCGAGCGCAACGGCGACCTGATCTGCCGCGAGTGCGTCTGATCCCGAGCCGGGACACCGGCGGCGGCCTCCTCGCCGGGGCCGCCGCTGTTCGAGCCGCCGTGCGCCGGTGGCCGGAAGCTGCTTGACTCGTACGGGCGGCTGCCACGCCGCGCGGAGCAGGAGGGCGGACGGGTGAGCGAGCGCAGCGAGCGGGACGGCGGGACCGACCGGACGCCAGTCCCGGAGACGGGACCGACACCCGCCGCCCCGGGCCCGGCCGGCGGGACCGGCGAGGAGCTGGGCGCCACGGTCGCCGCCCTGACCGCCGACGACATCGCCCCGGCCCGCCGCCGGCAACTGCTGGTCCGGCTGGTCGGCCAGGCGCGGGCGCGCGGCCTCACCGACCTGTTCAAGCCCAGGGCGGCGCTGCGCTGGATGACGGACACCGTCGCCGAGGTCGCGCCGCACGTGCCGATCCGTGACCTCGCCACGCTGCGGCGGCACTTCCCCGGCCTGGACGACGACGCGCTCGCCGACCGGCTGGTCCGCAACGCGTCCCGGGCCACCGCCGGGGTCGGCGCGGCCGGCGGCGGGGTCGCCGCGGTCGAGTGGGCGGTCACGCCCACCCTGCTCTCCGCCCCGGTCCTGCTGGCCGCCGAGACGGTCGCCGTGGTGGCGATCGAGTTGAAGCTCATCGGGGAGCTGCACGAACTCCACCGGATGCCGCTGCCCACCGGCGGCACCGCGCGTGCCGTGGCGCTGGTGCAGTCCTGGGCCGGCCAGCGGGGGATCAACCCGATGATGCCCGGCGTCGGGGTGAGCGCCGTGCTGGGCACCGCCGCGCGCCGGGAGCTGCGGGACAGCCTGCTGCGTCGCTTCGGCCGCAACCTCACCACGCTCGGGCCGTTCCTGACCGGCGCCGCGGTGGCCGGCTACCTCAACCGGCGGGCCACCCGCGCGCTCGGCGAGCAGCTCCGCAAGGACCTCCGGCACACGTCGCGCGGCCTGCCCCACAAGCGGGGCTGACGGCCGGGCGGGAGGCGGTCAGGCGGCGTCGCGGGCGGCCAGCAGCGCGGTCGCCAGCTCCACCGGGTGCCGGGTGCTGACCACCCAGAACGGGGTGGGGTCCGCCGGGTCGTCCAGCACCACCTGGACGGCGCCGCCGATCCAGGGACGCTGCACCACGAACGCGAGCGGATCGGCGCCGACGCCGAGCACCTCGCGCCGGCCGGCCGCGTCCAGCGGCACCGCGTCCGCGACGTGGCGCACCGGGAGGTGGGCGTCGTCGACCCGCAGCTCGCCGTCGCGGACCTCGACCCGGATGCGGCCCAGCCACCACAGGGCGGCCACCGTGCCGGGGAGCAGCAGCACGAACGGCAGCCAGGCCCGGAACCCGATCGCGCCCAGCCACAGCTCGGCGGCGAGCAGCCCGGCCACGGCCAGCCCGGCGGGCCAGGCCCACCAGGGCAGCCCCAGGCGCTCCGCGTACGGCGCGGGGGTTTCCGTCGGGGCGGCCGGGGATGACGACTGACGCACACTGCGAGGGTACGGCGCGCGGCGGGCCGGCCAACCGGCAGGATGGCAGGGCACCCCGAGGACCGGACGGAAGAGGCTGACCGTGACAGATGTCGTACCCGTGCCCGTGCGGCAGCTCGACCCGGAGCTGCCGCTGCCGGCGTACGCCCATCCCGGCGACGCCGGCGCGGACCTGGTGGCCGCCGCGGACGTGGAGCTGCCGCCCGGTGGGCGGGCGTTGGTGCCCACCGGCGTGGCCGTGGCGCTGCCGGAGGGGTACGTCGGGCTGGTCCACCCCCGGTCGGGGCTGGCCGCCAGGCTCGGCGTGACGGTGCTCAACGCGCCCGGTACGGTCGACGCCGGCTACCGGGGTGAGATCCTGGTCAACCTGATCAACCATGATCGGGACACGCCGGCGCGGATCAGCCGGGGCGACCGGATCGCGCAGCTGGTGGTCCAGCGGGTCGCCCGGGCCGAGTTCCGGCCGGTGGCCGAGCTGCCCGGGTCCCGGCGCGGGACCGGCGGGCACGGGTCCACCGGCGGGCACGCCGGGCTGGTTCCGGCTCCGGGCGGCGGGCAGAGCGAAGAGGTGGCAGGGTGAGTGCGAACAGCGGAGGGTGGGCGCAGTGATCTTCTCCCGGAAGCGGGCCGACGAGGCGCGGCACGGGCGTGACAACGGGGTCCTCGACGCCGAGGAGACCCCGGCGGCGCCGGCTCGCGGCCCCTACGACGTCAGCGAGGCGCCCGACGCGCCCCGGCTCGACCTGGGCAGCCTCCAGATCCCGGCGGTGCCGGACGTGGAGGTGCGGGTGCAGGCCGACCCGCAGGGCGTGATCCAGCAGGTGGTGCTGGTGCACGGGCAGAACGCGTTGCAGCTCGGCGTGTTCGCCGCACCCCGCTCGGAGGGCATCTGGGACGAGGTGCGCGAGGAGATCCGCACCTCGCTGCTGAACGACGGCGCCGCCGCCCAGGAGGTCGAGGGAGAGCGCGGCACCGAGCTGCGGGCCCAGGTCCGCACCCCGGACGGCGTGACCGACCTGCGGTTCATCGGCGTCGACGGGCCGCGCTGGATGGTGCGGGGCGTCTTCCAGGGCCAGGCGGCCACCGACCCGGCCGCCGCCGGCCCGCTCGCGGCCTGCCTGGACGGCCTGGTGGTGGACCGCGGCCAGGAGGCCAAGCCGGTCCGCGAGCCGCTGCCGCTGCGGCTGCCCCGCGAGGTCGCCGAGCAGCAGGCCGCCGAGCAGCAGGCCGCCGGCCCGCAGGAGGTCTGAGCCACACCGTGCCGGGCCCGGTCCGGTCGGCCCCGAGCCGACCGGACCGGGCCCGCCGCGTGTGCGCATCCGGCGTGCCGCCGGTCCCGCCGTCGGGCCGGACCGGCGTACGCTGGCGGGACGGTTCCGCCACCCGCGGGACCCCGGCGCGGAGAGGGTGACGCGGAGGTCATGACGACCGACCAGGGCCGGGTGTCGCTGCGGCGGCTGCTGCAACGGTTCACCGCGAGCGAGGCCGAGATCGAGGCGCAGGAGCTGCGCCGGGAGAGCGCCGAGTCCGGCGGCACCCCCACCCACCAGTGCAACCGCGGCCAGGTCGTCGCGGTGGCCGGGCGGCTGCGCACCGTGGTCTACACGCCGCGCACCAACCTGCCCACGCTGGAGGCCGACCTCTACGACGGCAACGACGTGGTCACGCTGGTCTGGCTGGGCCGGCGGCACATCGCCGGGATCGAGCCGGGCCGGCACCTCACCGCCCGCGGCCGGGTGGCCGTGCGGGACGACCGCAAGGTGATCTACAACCCGTACTACGAGCTGGAGCCGCCGAAGTGACGACCGGACAGCAGCGCACCCCGTCGGGCCTCGACCCGCAGGACGAGGAGCGGCTGCCCAGCATCGCCGAGCAGATGGCCGACCAGCTCGGCGGCTGGCGCGGCCTGGTCGAGTCGAGCATCCCGGTGGTGGTCTTCGTGATCGCCAACGTGGTGGGCGAGCTGCGCCCCGCCGTGATCGCCTCGGTCGCGGTGGCGCTGCTGATCGCCGTGCTCCGGCTGGTCCAGCGCCGGCCGGTGCGGCACGCGGTCAACGGGCTGTTCGGCGTCGGCATCGGCGCGGCCATCGCCTGGCGGACCGGCAACGAGCGCGACTTCTACCTGCCCGGCATCCTCTACGGCATCGGCTACGGCCTGGCGCTGCTGCTCTCCGCCGCGATCCGGCAGCCGCTGGTCGGCTGGATCTGGTCGGTGCTGGTCGCCAAGGGCCGCTCCGAGTGGCGCGACGACCCCAAGCTGGTGCGCACGTTCACCCAGCTCACCGTGCTCTGGGGCGTGGTGTGGCTGGCCAAGGTCGGCGTGCAGGCCGGGCTCTACCTGGCCCACCAGGACACCGCGCTCGGCGTGGCCCGGCTCGCCCTGGGCTACCCGCCGTACGCGCTGCTGCTGCTGATCACGGTCTGGGTGGTGCGCCGGGTCACCCGGGAGGGCGCCGCGACCCCGCTGCCGGGGGCCTGAGCCCGCTCAGGAGCGCTCGCGGTACCGCTCGGTGCTCTCCGGGCCGAGGATCACCGCGCGCACCTCGTCCTCCACCTCGGCGGTGCACACGAACACCAGCTCGTCGCCGGCCTCGATCGGGTCGTCCGGGGTGGGCACCAGCACCCGCTTGCCGCGCAGGATCGCCACCAGCGCCGCGTCCCGGGGAATCGGCACCGCGTGGATCGGCTGCCCCACGTAGGGCGCGGTCGGCGGCAGGGTGATCTCCACCAGGTTCGCCTCGCCCTGCCGGAACGTCATCAGCCGGACCAGGTCGCCGACGGTCACCGCCTCCTCGACCAGCGCGGCCATCACCCGTGGCTTGCTGACCGCGACGTCCACGCCCCACTGCTCGGTGAACAGCCACTCGTTCTCCGCCCGGTTGACCCGGGCCACCACCCGGGGCACCGCGAACTCGGTCTTGGCCAGCAGCGAGACCACCAGGTTGACCTTGTCGTCGCCGGTGGCCGCGACCACCACGTCGCAGCCGGCCACGTCGGCCTCCTCCAGGCTGGCCAGCTCGCACGCGTCGGCCAGCACCCAGTCGGCGGTCGGCACCCGGTCGGGCCGCAGCATCTTGGGCTGCCGCTCGATCAGCATCACCTGATGGCCGTTGTCGATCAGCTCCTGGGCGATCGAGCGGCCCACGTTGCCGGCGCCGGCGATGGCGATCCGCATGACTCAGTGCCCCCCTTCCGGCGGCGCCGCCGCCACCGAGGCGACCGAGGCGACGATGTCGTCGGTCACCAGCATGAAGACCTGGTCGCCCTCCTGCACCACGGAGGAGGCGGTGGGCAGCGTGCCGATCCCGAAGCGGGTCAGGTAGGCCACCCGGGCGCCGGCGGACTCCTCGAGCTGGCGCAGCGGCCGGCCGATCCAGTCCTTGTGCACCGGCACCTCGACGATCGACACGGTGCTGGTCAGGTCGCGGAAGATCTCCACGTTCCCCTCGGGCACCAGGTGGCGCAGCATCCGGTCGGCGGTCCACCGGACGGTCGCCACGGTCGGGATGCCGAGGCGCTCGTAGACCTGGGCGCGACGCTGGTCGTAGATCCGGGCCGCCACCCGGGACACGCCGAACGTCTCCCGGGCCAGCCGGGCCGAGATGATGTTGGAGTTGTCGCCGCTGGAGACCGCGGCGAACGCGTCGGCCCGCTCGATGCCGGCCTCGCGCAGCACCTCGCCGTCGAAGCCGGCGCCGGTGACCGTGATGCCGGCGAAGTCGGGGCCGAGCCGGCGGAACGCGTCCGCGTCCTGGTCGATCACCGCCACCGAGTGCCCCCGGGACTCCAGGCTGTGCGCCAGGGTCGACCCGACCCGGCCGCAACCCATGATCACGACATGCACGGTGTCCGCTCCTCCCACGGTGCCGCCCGCCGACCCGTCGTCTGCGAGCCTGCCACGTCCCCGCCCCCGGCGGGGCACCGACGGTACCGCGCGGGCGCGCGCGGCGGTGATCAGCCACCCCACCGTCCCGCGCCGGGGGGCCGTACGCTTGTCGGTTGTGGCCAGCCCCACCTCGCTGCTGAAGCGACTCCTCCTCGGTCGACCGTTCCGGTCCGACCGCCTCCAGCACACCCTGCTACCGAAGCGCATCGCCCTGCCGGTCTTCGCCTCCGACGCGCTCTCCAGCGTGGCGTACGCGCCGGACGAGATCCTGCTGACGCTCTCCATCGCCGGCGCGTCCGCGTTCATCTTCTCGCCGTGGATCGCGCTCGCCGTCGTCGTGGTGATGCTCACCGTGGTGGCCAGCTACCGGCAGAACGTGCACGCCTACCCGTCCGGCGGCGGCGACTACGAGGTGGCCACCGTCAACCTGGGCCCGCGGGCCGGGCTCGCGGTGGCCAGCGCGCTGCTTGTCGACTACGTGCTGACGGTCGCGGTGTCGGTCTCCTCCGGAGTGGCGAACCTCGGCTCGGTGGTGCCGTTCGTGGCCACCCACAAGGTGCTCATCGCGGTCAGCGCGGTGGTCCTGCTCACCGCGATCAACCTGCGCGGGTTGCGCGAGTCGGGCACCGCGTTCGCCATCCCCACCTACGGCTTCGTCATCGTCATCGTCGGCATGTTGCTGACCGGGTTCGTGCGGATCTTCGTGCTCGGCGACGACCTGCGCGCGCCCAGCGCCGGCCTGGAGATCCGCGCCGAACACAGCGTCACCGGGTTCGCGCTGATCTTCCTGCTGCTGCGCACGTTCTCCTCCGGCTGCGCGGCGCTCACCGGCGTGGAGGCGATCTCCAACGGCGTCCCGGCGTTCAAGTCGCCCAAGTCGAAGAACGCGGCGACCACGCTGCTGCTGCTCGGCGGCATCGCGGTCGCCATGCTGGTCGGCATCATCGCGCTGGCCCGCCGGACCGGCCTCCAGTACGTCGAGAGCCCCAGCCAGATCGTCTCCGGCCCCGACGGGTACGTGCAGAAGACGGTCACCACCCAGCTCGGCGAAACCGTGTTCGGCGGCGGGTCGGTGCTGCTCTACGTCGTCGCCGGGATGACCGCGCTGATCCTGTTCCTGGCCGCGAACACCGCGTTCAACGGCTTCCCGGTGCTCGGCTCGATCCTGGCGCAGGACCGCTACCTGCCGCGTCAACTGCACACCCGGGGCGACCGGCTGGCGTTCTCCAACGGCATCGTCTTCCTGGCCGTCTCCGCGGTGGTGCTGATCGTCGGCTTCCAGGCCGAGGTGACCCGGCTCATCCAGCTCTACATCGTCGGCGTGTTCGTCTCGTTCACGCTGTCCCAGCTCGGCATGATCCGGCACTGGAACCGGCACCTGCGCAACGAGCGCGACCCGGAGGCCCGGCGGCGGATGGTCCGCTCCCGGGCCATCAACGCGTTCGGCATGGCCATGACCGGCGTGGTGCTGGTCATCGTGCTGGTCACCAAGTTCCTGCTCGGCGCGTGGATCGCGATCGTCGCGATGGCCGTGATGTACGTGGTCATGCTCGGCATCCGCCGCCACTACGACCGGATCGCCGCGGAGCTGGAGCCGACCGAGCAGCGGGCCGTGCTGCCGGCCCGCAACCACGCCATCGTGCTGGTCAGCAAGCTGCACCAGCCCACGTTGCGGGCCGTCGCGTACGCCCGGGCCACCCGGCCGGACACGCTCACCGCGGTGACCGTCAACGTGGACGAGAAGGACACCCGAGCCCTCCAGGCCGACTGGGAACGGCGGGAGCTGCCGGTGCCGCTGACCGTGATCGACTCCCCGTACCGGGAGATCACCCGGCCGATCCTCAACTTCGTCGCCTCGGTCCGCCGCGAGTCGCCCCGCGACGTGGTCACCGTCTTCATCCCGGAGTACGTGGTGGGGCGCTGGTGGGAGAACCTGCTGCACAACCAGAGCGCGCTGCGGCTCAAGGGCCGGCTGCTGTTCGAGCCGGGCGTGATGGTGACCAGCGTGCCCTGGCAGCTCGCGTCCACCGCCAGCAAGAACCTGGACCGCCTGGACGCCACGCTCAGTCGCGGCCCGGCGCGTGGCCCCCGGGTCGCGCCGCAGAGCACCCTGCCGCCGCCCGTGCCGCCGGTCGGCACCACGCCCTCCGGTGAGCAGGAGGGCCGGCCGTGAGCGCGGGGAGTGAGCCGGTCCTGCGAGCCCCGCAGTCGCGAACGAAGGGTGATGCCGTGGACGCGCCGGAACGCCCCGGGCTGGCGGAGGCCGAGCGGGTCGAGCTGACCGTGGACGCGGTCGCCCCGGGCGGGCACTGCGTGGCCCGGGCCGGCGGCCAGGTGGTCTTCGTCCGGCACGCGCTGCCCGGCGAACGGGTGGTCGCCGAGGTGACCGAGCTGCACCGGGGCTTCGCCCGCGCCGACGCGGTGGAGATCCTCGACGCCTCGCCGGACCGGGTCACCCCGCCCTGCCCGTACGCCCGGCCGGGCGCGTGCGGCGGCTGCGACCTCCAGCACGTCGCCCCGGCCGCCCAGCTCGACTGGAAGGTCGCCGTGGTGCGCGAGCAGCTCACCCGGCTGGGCCGGCTCACCGACGCGCAGACCGACGCGCTCGGCGTCCGGGTCGAGGCGCTGCCCGGCGGGCCGCTGGGCTGGCGCTCCCGGGTCCGCTACGCGGTCGACGCCGCCGGCCGGGCCGGGCTGCTCAAGCACCGCTCGCACGAGGTGGTGCCGATCGACCGCTGCCGGATCGCCCACCCGGCGATCCGGGAGCTGCCGGTGCTCCCGTCCACCGGGGCGCGCTGGCCGGACGCGGACGCGGTGGAGACGGTCGCCAGCACCGGCGGGGACGTCGCCGTGCTCGCGTACGCCGACGGGGTCGCCACCGCCGTGAGCGGGCCGGAGCGGGTCCGGGAGACGGCGGCCGGGCGGTCCTTCACGCTGTCCGCGTCCGGTTTCTGGCAGGTGCACCCGGCCGCGGCGGACGCCCTGGTCGGCGCCGTGCTCGACCTGCTCGACCCGCGACCCGGCGAGACCGCCTGGGACCTGTACGGCGGGGCCGGGCTGTTCGCCGCCGCGCTCGCCGGCCGGGTCGACGGCGCCCGGGTGACGGTTGTCGAGTCCGCGCCGGACGGGGTGGCCGCGGCCCGGACGAACCTGGCCGACCTGACCGCCGTGGAGGTGGTCGCGGCCCGGGTGGAGACCGCGCTGGCCCGCCGCCGGATCACCGGCCCGGTCGACCTGGTGGTGCTCGACCCGCCGCGCTCCGGCGCGGGTGCGGCGGTGGTGGCCGGCGTGGTGGCCGCCGACCCGCGGGCGGTGGCGTACGTGGCCTGTGACCCGGCCGCCTTCGCCCGGGACGTGCGCACGTTCGCCGAGGCGGGCTGGCGGCTGGCCGCGCTGCGCGGCTTCGACCTGTTCCCGATGACCCAGCACGTCGAGCTGGTCGGCTTGTTCCAACGTGGTTAGCCTGGCCCGATGAAGATCGTCGGGCTGATGTCGGGCACGTCCTACGACGGCGTGGACGTGGTGGCGGGCGAGTTCACGCTCGACGGGGACACGCTGCGGCTACGGCCGCTCGGGCACCGCGAGCTGGCGTACCCGGACGACCTGCGGGCGCGGATCGAGGCGCTGCTGCCGCCGGCCGCCACCACGGTCGAGGCGGTCTGCCGGCTCGACAACCGGCTCGGCGAGGTGTTCGCCGAAGCCGCCGCCGTCGGCGTGGAGCTGGCCGGGGGCGCCGTCGACGCGGTGGTGTCCCACGGGCAGACCGTCTTCCACTGGGTCGAGGCCGGCCGGGTGCGCGGCACGCTCCAGCTCGGCGCGCCGGCCCGGGTGGCCGCGCGGGTCGGCGTACCGGTGCTGCACGACCTGCGCTCGGCGGACGTGGCGGCCGGCGGGCAGGGTGCGCCGCTGGTCCCGGCGTTCGACGCGCTGCTGCTCGACCCGGCCGTCGGTGCGGCCCCGCGGGCCGCGCTCAACCTCGGCGGGATCGCGAACCTCACCGTGGTCGCGCCCGGTGCGCCGGTCCTCGGGTACGACGTGGGCCCCGCCAACGCGCTGCTGGACGCCGCCGCCCGGCGCTTCCTGGGCCGTCCCTGCGACGTCGACGGGGCGCGGGCCGCGGCCGGCCGGGTGCACGGGGCGCTGCTGGCCCGGCTGCTCGCCGAGCCGTACTACGCCGCGCCGCCGCCCAAGTCGACGGGCAAGGAGCTGTTCCACGGCGGCTACCTGGACGCCGCGCTGGCCGCGCTCGGCGAGCCGGTGGCCGCCGACGACGTGCTGGCCACGCTCACCGAGCTGACCGCCCGCACGGTCGCGGACGCCTGCGACCGGCACCGGGTCACCGAGGTGGTGGCCGCCGGCGGGGGAGTGCGTAATCCCACACTCCGGGCGCGGCTGGCCGCGCTCGGCGTCGGCCGCTGGCGGCTGCGGACCACCGACGAGCTGGGCGTCCCGGCGCAGGCCAAGGAGGCGTACGCGTTCGCGCTGCTGGGCTGGTTGAGCTGGCACGGGCTGCCCGGCGCGGTGCCGTCGGTGACCGGCGCGTCCCGGGCCGCGGTGCTCGGCTCCTGGACCCCGGCCGGGCCGGCGTTCGGGGCGCCGACCCCGGCGCCGCCGCGTCGGCTGACGGTGTCGTCCTGAGCCACGGCTCGGCTGCGGACTGTGCCACGGCCGATAGACTCTCCGGTCATGAGTGTTGAAGAGGGCACGGCCAACCACGGTCGGCTGCTGGGCGCCGTCCGTGGCCCGCAGGACGTGAAGCGGATGACCGCCGAGCAGCTGGACATCCTCGGCGCCGAGATCCGTGACTTTCTGATCGCCAAGGTCTCCCGCACCGGCGGGCACATCGGCCCCAACCTCGGCGTCGTCGAGCTGACGCTGGCCATGCACCGGGTGTTCGACTCCCCGCGCGACCGGCTCCTCTTCGACACCGGGCACCAGGCGTACGTACACAAGATCCTCACCGGCCGGCAGGAGGGCTTCGACAAGCTCCGCCAGCGCGGTGGCCTCTCCGGCTACCCCAGCCAGGCGGAGAGCGAGCACGACCTGATCGAGAACTCGCACGCCTCCACCGCCCTGTCGTACGCCGACGGGCTGGCCAAGGCGTACGCGCTGCGCGGTGAGAAGCGGTCCGTGGTGGCCGTGGTGGGCGACGGCGCGCTCACCGGCGGCATGTGCTGGGAGGCGCTCAACAACATCGCCACCGCCGGCAACCCGCTGATCATCGTGGTCAACGACAACGGCCGGTCCTACTCGCCGACCATCGGCGGCCTCGCCGACCACCTGTCGTCGCTGCGGCTCAACCCCGGCTACGAGAAGGTGCTCGACACCGTCAAGGACGCGCTCGGCAACACCCCGTTCGTCGGCAAGCCGATGTACGAGGTGCTGCACGCGGTCAAGAAGGGCATCAAGGACGCGGTCGCCCCGCAGGCCATGTTCGAGGACCTCGGCATCAAGTACGTCGGCCCGGTCGACGGCCACGACGTGCCGGCGGTCGAGGCGGCGCTGCGCGCGGCGAAGAACTTCGGCGGTCCGGTGATCGTGCACGCGGTCACCCGTAAGGGCTACGGCTACCGTCCCGCCGAGGACGACGAGGCCGACTGCCTGCACGGCCCCGGCGCGTTCGACGCGGAGACCGGTCAGCTCGTCGCCGCGCCGTCGGTGAAGTGGACCCACGTGTTCGCCAACGAGCTGGTGACGATCGCCGACGAGCGCCCCGACGTGGTCGGCATCACCGCCGCCATGGCGGAGCCCACCGGCATCGCCACGCTGGCCCGCAAGTACCCGGAGCGGGTCTACGACGTGGGCATCGCCGAGCAGCACGCCGCCACGTCCGCCGCCGGCCTGGCGATGGGTGGCCTGCACCCGGTGGTCGCGGTCTACGCCACGTTCCTCAACCGCGCGTTCGACCAGGTCCTGCTGGACGTGGCGATGCACAAGCTGCCGGTCACGTTCGTGCTGGACCGGGCCGGCATCACCGGCCCGGACGGGCCCAGCCACTACGGCATCTGGGACATGTCGGTCTTCGGCGTGGTGCCCGGCCTGCGCATCGCCGCGCCCCGCGACTCGGCCACGCTGCGCGAGGAGCTGCGCGAGGCGATCGCCGTCGACGACGGCCCGACCATCCTGCGCTTCCCGACCGGCACCGTCGCCGCCGACCTCCCGGCCGTGCGCCGGGTCGGCCCGGTCGACGTGCTGGCCGAGTCGGCGCGTACCGACGTGCTGCTGGTCGCGGTCGGCTCGTTCGCCGGCCTCGGCATGGAGGTCGCGTCCCGGGTCGCCGAGCAGGGCTACGGCGTCACCGTGGTCGACCCGCGCTGGGTCCGCCCGGTTCCGGCCGAGCTGGTCGAGCTGGCCGCCGCGCACCGCCTCGTGGTCACCGTCGAGGACGGCGTCCGGGTCGGCGGCGTCGGCTCCGCGCTGGCCCAGGCGATGCGGGACGCCGACGTCCGCGTGCCGGTGCGCGACCTCGGCGTACCGGCCGACTGGCACCCGCACGGCACCCGCGCGCAGATCCTGTCCGACCTGGGGCTGACCGCGCAGGACGTGGCGCGCGACGTCACCGGTTGGATCTCCGGCCTGGACGCCGCGCCGGTCGAGCCGGCCACCGACGGGGCCGCCGCGCAGAACTGATCCCGGTCCCGGTGTCCGGGCGGTCCCGCTGTCGCGGGGCCGCCCGGACCCTGTTCCGGGATCCCTCGCGCGTTCGGCGTCCCCTACCTGCCCATGCCCCTGACCACCCCTGACCCACCCCCGACGCCCCCCGACGCCCGCGTTCCCTCCTTCGGCGTGATCAAGGAGTTTGCGTCGGAATCGATCTCCGCGGCGACGCGAACTCCTTGATCATCCGCATGCTGTCGCCCGGCCGGCGCACAGATCGTCGCGCCGAACCCTGGTGCGGTGCGTTGATCAAGGAGTTGGGGGCGGACGGGGGTCAGCGGGGGGAGGAGAGGGAGCGGTACCAGGTCTTCTCGGTGCCGGCCAGGCTGAACGTCTGCTTGGCGTCGGTCTGCTCGACCACCACCAGGCCCGGGCGGTCGACCAGGCGGGTGGTGCCGGGCGGCGCGGCGAACGAGGCGTCCCGGGTGCGCCAGGTGAGCACCGCGAGCGGCTGGCCGGGCACCGGCAGGGGGTACGCCTGGAGCGTGGTGGACCGGTCGGCGGGCGAGACGACCGGCGTACCGCCGTCGGCCGGGCGGTAGAGCACCGCGGTCATCGTCCCGCTCGGACTCTCCCAGCTGAGCTGCTCCAGGTCGCCCGGCTCCCCGCCGCCGAGCGCGACCTCGCCCAGCGAGCGCGTCGCGATCTTCGCCATCGGCCAGGACTCGGGCGTGGAGCGGGGCGCCTCGCGGTCGCCGAGGCGGCGCGGGACGCTGCCGAACGGGCCCCGCTCCGCGGCCAGCGCGCAGGTGTCCAGGCCGGTCAGCGCGCGCCTGCCGGCGCCGGTCTCGTCGCGTACCAGCGGGTAGCGGGGCGCTTCGGTGGCCGTACCCAGGTCGAGGACGCGGTCCGCGGCCCGGCCGCGCGGCAGCGACGGCGTGGGCCGCAGCGTCGCGGTCAGCTCGACGGCCCGGCAGGGCGGCACCGCGACCGGCTCGGTGACGCCGTCGGTGCCGGGCACCGTCCGGCCGTCCGGGCCGAGCAGGCGCTCGACCCGGGCGGAGGTGAGGTAGCGACGCCCGGTGGGCTGCCGCACCGGGAGCACGTCGGCGTAGACCAGGTAGCCGGGCTCGGTGTACTCGGTGGCGTGCGCCACCCGCCACCGCTGCCCGTCCCGGTCCAGTTGCAGCAACCAGGAGGCGGACTCGCCGGGCACGTCGGCGGCGACCAGGGCCAGCGGGACGCCGGCCACCTCGCCGGAGAAGAGGATGCCGGAGGAGGGCAGGTGGGCCCGGTCGTCGACCGGCGAGCGCCAGTCACGCACCGCAGCGGTGATCGCGGCGGTGGTGGCGGCGTCCCGGGCCAGGCTGCCGCGTGGCGGCCAGACCGCGAGCGTGCCGTCCAGGCTGTCGTAGCCGACCCGCAGGTCCGCCGGCTGGCGCTCGGTCACCGGCCCGCAACCGGCTGTGGCCAGCGCCAACGCTGCCAGCGCGGCGCCCGTCACCGCGTTTCGGCGGGCTGAAAGCACCCTGATCCCCTCGCCGGTCGTCGGTCGGAAGCCCACATGGTACGAGACGTCCCGTCGCCCGGCCGCGCCCGGCTCACCCTTTCGGCCCACTGAACGTCGCGGAACGTGACGTGCGATTCGTGGCTCAATATCCGGCTCCGGTAG